>CAVZRP010000004.1:0-552534 GCA_963777765.1 uncultured Alphaproteobacteria bacterium | reverse complement strand
GGCGCCTGGCTATAGGATTCAAAACCGCCAGCAATCATGATGTCGGCCTGATTGGCCATGATTCTCCAGGCGGCGTGATTGATCGAGTCAATCGCGGAACCGCACTGCATTTCGATATACGAGGCCGACGTACTCTCGGGAAGACCGGAAGCCAGCACCGCCCAGCGGGACGGGTTGATCGCGCTATGGCCTCGATGGCCGATCCCATGAAAACGGCGTCAATTACTCCGCCTTTTTCCAGAATCTTCGACCGTTCCACCAGACCTTTAATCGTCATGCCGGCCAGTTCTTCGCCCAGAATATTTCCGTAAAGTTTTTCCCAATGTGCCAAAAGGCGTACGAAGACAATCTACAAAAACAACTTCTCTGTTCATAATCCCTCCTTAATATCTTAGTTTTTTTACGGTGAAATCGCTATCTGAAATTTATCGAGACTTAACCCATCAAACATGTCTCTCAAAATTAATTTTAGGCGTTATCATACCTACAAGGTCACGTCAAGCAAGCTTTGAATTCTCTTGTTTCCAATATACTTGATAATATTGAATAAATTACGAATAATTCATTTTTTTACACGTGAGGTTTTGCCCGACCAGAAGTAAGCATGCCCCTCCATGGATATGAACCCATCTCTATTATGGCTATTAGGTGTTCTTAAAAAAATCTTCGATTAGCGGATTGACCTTGTCTGCTTCCTCATGCTGAATCCAGTGCGAAGCGTCAGGAAATTTGATGAGCTTTCCCTGTTTGCAGTAGGCCATGCTTTCATCGGCCATTTCAGCAAGCATCGCGATATCCTGTTCACCCCACATCAAAAGCATGGGCACCGTCACGTCAAAGCTTTTCGGCGGCTCTTGCTGCGTTTGAACCATGGCCCGATACCAGTTCACCATCGCCGAAAAAGCGCCCGGCTGCATGAAGGCTTTCCTGTACTCTTCGAGTTCTTCCGTTTTGAAGGCACCGGGACGGCTCGTTGTCGCCAGCAATTGCACGGGCCAGGCATAGTTGTCGGCGGAAGCGAATTTTTCCACCGCACCCGGTAGCTGAAAATAAAAGATGTACCAGCTTCTTTGCATCTGTTGGGGATTGGTAAACATGGTCTTGGCCATCACTTTGGGATGGGGCACATTCAGAATGACCAACTTCGTGATGCGGTCGGAATATTTCAACGCCACCCACCAGGACACGGATGCGCCCCAGTCGTGGCCAACGAGATAAATTTTTTTGCGGCCGTAAGCATCGACCAGACCAACAACATCTTTGGCCAGTTCATCAATCTTATAGGAGACGATCCCTTGCGGCTTGTCGCTTAAGTTGTAGCCACGCTGATCGGGTGCGACGACCAGATAACCCCTATCGGCAAAATAGCCGACCTGTTTGCGCCAAGCATACCAGAATTCGGGAAAGCCGTGAAGGAACAAAATCATCGGGCCATCCGACGGTCCCGCTTCCATGACGTGCAACTTGATTCCGTTGGTTTCAATAAAGCGTTCACGCAAATCCATTTCGGCCTCCTTCATAGCTCTTGGCTGGTCGTTTGTCGCTCGTAAGGTCGCGACCATTCCCTGCACAGGATTGCCTAGGGCATCTTTTTAATAATGCCGAGGAATCCGTCGGGCTTTAACGAAGCCCCGCCAACCAGGGCGCCGTCAATGTCCTCTATCGCGATTAACTCGCCGATGTTATCTTTCGTCACGCTGCCGCCGTAAAGAATTCGGACATCAGCGGCAACACAGCCATACATTTCAACGAGAAGACGGCGAATGAAATCGTGAACGTCCTCGGCCTGGGCGGGGGTGGCCACTTTGCCGGTTCCGATGGCCCAGACTGGTTCGTAGGCAATGACGACATTGCCGATGTCAGGAATACCGGCGAGAGCTCCTCTGACCTGCCGATTTACAACAGCCTGCGTAAAGCCTTTGTTTCTTTCGCCATCCGTCTCACCGACGCAGACCATCGGCTTCAAACCGGTTGCCATCGCTTTCTTCACTTTTAAATTGACGTTTTCATCGCTTTCGTTAAAATATTTACGGCGCTCGGAGTGGCCGATAATCACGTATGTGCAGCCGACATCTTTGAGCATCAGCGGAGAAACTTCGCCCGTGAATGCTCCCTTGTCTTCGTAATACATGTTTTGCGCGGCAAGAGTCACAGCGGAACTCTTGATGGCCTCACCGACGCTTCGTAGGGCGGTAAACGGCGGAGCAACAACAACCTCGCCATTTTTCAAACCGGTTGTTCCTTCTTTAATTGCATAAGCCAGCGCAACGGATTCACTGATTGTGTTGTGCATTTTCCAGTTGCCGGCAACGATCCACTTTCTCATTTGTTTCCTCCGTTTTAACCGAGCGCGGCCACTGCCGGAAGCGTCTTGCCTTCCAAAAGTTCCAGAAAGGCTCCGCCACCGGTCGAGATGTAGGATATTTGATCGCTCTTGCCTGTTTTATGGATGGCCGTATCGGTATCGCCGCCGCCCACAATGGTCAGCGCACCGGAAGCAACGACTGCATCCACCAGTTTAAACGTACCAGAAGAAAACGGTACAAGTTCAAACATACCCAGCGGTCCGTTCCAGACAACTGTCTTGGCGGTTTTTACGGCGTCTGAAAAAGCCGCGATCGTTGCTGGACCGATGTCGAGTCCCATCCAGCCATCGGGAATATCTTTGACGGCAACAATATTTCTTTCAGCGTCTGCTGATGGCGCTTGTGCGATTACCGTGTCCACCGGCAGCAGGAACTGCACGTTTTTTGCTTTGGCTTTGTCCATGATCTTTCTGGCCAAATCCAGCATTTCCGTTTCACACAGGGATTTGCCGACATTAAAACCCTGGGCTTTAAGGAAGGTAAAGGCCATGCCTCCGCCCACGATAAGGCAATCCACTTTATCAATGACATTTTCCAAAACCTTGATCTTGTCGGAAACCTTGGCTCCGCCGATAATGGCGACAAGCGGCCGCGCAGGATTCCCCATGGCCTTGTTAAAATATTCAATTTCATTTTTTAAGAGGAAGCCTGCGGCGCAAACGGGCACAAACTTAGTGATGGCCGTGTTGGATGCCGCCGCGCGGTGCGACACGGCAAATGCGTCGTTGATATATACGTCGCAAAGCTTGGCAAGCTCCTGAGCAAACGCGTCGTCGTTTTTGTCTTCACCCGGATGGAAACGCAGGTTCTCCAGCAGAATTACGTCGCCTGCTTTCATATCGGCGACAGCCTGCAGAGCTTTTTCGCCGACACAATCATCGACAAAAGGAACATCTTTCTTGAGCAACCCTGACAGAATCGGCGCAACCGGTTTCAACGAGAATTCGGCAGCCCGCTTGCCTTTTGGCCGTCCGAGATGGGACGTAACAATAACTCGGGCGCCCTTTTCCCGGATATAGTTGATCGTGGCTAAACTTGCTCTTACGCGGGTATCATCCGTGACTTTGCCTGACTTGTCCATCGGCACGTTGAAATCCACGCGCAACAATACCTTCTTTCCGCTGACATCAATCTGATTTAAGTACTTCACATCCATAACCTCGCTTCACGTATTTTTATTTCATGATAAATGACAAGAGTTCCAACATGCGATTGGAAAAGCCCCATTCGTTGTCATACCATGAAAGTATTTTCACCATTTTCCCACCGATGACGATGGTGTTGGGCAAATCCACAATCGACGAATGGGGATTGCCGTTAAAATCTTTAGAGACCAGCTCTTCTTCCGAACAGAACAAAATGCCTTTCATCGATTTCTGTGAATATTCTTTGAGTTTCTCGTTGATTTCCTGCTTGCTGGTTTCGCGCGACAGCGTCGCCACAAAATCGACGAGCGAGACATTGGGTGTGGGAACGCGAATTGCTAGGCCGTCCAGTTTGCCTTTCATCTCGGGGATCACTTCGGCAATGGCCCGAGCGGCTCCCGTTGTGGTCGGGATCATTGAAAGGGCGGCGGCGCGAGCCCTGCGCAAATCCTTATGCGCTTCGTCGATTACAACCTGATCGTTGGTATAAGAATGTATCGTTGTCATTAAGCCGTATTCCACACCGAATTCTTCGTGCAGGATTTTCACAATCGGCGCCAGGCAATTGGTGGTGCAAGATCCCATGGAGATAATGTGATGTTTGTTCTTGTCGTAATCTTGCGAGTTGACACCGAAGACAAAAGTCACATCCGGTGCTTTGGCGGGAGCGGAGATAACCACTTTTTTGGCGCCGGCTTTGAGGTGCTTTTCAGCGCCGTCGCGGTCTGTGAATCTTCCCGTACTCTCCAGAACAACATCCACCCCAATATCTCTCCAGGGAAGTGTTTCCGGGTCGCGAACGGCAAATGCCTTCATCTCTTTGCCGTCAACCATGATCGCGTTGGGTGTGGATTTTACTTCAGCATTGAGAGTGCCATGAATCGAATCATATTTGAGCAGGTGAGCGAGCGTTTTTGAATCGGCCAGATCATTGACTGCCACGAATTCCACATCCTTGTTTTTATAACCGGCGCGAAATACCAGTCGGCCGATTCTTCCGAATCCGTTAATTGCAATCCTTACAGCCATATTCGCCTCCTCACAAATTTATGTAAAAAAGACTAAACAAAAGCCTAGGGGGTTGTCAACCCATTTCTCCCCCGCGATGAAGGCTTATTCGGCAAAGGAGTGTCCTAAGACATGATGGATGCAGAGGAATTTGTGATGTTGAACTAAACCCTTTTATTTGCTACAAATTGTCCTTACCTGGAGTAAAAAACTCAAGGCGTAAAGT
The DNA here is from genome assembly GCA_963777765.1 of uncultured Alphaproteobacteria bacterium. Classification (GTDB taxonomy): domain Bacteria; phylum Pseudomonadota; class Alphaproteobacteria; order Rhodobacterales; family Rhodobacteraceae; genus Aliitabrizicola. Next base: position 547,789 of record CAVZRP010000004.1, on the reverse strand, counting down.
GCAGGGAACGGTTTGTAAGTTCAGCGGCCACTGGATGAACTTGTTCCCCACAAACACGCTTTGTTGGACGCATTGCGACGCCCGCGCATCTTACCCTTCAGCCTTATTATTTTCCTTGCTCTTAAAATGTATTGTTCATATACTTAACCAAATGAAATTAAACTTTTCTTGAAGGATGGCTTTGATTTCTAGGAGGACATGATGAAAAAAACGTTTGTTTTCGTGATGGCGGTTTTAACGCTGTTTGCATTTTCCGGCTTATCACAGGCGGCTGATCCATCCATTGTCGGCGTTTGGTCTTTGCCGATTCTTAAAGGCAATGATAAAGGTAAGGAAAGATCAAACGTCGAAATATTTGAAAAAGATGGAGTTTACTATGGCAAAATTGTTAAATTGATCACAGTCCCCGCAAACACATTATGTACAACTTGCAAGAAAGACAGAAAAGACAAACCACTTATGGGAATGTTGATTCTCTGGGATCTTAAAAAAGAAGCCGGCCGATATGTTGGAGGAAAGATTTATGATGTTGAAGGGGGCTCTGAATATAAATGCTCCTTCACTCAGATTTCCCCGGACAAATTAAAAGTTACAGCCTGTTTAATATTTCTTTGTGAAAGTCATTACTGGACGAGAGTTAAATAGATTTAGATTCAATGCAAAAGGCAAAAACGAATCCTCGATGGGAAATTATTTGTGCCTTGTTGAAAAATATAAGCTGGCGTGTACGATATTTTACTTTAAGAATTTATTTTCGATAAAATCGGCGATTGCTTTTGGCTCATTGATATCCAAACAGGGAATATCTATGTCCAGCTGCACGTCCGAGGCCACAGCCATCAGGTTATTTTCTTTAGCGTTGATCAATTCCCGTTTGAGTTCGGCACGAAACACTTCTATCTTTGGATAGTCATTGACCTTGAACCCCTCGGTAAGAATGATATCCACGTCGTGAATAAATTTCTCCCGAATCTCCTCAAATGAATAATCATGATCAACATCCTGAATGAGTGCGAGCTGATGCGGTGATGAAACAACCGTGATATGCGCGCCTGCTTTTTTGTGGCGATAGCTGTCCTTGCCTTCATGGTCAATGTTAAAACCATGCTTGTTATGTTTTATTGTTGCAACGCGCCAGCCCCTGCCGACCAGATCGGCGATAAGTTTTTCCAAGAGTGTAGTTTTGCCTGTGTTGGATTTGCCTACAATGGATACGATAGGAATCATTATTTTTCTCTAAAATTTCCTTATTTTGTTGAATACATACCACAATATGAAGGGCATGCCAAATTTTAAACCGGCCATCCATGAAGATCGCTTGACATCCTGGGAAACTGTATGATATAGAACGAACGTTCTATCCATGGTATATTCATATTTTTCGGAAAGGGCTGGAAACAACGTTTAAAAAATTTGACACTTCATTAAAAAAAGGCTAGGCTTTTAAAGTCTAACTATTTGATAATAAATAATATATTTTATAGGAATGGACGTGGAAGCAGCCGTGAAAAATCGAATTATCAAAATACTGGCAACAGGCGGCGGCGCGGGTCTGTCGCCAGTTGCGCCAGGAACAGCAGGCACGTTGGTTGGTGTTCTGATCTGCCTGCTTTGTTACCCTATGCCCTGGGCTATTCGTCTGCTTTTTGTGATTGCAATATCAGTTTTCTCTATTTATGTTGCTGGACAAGCGGAAACTCTTTACGGAAAAACAGACGATCAACGGATTGTAATTGATGAAATCGCGGGCCTGCAGGTGACAATGTTGCCGGTGGCGATAACCGGCCTGCATCTGTGTCTCGCGTTTGTTCTTTTTCGGATTTTTGATATTTGGAAACCTTTTCCACTGGATCATTTCCAGAAGTTTCCCGGCGGCTGGGGCGTGGTGGCTGATGATCTCGGCGCCGGTGTATACGCCGGATTAATTTTGTTTTTATTGACGATGGCAGGTGTTTTATGAGAATCGGTATTCTGACTATAGGCAACGAATTAATGAACGGTCGCACCGCCGACACCAATTCGTCGTTTATCGCGCGGGAAATCAATTTACAGGGCTGGCACGTCGAGATCATGATGTCCGTCGGCGATGATTTCGATAAGATCAAAACCCATCTGCACTACCTGCTGACCTTTACCGATGCGGTCATTTGTACCGGTGGTTTGGGACCGACGGTCGACGACATTACAACGTCCGCGGTGGCCAAAGCATTCGATCTTTCCCTATACACGGATGAAAAGGTCCTGGCGTATCTGAAAGAGATATTCGTCCGTTTTAACCTGCGCTGGACGGACAATAACGCCAAACAGGCCGTGTTTCCGCAGGGCGCGGAAGTGATTCCCAATCCCGTCGGCACCGCCGCGGGATTTGTCTTGCCGGTTCAGGAAAAACTCGTTTTTGTCATTCCCGGTGTTCCGTCCGAAACATACCGGATGCTGCCCGAAGGCGTTATTCCCGTTTTGCACCGGTATTTCCCTCAATCCGTCCGGCATAGTATCAAGCAAACCATTAAAAGCTTCGGTCTCGGAGAGGGGACGGTGGATCAAAGACTGGCTGATGTAAATTTTAACGCTCTGGGCGTCAGCGTGGGATTTTATCCCGTATTTCCCGAAAATCATCTCGTGCTGATCGCGCGTTCCGATTCCCGGGAGCAGGCACAGAAAAATATGCAAAAGGCCGTTGATGAGGTAACGGCGCGTCTGTCCGACTCCATTTTTGGATACAGCGAACAAACGCTGGAAGAAATCATCGCCGTGGCGCTCATGGAAAAGAGGCTGACCGTTGCTGTGGCGGAATCCTGCACGGGCGGGCTCATCGCCAATCGCCTCACCGATGTTCCGGGCAGCTCGGTCTATTTTGAACGGGGCCTGGTCACCTACAGCAACGAAGCCAAAATTCAACTGCTGGGGGTGCCGGCTGAAATCATCAATCAGCACGGCGCTGTGAGCGAAGAAACGGCGCGCCTGATGGCCGAAGGCGTCCGCAGGAACGCTAAAACAGTCCTGGGTCTGTCTTCCACCGGCATTGCGGGACCGACCGGCGGCACGAAAGAAAAACCGGTTGGCACGGTTTATGTGGCGCTGGCCGACGGCGCTCAGACCATCTGCCGTCATTATGCCTACCGCTGGGACCGCAAAAGAAACAAACTCGTGTCTTCCGAAGCGGCGTTGTTTTTGCTCAAAAATTATTTACAAGGAAAAGTTTAACTCATGGCCGATCCGGAAAAAAATATTCGCGCTTTTCTAGCCATTGAACCGCCGGAAGGCATTTTACAGTCGGTGATCCGTTTGCAGGAAAAACTGAAAATGGAAATCAGCGGGCGGATAAGCTGGACAAGGCCGCAGGGGCAGCATCTGACATTGAAATTTTTTGGCGATATTTCAACGGAGGATGTAAATCATATCCGGACGGCTGTGCAAAACCGAGTTACTCCGGGATGGTCATTGAATCTGAACATTGGAAAAACGGGCGTATTCCCGGATGCCCGCAAACCACGGGTTCTCTGGTGCGGCGCAACAGGCGATGTGGAAAAACTCTCCGCCCTCCAAAAACAACTGGATACTGATTTTACGGAGATCGGTTTCCGCCGGGAAGACCGGCCGTTCAGGGCGCATCTAACATTAGGCCGGATAAAGGAGCCGCATGGTTTATCCGGACTCAGTGAAGCCTTGACAAAACACAACGCCTTTATCGCCGGAGAATTTACCTGCAAGGAATTGGTCCTGTTTCAAAGCAAGTTGACAGCGCAGGGAGCGGTTTATACAAAGCTGGCGGTTTTCCCGCTGGTCGGGTAATAAAGGGGAATGGTTTGAATAACCTTACCACCTGTGATGCCCTGAAGGGCAAGCGAGGTGGCACGAGGTCACAAGCTCGTTCCCTACCAAAAAATAGAAAACTACAGGGCGAAGGAGGGAATTGATTATGTGCGCAGATATGGACAGATCGAAAGCGGTGGATTTGGCAATTACGCAGATAGAAAGACAGTTCGGCAAGGGATCGATTATGAAACTGGGCGGCGCGGAGCCGGTTGCCGATGTTCCGGCAATTTCCACCGGATCGCTCAGTCTTGATATTGCACTAGGAACTTTTGGTGTTCCGCGTGGCAGGGTTATCGAAATATACGGGCCGGAATCAGGCGGGAAAACCACGCTGGCTCTGCACATCGTCGCCGAGGCGCAAAAGAAAAACGGGATTGCGGCTTTTATCGATGCCGAACACGCGCTGGATGTGACCTATGCCAAAAAAATCGGCGTGAACATTGATGAGCTCCTTATTTCTCAGCCGGACTCGGGCGAACAGGCGCTGGAAATTGCGGAAACGCTGGTGCGCAGCGGCGCGTTGGATGTACTGGTTGTCGATTCCGTTGCCGCGCTGGTTCCCAAGGCGGAACTGGAAGGCGAAATGGGCGACGCCCAGATGGGACTTCAGGCGCGACTCATGTCGCAGGCCCTGCGCAAACTCACCGGCAGCATCAGCAAATCCAAAACGACGGTTATTTTCATCAATCAGTTGCGTATGAAAATCGGCGTCTTCTTCGGCAATCCGGAAACGACAACCGGCGGCAACGCTCTGAAATTCTACTCATCACAGCGGCTCGATATCCGCAAAATGACTTCCATAAAGAACGGCCAGGATGTCATTGGTTTTAGAACCAGGGTTAAAGTCGTGAAAAACAAGATGGCGCCGCCCTTCCGTGAAGCGGAATTTGACATCATTTTCGGCGAGGGCATTTCACGCGAAGGCGATGTCCTGGATCTGGCGGCGGCAAACGGTATCATTGAAAAAAGCGGCGCCTGGTATTCCTACAAGGGCGACAGAATCGGCCAGGGACGCGACAATTCCCGTGTTTTCCTGAAAGAAAATCCGGAGGTCATGGCACAAATCGAAAATGATGTCCGCGACAAGCTAGGTATCGTAGCCAAAGATCAGGAAGAATAATGTGAAAGTTTTAGATCTGGCGGCAGCCAAACAAAAAGCGTATCGTCTTTTGTCTTTGCGGCCGCATTCAGAAAAAGAGTTGGAAAAAAAGCTGCGGGACAATGGTTTCCCCGCAGCTGTCATTAAAGAAGCACTGGAAAAACTCCACGATTTGAAGTATCTCAATGACGCGTCTTTTGCCATTCAGTGGGCGCGTAATCTGGCGGCAAACAAACTCTGGGGCAATCGAAAAATAACAGCCAGCCTTCGGGAAAAAGGCGTGGCGGCCCGTTTGATCGACGATGCCATCGCATCGGCGCGTCAGGAACTATCAGAAGAAGAAGCGATAAGCCTTTTAATTAAAAAAAGGACAGCCAAAAAGAAGACGGCTGAACTCAGGCGCATCACGCTGAACAAGCCGATCGCTTCCGTTCCTGTCGAATCTGACCGGCGACTGGATTACCGACGACCAGGCGACCGACCCGATTACTGGGTCCGACATCTGCGCTCGACGGTGCGGTTTTCCGATGGCATCGCCGAGCTGTTGCAGGACCCGGAGCGCACCTTCCTTGAGATCGGTCCGGGGCAGACGCTCAGCAGCTTCGTACGGCAGAACCCAAGGCGACTGGCCGGACACGAGGTTCTCGCCACCATCCGCCACCCGCAAGAAACGGCGCCGGATACCGAGTTCCTGCTTGCGGCCGTCGGCCGGTTCTGGCTGGCCGGCGGAAGGCTGGACTGGCGGTCCTTTGCAGGAAACCAACGCAGGAAACTGTCGCTGCCAACCTATCCGTTCGAAAGAAAGCGGTTCTGGATTGATCCCCTGCCGGTCGCCGCTGACGTCGCCACGACGCGCCCGCAGCGGAGTTGGCGCCAGCTTTGCCGTCAGTCTCTGAAGCTGTCGCAGACGCTGAGGGTTCCCGCCACACGTCGCGAACGGATCCTGCTCCAGCTCAAGACCATGATCCAGAAACTCAGCGGCCTGCCGATGGAGCGGATCGACGAACACGCGACGTTCCTTGAACTCGGCTTTGACTCGCTCTTCCTGACGCAGGCGAACGCCATGTTCAAGAAGGCGTTCAAGGTCCGCATCACGACCAGGCAACTGATCGAGACGACGCCGGTACTCGACGCGCTCGCGGGCTATCTCGACGAAACGCTGCCGGCCGACTTCGCGCTTGGCGATGCGCCGGTTGCTGCTGTTGCTGCTGGCTCGGGCGGTTCGGGACCTGCACCGGTTTCGCTCAAGGACAGCCCCGGAAGACCGACGATCAAGAAGACTGTGGCGACCAACCTTTCGCCGGAACAGGAACGTCACATCGACGAGCTGATCGCCGAGACCAACCGCCGGACGCCCGCCTCGAAGGCATCGGCGCAAGCGTCGCGCGGCGTTCTGGCCGATCCGCGCACCGTGCAGGGCTTTCGCTCGCGCTGGAAGGAGATGGTCTATCCGGTCCTGTCCGACCGCGCCTTGGGCTCGAAGATCTGGGACATCGACGGCAACGAGTACATCGATCTTGTCTGCGGCTATGGCGTCACCATGCTCGGCCACCAGCCGGATTTCGTGGTCGATGCGATCAAGGCTCAGATCGACAAGACCCTGGCGATCGGCCCGCAAACGGTTCTGGCCGGCGAAGTGGCGCGAATGGTCGCGGACATGACCGGCATGGAACGCGTGGCGTTCTGCAACACCGGTTCCGAAGCGGTTCTTGCTGCGGTGCGGATGGCGCGCACGGTCACCGGCAAATCCAAGATCGCGAAATTCGACGGGCACTACCACGGCATTTTCGACGAGATGCAGGTCCGCGGCAGCGGAACCGGCAGCAGGCTGCACGACCCTGCCGAGCGCCCCCGGCATCCCGGCGGAGGCCATCCAGAACACGATCATCCTGAAGTACGGCGATCCGGGCGCCTTCGATGTCCTGCGCGAACTGGCGGACGAACTCGCTCTGGTGCTGGTCGAGCCGGTGCGCAGCCGCAACCCCGATTTCCAGCCGAGCGAATATCTGCAGGAACTGCGCGCCATGACCGAAGAACTGGGCATTCCGCTGCTGTTCGACGAGATGGTGACGGGGTTCCGCTGCCATCCGGGCGGGGCGCAGGCCATTTTCGGCGTGCGGGCCGACATCGCAACCTACGGCAAGGTCGCGGGCGGCGGTCTGCCCATCGGTATCGTGACCGGCAGCGCGCTGTTCATGGACACGCTCGACGGCGGCATGTGGCAATTCGGCGACAACTCGGTTCCGACATCCGACATGACGTGGTTCGCCGGCACCTTCGTTCGCCACCCGCTGGCGCTGGCGGCCACCAAGGCCACGCTGGAACACCTGAAGAAAGAGGGTCCGTCGCTGCAGGAAAGTCTGAACGCACGGTCGGCGGCCCTTGCAAGGGATCTGAACGAGTACCTTCGGCGGGTTCATGCTCCGATCAAGGTCGAGCAATTTGCCTCGGTCCTGCGCGTCACCTTCACCGAGCATCAGGAATACGCCGACCTGCTGTTCTTCCACCTGCGCAACCGGGGCATCCTGACCTACGAAGGCCGGCCGATCTTCCTGACGACGGCGCACACCGACGAGGATCTTCAGAAAGTCCGCAGACGCCTTCATCGAAAGCATGTCCGTCCTGATCGACGTCGGGCTTCTGGATGGCCGCGATCCGACAGCGGTGCGGCGTATCCCGATGGCGACAGGCCAGCAGGAGATCTGGGTCTCCGCCCAGTTCAGCAGGGACGCGTCCTGTTCCTACAACCTGTGCAGCACCTTGATGCTGAAAGGACATATGGACCTCGGCTTGCTGCGGTGAGGCGTTCAACGACCTGGTCGCCCGGCACGAGTCGCTTCGTTCGGTGCCCGAGCGTGACGGCCTGATGCAGACGATCCTGCCCGAGTTGCGTCTTGCTGTCGATTTTGTCGACCTTGGCGGAGAAGACGAGGCGGAACGAGCCCGCCTGATCGCCGAAGCCAAGCGGGCCGAGGTGACGACGCCCTTTGACCTTTTCACCGGTCCCCTGGTGCGCTGTCGCGCCCTGCGCGTGGCAAGCAACGAGCATCTGGTTCTTCTCACGGTGCACCATGTGATCGCCGACGGCTGGTCATGCGGGGTCATTCTGCGGGAACTGGGCGAACTCTACGCGGCCCGCCGGGAAGGACGGCCGACAACGCTCGACCCGGCCCAGCAACTCAGCGATTACGTGACCTTCCTGCGCCAGCCGGAGCAGCTGGAGGCGCGCAATGAAGCGCGTGAACATTGGCTGAACCTCTATGGCAATGAACTTCCGCGCGTCGAGTTCCCCAGTGACCGTCCCCGTCCGAAAGCGCGCAACTACGCCGCCCAGCGGATCGAGATGCCGCTTGATCCGGAGATGGTCCAAAATCTCCGTCAGGTCGCCAGAGAAAACGGGACCACACTTTTCGCCTCGCTGATTGGCGGATTTGCTGCCTACGTCACGCGGTTGACGGGCGTTTCCGAAAACGCCATCGGCTTCTCCGCCGCGGGTCAGCCTTTGCTCGGCGGAAAGAACCTCGTCGGTCATTGCGTGAACTTCCTGCCATTGCGCTTGTCGACCGATCTGGGGAAGGGATTTGGCGCGCACCTGAAGGAAATCGGCGCCGAAGTTCTGACCGCGCTGGAACACCAGAACTTCGACCTGGTGTCCTTCGCACAGGAAAAACAGCCTGTGCGCGATGCAGATTGGGCGCCGCTCGTTTCGATCGGTGTCAATCTCGATCCGTCCGCGAAGAGCATGACGTTTGCCGATTTCGAGGTCGAGAGCGGCTCGGTCGGTCGTGCCTTCGAGAACCTGGATATCTTCCTGAACTTCGTTGAGACCGGTTCGGACGTGGAACTGCAAGCCACGTTCAACACCTCGCTGCACGATGCCGCCACCATTCGCCGTCGGATGGAGGAATATCTGCGGTTGCTGGCTGCTGCTGCCGCACATCCCGAGGCGGGGCTTGGGACATTTGACATTCTGGGGGCCGATGACCGCCAACAGCTTGTCGATGCAAGCGCGCAGACGCGGAGCGACTACCCGCGCGACACGTCCCTTGCGGATTTGTTCCGCCAGACGGCTCAGCGACACGCCGACCAGTCCGCGCTCCGGGTTCTCGACATGCGCGCTGCGTCTGCGACGCCCGAGGATGTGAGCTATGGCGCGCTTGACGCCATGTCAGATGCCTGGGCAAGTCGGCTGGTTGCCGCGGGCGTCAAGGAGGGTGAGTTTGTCGCCCTGATGTTGCCTCGGTCCGTTGATCTGATTGTGGCGATACTCGCAATTCTCAAGGTCGGCGCCGCCTATGTGCCGATCGAGCCAGGCACGCCTGCCACGCGCTGCGCCTTCATCCTTGAGGACAGTGGTGCCAAAGTCCTGTTGAGCCATGCCAGCCTGACGGCAGACCTGCCACCTGACGCTGTTTCTGTGATTGACATGCAGACGGCCCTGCAAGGGGCCGGAGGTGAAGCAACCGCCAGCGATTGGAACGGATGGCGGCAGCGTAGCCTACCTGATGTACACGTCCGGCTCGACCGGAGTGCCAAAAGGCGTGGTCGTCCCGAACAGGGCCGTGGCGCGGCTTGTCCTCGGCAGCAGCTTTGCGCGCCTCGACGAGACCCGCGTGATCGCGCAGCTTGCCCCGGCGAGTTTCGATGCGTCCACATTCGAGATCTGGGGTGCCCTTCTCAACGGCGGCACTCTCGTGCTCGGAACGGGTGAGGGCGCGCTGGAGCTTACGGCACTCGGCAGGCTCTTGAAGCAGACCAACGTGACAACGCTGTGGCTGACAGCCGCCCTGTTCAACGTGATCATCGACGAAAACCCGTCGATCCTGTCGGGAGTTGACGAGGTGCTCACCGGCGGCGAGCCCCTGAGCGTCGCCCATATCCGGCGGGCACTTGCTGCGCTTCCCGGAACCACGTTGATCAATGGCTACGGACCTACCGAGAACACGACCTTCTCTTGCTGTTATCGCATCCCGCGAGATGTTGATCAGCTCGCCAGGTCGATTCCGATTGGCCGGCCAATTGAAAACACCCAAGCCCATATCGTCGATGACCAGCTTCGCCTTCTCCCTGTTGGGGTGCCAGGTGAATTGGTTGTCGGCGGGGACGGGCTGGCATTGGGCTACTGGAAACGGGAAGAGCTTACCGAAAAGGCATTCGTACCCGATACTCTGTCCGACCCGCTCGGACGCTCCGGGCGTCTCTACAGAACCGGCGACATCTGCCGATATCTGCCCGATGGCAACATCGAGTTTCTCGGGCGCCGCGATGATCAGATCAAGATCCGGGGGTTCCGGATTGAACCTGGCGAAGTCGAAGCCGCACTGCAGGTGATCAAGGGCGTTCGCAAGGCTGCCGTGGTTCACGAAAGCGGCGAGGGCAGCGGCCGGCTGATTGCCTTCGTCGAAGCCTCTGACGACACCGCAACGCCCTCCCGCTTGATGCGCATCCTGCGGGATAGCCTTCCACGCCACCTGATTCCTGCGCGCCTCCTGATCGTTCGCGAACTACCGACCTCGCAGAACGGCAAGGTCGACCGGAGGGCGCTGCTCTCGATTGCTGCGGACACCGTCGAGCCACGCCGCAACGTCTTGCCGCAGACCGAGGCGGAGAAAGAGTTGCTCAAGATCTGGAGCGAGTTGCTTCCGCAACCCGTGACCTCGATCGAGGACAACTTCTTCAATCTTGGCGGCCACTCTCTCATGGCTGTCAGACTGTTCGATCGGATCCATCGGCGCTTCGGACTGGACCTGCCGATCTCGACCCTGTTCTCGCATCCGACGATCAGGGATCTTGCCGAGTTGACGGAGACCGGGATCGCGCGCGCAGGCAGCGAAACTGCAGCATTCGACCCCGACGAAGACTGGGACACGACGACTGTCATCCACCCCGGGCCAGGCACGAATGCACCGCCGCTTTTCATCGTCGGCGGTCTGGGCGGCAATGTGAACAACCTGTTCGAACTGGGCACCTTGTTGGGCGCACATCGTCCGGTCATAGGTTTCCAGACGCGCGGCATCATGGGCCACAACCCGTATGCGACGGTCGAAGAAATGGCAGCCGCAAATATTCGCTTCATGCGGAACCATCAGCCATTTGGCCCCTACTTCATTGCCGGATATTCGGCGGGCGCAATGATCGCCTATGAAATGGCCCGGCAGATCAGATCCCTCGGCCAGGACGTGGGCGAACTGATCCTGCTGGATACCTTCGCTCCCGGCTTTACTGCTGAACTCGAGGGAAGAAAGTCCTTCGTTTTCCCCTACAAGTACACACTTGCTGAAAGGGTTCGCATCGAGGCCTGGCACGTTGTCCATCTCGACTTTGCCCATTTGGCGCGAAGCATCCGAAATCAGATCAAGTCGTTTCGCCAGCGGTCACGCGCCCGTGCGTTCGAAGGTGAGGCACTTCTGTCCAAAACTCGGCGGAAGCGCGCAAAGACCGCCTGGATTGCGGCCGCGCGCGAATACGTGAGCGGCCCGTACGAGGGAACGGCGGTTCTTGTCGTCTCAAGCCCGGATCACCGACAGGAATACCTGATCGTCAAGAAATACCCCAATCTGGGGTGGGACCGCCTGATCGACCGCAACAAACTGAAACACGCCTCATTCGACTGCAGCCACCTGGATCTGGTCAAGGGAAGGGACGTCGCCGATCTGGCAGACAGGATAGAATCCTGGATCGGGAGCGCAGACGGGAAATGATGGGCGCTACCAGCTTTTCCGAAGATGGCCAGACCTTCGAAGTCTTCGAGTGCGACCTTGATTCAGATCGTGACATCGAACTCGAAGAAGCCGGTCGATTGCTGAGCCACGAGGAGCATACGAGGGCAGGCGGTTTTGTATTTCAGTCGGACAGAGATCGATTTGTCAGGGGGCGCGGGTTTACGCGCCGCGTGCTGGGTGCATATCTCGGAAAAGACCCGGAAAAGGTGATTATCGACACAAGTGCTGGCGGCAAGCCCCAGGTTCGCGGTGGCGGTATAAATTTCAACCTCTCCCATTCGGGCGGGTATCTGGTTGTTGTCGTGACGAATGGGCCGGCGGTGGGGATTGATATCGAAGTCGCTGATCGAAACGACTCACTTGAGCACGAACTCTCCGATCTGGCGGGGGCATGTCTGACCCCGAACGAGCAGTCCGAGCTTTTCCGGACTCCCGCGTCAGAGCGCAAGAAGCGCTTTCTCACGTACTGGACCGCGAAGGAAGCGCGCATGAAACTGCATGGGGAAGGGTTCAGCCTGGAACCAAAAAGCGTTGCGCTTGAATTGGATGGCGGGACGCCGATTGGTTACCTCCAGCCCACGAAGCCGCAATCCAAGTTGCGATTTGTCCAGTTGTGTGCACCGGCCGTCATTTGTTGCCTGGCATTCGGGATATCTGCATAATTTCAATTTCTTGTTGTTTTAGGGATTCGTCGCATGTTTGATGTAAAAGATACCACGAAGTTCCTTATTGGCCGTGCTGCTGAAATTGCAATGCCGTCACTTGGCCGTGAAATAGATGAGGCGAGAAACTCCGGCCGGGCAGCGAATATCAAAAGACTGATCCTGCATTCGCGGCTTCGGCGTGCATCCAAGGGTGGAGACTCTGGCGCGATAAACACGTCCATAGAGAAGGCGCTTTCTGCATATTGGAAAGGCCATTCGGGCGATCAGTTCCATCAAAAGCACGCCAACGCACGACTGCGGCTTTTCCTCCAGATACACTCGGAGGTAATCGAGGCGCTGGCTGTCCAGATTGCGGAGTCGCCGGTCCGGTTCACGCGGCTTGTCGAGATCGGCTGTGGCGATGGAAAGGTGCTGTCCTACTGCCTGTCGCGTCTTCCCGATATCCCGGAGGCTGTGGGGCTCGACATAAATGCGGCCGTCATCGAGCGTGCGGCGGGACAGTACTTCGGCAAACCGGGTCTCGCATTTCATTTTGCCGAGGCAACAGAGTGGCTGACGGAAAGGAGTGCACCCGGGACGATCATTCTGTCGAACGGCGGTGTACTGGAGTATTTTTCACCGGAAAGCTTCGACGCGCTGCTGCGGTCGGTTGCTGACCATCCTCCCGCCGCCATCGTACTGGTCGAACCGGTAGATCCCCTGCACGATCTTGCCAACGATCCCGAGTCACATGTTTTCGGGTTCGAAAGATCCTTCTCCCACAATCATCGTGTTCGTCTGGAAAGGGCGGGTTTCACGGTGACATATTCTCGGGAAGTGAAGCATGACAAGGTGCGTTGGATGACAATGATCGGCATCCGCAACGCCTGAAAAGGGTTCTCTCGCTGCCGGGTTTCGCATGATGAACCGAAGCCGCTTCGGCATCGCTGGAAGTGGTGGACGCCTGGGACAGCGTCACAGGGCACCCACGCGGAAGAACCACTGTTGCCGGATGCCCGGCTTTTCACGGTCGGGTCTCTGAGACTCAGACGAGAGGTTCGATGCAATGAATGTCTGGCTGGAAAGTCTGGGTTTGCTTTTTGTGACCCTCTTTCTGGCGATTGCTGGCATCTGGGCGTTTCAGCGTTGGGGCATCTACAGTTTCGACCCCGCAGTGACGACGCCCGCCGAAAGCGGCCTGCCAGGTGCAAGGGCTGTCCGGTTCGTGTCCGAGGATGGCACGGCCGTCACCGCGTGGCTTGTCGACCCGGTGGGTGCCAGACCTGTCATCATCAGCTTTCAGGGAAACGGTGCCCGAACAGCGGCGTCGGCCCGTCGCCTTCTGCCTTTGGTGGAACGCGGCTATGGTTTGGCCATGATGCAATACCGCGGGATGGGGGATGGCTTGGGCCATCCGAGCGAGCTCAACTTCGCGATGGACGCCCGCGCGCTTAACGATCAGCTCGACGACCTGTTTGGCATGACGATCCCTGCCGACCGGCGCGTCGTGCATGGCATTTCGCTGGGCACATCCGTCGGTGCTCGCCTTGCAACAACCAGACCCGTCGGTGCTGTCGTGCTTGAGTCCACCCTTACCAGCGGATGCAAATACTACGAAAAGCGCTACAAGGGGTTTCCCTGGTGCAGCCTGATGTGGGCCGAACGAAACGAAGTGCTCAACTTCGTCCGTCAGATCACAACGCCGATCCTCATCCTGCATGGCGCCAAGGACAAATCCATTCCGGTAGACTGGGCCCTGGCGGTGTTCGAAGCGGCCAACGAGCCGAAGAAGATCGTCATCCTGCCAGAGGCGGGCCATACGGACCTGGACCGCTATGGCATGGACGCCATTGTGGACGAGTTCCTGACGGCGTCGTTGCCCTGATCAGTCTGCGATCGCGACCTCGATTGCTTCGGCGATCCGCCTTGCCCCTTCGCCGGTTATCATGCTGTTGTGATTTCCCGGCAGATGGATCACGCGGATCCTGTCTTTCGGTGTCACCTTGTCCCAGCCAAGCAGCGGAGTCGTTGAGACCACCGCATGACTCCGGCGGTTTGCAGGCTCCGACAAGAACAGCATCAGCGGGCAGTCCAGCGTTCCTCCGGTATATTTTGCCGCTGCGGCAAGCCAGTCGTTCTGTGCAGCTTGAATGCGATAGAACGTCGGGTTGGCCAGTTTGAACGCGGCGAGAACCGGGCCGCGAACAAGGCGCTTGCGCGCGATAACGCGAAACCGCTTGACGGACTCGCTTTTCGGCCTGGTGAGCAGATAGTCAAGCTCATCGGCAAGCCGCCCCTTGAGACCGACATTCGTCTTCGGTTTGAAGTTGCGCGCGAAGCCGGGAGCATAGGTATCAAGCACGAACAGGTGGCGCACCTCTTCGCCCATTGCAACGAGTTGGCGGGCCATTTCAAAGGCCGTCAGGGCGCCGCCAGAATATCCGGCAATCAGATACGGGCCCTTGGGCTGATGCATCCGCAGGTACCGAAGGTTGTCGGTGGCCATCGCCTCGATGCTGTCATGCGACGTATGGCCAAGAATTCCCCGCGTCTGGAACCCGATGACCGGTCGGCTCTGCCCGATCAGACTGCCGAGTTCATGAAGGTTGTTCACGTTTCCGCCGACGCCGCCGACGATGAAAACAGGGTTCCGCCCTGTGCCGGGCCCGGTGTTGATGACCGTCGACGTATCCCATTCGTCATTCTTCGACCCGGCATCCACCCAGGCATGTGCGGCTTTGTTCAGGGGCGCGGTGTCGATCGGTAGCTTCGGGGCTGCGGTCGCGTCTCCCCTGGGGGCACGCGGCGACGACGTGCCGATCTCAAGGTCGATCACCTGGGCGAGATCGCGGATGGTGGCATTCTGGAAGAGCTTTGAAATAGGCAGGTCAACAGCGAACTGTCGCTGTATGGCCGAGAAAAGCTTGAGCGCGAGGAGTGAGTGGCCCCCAAGATCAAAGAAGTTCGCTTCGACGCCGACCTCCTTCATTCCCAGAACCTGACACCATATCTGCGCCAGCGCCACTTCGGTTCCGGTCGTTGCAACGTCTGATCCGCCATCGCGGATTTCGGCGGTTACAGGCGGAAGCGCGCGACGATCCACCTTGCCGTTGGAGTTCAGCGGGAGCGACGGCAGAAAGACGTAGTGATTTGGCCTTGCATAGGTTGGCAGCCGCGACTTCACGTGTTCGGCCAACGAACGGCGAGAGGGCGGAACAGCTTCGGCCACGACATACGCGATCAGAACCTTGTCGCTTTCACCCTCCGGCACGCCCGCCACCACACAGGCCTGCGTGATCGCGGGATGGCTTTCAACGGCGGCTTCGACCTCGGCGAGTTCGACACGGAAACCGCGCACTTTGACCTGCGTGTCGATGCGGCCGAAGAACCGAAGCACGCCGTCCCCCGGATCGAGCGCGAGGTCGCCCGACCGATACAGGCGCAACTCCGGATCCCAAGGGGCGGTGATGAATTTTTCCGCCGTGAGTTCCGGTCGCTTCCAATACCCCAGCGCCAGACCCCGGCCCGCAATCGCAAGTTCGCCTGTCATTCCTGACGGAACCGGCACGCCTGCGTCGTCGATGATGTAGATCTGGGTGCCCGGAATGGCGCGGCCGATCGGCAGGGAAAGCCCGGATCGAAGATCATCCCAGGTGATGGCGTGGGCATTCGTCACGTTGCTTTCTGTTGGCCCGTATCCGTTGATCACCTGCACATCGGGACAGGTCTCCATCACGCGCGCAACGTGAACGGGCGATACGATATCCCCGCCTACGATCACCTGGGCAACGGAACGAAAGACTTCGGGCCGGATGTCCGCAATGGCATGAAACAGCCCGGACGTCAGCCACAGCGTGTTGACCCCGCCAGAGGCGATGGCATTTGCAAGCTCCGAAATGGTGAGCGCGCCGGGCTTCGGCACCACGACCCGCCCGCCGTGCAACAAGGCGGCAAAGATGTCGATGATCGACGTGTCAAAGGCAAAGGCCGAGGAGTGCAACGTCACCGTCGATGGCCCGAGTTTCAGCCAGTCGGTGTCGATCAGCAGCCGCGTGACCGACTGATGGGGCAGCATCACGCCTTTGGGAACGCCGGTCGTTCCCGAGGTATACATGACGTAGCAGATGTCTTTGCCCGACAGGTCCGGTTGCGGAACCGCAAGGCCCTGCGGCAGGCTTTCGGGCAATCTGGAAAACGGCAGTTCCATGACCCCAGCCGCTGCGACCGGTTCGCATCTGCCGATCAGCACACGGATTCCGGTATCCTGCGCCATGAAGGACAGCCGCTGTGCAGGAAGGGCCGTGTCGAACGGCACATAGCCCGCTCCTGCCTTCAGCACCCCCAGGACAGCAACGATCAGGCCCAGGTTACGCTCCGACGTGATGCCCACCAGATCGCCGCGCCGGACACCCATCTGGGCGAGCTGTGCCGCAAGCGCGTCCGAGCGTGCGTCCAGCGTCCCGTAGTCAAGGGTCGTTCCCAGAAACTCCAGCGCCACGGAGTTGCGGTAACGCGCCGCGACGGCACGGAACAACTCGGTCACCACCTGTTCGCCCGATGCGCCCGGATCGTCATGTGTGCCCGAGGCCGGACGCGGCGTTTCGCCCATCAGCTGACCAAAATCGCCGATCCTGACCGAAGGGTCGGCGGCAAGCGCGCGCAGCAATCGCTCGAAGCGCGCGGCATGACGCTCCATCGTTTCGGGCTCGAACAGGTCGGCATTGTGGTTCCAGAACAACCTGACCCGCCCGGGCGTGTCGAGAATGTTCAGGAACAGTTCGAAATGCTCGTGTCCGGTCGACAGAACGTTCAGTCCTGCTGACGCATTGCCAAAGGCAAACTGTCCAAGATCGCCCAGCGTGTCGAGGTTGACGACCACCGGTACAAGGGTCAGTCGGGATGGATCGCGCGGCAGGTTCAGGTCGCGCATCAGCGTGCCGTAGGTGTAGTTCTGATGGTCAAGCGCGGACAGCAACCCCTGGCGCGCCTGTTCGACAAACAGGTCGAACCGTAATTCCGGACTGACTTTGGCGCGCATCGGCAGGAAGTTCACACAGTGACCAACGACCCCTTCCAGACCGTGCGAGACCTGACCGGATGACGGCAGACCGATCACCACATCTTCGCTGCCCACAAGGCGCGCGAGATAGGTCTGAAACGCCGCTAGAACAAAGTTCTGGAGTGTTGTCCCAAGCCGGGCCGTGGTTGTCCGCAGCGCAGACTCCAGATCAGGCGGGAACACCTGTTCGACCCGGTGCGCTCGCGTCGTGCGCACTTGGGGGCGCGGGTGGTCCGTCGGCAGATCCATCGCCGGAACGGATGTGCTGTACTGCGCCAGCCAATAGTCCCGATGCCGTTTGGCGGCATCGGTCAGCGACCACTTGCGTTCGGCTTCCACAAAGTCAGCGATGCTTTCGACCTGTGACAGTCGCGGCGCCCGGCCGGCGATGTTCGCCGCATACAGTTCGGCCAGATCGCGGACCACGACTCCGATCGACCAGCCGTCACAAACGATGTGATGCACCACGATCAAGAGTTCATGCCGATCCGGCGCAAGCCGCACCAGCGCCGCCCGCATCAGCGGCGCCCGCTGCAGATCAAAGGCCGGCTCCGCAAGGTCGGCCAAGAGAGAGCGCCGACGCTCCAGCCGGTGAAGGTCCGAGTCGCTGTCAGACAGATCGACATGCATAAACTCGACCCGCGCCTCGGGGTCAGTGTCCATCCGCAGCGCCACAGGGTCAAAGCGTGCGCGCAGGGCGTCATGGCGCGCGACGACCGACTCCATCGCGGCGCACAGGGCGTCCGTGTTGATCGGGCCTTCGAGGTCGATGCCGAAACAAAGGTTGTGACCGCGCGACACCTCGGGCTCGATCAGAATGCCCGTGTAGATCTCGCGCTGACCCTCGGTCAGTTCGATGCTTCTGGGCGCCGACATTTGCGGTGCAGGGCCGTTGCCGGCCGGGTCTCGGTCAGACGAAGAAAGGGGGGCAAGGTCAATACCGGCAGCGTCCGCTATCCTGGCAGCGACGGCGGCAAGCGTGGGATTCTCGAAAATGAAGGCAAGCGGCAGGTCCACGCCGAACTCGCGCCTGATCCGGCTGAACATACGCACGGCGTTCAGGGAATGTCCGCCCAGGGCAAAGAAGTCGTCGCCGGAACTGACCGTCGCAACTCCCAGCATATCCGTCCAGATCGCTGCAAGCTTCGCTTCCAGCGCGTTGGAGGTCTGGCCCGCTACCGCCTCGACAGCCTTTTCTGCGGGCCGGTCTTGGTCCGGTTCCCCCAGCATTGCCAGTTGCACCTGCTCCAGCGCGACGGGCGACACCACCAGTTTTCTGGCCCGGGACGAGAACGCACGGTCAAACACGGCGTCTGCGTCCTCCGGCCTGATCCCATTCGCCAAAAGCGTTTGAATGATCGTTTTCTGGACCCGCGCCGGCTTTAGCGCGCCGCCCTCGATGGCGCGAAGGGCCAGATCCTCGATCACGACGCAGGTCTTCCCGTCGATGTCGGAAATTTCCACGTCGAAACCAACCAACCGACGCGCGTCGCGCCGGACAAGTTTCGCACGCGCGACAACCTCGGGCCCCAACGGGCCAAGGACGCGGATGGAGTTGAACGACATCGGGGCATAGACAAGCCCCGCGTGATCTTCCGGCGGAAGACCGTGCAGTCCAACCGTCATTGCCAGATCAAGCAGAGCGGGATGGAGCGCATACCCCGCCACCAGATCACCCCGGAACGGGTCCGGAAGGGAGAACCTGCCAAGGGTCCGCGTCCGGTCCGACGTCACGATCCCGGTGGACTGCCAGCGCGGGCCGAATTCGATGAACTGATCCTGCGGGGGCCGACCGCTCGTCGCAGACAGGGCAAGCGTTTCCTGGTCCGCATCAAATTGCGTGTCTTGCCCTTGATCGTTTCGATCCGGATAGACGATCTGTGCACGGGCATGCTCCTCGGCCGGGGAACCGGCAGACGCCACGCTTTCAACGCTGAACGCGTACCCGTCATTCTTTGGAGCCAGCCTGACGGTAAGTTTGCGCGCTGCACCATCGGCAAACACCATGGGAACCGCGAGCGAGAGCGCGCGGATCTCCACAGTCCTGCCGGGGCGCGCGGCAATTGCGGCGGCATACGCAAGCTCGACATAGGTGCTGCCGGGCAGGGTGGGCTGACCGCCCACCACGTGCTCCCTGACCACCCAGTCCTTCATCGGGTCAAGCCGATGTGAAAACTCCAGCCCGCCCTCGGCACCCGTTTCAAGCGGCCCAAGCAGCGGGTGCGCCCCCGGCGGGCCCGCTTCGCCGGAACCATAGGTCCGTTCGGCCATGCCGATATCGCGCCATGTGCCCCAGGCCAGCGCCAGCCCATCCTCTCGGCTTGCCGCCATCGCCTCCAGCCAGGCGTTTGCAGCAACATAGTCGGTCTGACCCGGCGGGGCGACCACGACCGACGATGACGAAAACACGACGAAGATATCCAGGCTGCCCGGTGGGAAAAGGGCCTGCAGGTTGCGCCCGCCGTCGACCTTCGGGGCAAGAACGGCTGCGGTATCCGCCAGCGTCTTTGCCGCCAGCGGGGCATCGGCGATAACTCCCGCCGCGTGGATCACGCCGTGGATCGTCCCCCAGCGGTCGCGTATTGTGGCAACCGCCTGCTCAAGTGCTGCGGCGTCGGCAACATCGGCCGCAAGAAACAGGACGTCTCCCCCCGCGGCTCTGACGGCCTCCGCCAGTTCGGGGTCAGCGCGTCCGCTGCGGGAAACCAGCGCGATCCGCGCCCCGGCACGGCGGGCGAGCCAGCGCGCCAAGGTGCTCCCGACACCGCCGGTTCCCCCGGTAATCACATAGACGCCACCCTGTCTAAGCCGGGTCGGCAGGTCAGGCACAGGCGCTGCGGTCGGCTGGGCGGTGCGCCGGGAAACAAGGCGCTTTCCCTGCCGGATCGCAATGCGGTCGGCCTGGTCGCCCCCGGCTGTTTCGTCGAGCAGCAGGTGCAGGTCATCCGCCGAAGGCTGGCCAGGCAGATCGACAAGGGTTGCGGTCAGCCCGTCGATTTCATGCGGTGCGACCCGAACGGGGCCCAACAGGGCCGCGCCATCGGGGTTGGTCACGGCGGCGCCGCCTGCTTCCGCTGTGCCGGTCGCCACGAAAACGATCTTCCTGCCAGATCCGGCATCGGCCAACTGCAGGGCACGCACCAGCAGGAACCCGCAGTCAAAGGGAACCGGCGTTGCCCCCAGTGGCCAGAGACAGAGAATTCTTTTCGGCAACCGCTCGCCCAAACCGGACAGCACGGCCAGGTAATCATCTGCGACGGTGGGACGAATGGTAAAGCTGCGGGCCTTCGGGTCGGTGAAATAGCCGGGTCCGGGTCGAACGACATGAACGTCGGCACCCGGCACCAATGCGAGCCGCGCCAGAACGTCGGTTGACACGGGATCATCCCCGGCAAACACAAGCCAGCCACCGGAGCGGTCAGGTTCGGCGCCGGACAGGGGCATGTCCGCCCATGTTTCGGTCTCGAACCAGTCTGCGATGTCCGGGCGGCGGGCGAGCACCTGTCCGGGCGCCTCGGGGGTCCTGCCGGGCAATGCCGGCAAGGCCCCGGCCGGGTTCGATCCAGTGGTGCGTCCGGTCGAAGGCATAGGTGGGCAGCGATACCCGCCGCCCCTCAATGCCTCCGGGAAGCCTCGCCCAATCGACGTCGGCCCCATGCGCCCACAGCCCGCCGACCGCCGCCAGCGCATAACCCATTTCCGACTGCCGCTCGGTCGGCTTTGGTGCGGCAGGCAGAACGGCGCGCGGAGGCGTCGCGGGCTGCGCCATGTTGATCAGGGGGGAAAGGGATTGTCCCGGACCGATCTCGACGACGATCCGTCCGGGCGTGTCGAGGGCATTGGCGATCGCGTCCGTAAACCGCACCGTATGCCGCAAGTGCCGGACCCAATAGTCGGCTGTCACGAAATCATCACCCTGGCCCCAGGCGCCACGCAAGGATGAGACCATCGGAATCCGGGGCGCCGCAAATTTCACCGAGTTCGAAACCTGCGCGGAACGCTTCGAGTTGACCGTCAAGTATCCGGCTGTGGGCCGCGACATCGATGTGAATGCGCCGCGCCTCGAAATCGGTCCCCTTCAGCCGTTTTTCCAGCGCGACGATCGCCTCGGTCGTGCCGGATACGACGCTCGCCTCGGGGGCATTCAGGGCTGCGATGTCAAGCTCGCATCCGATCAGGGCACGGGTCGCCGCTTCGTCTGCGGGAATGGTCGTCATCGCCCCGCTCGGCGCCGCATCCATGACCTGCCCACGCAGCACGACGATCCGCACCGCGTCACGCACCGTCAGCGCACCCGCGATGACCGCGCCGGCGTATTCCCCCACCGAATGGGCAAGAATTGCATCTGGCAAGATGCCCCAGGATTCCAGCAATCTTGCATAGGCATATTCGATGATGAACAGAGCCGGGATCGCATAGGAAGACTGTGCCATCTTCCGCCGTGCCGTTTCGTCCTCCGGCGTCTTCTCGAACATGGTGGCGAACAGGTCTTCGGGCGCATTCGGCGGAAGGGCCGCGAAACATTCGTCCACAGCCCGCGCAAAGGCGGGAGCGTCCGACATCAACTCTGCCCCGGCACCGGGATACTGGGCTCCGCCGCCAGGGAACAGAAACACGATCTGCGGAGCCGTTTCGGATGCCGAACCCCGCCGCACAAATGCAGGCGATTGCCCCTCCAGCGCAGCCCTTAGCCCGGAAAGGTCGCAAGCGGCCACGGCGAGCCGCGCGGGAAGAACTCTGCGACCCTCCCGCAGGGTAAAGGCGGTATCGGCGGGGTCGGGAAGGTCGGTGTCCCCAAGGAACCCGACCCATTTTGCCTCGGTGCGATCAAGGGCGGCGGCATCGCGCGCGGAAAAGGGGAAGATCCGCCAGCCCGCCGATGGCGAAACGGGGCTCCGTGCCGGTGCCTCCTCCACGATCACATGGGCGTTCGTCCCGCCGACGCCAAGCGAGTTCACGGCAGCGCGCCTGCGACCACTCGCAGGCGAGGGCCAGTCCTCAGCCTGTGCGATCACCCGAAAGGCCGAGGTCGCAAAATCGAACCGGCTGTTCGGAGTCCGGAAGTTCAGGCTGGCCGGCAAGCGGCGATGGCGCATCGCCTCGACCACCTTGACAAGGCTGGCCCCCCCCGCTGCCGTGTCCAGGTGCCCGATGTTCGTCTTGACCGACCCGATCCCGACTGTCCCGCGCCCGCCGCGATACACCTGCGACAGTGCCGCAAGCTCGATCGGGTCGCCAAGCGGGGTGCCGGTTCCATGCGCCTCGATATAGGTCACCGTCTCGGGCGGGACGCCCGCCAGCGCCAGCGCTTCGCTCGCCGCTTCGGCCTGACCCTCGACGGAAGGCGCAAGATAGCTCGCCTTGGACGACCCGTCGTTGTTCACTGCCGTCGCAAGGATGACGGCCTTGATGTCATCCCCGTCCGCCAGCGCGTCCTCCAACCGCCGCAGCGCCAGCACCACGCTGCCAGAACCAAAGACCGTGCCCATGCTGTCGTCGTCGAAGGCGCGGCACAGCCCGTCAGGTGACAGGATTTCATTCTGGGCGTAGCGATAGCCGCGATAGTGCGGCAGTTCGATCGTCACGCCGCCCGCGAGCGCCATGTCGCATTCCATGTTCAGCAGCGCATTCGCGGCAACGTGAACCGCCACAAGCGATGTGGAACAGGCCGTCTGAATGGCCATCGAAGGCCCCGTCAGATTCAGCAGGTACGAGGCCCGCGTCGGCATGAAATCCTTGTCGTTGCCGGTGTGGCGCAGCAGAAAAAGCCCGACCTCCTCTACCAGTTCGGGATTCGACAGCAGATTGAAGGCCATGTAGGCCTGCATTCCGGAACCGGCATAAACACCGATCCGGCCCTTGAACCGTTCCGGCATTTGGCCCGCATCCTCGAGGGCCTCCCAGCAGGTTTCAAGGAAATGCCGGTGCTGCGGGTCAAGAATGGCCGCTTCCTTCGGCGAGAAGCCGAAGAACGGGGCGTCGAAAGCTTCCATATCCGGCAAGATGTTCGCTGCACGAACATAGGCCGGATCGGCAAGGGCGGCCCGGCTGACACCCGATTTCAGAAGTGCTTCATCGGTCAGGCGGGTTGTTGCCAGCCGGCCCTGATCCAGCATCCGCCAGAATTCGCGCACGTTGCGGGCGGCCGGAAACCGCCCGGCACGCCCGACAATGGCGATTTTCGTTTCTGGGCCGCTATGGTCCGACATGTCGTCACTCATCATTTGCGGTCAAGATGCAGTTGCCCGGCGACGTGCCATGCGTGCCGCTGCCCGCGCGGCGCCACGGTCGGTAGCGGCCCCTTCATCTGTTCCGGCGACCTTGCCGAGGTGCGCGGCAATGGACCTTACTGTCGGAAAACGGAATATGTCCGTGATGGCAATATCGCGGCCCAGACGTTCCTTCATCTGGCGCTGCACCTGCACCACCAGAAGCGAATGGCCTCCCAGATCGAAGAAATTGCCGGTGACGCTGACATGGGCAATGCCCAATGCCTCGCCCCAGATCGCCGCGATCGCCGTTTCGAGTTCCCCCGCCGCTTCCGTCACGGGGCCGACGGATCGGTTCGGATCGGGCAGGGCCCTGCGGTCGATCTTGCCGTTCGGGGTCAGCGGCATGGCATCCAGCACCACAAGATGCGACGGCACCATCACGTCGGGCAGAGTTTGCATCAGGCGGTTGCGCAGGCCATCGGCGTCAACCGTTCTCCCGGTTGCAGTTGCCGTCACATAGCCGACCAGCCGCGTGTCCCCCGGTGCCATCGTTACAGCGGTGACGACGGCCTGCCGGACTTCGGGAAAAGCCGCGAGCGCAGCCTCGATCTCGCCAAGTTCGATCCGGTGACCGCGCACCTTGACCTGATTGTCCAGGCGGCCCAGAAACTCCAGCCGCCCGTCGCCATGGCGGCGCACCAGATCGCCTGTCCGGTAGAATGTCCCGTCTGCCGCCGTCACAAACCTGTCCGCCGTCAAGTCGGGCCGGTTCAGATAACCGGAGGCGACCCCGTCACCGCCGATCCAGAGTTCGCCCTCCGCCATGTCCGGAAGCCGTGCGCCCACCGGATTGCGAACCGAAAGTGTCGTGTTTGCAATGGGGTCTCCCAGCGGCACGCTTCCATCCACCCGGTCGATCCTTGCCACCGATGACCAGATCGTGGTCTCGGTCGGTCCGTACATGTTCAACAGGACGCCCGGAACCGCTGCGCGCAGCGTCCGCGCCAGATCGCCGGGAAGCGCCTCTCCCCCCACCATCATCACGTCCAGATGACCCAGCGCGGCCCGACCTGCCGCATCGCCCGCCAGGATCGACGCGAGCGACGGGGTGCATTGCAGGTGCGAAATCCGGTGCCGGACAATGTCTTCCGCAATGGTGGCCTTGCGGCCGTATCCGACCTCGGCCCTGATCGCGTCCATCAGCCGTTTGATATTGGGCAGGTTCGCAAGCGCAAGGTCGGTATCGACGCCAAAGTCGATCAGACAGGCAATCTCGTCCACGCCAATCTCGGCCACCCTGCGCACGATCGCCCGCGCGCTGTCCACGGTGCCGAAAAGGCCGGAACTCTGATAGTATCGGTCAAACGCATGATCCAGAAGCGCATCAAGATCATGGTCCGACAGAGCCTCCTTCTCGAACATCTCGGCGGGTGACATGCCCGCAGCGGTCGCCCGCGTCCACGATCGTGGGAAACGTCCACGACGCCCGCCTGACCAGATCGACGGCACTCTTCAGATAGCCCTTCATCGGCGCGCGAACGGTTTCGCGGACCTGATCCTCCTGCTCACCCACGAAAGTGTGCAGCATCAGGGTAACCTGACCCTTGCCCGGATGCCCCGCCTCTGCCCAGGCCACGCGGTACGAGCGGATCTTTTCTTCGAGCTCGTCAAAATCCTGCCCCAGCAAATGGGTCAGAACCCCGCAGCCCAGTTCACCGGCCGCAACGAACGTCTCCGGGTTCCCGGCCGCCGTGATCCACAGCGGCAGTTCGGCCTGCATGGGCTTCGGATGTATCTCGATTTCAACCGGTTCGCCCTTGTGGTCGGGGAACGCGACAGGGTCGCCCCGCCACAGGCGGCGCAGCGTATCGACGCCGTCGATCATGCGCTTCTTGCGGTCAAGAAATGCCTCGGGCCGCAGAACGAAATCGTTGGGCTGCCAGCCCGAAGCGATGGCAATTCCCGCGCGCCCGTTCGACAGATTGTCCACCAGGGCCCAATCCTCGGCGAGGCGGATCGGATGGTGCAGCGGCAACACCGAAGACCCCGCACGCAATTTGACGTTCCTCGTCATGCCCGCAAGCATTGCCGAACTGATCGCGGGGTTTGGAAAAAGCCCGCCGAAGGCATGAAAATGCCGCTCGGGCGTCCAGATGGCCTCAAATCCGTTCTCATCCGCAAACCTGGCACCCTCGATCAGAAGGCGATAGGCGTGATGCCCGGTTCCTGATGCTTCGGACGCGAAATAGAAAAGGGAAAAGCCCAGATCCCCAGTGTCGGGCTGCTCGCCGGACGGCAGGACAAGCGTTCCCCCACGGGTAAGTGTCCAGAATATCTCAAGAACCGAGATATCGAACGAAACGGACGTCACCGAAAGCAATCGGGTTCGGTCGGACAAGGGCACCACCGCGTCCATGCCTGCAAAGAAGTTGACGACATTGCGATGCGGGATCATGACGCCCTTCGGACGACCCGTCGAACCCGATGTGTAAATCAGATAAGCCAGATCCGCCGAACCGCCCTGATCGGGCAGGGGTTCGCCAGTCGCGGCGGGCGAGATGATCCTTGCGGAGTTGAGTCCCAGGCGGTCCGAAAGATCGGATCTTGCAATCACCAACTGTGCCCCTGAATCGGCCACCATGAAGGCGATCCGATCCTGCGGATAGTTTGGATCAAGCGGCAGATAGGCCGCCCCCGCCCGAAGAACGGCGAGCAAGGCGACAATCAGATCCTCCGACCGCTCGAGACAGACCCCCACGACCTGGCCCGGCCCCACACCTTTCGCGCGAAGGGCGGCGGCAAGTCGGCCAGACCGCACGTCAAGCTCGGCATAGGTAAGCGAACTGGCCCCCGTCTCCAGCGCCGTGCGGTTCGGTCTTTCGCGCACCTGGGCCGAGAAAAGGCCGTGGATCGTGGCGGACCGATCATAGGATATGGCTGGTCCGGCAAGCTCGCCACCGTCCCGCAGCGGCAGGCTGCTCAAGGGGGCTTCGGCCGCAGTCCCAAACGCGCGCAGGAAAAGCGACAGGCTCTGTGCCATCGACGCGAGGGTAGGGGGCGCATAGCTGCCATCCGGGGACGACAGTTGCCCGGATCCGCTTGAAAGCAGAAGCCTGGGGCTTTGGACAAACGGCGAAATGGTTGAGCCGTCCTCCACAATCCCCACGGAAAGCGCCTGTGCGGCAGCCTCGCGCTTCGCCGCATCCGTCAGCCGCAGCATCAGGTCAACCGCCATCGGTGCCTTGGACAACGCGCCCGCCTTTGACGCCGCGAATGCCGACCGGGCGGAGTCGCAGGTCGCCTCCGGCCCAAAATCCACAGACAGGGGGCGGATCGACGAAAGGACCACGGCGGGCGACCCGACGTGAAGGGCGGCGCTGACTTTCTGTGTGCCCGCGATTGCCGCCAGCCAAGCAAGGAAGCCGGAGGCGACCGTGTCGGGCGGCATCGGCGGAATATCCAGACGAAGCCCCGTTGCATCGCCCTTCGAGTCCCGCGTTTGCAGGAACGCGGGCGCGGACGGCATCAGACCATGAAGTGCCGCGGCCCAGGCAGGCTCGTCCCGACCGACGGCGGCCAGCAGATCGTCGGCGATGACCTCGGCGCGCGGCAGGGCCTGGCCCGCGGCCAACCCGGTTGCCATCGGCAGCACCGCGTTCCCCGCGACATCCCTGAAGCCTGACAGACGCAGGCATCCGTCACCCGCGTAGACCTCGATCCCGGCATCCGAGACGGAACGCACGGTGCCGGGTCGTCCAAGATCCGGCGCGATAGTCGTCGCCCGATCCACGACAAGCAACCTTGTTCCCGTCCAGATCTTCGGCAGGCACAGATTGTTTGCATAGCCCCCGAAATCCAAGGCACGGACCAATGCGGACACATGCGAACAGGGCAAGCTGAAGTCGATAAGGGCAAGGCCGGCGGGGCGCGCAGATCGGCCGAAGACGTGCCGGGTGCCGACCTGATCGACCGGGGTCAACTGACCGGCGAAAAGGTCGTCCATCAGGTCGCGAAAACTCTCGAGACCGGCCTCATAGCATTTGGCATTCAGGCTGACCGACGTTTCGTCCGCGCCGATTGGGAACGCCCGCGTCGCGAGAATCCGGCCCGCGTCGAAGCGCGAGGTCATTTCATGCCAGCTGACCGCGTGCGCCTTTTCCATGGCCATGATCGCCCACGCCGGCACATTCAGGCCCGCATACCCGGGCAATGGCCCATCGTGAAAGTTGATCGCCCCGCGAGTGGCCTGCCGCAAGACACCGACCGGAAGCATGGTCGTGTTCGCTATGCTGAACAGCCATTCAAAGGCGACGTGACCGATCTGGGGTTCCTGCGGCGTGCCGAGCAGGGGTATTCCCTGTCCGCTGGCCCATTCGGAAAGCTGGCCATCTGACGTTATGATGCCCGCGCAGGCGCCGCCCTTCTGCCGGAACACTTCGGCACAGTTGATCAAAAGCGATCCGTCACCACAAAACACTGCGCGCATGCTTCAACTCCAAATGTAACTGTCTAATTCGCATATTCAGGCGGTGCTATGACCGAAAGTTGTTGACGACGTGAATTGGCGCCGAAACGTAGTCCCATTTGTCGTCCGAGTGATGTCGATCTTCAAGCGGGAACGGGCGCGGGCGAGGGGTGCAATCGGTTCAGTCGTTGAGATCGTCCTGGTTTGAAAATCATGTGATATCAAATGCTCTACCGGATATCGCAGACGGATTCGAACCTGTCGTTCCGAGCGGGGCAAACTGTCGCGTCGCGACCCGGCTGCTCCCTTACAGAAGACGGGCGGCGCGGTTCGGCTTGATGCCGACCAGGGGCGAGACGCTTCATGCCTGGTTGAAACGGTTGTGGACGGAGCCGTCGAATGTCGCGCACGTCCGGTATGCATCACGTCCGACGGACGCGATGCATCGCTCCCTAACGCCTTCGGAACGGCTGGTGCGATTGGCACAGTCTGATCATCCAGACAGGGTAAGGGGAAAGGTCGGTTCGCTCAACACTTTTCCCTTGGACGCGCATCGTCCCGCCCGCCGTTCCGTCAGACGATCAGGAAATCACTCGACGAGATCGCCAACCCATCCGTCAGCGATGCGATCAGTTGCTTGGCCGCTGCGCCGCTGCCATCGGGATCGTACCAGATGTCACCCTTCGCCTGATCGTAAAGAATGCGCTGCGACGCGTCTGTCGCCACCGTTCCCAGCACAAAGGCAGCGTCCTGAAGCGCCCCGGCAGTGAGGCCGAACGCCGCGGCAGAAAGGCCGATCTTGTCCTGGCCATGCACGAAATCGGCGATTGTGTCAGCGTTTGCGCTGCCGAATTCTGCAAAGACAAAGGTATCCGCATCCGCGCCGCCCGTGACGCTGTCTTTCCCCACGCCGCCGATGATCGTGTCCGCGCCAAGTCCGCCGATTAATCCTGTCATTCCCGCCCAGTCCGGTCAGCCGGTTCGCCGCGTCGTTCCCCGTCATGATGTTCTGTGAACCGTTGCCCGTGCCGCTCAGTGCCGCCGTGCCGGTGAGCGTGAGATACTCGACCTGATCCCCGAGGACGTAGTCGATCGAGGATTTGACCGTGTCGAGCCCTCCACCGTACTGCTCGACGATGACATCGCCGGCGTTGTCCACGGTGTAGGCGTCATTGGCCGTGCCGCCGATCATCGTATCCGCCCCGGCGCCGCCATCGAGCGAATCCTTGCCGTCGCCGCCGATCAGCACGTTGTCCCCGCTGTTGCCAGTCAACGTGTTGGCCAGGGCATTGCCGGTGCCCGTCAGGTTGGCGCTGCCTGTGAGGTAGAGCTTTTCCACGTCACTCGACAAGCGTGAACGAGGCCGAGGCATAGACTGAATCGGTTCCCTCGCCAGCCAGTTCGATGACGACGTCATGCACGTTGTCCACATAATAGGTATCGTTGTCCGCCCCGCCGATCATTTCATCTGCGCCGGTCTGCCCGTCGATCTTGTCCTTGCCAAGCCCCCCAAGGATCACGTCATCGCCCGCGCCGCCGTTCAAGGTGTCGGCCCCAGCAAGGCCGTCGATGGTATCGCCAAGGGCCGTCCCCGTCAGCTTGTTGCCGCTGCTCGTGCCCGTAATGAAATTCTGGCCCCCGGCACCGTTGATCGTGACCGAAACCGTTTCCGTATGCGCGATGCCGTCCCAGCCCAGGACGGAAGACGTGAAGGTTTCCGTCACCGATTGACCGGCAGTCAGATTGGCAAAGGCGGTGCCCTTCGAGTAGATCAGAGATTGGCCATCGGCGGAAATCGCCACGCTGCCGACAAGCCCCGCCGTATTGACGCTGGTGATGGATCTGGCACCCCGGTCGTTCTGCAGGATCGACAGGGTCAGACCGGCTTCCGCCCGCGACAGGCTGTAGGCATCGTCATACGTCACCGTCACCGGCGTATCGACGGTGATCGACGTGATGCGAAAGCCGTCAAGCTGACTGTGAGCGCCGATCCCCAGGAGCTGCCCGAACAGCGATACAGCATTCACATGGTCCGCATCGATCAGCGTGCTGACCTGCTGCGAGATCAGCCCTTGGCCGAACAGCATGAAACCGACGTTCTCCGCCGTTCGGGTTGAAGGACGTTCCGATCGGCGTGAAGCCGATACTCGTGATCTCCACCGCCTGCGAGAAGGACAGGATGGCGACTTCCTTCTTGCCATGCCCGTCGATCGCCGTTTCGAAGTCACCATAGGGATTGAGCATTCCCAACCCCTCGCCAGTCTGCTTCAGGACCGGGGAGTTCTCATAGACCAGAAAGTCACCGCCGGTATCGCCATTGAAAAGCCCGGAGGTGACAGTCAGGGTCAACCCGCCTGACGTGAAGGACATCGAAGATGCGTCGGGCAGGCCGCCCTTTAAATCAAAGGTCACAGACATTCAAACAAATCCTTTTTAGCCGTAATACACCAAAATGGCCGGCCCCTCGCGTGCAGGATCGCCTGAATCCGAGCCGCGATCAAGCATGTTTGCCGCCAGCAGGTGCTCCGGGGCTTGCCTGACCGGCCGCCGACACGCGGATTCGGGGCGCGCGCGGGCGTCCTCCTGCCGAAATCACCGTCAGAGCAGATCAGAAAAGCGACGGTCGCGGGTCACCCGCCCGACCGACGGAGGATCAGAAGGTCAGACCGGCTCGGGCGATTGCGGCAACGCCCGGATGGGTCGGACCAACTGCCTTGGCGTGATCGTGCCTTAGCTGCTATCGTCTTGACAAGATATCCGGGGAAGGGCGAAGCGATGCGCTCCATGTCCAGGGCCATCCTCTGTGCCGTGCTTTTCGCGGCGACACCCCGCATGTCCTCGGCGCAGGACGCCGCGCCCGTTGTCCTGACCGAGCCGCAGGCGGAATGTATCGCCAGGAACGCGGACACCTACCTGTCCACCAATCGGCCCGTCTATGTCGTCGTCCTGCCGCCTGACGGCAAGTGCCAGGACAAGCTTGCCGATACACAGAGCCTGGCCGACAAGACGACCGCTTCCGGCGCGGGCATCGGGCTGAAGGACGGCAACTCCTCCGGTTTCATCGTGATGACCCGTGAGCAGATCGCCTGCGTGAAGAAGAAACGGGACGAAAATCGTGACCAGGCCACGCCCGACAAGTTCCGCCTGATCTTCGAGGCTTGCACAAAATGAGGCCCGCCGAGCCGCGCCGCGCGGACCTGGCGGACGCATCGGACGTGCCCTGGCACGACCGCCCCGGCTGGAAAAGCGCCAAGGCGGTGCTTGAGGTGTTCGGAATTCTCGGCGGTGTCATCGGTGTTGCCATGGTCGCCTACCAGCTTTGGGATGCAGAGCAGACCAAGCGCGTCGAGCGCTCGCTCACGCTGGTGGAGCGGTTCAACAGCGAGCATCTGTCCAAGGCCACCGAAACGCTCCGCCGCGCCACGCTCGATCTGAACGAACAGCTTGAAGCCGCCGCAAAACAGATTGCCGCCTCTGAAACGCAGGCCGGCTTCGACAAGGCGATGAGACGCCGGATCGCCGTCGATCTCACCTCGTCCGCCAACCCGCAAACGGTTGCCAACCAGGCCGCGCTGATCCAGATCGCCCGTTTCTTCGACGAAACCGTGCTTTGTGTCGACTCCCGCCTCTGCAACAAGCAGATCATCTGCGAGTACCTGGAGCCTTACGCGAGCGAAATAGACGCAACCTACCGTGCAGGGCTCGATGCAATCAACGAACGCTCGGGCGGCCATGTGGGCGTCGGGCTCGCCAGCATCATCGGGTCATGCAAGTCCTGAGCGTCCTCCTTGCCCTCGTTGGGCTGGCGGGGCAGGGGTGGGCCGCCGACTTCCGACCCTGGACCGAACCGCCCGGCATGATGGTGTCCTTCCCCTACGCAACCGTGGGGGATGACGGCCTGCTCATTCCCTACACGGCGTCGATGCCGCTCGGCTCGGACCGCAAGGTCGTCCTGCGCATGGAAGGACCGGTCGAAGAGGGCGACGACGACCGCCTGCGCGCCGCCGCGGGCCAGACCGATCCCTACGGCAATACGATCCTCTGGATGAATTCCGACGGCGGCAATTTTGACGCCGGGATCGCCCTGGGCGACGCGATTTCCGAGCTTCACATCTTCACGGTCGTCGGCCCCGGCGACCGCTGCCTGTCGGCCTGCGCCTTTGCGTTCATGGGCGGGCAGGCGCAGATATCCGAAGACGGAACCACCACCCCCACGCGCGAGGTTCATACCGAAGGCGTCCTCGGGTTCCATGCGCCGTCGCTGCCGGGCAGCGTTCCGGTCGCGGTCGCGGCCATTCCCGGCGCGACCGATGTGCTGGCCGAGGAATTCGCCCGCCCGACGCTCGCCAACATCGCCGAGTTGCAGCGCCGGGCTGCCCCCTGGCTTCTCTCGTCCGACATGCTGGCAAACATCCTCGGCCATGTCGGCCAGGATGAGTTCATCACCATCGACCGCGCCTACCAGGCGGTGCACAACGAGATCTGGATCATCGGGCCGCCGCTGGCGCCCGTGACCGGCTGGGGGGCCGTCGAGGCATTGCAGGGATGCTCGCTGATGCTCGGAAACACGCTGTGGGAAAACCGGCTGGACCTGCCCATCCCGGCCTTCGGCGGCGGCTTTCAGGGCTGGCTGCCGGGCGCATCCTTCTTCCGCACGGTCCTCGCCGACCGCCGCCTTGCCGTGACCGAGACGCCCCAGGGCCCGGTCGTCACCTGGGCAACCGAGGCTCCCAAGGCCGGGACGGTCACCTGCACCGTCACGCAAGGTGCCGACGGGCCGGTTGTTATGCTTTCGGGCGACAAGCTGCCAACCTGGACCGTCGTCGCCAAGACCATGGAAAAGAACGGACCTGTCCCGATCAGCCGGATCGGCCTTCTCGGCTATGGTGTCCCGTGGCGCGCCGTCGGCGCCCCCGACCTTTACGTCGAAGATGCCGATACCCTGTGGGCAGGCATCCCGCAGGACACGCTCGCCAGCGCCGCAACCGCCGACTATTGCACACCAGGTCCGAAGGTCTGGGCCACCGTCTGCCGCTTCCCGACGCTGCACCGGGCGTTTGCGGTGATGATGGCGCTGGCTGACCGGCTCAATGCCGGCCCGCGCTACTACGATGTCTGGATCGAGAACATCCAGACCTTCTGCCGCCCGCAGGCGCTGCCGAAGGACGACCCGACAGCCGAAATGTTCGGCGGCTATTGCGGCCTCATGGTCGCCCAGGATCTGACCCGGATCGCTCTCGAAAAGCTCGGCGCGCAGCCCTGATCCATCGGCGTTGCAGATCCATGGGCATGACCGTGCGCCGCGATGATGGCGCTCAGCGCGCCCAGGCCCGCGTCACCTGCCGCTGCTCGCCAAGCCCCTCGATCCCAAGCCTGATCTCCTGTCCCGGCTTCAGATAGACCGGCTCCGGCTTGATCCCCATCCCCACGCCGGGCGGCGTCCCGGTCGAGATGATGTCGCCGGGCTGAAGCGACATGAACTGGCTGATGTAGCTGACCAGATGGCGCACGCCGTAAACCATCGTTTTCGTGCTGCCGTTCTGGTAGCGGTGCCCGTCCACCTCCAGCCACATGGACAGGTTCTGCGGATCGGCCACCTCGTCGGTCGTCACCAGCCACGGTCCCGTCGGCCCGAACGTGTCGGCCGACTTGCCCTTGGTCCATTGCCCGGAGCGCTCGGTCTGGAACGCCCGCTCCGACACGTCGTTGATGACGCAATAGCCCGCCACATGGTCCATCGCATCGGCCTCGTCCACATAGGACGCCGCCTTGCCGATCACCACGCCAAGCTCCACCTCCCAGTCGGTCTTGTGCGAGCCGCGGGGGATGACGACATCATCGTTCGGCCCGCAGATCGCGCTGGTGGCTTTCATGAACAGGATAGGTTCCGGCGGCACCTTCGCGCCGGTTTCCGCCGCGTGGTCCGAATAGTTCAGCCCGATGCAGATGAACTTGCCCACGCGGCCCACGCAGGGACCGATGCGCGGATTGCCCGTCACCACCGGAAGGCTTTCCGGGTTGATGCTCCGCAGATGCGCCAAACCCTCGGGCGACAGCACCACCCCGGCGATGTCATCGACATGGGCCGACAGATCGCGCAGATGACCACGTGCATCCAGAATTCCGGGTTTCTCTGCGCCGACAGCGCCATAGCGGACAAGTCTCATGTGTTTCCTCGGGGTTTGGCCTCAGGTATTGGTCCAGCCGCCGTCGATGCTGATGGCCTGGCCCGTCATGAAGGCACTTTCGTCGCTCGCAAGGTAAACCGCAAGCGCCGCAATCTCGTCGGGCCGCCCGATCCGTCCCATCGGCTGGCGCGCGATGAAGGCGCGGCGCGCGGCCTCCGCATCGCCCGTCGCCTCCATCCGGCTCTGCAACGAGGGGCTTTCCACCGTCGCCGGGCAGATCGCGTTGCAGCGGATGCCCTGCGTCACGTAATCCGCCGCGACCGACTTGGTGATCCCGATCACTGCCGCCTTGGTCGCGCCATAGACGAAGCGGTTCGGTGCCGCGATGATCGACCCCGCGACCGACGCGATGTTCACGATCGACCCGCCCCCGTTCGCCAGCATCAGCGGCAGGAAGGCCCGGGTCATGCGGTAAAGCCCCTTCACGTTCAGGTTCACCGAGAAATCGAACGCCGCCTCGTCACACTCGAGGATCGTGCCCGCATGGACGAAGCCCGCGCAGTTGAACAGGATGTCCGGCGCACCCACCCGCGCCGCGACCGCCGCCACCGCTGCCCCGTCCGTCACGTCCAGCACATGCGTCTCGACCCCTTCCGGCAGCCCCGCCAATGCCTTGGCCGAAATGTCCGTCGCGATCACCCGCGCCCCCTCGGCGGCAAAGGCTTCCACCGTCGCCCGCCCGATCCCCGCGCCCGACGCGGTGCAGAACGCCGTCTTGCCTGCCAGCCGCATCACATCACCGCTCCCATCTGCCACGGCACGAACTCGGCCCCGCCGAAGCCCAGTTCCTCGGATTTCGTGTGGCCGCCCGACGCGACGCGCAGGAATTCCTCGAATATCTCTCGCCCCTTCTCCTCGATGCTCACCCCTTCGGTGATGATGTCGCCGCAGTTGATGTCCATGTCCTCGCTCATCCGGGCATACATCTCGCTGTTGGTGGCCAGCTTGATGCAGGGCGTCGGCTTGTAGCCCGAGACTGACCCGCGCCCCGTCGTGAACACGATCAGGTTCGACCCGCTGGCGATCTGTCCCGTCACCGAACAGGGGTCATAGCCGGGGCTGTCCATGTAGACGAACCCCCGCTCCGTCACCGGCTCGGCGAACTTGTAGACCTGCGTCAGCGGCGCCGTGCCGCCCTTGGCAACGGCCCCCAGCGATTTCTCGAGGATCGTCGTCAACCCGCCCTTCTTGTTCCCCGGCGAGGGGTTGTTGTCCATCTCGCCGCCGTTCCGCGCGGTGTAATCTTCCCACCACTTGATCCGCTCGACGATCTTCGCCCCCACGTCCGGCGTGACCGCGCGCCGCGTCAGCAGATGCTCCGCGCCATAGATCTCCGGCGTCTCCGACAGGATCGTGGTCCCCCCGTGCGCCACCAGCAGATCGCTCGCATAGCCCAGCGCCGGGTTCGCCGTGATCCCCGAATACCCGTCCGAGCCGCCGCACTGCATCCCCACCATCAGATGCTCCACGCCGGCGGGCGCGCGCACCGCCTTGTTCGCCTCCACCGCCATCTCGCGCAGCATCGCGACACCCCGCTCGATGGTCCGCCGCGTGCCGCCGGTCTGCTGGATCGTCATGTAGCGGAAGTTGCCATCCTGCCGCAGACG
Organism: uncultured Alphaproteobacteria bacterium; assembly: GCA_963777765.1. GTDB lineage: Bacteria > Pseudomonadota > Alphaproteobacteria > Rhodobacterales > Rhodobacteraceae > Aliitabrizicola. Next base: position 511,977 of record CAVZRP010000004.1, on the reverse strand, counting down.
CTCCTTGCCCACCAGATCCGGCACCTGCAACACCTCGCAGCCCAGCCCGACCAGCAGGATACCCGCGAAATTCGGGTTCCGCGCATAACCCGCCAGCGTGCGGAACAGCGTGTCATAGCCTTCGTCCTTGCCCGACATGCCGCAGCCCGTGCCATGCACGATGGGCACCACGCCATCGACATTGGGAAAGTCATCCAGCACCCCCTGCCGCTCCACCGCCTCGGCGATGAAGCGCGCGACCGACCCCGAACAGTTCACGCTCGTCAGGATTCCCAGATAGTTGCGCGTCCCCACGCCGCCGTCCGCCCGGTGAAACCCCAGGAAGCTGCGTGGCTCCACCGGCAGTTGCAAGGCCCGCGCCTCGGTCGCGAACGCATAGTCCTGCTCATGCGCCCCCATCCCCAGGTTGTGCGTATGCACATGCTGCCCCGGCATGATCGGCACCGTCGCCGCCCCGATGATCTGCCCGTAGCGGATCACGTTCGCCCCGGGCGCAATCGCGCGCAACGGCGATCTTGTGGCCCCGCGCGACCGCGTCGACCAGCGGCACCGGCACCTCTGGCACCACGGCACCCGAGCCAAGGTCCGTCAACGCGATCACCACGTTGTCGTCGGGGTGAAGCCGGATCGCAATGGGAAGGGAAAGGGTCATGAAATGAGTTCCTGCGGCTGCCGAGCAGATGGGCACCTTGGGCAAACGGCAGGACAAACCGTCCTTCGCTTGACAGGGCAGGGCGCCCAGCTAACATGTTAGTATGCTACAAGGTAAAGACACCCCCCTGCAAGAGGCAATGCCCGGCGCCACCCGGCTGCGCCCGCTTGACGCGTTTGCAGGCTCGCTTGCCCAGCGCGTCTACCTCACCCTCAAGGATGCGATCCTGTCGCTCGGCTATGCCCCCGGCGAGGCGCTGAAGAAACCCGAGATCTGCGCCGCCCTCGGCGTCTCCCGTTCGCCCGTGTCCGAGGCCGTCGCCCGCCTCGCCGCCGAGGGCCTCGTCGATGTCGTGCCGCAGTCCGGCACCTTTGTCGCGCGCTTCTCGATGGACGAGATCCGCGAAGGCGCCTTCCTGCGCGAGGCGCTGGAGCTTGCCGCCATCGAGCGCGTCGCAACCACCATCACCGAGGATCAGCTCATCCTCCTGCGCCGCAACCTGCGCCTGCAGGAGGTGCTGGTGGCCGACGGCGATTTCGCGGGCTTCTACCGCACCGACAGCGAGATGCACGAGCTCATCCTCGGCTTCACCGGCTTCCGCCGCCTCGCCGCCCTTGCGGGCAGCGCCTGGGTCCATGTCAACCGCGCGCGCCAGCTGATCCTGCCCGAGCCGGGCCGCGTGCAGAACACGCTCGACGAACACCACGCCATCCTCGCCGCCCTCGAAGCGCACGATCCGCAGGCGGCGCGCGAGGCGACGCGGCACCACCTCGGCCAGCTCCTGACCATCCTCGAGCCGCTGATGGTCGCGCGGCCCGAGCTGTTCGGGCCTCGGTAAGGTCTGCCGCGCGCCCCGCGAACCAGGGCGACCCGATCGCGCCGACCTGACGTTGAACGCGCCTTCCGTCACGATCATGACCGGCGGGTTGCGTCCCGGGGCAGGGGAGATGGCGCGGAACTCGCCGCTGACCGTTTGCTGCGACGCCGACGGCCCGGTTATCCCAGCCTTGAAGAAACCCCCGCTCTCGCTGTCGAAATCGACGCCGCCCACCCGTGCCGTCACATTGGTCCGGTCGGTCACGGTGCCGACGCCCAGCACCTCGCCCAGCGCGCCGATCTCATCGTCAGGGTTTCGATGGCAGGGCACGACGGCGGATTGCCGGTCGCGGCGTTCACCGGGTTCACCGCCAAGATCGTCACCGAATATCCCGCCTGACCGGGTGTCCCGGCCTGTCTCGAGGTCAGCGGGATGACGCTGGGATCGACCGTCAGCCCGCAAGGCGATCCGAGGAACGCATCCGAAATCGGGCGCGCATCCGTCGCGACCTCCGCGATCATCCGCGCGTTCTCCGGAACGACGGCGTAGTGGACCATCAGACATTCGTCGCCGCCTCCGGCCAGCAGGCCCGCAAGGACCAACGGCGCGGACCGGGCCGGCCCACCATCCGAGAAAGCCCAAGTCGCCATGGCATCATCTGGCCGAAACCGCCTTATCCTGAACGGCGCGAAACCTGCCGCGCCAGGTCCGTTCCTCCAGGCATCCATGCCGCACCGCGCCCGCGTGCTACTCGTCCGGGCACACCTCCGCACGCAGCAGCGCGATCAACTCCGCCGCATCATCCGCCTCCAGCTTCGGCAGATCCTCGCAGACCCGATACCAGGGCAGTTGCGTGTCGGCGAAGATGTGCCGCGTCACCCGCGCCTCGGCGGGCCGGTCCAGCGAGCCGACCGTGACGTTCGTCAGCCAGTCATCCTCCGCCCGCAAGGCCTGCCAGACGATCCGTGACCCGCACGCCGCACAGAATCCGCGTTTCCCGTCGGCCGACGACACATGGTACTTCGGCTCCTCCTTCAGATAGCGCAGCGTCCCCGCCCGGATCAGAACCGTGATCTCGGCGGGCTGACCTGTGCTGCGCCGACAGATCGTGCAATGGCAGATGTAGCCGTTCTGCAGAAAGACCTCCGCCTCATAGCGCACCCGGCCGCACAGACAGCCGCCCGTCACCTTCGTTGGCACGTGTCTCATCCGCCGCCCCCCTTCCGCATACCGGAACGGTGATACCGGCGAAGCATGGCGCCGCGAACCGGCCGGTTCAAGCTCCGCCGCGCCCGGCACCGGGCAACCTTCGCTTTGCGAAACCCGGACCAGCCGCTATCCTGCCCCCGCTCCGATCCCCCCGACCCCTTCCGCCCGGTACAGGATGTCATCATGCCATATCCCGACTTCATCACGGCGCTTCCCGGCATAGACGTTCCGTTCCCCCGGGATGTGGTGCAGACCGCCGTGGTCCGGTCCGACGACGCTCTGGTCGTCTTCTTCACCTTCCTGCGGGACATGACGATTCCCACCCACAGCCACGGCGCCCAGTGGGGCACGGTCGTCGAAGGCGAGATCGAATTCACCATCGGGGCGGACACGAAAACCTACCTGCCGGGCGACAGCTATTCCATTCCCGCAGGCATCGGCCACGGCGCACGGATCAGGGCCGGCACGCGGGTGATCGACGTCTTCGCGGAACCCGACCGATACGCCATCCAGCGTTGAAGACCCGCCACGCACCGTCCCCTCCAGTTCCCCCCTATCCCCTTCTTCTGTTCCCAAATATCCTCCGGGGGTCCGGGGGTGGAAAACCCCCGGCTCCGCACCCGCAATCCACGCCCCGAAAGCCCGTCCATGCACAACCGTCCCCGCTATGCCGCCCGCCTGAACGCCTTCAAGATCGGCCTGCCGGGCAAACCCACCGTGGCCGACCTGATCGCACGGGCCGCACAGGTGCCGGGGCTGGATGCCGCCGACCTCAACTATCCCGACCATTTCGAGGCACACGATCCCAAGGCGCTCTCGGCAGTCCTCGCCGACAACGGCATCGCGCTGAACGGTCTTGCCATGCGCTACTATACCGATCCGGGCTTCCGCCTCGGCGCCTTCACCCACCCCGATCCGCAGGTGCGCCGCGCCGCCATCGACCTCACCCGGCGCGGCCTCGATGCGCTGGCGCAGATGGGCGGCACGACCATGACCGTCTGGGTCGGGCAGGACGGCGTCGACTACAGCTTCCAGGGCGACTATGCCCGGATGTGGGACGATACCGTCGCTGCCATCGCCGAGGTGGCCGATCACAACCCGGCGCTCGACATCGCCATCGAATACAAGCCGAACGAACCGCGCGCCTTCTCGCTGCTGCCGGACCTCGGGCTCAACCTGCTGGCGCTGGCCGAGGTGAACCGCCTCAATACCGGCATCACGCTCGACTTCTGTCATGTCCTCTTCGCGGGCGAGATCCCGGCCCAGACCGCCAGCATCGTCGCCCGCAAGTCCCGCCTGCTCGGTGTCCACCTGAACGACGGCTACGGCAAGCGCGACGACGGGCTCATGGTCGGCTCGGTCCATCCGGTGCAGACGGTGGAGCTGTTCGTCGAACTCGCGCGCATGGCCTGGGACGGGGTGATCTACTTCGACACCTTCCCCGACCATGGCGGCCTCGATCCGGTGGCGGAAGGGGCGACGAACGTGATCATGGCCGACCGGTTGCGCGCAGTCGCAGCCCGCCTCGTGAATGACGAAAGCCTCGCCCATGCGATCGCGCGGCAGGACGCCGCCGCCTCGCTCCGGATCGTGGCGGATGCCCTCTACGGAGTGAAGAAAGCTTGACATGTGGTCAATAGAATCCGGAAAGCTGTTCCAGATCAGACCCCTGGACAGCGTTACACGCGAGAGACAGCCATGATCCTCGTCTGCGGCTCCCTCCACCTCGACGTGGTCGTCACCGCCCCGCACCTGCCGCGTCTGGACGAGACGGTGGCAGGGCAGGGGGTCCGCTACCCGTTCGGCGGCAAGGGCGGCAACCAGGCCGTCGCCGCCGCCCGCCTCGGCGCTCCCGTGGCCATGGCGGGCCGGATCGGCTCCGACGCGTTCGGCCGCACCCTCTTCGAAGCGCTCGCCGAGGCCCGCGTCGACACGACCCTTCTGCAGCGCGATCCAGGCCCGTCCGGCATGTCCGTCGCGATTCAGGACGCCACGGGCGGCTACGGCGCGGTGATCGTCTCCGCCGCCAACCTGAACCTCGATGCCGACCGCATCACGATCCCGCCGGGCACCACCCACGTCCTGCTCCAGAACGAAATCCCCGAGGACGTGAACCTCGCCGTTGCCGAGAAGGCCCGCGATGCAGGGGCGCGCGTCCTTCTCAACGCCGCCCCCGCGCGCCCCTTCACCTCGCGCCTGCTCGCGCTGACCGACATCCTGATCGTGAACCGGGTCGAGGCCGAGGATCTGGCCGGCCCGCTGTCGCCCGAGGACGCCGCCCGCGGCCTCGCCTCGCGCGGACCGAAGGCGGTGATCGTGACCCTCGGGGCCGGGGGCCTCGCGCTGTGGGAAGGCGCGCTCCACCGTTTCCCCGCCCACCGGGTGCAGGTCGTCTCGACCCACGGCGCGGGCGATGCCTTCCTCGGTGCGCTCGCCGCCGAACTCTCGCGCGGCGCCGATCTGCCTGCGGCCGCGCGCTACGGTCAGGCCGCAGCCGCCCTCCACGTGTCGCTTCCCGTCGACGACCGCCCGTTCATGGATGACGCCGCCGTGCGAACCCTGCTTCAGAGACCGTAGAACCGCGCCGCCGTCCCGCCGAAGATGGCGGCCCGCTCGGCCTCTGTCCGCCCCGCCACCAGCTCCTCCGCCGCCGCCCGCCACTGGTCATAGCTCGCGGCCAGCAGGCACACCGGCCAGTCCGACCCCCACATCACCCGGTCTGCCCCGAACGCGCGCGATCACATGGTCGACGTAAGGCGCAGGTCCGCCACCGTCCAGCCCGGGGTCGCCTCCGTCACCAGCGCCGAGAACTTCACGAACGCCCCCGTCTCGCCCGCGATCCGCGCCATCCCGTCGGCCCAGTGCCGGAACGACACCTCCGAGTGGCTCCGGATCTGCGGCTTCATGCAGTGATCCACCACCACCCGCATCTCCGGATACCGCTTCAGCAGCGTCAGGAAATTGTCCAGATGCCGGGGGAACCCCAGCGCATCGAAGGTCAGCCCGTCCTCGATCACCGCGCGGTAGCCCCATTGCACGTCGTCGCGCAGCATCCAGCCGTCGTCGGGGATGTCCTGGATCATCGGGCGCACGCCCTTGAACGCCGGATGGCCCGCCAGCCGCCGCAGCTCGTGCCCGGTCTGCGGGCCGCTCGAAATCCACCCAGCCCACCACGCCCGCCACGAAGGGCGTCGCATCCGCGATCCCCAGCATGTACTCCGTCTCGGCGATGCTCGGCGCGGCCTGCACCAGCACCGTCTTGTCGATGCCATGCCGCGCGAGATGCGGCGCAAGGTCGCTCGGCCCCTAGACACGCGACAGCACAGGATCGTCCTTCGGCATCCAGCCGTAGTCGCCCCGCGCGGGGTTCCAGAAATGCTGATGCGCGTCGATCATGCATGCCGCGCTCCACCGGCGCGTCGGGGTGCATCAGCCCCTCGGCCTTCAGCTCGGCCCACAGCGCATGCGGGCACCGTCGCCTGCGCCGCCGCGACGTTGCTGTCCATCTCGGCCACGCCCTGCCCGCCGGGAATGACCGAGACGACCGCCGGATGGCGCAGCGGGAACTGGAAGGCGGCATCGACCAGCCGCACGCCATGCGCGCTGCGCAGACCGCCTGCGATCCGCGCGGCCCGGTCCAGCACCTCCTGCGGGGCCGGGTCATAGTTGCAGAAGCGCCCCGGGCCGCGGCCCGGTGGCCAGAATGCCCGAATTGTAGGGCCCGCCGATCACGATCCCGATCGCCGCGCTCCACGCCAGCGGCAGGAAGGCGGTCAGCGCCTCCTGCTCCAGCAGCGTATAGCGGCCGGCCAGCAGGAAGAGGTCGAAATCCCCCCGCTCGGTCAGCCTCTGGCAGGGCTGCCATTCGTTCATCCCGGCGCCGAAGGCCTTGATCACGCCCTGCGTCGCGCAGCTGCACCAGCGCCCGGTAGCCGCCCGCCATGAACTCGTCCAGCCGCGCCTGCCAGCGCCGCCTGGCGTGCCGTGGTTGAAGATGTCGAGATCGTGGGCGTAAAGGATGTCGATCCGGTCGACGCCCAGCCGTTCCAGCGATGAACTCGACCGACCGCATCACGCCGTCATAGCTGTAGTCGTAGACCTCCTTGCGCGAGGGCACGTCGAACCACTTGCCGATGCCGTCGCGCTTGCTCGGGCGTGCGCGACCTGCAGCAGCCGCCCGACCTTGGTCGACAGCACATAGTCGTCGCGCGGCTTGCCGCGCAGGAACCGGTTCAGCCGCGTCTCCGACAGGCCCAGCCCGTAGAGCGGCGCGGTATCGAAATAGCGCACGCCCGCCGTCCCAGGCCGCCTCCAGGATCGCATCCGCGTCCTCGTCGCGTGATCGCCCGGTACAGGTTGCCGAGCGGCGCCGTGCCGAAGCCCAGTTCGGTGAAGGTCAGCCCGCCATTGCCGAGCCGGTCCCAGTGCCGTGTCTTGCAGTGTCATGCGTCCCTCCGCTCGTCGACTGACATGCTAGTATGATTCATCTTCCGGTCTGCATCCGCTTCCGCGCTAGGCTCGCCGCGAAAAGGGGGGAGGACGACGTGCACGAATTTCAGACGGGTCTTCGGTGCGGGCAAGCCCGTGATCGCCATGGTGCATCTGGGCGCGCTGCCCGGCGCGCCGCTGCACGACGCCGAGGCGGGGCTCGAGGGGCTCGTCGCCGGCGCCCGTGCCGATCTGCGCGCGCTGCAGGCGGCCGGCGTCGACGCGGTGATGTTCGGCAACGAGAACGACCGGCCCTACGAATTCAAGGTCGACACCGCCTCGACCGCGACGATGGCCTATGTCATCGGCCGGCTGCGCGCCGAGATCACCGTGCCCTTCGGCGTCAACGTGCTGTGGGACCCGATGAGCACGCATGGCGCTGGCCGCGGCCACCGGGCGCGGCCTTCGTGCGCGAGATCTTCACCGGCACCTATGCCTCGCGACATGGGGCCGTGGACGCCCGATGCCGGGCGCGGCGATGCGCTACCGCGACCGCCTCGGGCGCGGCGGACCTCGCCATGCTCTACAACGTCTCGGCCGAATTCGCCGACTGCCTCGACCGCCGCCCCCTGCCCGACCGGGCGCGCTGCGCCGTGTTCTCCTCGATCCCCGACGCGGTCCTGGTCTCCGGCGCAGATCACCGGCGAGGCGGCGCGCGATGGAGCGACCTCGAGGCGGTCAAGCGCGTGCTGCCCGACACGCCGGTGCTGGCCAATACCGGCGTGAAGCACGCCACCGTCGCCGATGTGCTGCGCGTGGCCGACGGCTGCATCGTCGGCTCCGCGCTCAAGGTCGACGGCGACACCTGGAACGCCGGTCGATCCCGACCGCGCCGCCGAGTTCATGGCGCGGGTCCGCGCCGCGCGGGGCGGGACATGAAGGACCGGCTGCCGCGCCGACCTGACCGAGCTGATGCTGATCCCCGGGCCTCTCCGGCCATGAGGAGCCGGTCGCGGCCGCTATCCGCGGCGCGGCTTGACGGCCGCGGGCATGCGCACCCGCGACCGACCGGCTCGGCAACCTGATCGCGACGCTTCGCCGGCGACCCCGGCGCGCCCTCGGTCATGCTCTTCACCCACATGGACCAGCTCGGCTTCGTCGTCCGCAAGATCGAAGCCGACGGCCTGATCCGGGTCGAGCGGCTGGGCGGCGTGCCGGAACGCGCGCTGGCCGCGCAGGCGGTGCTGCTCTGCGTCGGCGAAGGGCGCGACGTGCCCGGCATCATCGCCAACAAGAGCCACCACGCCACCACGCCGGAGGAGAAATACCAGGTCCTGCCCTACGCCCGAGATCTACATCGACGCCGGCTTCACGGCGCCAAGGCGGCGGTCGAGGCGGCGGGCATCCGCATCGGCACGCCGGTCGTCTACCGCCCGCAGGTGGTGCGAGCTCGCGGGCGACCGCATCGCCGGCACCTCGGTCGACGACCGCGCCGGCTGCGCCGTGCTGCTGGAGGTCGCCGCGCGGCCTGCGCGGCGCAGCGCCGGCCCGACCGTGCACCTCGTCTTGTCGGTGCAGGAGGAATTCAACCTGCGCGGCGCCGTCGTCGGCGGCGCAGGCGCTGCAGCCCGACATCGCGCTCCAGATCGACCTGATGCTTGCCACCGACACGCCCGACATGGCCGACCGCGGCGAGATGACGCTGGGCGGCGGCCCGGGCATCAGCCTCTATTCCTTCCACGGGCGCGGCACGCTGAACGGCGTGATCCCGCATCCGGCGCTGGTGCGGCTGTTCGAGGACGACGGCCGCGGCCGAGAGGCATGGCCGCTGCAACGCTCGCGCCCAGATCGGGGCGCTGACCGACCTGTCCTATGTCCAGCTCGTGGGCGAGGGCGTGGCCTGCCTCGATATCGGCTTTCCCATGCGCTATTCGCATTCCGCGCTGGAGATGCTGCGACCTCGGCCGACCTCGACGGCGCTCGCCGCGCCTGCACGCTCGCGGCGCTCGCGCGGATCGGCGCCGGACTTCAGCCTGGACCGGGACGACTGCGCATGAGCTACTACCTCGGCATCGACATCGGCACCTTCGAATCCAAGGGCGTGCTGGTCGACGGCGACGGGCCGGATCGTCGCCATGGCCGCCCGCCCGCACAAGATGATCGTGCCGCAGCCCGGCTGGGCCGAACACCGGGCCGAGGAGGACTGGTGGGGCGATTTCGTCTTCATCACCCGCGCGCTGCTCGCCGAATCGCGGCGTCGACCCCGAGCGACATCCGCGCCGTCGCCGCCAGCGCCATCGGCCCCTGCATGCTGCCGGTCGATGCCGCGGGCGACCCGCTGATGAACGGCGTCCTCTACGGCGTCGACACCCGCGCGCAGCGCCGAGATCGACGACCTCAACGCCGCGATCGGCGAGGACGCGATCCTCGCCCGCTGCGGCAATGCGCTGACCTCGCAATCGGTCGGCCCGAAGATCCTCTGGCTGCAAGCGCAACCGCCCCGAGCTCTGGGCGCAGACGGCGAAGGTGCTCACCTCCACCAGCTACCTCACCTGCGCGGCTGACCGGCGAATACGTCATCGACCACTACACCGCCGCCAACTTCTCGCCGCTCTACGACGTCGACGCGCGCAGGACTGGTGCCTCGACCTCGCCGACATCTGCGCGCCCGACCAGCTGCCGCGCCTGATGTGGTCCACCGAGATCGCGGGCCACGTCACGCGCCGAGGCCGCCGCGGAGACCGGGCTGGCCGACGGCACCCCGGTCACCTGCGGCACCATCGACGCGGCGGCCGAGGCGGTCAGCGTCGGCGTCCGCGCGCCGGGCGACATGATGCTGATGTATGGCTCGACCATCTTCATCATCCTGGTCGCCGACCGCCGGCTGCGCGACGCCGCGCCTGTGGTACGCGCCCTGGCTGTTCCCCGGCCAGCATGCCGCGATGGCGGGGCTGGCCACCAGCGGCACGCTGACCCACTGGTTCCGCGACCAGTTCGCCCGCGACCTGCCGCGCGACACCGCCTTCGCCGCCCTGGCCGCCGAGGCGGAAGCCTCGCCGCCGGGCGCCAAGGGCCTGATCTGCCTGCCCTATTTCTCGGGCGAGCGCACGCCGATCCACGACCCGCAGGCCAAGGGCGCGATCTTCGGCCTGAACCTGACCCACACCCGCGGCGACCTCTACCGCGCCGCGCTGGAAGGCATCGCCTGCGGCACCGCGCCATCACCGACACCTACGCCGAGGCCGGGCCAGCCCCCGACCCGGGTCCTCGCCGTGGGCGGCGGCACGCAGAACGCGCTCTGGCTGCAGGCGACCTCCGACCTCACCGGGCTGGACCAGACGCTGTGCCGCGTCACCACCGGGGCGACCTACGGCGATGCCTTCCTCGCCGCCGTCGCCGTGGGCGGCGGCCAGCCCGGCGGACATCGACCGCTGGAACCCGCGCCGAGACCGTCGGTCCGAGCCCGGCAGCTACCCGGCCTACGACCGGCTGTACCCGCTGTTCCAGCGCCTCTACACGCAGACCCGCGACATCGCGCCACGACCTGAGCGGAGCGCGCCTGATGCGCTTCGACCTGATGCGCCCGCACCAGATCCGCGACGCCATCGCCCGCAACCTGCCGGTGGTGCTGCCGCTCGGCGTGATGGAGTATCACGGCGAGCACCTGCCCGTCGGCGTGGACCTGCTCGCCGTCACCCGCGCGCTCGACCGGCTGGAGGCCGCGCACGAGCATCGTGATCCTGCCCGCCCTTTCCCTATGGCGCGGCCAGCCATGCCGTCGCGGGCCCGGAGGCACCGGCACGCTGCATGTCGACGCCGCAGGCGCTCCTCGCCGCTTGCCGAGGCGCTGTTCACCGCGCTGCTGCGCACGGGCTTTCGCAACATCCACGCCGTGATCCACCACCAGACCGAGGATTTCGCGCAAGGGATGCCGACCGACCTCGCCTTCCGCCTCGCCGCGCGCCAGGCGATCTTCGCGCAGGTCGAGGCCGAACGCGGCGAGGGCTGGTGGGGCAGCCGACGCCATGCGCGCACTACTACGACGGGCAGGCGGCACCGACCCCTTCCGCTGGATCCGCGTCCACCCGCTGCTGCCGACCGGCCGCCGGCCTGCCTACGTCTTCGACCACGCAGGCGAAGGCGAAACCGCCCTGATGCTGGCCCTGGCGCCCGAAACGGTGGACATGGCCCGCATGGCCGAGAACCGAAGCTGGTACACCGAAACCGCGCCCAGGGCGACGGTGGCGCAGGGCGAGGCGGGGTGGCCATCATCCTGGCCCACCTGCGGAAGTCCTGGGCCTGGCAGGATAGCCGCCGCCTGCATCCGGCGTCACCCGTCCATCTTCCGTTTGGAAATATCCCACGGGGCGTGGGGGTGTGAAACCCCCACCTCCGGCATTGCAGCTCCGGCGACCGGCCTCAGATCACGCCCTTCTTCAGGATGAAGCAGCCATAGGGCCCGCTGTCCGCGGTGCGGATGATCGCAGAAGGCCGCCTTCGCCGCGGCGTAGAAGGCGAAGCGCTCCAGCGCCTGCATCGCACGGGGCGCCCCTCGGCCCGGTCGATCACCGCCTGCATCGCGCGCGAAGATCGGCACCACGCCCTCCGGGTCGCCCACCACCTCCATCCGCGTGACCGGGGCGGGCACGAAGGTATCGAGCGGCATCAGGCGTCAGGATCGCCGCGCGCCGCGTCGGGAATGTCGCAGCCGGCCATGTCGATCAGGCTGCCATAGGTGGTCTCCGCGGCGATGCGTCGCCGCCGGATGGTTCACGTCGCAGATCACCAGATCGTCGCCATGCCCCATCAGCATCAGCACATGCACGATCTCGGCCGACAGGCGCTGGTCGATCCCTTTCAGCATCGGCACATCGCCGGCCAGAATTTCCTGCGAAAATTCCCGCAACATGCCTGGCTGATTTTTCGCAGAAAAATCTGGCCGCGGCGTCACTTCACCGCCCCCGCCGTCATGCCCTTGATGATGTAGCGCTCGAGGAAGATGCCGATGATGATCAGCGGCAGGATGGCGGCGGAGGACAGCGCCGCCATCGACCACCAGCTGATGCCCTGCGATGCCGGTCTGGCTGGCCACCATCACCGGCAGCGTCTTGGCGTGGGTGCGAGGTCAGCAGTGCCGCGAAGAAATACTCGTTCCAGCTCAGGACCAGGCGACAGGATGAAGGCCGCCACCATGCCGGGCAGGGCGATGGGCAGGATGATGCGGAGAAGGCGCCCCAGATCGACAGCCCGTCGACCAGGGCCGCCTCTTCCAGCTCGGTCGGGATCGTGTCGAACTGGTCCCGCATGATCCAGATGACGATGGGCAGCACCGACAGCGTGTAGAGCAGGATCAGGCCGATCCGCGTGTCGAGCAGCGCCAGCTCCTTGTAGAGCACGAGGAACGGCAGGGCGAGCACGACCGGCGGCAGGATCAGCTGCGACAGGAAGAAGAACGAGATGTCGCCGTTCCGCATCTAGCCGAAGTGGTAGGAGAACCGGGACAGGCCATAGGCCGCCAGCGACTGCCGAGGACCACCGCCAGGACCGAGGAGCGCACCGAGATGATCGCCGAATTCCAGAAGCGCTTGCAGGAACTCGGCGCGCACGGTCGATCTCGGTGCCGATCGTGTCGGGCGACAGGCCGAGCGATCGCCAGCCCAGCCAGTTCGGCGTGAAATCGACCCAGGGGATGATGTGGCCCTGCATCACGTCCGGCGCCATCTTGAAGGTGGTGGTGATGGTCCAGTAGATCGGGAACAGGCAGATGATCGTCCAGAGGATCAGCGCGCCGTAGATCGCACGCGCGCAGGCTACCAGCCAGCTTCGGCGGCGCTGTCATGCGCCGCTGTCGTGGAAGATCTGGGTCGAAGCTGCGTCTGTCATGTCAGTACTTCGGCCTCATCCAGCGGTCGGACAACTTCAGCAGCAGGGTCATGAAGATGATGATGAGGATCAGGTAGACCATCGCCAGCATCGTGCCGTAGCCGACGTTCGAGCGGTCCCGGTATTCGCGGAAGATGAAGCTCGGTCACGCGTGTCGGTGGCCCCGCCCGGCCCGCCCGAGGTGATGTTGATGACGATGTCGGCGAGCTTCAGCTGGAAGATGATGCGGATCAGGATCGCGGTGATCGAGACCGGCAGCATCAGCGGGAAGGTGATCTCCCAGAAGCCGCGCCAGCCGGTGGCGCCATCGACCTTCGCGGCCTCCTGCACCTCCTTCGGGAGCGCCTGAAGGCCGGCCAGGATCATGATCATCATGAAGGGGATGAAGATCCAGGCGTCCATCGCCATGATGGTCGACGCGGCCATCCACGGGCGTGGCGAAGAAGGACGGGTTCTCCCAGCCGAGCCAGCGCGGCAAGTGCGGCGAGCGGGCCGAAGCGGTCTCCAGCATCGACTTGCCGATCATCCAGCTCACCGCCACGGGCGACAGCATGAACGGCAGCAGGAAGGCCACGCGGAAGAACTTCTGCGCCTGGATCTCGGCGTTGAGCAGCAGCGCCAGGCCGAAGGCGATGGCATATTCCACCAGGATCGCCAGGCACGTAGAAGACCATGTTGCAGCAGCGCGTTCCAGAAGTACGGGTCGGCCCACATCTGCCGCAGATTGTCGAGGCCGTTGAACTTGCGGCCCGTCGGCGACGGCAGGTTCCAGTCGGTGAAGGCGATGAAGAGGCCGAAGAGCAGCGGGAAAGATCACCAGCGACAGCGTGAACAGCACGGCGGGCAGCACGAAGAGCGCGCGCTTGCCCTGCTCGCCGCGCATCAGGACCTGGCCCCAGCACAGGCAGACGGCCCAGAGCACATAGGCATAGAGCGTCGGGCGCCAGTTGGCGAAGCCGAGGGCGGCCAGAGCCCGTGCGCGTGCAGCGCCTGCAACAGCGCCGATGAGCGCCAGAAGCAGCGGCCGATCCCCAGATGAGCGCCCTGCCCGAGCCGCCCGGCGCTGCCGGCGAGATGTTGTCGGTCGGTCACGACGTGCAGAAGATCGCCTGCGTCTGCTGCCACGGCTCGACCCTGCTGCGAAAGAAGAATGGGCCGGCGGCATGCGTGCCGCCGGCCCCGCGATGCTCGAGCTTACATGCCGAGCGAGGCCTTGTAGAGCTTGATCTGGTTGTCGCGGCCGATCTGGTCGGTGATCTTCTCCCAGGCGGCGGCGATGGTGTCGGCACCGTCTCCTGCGCCGTCGTCTGGCCGGCATAGATCTTGGCCAGTTCGTCCTCGGCGACCGAGTAGTACTGGAAGATGCCGGGGATGCGCGGCTCGATCGCGGCATTCGGGTGGTTGTAGGAGTCGGCTTGGAGCCGAGGTAGTCCTTGATGAAGGCCTCGTCGTAGCCCGCCGCCACCCACTCCGGAATGTTGAAGTGGCTCTTGCGGTAGGGCTGGAAGCCCGACGGATAGGCCGCCATCCACAGCGAGATGTCCTTGCCGCCGAGATGGGCCGCGAGCGACCAGGCCGCCTTCTGCTTCTTCGCGTCGGCAGTCGACGCGGGCCATCACGTAGATGCCCCAGCCGATATAGGCCATGTTCGGCGCGATAGTTCGGGCCGGACGGCAGCTTGTCCCACGCGCCGGTCTTGGCGTTGTAGACGTCGTCCGAGCCGGGCAGGATGTCGAGAAGCCGATGACGTCGCCGACGACCGAGGTGTCGTTGGTCTTGACGTTCGAGCCGATGTCGCCCCACCAGGAGAGCATGGAGCCCGTGCCGGCGAGGAACTGCTGGAAGCCCGTGGTGCCGGGGTCGGCGTTGAGCTGGTCGGCGGGTTCGGACGGCAGGCAGTCCAGCACGTCCTGGATGGCGCGCACCCAGGCCGGATTGTTGACGCGCGGCTTCATCGTGTCGGCGTCGAACAGCCAGGCCTTGTCGTCGGGATGCTTGGCATAGGCCGTGGCGCGGGTGCCGAGGAAGTAGAAGCCGAAGCCGCCCCAGCCCTTGCAGCGGGTCGAGATAGCCATAGGCATCCTGGCCGTCAGCGGTCTTCTTGCCCTTCAGGAACTTGGTCGACGGCCTGGACCTGCTGCCAGGTCGTCGGCACGCCCAGTCGCCTTCGCCGCCGGCCTTCCAGGCCTCGGCGAGGCCGGCGTCGGCGAAGAAGTCGGTGCGGTAGTTGAAGTTGTGGCAGTCGCCGTCGATGGAGATGCGATAGGTCTTGCCATCCCAGGTGCCGACCGGCGCCTTGAGGTAGCCGACATAGTCGTCCATGTCGATCTGCGTCTTGACCCAGTCCGGCATCTCGGAGAGCAGGCCCTTGCCGCAGACGTCGCCCTCGAAGGGAGCGCCCATCTCGATGATGTCGAAGTCGACCGTGCCGGTGGCGATCGACTGCTGCAGGCGCGGCGTTGTAGTCGGCCTGCGCGAGGTCGATCCAGTTGATCTTGGCGCCGGTGTAGTCCGCCCAGGCTTCAGGAAGCCGCGGAACAGCACGTTGTGGAGGTTCTGGTTGTTGAGGCCCATGAAGGACAGCTCGACGCCCTTGAACTCGCCTTCCTGCACGTTGGCCTTGGTCGGCGCCGAGGCACATCTCGCCGACCTTCTGCCAGTCGGCATCGGTCGGCGGGCCCTTGCCGACGCCCGGAATCTGCAGGATCGCGGCGCGCAGGTCGTCCTGCGCCATGGCCGGACGCGCGCGCCAGACCCATGCCCAGCCCGCCGAGGGCCGCCAGACCGCCGAGCGCTGGCCGCGCCCTTGCAGCAGGCCGCGACGGGTCAGCCCGCCTGCACGGCCTGGTCGTAAAGTTCCACTTTCATCAGTGACCTCCCTTGGTATGTCACGCATCTGCGCGTCCGGTCGCGGGCAGGCGGGCGCCCGTTTCGGGCGTCGTTGCAAGCGTTCGCACGGCGCCCGGCGGAATCCGGCGCTTGCCGCCGGACATGCGCGGAACCTTCTCAGCCTTGCGCGACGCCAAGTCAAGCATCTAACATGTTAGTATGCTCAGATGGTGGACAGGCGCGGATCGGCTGCGCTAGGCATGGGGCCGAGGGCGCTGCCGAACGGGGGGACGATGGCCGAAGTTACGATCCGCGATCTGCGCAAGGCCTATGGCGCGCTCAGGTGCTGCACGGCGTCAACGTCGATATTGCGGACGGCCAGTTCGTCGTGCTGGTCGGGCCGTCGGGCTGCGGCAAGTCCACGCTGCTGCGGATGATCGCCGGGCTGGAAGGCATCTCCGCCGGCACCATCCGCATCGGCGAGCGCGTGGTGAACAACCTGCCGCCGACGCGAACGCGACATCGCGATGGTGTTCCAGAACTACGCGCTTTACCCGCACAAGACGGTCGCGCGCCAACATGGGCTTCGCGCTGAAGATGCAGGGCATGCCGAAGGCCGAGATCGACGCCCGCGTGAACCGCGCGGCCGACATCCTCGGCCTCAAACCCTATCTCGACCGCTATCCCCGCGCACTTGTCGGGCGGCCAGCGCCAGCGCGTCGCCATGGGCCGCGCCATCGTGCGCAACCCGCAGGTGTTCCTGTTCGACGAGCCGCTGTCGAACCTCGACGCCAAGCTGCGCGTCCAGATGCGCTCCGAAATCCGCGAACTGCACCAGCGGCTGTCGACCACCACCGTCTACGTCACCCATGACCAGATCGAGGCGATGACGATGGCCGACCGCATCGTGGTGATGCGCGACGGCCATATCGCCCAGATCGGCGCGCCGCTGGAACTGTACGACCACCCGGCCAATACCTTCGTCGCGGGCTTCATCGGCTCGCCGGCGATGAACCTGCTGCCGGGCGTCGTGCGGAAAGGGGCAGGGGGGGTGATCGTCGATGTCGATGGCGCGGCGCTTCCCACGCCCGACCGCCCCGGCCTGAACGAGGGCCGCAAGGTCGTCTTCGGCATCCGGCCCGAGCATCTGGAGCTGACCTCCGGCGGCGGCTTTCCCGCACAGGTCGTCGTGGTGGAACCGACCGGCTCGGAAACCCACGTCGTCCTGCGCCTCGGAAGCCGCGACATCATCGCCGTCTTCCGCGAGCGTCACGCCTTCACGCCGGGGCAGGAGGTGCGCCTGCTCCCCAAGCCCGACCTCATCCACCTGTTCGACGCCGACAGCGGAGAGCGTCTGCCATGACCCGAACACTCCTCTGCTACGGCGACAGCAACACGCATGGCACCCTGCCGATGCCCACGCTCGATGCGCTCGGGCGCTATGATCGCGACACGCGCTGGCCGGGGCAGTTGCAGAAACTGCTCCCCGACTGGCACGTGATCGAGGAAGGCCACCCGGGCCGCACGACCGTTCACGATGACCCGATCGAAGGCCCGCACCGCAACGGCCTTACCGTTCTGCCCTCGATCCTCGAGAGCCACCGCGAGATTGACGCGGTGATCCTCATGCTGGGCACGAACGATCTCAAGGGCCGCTTCTCGCTGAACGCCACCGATATCGCGCTCGCGCTCGAAAAGCTCGTCCTCGTCATCAAGGCGTCGCTCGCCGGCCCGAAGTCTCACCCCGCCCGCCATCCTTCTCGTCGCGCCGCCGCCGATCCTCGAGGTCGATCCGCTGGGCGAAATCTTCTGGGGCGGTGCCGCGAAATCGCAGCACCTTGGCGCGCGCATCGCCGTCTCGGCCAAGCGCGTCGGGGTGCCGTTTCTCGACGCCGGGCACCTCATCTCCGTTTCGCCCATCGACGGCATCCACTACGACGCGGCAGAACAGGGCATCCTCGCCCGGGCCTTCGCCGGGGCCGTCCAGGACCATTTCTGCTAGAAGGAACCCGACCATGCTCAAGGGGATCGACAACCGCCTGAACGCCGAGGTGCTGCACACGCTCCGCGCCATGGGCCACGGCGACACGCTGGTTCTGGCCGACACCAACTTCCCCTCCGATAGCATCGCGCGCCAGACCGCCATCGGCAGCCTGCTGCGGATGGAAAACCTGACCTGCGGACAGGCGGCGCAGGCGATCCTCTCGGTCCTGCCGCTCGATACCTTCGTCGATGACTTTGCCCGGCGCATGGAAATCGTCGGCAACCCGACCGAGATCCCGCCCGTGCAGGCCGAGGTGCAGACGGCCATCGACCATGCCGAGGGCCGGCCGCGCCCGATGCAAAGCATCGAACGCTTCGCCTTCTACGAGGAAGCGAAGAAAGCCTACGCCGTCATCCAGACCGGCGAGCGGCGGTTCTATGGCTGCTTCATCTTCCGCAAGGGCGTGATCGCGCCCGACTCGCTTGGGGCGGCATAGACGATGGGCCGCGTCGTCATCCTCGGCGTCTTCGTCGCCGACACCGCCTATCGCGCCGACCGCCAGCCGAAGATGGGCGAAACGATCCTCGGCCGCGCCTTCGCGCTCGGCCCGGGCGGCAAGGGCTCCAACCAGGCCGTTGCCTCTGCCCGCGCGGGGGCCGAGACGCACATGATAACCCGCCTCGCGCGCGACCCGTTCGGTGACATGGCGCTGGCGACGTGGAAGACCGCAGGCGTGATCCCGGCGGTGAAATTCGTCGACGAGGGTTATACCGGGGCCGCCTACATCTTCCTCGAACACGCAACCGGCAACAATGCGATCATCGTCTGCCCCGGAGTCGCGGGCGACATTTCCCCGTCAGATATCGAGGAACGTGCCGACCTGATCTCGGGCGCGTCCGTCTTCGTGACCCAGCTTGAGCAACCCATTCCCGCGGCGCATCGGGCGCTGGAAATCGCAAGGGCAGGGGGGGCGACCACCATCCTGAACCCCGCCCCCGCCGCCGAGCTTCCGCCCGCCCTGCTCGCGCTCTGCGATTACGTCACGCCGAACGAGTCCGAGGCCGAAGCCCTGACCGGCCTTCCCGTCACCACGCCCGAAGATGCGCTCGCCGCCGCCAGGGCGCTGATCGCCAAAGGCGCGAAAGCCGCCGTCATCACGCTTGGCAGCCAGGGCGCGCTGTTTCACGACGGCGCGCAGACCGTCCACGTGCCGGTGTTCAGCGCCGGCCCGGTAAAGGAAACGACTGGCGCCGGCGACGCTTTCACCGGCGGCTTTGCGGCAGCGCTCGCGCGTGGCCTCGATCCGGTCGCAGCGGTCCGGTACGGTTCGGCCACCGCAGGCATCTCCGTCACCCGTGCGGGGACTGCACCGGCCATGCCGTCGCGGGCCGAGATCGAGGCGCTTCTCGCGCGGTCCTGACACCAAAGGGGAGTGTCAGGCGAACTGGACAGCGCAGCACACACCGGTATCCATAAGTCCTATAATCAGTATTATGTAATAAATGCGCGTGGCCGGACAGCGATATCCCGACGCTTTCTGTCTGCATACGGAAGTCATATGAAGATCATATGGGTTTCATATCCCCCGAAAACTCGCTTTGCCTCCTGACGCACACCACGCTAGACCGTCAGCGCAACGCCGGAGAACGCAATGGCCATCAAGATAGCACCCTCCATCCTTGCCGCCGATTTCGCGAATTTCGGCGCCGAATGCCGCGCAATCGAGGCGCAAGGCGCCGACTGGGTGCATGTCGATGTGATGGATGGCCACTTCGTTCCGAACATCACCTTCGGTCCCGCGATGGTGGCTGCACTTCGTTCGCACGTGACAACCGTGATGGACGTTCACCTGATGATCGCACCGGTTGACGGCTACATCGAAGCCTTCGCCAAGGCCGGCGCCGACAACATCACGGTCCACCCCGAGGCTGGCCCGCAGCATCCACCGCACGCTGCAACTCATTCGTTCGCATGGGAAAAAGGCTGGCCTCGCGATCAACCCGGGGACCGGACTCGACGGCCTGCCATATCTGCTCGACCAACTCGACCTGATCTGCGTGATGACGGTGAACCCCGGTTTCGGCGGCCAGAGCTTCCTGCATTCGCAGATCGAAAAGATCCGCCAGATCCGCCGGATGATCGAAGGCCGTCCGATCCTGATCGAGATCGACGGCGGCGTGACGACCCAAACCGCACCGCTTGTCGCCGCCGCAGGTGCCGACGTGCTTGTGGCCGGTTCCGCCGTCTTCAAGGGCGGCTCAGCCACCAATCCTTTACCCTACGGCGAGAACATTGAAGCAATCCGCGCCGCCGCCGAAACCGCCCGCTAGGTCCACCCTGCCCTTACGAAATCCTGCCGAATGTCCTAAGTTGTGCAGACATGACGCCAGCCCGATGGAGGTTCGCATGACCACCGCAACGGACTCCAGAAACGGCCTGCAAAATCCGGATATAAAAGCATTTTTTGACGAAGCGACGAACACCGTCTCATATGTGGTCCAGGATCCCGGTGGGACGGGTTGCGCCATTGTCGACTCGGTCCTCGACTTCGACTACGCCTCGGGCCGTACCGACACGCGGTCAGCAGATGCCATCGTGACGCATGTCTCAACTCTGGGTCTGACGGTCGAGTGGATTCTTGAAACTCATGTCCACGCCGACCACCTGAGCGCCGCGCCCTATCTGCAGCAGCGGCTCGGCGGCAAGATCGGGATCGGCGACAAGATCACCGTCGTGCAGAACACCTTTGGCAAGGTTTTCAACGAAGGCACGGAATTTCAAAGGGATGGCAGCCAGTTCGACCAGCTCTTCAAGGACGGCGATACGTTCGCGATCGGCGGCCTGCCCGGCCGCGTCCTGCACACTCCCGGACATACGCCTGCTTGTATGACGTATGTCATCGGCAATGCGGCCTTCGTCGGTGATACGATGTTCATGCCGGACTATGGCACCGCCCGCTGCGATTTCCCTGGCGGTTCGGCCGCCGATCTCTACGATTCCATCCAGAAGATCCTCACCCTGCCCGACGATACCCGCATCTTCGTCTGCCACGATTACAAGGCTCCGGGGCGCGATCAGTTCGCCTGGGAATCGACCGTCGGCGCGCAGAAGGCGCTGAACGTGCATGTGGGCACCGCGGCAGGCCGTGACAAACAGGGCTTCGTCGCCATGCGCGAGGCACGCGATGCCACGCTGGCCATGCCCAGACTGATCATTCCTTCGCTTCAGGTGAACATGCGCGCAGGGCAGATGCCGCCTGCCGACGACAGCGGAAAGACGTTCCTGAAAGTTCCGATAAACGAGCTATAACAATATATTGTGAGTCGATATTAAACCACAGCCCGTTCCCTGAACGGGCGATTTTCCAGCACTCGCCCGACGGACAGGTCGGACAGGTCGAGGCTCTGCCATCCCCCCGTCAGCAAGTGCTCCGCAACGCCCCGACCAACCGCCGGTGCCTGCTGCAGCCCATGTCCCGAGAAGCCATTGATCAGGTGCAGGTTCGGAACCTCCGGATGCGGCCCGAGAATCGCGTTCTGATCCAGGGTGTTGTAGGCATAGTGACCCACCCAGTGCCGTATCACCTTGACCGCATCGAACCCCGGTGCGCGGGCATAGAGTTGCGGCCAGATCACCTCCTCGAACAGGTGAAGGTCCGGCTCGAAGTCATTGACATCACAAGGGCCATCGACATCCGGAACTGTCGCCGTGATCCAGTGCCGGTCTTCGGGACGCAGATAGAATCCGGCATCCACCAGCAATGGCCCGTCGGGATGCCGCGCATTCGGCGCGTCGATCACAAACACCGTCCGTTTCCTTGGTTCCACCGGCAGGTCCAGCCCCGCCATCCGGCAAACCTCCGCCGCCCGCGTCCCACCCGCATTCACCGCCGCACCGCATCCCACGCGCCCGCCCGTCTCCAGCACCACAGCCGTGACGCGGCCCCCCGCCAGTTCAAGCCCGATTGCACGGTCGGTAACGAACTGCGCGCCCTGCGCCTTCGCGGCAAGCCGGAAGCCATTCAGAAGCCCCATGTTGTCGAACCATCCCTCGTCCCTCGGTCCGAACGATCCACAGCGCAGATCGCTGACGTCCAGCCAGGGAAAGCGCTCGGCTATCTTCGCGGGCGTCCACAGTTCGGTCGCAGCCCCCAGGCGCCGCTGCATTGCCACCACATCGGCAAGTGTTGCAGCACCGTCCTCGGTCGAGGCAAGGAACAGATATCCGTTTTCCTTCAGACCCAGTGATCCGATGCCCACGTCCACGCCAAGGGAATTCTGGAATTCCCGAATGAA
This sequence comes from uncultured Alphaproteobacteria bacterium, assembly GCA_963777765.1. Classification (GTDB taxonomy): domain Bacteria; phylum Pseudomonadota; class Alphaproteobacteria; order Rhodobacterales; family Rhodobacteraceae; genus Aliitabrizicola. The sequence continues at coordinate 489,880 of CAVZRP010000004.1, read as the reverse complement.
CCCAATGCCGAAACGCGAGATCTGCACGTTCACTTCGGTCGTGAACTGCTGGCGGATCGAGGCGACGGACAACGCGGTTGACGCCTGCGAGAATGTCGGATCCCGCTCCACGACAAGCACCGAGATGCCGGGTTTCAATCGCGTCAGCCAATAGGCGGTCGAACACCCCATGACCGCCCCGCCGACCACGACGACATCAAAGCTCTTGTTCATCCAAGCCCCCTGCCCCATTGCTGCCTGTTATCGCGGGGCGTCGGAAAGAGCCAGACGGCGCAAGAAAAAACGGTGCGGCCCAAGGGACCGCACCGTTTCCAGATCGAAGCGAATATTGGCCTCAGACCATCATTTTTGCGACTTCAGCAGCAAAGTCTTCTTTCTCTTTCTCGATACCTTCACCCACCATCACGCGGGCAAAGCCGGTCACCTCGACGCCTGCATCCTTGGCCGCCTGGGCCACGGTCACATCGGGGTTGATGACGAATTTCTGGCCCAGCAGCGTAACTTCCTCGAAGTACTTCGCCATCCGCCCGATGATCATCTTCTCGATCACCGCCTCCGGCTTGCCGAATTCACGGGCCTGCTCGGTCAGCACGTTCTTCTCCCGCTGGATCAGCGCCGGATCAAGGTCACGCTCGGAAAGCGATGCGGGATTGGTCGCCGCGATGTGCATCGCGATCTGCTTGCCGATCGCCTTGGCCTTGTCAGCAGGCCCGTTGAGCGCGACGAGCACACCGATTTTCCCCATGCCTTCAGCGGCGGCATTGTGGACGTAGGAAACAACCGTGTCGCCCTCCAGCACATGCAGGCGGCGCAGGGTCATGTTCTCGCCGATGCGGGCGATCGCCTCGGTCAGCACGGTTTCCACGGTCTTGCCGTTCAGATGCGTTGCTTTCAGCACCTCGACATCGGCACCGGTTTCCAGCGCGACTTTGGTGATCTCGGCGACCAGTGTCTGGAAATCGGCATTCTTTGCAACGAAGTCCGTCTCGGAGTTGATCTCGACAGCCACACCGCGACCATCCTTGACCGAGACGCCGACAAGACCCTCGGCAGCAACCCGCCCCGATTTCTTCGCGGCCTTGGCCAGCCCCTTGGTGCGCAGCCAGTCAACTGCAGCTTCCATGTCGCCATCCGTTTCGGTCAGGGCGCGCTTCGCGTCCATCATGCCTGCGCCGGTCGACTCACGCAGTTCCTTCACCATCTGGGCGGTGATTGCCATTCGCGGCTCTCCTCAAAATCAAAAGCGGCTCCGGCGGGGCTTACCCCCGCCGGGTAACGGTCATGCGACGGCGTCAGGCTTCTGCGACAGCCTCTTCCTCGGGCGCTTCCTCAAGCGCGCCAAGGTCGATGCCAGCGGCACCCATCTGTGCCGACATGCCATCCAGCGCGGCACGGGCGACAAGGTCGCAATACAACTGGATCGCGCGCGCGGCGTCATCGTTGCCGGGAATCACGTAGTTCACGCCCTTGGGCGAGCAGTTCGTATCGACCACGCCGATCACCGGGATTCCCAGTTTCTGCGCTTCCAGAATGGCCAGGTCTTCCTTGCCCACGTCGATGATGAACAAAAGGTCCGGAACACCGCCCATCTCGCGGATGCCGCCCAGCGACGCCTGAAGCTTGGACTGTTCGCGCTCGATGTTCAGGCGTTCCTTCTTGGTCAGGCCCTCGGCCCCGTGAGTCATCAGCTCGTCGATCTGCTTCAGACGCTGGATCGACTGCGAAACGGTCTTCCAGTTGGTCAGCGTGCCGCCCAGCCAGCGATGGTTCATGTAGTATTGCGCACATTTTTCAGCGGCTTCCGCGATCGGCTTCTGGGCCTGACGCTTCGTGCCGACGAACAGGATGCGGCCACCCTTGGCGACCGTGTCACGCACAACCTGAAGCGCTGCATCCAGCAGCGGAACGGTCTGCGTCAGGTCGATGATGTGGATGCCATTGCGGTCACCGTAGATATACTCGCCCATCTTGGGGTTCCAGCGAGCTGTCTGGTGGCCGTAGTGAACGCCAGCTTCCAAGAGCTGACGCATGGAGAAATCGGGGAGCGCCATGTCCAAAGTCCTTTCCGGTTTGCGCCTCGGCGAAGTGATTCAGCCCTTGCGGGCCAACCGGTGGACTGACGGGGATTTCTCCCCCGCAAGCCCGCACCTCGCCTGTGAAGTGCCGCGCGTGTACAGCGCAGGGCACAGGATTGCAAGGCCGCAAACGCAACTCACCGCTTGCCGACGTCAAGGGCCGAAGCCCGCTTGCGGCAACTCGAAGGCCATCCGCAAGGCGCGAGCCCAGTTGCTCAGGTGATGACATCCGGCGTGGAGCGTCCGGTGTATCGCTCGATCCCCGCAATGCCGTGAGCGGCGCGGACGACCGGACCCAGCGCGATCTGAGGATCAAGATCAAAGCGGGTCGGGTCCGCCTCGTACCGCTCCAGGTAGAGACGCAGCGTCGCGCCTTCTGTTCCCGTGCCGGACAGCCGCAGGATGATCCGGCTGCCATCGGCAAAGAAGATACGGACACCCTGCTTCTGGCTGACCGAGCCGTCCACGGGATCGGTATAGGCAAAATCGTCCGCCGCCGTGATGGTCAGCCCTTCAACCTGATGACCCGGCAAGCTTGACAGAGTCTGGCGCAAGGTTCCGATCATGGCATCCGCCTTCGCAGCCTCGATCGCCTCGAAATCATGCCGCGAATAGTAGTTTCGACCAAAGCTGGACCAATGGGATGTCAGGATGTCCGCGACACTTTCCTTCCGAACAGCAAGAATGTTCAGCCACATCAGGACGGCCCAGAGGCCGTCCTTCTCACGCACGTGGTCCGACCCGGTGCCAAAGCTCTCCTCACCGCAGAGCGTTGCGCGTCCTGCGTCGAGCAGGTTGCCGAAGAACTTCCAGCCGGTCGGCGTTTCATAGCTGTCGATCTTGAGCGCGTGCGCGACCCGGTCCACTGCGGCCGAGGTCGGCATGGAGCGGGCGACACCCTTCAGGCCTGCCCTGTATCCGGGTGCCAGCGTGGCATTCGCCGCAAGAACCGCAAGGCTGTCTGACGGGGAAACGTAAATGCGGCGACCGACCACCATGTTCCGGTCTCCGTCACCGTCCGAGGCCGCCCCGAAGTCGGGTGCATCCGGCCCGAACATCTCGTCCATCAGGGTCTTCGCCCAAACCGGGTTCGGATCGGGGTGCATCCCTCCGAAATCCGGCAATGGGGTGCCATTCACCACCGTTCCGGCGGCGGCACCAAGCCGGCCTTCCAGGATTTCCTTGGCATATGGACCGGTTACAGCGCACATTGCATCAAAGCGCATCCGAAACCCACCGCCGAACATCGCCCGGATCGCCGGGAAATCGAACAGCGTCTCCATCAGTTCGGCGTAGTCAGAGACAGGATCGACGACGTCAACGATCATGGCACCCAGGGTCGTTCTGCCGATGCGCCCCAGATCGACGTCATGCGACGACAGGATACGATACTCGGTCAACTCTGTCGTTCGCTGGAACATGGCCTCGGTCACGGCCTCCGGTGCCGGTCCGCCATTGGGCATGTTGAATTTCACCCCGAAGTCCTCGGTCGGTCCGCCGGGATTGTGGCTGGCCGACATGATGATGCCGCCATCGGTCTTGTTGAGGCGGATCAGATGGCTTGCCGCCGGCGTGGACAGGATCGCGCCCTGCCCCACGATCACGCGTGCCGCCCCGTTCGCCGCCGCCATCCGCAGGACGACCTGCGCTGCCCGGTCGTTGAAGTAGCGACCATCGCCTCCCAGGACGAACGTCTTTCCCTCCGCTCCCACGACATCGAAAATCGACTGGATGAAGTTCTCCAGATAGTGCGGACCCATGAAGACCGGGGTTTTCTTGCGCAGTCCCGACGTGCCGGGCTTCTGGCCGGCTATGGGCGAGGTCCGAACGATTTCGATGCTCATGCCTTGTCTCCCGTTTCTGAAATTGCCTCGAACACCAGCACGGAATTGGCCGGCATCGCAACCGCTGCCTTCGCAGTCTGCGCGTCGGACGTGGGCCGCGTGGTGTCCAGGATCATCCGCCAGCTTGGTGCCGTTCTCGGCAGCACGACGTCCCGGGCAGTGCCGGCATTGAAAATGACGAAGATGGCTTCATGGTCCGCGCGGTTTTCCTCTGCGGCCAGCCGAAGCTCGACGCCAAGGCAGCGAAAACCGGGGTCATGCCAGTCTTCCGGCCGTGGCACTTCCCCGTCCGGTCGGCGCCAGATCACATCGGGCTGGCCATCGACACTGCGCGACTGGGCGTGAAGGAAGCGGCGCTGGCGCAGGACGGGATGGGTGCGGCGCAGCTCGGACAGTCGCGCGACAAACGCGCTCAGATCAAGGTCGCGGTCTTCCCAGTCCACCCAGCCTGTCGGGTTGTCCTGCGCGTAGGCATTGTTGTTTCCGCCCTGGCTGTTGCCGTGCTCATCGCCCGCAAGCAGCATGGGTGTTCCCTGGGACAGCATCAGGGTGGCCAGAAGGTTGCGTTTGCGAAGATCACGCGCGGCTCGGATGGCGCGGTCGTCGGTTGTGCCTTCGACGCCAAGGTTGTCCGAATAATTCTCGCCCGTGCCATCCCGATTGTCTTCGCCGTTTGCGAGGTTGCGCTTGACGGTGTAGCTGACGAGGTCTTCGAGCGTGAAGCCATCATGGGCCGTGATGAAGTTGACCGAACTTGTCGCGGCGCGGCCCGAATGGTCGAATTTCTCCGCCGACCCCAGAACACGATTGGCCAGTTCCGGCGTCATGCCGGCATCGCCGCGCCAGAAGCGCCGAATGCCGTCGCGGTAGCGGTCGTTCCATTCCAGGAACGGATGCGGATAGGAGCCCAGTTGATACCCGCCGGGCCCGATATCCCAGGGCTCCGCGATCAGCTTGACGCGGTTCAGGACAGGGTCCTGGCGGATTGCGTCGAAGAAGCCGCCGTTGGGGTCAAAACCGCCCTGCTCGCGCCCCAGGACCGAGGCCAGATCGAACCGAAAGCCATCCACATGGCAGGTCTCGACCCAGTAGCGCAGCGAGTCCATGACCATGCGCAGCACCATCGGATGCGTGAGGTTCAGGGTGTTGCCCGTGCCCGTGTCGTTGACGTAGTAGCGACCCCCGTCGGTCAGGCGATAGTAGCTGCGGTTGTCGAGCCCCCGGAAGCTGAGGGTCGGCCCAAGAGCATCACCTTCGCCCGTATGGTTGTAGACGACATCGAGGATCACCTCGATCCCGGCAGAGTGAAACCGGCGGACCATGCTTTGCACTTCGCGAAGGCGCCCGCGCCCAAGGTATCGCGGCTCGGTGGCAAAGAAGCCGATCGTCTGATAGCCCCAGTAATTCCTGAGGCCGCGCGATACGAGGAAGCGGTCATCGACAAAGGCGTGAATTGGCAGCAGCTCGATGGCCGTCACGCCAAGCTTGGTCAGATGGTCCAGGATGGCATCCGAGCAGAGGCCAAGCATGGTGCCGCGAAGCGTCGCGGGAACCTCGGGATGCTGGATGGTCAGGCCCTTCGGGTGAGCTTCATAAATCAGTGTCTGGGTCAGTGGATGCAGGGGCGGCGCATCGTCGCCCCATTGGAAGGCGGGGTCGATGACGACGGACTTCGGCATGGCAAATGCACTGTCCCGAGTATCGAACGACAGGTCCGCACGTGGACTGCCGACCTTGTATCCCATCAGCGCATCGGACCACCGAAGCCTGCCGTCGAAGCCGCGCGCATAGGGGTCGAGCAGCAGCTTGTTCGGGTTGAAGCGATGCCCCGCCTCCGGTGCGTAGGGACCGTGCGCCCGAAAACCATAGAGTGCGCCCGGCATCAGGCCCGACACCCGCATGTGCCAGATATCCCCATCGCGATCCATGAAAGGAAGACGGGCGATTTCCTTGCGGCCGTCGGGGGAAAAGAGGCAAAGCTCGATCTTGTCGGCATTCGCGGAAAAGACCGCGAAGTTTACGCCTTCCCCGTCGAAGCTTGCTCCCATCGGGAACGGACGACCGGCAGCCGTCGCATGACCGGCGACGCGGACGGGCATGTCGCCTTGGGGCGTCACGCGCGAAGGCCCTCATAAAGGCTGGCATAGGCTGCGGCGGAGCTTTCCCAGCCGACCGGATGCTTCATCGCATTGAGCTGCATCTTCTCCCAGTGTCTTGGATCGGCGTAAAGATCCAGCAACTTCCGAAGTGCCTGCGAGAACCCGAGCGCATCTGTCGTCTGGAACACGATGCCTGTCGCCACTTTGGCCGCAAGTGTTGCCGGGGTGGCGCCGATGACGGTATCCACCAGCCCCCCTGTCGCCGCGACGACCGGCAGCGTCCCGTAGCGCAGACCATACATCTGCGTCAGACCGCAAGGCTCGAACCGCGAGGGGACAAGCACGGCATCGCCGCCTGCGAACATGCGGTGACTCAGGGACTCGTCATAGCCGATCTTGACGCCGACCCTACCGGGGAAGCGCGCCTCAAGATCCAGCATCGCCTTTTCCAGCAAGGGGTCTCCAGATCCGAGCACGACCAGCCCGCCCCCTCCCTCCACGAAAGCCGGGATAACTGCGGGCAGCAGGTCGATGCCTTTCTGGTCGGTCAGACGACTGACCACGATCGCCAGCGGGCCGGGGACCGTCAGACCGAACTCTGCCTGCAACGCGTCGCGGTTGGCGCGCTTCCGGTCGAGCGTCTTGGCGGAGTATGGCGCAATGGCGGTGTCATTCTCGGGCGACCAGACATCGGTATCCACACCGTTCAGGATACCCGTAACACGCGCCGCGCGCGCGGCGATCACCCCCTGCAATCCCATGCCGAATTCAGGGCGCATCAGCTCGCTGGCATAGGTTGGCGATACGGTGGTGATGGCATCGGCGGTGACCAAGCCAGCCTTCAGACTGGAGAGACCGCCATAGTATTCAAGCGCGTCGGCATGAAACTGTGCGCCCGGAAGCCGCAACGTCGCAAGAAGGGCTGCGGGTGCCCATCCCTGAAAGGCGATGTTATGCACCGTAATCACGGTGCCGACGTTTCCCCCGCCATTGTAGCGAAGATATGCAGGTGCCAGTCCGGCCTGCCAGTCATGCGCGTGCAGGATATCCGGCCGCCAGCCATCGGCAAGCCCGTCGCGCGCGATCATGGCGGCGGCCCAGCTGAGGCCGGCAAAACGCAAGGCGTTGTCGGGCCAGTCGCCACCGGGCCCGGAATAGGGGCCACCCTCGCGGTCATAGAGGTGCGGGGCGTCAAGCAGCAGCATCGAAAGCTCGCCGACCCGTCCGGCCATCACCCGTGCAGGGCCACCGAACAGGTCAGGATCGGCCCAGACCTCGCGCCACTCGCCGATCCTGCCGCGCAGGGAACGATACGCAGGCATAAGCACACGCATCTCCCAGCCTTGGGCAGCAAGCGCTGCGGGAAGCGCGCCGACAACATCGGCAAGACCGCCCGTTTTCAGAAATGGCACGCATTCCGAAGCGACGGAAAGCACCCGCCCGTGCTGTTTCACCATTCTATCCTTCTTCAGCCCAGCTTGGCTGCCCGCGCATCCAGCATGTCTTGTGTCACCAGGACGATCCCCGTCTCTGTCCGCCGGAACCAGCGAACATCTTCTTCCGGGTCTTTGCCAATCACCAGACCCTCGGGAATGATGACACCGCTGTCGATGACACAGTTCTTCAACTCGGCCTTTCGGTTGACCTTCACATGCGGCAAGGCGACGACGTATTCGAGGCTGGAATAGGAATGTGTGCGCACGCCTGTGAAGAGCAGAGAATTACGCACTTCCGAACCCGATACGATGCAGCCCCCTGAAACAAGGGACGAAATCGCCATGCCACGGCGCCCATCCTCATCATGTATGAACTTCGCGGGCGGTACGATTTCGGCGTAGGTCCAGATCGGCCAGGCATTGTCATAGATATCGAGTTTCGGCACGAAATCGGTCAGGTCGATGTTCGCCTGCCAGAAGGCGTCAATCGTTCCCACATCGCGCCAGTAGGGCTCGGTCTCGAGTTCCTGACTTCACGCAGCTTTCCGAAAACCGGTGGGCCATCGCTTTCCCGTTCTTCACGATGTCGGGAATGATGTCGTTCCCGAAATCATGGCTCGAATTCGCGTCTTCGGAATCGCGGATCAGCAGGTCGCGCAGGAAATCCCAATTGAAGATGTAGATCCCCATGGAGGCGAGCGCATGTTCAGGATCGCCCGGAATGGCCGGCGGGTCGGCAGGTTTTTCCAGGAATGCTGTAATCCGACCCGTCTTGTCGACATGCATGACGCCAAAGGCGGTCGCTTCCATACGAGGAACGGTCAGGCAGCCAATCGTCACATCGGCGCCGCTGTCGACATGCTGGCGCAGCATGATCTCGTAATCCATCTTGTAGATATGGTCGCCGGCCAGGATGACGACATACTTGATGCCGTAGCTGTCGACGATGTCGATGTTCTGGGTCACGGCGTCAGCCGTTCCCAGATACCACTTGTTCTCGTTCACCCGTTGGCTGGCCGGAAGGATATCCAGATACTCGTTCCGTTCGGCCCGGAAGAAGTTCCACCCGCGCTGGCAATGGCGGATCAGGCTGTGGGCCTTGTACTGCGTGGCAACTGCCATCTTCCGGATGCCCGAATTCAGGGCATTCGACAGGGCGAAGTCGATGATCCTGGTCTTGCCTCCGAAATATACCGCAGGCTTGGCCCGCCGGTCTGTCAGTTCCTTGAGTTGACTTCCCCGCCCACCCGCAAGCACGAATGCCATTGCCTGCGATGACAGCCGCGTATTTGGTCTTACAGTCATGGTTCCCTCCCTCGAGCCGGGTTCGCCCCGGCTTTCCCCGGCCCTACCCCTGCCGGAACATGATCGTCGAAAGCGGCGGCAGAGCAATGACCGCCGATTGGCGCTGGCCTTGCCATGGCGTGGCCTCGGTCTGCGCCCCGCCCAGATTGCCGCGGTTGCCGCCGCCGTAGATGGCAGAGTCGGTATTTAGCACTTCATCCCATTGGCCTTCGGCAGGAAAGCCAAGGCGGTACTGCCGGTTGACCGGCGTCATGTTCGACACGACGACGACCATCTTGTCGGATTTCCGCCCTTTCCGCACCCAAGCGTAGACCGATGAATTGGCATCGTTGGACTCGATCCAGGCGAACCCCTCGGGTCGGGTATCGTTCACGTGAAGTGCAGGCGTCGCGCGGTACACCGCGTTGAGGTCGCGCACAAGAGATTGAACCCCAAGATGCGCCTTGATGTCCAGAAGGTGCCAGTCGAGGCTTTGTGCATGGTTCCATTCGCGGCCCTGGGCGAACTCCTGCCCCATGAAGAGCAGCTTCTTTCCCGGATGGCCCCACATGAAGCCATAGTAGGCCCGCAGATTGGCGAACTTCTCGTCGCCGCCGCCCGGCATCTTGTCGAGCATGCTGCCCTTGCCGTGAACGACTTCATCATGGCTGATCGGCAGGATGTAGTTCTCGGACCAGGCGTAGTGCAGGCCAAAGGTCATCTGGTGATGATGATACTTCCGGTGGATCGGATCCTTGTGCATGTAGCTGAGGGTGTCGTTCATCCAACCCATGTTCCACTTGAACCCGAATCCGAGTTCGCCATGGTCCACCGGCCGCGATACACCCGGAAACGCTGTCGATTCCTCGGCGACCGTCATGATCCCCGGCACTTCGCCGTAGGTCATGATGTTCATCCGCTGAAGCAGGGCGATCGCCTCGTAGTTTTCCCGCCCCCCGTCGCGATTGGGAACCCACTGCCCTTCCTTGCGCGAGTAATCGCGATACAGCATCGAGGCCACAGCGTCGACGCGCAGCCCGTCGAGGTGATATTCTTCCAGCCAGTACAGGGCGTTCGAGACCAGGTAGTTGGAAACCTCGACCCGACCGTAGTTGTAGATCAGGGTGTTCCAGTCCTGGTGGAACCCCTCGCGCGGGTCCTGATGCTCGTAAAGGGCCGTCCCATCGAACCGTCCCAGCCCGTGCGGGTCGGACGGGAAGTGTCCCGGAACCCAGTCGAGCAGAACACCAAGGCCCTTGCGATGCGCCGCTTCGACAAAGCTGCGAAACTCCGGCGGCGTGCCGTGGCGGATCGTGGGGGCATAGAGGCCGACCGGCTGATATCCCCAGCTGCCGTCGAAGGGATACTCCGAGATCGGCATCAGCTCGATATGGGTGAACCCCATGTCGGCGACATAGTCGACCAGCTGTTCCGCCAGTTCCAGATAGCTCAACATCCGGTTGCCTGGCGCGCGGCGCCAGCTGCCAAGATGGACCTCGTAGACCGAGATCGGCGCGTCGATGGATTGTGCCTTCTGGCGTGACTTCATCCAGCCGCCGTCAGACCAGGCATCCCCGCCCAACCTGCGTACCACCGAGGCATTCGCCGGAGGATGTTCCGAGCCGAAGCCGACGGGATCTGCCTTCAGCGGCATCAGGTCGCCGTTCGGCCCGCGGATCTCGTATTTGTAGACCGTGCCTTCTGCGACCCCGGGAATGAATGTTTCCCACACCCCCGTCGACCCACGCCGCCGCATAGGGTGCCTGCGGCCATCCCAGATGTTGAAATCTCCGACGACCGAAACCCTCTGGGCGTTCGGGGCCCAGACTGCAAAATGCGTGCCCTCGACTCCCTCATGCGTGATCGCATGTGCGCCAAGCACCTGCCAGAGTCGCCTATGGGTGCCCTCGCCAAGAAGATACTCGTCGAGTTCACCCAGCACCGGCCCGAAGCGGAAAGGGTCTTCGAACTCCCATTCCGTTCCATGGCCCTGCGCCCTCAGGCGATAGGGCTGCTGCTTGCTCATGCGGAGCGTGAATATGCCTGGCACCTCTGGGTGGTGCTCGGCCTCAGCGACCTTGTCCGTCACCACCGTCAGGCGGTCAGCGCCCGGCACGAAGGCCGTCAGCACCCAGTGTCGCCCGCGCTTGTGAAGGCCAAGCACCGAAAATGGCTCGCCATGCGCGCCCTCGGCAATTGCGCGTGCCGTTCCCAGGTCGATCAGTGTCGTCTCAGCCGCAGCAACCATCGTCCCCCCCTTTCGGCTCAGAGTGCCGCCTCGACCGACCACACGTCCTTCATGTAACCACGGATTGTCCGGTCAGAGGAAAAGAATCCGGCCCGCGCCGTATTCATTGCCGCCATGCGGATCCAGCGGTCCCGGTCCGCATAGGCCGCAGCGACCTTGCCCTGTTCGGCGTGATAGGAGTCAAAATCGGCAGCGACCAGGAAATAGTCATGGTGCCAGACGCGGTGAACGAGGGCGTGGTAACGGTCCGGCTGGTCCGGGTTGAACCGGCCTTCGGCGATCATCTGCAGAACATCCCGCAAGGGCTCGCTCGCCTCGATCGCCTTCTTGGAATGATCCGGATCTTCGCGCCGCTTCATCGCTTCGTCTGCGGTCATGCCGAACAGGAAGAAGTTCTCGGGCCCGACCTCGTGCAGGATCTCGACATTCGCCCCGTCAAGCGTTCCGATCGTCGCCGCACCGTTCAGCATGAACTTCATGTTGCCCGTACCCGATGCTTCCTTGCCAGCCGTCGAAATCTGTTCCGACAGGTCCGCCGCCGGGATAAGCCGCTCGGCCATCGAGACATTGTAGTTTTCGGGATAGATGATCTTCAGCAGATCCCTCGTTTCCGGATCGGAATTCAGCACCTTCGCCACGTCGTTGATCAGGTGAATTATCTCCTTGGCAACGGCATATCCCGGCGCCGACTTTCCGCCGAAGATCTTGACCCGCGGAACCCAATCGCCCCCCGGAGCGAGCTTGATCGCATGCCAATGGGCGATCGCCTCGAGGATGTTCAGCAATTGCCGCTTGTATTCATGGATGCGCTTGATCTGCACATCGAACATCGCATCGGGGCTGACCGTCTCGTTGCAGTGCTCCTTGATCCAGGATGCAAGCTGGACCTTGTTGCTGTGCTTTGCCGCGTCGAACGCCGACCTGAAGTCGGCATCCTCGATATGCGGCTCCAGCTGGACGAGCCGATCGAGGTCATCCTCCCAACCGGGGCCGACCGTGTCGGTGATGAGCGCCGCAAGGGGCCTGTTCACCATCCGGAGCCAGCGGCGCGGGGTAACACCGTTGGTCTGGTTGATGATCCGTCCGGGGTGCAGCTTGTGCAGTTCGGGGAACAGGTTCTTCTTGATGAGGTCCGAATGGAGGGCAGACACGCCATTGACCTTGTGCGCCATGATGAAGGCAAGTTCGCCCATGCGAACCTCCTGATGCTTCACGATGCCGACGTAGTGGGGGCGCGCGGGATAGGTCCGGCGGTGCCAGCCGTCGATCCGCTCGACGATCTGCATATGCCGGGGAAGCACGTTTCCAAAGGTGAAGGTCGCCCAGCGTTCCAGCGCTTCGGGCAAGAGCGTGTGGTTTGTGTACCCCAAGCAAGCTCGTGCCGTTTCCAGAGCTTCGGTGAATTCCATCCCATGCACGTCCGACAAGAGCCGGATCAGTTCCGGCCCGGCAATCGCCGGATGGGTGTCATTCATCTGGATCGCGACATGCTTCGGAAGCTGACGCAGGTCGGAATGCTTGGCAAGATAGCGGCGAAGGATATCCTGCAGCGCGGCGGAGGTCAGGAAGAACTCCTGCTTCAGACGCAACTCCTTGCCCTGATAGGTCGTGTCGTCGGGATAGAGCACCCGCGAGAGGGTGCGCGCCAGCGCCTCGGGTTCAGCCGCAGCCGCATAGTCGCCGCGATTGAACCGCGCCAGATCAAAGAGCGTCGTCGGTTTGGCGCCCCAAAGGCGAAGCGTGTTCGCCCATTTGCCCTGCCAGCCGACAACCGGCGTGTCATGCGCGCTGGCGATGACGGTTTCACCGGGGGTCCAGACCTCCCGCCCGCCCGATGACTCGACACTGCCCTTGAACCCTATGGTGTAAGCGGCCTCGGGACGCTCAAACTCCCACGGATGGCGCTGAATCAGCCAGTCCTCGGGCGTTTCAACCTGCTGGCCGCCCTCGAACCGCTGCCGGAACAGTCCATGCTCGTAGCGGATGCCATAGCCATAAGCCGGGCATCCAAGTGTTGCCATCGACTCCATGAAACAGGCGGCAAGCCGGCCCAGCCCTCCGTTGCCGAGCGCCGCATCCGGTTCATCCTCGACGACCGTGCGGAAATCCTGACCAAAGCTGTGCATCGCATCTTCGGCAGTCTCGCGCAGGCCCAGGTTTACCGTTGCATCCTCCAGGATGCGCCCGATCAGGAACTCCATCGAGAGGTAGTAAACGCGCTTTCGATCCTCGGCCCATGTCCGGCGGGTCGACGCGAACCACGGCTCCACGATCCGGTCGCGGATCGCATAGGACAAAGCCATTCGCCAGTCGTAGATACTGGCGGTCGGGGTGTCTTTTCCCAGCGTGAAGGTCAGGTGTCGCAGTATGGCAGTCTTCAGGTCTGCCGTAGAGAGAGGTGTATCGAACACGGGTTTCGCCTTCTTGTATCTATCGCGACTGAGGATGCGGCCCTTCACTGCAGATCAGTCATCACCATCGCCGCATGACTGGATTTTGCAAGTATGCGAGCGGGAAAATGGCCACATGCCGGTTCGGTCGACGTCACGGACTTCCCTCCAGTTCCAGCAGCCTTCCAAAGCGGTTCCGGCAGATGCACCGCGCCTGCCGGTTCTCTCTTCACCACATCACATGGTTGCAGGCCAAATCAACCCTCAAACCGCTTTAAGTCTGGGTATTCTCTGGCAAACAGGAGATGAAGTCGCACTGAGCAGCGCGGCCTGGCCGCCGCACCTCGTCTGCCGAACTGCAAGACAGTTCAAATCGCAGCGTTCTCCGACCATCCAATCGGGACGAAACGGAGGCGTGACGGACAATTTGCAGCACCGAATACCCGTCTTGCCGCACGGCGCACAGGGCAGGCCACCCTGTCGAATTGAAAGGCCGATCCGGAGAGGTCATCGTCGAGTATCGAGATCGCAGCTTCACCACTTCACGATCGTAACGGCGAGACGAAAATGGACAAGCGAAAGGGGTGGAAGCGCAGCCGCGTTCAACCACAGGTTTCAGCCAACGTATTGTACAGTATCGACTTTTCAGGCCGAGTCTTGCGTCTCGCCGTCGCAGCGATTCGCTCCGTCCGGATGACTTGGCGACCTATTGTTGGCCCGTCCGGTTCAATGCCCTGACCGTGTCCGGTTTGTCGCGCAATCCCATCAAATATCTGGCAATTCGCATTTATCCGAGTTGCATTCCCCAAAACCGGCGCATAGTTGGCCGCAATAGGGCCTGACGCAGGTCGAAACCCTGACGCAAAGAGGGTCGATACTCGTCATCAGCCGCCGTGAAACACGGCGATCAAGGCAAGAGCAGACGGTACTGGAGCAGACAAATGGCCAAGCCACAACAATCCCCGGCCCCTCAGCAGCAGGGCGATTCCACGCCCTCCGCGGGCCAGATGGGCGCAGACCCGAAACCGGCACCGCAACAGGGTCAGGCGCCAATTTTCCGTGACTGGGCGTCCATCTGATCTAAACTCGCGCAACCTGTTTCGGCAAATGTGCTGAAGCCAGTTTGCGGGGTCTTCCGATGCCATCACCTGTTTCCTCCATTCGCAACCTCGGGCCAGCGACCGAGGCTGCGTTTGCGAGGGTCGGCATTTCCAGTGCTGAAGAACTGGCGGAACTCGGTCCGGACGCTGCCTATCTCCGACTGCTTGACTCCGGGGTGCAGCCGCATTTCATCGGTTACTATGTGATCGTGATGGGCCTTCAGGGTCGGCCCTGGAACGATTGCCGGGGCGATGAAAAAGTAGCCCTTCGCAAGCGGTTCGACAGGTTGAAGGCACAGGTCAGCAAGAAGGGCCGCTCCGATCTAGAGGCGGCCCTTGATTTTCTTGGGGTGGTCGAGCGCCGTTAGGAACCCGCTTCCTGTGTCAGCCGACCAGTTCCAGTCCCGAGAAGAAATACGCGATCTCCACCGCAGCGGTTTCCGGCGCATCGGACCCGTGGACCGAGTTCTCGCCAACCGACAGGGCAAATTCCTTGCGAATGGTGCCCACGGCGGCATTTGCCGGGTTCGTCGCGCCCATCACTTCGCGGTTCTTGGCAATCGCCCCTTCGCCTTCGAGCACCTGCACGACGACAGGTTCGGACGCCATGAACTCGGTCAGTTCACCGAAAAACGGGCGTTCGCTGTGGACTTCGTAGAACTTCTGGGCCTGTGCCAGGCTCAGGTGGATCCGTTTCTGCGCAACAATACGCAGTCCCGCTTCCTCGAACTTTGCGTTGATCTTTCCGGTCAGGTTCCGGCGGGTGGCGTCGGGTTTGATGATCGAAAGCGTACGTTCGATGGCCATATGCAACTCTTTCCGATGTATACGGGACGAGGCCCCTGCCCTGTCCCCAATTGCGCCGTCCTGCTAGCATGGGCAGCACGGCTTGAAAAGCCGTCACCCGCCGACTGCCCGGTTGACGCGCCGCCAGCCATGAGGCAAGTCGCTGCCCATGCTCCAGATTTCTGAAATCACCTATTCCGTCGAAGGCCGCCCCCTTTTCGAAGCGGCCTCTGCAACCATTCCCTATGGGCACAAGGTCGGCCTTGTCGGCCGCAACGGCACGGGCAAGACCACACTCTTTCGCCTGATCCGGGGCGAACTGGCGCTGGAAGGCGGGGAGATCTCGCTTCCGTCCAGATCGAAGATCGGCGGGGTGGCGCAGGAAGTTCCGTCATCATCGACCTCTTTGCTGGATACCGTGCTGCAAGCCGATACCGAACGCGCCTCGCTGCTTGTCGAGGCCGACGCCGCGACCGACCCCCACCGCATCGCCGAGATCCAGCACAGACTGACCGACATTGATGCCTGGTCCGCTGAAGGCCGCGCCTCGGCCATCCTCAAGGGCCTTGGCTTCGATGCCGAGGCGCAGTTGCGCCCGTGCTCGGACTTCTCGGGCGGCTGGCGGATGCGCGTCGCCCTGGCGGGTGTGCTTTTTGCCCAGCCCGATCTTCTCCTGCTCGACGAGCCGACCAACTACCTCGACCTCGAAGGTTCGCTCTGGCTGGAAAGCTACCTCGCGAAGTATCCCCATACGGTTCTCATCATCAGCCATGACCGTGGTCTTCTGAACCGCGCCGTGCAGGGCATCCTGCATCTGGATGCGCGCAAGCTGACCTACTGGACCGGACCCTACGACCAGTTCGCCCGGCAGATGGCCGAACGCCGCGCCGTGCTGCAGGCCGAGGCAAAGAAGCAGGAAGCCCGCAGGGCGCATCTGCAAAGCTTCGTGGATCGCTTCAAGGCCAAGGCCTCGAAAGCCGTCCAGGCGCAAAGCCGCGTGAAGATGCTCGAAAAGATGACCCCGATCACACCTCCGGAGGAAGCGAAGAAACAGGTCTTCACTTTCCCGGCGCCCGAAGAGCTGTCGCCCCCGATCATCAACCTCGATGGTGCCGCAGTCGGCTATGGCGGCCGCCCCGTGCTGCGAAAGCTGAACCTCCGGATCGACCAGGATGACCGCATCGCCCTTCTGGGGCGTAACGGCGAAGGGAAATCGACCCTGTCCAAACTGCTGGCCGGAAAGCTGGACGCAAGCGAAGGCCGTATGACCAAGTCGTCCAAGCTGCGCATCGGTTATTTCGCCCAGCATCAGGTCGACGAACTGCACATCGACGAAACGCCGCTTCAGCACATCCAGCGTCTACGCCCCAGCGAAGGCCAGCCGCGCCTGCGCGCGCGCCTTGCGGGCTTCGGTCTGACGGCAGATCAGGCGGATACTGCCGTCGCCCGCCTGTCCGGCGGACAGAAGGCGCGTCTGTCGCTGCTTCTCGCCACCATAGACGCCCCGCACCTGCTGATCCTTGACGAGCCGACGAACCACCTCGACATGGAAAGCCGCGAGGCGCTGGTCCTTGCTCTTACCGAATATTCGGGCGCGGTCATCCTCGTCAGCCACGACATGCACCTGCTGGGCCTTGTCGCGGACCGGCTGTGGCTGGTCAAGGACGGTGCGGTCCAGCCCTATACCGAAGACCTCGAAGCCTACCGCCGCCAGCTTCTGGCAGGCGACGAACCGGCCCGCGAGAAGCCGCCCGTCGAGAAGCCCAAGCGGCTGAATCGCGACGAGATTTCCACGCTGCGCACCGAAGTCAGGAAATGCGAGGAACGCGTCGCAAAACTGAACGAGATGCGGGATCGCCTCGCCAAGAAACTGGCCGACCCCGAGCTTTACGAGCAGTCGCGGGTCGGCGAGCTGGAAACCTGGCAGAAGAAATATGCCGAGGTGATGGAAGGGCTGGATCGGGCCGAAGCACTCTGGCTCAAGGCGGAATCGCGCCTTGAAGACGCGTCGGCCTAGTGGACACGGCTTTTCTCATCACGGCCTTCGTCACGCTCTTCGTCGTGATCGACCCGCCGGGGCTGATCCCGCTCTTTATCGCACTGACTCAGGGCATGACCGAGACGCACCGCCGCGCCATCGGACTGCGCGCCTGCGTCATCGGAGCGATCCTGCTGACGATGTTCGGACTTTTCGGTGAGGCCGTGTTGGGCTTCGTCGGCATCTCCATGCCCGCCTTCCGCATCGCCGGGGGCATCCTGCTGTTCCTCACGGCGCTCGACATGCTGTTTGAACGGCGCACCCAGAGGCGGGAGGGGCAGAAGACCGACCCGCAGCACGATCCGTCGGTGTTCCCCCTCGCCACCCCCTTGATCGCCGGACCGGGCGCCATCGCCTCGATGATCCTGCTCGTCGGCCAATCCGGTCCGGGCTGGGCGGGGACGATTGCGGTGCATGGGCTGATGCTCGTGCTGATCGTGATCTGCTACCTGCTGTTCCTTGTCGCCGGGCCGATCGAGCGTGCCTTGGGGCGAACCGGGACAATCGTGATTACCCGTCTGCTCGGCATGCTGCTGGCCGCCCTTTCGGTACAGTTCGTGATCGACGGGATCGTGGGCACCGGCCTGCTTGTGTAATCCGGCCCATTGCGGGCGACGTTCTCTGCACCCAGATCCGCCCCGTGACAGGAGGTTTCATGGATAACAATACACTCCTCAGGCTGGTCTATCTGGTGCTCCTGCTCTGCGCGGTCGGCGGCTGGGTCGTCGTCGAATACCGGAACCGGTTCGGCCAGGCGTTGCGGACATCGCTCGCCTGGGCGCTGATCTTCGTCGGGCTCATGGCAGGCTACGGCCTGTGGACCGATCTGCGCAGCGATGTGCAACGACAGGCGGCGATGGTCGGCGGCGTGATGGAGGTTCCCCGGTCGCCCGACGGCCACTACTATCTGACGCTCGACGTGGCCGGAAAACCGATCAGTTTCATGGTCGATACGGGTGCCACGAACGTTGTCCTGTCAAAGTCGAGACGCACAGTCGCTCGGGATCGATACCGAGACACTTGTCTATCTGGGCGAGGCCCAGACCGCGAACGGAGTTGTCCGGACATCGCGCGTCAAGCTGACGGATGTTTCACTCGGGCCGTGGTCGGACGCGGTGCTTCCGGCCTGGGTCAACGACGGCGAGATGGATGGCTCGCTCCTTGGGATGGACTATCTCGGCCGGTTCCATATCGAATTCGCCGGGGACCGGATGCTGCTGCGGCGCTAGCGAAGCGCGGGGGTCGGCTGCGCCGCGCTGCATCTGGACCGATCCGAACCCGGGCACGCCCGGCCGGTCGTCATGTCAGCGCCACAGAAGCCGCGCGCTCCATCTTCATGTCCCAGCGGCCGCTTTCCTCCGACCAGTATTGCGCCGCAAGACCCGCTTCCGTCACCAGCCGCCACTGGCCCCGAGCGAGCTCGCGCTTCTCGGTATCCGCATCCTCGAACAGCACCCAGACCCGTTCCAGACCTTGGGCTTGGCCGAGGTCAACCGGAGCACCGTCCAGCAGCATGACCGCCGCCGGATCGTTGACCAGATCGCCGCCTTGCGTCAGCAGAACGGGCTGCCGCGCGTCATGTGCTCCCCCTGCCCGCCCGTGGGCGATGAAGTCCTCCTCCGGCCCGAGCCAGAGTTGACGATCAAGATGATCGAGCCTTGCCGGGTCCGTTCCACGGATCATCACCCGCCAGCCCTGATTTAACGCTCGCATCAGCAGGGTCCGTGCCGTCTGCTCCACCGATGACCGGGTCAAGTGAAAGAACAGAACGGTGCGCCACTCAGCCCTCGTACAGGTCTTGGATCAGACGGTTCAGCGTCATCACGCCCCACCCCGTCGCCCCTTTCGGCGCATAGTCCGTGTCAGACTTCACGCTCGCCGTGCCGGCAATGTCCAGATGGCACCAGGGCAGACCGGGCTGCACGAAACGTTGCAGAAAGCAGGCAGCCGTGATTGCGCCGCCTTCGCGTCCGGTCACGTTCTTCATATCGGCGATGCGCGATTTCAGCTGCTGGTCGTAGCCGTCGCCCATCGGCATCCGCCATGCTCCCTCGCCCTCCGCCTTCGCGGCCTTCAGAAGCGCATTGCACAAGCCGTCATCATTCGAGAATACGCCGGTATTCTCATGGCCAAGCGCGACGACCATCGCACCCGTCAGGGTCGCAAGATCAACCATTCCCTTTGGTTTGAACCGGTCCTGCGCGTACCAGAACACGTCGGCCAGAACGAGACGGCCTTCGGCATCGGTATTGATGACCTCGATCGTGTCGCCCTTCATGGATTTCACCACATCGCCCGGTCGCTGTGCGTTTCCGTCCGGCATGTTCTCGACAAGGCCGACAAGTCCCACGACATTTGCCTTCGCCTTGCGCAATGCCAGGGCCCGCATGAGGCCGGCAACAACGCCCGCGCCGCCCATGTCGCCCGTCATGTCCTCCATGCCAGCGGCGGGTTTGATCGAGATGCCGCCAGTATCAAATGTCACGCCCTTGCCGATCACGGCGAAAGGCGCGTCATCCTTCTTGCCACCCCGCCACTGCATCACCACGATCTTCGACGGATTCACCGAACCCTGCCCGACACCAAGAAGCGCATTCATCCCAAGCTTTTTCATCTCGGGCTCGTCGATGATCTCCACATCCAGCCCAAGTTCCTGCATCGCGGCAAGGCGGGCCGCAAAATCGTCGGGCGTCAGCACATTGCCCGGTTCGTTGGTGAGGTCGCGGGTGAAGAACACACCCTCTGCCACGGCAGCCTTTGGCGAGGCCTGTGCTGCGACCGCCTCGGGCGCCGAAACCATGAACTGGACTTCGCCCGGCACCTTCGTTTCCCCCGATCGGTAGGTCACGAAATCATAGGCCCTCAACGCCAGACCGAATGAGATTTCTGCCGATTTCGGATGCGCCTCCGCAAGGACAAGCGCGCCGGACGCGCCAAGCGCCTTGCCGATCGCGGCACCCGCCTTGCGCACGGTGATGGCATCGGAATTGCGGTCAAGCTTCACGACCTGGAGCGCCTCCGCCGCAAGTCCCGAAGGCCAGGCGAGATCCGCGGCGTCTCCGGGTTTCAGTTTCTCGAACGCGGTCGAGTCAAGGTATCGGTCAAGTGCGCCGCGGGTCAGACGATTGACCCTGCGCGCGGCTGCACCTGCTGCCCCGCCGGACCCCGCGAAGACCACGACGCGGCCGCCAAATTCCGAGATCGCCTCCAGATCGACGGCTCTGAACTGGATCGAAACGGGATTGGTCATGGCATCCTCCGACGGATAAATGGGAAATCTGCGATTGGGCGGAGCCTAGCCCGCACCCTTGGACTTGACCAGATAGCAGTTTTCGTGACCTCGGAATTCAACTACGTTCCTGCCTCACGGATGATTTGGAGGCGGGAAACATTGTCCAAATTCGACAGATACATCCTGTCGCAACTGATGGCGCTGTTCGGCTTCTTCTCGCTGGTTCTCGTTGCGGTCTACTGGGTGAATCGCGCGCTCGGGCTGTTCGACGAATTGATCGGCGACGGCCAGTCGGCGCTGGTGTTTCTTGAGTTCACCGCGCTGACACTGCCCAATGTCATTCGCCTCGTGCTGCCGATTTCCGCCTTTGCGGCAACGGTTTACGCCACGAACCGATTGACCCAGGAAAGCGAACTCGTGGTGATGCAGGCGACCGGATTCTCGCCGTGGCGTCTCGCGCGCCCCGTCGTGTACTTTGGCCTGATCGTGACGCTGATGGTCGCGGTTCTGATGAACTTCGTCGTGCCCGTAAGCCGGACAACTCTGGCGGCACGCACCGCCGAGATCCAGGCCAACGTTACAGCGCGCTTCCTGCGTGAAGGCGTTTTCCTGCATCCGACGCCCGGCATCACCTTTTACATCCGCGAGATTGCGCCGACCCAGGAACTTCTCGAAGTGTTTCTTTCGGATGCGCGCAATCCCGAACAGCGGGTCACGTACAGCGCTCTGCGCGCGATGCTTCTGCGAAGCGAAACAGGACCAAAGCTGGTTATGTTCGATGGAGTCGCCCAGACGCTTGACCGCAACACAGGGCGGCTCGCCGTGACGCGCTACGCAGACTTCACCTACGACCTGGGCGCTCTTCTCGCAGTGCAGCCTGTCGCGGGTCGGACGGCCGAGGAAATGGCGACTTGGACGCTTCTCGATCCGCCACCCGATCTTGAAGTTGAACTCGACGCGACGCGCGGCGTCCTTCTTCAGGAAGGTCACAGCCGGATCGCGAATCCGCTGCTAGGGCTTGCCGGACCGCTGATCGGTTTTGCGACGCTTCTTCTTGGCGCCTACAGCAGGTTCGGGCTTTGGCGCCAACTGCTCGGCGCCGTTGTTGCCCTTGTCCTGCTGCAACTCATCGACAACGTTGCCGCCAACACGGTCGTTAAAACAGCGTCGGCGTGGCCGTTGATCTATCTTGCGCCTGTTCTGGGACTCGGGACCGCCGCTCTGATGCTTGCCTGGGCGGCCGGGGGGGCAAGCGGGACCGGCAATCGCCGGACGTCGGTGAGGGTCGGCACATGACGCTGAGCCGCTACATCGCACGCCGGTTTGCGGCTGTTTTCCTCCTGGTTTTCCTGATCTTCTTTGGCCTGATGATGATGTTCGACATTGTCGAGCAGATCGGGCGCTTTGCGTCTCCGATCAGCATTGGACAGCTCGTAGGTCTTGCCGCACTCAAAGTGCCTGAGAGCCTCTACAGAATCCTGCCCCTGATCACGATCCTTGCTGCAATTGCCTTCTTCATCGCCCTTGCGCGGTCCAGCGAACTGGTTGTCATCCGCGCCACCGGCCGTTCTGGACTGCGCCTGTTGGTCACCCCGGTCGTGGTTGCCGTGATGATCGGTGTGATCTCGGTCATGGTTCTGAATCCGATTGTCGCAGGGACCATCAAACATTACGAGGAACTCGTCACGCGATATGCGAACGGAACGTCCAGCGTCCTGTCGATCAGTCCGGAAGGTCTCTGGCTTCGACAAGGCGGCGACGGACAGCAGATGGTCATCCGTGCCAGCCGGGCAAATCAGGATGGCACTGTCCTGGACAATGTCACGTTTCTGGAATTCGATTCCGTTGGGCAACCCATTTCCCGGATCGAGGCTGACCAAGCCTCGCTCGTGACGGGAGCCTGGCAGCTTACCGGCGTGAAGCGCTGGCAACTGGACAGCCCCAACCCCGAGGCGACGGCGGTCACGCTGGCCACGGACAAGATACGCTCTGATCTCACCCGCGACCGCATTCGTGATAGTTTCGGCGAGCCTTCCGCCGTGCCGATCTGGGATTTGCCGGCCTTTATCGCAAGCTTGGACGCAGCAGGTTTCTCGGCCAAGCGCCACAGGGTCTGGTTCCAGATGGAACTGGCGCAACCGCTCCTTCTGGCCGGCATGGTTCTCCTTGCTGCCGGGTTCACCATGCGCCATACACGCTTCGGGCGGACGGGGACAATGGCCCTTGCCGCAGCGCTGTCCGGCTTCGTCATATTCTTTCTGAGAAACTTCGCGCAAGTGCTTGGCGAAAGTGGGCAAATTCCTGTGTTTCTGGCCGCGTGGTTCCCCCCTGTCGCCACCATCCTGTTGTCGCTCGGCCTGCTCCTCCACATGGAGGACGGCTGATGTTGCGGTGGCTGGCAGCCGTTTTCTTCTTGGTGGCGGGACTCGCCCTGCCCGCAGATGCAGAGGACAGCGCGACGCTTATCGCGGACCAGGTGGAGATTCAGGCGGACAGCGTGCTGGTGGCCGACGGAAACGTGGAGGTATTGCACAAGGGGACACGCCTTCGCGCCGAACGCGTGACATTCTACAGCAAAACCAACAGACTGTTGATCGAAGGTCCGCTCGTCATCACCGATGAAGCCGGTACGAGGATTCTCGCAGAACAGGCGGACGTGTCGTCAGATCTTCAGGACGGCATCCTTCGCGGTGCAAGACTGGTGCTGAACCAGCAGTTGCAACTTGCGGCGACTGAAATTCAGCGGGTCGGTGGAAGGTATACGGAACTCGGCAGAACAGTTGCATCATCGTGTCAGGTCTGCGCGACAAACCCCACGCCCCTTTGGGAGATCCGGGCCCGGCGCGTTGTGCACGACCAGACTGAACGCCAGTTGTACTTCGAGAACGCCCAGTTGAGGGTAGCAGGGGTGCCCGTGTTCTATCTTCCCCGACTGCGCCTTCCTGATCCGACATTGAAGCGGGCGACCGGCTTTCTGCAGCCAAAGATCCGCAGCACAAGCGAACTTGGTTCCGGCATAGCTGTTCCCTACTTCATCGCGCTTGGCGATTCACGGGACCTGACGGTGACACCCTACGCAGCGACCAAGAACGCGCGGTCACTGGGCCTGCGGTACCGGCAGGCGTTCGAAACCGGGAACATCGAGATTTCGGGCGCGATCTCGACCGACGAGATACTGCCCGACAAAACGCGGGGGTATCTTTTCGCATCGGGTGGGTTTGCCCTGCCGCATGATTTCAACCTCTCGTTCGGCATCCAGGCAACCACCGACGACGCCTATCTGCTCGATTACGGCATCTCATCGCAGGATGTGCTGACGAGTTTCGTGGCGGCGGAACGGGTGCGGCGTGACGAATACATCCTTGGCCGGGTGATCCATCTCGAGTCCCTCCGAGAAGGGGATGACAACGGCAACCTTCCGTCAACGCTCTTCGATATCGGGGCAATCCGGCGCTTCGCCCCTCCGGTCATCGGAGGGATTGCGACCTTGCGGTATCAGTTGTCCGGCGAAACGCGGTTGTCCTCGAGCACCGCAGATACGAATGGGGACGGGATTTCAGACGGTCTTGACAGTGGACGGGCGTTGATGCGGCTCGACTGGCGGCGGAACTGGGTTCTTCCAGGTGGACTTGTCGGGACAGCAGTTGGCCGTATCCAGGGAGATGTCACTGCGGTTCAGCAGGATCCGGTCTATCCATCCCAGATTGCGCGGCTGTATGGTGTCGGGGGGGCCGAACTGCGGTGGCCCCTCGTCAGACAGGGCCGGGACGGATCGAGCCAGGTGCTTGAACCTGTCCTGCAACTCGTCCTCGCACCGGACGAAAGTCCTGATGTGCCGAACGAGGACAGCCAACTTGTCGAGTTTGACAGTGGCAACCTGTTCTCGCTCGACCGGTTTCCGGGAA
The DNA here is from genome assembly GCA_963777765.1 of uncultured Alphaproteobacteria bacterium. Taxonomy (GTDB): domain Bacteria; phylum Pseudomonadota; class Alphaproteobacteria; order Rhodobacterales; family Rhodobacteraceae; genus Aliitabrizicola. The sequence goes on along the minus strand of CAVZRP010000004.1, from coordinate 465,443 downwards.
CCGATGCGGTTGAACTGGGGTCTCGCGCGACCATTGGCCTGTCCTGGACTAGATATGGCGCCAAAGGCTCAAACCTTGCCTTCGCCTTCGGTCGCATCTACCGCGCGAACAACACGGACCAGTTCGACATTTCCACTGGCCTCGACGGAACCCAGTCCGACTGGTTGCTTGGTGCGCGGATTATCACGCCTGCGGGCCTGAGCCTGACCCAGAGAATACTCGTGGATGAGAACTTTGAAAGCACCGAGGCCGAATCCCGCCTTGGCTGGACAAGTGAACGGCTATCCATAAGCTCTGGATACTACTGGAATATCGCAGACCCCGCGGCAGGCCAAGACAATGACATCTCGGAATGGGCCGTCGACGGATCCTGGCAGGTGGCCGACAACTGGCGGACCCGCTTTGGTCTTCGGCAAGACTTCATCGCGGGGCGAGCCTCGCGCGCCAATCTTGGGCTGGAGTATCGCACCGAGTGCATCCTGGTCGATCTTTCCCTCTCGCGTTGGTTCGCGGACTCAACTAGTCTGACGCCGACAACGGAATTCGGCCTGGCAGTCGATCTGCTCGGTTTCGGCGGAAGCGGCAGTCCCGGCCCCGCTCGCCGCTGCCGAAGCTAGGTCGACGATCGATCAGGCCCAACCAAAATGAACCGGTCTCCAACCGACCCAATAGAGCAGATAACGGACTTCTGACATGCGCCATTCTCGCCTGCTTGCTCTGAGCCTGAGCGTTCTTCTCGCGGCACTTCCCGTCGGTGCGGCGGACGGTCTGTTTGCGCCGAGGCTCATCGTGGACGACCACGCCATCACGAACTACGAAGTGGAACAGCGTGTGCTGTTTCTTCAGGCCGTGAACACGGTGGGCGATCTCGAGGCGATCGCCATGAAGGACCTGATCGAAGATCGCCTGAAGCTTCAGGCAGCCGAAACTCTCAAGCTCGAGTTGACCGAGGAAGACCTTCAAGGCGGAATGAAGGAATTCGCCAGTCGTGCAAACCTCAGTGTCGAGGAATTCACGAAGGCTCTCGGCGAAGCCGGCGTCGAACCGGAGACTTTTCGCGACTTTGTGCGATCGGGCCTGCTGTGGCGCAGCGTCATCCGGGAAAAATTCGTCGGCATCGTGATCGTGTCGGAAGGCGAAATCGACCGCGCCTTTTCCGTCACCCGCCAGCGCGCCGGCCTCCGGGTGCTATTGTCCGAACTTGTGCTTCCGGCGCCTGAAGGTCAGTTTGATGATGCCTTGGCGCAGGCCGAGGAACTGTCTGCCTCGATCCGCAGCGTCGATGATTTCTCGGCAGCAGCGACGCAGTTTTCGGCCGCAAGTTCGCGCGAACAGGGGGGACAGATCGACTGGATCGACATCGGCAAGCTTCCCCCGGCCTGCGAGATGCCGTCGTCACCCTGTTGCCGGGACAGGTGACCCCGCCGATCCTCCTCCCCAATGCGGTCGCCCTGTTCCAGCTTCGCGGGATCGAGGAAACGAGCGCGCTGGCCAACAAGACAGTCAAGGTCGATTACGTTCAGCTCTATCTTCCCAATACCCCGGAAGGTCTGGCGGATGTCGGCAAGATTCAGGCACGGGCCGACATTTGTGCCGATGTCTTCGCGCTTCAGAAGGGCGCGCCGGAAAGCCAGCTTACGCGCATTACACAGGCCCCCGGAGAGATACCGCAGGACGTGGCCATTGAACTGGCAAAACTCGATGCAGGGGAGAGCTCCTTCAATCTTCGCAAGGGTGGAAACCTCGTGTTCCTGATGTTGTGTTCGCGGGATGTCGTGCCCGAACTCGCCGAAGGCGCCTCGCCGCCCACCCGTGACGAGATCCGGGCGCAACTCCTCAACGAGCGACTTGCGCTGGCTGCCGACGGATACCTGAGGAAGCTGCGCGCCGCCGCCGTGATCCGCGAGCCGTGAGCCAAAGACTGCGGCCCATCGCCCTCACCTGCGGCGAACCTGCAGGCATCGGACCGGAGATCGCGGTGAAGGCACATGCCGCGCTGGAGGGTCGCATTCCGTTTTTCTGGATCGGCGATCCGCGCCATCTTCCCATCGGTTCTCGGTGGCAGAGTGTCTCGCGACCGGATGACGTGGCTTGCGTGCCCGAGGGCGTGCTGCCCGTCCTGTCGCATCCGTTCCCGTCTGCCGCCCATCCCGGAAAACCCGAGAAAAGTCATGCGGCCGAGGTTATCGCGGTTATCGCGCGCGCCGTCCGGCTCGTCGTGGCGGGCGAGGTTTCAGCCATCTGCACGGCCCCGATCAGCAAGAAAGCCCTCAAGGACGGCGCGGGCTTCGCGTTTCCGGGCCATACCGAATATCTTGCCTCGCTGGCCGGGGTGAGCCGCGTCGTGATGCTGCTGGCGTGCCCGGCTCTGCGAGTGGTACCGGTTACCATTCACATCCCGTTGGCCGAAGTTTCCGGAGCGCTGCGGCCCGAGTTGCTGGAGGAAACCCTTCGCATCACGGATGCCTCGTTGCGCCGGGATTTCGGCATCGCGACACCACGCATCGCCGTTGCAGGGTTGAATCCCCACGCAGGTGAAGGGGGAACAATCGGCCGGGAGGAGATCGAGGTCATCATCCCCGTGCTCGACCGCCTTCGCGCCGAAGGCATGTTGCTGCAGGGTCCGCTTTCGGCTGACACGATGTTTCATGCGGCGGCCCGAGCGGGATACGATGTCGCAGTCGCAATGTATCACGATCAGGCGCTGATCCCGGTCAAGACGATCGACTTCTCCGGCGGAGTGAATGTGACGCTCGGCCTGCCCTTCGTCAGAACGTCGCCCGATCATGGCACGGCCTACGACATTGCCGGGCAGGGCAAGGCTGATCCGACCAGCCTGATCGCCGCCCTTGAGCTGGCTTCTGAAATGGCGCGACGGCGCGGGTGACACGGCCCGAACGAAGGAGCAAGCCTTGGCTGCGATAGATGGACTGCCGCCTTTGCGCGACGTCATTGCGACGCACGGACTGGCCGCGAAAAAGCAACTCGGCCAGAACTTCCTGCTCGATCTTAACCTGACGTCGCGCATTGCGAGACTGGCGGGCGACCTGAGGAATTGCGACGTGCTCGAGATCGGCCCCGGTCCGGGAGGGCTGACGCGGGGATTGCTCGCCGAGGGAGCACGCCACGTCCTTGCGATCGAGAAGGATCCGCGCTGCCTTCCCGCGCTGGCCGAAATTTCCGCTGCATACCCGGGAAAGCTCGACGTATTGATCGGCGATGCCCTGACCATCGACCCGCTCACGCATCTGTCGCCCCCCATCCGGATCGTGGCCAATCTGCCCTACAATGTTGGCACCGAATTGCTGATCCGCTGGGTTTCGAGCGCCGCCTGGCCGCCCTTCTGGGACAGCCTCACGCTGATGTTCCAGAAGGAAGTGGCCGAGCGCATCGTGGCCACACCGGGATCAAAGGCCTATGGTCGACTTGCCCTGATGGCACAGTGGCGCACCGATCCCAGGATCGTGCTCACCCTTCCACCCGAAGCTTTCGTGCCCCCACCCAAGGTCCATTCGGCCGTCGTGCATTTCAGACACCTTGCCGAGCCGCGCTTCCCTGCCGATCAGGCCACCTTGCTGCGGATCACGACCATGGCATTCAACCAGCGCCGCAAGATGCTGCGATCAAGCCTAAAGGGCCTTGGCCCTGCAATTGAGAGCAAGCTCTTGGCCGCCGATATCGAACCGACGGCCCGTGCAGAAGAGATTTCGCTCGAGAAATTCTGTGCTCTGGCGCGCGAAATTGCGCGGTAGCAGATTATTCCGCGGCTTTTGCGGGCCCCCCGCCGTCGGGCAACGCCACCTCTGATTTTGGCTTGCGCGGGGCACGCGGCTTGCGCACTGCCGGTGAACCATCGTTTTCCGCGATGCCGACCGGAGCCACAACCGGAGCCTCAACCGCAGCAGGTACCGCTTTCGGTTCCCGGGGTTTGTGCTCCTCGCGACGACGGTCCTCACGTTCGACCGTTTCAGAGTGCTCTGGACGTGGCGCACGATCTCGGCGCTCGTCGGCGCGGGGCTGGTGCGCGCGATTGCGTGTTTCCGGAGTCTCGACCAGCCCGCTATCGCCCAGTTCGTCGATGAAATCCATCATCACGGTCGTCCTGGGAACGATGACGTCGGGCTGTTCATCCCGCACATCCACACGTTCTTCGCGGTAAGGCCGGTCCCGGTTCTGATCGCGGTTCGGCTGGTCACGGTGCTGCTGGTCACGGTTCTGGTTTGGCTGGGCGCCTTGATATCCGCCGCCCTGCCCCTGCTGTCCGCCCTGCTGACCGTTCTGGTTCCCGCCGCCCGAATAGTCGCCCTGGGGCCGCCTCTGTTCCTGCTCCGCCGCCAGCTCGCGCTGTGCCTCGGCCAGCATCCGCGTGTAATGCTCGGCATGCTGCATGAAGTTCTCTGCCGCCACACGGTCGTTGGACAGTTGAGCGTCACGCGCGAGGAACTGGTATTTTTCGATGATCTGCTGCGGCGTGCCGCGAACCTTGCCCTCGGGTCCCGAGCTGTCGAAGACCCGGTTTACGATATTGCCCATCGACCGAGGCCGGTTCGACTTCGAGCGCGAACGTGATTTGGATGATCTCATGTGTTCCGTGTTTCCGGCTTGGGTCTGGGTTTGCCCGAAGCAGCTGTGTTCAATCGAGCGGATTTCCCGAACGGGTTCCAACGACGAATGTCAGGCTTGCGAGAAGGGTATGTTACGAAAGGGCCGAACCGGCACCTATCCCCTTGCCGCGACTAATCATGGCTGGCCTTCGCTTACAAGGGAAAACTAGGGCGCGGCATTCCGTGGCACAGCATTTTCTGCATTTTCGCCATCCATGTGGCGAGAATCCCGCAGTACGGCCCTACTGGCGGTGTCTGCGCGCAAGAACCACGCGATCCCGCCCGTCAAGGTCGCGCCGCACCTCGATATCCCGCAGACCAGCCGCTTCGAACAGCCCGGCGACGCGATCCGCCTGCGTCGGCCCGATTTCCACCAACAGGCGCCCGCCAATCGCAAGGCGGCCCATGACTCCTGCCGAAATAGCCCGAAAGGCATCCAGCCCGTCACCGCCGGGTGTCAGTGCAATGTGCGGTTCCCAATCCCTGACGTCTGGCGACAGTTCCGCCATCTCTTCAACCCCAATGTAGGGCGGGTTGGACACGATCAGGTCGAACGTCCCCTCGACGTTCGCGAACCAATCGGATTGAACCAGAGTGCATCGACCGGAAAGGCCAAATTCCGAGCACGTCTCTCTGGCCACCCGCAATGCAGGTTCCGACACGTCGACGCCGAGGCCTGTGGCGTCGGGCCGTTCTGCAAGCAGTGTCAGCAAGATGGCGCCCGAGCCTGTCCCAAGGTCCAGAACCGACTTGAAGGCTTCTTCGAGTGCGGCCGCCACCAGCGTTTCCGTCTCGGGTCGTGGGTCGAGCACGCTGCGGGTGACCCGGAACCGGCGACCCCAGAACAGGCGATGCCCGACGATCTGGCTCACCGGCTGCCGCGCCAGTCTTGCGGCGACGCGGGTGTTCAGCCCCGCAACCTGCTCCGGTGAAAAACCTTCGTCCAGGCACAGCCCGACGCGATCCGGCGCAATGCCAAGGACATCCGCCAGCAGGATCCGGGCATCCCGAGCCGCGCCGTCAATACCCGCGTCGCGCAGCGCAGCCGTCGCGCGGCGCAGCGCCTCGCCGGTCGTCATGACTTCCATCTCGGCCAGCTTCGACGCCTGGTCATGCGCCACCAGCGCGTCGACGACACTGTTCAGATCACCCGCCATGATCTGCGGCAGGCCGTAGAGAGTCAGGTTGATGCGGTGGTCCGTCATCCGACCCTGCGGAAAGTTGTAAGTGCGGATGCGCTCGCTCCGGTCACCCGATCCGACCTGTGCCTTGCGATCTGCCGCTCTCGCCGAGTTGATCCGTTCCCGTTCAAGATCGAACAGGCGCGCCCGCAACACCTGCATCGCGATCTCGCGGTTCCGGTGCTGGGATTTCTCCGACGAGGTCACGATCATCCCGGTCGGCAGGTGTGTGATGCGAACGGCAGAATCCGTCGTGTTCACGTGCTGCCCGCCGGCACCCGAGGATCGCATCGTGTCAATCCGGATGTCGCTTGCCGGAATGTCGATATCAACGTCTTCGGCCTCGGGAAGCACCGCCACCGTCGCCGCTGACGTATGGATGCGCCCCTGCGTCTCGGTCTCCGGCACACGCTGCACCCGGTGAACGCCGCTTTCGTACTTCAGTTTTGCGAAAACGCCCTTGCCATGCACATGCGCCACGACTTCACGCACCCCACCCCGCTCGCCCTCTTGCAGATCGAGGATTTCGAACTGCCAGCCCTGACCATCTGCATAGCGCTGGTACATCCGCAGCAGGTCGCCCGCGAAAAGCGCGGCCTCATCCCCACCCGTTCCTGGCCGGATCTCCAGAATTGCCGCCCGTTCATCCGCCGCGTCGCGCGGCAGAAGGGCCAGCCGCAGCGCCTGTTCCATCTCGAGGATACGCGCCTTGAGGCGCGGCCGTTCCTCTTCTGCCAGTGATCGCAATTCGGGGTCGGAGAGCATGTCCTCCGCCTCGGACAGATCGTCAAGCGCATGTCGGTAAGAGTTGATTTCAGCTACGACGGGCTTCAGTTCACTATATTCCCGGCTGAGCATGGCGATCTCGGCCGGTGACGTGCCCTCCGCCAGCCGGGCCTCGAGAAACTCGAAGCGCCGGATGATCTGCTCAAGTTTTTCCATCGGAACCATGTGCGGGGTGTGGCCGAACCCAACTCCACGGTCAAGGCCCCGAGACCTCGCGGGCCGTGAGTTCACGGACGCTCCACAACCCGAACGGCCGCCCGCGATACATCCACGCCCTGTCCGGCGGCGTCTCGAATCCGGCCCGACCGGTAGGACCGATGATGCTGCCCTTCGGATGCATCCGCATCCACGCCTGCATCGCGACCTCGCCATCGGGCACCGCGACGGGGCTCGTCATCCGCGCCTTGAAGTTGAAGTCGGCATTATACGGCATGCCGACCACCGCGACACCGTCGCCCATCCTCGATTTCAGTTCCTCTGCAATCGGCTGGGTGTCGAACAATGCCCCCACGCCGCCGAAGGCAATCACCAGATGCAGGATCATCGGCAGTCCAAGCCCCATCACCGCATGTCCCGTCCCCGTCGAGAGCAACACGCCGGCGACGGCCAGGCCGAGGAACGACGCGGCCAGCACTGCCGCCTCCTGTGGTGTGATGACCACCCCTGCCCCCAGGTGCTGATCCGCCCCGCCAAGCGCCACGACAGCCAGTGCGACTGCCAGCAGCAAGCGGCCCCAGCGGCGCCAGTGACCATCGACGACTGCCCCACACCGATCCCAGGACGCGCGCCACGATCAGCCCCAGCCCCGGCATTTCGGGCAGCAGGTAGTGCATCTGCTTGCCCCCGACGACCGACAAGACCGCAATCGCCCCCCCGAGCCAGATCATGCAGAACAACACCGCGCGATCCGCCTTTACGACTGCAGGCAGCGCCGCCCAGAGCCGAAGCGACCAACCCCAGGGAAAGACGATGACCGGCAGCAAAGCCAGAAGGAACCAGAACGGCCGCCCGTGCCCCAGATCGCCTGTCACCCGCGCCGCGGTCTGTGTCCAGAGCAACTCGCGTCGAAACGCTGCGTCCCCTGTGGCCAGCGCCGGCACCAGCCACAGCGCGACCAGCCCAAGCGCCACGAGCAACGCCAGCGCAGATCCCCGCAGACCACTCCGCAGCGTTGGGGGCGCGATGGCCCAGAACCGCATGGAAAGCAGCGCGGGAAGCAGATGAACCAGAACCACGGGCCCCTTTGCCAGAACTCCCACACCAACCACCACACCCAGCCAAACCCAGAGCCTGGTATCCGCATCGCCCTGCCCGATCCGCCAGATCGTGCCGATGCCCAGCACCACCGTGAAGGACAGCAGCGCATCGAACATTGTCGCACTGCCATAGACCATGAAGATCGGAAACGACGCCAAGGCGACCATGGCCCGCAAGCCAATTCCGGCCTGATCCGGCCAGAGACGCCGCGCCAGCGCGCCCGTCGCGACAATCGCCGCGACCGCGCAGATCGGCCCGACCAGCCGCCCGGCGAGTTCGCTGACCCCGGTTGCCATCCACATCAGGTTGATCAGCCAGAACAGAAGCGGCGGCTTGTGGGCGTAGGACTCGAAGTTCCGCGTCAGGTGAAAAGCGTCGCCTGACAGGTGCATTTCCCATGCGACGGCGAGGTACCGCGTCTCGTCGATCGCCAGCAACGGGCGTGCAAGCACAAGCCCCAAGAGCAGCGCCGAATACAGGAACAGGAATGACAGCGACTTCGGCACGGCAAAGATGTCCTCTACTTCAGCGGGTATCACAAGGCCCCGCGTTCTGCCGAGCAATCAATGCAACTCAGGTTGGAGAGCCTTGATATCCGAAATCCCGATGCAGCCGAAACGACAATTTTTGTCGTCAATGACATGCAGACCGTTACCCGCCCCGCTAGTCTGGTTCCCAAAGTCACCTCCATCGGGCGCAGCGCCCAAAAACAAATCTCAGGGAGTTCCCAATGAAATCGCATACCCGAGTGCTTGTGATCGGCGGAGGTGTTGTCGGTTGCTCTGTCCTTTACCACCTTACCAAACTCGGTTGGTCGGATGTGACGCTGATCGAACGGTCGGATCTGACCTCGGGCTCGACCTGGCACGCGGCGGGCGGCTTCCACACGCTCAACGGCGATACCAACATGGCCGCACTGCAGGGCTACACGATCCGGCTCTACAAGGAGCTGGAGGCGATCACCGGCATGTCCTGTGGGCTGCACCACGTCGGGGGCATCACGCTGGCCGACACGCAGGAACGCTTCGACATGCTCAAGGCCGAGCGTGCGAAGCATCGCTACATGGGCCTGGACACCGCAATCCTGTCGCCAGACGACGTGGCGAAGATGACCGATGGCCTTGTGAACACCAACGGCATCATCGGCGCGCTCTACGATCCGCTCGACGGCCACCTCGACCCGTCCGGCACGACCCATGCCTATGCCAAGGCCGCGCGGATGGGCGGGGCCGAGATCATCCTGCACAACCGCGTGCTGTCGACGACGCAGCGCGTCGATGGCGGCTGGGACGTGGAGACCGAGCAGGGCACCATCGTGGCCGAGCATCTGGTGAACGCCGCCGGGCTCTGGGCGCGCGAGGTGGGTGCGATGGCGGGCGTCTACCTGCCCCTGCTGCCGATGGCGCACCAATATCTCGTCACCGACGATATCCCCGAGATCATGGATATCCTGAAATCGGGCCGCGAATTCCCGCACGTCATGGACCCTGGCGGCGAAAGCTACCTGCGGCAGGAGGGGCGCGGCCTGTGCATCGGCTTCTACGAGAAACCCTGCGAGCCCTGGAGCGTGGACGGCACACCCTGGACCTTCGGGCATGAGCTGCTGAACGAGCAGTTCGACAAGATCGAGGATTCCGTCACCTTCGCCTACAAGCGCTTCCCGGTGCTGGAACGCTCGGGCGTCAAACGAGTGATCCACGGGCCCTTCACCTTCGCCCCCGACGGCAACCCGCTGATCGGGCCGGTGCCGGGCCTGCGCAACTACTGGTCCGCCTGCGCGGTCATGGCAGGGTTCAGCCAGGGCGGCGGCATGGGCCTGTCGTTGGCGCAGTGGATGATCCATGGCGAGGTTGAACGCGATCCGCGCGGCTTCGACGTGGCGCGCTTCGGGACCTGGACGACACCGGGTTACACGGTGCCCAAGGTGATCGAGAACTATCAGACGCGCTTCAGCGTGGCCTATCCGAACGAGGAAAAGCCCGCCGCGCGCCCGTTCCGGACCACCGCGATGTACGACATCTTCAGCGGGATGAACGCCGTCTGGGGCCAGCAATACGGGCTGGAGGTCGTGAATTACCACGCCCTGCCGGGCGAGCCGCTGTTCGAGACGCCGACCTTCAAGCGCTCCAACGCCTGGGAGGCGACGCGGCAGGAAGTCATGGCGGTGCGTAACGGCGTCGGGATCAACGAGGTCCAGAACTTCGGCAAGTACCGGGTGAGTGGACCCAACGCGCGGGCGTGGCTCGACCGGATCATGGCGGGCCTGATCCCCAAGCCGGGGCGGCTTAGCCTGACGCCGATGCTGGCCGAGAGCGGCAGGATCATCGGGGATTTCACCGTATCCTGCCTGAGCGAGACAGAGTTCCAGCTGACTGCCAGCTATGGCGCGCAGGGCTGGCATGGGCGGTGGTTCGAGCAACACGCCGAGGATGGCGTTCGGGTCGAAAACATCAGCGATGCGCGGACCGGCTTCCAGATCGCGGGACCGAAATCGCGCGAGCTTCTGGCGCGGGTAACGCGGGCCGATGTGTCGGGCGAGGCATTCCGCTTCATGGACGTGAAGCGGATGACGGTGGGGATGGCCGACTGCATCGTGCAGCGCGTGAGCTATACTGCCGACCTGGGCTACGAGATCTATTGCGATGCGGTCAGCCAGCGGCACCTCTGGAACACCCTCTGGGAGGCCGGGCAGGATCTGGGTATCCGCCCGTTCGGGATGCGGGCGATGATGTCGCTGCGGCTGGACAAGTTCTTCGGCTCGTGGGGGCGTGAGTTCAGCCCGGATTACATGCCGGGCGAGACCGGGCTGGACCGGTTCATCCGGTGGAACAAACCTTCGGACTGGATCGGGAAGGCGGCTGCGATGAAGGAGAAGGCCGAGGGGCCGAAACGGCGGCTCTGCGCCTTTGTCGTGGAAGCCAGGGATGCCGACGTGGTGGCGTGGGAGCCGATCTGGCTGGAAGATGAGGTGGTGGGGTTCTGCACGAGCGGGGGGTTCAGCCATTATACGGGCAAATCCGTGGCGCAAGGGTTCGTGCCGAGCGATCGGGTGAAGGACGGGCTGCGGGTCGAGATCGAGATTCTGGGAGAGCGGCGGCCGGCGGTGTTGGTGAGCGAGCCGTTGTTCGATGCGGACGGAGCGAGGATGCGGGGGTAGCGTATCAAGGGGTGTCGCACGGTGAGACGCTGCGTCCGCCCCTTGAAATCGTTGCATTTTGCCGAAAGCATTAACCAATGAGCGTGACGATCGCCCTTCTGGCGGCTGGGTCTTCGTCCCGGATGCGGGGCGGGGACAAGCTGCTTGAGGACGTCGATGGAGTGCCGCTGCTGCGACGCCAGGCGCAGGTGGCGCTGGCAACGGGCTGTACGGTCATCGTGACGCTGCCGCTGGATCGCCCGTTGCGGGACGCGGCGCTCGCGGGCCTGCCGGTCACGCGCGTGGCGGTGCCGGATGCGGCAGACGGCATGGCCCATTCGCTGCGCGCGGCCCTCGCCGCGGCAGGGCAAGGGTCGGTCCTCGTGCTGCTGGCCGATCTGCCGGAGATCACGACGGCGGATTTGCAGACTTTGCTGCGCCGTCACGCAGAAGTGCCGGACCGTATCCTGCGCGCGACGGCCGAGGACGGGACACCGGGGCATCCGGTGCTGTTCCCCGACTGGGCGCTGCCGGAGCTGGCGGCGCTTTCGGGCGATGCGGGGGCGCGGGATGTGCTGCGGCGCCAGCAGGGCCGGGTCGAGCTGATCCCCCTGCCCGGCCGTCATGCGGTGACCGATCTTGATACGCCGGAAGATTGGGTGGCGTGGCGTGGTATCGGGGCGCAAGGTCTGTAACCGCGGTTGGCCCCGGCTTTCGCCGGGGCGGTCCGGCGCGCTTCGTCACGCCGCGAACATCACCCGCACCTCATGCGCCTTCAGCGAACGGCGGGCCGCGGCGAAGTCGATCACGGCATCCATGCCGGGAAAAAGGGCTTCGATCTCGGCCCGTTGGGCGTGATCCATACCGGCCAGCGTCCGGTCGCCCGGCTGGAAGCTTTCGCTCCAAAGACCATCCGACAGAACGATCTCGTGCCGGTCGAACATCAGATGCAGGTAGGTCACCTCGGCTGCCTCAACCCGTGTGATGCCCGGGCGACCGACGAGGTGAATGGCGGCAACCAGAACTTCGTTTTCACCGAACAGAAGCTCGGGTAGCGCGCCGCTGACCAGGACGCGGTGCTGCGGCGAGACGACCAGGTCACGCTCGGGCATGCCGGAGCCGAGCGCCCCTGCCGCGATCCGGACCGGCGCGAGCGCGGGCTGCGCGGCAAGGTCGGCCGCGTTCAGCGCGCGACGTCCGATCCAGCGCAACGGTTGCTGGCCTGAATCCCGTGTCAGCACATGATCGCCTTCGCGCAGCATCTCCACCGGAACTTCACCGCGTGCCGTGGCAATCAGGGTGCCCGGCGTGAAGCAGGGAACAACCGTTTCGATATTGGTGAAGCGCAGCGTTCCCAGCACATTGGTCCGCGACGGGTCGAGGAAGCTGACCGTTCCGTTCTCGCGGTTGGTGTCATAGGCGATCCGGAATGGCCCCGCGCCGACGAGATTGAGCGTGTCGGCATCGGTTCCGATTTCGCCACCGTCGATCGTGTCGCCGTAGCCATCGGAGCCGATGTTGACGAAGAAGGTATCGCGGTCGGCTCCGCCTGACATCGCGTCGCCTGCCGCGCCACCGGTGAGAATGTCGTCGCCCGCATCCCCGGACAGGGTATCGGCACCGTTGCCGCCGTAGAGCGAGTCGCCATCGTTGCCGCCAGACAGCGCGTCGAGGCCATCGCCGCCATCGAGGAGGTCGGTGCCATCCTCGCCGTAAAGCTGATCGTTATCGGTTCCGCCGTAGACCGAGTCGTTGCCAAGCCCGGCCCAGATCGTATCGTTGCCCTCGCCGCCGTAGAGCAGGTTGGTCCCTGCAATGACCGAGCCTGTGGCATCATCAATGCTGTCATTGCCGTCGCCGCCGAAGACGGTGTCATCCCCCGTGCCGAACAGGATGAAATCGTTGCCCGTCCCGCCATCGAGCGAATCCGTTCCGTCCCCGCCGTACAGCGAGTCGCGCCGATGCCGCCGAAGATCGTGTCCGCCCCGGTGTCTCCGACAAGACTGTCGTCGCCGTCATCGCCAGAGAGGCTGTCATCGCCTGCGTCGCCGTAAAGCGAGTCATTCCCGGTTCCGCCGACCAGGGTGTCGTTCGCATCGCCGCCGTAAAGCAGGTCATCGTTCGCGCCGCCATCGAGGGAGTCGGCCTCGGTGCCGCCGTAGAGGCTGTCATTCTCGGTCCCGCCGAAGAGGCTGTCTGCGCCTGCGTCGCCGAACAGGCTGTCTGCCCCGGCATCACCGTAAAGCTGGTCGTTCTCGGTGCCACCGCGCAGGGTGTCGTTCGCGTCGCCGCCGTAGAGCAGATCGAGGCCAGCGCCGCCGTCGAGCGAGTCGGCCTCGGTGCCGCCATAGAGGCTGTCGTTCTCGGTCCCGCCGAACAGGCTGTCTGCGCCCGCATCGCCGAACAGGCTGTCTGCGCCGGCATCGCCGTAAAGCTGGTCGTTCTCGGTGCCGCCCCTCAGCGTGTCGGTGCCGTCGCCGCCATAGAGAAGGTCGGTGCCGCTGCCGCCGTCGAGGCTGTCATTATCGTTGCCGCCGTAGAGCGAATCGGTTCCCGCACCGCCGAACAGGCGGTCGTCGCCGTTGTTGCCTTCGATCGAATCGTTGCCGTCGTTGCCGATCAGCGAGTCGGTGCCGTTGCCGCCGAAGATGCGATCATTGTCGAGACCGCCGTCGATCGTATCATTGCCGTTGTCGCCGTAAAGCTGGTCGTCCCCGGCAAGGCCGAAGATCAGATCATTGCCGTTGCCGCCATAGATCGTGTCATTCCCGGCACCGCCGTAGATCGTGTCGTTCTGGGCCGAAAGCAGGTCTGCGACGATGGTATCGCCATAGATCAGGTCGTTCCCGTCGCCGCCGTCGATGCTGTCATCGCCCAGATCGCCGATGATCGTGTCGTTCCCGGTGCCGCCGAAGAGCTGGTCGCCGCCGTCCTCGCCCAGGATGCTGTCGTTTCCGGCCTCGCCAAAGATCGTGTCATTGCCGAGTCCGCCCAGGATCGTATCGTCGCCGGTATTGGTGGGCGCGCTGCCGATAGAGGCATTGCCGATGAGGCTGGTCGACACGCCCCCCGGGGGTGTGACGGTGGCGCCGATGACTTCTTCGCCCTGGTTCTCCCAGATGCGGATCTCGATCGTGTAGGTCTGGCCTGCCGCAAGCACCACGTCGCCGTAGCGGGTGGTCGCTGACTGGTGGAAGTCGTTGTTCAGGTAGGAAAGCGTGCCGCCCGTCTGGTTCGCGAAGTTGAGCGGTGTGCCGTTGCTGTCGAGAATGCGCAGGACGGAACCGTCGTCGGACGTGGTGGTGAAGCGGTACGTGCCGGCGACACCTGCCGTGTAGGATGAGGTCAGGATGACCCCGAAATCCTCGGGGTTGGTCGCGGTGGTGGTGCCGCGCGCCTGTGCGGCCATGGCGCGCAGGTCGAAATCGGTCGTTGTGCTGGTGTTGCGGAGCGTACCGCTTTCGATGGTGAAGGCCTGGTCGTTGGCCGAGGAGAAATCCTTGTCGTAGAAGCGGTAGGACCAGCTTCGGGGCTGATCGCTGTCCCCATAGATGACATCGTTGCCGTCGCCGCCGAGCACGCTGTCGTTGCCGCTGCCGCCGTAGACCGTGTCGGTGCCCGCGTCGCCCGACAGCGTGTCGTTGCCGGTGCCGCCCGCGATCGTGTCGCTGTCGTTGCCGCCGTAGATGAGGTCGGCCCCGCCGCGACCGTCGAGCGTGTCACTGCCCGCGCCGCCGTAAAGGGCGGTCGCGCCGTCTGCGCCGGTCAGCGTATCGGCCAGACCGGAGCCGGTGACATTCTCGACTTCCGAAATCGTGTCTGACGCGGCATCCCCGCCCGAGGCGGTGTTTGTCTGGAGGTTCACCGAGACGCCCGCAGTGGACGAGGCGTATGAGACGGTATCGCTGCCCGCGCCGCCGGTGATCGTGTCGCCTGACGCACCGCCCTCGAGCCAGTCGTTGTCGTCGCCACCGAAAAGCTGGTCGGTGCCCGCGCCACCATAGAGTGAATCGGCCCCCGCCGCGCCGGTGAGCGTATCGTTGCCCGCACCGCCGTCGAGGATGTTGGCCGTGGTGCCGCCGGTCAGCGAGTTGCTGCTGCCTGAACCGATGACATTCTCGAAATTGCTGATCGTGTCGCCGCCGGCATCGCTGCCCGAGGCGGAGTTCGTCGTGAGGTTGATGCTGACGGCCCCGCCTGCGGCGCTGTAGTCGAGCGTGTCGATGCCCGTTCCGCCGTCGAGCGTATCGTTGCCCGCACCGCCGCGCAGCGTGTCGTCGCCCGCATCGCCGTAGAGTTGGTCGTTGCCGCTTCCACCGTCGAGCAGGTCGTTGTCATCGCCGCCGAACAACCGGTCGGTGTTGTTCCCGCCGTAGAGGGAATTGTTGCCCGCATTGCCATAGAGGCTGTCATTGCCGTCGCCCGCATCGATGGAGTCGGCACCGCCGTTCCCTGTCAGCGAGTTGGCGCCGCCGAACCCATTGATGGTATCGTCGCCACTGCCGCCGGTCAGCGTGTCGCCGCCGCTGGTTCCGTTGAAAACTGGCATCGGAGCCGTTTCACCTTGTTTCCGAAGGGAATGCCCCCTCCGGCCACAATGGTTAACGACTTATTAAGGCGCGATGTTGGTCAAATTCATACTTGCGAATGGCAAAATTCAACTGTGTATCAGAAAAGCCTCGTGGCGGCGCAGGGCCTTTCGGGCGGCGGTGTAGCCCGTGAGTTCGGGTTCGGTGCGAAGCTCGGGGAACACCTGATAGAGTTCGCGCCGCTGGGCATCGCCGATGCTTTTCAGGGTCTGTTCGCCGGGCTGGAAGCTTTCGGTCCACGCCCCGTCGGACAAGACGATCTCGTGCCGGTCAAACATGATGTGCAGGTACGTCACGCTATCGACATCGGCACGGGTGATGCCGGGGCGCCCGACAAGATGGATCGCTGCGACCAGAACTTCGTGTTCTCCGAACAGGAGTTCGGGTTGCGCCCCGCTGACCAGAATGCGGTGCTGGGGCGAGACGACAAGATCCCTTACGGGAAGTCCGTGGCCAAGCACACCCGCCTTGATGCGGACGGGGGCCAGTTCGGGCCGCACGGCAAGATCGATTGCATCGAGGCTGTGTCTGCCGATCCAGCGCAGCGGTTGCAGGCCCGAATCGCGCGTGTGGACCCTGTCGCCCACGACAAGCTGTTCGACCGGAACTTCACCCCGCGCGGTGGCAATCAGGGTGCCGGGGGTGAAGCAGGGCGCGATGACGTTCTCGATGTTCGTGAAGGTCAGAGTGCCCGTCTGGTTCATCGATGCGTCGAAGAACGTGACGGTGCCGTCTTCGGGGTTGGTGGAACTGTAGGTGACCTTCTTTATCCCGAGGGCAGGATCGCTGAGGTCGAGCGTGTCATAATCGTCGCCGGTCTCGCCCCCGTCGATCACGTCGCCGTATGCGTTTGCGGCGACAGTGATGGCGAACACGTCGCGATCAGCACCGCCGAAGACCTGGTCCGTCCCGCCGCCGCCGAACAGGCTGTCATTGCCTGCCTCGCCGTAGATCACATCGTTATCTTCGTCGCCGGCCAGATAGTCTGCGCCCTGCTCGCCATAGAGCGTGTCGTTGCCCGGTCCGCCATAAAGGAATTCAGCGTCGGAGCCACCATAGAGGATGTCATTCCCGTCCTGGCCGTTGAGGACGTTGGTCCCCAGGCCGCCGTAAAGTGCATCCGCTTCGGATCCACCGTAAAACCAGTCGTTGCCATCGCCGCCGAAAAGAGCATCGTCGCCGGTCCCGCCGGTCAACGTATCGGCGCTTGCGTCGCCGTAAAGAACATCTGCTTCGCTGCCGCCGGTCAGCGCATCACTGCCGTCGCCCCCGTAAAGAACATCCACATCGGACCCGCCGAACAACGAATCGCTGCCATCGCCCCCGTCAAGCGTATCGTTTCCACTTCCGCCGACGATGGAGTTGTTGTCCTCGTTGCCGGAGAGCACGTCTGCACCGGTGCCACCAACCAGCGTGTCGTTGCCCGTCCCGCCCTGGGCTGTGTCGTTCCCGTCTCCTCCATCGAGCCGGTCGCCACTCGCGCCTCCGAAGAGAGAGTTGTCGTCTGCCCCGCCATACAGGCTGTCGATCCCGTCGCCGCCGTACAGGGTGTCGTTTCCGGCATCACCCGTGATGGTGTCGTTGCCTTCGTCGCCATAGAACGCGTCGGCCCCGTCGCTGGCCGCCATGGTATCGTCACCAAGGCCACCGTAAGCCGTGTCGGCGCCGGCTTCGCCGTAGATGAAATCCTTGGCATCGCCGCCAAACAACGTATCGTTGTCATTGCCGCCGAAGAGGCTGTCAGACCCGATGCCGCCATAAACGGTGTCATTGCCGTCGTTACCGCTCAGGCTGTCGTCCCCGGCCTCCCCCTCGAGAACGTCGAGTCCGACGCCGCCGCTGAGCGTATCGTTTCCGTCGCCCCCCTTCAGGGTATCGTCGCCCGTACTGCCGCTCAGGGAGTTGTTGTCGATGCCTCCCTCAAGCGAGTCGTTCCCGAACCCGCTGGAGATGGTATCCGCGCCCGCACCTCCAAACAGCGTGTCGGCAACGGCCCCGCCGAAGAGGCCGTCGTTGCCGTCGCCGCCATAAATCTGGTTGATCGACGCGCCGCCGTAAATGCCGTCGTTGCCCGCGTCGCCGTAAAGGAAGTTCTCGGCATCCCCAGCGATGTTTCCGCCGTAGATCGAGTTGTTGTTGTTCCCGCCGTAAACGGTATCGCCGCCCGCCGCGCCGTAGATCGTGTCATTCAGGTCGCCGCCATAGATGAGGTCATTTCCGAGAGCGCCGTCAATGGTATCGGCACCGCCGTTCCCGCTGATGGTATCGTTGTCGGAGGTCCCGACCAGATTGTTGCCGGAACCGTCGCCATTGATCGTCGCCATCGCACCCACACCACTTGTTAAAACAGGAAACACACACCCTTGGCGATTGAGGTTTACCAGACGAATACGGCAACAGGTAGTCTGGAATGCAACGAATGGTTTACGGCGGGGACCGTCGAACCCGTCTCGGTTCGGTCCTGTCAGAGCGGTATCCTGCTCTTGCTCAGGCTCTGCGCGGACCTGTTCTGCTTGATT
Source organism: uncultured Alphaproteobacteria bacterium (assembly GCA_963777765.1). GTDB lineage: Bacteria > Pseudomonadota > Alphaproteobacteria > Rhodobacterales > Rhodobacteraceae > Aliitabrizicola. Next base: position 447,371 of record CAVZRP010000004.1, on the reverse strand, counting down.
GAAACGGACTTCAGGTGGCGCTGGCTCTCAGGCGGGATGACTGCGCCGGCGTGTTAACACCTGTGGCGGGGAACCGATCCGCCGAAAGGTTCGGTCGCAGGGTGGTGCCCGAGGTCGGACTCGAACCGACACGCCTTGCGGCGGGGGATTTTGAGTCCCCTGCGTCTACCATTCCACCACTCGGGCCACGCAGCGCAGGGTTTAATCGGCCCCCTGCCCCGCGTCAATCCGAAGGGTCAGAGGTCGGTTGCAGAAAACGTGTCGCAATCGGCGATCTGGCCGGATTGCAACCCGATGGCGAACCAGCGCTGGCGCTGCTCGGACGTCCCGTGGGTGAAGGTGTGCGGCATCGGGCGCTGGCCCGCGTTGCGCTGGAGGGTATCGTCGCCGATCTGGCGGGCGGCGTTCAGCGCCTCTTCGAAGTCTCCGGGTTCGATGGAGCCGAAGTTCTGCGCGGCGTGTCGGGCCCAGATGCCGGCGAAGCAATCGGCCTGAAGCTCCACCCGGACCGAGATGGCGTTGCTGTCCTGCTCGCTGACCTGGCGGCGGACGTTGGTGGTCTGCTCGAGGATGGTCAGCTCGTCCTGCACATGGTGGCCGATCTCATGCGCGACGACATAGGCCGAGGCGAAATCCCCCTGGGCACCCAGTTGTTGTTCAAGCGTGGCGAAGAAGGCTGTGTCGAGATACACCTTCTTGTCGATCGGACAGTAGAACGGGCCGGTCGCACCGCTGGCGCCGCCGCAGGGCGAGGCGGTAGCGCCCTTGAAGAGCACCAGTGTGGCCGGCGTATACTTGGCATTCAACTGATCGCGGAACACCTCGGTCCAGACGTCTTCGGTGTCGGCGAGGGTGACCGAAACGAATTCGCCTGCGGCCTTGTCCTCGGCCGTGATCTCGGTAGAGCCGCCGCTTGTAGCGCCGGGATCCTGAAGCAGCGGAGTCACGTCAACCCCGAGGAACAGGCCAATGAGCAGCACGACGATGGCACCGATGCCGCCGATCCCCGCAGTGCGGCCCACACCGCTGCGGCGGCGATCCTCGATGTTTCCGCTGCCCCGTCTGCCGCGCCATTCCATGAAAAATACCCTCCGACCCGAAATGCTTGAGAGGACGATAGCCCGCAATCCGGCGGGGGCGAAGGTTTTTTGTCCGGATCGGCATCAGGTGCGTCACGCGGACGTGTCTCGCGCGCCCTTCCGCGCGCCCGTGCCGGGGCCTATGGTCTGCCGAAACAAATACGTCGGAACCTGACGGAGGGACGGATGGCATCGCGCAATGGCTTGGTCGCAGCGGCGGCGGGCGGATCGCTGGCGTTGTTGCTGGGTGCTTTCGCATTCCAGTTCATCGGCGGCCTTGCGCCCTGCCAGTTGTGCCTGTGGCAGCGCTGGCCGCATGCGGCGGCCGTGCTGATCGGGGTTGTGGCGCTGGCTGTCCCCGGGCGGTTGCTGCCGGTGCTGGGCGCGATGGCGGCGCTGGCGACGGCCGGGATCGCGGCCTTTCACACCGGTGTGGAGCGCGGCTGGTGGGAGGGGTTGGCGACCTGCACCGCAGGGTCGATCGCCGGCATGGATGTGAAGGACCTGCTGGACCCGAGCGTGGTCATCGCCCCGGTCGTGCGCTGCGACCAGGTGGCCTGGCAGATGCTGGGATTGTCGATGGCCTCGTGGAACATGGTCGCGTCGCTGGGGCTGGCCGTGATCTGGCTGATGGCCGCGCGGCGCAGCTAACGGCGACCTGCCTTGCGGGTGGTCAGCAGCAGGTTCGTCTCGCTGGTGGTAACTCCGTCGAACGTGCGGATTCGGGCCAGAACATCATCCAGTTCGGCCAGTGTGGTGGTGCCGATTTCCGCGATCAGATCCCACTTGCCGTTTGTGGTGTGAACCGCCTGAACGGCGGGCAGGCCCGACAGGCGGGCCATGACGCGCTCCGTCCCCCGGCCTTCGATCCCGATCATCATCAGGCCGCGTACGGGCAACGCGGTGATGTCGCCGCGTGTCAGGACGGTGAACCCCGCGATCTCGCCCTTTGCCGCGAGACGTTCCATCCGGGCGCGGACCGTGGCCCGCGACAGGCCAAGACGGTCAGCCAGATCAGACAGCGACGCCCGCCCGTCGCGACGAAGTTCGGAGATCAGGCGTTGGTCGGTTTCATCCATGATGCTTGTCTTGCCCGCCGATTTGAGCAGTCTGTTACGCGGAACGACAATAATGGCGCTGGATTTCACCGCAAGCTGCAAAGAGCTTGCGCGCAGAGGAGTGACGCATGACCCATTGCATCCTGATCGGCGCGCCGATCGATTCCGGCCAGCAGCGTCCCGGCTGCCTGATGGGGCCAGCGGCCTATCGCGTGGCGGGCATCAGCCAGGCGCTGCGCGATCTGGGCCATACGGTCGAGGATCGGGGGGATCTGACCCATGGTCCGCTGACCCCCCTGACGCCCGCGAATCCGGTCGTGCACTCGCTTCCCGAGACACTGGCCTGGACGGGACGGCTGGCGACTGCGGCAGGCACGGCGATCCAAAGCGGATTTCCGATTGTCCTGGGCGGTGACCATTCGCTGGCGCTGGGAACGGTGGCAGGCGTGGCGGCCCATGCGAACATGATCGGGCGGCCGCTGTTTCTTCTATGGCTGGATGCCCATTCCGACTTCCATACCCCGATGACGACCACCAGCGGGAACCTGCATGGCACTCCGGTGGCCTATATCGCCGGGCGGACGGGGTTCGAGGAGTTTCCCCCCTTTCCCGCGCCGCTTCCGGCGGATCGGATCTGTCTCTACGGTATCCGGTCGGTCGATCCGGCCGAACATGCGGCGTTGCTGGAGCATGACATCGCCATCAAGGACATGCGGGTGCTGGACGAGCATGGCATCGTGGCCCCCCTGCGTGCCTTTCTGGACAAGGTCCGGGCCGAGAACGGCTTGCTCCACGTCTCGCTGGATGTCGATTTCCTCGATCCGTCGATTGCGCCCGCAGTCGGAACCACCGTGCCCGGCGGGACGACGTTCCGTGAAGCGCATCTGGTGATGGAATTGCTGCATGAGTTGGGGCTCGTGACCTCGCTCGATCTTGTGGAGTTGAACCCGTTTCTTGACGAGCGCGGCAAGACGGCGCGCCTGATGGTCGATCTTGTGGCAAGCCTGATGGGCCGCAAGGTGTTCGACCGACCGACCCGGAGCTTTGGATGACCCTGAACCTTGTACCTTTTGTAAGCGTCGACAAGATGATGAAGCTTGTTCTTCATATCGGGATCGAGCGCGTTCTTGCTGATCTTGCCGCCGAGATCGAGGCCGATTTCCGCCGCTGGCCGGAGTTCGACAAGACCCCCAGGGTGGCCAGCCATTCCGACGTTGGCGTGATCGAGCTGATGCCGACTTCGGATGGAAAAACCTATGGCTTCAAATATGTGAACGGCCATCCGTCGAACATGAAGAAGGGGCTGCAGACGGTTACTGCCTTTGGTCTTCTGGCCGATGTGGAGACGGGTTATCCGGTCTTGCTGTCGGAAATGACGATCCTGACCGCGCTGCGCACCGCGGCGACCTCGGCCATGGCGGCGAAGCATCTGGCGCCCCAGGGCGCGCGGGTGATGGCGATGATCGGGAACGGGGCGCAGGCCGAGTTTCAGGCGATCGCATTCAAGGCAATCTGCGGCATCGAGGAGGTGCGGCTGTACGACATCGACCCCGTCGCAACGGCGAAATGCGCGCGCAATCTGGCGGGACGCGGTCTTCGGGTTGTGTCCTGCGGCACCAAGGAAGAGGCGATGCTGGGGGCGCAGATCGTGACGACCTGCACCGCAGACAAGAACCTTGCAACCATCCTGAACGACAACATGGTTGGTGCGGGCGTGCATATAAATGCGATCGGCGGGGACTGCCCGGGCAAGACGGAACTGGCGCGAGAGATCCTGCTGCGGTCCGACATCTTCGTGGAGTACCCGCCGCAGACGCGGGTCGAGGGGGAAATCCAGCAGCTCGACCCCGACCACCCGGTGATCGAGTTGTGGCAGGTGATTTCCGGGGCTGTGCCGGGGCGGACCAGCACGGGGCAGATCACCCTGTTCGACTCGGTGGGTTTCGCGGTCGAGGACTTCAGCGCGCTGCGTTACATCCTTGGCAAGATTGAAGAAACCGGGTTCTACGACGATCTGGACATGATTGCGGACCCGGATGACCCGCGCGATCTTTTCGGAATGATCCTGCGGGCAGCGGCGTAGCACTCCCCGGGTTGCAACCCGACGCACGGAACGGACGGCAGGGCAGTGTTCATCCTGCCGCAGCGTCAGTGCAGGCGCAGTTCCCCCACGACATTGCGCCATTCGCCCGGCCCTATCAGCTTGCGATGGGTGAAGCGGACGGAATGGAGCGGGCCTTCGATCTTGTCCTGCCAGAACTCGATGAATTCGAAAAGCTTGGGATAGTCGGGCGCAAGATCATAGTCCTGCCAGACGTAGCTGTTGATGACATGCCGGTAATCCGGCATCCGGTAAAACAGCTCGGCCGTGGTCAGACCATAGCCCTTGAGCATCAGTTCGGTTTCGGTTCCACGCATCAAAAATCCCCGGTCGCTTCCTGCCCCTGTGAACAGGATGCGACGGATCAATTTATTTTCAATGAAAACATGATGTTGGCACTCTATGCCGGTGGCTGCTTACGGGGCCGATCAGGTGCCATTGCACCCCATATCCGGGATGGTCTATAGTCCCGACACCCAAATCTGGCCCCCTGTCAGGAAAGCGCGGACCCGAGTGAGCGACATTCCAGAAGATACTGAAAACGATAGTGAAATGCCGGAGCGTCCGGTTTATCACGGCCCGCAGGTTTCCATCGCGGACGAGATGAAGACGGCCTATCTCGACTACGCGATGAGCGTCATCGTCAGCCGCGCGATCCCCGATCTGCGCGACGGGTTGAAGCCCGTTCATCGACGTATTCTTTATGCAATGTTTGAATCCGGCAACACTCACGACAAGCCCTATCGCAAGTCTGCGCGGCCTGTAGGCGATGTGATGGGCAAGTATCACCCGCACGGTGATTTGGCGATTTACGACGCACTGGTCCGGATGGCGCAGCCCTTCAGCATGTCTTTGAAGCTGCTGGACGGGCAGGGAAACTTCGGCTCGATGGACGGCGATAACGCGGCCGCCATGCGCTACACCGAAGTGCGGATGGACAAGCCTGCGGCGTTTCTGCTGGCGGATATCGACAAGGAGACGGTCGATTTCCAGGACAACTACGATGGCAAGGACCGCGAACCCACGGTTCTGCCCGCGCGCTTCCCGAACATGCTGGTCAACGGTGCCGAGGGCATCGCCGTGGGCATGGCCACGCGCATTCCGCCGCACAACCTGGGTGAGGTGATCGACGCGACGCTGGCGCTGATCGAGACCCCCGACATGTCGACCGAGCAATTGATGGAGATCATCCCGGCGCCGGACTTTCCCACGGGCGGGATCATCCTGGGCCGATCCGGCGCGCGGAAGGCGTATCTCGAAGGTCGCGGGAGTGTCATCATCCGGGCCAAGACGCGGATCGAGGAAATCCGCAAGGACCGCTTTGCCATCATCCTCGACGAGATTCCGTACCAGGTGAACAAGGCGCGGATGATCGAAACCATTGCCGAGATGGTCCGCGAGAAGAAGATCGAGGGCATCGCCCATGTGCAGGACGAATCCGACCGGATCGGCGTGCGGGTGGTGATCGAGCTGAAGCGGGACGCGACGGCGGATGTCGTGCTGAATCAACTCTGGCGCTTCACGCCGATGCAGACCAGCTTCGGCTGCAACATGCTGGCGCTGAACGGCGGCCGGCCGGAACAGCTGATGCTGCGCGATTTCCTGTCGTATTTCATTACCTTCCGCGAGGAAGTTGTAGCGCGGCGTACCGCTTTCGAGTTGCGCCGGGCGCGTGAGCGTAGCCATGTGCTCTGCGGTCTGGCCGTGGCCGTCTCGAACGTGGACGAGGTGGTGGCGACCATACGCTCCTCTGCCGATCCGGCGGAGGCGCGCGAGCGGCTGATGACGCGGCGCTGGCCGGTGGGGGACATTGCCGAATACATCCGGCTGATCGACGATCCCTCCCATACCGTGAACGCGGACGGAACCTACAACCTGTCCGAGATTCAGGCGCGCGCGATCCTGGAACTGCGGTTGCAGCGGCTTACCGCGATGGGCGTCAAGGAAGTTACCGACGAGTTGCAGGAATTGGCTGCGAAGATAAGGGATTATCTGGCGATCCTCGGAAGTCGCGAGCGGATCATGGCGATCATTTCGGACGAGCTGCGCGAGGTGAAGGCGGCCTTTGCGGTGCCACGGCGAACGGAAATCGTCGACTGGGCCGGTGACATGGAAGACGAAGACCTGATCGAGCGCGAGGATATGGTGGTGACCATCACCTCGGCCGGCTGGATCAAGCGCACGCCGCTGGCCGAGTTCCGGGCGCAGCGCCGGGGCGGCAAGGGTCTGTCCTCGATGGCCACGAAAGAGGACGACGTGGTCACGACGCTGTTCGTCGCCAATACCCATACGCCGCTGCTGTTCTTCACGACGGATGGCATGGTCTACAAGCTCAAGACTTGGCGGCTGCCGCTGGCGGGGCGGCAGGCGAAGGGCAAGGCGATCGTCAACATCGTTCCGGTTGAGCCGGGCGTTTCAATCGCTGCGATCATGCCGGTGGACGTGCCCGAGGAAGACTGGGACAACCTGCAGATCGTCTTTGCAACATCAGACGGAGATGTGCGGCGTAACGCGTTGAGCGATTTCACGAATGTGAAGCGGAACGGCAAGATCGCCATGAAGCTTCCCGAGGGTGTGCTTCTCGTGAATGCCCGAATCTGCGACGAGAACGACGACGTGATGCTGGTCACGGCGGGCGCCCGCGCGATCCGGTTTTCGACTACCGATCTGCGGGTGTTTTCCAGCCGGGAATCGACCGGAGTGCGCGGCATCCGTCTGGCAGAGGGCGACCGGGTGGTGTCGATGTCAGTCATCCGGCACTTCGAGGCCTCGCCCGACGAACGTGTGGCCTACCTGAAGATGCGCCGCGCGCAGGAGGGTGTGGTCGATGACGGGGCCGAGGCCGACGAGGATGAAGAGGCGGTCGAGGCGGGGCAACTTTCTCTGGAGCGCTTTGCCGAGATGTCGGCCGCCGAGGATCTTATCCTGACGATCACCGCAGGCGGGTTGGGCAAGCTGTCGTCGAGCCATGACTATCCGGTTCGCGGGCGGGGTGGACAGGGCGTTAAGGCCATGTCGCAGGGCTCGCGCGGCGGTCGGCTCGTCGCCTGCTTCCCGGTGGAGCGGAGCGATCAGGTGATGCTGGCAACCTCGACCGGCCAGTCGATCCGCTGCCCGGTGGACGGTATTTCGTTCCGGTCGCGCTCGGCGGGCGGGGTCAAGGTGTTCGATACCGGCGCGGGTGAGGAAGTCGTCTCGGTCGCGCGGATCGCGGATCAGGGCGATGATGACGCGTGAGTCTTGCTGCGAGGCTTGACACGGAGCTGGAGCATCTCGCCCGCAGCGGTGCGACAGCGGGCTACGGGGAGTTGGCCCGAAGGCTCGGCATACCAGGACCGGGAAGCATCGCGACGCTGACGGAGGCACTGGAGGCTACGATGGCCGCCGATGCGGAGGCGGGCCGCCCGCTGCGCGCGGCGGTCTGCGCGGGCCGGTTGCTGGGCGGATTGCCCGCTCCCGGGTTCTTTGCGGCGGCGGCGCGACTGGGTCGCTATTCGGGGCCGACCGGAGGGCCAGAGGCGCTTGCGTTCATCGAGGTCGAGCGCGCTACGCTCCGCTCGGCGTTTCAGATCAAGTGAAGTTTAACCGTTAACCAGCTGGTAAGCTGTCGCTTTCATAAACGATCCATCTCTGGCAATGCCGACCTGCGGGCCACGGGCGTTGCCAGCGCTAGAACGGCGCACCACGTTTCCTCTCTCAAAGTAGGTCTCCGTGATGCACCGCTTGCTGTCCGTTTTCGCCCTGTTGGCGTCCACTTCCCTTGTGTCTGTGCCGCAAGCCGCGCGGGCGCAATCAAGCCTTGGCATGAACGTGGCCGAGTTCTCCCTTGGCCATGACAATGGCACGTCAGACGGCGGAGTTTCCACGGCCGTGGCGGGCGATTTCCGGATCACCGGGTCGCACGGTTTGCAGCTTGGCCTTGGCTTCAAGGACCGGCCCGAGGGGGTGCTGGGACAGGTCGATCTTCACCTTTTCATGCTGCCGAGACCCGAAAACAAGTACGGCTTCGTCCTGTCGCTCGCAGATGTCGACGGACGTGAGGCGACGATCGGCTATGCCGGGGTGGAAGGGCTCTTTCAACTTGGCGCGTCGACGTTCGTCTCGGGTCAGGCCGTGCTCGGCTATGCCCGGCCCGGCGATATCGACTTCATCGGGTTTTCCGGTGGGCTGGTTGAGGCGCTGAGCGACCGCACGTCGATCTTCGCAACGCTGGACATCGCGGAATTCGACGAGGTCAAGCTGCGCACGACCGCCTACGCCGGCCGCCTGGGGGTGAGCTATCAGCCAGATCATTCGCCCTGGGAGATCACCCTGGCGCTTGCAACCGACGGTTTGACCGGGATGGCCGCAGCCGATGACACGCGGCTGGAGCTTGCCCTGACATGGCGCTTCGGTGCTGCGGACGGGCGCGCGGCGACCGGTCGGCGAGCGGCTGTTCCGGTCCTGGCAGCCGTTTGACCCGCTGGTTCGGCGCAAGCTGTTCTGATCGCGCGACTGTGCAGCGCTACACAGGGGGCCTGCGCCCGGCGGTCTGTTCCGCAGAAGAATTCCTCGGTAACTCCTTCATCGTGAATGGCGAAAGCCGACACAGTGAAGGTAACTCGGGGTTAGACATGGAAAAGATCACCACCTACGTGCCGCTGGCTGCGCGTATTCTCATCGGACTTCTGTTCATCGTGGCTGGCGTGGGTAAACTTGGCGATGTTGGGGGCTTCACAGGCTACCTGACCTCGGGAGGACTTCCAGCAGCCCTTGCATGGCCGACAATCCTGCTGGAGATCCTGGGTGGGCTTGCGCTCGTCATCGGGTTCCAGACGCGGATCTTTGCGGTGCTGCTGGCGGGTTTCACGTTGCTGGCCGGGCTGCTCTATCATTTTCAGCCGGCTGACCAGATGCAGATGACGATGTTCCTGAAGAACCTTGCCATCGCCGGCGGATTGCTGATGCTGTTCGCCCATGGCGCAGGTGCGGTGGCAGTAGACAAGCGCTGAACACTCCTTGATCCGGAAAGCGGGCGGGACGCGATCCCCGCCCGCTTTTCTTTTTCGCGCAAAGGGCCTACATGCCGGACATGACCGAGGCATTGCATATCGTCGGCGGTGGAATGGCCGGATCGGAGGCCGCCTGGCAGGCGGCGCAGATGGGCGTGCCCGTGGTGATCCACGAGATGCGGCCCAAGGTGGGCACGTTCGCGCACCGGACCGGCAACTTTGCCGAGATGGTCTGCTCCAACTCCTTCCGGTCGGACGATGACGAGCGAAATGCAGTTGGCCTGCTGCATTGGGAGATGCGTGCAGCGGGCGGGCTTATCATGGCGATGGCCGAGGCGCATCGCCTGCCTGCGGGCGGCGCGCTGGCGGTAGATCGCGACCCGTTTGCCGAGGCGGTGACGGCGCGCCTGAAGGCGCATCCGCTGATTTCATCCGTCGCTGAAGAGGTTACAGAGCTTCCCTCGGGCGGGCGGTGGATCATCGCCACGGGTCCGCTGACCTCGGGCGCGCTGGCCGCGAGCATCCGTGCCGAAACGGGGGCCGAGGCGCTTGCCTTTTTCGATGCCATCGCCCCGATCGTCTATGCAGACAGCGTGGACATGTCGGTGGCCTGGATGCAGTCGCGTTATGACAAGGGCGAGACGGCAGAAGAACAGACGGCCTATATGAACTGCCCGATGGACCGGGCGCAGTATGACGCCTTTCTGGACGCGCTTCTTGCGGCCGACAAGACCGAGTTTCACGAGGGCGAGACGGCGGGCTATTTCGACGGGTGTCTGCCGATCGAAGTGATGGCGGAACGCGGGCGCGAGACGCCGCGCTTCGGTCCGATGAAGCCGGTGGGGTTGACCAATCCGCATCGGCCTGATGTGAAGCCATACGCGGTGGTGCAGTTGCGGCGCGACAACAAACTGGGGACGCTCTACAATATCGTCGGGTTCCAGACCAAGATGAAGCACGGTGCACAGACCGCTGTTTTCCGGATGATTCCGGGGTTGCAGGATGCGAGTTTTGCGCGGCTGGGCGGGATACACCGCAATACCTTCCTGAACTCTCCGACGCTGCTCGACGCGCAGATGCGCCTGCGCTCGCGGCCTTCGCTGCGCTTTGCGGGGCAGGTGACGGGCGTCGAGGGATATGTGGAAAGTGCCGCGATGGGCCTTCTTGCGGGGCGGATGGCCGCAGCGGAAATTCTGGGGCGCGATCTCCCTGCGCCCCCGCCCGACACCGCGATGGGCGCGCTTGTGACGCATATCACGGGCGGCGCCGAGGCGAAGACGTTCCAGCCGATGAACGTCAACTTCGGGCTCTTCCCGCCGATCGACGCCAAGGGCGGGCGGCGTGGGCGGAAGGATCGCTACAAGGCCTATACCGACCGGGCGAAGGCGGCGTTCACACAATGGCTGAATACGTAACGCGCTTTGCACCCTCGCCGACCGGGCGATTGCATCTCGGCCATGCGTATTCGGCCCTGACGGCGTGGGATCGGGCGCAGGAACGGAAGGGGCAGTTTCTGCTGCGGATCGAGGATATCGACCGCGCGCGATGCCGGAGCGAATGGGAAGCGGCGATATTCGACGATCTGCACTGGCTGGGGCTCAGGTGGCCGGAGCCGGTGATGCGTCAATCGGATCGGCTGGAGGCTTACAGGTCTGCCCTGGGTCGCTTGGGCGAGCTGGGTCTGACCTATCCCTGCCGCTGCTCGCGCGGCGATATCCGGGCGGCGCTCTCGGCGCCGCAGGAAGGGGCGATGGGTCCGGATGGTCCGGTCTACCCGGGCACCTGCCGAGGGCGATCAATGGCCGATGCCGGTCCGGGGGATGCGATCCGGTTCGACATGGCGAAGGCGATGGCGCAGCTTGGGCCGGTTTCCTTCAACGAAAACGGTCCGTTGCATCAGGGCGTTCACAAGGTCCAGCCGGATGTCATGTGCGAGACCATCGGTGATGTCGTCTTGGCGAGGCGTGATCTGGGCACGTCCTATCACCTTTCGGTCGTCGTCGACGATGCGGCACAGGAGATAACCGAAGTCGTGAGAGGAACGGACCTGTTCGAAGCAACCTTCATCCACGCGACTCTTCAGACAGTGCTTCAGCTCAAGACGCCAAGTTACTATCATCACGACCTGGTCCGGGATGCAGATGGCAAGCGGCTGGCAAAGCGCGACGATGCGCGCGCGCTCTCGCTTTACCGGGCCCTGGGGGCCTCGGCGCAGGACATCAGGCGCATGGTCGGGCTATAGCGGCGCAAGGAACTCGACCTCCGCGCCATCGCGGAGCGCGGTGTAGAAGCAGGACCGCCGGTTGGTGTGGCAGGCGGCACCTGTCTGGTCCACGAGCAGCAACAGCGCATCCCGATCGCAATCCACGCGAAGTTCCACCAGGCGCTGGACGTGGCCCGAGGTCGCTCCCTTCTCCCAGAACTCCGCCCGCGACCGTGACCAATAGGTGACCCGGCCCGATTCGAGGGTTCGGGCAAGGGAAGCAGCATTCATCCACGCCAGCATCAGCACCTCGCCCGAGAGGTGATCCTGCGCGATGGCGGGGATCAGGCCTTGCACGTCAAACTTGAGGCTCTCGAGATCGAAGGCCATCGCGTCCCTCCTTTGCAACCGGGGCAGAGCGGCCTATCTAAGAACAACCGAGGCCCGTTGGAAGGCAGAGATGAGCGAGAGCGATCTGATAAAGCTGTATTCTGGCCGCATCCTCGAGCTTGCAGCGGATATTCCGCATCTGGGTCGCCTTCCAGCCCCTGACGGAACCGCCAAGCGGCGCTCGCCGCTCTGCGGCTCCACGGTGACGGTGGATGTTAAGGTGACCGATGGTCGGATCACCGAATTCGCGCAGGACGTGAAAGCCTGTGCCCTGGGACAGGCCGCCGCCTCGGTCGTCGGTCGTGCGTTGACGGGACGCAGCCGGGCCGAGGTGGAACATGCCCGCGACGAACTGCGCGCGATGCTCAAGGACAACGGCCCCGTGCCCGCCGCCCCCTTCGAAGGGCTGGAGGTGCTGCTGCCCGCGCGCGACTACAAGAACCGCCATGCGTCGATCCTTTTGTCGCTGGAAGCCGCCGCCGAGGCCATGGCCATGGCGGAAAAGGCGCTGAGCGCGTGATCTTCAAAAAAAGCCGCCGCGCATCCGGTGGATGGCGGCGGTCAGTGGCGTGTCTGGCAGGGCAAGGATGACTTGGGGAATTCATCCGGGCGTCAAGGCGTGGACGCATGTCGTCTTGGGGAAAGACAAGCGCCCGGCAACAGACCGCAGAACAGTCAGGCGAGGAAAGCGACGTTCAGCCCCGCGACAAGCAAGGCGAACAGGGTGATGACACCGAGGGCATCTTCCAGCAGCGTCGGCAGGGAATTGGCCAGCACATCCTTCACATCAGCAAGCATGACAACCTCCGTTTGAGTTGCCTATTTGTTCTCATATGATTTCGCGTTCTGTAAAGAACTTTAAGAGAACATACCGGAACATTCCGTTAACCTACGCCGATCAAACGGATCGCACGGTCCTGATCCAGCAGCCAGAGCAGCGTGCGTGCCGCCTGCCCGCGCGGACTTTCCAGCGTCGGGTCCTCCGACAGCAGCCGCCGCGCATCACTTTGCGCAATCGCCATCAAACCGGCCTGCCGTTCCAGATCGGCGACGCGGAACTTCGGCAGGCCGGACTGCGCCGTGCCGATCACGTCGCCCGCGCCGCGCATGGCCAGGTCTTCCTCGGCGATGCGAAACCCGTCTTCCGTCTCGCGCAGGACCGTCAGCCGCCGGCGGCCGGACTCGCTGAGCGGGGGTTGATACATCAGCAGGCAGGTCGACTCCGCCGCCCCCCGCCCCACCCTGCCCCGCAACTGGTGGAGCTGGGCAAGGCCGAAGATCTCGGCCCGCTCGATCACCATGATCGAGGCGTTGGGCACGTTCACACCGACCTCGATCACCGTCGTTGCCACCAGAACCTTTGTGGTCCCCGCCTCGAACCGCGCCATGGCCGCATCCTTGTCGGCAGGCGGCATCTGGCCGTGAACGAGTCCCACCACGCCCTCCCCCAGCGCGGCGCGCAGCGAGGCGAAGCGCGCCTCGGCGCTGGCATAATCGACCACCTCGCTTTCCTCGACCAAGGGGCAGACCCAGTAAGCCTGGCGCCCCTCGGCAACCGCCCTGGCGAGGTGCCCTGTCACCTCGTCGAACCGGTCAGCCGAGATCATGGCCGTGCGGACCGGCTTGCGCCCCGGCGGCTTCTCGTCAAGCACCGAAACGTCCATGTCGCCATAGCTCGCCAATGCGAGGCTGCGCGGGATGGGCGTGGCGGTCATCACCAGCACATCCGCCGCCCGGCCCTTCGCCCCCAGTTCCATCCGCTGGGCCACACCGAAGCGATGCTGCTCGTCTACCACCGCAAGGCGCAGGTCGTGAAAGGTCACGTCCTTCTGGAACACGGCATGGGTGCCCACCAGCACGTCGATCCTGCCCTCCGCCAGCGCGCGGAGCTTTTCAGTTCGCTCGCGCCCCTTGTCGCGCCCGGTCAGCAAGACCAGCGAAACGCCCGCCGCCCGCGCCAGCGGTTCAAGCCCCGAAAAATGCTGCCGCGCGAGGATTTCGGTCGGGGCCATCATCACCCCCTGCCCGCCTGCCTCGACCGCGATCAGCAGCGACAGGAACGCGACGAGCGTCTTTCCCGAACCGACATCGCCCTGCAAGAGGCGGTTCATCCGGAGCGGTGAGGCGAGGTCGGCGGCAATCTCTGCCACGGCACGGGTCTGGGCCGCAGTCGGGATGTAAGGCAGGCTTTCCAGCACCTTTCCTTGCAAACCGCCGGTGCCCCGGCTGGCCACGCCCTTGCCTTTGCGCAGCGAGGCGCGGGCAAGCGACAGTGTCAGCTGATGGGCGAACAGCTCGTCATAGGCGAGGCGCAGGCGGGCGGGATGGGTGGAAGCGAGGTCGGCGGGTCCGTTCGGGTTATGCACGGCCAGCACGGCGGGCCGCCAGTCGGGCCAGCCCTCACGCGCCTTCAGCGGCCCGTCGATCCACTCGGGCAATTCCGGCGCGCGCGACAGCGCCGCGTGCGCGGCCTTTGCGACAACCTTCTGCGTCAGCCCGGCAACAAGCGGGTAGACCGGCTCATAAGCCGGAAGCTCGCCGGCTTCCTCGGGAAGAAGGACATGGTCGGGGTGGACCATCTGCACGATGCCATCGAACAGTTCGATCCGCCCCGAGACGATGCGGCGCTGCCCCGTCGGAAGCAAACGCTGAAGGAAATCGCCGCGAGCGTGGAAGTACACAAGCTGAAACTCGAGCTGCACATCACGGACCATGATGCGGTAAGGGCGGCCTTTGGTGCGGGGCGGGAAATGCGCGCCGACTTCAACCTCCACCGTAACCGTGGTCGGCGGCGTCACGTCGCGCACGCTGGCCTTGCGGCTGCGGTCGATGCCGGAATGGGGCAGCAGGAACAGCAGATCCTTCGGCCGATCCACCCCCAGCCCGGCCAGCGCCTTGGCAATCTTCGGCCCCACGCCCTCCAGCGTCTCGAGGTCCGCGAAGAGCGGGAACAGGCGTTCTGGTCGGCTCATGCCTGACCGATCAGGGCGAGCCAGGCATCCTCGTCGATCACGCTCACGCCCAGTTCGGCGGCTTTGGTGGCCTTTGACCCTGCGCCGGGGCCCGCAACCAGCAGGTCCGTCTTGGCGCTGACGGAACCTGCCACCTTGGCGCCAAGCGCCTCCGCCCTTGCCTTGGCTTCGGCCCGGGTCATCTTTTCCAGTGTTCCGGTAAAGACGACCGTTTTTCCCGCCACCGGGCTGTCGACGGGGGCGCGGGCGGCCACATCCTGCACGGTCAGGCGCGCGACCAGCGCGTCGATGGCTTTGCGCTCGGCCTCCTGATGGAAAGTGGTAACGACCGAGGCCGCAAGGACGTCACCCACACCGTCGATCGACACAAGCCCTTCCCATTCCGCGCCGTGACCGACCTCCGCGCGGGTCATCGCGCTCTCGAAGGCCGGCCAACTGTGATAATGGT
This sequence comes from uncultured Alphaproteobacteria bacterium, assembly GCA_963777765.1. Taxonomy (GTDB): domain Bacteria; phylum Pseudomonadota; class Alphaproteobacteria; order Rhodobacterales; family Rhodobacteraceae; genus Aliitabrizicola. The sequence continues at coordinate 432,129 of CAVZRP010000004.1, read as the reverse complement.
TCGCAAGAAGATTTGCTGTCGTCTCTCCCACATGACGGATGCCGAGCGCGTAGATCAGGCGGTTGAGCGGAATTTCTCGTTTCTCTTCAATCGCCAGGAACAGGTTCCTGACCGATTTCTCGCCATATCCGTCACGGTTCTGCAGCTTGGTCAGGTTGTTGGCATCCCGCTCGGCGAGGGTGAAGATATCGACAGGTTCACGGATCGGAAGCTGGTCGTCCCCATAGAACGCCTCGATCTGTCGGGCACCAAGACCTTCGATATCGAACGCGGCCCGGCTGACGAAATGCTTCAGCCGCTCGACCGCCTGGGCCGGGCAGATCAGTCCGCCGGTGCAGCGGCGCACCGAGTCGCCCGCCTCGCGCACCGCGTCGGACCCGCATTGCGGGCATTGGTCCGGGAAGCGGTAGGGCACGGCGTCGGCGGGCCGGCGGGACAGGTCGACATCGGCGATCTTGGGGATCACGTCGCCCGCGCGGTAAACCTGCACCCAGTCACCCACGCGGATATCGCGGCCGTCGCGGATGGGGTTGCCGCGCGCGTCGCGGCCCGCGATGTAATCCTCGTTGTGCAGCGTGGCGTTCGAAACGACCACGCCGCCCACCGTCACCGGCGAAAGCCGCGCCACGGGAGAAAGCGCCCCGGTGCGCCCGACCTGAATGTCGATCGCCTCGAGCCGGGTCCAGGCAAGCTCGGCCGGAAACTTGTGGGCGATAGCCCAGCGGGGCGTGGAGGATCGGAAGCCGAGGCGGCGCTGAAGCGCAAGGTCGTTCACCTTGTAGACAACGCCGTCGATGTCATACCCCAGCGTTGCCCGCTGCGCCTCGATCAGGCGATAATGGCCGAGCATCTGCTCGGGTCCGTCACAGAGCTTCGTAAGGGGGTTCGTCGCAAAACCCAGATCCGCCAGTCGCTCGATGGCGTCCATTTGCGTAGCCGCCAGCGGCGCGGATATCTCGCCCCAGGAATAGCCAAAGAATCGCAGGGGGCGTGCGGCTGTGATGCCGGCGTCAAGTTGGCGCAGCGACCCGGCTGCGGCGTTGCGGGGGTTCGCGAAAACCTTCTCACCCGCGACCTGCTGGCGCACATTCAACGCGGCGAAGTCGGCGTGGCTCATGTAGACCTCGCCCCGCACCTCAAGAATCGCAGGTGCGCCGGTCAGCCGCTTCGGGATATCGGCAATGGTGCGGGCATTCTCGGTAACGTTCTCCCCCGTCTCCCCATCGCCGCGCGTCGCCGCTTGAACCAGATGTCCGGCCTCGTAACGCAGCGACAGAGACAGCCCGTCGATCTTGGGCTCGGCGGTGTAGAGTAGCGCCGCATCAGCGTGCAGTCCCAGATACTTGCGAACCCGCTCGTCAAAATCCGCCACATCGCCAATGGCGAAGGCGTTCTCGAGGCTGAACATCCGGACCGCATGCCTGACCTTGGAAAAGCCCTCGGCGAGTGGGGCCCCGACCTGGTCGCTCGGGCTGTCGGCGCGCTTCAGCGCGGGAAAGCGCCGCTCGATCTCGGCGTTTCTGCGCTTGATCTCGTCATACTCGGCATCGGTGATCTCGGGGGCGTCTTCGGTGTGGTATGCCCGGTTCGCATCGGCAATGGCACGGGCCAGCCGATCAAGCTCGACCTGCGCCTCCGCTTCCGTAAGCGCATCGACTGCCTTCACAACCGCCATGCCCGCTCTCCCCGATCCACCCCCTAAGGTTTAGGAGGCAGTTAAAGAGAGGTCCAGCCCTCAGGCCCCGGCTGCCATGCGCCGCTGCTGCCCTTCGGGGTCACGCAAAACGTAGCCGCGACCCCAGACTGTATCAATATGGTTGTGGCCCCCCGTCGCCTCTGCAAGTTTTTTACGCAGCTTACAGATGAAGACATCGATGATCTTCAATTCCGGTTCGTCCATGCCACCATATAAATGGTTAAGGAACATCTCTTTCGTTAATGTCGTGCCTTTGCGCAGAGAGAGAAGTTCCAGCATTTGATATTCCTTGCCGGTCAAATGAACCGACCTGCCGTCAACATCAACCGTCTTCGCGTCGAGATTAACGTTTATCTTCCCTGTCCGGATCACCGATTGGGCATGGCCCTTGGACCGGCGAATGATTGCGTGAATACGCGCGACCAACTCCTCCCGGTGAAAGGGCTTGGTCAGGTAATCGTCGGCTCCGTACCCGAACCCCTTGATCTTGCTGTCGGTATCATCCGCACCCGAGAGTATGAGTATGGGGGTTCCGACGCGCGCAAGGCGCAACTGCCGCAGCACGTCGTGGCCATTCATGTCAGGCAGATTCAGGTCCAGCAGGATGAGGTCGTAGTCATAGAGCTTCGCAAGATCGATCCCTTCCTCGCCCAGATCGGTACAGTACACATTCAAATTCGCATGGGTGAGCATCAATTCGATGCTGCGAGATGTAGCTGGATCGTCTTCAACAAGCAGGACGCGCATCCTCTGAACTCCACGGGTGACCTCATGTATTAACTACCGTGAGGGGTAATGGTTAACTGCACGTTACCCTGTCAGTGCGTCGGAGAAAAACTATTTAAACTGAAATATACTTCTGTATATCGATTAGACATTTCTATACTTCTGTATAGCCGTGACCTTCAATGCCTTTTCCCCATGCTGTTTTACGGCGTTAAACCAAAGCGAGAATTCTTCTTCAGATAAGTCATAGCGTTCAAGCGCCTCGGCCTGGGACATCAGCCCGTAGACCACTGCCTTCACCACGATCGCCTTTCGGCTTGCAACCCAGCGCCGCGTTTCGGGTGGCGGGAGGTCGGCGCGGGTCAGCACGCGACCGTTGGGAAGCGTGACCTGACGTGGTCCGTCCACACGTTTGAGATACATCACACCCCTCGTCTGTTTTGCGAACGGTGTCAGGTCACGCTTAACCGAGCGTGAAATGGGGGGGTTGAGAGTGTCTTGCATTTTCCTATATTGCTGCCGACTTCGCAGGGGCGCGGCCCCTGTCCCACGGAAGACGCCCCGATGCCCCTGGACCAGCCGCTGAACTCGCTGGGCTTCGCCAAGCCCCCGCGCGACACGCGCGTTGTCGTCGCCATGTCAGGGGGCGTGGACAGCTCGGTCGTGGCGGCACGGCTGGCAGAGGAAGGCTATGACGTGGTGGGCGTCACCCTTCAGCTTTACGACCATGGCGCGGCGCTGGCGAAAAAGGGCGCTTGCTGTGCAGGGCGGGATATCCACGACGCGCGGCGGGTCGCGGAAACGATGGGATTCCCGCACTATGTGCTCGACTACGAGAACATGTTCCGCGAGGCGGTGATCGACGAGTTCGCCGATGCCTATCTCGCCGGGGCGACGCCGGTGCCCTGCATCCGCTGCAACGAGCGGGTGAAGTTCAAGGATCTGCTGGCGACGGCAAAGGATCTGGACGCGGACTGCATGGCGACCGGACACTATATTCAGCGGAAGGTCGGGCTGGCGGGGCCGGAGCTGCACCGGGCGGCGGATGCGAACCGGGATCAGAGCTACTTCCTGTTCTCGACCACGGCGGAGCAGCTGGACTATCTGCGCTTTCCGCTGGGAGGACTGGCGAGCAAGGCCGAAACGCGGGCTCTGGCGGCACGGTATGGGTTGCCGGTGGCGGACAAGCCGGACAGTCAGGACATCTGCTTCGTTCCGAACGGAGACTATGCGGCGGTGATCGAGAAGCTGCGCCCGGGGGCTGCGGACCCGGGTGAGATCGTGGATCTGGGAGGCCGGGTGATCGGGACGCACCGCGGGGTGATCCATTACACGATCGGGCAGCGGCGGGGGCTGGGGATCGGGGGGATGGCGGACCCGCTCTATGTGGTGAAGCTCGACCCCGAGACGCGGCGGGTGATCGTGGGGCCGAAGGCAGCGCTCTCGACCCGGACAATGCCGCTGAAGGAGATCAACTGGCTGGGCGACGGGGCGTTCGACAGCCGGGCGGACTGGGCGGTGGAGGTGAAGGTCAGGTCCACACGGGCTCCGCGGCCAGCGATCCTGCGTCCGCTGGGGCCGACCGAGGCAGAGGTGGAACTGCTCAGCCCGGAAGAGGGTGTCTCGCCCGGGCAAGCCTGCGTTTTCTATGCGCCTGAGGGAAGCCGGGTGCTGGGCGGGGGTTGGATCTGGAAGGGGCGCGTTTGAGTGTCGCACGGTGCGACAGTCTTGACCCCCTTTGAAACGAAACGGTTTTGTCGGTTCTGTTAACGACTTTCAGTCGCCCAATCGTCCCATCCGGGCCAGCACCGAGTGCGCGGCGCGCAGGCCGGGCGCCTCGCCCCCCTGCCCCAGACGCTGCATGGTCTGGTGCATGGCGGCCCGCTGCGCCGCACGCTCCGGCCCATCCCGGAGCACGTCCAGCAGCGCGGGCGCGATTAGGTCGGGGCGGCAGCGCTCGCCCAGAAACTCGGGCACCGCGCGCGTTTCGGACACCAGATTGACCAGCGTCACGGTATCGACCCGTGCCATACGACGCATCATCCACATGCTCAGCGGGTGCATGTCATAGGCGATGACCATCGGGACGCCGTTTGCCGCAAGTTCCAGCGAGACGGTGCCGGAGGCCGCCAGAGCCACGTCGGCCGAGGCGAAGACGGCGCGCCTGGCCTCGGGGGCCTCGACGATCAGGGGGCGAAGCGGCCAGCCAGAGGTCATGTCCTCGACCATCGCGGCAACGCTGCGCAGCGTGGGCAGGACGATGCGGGCTTTCGGATGCACCTCGCGCACCAGTGCCAGGGTGCGGCCGAAGATGGGGGCCAGCCGTTCGACTTCCCCCCGGCGCGAGCCGGGAAGCGCCAGCAGGAACGGCCCCTCGCCGGGGAAATTGCTGCGGAAGGCCTCGGCCTCACCCCTGCTCGCGACAGGCTCGGCCACCACGGGATGCCCCACGAAATCGCAGGTCATTCCGGCGGCGGTCATGTAGGGCGGCTCGAACGGCAGCAGGGCGAGCACATGGTCGATCACCCGGGCCATCTTCTTCGCCCGCCCCGGACGCCACGCCCAGACCGACGGGGCAACATAGTGGACGGTCAGCAATTCGGGCACAGCACTTTTCACCCTGTGGGCGACGCGCAGGTTGAAATCGGGGCTGTCGATGGTCACCAGCGCGTCGGGCTTCACCGCCAGCACGGCCCTGGCGCATTCGGCGATTCGCCGCTTCAGCTGCGCGTATTTCGGCAGCACCTCGGCAATGCCCATGACCGACAGCTCGTCCATCGGAAACAGGCTCGACAGCCCCTGCGCCTGCATCAGCGGGCCACCAACCCCGTCAAAGGTCACGCCGGGGTGGAGCGCCTTCAGTCCCGCCATCAGAGCGGCCCCGAGCTTGTCGCCCGACGCCTCGCCCGCGATGACGAAAACCTTCATGGCTCGCGCGACCAGAGGAACAGGCCGGTGGATGTCGCGCGGGCGATGGTTTCGTCGCGGTCGAGCAGCAGAACGCCCCCTGCGGCCCATGCGATGCCGCCAAGGCCGGCGGCGGCGGCACGGTGGACGGTTTCAGGTCCGATGCTCGGCATGTCGGCGCGCAGATCCTGCCCCGGCTTGGGGGCCTTGTAGAGCACCCCGCGAGGGCCGTGCGGATCGGGGCGCAGTTGGCCGCCCGCTTCCGCCACGAAATCCAGCATGGCATCCGTGCCGGGCAACGCCTCGACGCCAAGACAGAGGCCCTGGGCCACGACGGCGGCCTGCCCGACATCGACGCGGCCGATGGCATCGACGATCAGCGCGGCGCGGGTGGCGTCACGGCGATCGGCCTCGGTCACCTCACCGCAGAGCAGGCCGGGGCCGGGCACAAGCGATGGCGCAGCCTCGGCGGCCCCGATGACTCGGAAGCCCGCCTCTTCGAAGATGCCCATCACGGCGCGCAGCGCGGCATCGTCGCCCGAGTGCAGTGCGGCCAGCAACTGCGGCACCAGTTGCGCGGTGGCGGGGTCGAACAGAGCGGGGTCGAGGCGCGGGCGCTGGACGGCCCCCGCAAAGATCACCTGCGTCACGCCTTCGCGCGTCAGGTGGTCGAGCAGCGGCACCAGACGTTCAAGGCGGAAGGTCAGGTCGGGGACCAGCCCGTCGGGCAGAAAGCCATCAGGCGAGACGATAAGGGGGCTGTCCAGCGCCGCAGCCACGAAGCCCGGCAGCACGCCCCGGCCGGCGATGACGGCGATGCGCCCCGTCTCGGTCATTTCGGCGTGAGGAATGAGCGGTCGCTTGCGCTCAGGATGAAATCGGTGATCTGGCGCACGAGCGGGCTTTCGGTTTCGTCGGAGAGATGGCGCGCGCGGTCGAGAAAGGTTCCCTCGCCCTGCGCCAGAAGCTGATAGGCGGTCCGCAACGCTGCAATCTCGGCCCGGTCCACGCCCCGCCGCTTCAGACCGACGAGGTTCAGCCCGTCCAGCTCTCCCCTCGGCCCCTGCACGAGACCGTAGGGCAGCACGTCGTTCGTCACCATGGTGACGGCCCCGATGATGGCCCCCTGCCCGATGCGGACGAACTGGTGGACGCCGGAAAGGCCGCCCACGATCACGTCATCGCCCAGCACGCAATGCCCGGCGATGGCGACCTGATTGACAAGGATCACGCGGTTGCCGATCTGCGCGTCGTGACCGACATGCGCCCCTGTCATGATCAGGCAATCGTCGCCCACGCGGGTGATGCCGCCGCCGCCCTCGGTCCCGGTATTCAGCGTCGCGCCTTCGCGGATGCGGCAGCGCTTGCCCACGATCAGGCGGGTATGTTCGCCTTTGAACTTCAGATCCTGCGGCACCTCGCCCACCGTCGCGAAGGGGAAGATCACCGATGCTTCGCCAATCTCGGTCCAGCCGGTGACGACCGCATGGCTTTTGACCGTCACACCTTCGGCCAGCGTCACCTCGGCCCCGATGACCGAAAACGGTCCGATCGTCACCCCCGCGCCGATGCGCGCGCCGGGGTCGACGATGGCCGAGGGGTGGATGTGGGCCTCGGGCGAGATGGTCATCCGGATCAGGCCTTCGGTACGTCGAACATGGCCATGAAGGTGGCCTCGCAGGCCAGGTCGCCGCCGACCATCGCGCGGCCCTCGAACTTCCAGACGCGCCCGCCACCGCGCAGCGCCTTGACGTGCAGTTCCAGCACGTCGCCGGGCACGACCTTGCGGCGGAACTTCACCCCGTCGACGCCCATGAAGAAGACGTTCGCGTTCTTGTCCACAAGATCCATCGACAGGCCGACCAGCACGCCCGAGGTCTGGGCCATCGCCTCGATGATCATCACGCCGGGGAAGATCGGCATTCCGGGAAAGTGACCCTGGAACTGGGGTTCGTTGTAGGTGATGTTCTTGATGCCGACGCAGCCCTCGTTCAGCACCACGTCGCGGACCTTGTCGATCAGAAGAAAGGGGTAGCGGTGCGGAATGATCCGCTGGATCAGGGCCAGGTCGGCCTCGGTCACAGGGGGCAGGACGGCGGCATGGTTCATCACGCTCTCCTTGGGGCGGGGTGGCAGGACGCGCGCCGCGCCTGCCGTGACTGACTAGCAATTCGGGCGGATCGAAACAAGCGCGGCCCGCTCAGCCGCCGTCGGCCGGGGCGGCGGGAGCGGGGGGCGGGGTCGGATTCGGAGCGGTCTCGGGCAACAGCGCCGGGTCGGGTTGTGGCGTGGTTCGGTCGGGAACGTCCGGACGGGCGCGCGGCGGCACGGCGGCGGCATCCGGTGCGAGCAGGGCATCGACGCGCGCAATGGCAAGGTCGGTGATGTCGATCCGGTCGAAGGACAGGACCACGGCCGAGCGGTCTATGATGGCTGCTGCACCGCGCTCGCGCAGGATCTCGGCCAGAATCGGAACGGCGGTCTGGATGAAGGTCTTGCGGGCGGCCTCACGCTGCGCGGTCAGGTCGTTGGACTTTGAATCGCGGGCGGTGCGGATGCCCTTTACCTTGGCGTCGAAGGCATCGGCCAGTTTGCGGAACTCGTCGGTCGGCAGGGTGGCCCGGCGCTCGGTGAGGGATTTCTCCTCGGCCTCCAGATCGGCTTCGAGCTTGCGGTTCTCGGCCTGGAGTTCCTTCGTCTTGGCGTCGAGGTCGGCCAGGATGCGCTGGCCGAAGCGCGAGTCGGAAAAGAGCCTGTCCTGGTCGAGCAGAAGCACGCCATTGGTCGGCGGCGCGTCCTGCGCCGGGGCGGATGTGGCAAGCGCGAGCACCAGCCCCGCGACCACCGCGATGCGCCGGATGGCGCGCATCAGAACGTCGTCGAGACGGTCAGGTCGAAGTTCTGTTCTTCGTCGTAGTCTTCCTTGACCAGGGCCTTGGTGAAGTTGAAGCGCAGCGGGCCGACGGGGGTATCCCAGAACAGCGAGAAGCCGATGACAGACCGCAGATGGAAGCTGTCGTCGACCGGGCCTGCGGTTCCGGCGGTGTCGACAAGGCTCCAGACCGAGCCGGTGTCGAGGAAGAAGCCGCCGCGCAGTCCGTATTCCTCGGGCGTGCCGAGCGGGAACTCCGTCTCGAGCCGGACGACACCGAACAGGTTGCCGCCGAGCGCGTCCTGGTTGATCGCGGTCAGATCGCGCGGGCCGAAGCCGTTGGTCTTGAAGCCGCGCAGCTTGCCGTTGCCGAAGAAGCGGTCGATGACGCGGGTGCCGTCGTCGATGTTGGTGATGGCGCTGCCTTCGAAGGTTGCGCGCAGGGTGACCTCTTCATTCAGCACTTTCCGCTCGATGGCGGCGAGGGCGTTCGAGGTGATGAACTTCACGTCCCCGCCCACGCCGCTGAAGTCCTGCCCGAAGCGCAGCAGCACGCCGCCGAGCGGGTTCAGGCCGTTGTTGCGGGTATCGTAGGAATAGGTGTAGCCGATCTCGCTGTTCACGAGGTTGCCGCGGGCTTCCTCGCGCTGCAGGATGGTGGAGCTGTCAACGGAAACGTCGGTCAACTCGCTCTGCGACAGGCCGTAGCGCAGTTCCAGCCGCGAATTGTCACCGACCGGAAAGGTGATGCCGCCGACAATCCCGGCATTGTTCGTGTTGTAGTCGGCGTTGAAGTTCTGCGTATCGCGATAGAAGGCGCCGAGGCGAAGGCTGAGGTCACGACCCAGGAAGGCGGGCTCGACGAAACTGGCCGACGCCACGCTGTTGTCGGTGCCCGCACTGATGTTCAGCCCGACCGTCTGGCCGCGCCCGAGGAAGTTCGTCTCCTGGAAGCCGACGGTCAGTGACACGCCGTCGGACACCGAATAGGCGGCACCGAGGCTGAGCGAGCCGGTCGGTTGTTCCACCACGTCGACGTTCACGATGACCTGGTCGGGCGAGCTGCCCTCCTGCGTGTCCACCTTGGCGTCGGAGAAGAAGCCGAGCGCGCGGATGCGTTCCGCCGCCTGCCGGATTTCGCGCGGGTTGAAGGGATCGCCTTCGACCGTGCGGAACTTGCGCCGGATCACTTCATCCAGTGTGGTGGTGTTGCCCTCGATGTCGATCCGTTCGACGAAGATGCGCGGGCCGCGGGTGATCGCAAAGGTGATGTCGACGGTCTGATTGCGGTCGTTGCGCTTGATCCGAGGCTCGACACGGACAAAATTCAGACCGTTGCGGGCGGCAAGGTTTTCAAGCCGGGCGATGTTCGTATCAATGACCGAAGGCGAATATGTGACGCCCGGGCGCAGCTTGAGGGCTGCGGCATACTCGGCCGGGTCGATTTCGGGGATTTCGCTGATCGTGTCGATGTTGCCGATGCGGAAGCTCTGCCCCTCGCGGATCGTGAAGGTCACGAAGAAGCCGTTCCGCTCGCGTGCCAGCTCGGCGGTGGCGTCGAGCACTTCGAAGTCGATGAACCCGCGCGAGGCGTAGAAGTCGCGCAGCAGTTGCTTGTCCAGGTCGATCCGTTCGGCGATGAACGTATCCGACGAGATGAACGTGCGCAGCAGCCCGGCCTGCTTGGTTTCCAGCACCTGCCGCAGGCGGCGGTCCGAATAGGCGCGGTTGCCGACGAAGGACAAACGCTCCACCTCGACCACGCGACCTTCCTGCACCTCGAACACCAGGTCCACCCGGTTGTCGGAGCGCGGGATGATCTTGGGCGTCACGCTGGCCGACAGCCGCCCGACATTGCTGTAAAGGTCCGACATCGCCGCTGCGTCGGCTTCGGCCTGGGTGGGCGAATACACGCGGCGCGATTGCGACTGGATGACGGCGGTCAGCTTTTCATCGTCGAGGCGCTTGTTGCCCTCGATGCTGATCACGTTGATCGTCGGGAATTCCTTGACCCGGATCACGAGCGTACTGCCCTGCGGATCAAGATCGACCGTTTCGAACAGCCCAGACCCCGAAATGCGCTGATACGCGTCGTTCAGTGCGCCCGCCGATACGGCCTGACCTGCATCGATTCCGGCATAACGGACGATCGTGTCGGTCTCGATCCGCGCGTTGCCTTCGACCTGGACACGGGAAAACTGGTAGTCCTGGGCGTGCGCGGGGCTAAGGAAGATCAGGCAAGTTGCCGTAAGAGCAATGAAAAGCGCAAGGAGGTATGATCCCATCGGGATCGGGCCGGCATCACCTGCGGTTGCCGTTGCGGCTCGTGCTCGCTGCATCTGTCCCACCACCCTGTCGTGCCCTCGTTAAGACCTGACTAACGGGATTGGCGGGGGTTGTCAAAAGCCTCCGACGCGGTGCGGCGGAGGCTTGCAAAATACTACAGGTTGGGGTCTTCAGTGCGGCAACTGCATAATGGCTGATCCGAGGAACGCGCCAGCAAGAAGCCCCACGATGACGGTTCCCAGCGCGAAGATGCGGTCCCAGTTGAGACCGACAACCAGCGAGAAACCACGATAGCCTTGGATCACTGTCTGCATGATGAAACCCCTTCCACCCGTTGAATTGCAGGATAGCAACGGAATATGGCACGATTTGGGCGTGGGCGGCCGGCGGTCGTGTCAGGGGGCAGACGGTGTCAGCAGAACAGATCGTTCGAGAGGGCAAAAACCATCAGGCTGAGGATCAGCGCCAACCCTGCCCCCATCAGAACCCTGAGCACGCGGTCCGAAGGGGGTTTGCCGGTGACCGCTTCATAGGCGTGGAATACCAGATGGCCGCCGTCAAGCACCGGCACGGGGAACAGATTGAGAAGCCCGACGGCGGTGGACAGCATGGCGATGAACCAGATGAAGCTGCCAAGACCGAGGCTCGCCGCCGCTCCGGACGTTTCCGCTATGGTGATCGGACCGCTCAGGTTGCACGAGCTGATTGCGCCCGTCACCATGTGCGACAGGCCGGAAAGGCTTGTGGTGACGATGTTCCACGTCTGTGTCGCGCCAAGCTTGAAGGCTTCGACCGGCCCGGGCGTACGGGTTTCCGGAAGGAAGACGAGACCGCCCGTCAGGCCGATCAGCCAGCGCGTCTCGAACCCGCCCTCGCTGCGCGGAATGTCCATGCGGCGCGGCACGAGGGTGGCCTTGAAGGTGTCTCCATTGCGCCAGACGTCGAGCAGAACGGGCTTTCCGTCGGAGGCGCCGACCATCTGGCGCAGCTGCATGAACGACGAGACGGGCGTGCCATCGACCGAGAGGATCACATCGCCCTTTTCGATCCCGACATCCATCGCGGCCGAGTTTGGCTGCACACCGTCGACCATCGGCGGAAAGGGGAACGGCCCCTCGACCGTGATCTCCTGCCCGTTCCGCTCCAGCCGGTATTCCACTGTGGGGGAAGGCGGCAGGACATCGGTGATCTCGCCGAAGGCATCGAAGCTGGGCGTGGGCTGACCCGCGAGCGACAGGATGCGGTCGCCCGGTTGCAGCGCGTCGGCGGCGATGGGCATGGGTTTGACGCTGCCGACCGTGGGCAGGTCGGTCGCCACGCCCTGCACCATGAAAAAGCCGGTGAAGATCAGGATCGACAGGATGAAGTTGAAGACCGGCCCCGCGGCCACCGTGGCCGCGCGCGCCCAGACCGGCGCACCGTGCATGGTCTGCCGACGCTCCGCCTCGGTCAGCCGGGCGATGCCGTTGGCATCCTTGCCAGAGGCTGCATCGCTGTCGCCCTTGAACTTGACGAAGCCGCCAAAGGGCAGCGCCGCGATCTGCCAGCGGGTTCCGTGCCGGTCAACGCGCGAGGCGAGGATGGGGCCGAAGCCCAGCGAGAACACATCCGCCTTGATGCCTGTCCAGCGCCCGACGATGTAGTGGCCGTATTCGTGCACCGCGACGATGACCGACAGGGCGACAACGAAAGCGACCAGTGTCCAGGCCAGCCCGCCGAACGAGGGGATCAGGGTTGAGATATCCACGTGCGTTCCCTCAGCTTTGGCCTGTTGCGGACCGTTTCTTCCGCCACTCTCCGCGCGAGATGGTCCGTCTCTAGCACGTCCTCAAGTGTAAGCGGGGCATTATTGCGGCACAACCCGCCCGAAAGGCGGGCGAGAACGTCTTCCACCACGCCCGCCATTTCGCTGAAGCCGAGGCCTCCCGCGATGAAATGGTCGAGGGCCACTTCCTTTGCCGCGTTGAAGATCGCGCCGCTTGGGCCGCGGTCCCGCATGACCTCGCGCGCCAGGCGCAAGGCGGGAAAGCGCGCCTCGTCGGGCGCTTCGAAGGTCAGCCGGGCGAGTTGCGCGAGGTCGAGACGGGCGACGGGCACATGGGCCCGGTCGGGCCAGTTCAGCGCATATCCGATCGCATGGCGCATGTCGGCGGGACCGAGATGCGCCATCATCCCGCCGTCGGAGAACCCGACCAGGGCATGAACGATGGACTGCGGGTGGATGATGACCTCGATCACGTCGGGGGGAAAGCCGAAGAACTCGCGCGTTTCGATCAGTTCGAGGGCCTTGTTGAACATCGAGGCGCTGTCGATCGAGATGCGCCTGCCCATCGACCAGTTGGGGTGGGCAATGGCCTGTTCGGGGGTGGCGCTGGCGAGGCGTTCGGCGGGCCAGTCGCGGAACGGGCCGCCCGAAGCGGTGATGATGACCCGCTCGACGCTGCCGTGATCCTCGCCTGTCAGCGCCTGGAACACGGCGGAATGCTCGCTGTCCACCGGCAGGATGGTGGCCCCGAAGCGGGCGGCGGTGGACATCAGCACCTCGCCCGCCGTGACGAGGCTTTCCTTGTTGGCAAGCGCCAGCGTGCGGCCGTGTTTCAGGGCGCGCATGCCGGGGACCAGCCCGGCGGCGCCGACGATGGCCGACATGGTCCAGTCAGCCTCGCGGTCCGCGGCATCGGCGATGGCGGCCTCGCCTGCGGCGACCTCGATCCCGGTACCGGCGAGCGCGTCCTTCAGGGCGGCGTAGCAGTCGCCATGGGCGGTGACGGCGACGGCCGCGCCGAACCGCCGGGCCTGGGAGGCAAGGAGGTCGGTCTGGCGGCCGCCGGTGATCGCCACGACCTCGACCTCGCCGGGGGTCAGCAAGTCGAGAGTATTGCGGCCGATCGACCCGGTGGACCCGAAGACGGAGACGCGCCTCAAAGCCGGACCTCGGGCACGATGACGATTTGCGCCACCAGCAGCATCAGCAGGGCCGCACCAAGCAGGCCGTCGAAACGGTCGAGCAGCCCGCCATGGCCGGGGATCAGGCTGGAACTGTCCTTGACCCCCATGCGCCGCTTTATGGCGCTTTCCGCGATGTCCCCCATCTGCGAGGCCAGGGCGAGGGCGGCGGAGATCCAGGGCAAGTCAGGACCGGCGGTGGTGAACCGCCAGAAGATCGAGCCGACCAGCGCCGCGGCGACCCAGCCCGCGACAGTGCCCGACCATGTCTTCTTGGGGCTGACGCGGGGCCAGAACTTCGGCCCGCCAAGCAGGCGACCCGCGAAATACCCCGCGATGTCGGTCACGACGACGACAAGCACCAGCCAGATCAGCCAGACGACGCCATACTCCCCCCGGAACACCACGAGACCCCAGGCGGCGAGCATGATGCCGAGCCCGTAGAGCGCGAAGATGGCGGGATCGCGCTTCAGCACCAGCGCCCCGGCGAGGGCGGGCAGCGCCAGCAGCACCAGCGCCGCGCGGTCGGGCAGGATCAGCGCCACGAGCACGGCCAGCGCGGCGGCAAGTCCCAGCGGCACGGCGGCAGGGCTGCCGGGCCGCATCATCGCGGCCAGTTCCCACACCATCAGGCCAGAGGCCACGACGGCGAGCGCGGTGAACCACGTGCCGCCCACCCAGATCGCCCCTGCCCCGATCACCACCATGGCGAGGCCCGAGGCGAGCCGCGGGCCGAGGTCGGCCCATTTGCCGCCCGCTGTCATGCAGGCGCCGCGCCGAAGCGCCGTTCGCGCTGTCCGTAGCGCCCGACGATCCGGGCAAGTTCCGCCGAGGTGAAATCGGGCCAGAGCGTCTCGGTGAATTCGTATTCGGCGTAGGCGGACTGCCAGAGCAGGTAATTCGAAATCCGGGTCTCGCCGCTGGTCCGGATCACCAGATCCGGATCGGGCAGATCGCGCGTATCCAGCGCATCCTCAAGCGCGGTCTCGTCAATCGCGTCAGGCGACAGATCACCATCGGCGACGCGGGCCGCAAGCGTCCGGGTCGCGCGCAGCAATTCGTTGCGGCCGCCGTAATTGATGGCGACGGTCAGGTTGAGCCTGCCGAGCTGCGCCGTCCGCTCTTCGATCCCGGACATCAGGCGCTGCAGCTTGGGATCGAGCCGGGTGCGGTCCCCGATGAAGCGCATCCGCACCCCTTCCAGCGCCAGGCGGTCCGCCTCGCGTTCGATATACCGCGCGAAGATCGACATGAGGCCGAGGACTTCCTCGGTCGACCGCTTCCAGTTCTCGGTCGAGAAGGCATAGATCGTCAGCCAGCGGATGCCGAGATCGGGGGCGGCCTCGACCACCTCGCGCACGCGTTCCGCCCCCTTCCGGTGGCCCACGAGGCGGGGCATTCCCCGGTTGGTCGCCCAGCGGCCATTGCCGTCCATGATGATCGCGACGTGGTCGGCGCGCCGCATCGGCGGGCCCCCGTCGCGCTGTTCGGCTAAGGCCAAGCTGTCGCCCCTTTCCGGTGCGAAGACCGCAGGTCAGACCTGCATGATCTCCGCCTGTTTCAATTCGAGGACGCGATCCACCGCTGCAATGGCCTTGTCCGTCAGTTCCTGCACCTCGTCCGACCACATCTTCTGGTCATCTTCCGACATGCCCTGCGCCTTCGCCTTCTTGATCTGGTCCATTCCGTCGCGGCGCACGTTGCGGATCGCGATCTTGGCCTGTTCGGCGTATTGCGCGGCCACCTTGGTCAGTTCGCGCCGCCGCTCCTCGTTCAGTTCGGGGATCGGCAGCCGGATCAGCGGGCCGTCCACGATGGGGTTGATGCCGATCCCGCTGTCGCGGATCGCGCGTTCGACCTTGCTGATCATCCCCTTGTCCCAGACGTTGATGACCACCATGCGCGGCTCCGGCACGTTCACCGTGCCAAGCTGGTTGATCGGGGTCATCTGCCCGTAGGCATCGACGTGGATCGGCTCGACGATGGCCGCCGAGGCGCGGCCCGTCCGCAGCGAGGCGAATTCGGTCTTGAGCGATGCCATCGCGCCATCCATGCGGCGCTGGATGGCATCGAGGTCGATCTCGGTGGCGTCCTGGCTCATCTGGGTGTCCTTCTTCGTGGTGTCGTGCGGCGCTGTTCGAGGTCTATACCAGCAGCGGTTACACAAGTGTATAGGTCCGGGGCCGGTCAGCCGTGAACTGTGGTGTAGGTGCCCTGCCCGCTGAGGATGCCCCTGAACCCGCCCGGTTCGTCCAGCGAGAAGACGATGATCGGCAGGTTGTTGTCGCGGGCAAGCGCTATGGCGCTGGCATCCATCACGCCGAGGTGCTTCTGGAGCACCTCGTCATAGGTCACGGTGCCATAGCGTTTGGCATCGGGATGTTTCTTGGGGTCGCTTGTCATAGACGCCATCCACCTTGGTGCCCTTGAAGATCGCCTCGCAGGTCATCTCGTTGGCGCGCAGCGTCGCTGCCGTGTCGGTGGTGAAATAGGGGTTTCCGGTTCCGGCGGCGAAGATCACGACGCGCTTCTTCTCGAGGTGCCGGACCGCGCGGCGGCGGATGTAGGGCTCGCAGACCTGGTCCATCGGAATCGCGCTGATCACCCGGGTGAAGACGCCGAGCGCCTCGAGTGCCGCCTGCATGGCCAGCGCGTTCATCACCGTCGCCAGCATTCCCATGTAGTCGGCCGTCGTCCGCTCCATCCCCTGGGCCGAACCCTGCAGCCCGCGGAAGATGTTGCCGCCGCCGATCACCATGCAGATCTCGACACCGAGGTCGTGGACCGATTTCACCTCTTCCGCGATGCGCTTGACGGTGGGCGGGATGCAGGCCGTAGCCCTGGTCGCCCATCAGCGCCTCGCCGGAGATTTTCAGCATCACGCGCCTGTAGCGCACCTTGCCTCTGCCGCTGTCCATCCGACCTTGCCCCCGACCGTTCGTTTTTGCTCTTTGACTGCGGCGCAAAATGTCGGAAAACGCGGGCGGGTTCAACGGCGAATGGATGTGCCTGCGGCCACGTCGCAGCGGGGGTTTCACACCCCCGCACCCCCGTGGGATATTTTCGCCAAGATGAATGACGGAAAACAGGGGACGGCCATGATCGACCTGTCCGTGTTGCCGCACGAACTGCCGGTGCTGATCGCGGGGCCGACGGCAAGCGGCAAATCCGCGCTGGCGGCGGAGATCGTGGCGCGGGACGGAGGGGTGATCGTGAACGCCGATGCGTTGCAGGTCTATGACTGCTGGCGCGTGCTGACGGCGCGGCCTTCGCCGGCCGAGGAGGCGGCGCTCCCGCATCGGCTTTACGGGCATGTCGGGCCGCGCGCGCCCTATTCGGCGGGGCACTGGCTGCGCGAGGTGGGGGATGTGCTGGCCGGGGGGCAGCGACCGGTGATCGTGGGCGGCACGGGGCTTTACTTTTCCGCGCTGACGGAGGGGCTGGCCGAGATACCCGCGACCCCCCCCGATGTACGGGCCGAGGCCGACGCGGTGCTGCGCGCGCGCGGGCTGGAGGTGATGGTCGCGCACCTCGACGCCGGGACGGCCGCACGGATCGACCTGCGCAACCCGGCGCGGGTGCAGCGCGCGTGGGAGGTGCTGCAGGCGACGGGCCGGGGGTTGGCGGACTGGCAGGCGGGCACGGGGGCGCCCCTGCTGCCGCTTGCGGACGTGACGGCGCTGGTGCTGGAGCCGGAGCGCGACTGGCTGGGCGCGCGCATCGACCGGCGATTCGAGGCGATGGTCGCGGCTGGCGCGCTTGAGGAGGCGCGGGCGGCGCTGGCGGAGTGGACCCCTGCCCTGCCCTATTCGCGCGCCATCGGCGCGCCGGAGCTGATCGCGTATCTGCGGGGCGAGACGGGGCTGGAGGCGGCGATCCAGGCGGCGAAGATCGCCACGCGCCAATATGCCAAGCGCCAGCGCACGTGGTTTCGCAGCCGCATGGCGGGCTGGAAACGGGTTGCCGTGCCGGGATGACGTGCAGGGATGCCACAATGCGGACGCGTCGTTCTGTTTCCGCTTGGGTCACAGCCCCGGCTGCGCTTACGATGCCCCCTCAGGTTGACCCACGGACATGGCCCGGATGAAAGATCTCTCCGCACTCTCGCAGCTGCGACTGGTGGCCATGCCGCGGATGGCCGCCGGCGGGCGCTGGCGGGTCGAGGCGATGCGCTCGCTCTCGGAACCCATGCTGCTGTGGTTCACCAAGGGACAGGGGCGGATCACCGTGGCGGGCGTGACGCGGGGATACACGCCGCACAACGCGATCTTCATTCCGGCAGGCGTGATGCACGGCTTTGAGGTCGGCCCGCAGGTCTTTGGCACGGCAGTCTTTTTCGGGCGCGACACCGACGTGACCCTGCCGTCGGCACCGCTGCATCTGCGCATCCGCGAGAATCAGGCGCAGGTGGAGCTCAACCTGATCCTCGACGCGATCCAGCGCGAGATGGAGAGCGCATCGCCTGCCCATGACCGGGCGACGCGCCATTACCTCGGCCTGCTGGGCGTGTGGCTGGAGCGGCAGGCGGCACGCAGCGGACCGGAAGCGCCGGCGCATGATGCGGCAAAGCGCCTCGTGGTGCGCTATACGACCCTGCTCGAGCGCGAGTTCCGCTCGGGGCGCGGTGTGGCCGACTATGCGGCGGCGCTGGGGGTTACGCCCACGCATCTGACGCGCTGCTGCAAGCAGGCCTGCGGGCGGCCCGCCTCGGCCTTGCTGCACGACCGGCTGATCTTCGAGGCGCGCCGGTTGCTGACCGAGACCGATCTTCCGGTCGGGCACATCGCGCGCGACCTGGGCTTCACCTCGCCCGCCTATTTCACGCGCGCCTTCCAGCATCAGACCGGAAGAACCCCGTCGGCCTTCCGCCGCGCGCCCTGACGGGCGAATACGCCGCGCGACGTGCCTGTTCCGACCGATAGTGTCGCAAACGTCATCAAGAATGCCGAAGCCGGACATTGACGCAGCGTCCCATTCCATGCGGAATGGGTACCGGAAGCATGACGCCGCTTGCCTGCCCGATCACTGGCAGGGCCGCGGAACAAGACATGCGCTGACAGGGAGAACGGAATGAAAGACGACATGAAAACCGCCGATCGGGTGCATCCGGCAGCGGTGATGTATGCCGGGGAAGTCGCAGCAGGGCAAGCTGTCCCGCCGCGAATTCCTCACGCGGGCCTCGGCGCTGGGCGTATCGGCGGTCGCGGCCTACGGACTGCTTGGCCTGGCCGCCCCGGAAGCCCGCGCGCAGGACGCGACTCCGGGCGGCACGCTGCGGATGGATCAGGAAACCAAGGCGATGAAGGATCCCCGCCTGGCCGACTGGTCGCAGATCTCGAACTTCTACCGCGGCTGGCTCGAATACCTCGTCGAGTACGAGGCGGACGGAACGTTCCGCGGCATGCTGCTGGAAAGCTGGACGACGAACGACAACGCGACCGAGTACACGCTGAACGTCCGCAAGGGTGTGAAGTGGTCGAACGGCGACGATTTCACCGCCGATGACGTGGCCTTCAACATCACCCGCTGGTGCGATGGCAATGTCGAGGGCAACTCGATGGCCGGACGCATGTCGTCGCTCGTCGATCCCGCCACCAAGACCGCCCGCGCCGGGGCGATCACCGTGGTCGATCCCAACACCGTCAAGCTGACGCTGACCGCGCCCGACATCACCGTGGTCGCCGGCATGGCCGACTATCCTGCGGCACTGGTCCACAAGAGCTACGATGGCGGCGATCCTTCGGTGAACCCGATCGGCACCGGTCCCTACATGCCCGAGTCCAACGAAGTCGGCGTGAAGCAGGTTCTGGTGAAATCGCCGAACCCGTGGTGGGGCACGGCCGTCTATGGCGGGCCGTACCTCGACCGGATCGAGTACATCGACCTCGGCACCGACCCGGCCGCGATCTTCGCCGCCGCCGGTTCGGGCGAGATCGACGCGACCTGGCAGACTGTCGGCGACTATGTCGAGGTGTTCGACGGCCTCGGCTGGACGCAGTCCGAAGCGGTGACGGCGGCCACCATCGCCGTGCGCTTCAACCAGGACTCCGACCTCTACAAGGATCTCAAGGTCCGCAAGGCGATCCAGATGGCGGTTGCCAACCCGGTCGTGCTGGAGCTTGGGTATGCCGGTCGCGGGACCACGGCCGAAAACCACCACGTCTGCCCGATCCACCCGGAATATGCCGAACTGCCCCCGCAGGTCGTCGATCCGGTGGCGGCGAAGGCGCTGATGGCGGAAGCGGGCCACGCCGATACCGAGTTCGAACTGATCTCCATCGACGACGGCTGGCAGACCGGCACCTGCGACGCGGTCGCGGCCCAGGTCCGTGACGCGGGCATCAACATCAAGCGGACGATCCTGCCGGGGTCGACGTTCTGGAACGACTGGCTGAAGTACCCGTTCTCGGCGACCGAATGGAACATGCGGCCGCTCGGCGTGCAGATCCTCGCCCTGGCCTATCGCTCGGGTGAGGCCTGGAACGAGAGCGCGTTCAAGAACGCCGAATTCGATGCGGCGCTGGCCGAGGCGATGGCGATCGCGGATGCCGACAAGCGCCGCGTGGTGATGGCCAAGATCCAGAAGATCATGCAGGACCAGGCGGTGCTGATCCAGCCCTACTGGCGGTCGATCTACCGCCACTACAGCGAGAAGATGAAGGGCATGGAAATGCACCCGACCTTCGAGCACCACCACTACAAGTGGTGGATGGCCGCCTGATCGGCTGACCCCCTGACGATCCGGGGCGAACGGCACTGACCGTTCGCCCCGTCCTTGCATCCGCTGTTCGGCGGACCGGTGCATCTTGCATCCGGCCGCTCCCGGAGATCGCCCATGCTGCTTTTCCTGATCCGGCGCGTCCTGACGATGGTGCTCACCGCCATCTGCCTGACCTTCGTGGTCTTTTACCTGACGAACCTGCCGCCGAACCTGGAAAAGCTCGCCAAGTCCGAAGCCTCGGCCCGGATGAGCGACGAGGACGTTGTGAAATGGATCGAGAACAACGGCTATGGCAGCCCGGTCCTTGTGCGATACGGCGAGTGGCTGGGCCTGATGCCGGGCTGGACCCGCACGGATGAGGCGGGCGTCACCACCGGCCGCTGCATCGCCCGCGGGCAGGATGCCGCCGAGGCGCCCCGCCGCTGCGGCATCCTGCAGGGCAACTGGGGCTTCTCGACCGTCTTCAAGCAGCCCGTGGCACAGATCATCGCCGAACGGCTGGCCGCCACCGGCTGGCTGATGCTCTGGGTGATGATCGTGATGGTGCCCACGTCGCTCCTGATCGGCGTGCTGTCGGGAATGCGCGAGGGCTCGCGGCTTGACCGGGGCCTGTCGATCTTCTCCATCGCCTCCACCGCCACGCCGGAATACGTCTCGGGCGTCGTGCTGATCGCGCTGCTCGCGTCGACCACCACCGGCCTGTCGCCCTGGCTCGCCTCGCACGGCTGGATCGAGGGCAAGACGCTCTTCATGGGCACCGCCACCAGCGCGATGGACAAGATCACCTTCTGGAACTTCGGCCTGCCGGTGATGACCATCGCGCTGTACGGCATCGGCTACATCGCCCGCATGACCCGCGCCAGCATGACCGAGGTGATGACGGCGCAGTACATCCGCACCGCACGGCTCAAGGGCGTCTCCTTCGGCAACGTGGTGATGAAGCACGCGCTGCGCAACGCCCTGATCGCGCCCTTCACCGTCATCATGCTCCAGTTCCCGTGGCTGCTGAACGGCGTCGTCATCGTCGAGACGCTGTTCAACTACAAGGGCTTCGGCTGGACGCTGGTGCAGGCCGCCGGCAACAACGACATCGAATTGCTGCTGGCCTGTTCGGTCGTCGCCGTCTTCGTGGTTCTGGTGACACAGCTGATCTCGGACATCGGCTATGTCTTCCTGAACCCCCGCATCCGAATTTCCTGAGGAGACACGCGTGGACGCTCTTTCCTGGGGACAGATCTTCGGCCGGATGGCGGTGCAGTTCGTGCCGGTCTGGATCGCGCTCGTCGTCCTCTTCGCCATCTCGATCACGACAAAGCGGCGCACCGGGCTGTACGGCAAGCTGTTCGACAGCCCGGTCGGGATGATCGGCTTTGCCCTGGTGATGTTCTGGGTGTTCACGGCGATCTTCGCGCAGATGATCATGACGCATGATCCCCTGGCCCAGGTGTCGGGCATGAAGAACGCCCTGCCCGGCAGCCCGGTGAAGGGGGTGGATGGCACCTTCTATCTGCTCGGCGGCGACAACCTCGCGCGCGACGTATTCAGCCGGATGGTCGCGGGCTCGACGCTGGTGATCCAGATCGCGCCGATGGCGACGGTCTTCGCCTTCATGGTGGGCATCACGCTGGGGCTTCCGGCAGGGTATTACGGCGGCAGGCTCGACACGGTGCTGTCCTTCCTCGCCAACCTGATCCTCGCCTTCCCGGTGATCCTGCTGTTCTACCTGCTGGTCACGCCCGAGATCGTCACCTCGGGCCTGCCGCAATACCTCGGCATGGTGCTGTTCCTCTTCCCGCTGATCTTCCTCACGGTGCTGCTCAACTCGCGCCTCTACGTGAAGCCGCAGCTTCGCAACATCCTGATCGGCGTGGTCGTGGTGCTGGGCGGCTGGCTTTACCTCTCGCTGCTCTCGACCCCCGGCAGCAAGATCGACGTGCTGCCCGCCAGCCTCGACCCGATCCGGATGGAACCGAACATCCTGATCGTGTTCGTCTCGGTGGTCTTCGTGAACGCGCCGACCGTGTTCCGCATCATCCGCGGCCTCGTGCTCGACATCAAGACGCGCGACTACGTGGCGGCCAGCCAGACCCGTGGCGAGGGGCCCTGGTACATCATGCTGTGGGAGATCCTGCCCAACGCCCGCGGGCCGCTGATCGTCGATTTCTGCCTGCGGATCGGCTACACGACGATCCTGCTGGGGACGCTCGGCTTCTTCGGCCTCGGCCTTTCCCCCGAAAGCCCCGACTGGGGGTCCACGATCAACGCCGGCCGCCGCCTGCTCTCGATCTACGCCCATCCGGCCATCGTGCCTGCGCTGGCGCTGATGAGCCTGGTGCTCGGCCTGAACCTGCTGGCCGACGGCCTGCGCGAAGAAAGCCTGAAGGACTGATGGCACCGCCCCCCATCTTCTTCTGTTTGCAAATATCCCACGGGGGTCCGGGGGTGTGAAACCCCCGGTCCTCCGGCCAGCCAAGGACGCGAGGCAAGCCATGACCGCCACCACAGCCTGGGACCCATCGAAACCCATCCTCGAGATCGAGAACCTCTCGATCAGCTTCTTCACGCGCCTGCGCGAGATTCCGGCGGTGATGGACTTCTCCTGCACCGTGATGGCGGGCGAGGCGATGGGTCTGGTGGGCGAGTCGGGCTGCGGCAAATCCACCGTGGCGCTGGCCGTCATGCGCTACCTCGGCAAGAACGGAAGGATCACCGGCGGGTCGATCAGGTTCAAGGGCCGCGACCTGACCACCATGGACGACGAGGAACTGCGCCAGATCCGCGGTTCGGAAATCGCCATGATCTACCAGGAACCGATGGCCAGCCTGAACCCCGCCATGCGGATCGGCGCGCAGCTTGCCGAAGTGCCGATGATCCACGAAGGCATGGCCAAGGACGAAGCCTGGAAGCTCGCCCGCCAGATCGTGGCCGACGTGCGCCTGCCCGACCCCGACCGCATCCTCAGGGCCTATCCGCACCAGCTTTCGGGCGGCCAGCAGCAGCGCATCGTGATCGCCATGGCGCTGATGTCGAAGCCCGCGCTCCTGATCCTTGATGAGCCCACCACCGCGCTCGACGTGACGGTGGAGGCGGGGATCGTCGATCTGGTGAAGGATCTGGGGCACAAGTACGGCACCTCGATCCTGTTCATCAGCCACAACCTCGGCCTGATCCTCGATGTCTGCGACCGGCTGTGCGTGATGTATTCCGGCGAAGCGGTGGAGACGGGCAACGTGGCCGAGGTGTTCGACCGGATGCGCCACCCCTATACCCAGGCCCTGTTCCGCTCGATCCCGCTGCCGGGGGCCGACAAGAACTCGCACCCCCTCGTCTCCATCCCCGGCAACTTCCCCCTGCCGCATGAACGCCCGCCCGGTTGCAATTTCGGCCCGCGCTGCAGCTACTTCGTCAAGGGCCGGTGCGATGCACAGGAGGTGCCGATGTTCCTGCTCGAAGGCGGCGACCGGCACGAGACGCGCTGCCTGCGCTACAAGGAGATCGACTGGGAGAAGCCGCCCGAAGTCGCCAAGGCGGTCGCCAAGACGCCTGTGGGCGAGGTCGTGCTGAAGATGACCGACCTGCGGAAATACTACGAAGTCTCGGGCGGCCTGTTCGGCGGCGGGTTGAAGAAGGTCGTCAAGGCCAACGAGACCCTCAGCTTCGAGGCGCGCGAGGGCGAGACGCTGGCGATCGTGGGCGAGTTCGGGCTGCGGCAAGTCCACCTTCGCCAAGGTGCTGATGGGGCTGGAGACGGCGACCAGCGGCAAGATCATGCTCTACGATCAGGACATCCAGTCCACCCCGATCGAAAAGCGAGGCACCGACACGGTATCGTCCGTCCAGATGGTGTTCCAGAACCCGTTCGACACGCTGAACCCCTCGATGACCGTGGGCCGGCAGATCATCCGGGCGCTGGAGATTTTCGGCGAGGGCAAGAACGACGCCGAACGCCGCGACCGGATGCTGGAACTGCTCGACCTGGTGAAGCTGCCCCGGGCCTTCGCCGACCGGATGCCGCGCCAGCTGTCGGGCGGGCAGAAGCAGCGGGTGGGCATCGCGCGGGCCTTCGCGGGCGGCGCGAAGATCGTCGTCGCGGACGAGCCGGTGTCGGCGCTCGACGTGTCGGTTCAGGCGGCGGTGACCGACCTTCTGATGGAGATCCAGCGCAAGAACCGCACGACCCTGCTGTTCATCAGCCATGACCTGTCCATCGTGCGCTACCTGAGCGACCGCGTGATGGTGATGTATCTTGGTCATGTCGTCGAGCTTGGCACGACCGACCAGGTGTTCCAGCCGCCCTACCACCCCTATACCGAGGCGCTGCTGTCCGCCGTGCCCATCGCCGATACCCGTGTCATCAAGAAGCGCATCGTGCTCGAGGGGGATATCCCCTCGGCCATGAACCCGCCGCCCGGCTGCCCGTTCCAGACCCGCTGCCGCTGGAAAA
Source organism: uncultured Alphaproteobacteria bacterium (assembly GCA_963777765.1). Classification (GTDB taxonomy): domain Bacteria; phylum Pseudomonadota; class Alphaproteobacteria; order Rhodobacterales; family Rhodobacteraceae; genus Aliitabrizicola. The sequence goes on along the minus strand of CAVZRP010000004.1, from coordinate 407,531 downwards.
GCCAGGTGCCGGGAAACCTGTGCGAAACCGAGATGCCTCCGATGCGGATGCTCGAAGGCGGGCACCAGATCAAGTGCCACCTCTCCGACGAAATCTTTGCCGGGATGGAGCCGGTCATCAAGATCGCTGCGGAATGACGCCCGCGCCGGGGCACCTGCGGGTGCTTCACCCCGCCCCCGGCGTGGTCGCCTTCTACGATGGGCGCGTCGCGGGCTATCGGTTCTCGCCCGAACCGAACTGGGTCGACGAAGGCGCCCTGTCCGTCGGCATCGCCAGCTACGCCGTGGTCGATGGGGACGAGGCGCTGGTCTATGACACGCATGTCTCGCTGCCCCATGCCGCCTTCATCCGCGACTGGCTGACGGGTCAGGGCGTGCGCCGCATCACCGTCGTGCTGAGCCACCACCACCGCGACCATGTGGCGGGCACGGCGGCCTTCGGCGACGTGCCGGTCATCGCGAACGTCCGCACCCATGCCCACCTGTCGCGCGACCGCGCCGGGATCGAGGCCGGAACCCGCCCGCCCGCCATCCGCCCCCTCGTGCTGCCGACCGAAACCTTCGACGGCCGCAAGGTTCTGAATGTCGGCGCCCGCCGGGTCGAACTGCTCACCGCGAACATCCACAGCGACGACCAGACCCTGCTCTGGCTTCCCGATGCGGGCCTGCTGCTGGCGGGCGACGCACTGGAGGATACCGTCACCTACGTCACCGACCCCGCCGATTTTCCCCTGCACCTGGCCGATCTCGTCCGGCTGGACGGGATGTTTCCCAGCCGCATCCTTCCCAACCACGGCGACCCCGAGCGTATCGCCGAGGGCGGCTACGATCCGGCCCTGATCGCTGCGACGCGGCGGTATGTGGAGTTCCTGATCCGCTGCCGGACCGACCCTTCCCTTGCCGAACAGCCGCTGGAAACGGTGATCGCCGATGACCTCGCTTCGGGCACGCTGATCTGGTTTCCGGCCTATGCGCAGGTGCATCGGGAGAATGTTGCCGCCGCCCGGGCAAGCAGCCCTGTTTCCTGACGGATTTCTGCTGCGACAAACGGTGCCCGCTGCCCCCGAGACGCGCGCGACAGCACCCTTCCAACGCCACTGCCGACGGATCTGCTGACGTAAGGTTGGTGGCAAGACAGGCAGGCCGATCCTGCGCGAGCGACTGCTATCGTCGGGCAGAAACGGTCGACGGGAGCGTTTCCGGCCGATCCCCCCGCATTGCTCAGCCGCCCATGATCGACTTCACGTAATTCGCCGTCTCGGCATAGGGCGGCACGCCGTCATATTCCTCGACCGCCTCCGGCCCTGCATTGTAGGCGGCAAGCGCGAGCTTCCAATCCCCGAAGCGGTCATACATCCGGCGCAGGTACTTTGCCCCGCCATCCAGGTTCTCGGCCGGATCGTGCATGTCGACGTTCAGGATCTCCGCCGTGCCCGGCATCAGTTGTGCAAGACCCGTCGCGCCTTTCGTCGAAACCGCCATGTGGTTCCAGCCGCTTTCCTGCTGCACAAGGCGCAGGAACAGATCCTCCGGCACGCCGTGCTTGCGGGCGGCGGTCTTGGCCAGTTCGATATACTCGCCCTTGTAGCGACCGCTGTAGCGCGGCACGGTCACGTCCGCATCCTTCGCTTTCGGCTGAAGCCGGACCGAACCTTCGTACTGCTTCGCCAGCCGGGTATCGAGCAGCTTGGCCTGAGACTCGAACAGCGCCATCCGGTTCTTGGTCGATCCGGTCAGCTTCAACCCCTCGGCCGATGCGTCACCCGGTGCGGAAACCGTCACAATCGCCATCGCCATCGCTTGCGCGAGCCACCGCATCCCGTCTGTCCCACCGTTTCGTTGCGCGCACTATTAACTAAAAGCAGCGGCTTTGCCAGATCTACGCTTGGTGAGGTCGGCGCAGATCGGCGCAGGCTTGCCGCAGATCAGTCGCCGACAGCTACGGTCGCCGACGACTGGGCCCGGGCGGTCAACGTGCCGCGCATCAGATCCTCGACCAGCAGGCTGACCAACTGCCCCCGCCCGGTGACGCCCGCCTTGCGGTAGATCGCGTTGAGATGCGTCTTGACCGTCGCCTCGGCGGAGCCGCGCAGTTCGGCGATCTCGGCGATGGAATAGCCCTTGATGGTGAAGGTGGCGACATCCGCCTCGGACGGGGTCAGGCTCCAGGTGGCAAAGTATTCCTCGATCAGTTCCGCCAGCGCGCCCTGTGCCACCCCCAGACTGCGTTCCAGATGGGCCTGATGGCGCAGCAGGCGCAGCAGATAGACCGTCAGCATCACGATGCCGCTGACCAGGCCCAGCGTGGCCCCGATCTCGGGCAGCATGTGCAGATCGGTGAGCATGCTCCAATCCAGTTGCTCCAGATCGCTGACCACGTCGATCAGGAAGAACACCGTGCACACGCACTGGAACAGGATCACCCCCGGCAGGATCAGGGTCTCCCGACCCGTCCGGACGGAGCGGTTCAGACGGGGTGGCGTGTCAGTCTCGATCAAGGGGCGGGTCCAGGTGTCAGCCACCGGAACGCGACTCCGGCAGGGTCTTGTAGCCTGTCACCATGGATTTCGGAAGGTTCACGCCAAGGCGGCGCGATTCGAAGATCACGGCGGCGATGTGCATCGCGATCGAGATCTCGGCCCAGGTCACCAGCATCTCATGCGCTTCCTTCACCCAGTCGACCCCGAAATAAGCGAGCGTTGTCATCATGTAGCCGGTGATGCCGATGCCGACGAGCGTGGCAAGCAGGTTGTAGATCATCAGCGCCCCCAGCGGCGAATGGCCCGCATGGGCGTGCCGCCGACCTGTGGCCATTTCGCGCAGCTGGCCGAAGGCCGCCGACGGGCTGGGCGGGAAGTCTGCGAAACGGGCATGGCGGGTGCCGATCAGGCCCCAGACCAGACGCAGGGCGACAAGGCCGAGGACGACATAGCCAAGCCACTTGTGCAGGTCGTGCTCGGGGTTGGTGAAGAAGGCATTGGCCACGAATCCCGTGACGAGGGCCCAGTGGAACAGCCGCACTGCGGGGTCCCAGACGAAGATGCGTCGTGCCATGGATCTCTCCGGACAGGGGGAAGGCGGCGCGCCCGCAAGGGGCGCGCCACTGGGGATCAGTTCGACTTGATGATCTTGCCTTCGGCATCGACATAGAGCTCGGCAGTCTTGCCGTCCTTGATGGCATAGACCTCGATCATGCCATCCTCGGACGTGACCTTGCGGACCTCGTAGCCTTGGGCGGTCAGAGCGGTCGTGACGGTCGATTCGACAGCCGGATCGACACTGCCTTCGCTTTCGGCCCGCGCCATCGGTGCGGCGAGCGAGAGGGAAACAGCCAGAAGCGCTGCAGTGCGGGAAAGATAGGTCATGGGATCGTCTCCGGTTCAGACCCGACACGGAGGTGCGCCGGGTTGAGGCCGACTTGACCGATGCTGCACCGCAGCGCCATCCGCCGGAGGGTCTAGACGCCCCTTCGTCCGTCCTCTCCAACCCGAGTTGCAGGGGGGGCGCAGCAACGATATAGCCTTTGTTAACCATGCCGCGCACAAAGTGCGGGGCAGGTCATAGTATCCGGCGAAACAGGGAGACGGCGCATGGCGGGATCGGTGAACAAGGTCATTCTGATCGGCAACCTCGGCCGCGACCCCGAAGTGCGGTCGTTCCAGAACGGCGGCAAAGTGGTGAATTTGCGCATCGCCACGTCCGAAACCTGGCGCGACAAGCAGAGCGGCGAGCGCAAGGAGCGCACCGAATGGCATTCCGTCGCGATCTTCAACGAGAACATCGCGAAGGTGGCCGAGCAGTATCTGAAGAAAGGGTCCAAGGTTTACATCGAGGGCCAGCTTGAAACCCGCAAGTGGCAGGACCAGTCGGGGCAGGACCGCTATTCGACCGAGGTCGTGATCCGCCCCTACACCGGGCAGATGACCCTGCTCGATGGCCGCGAAGGCGGCGGCGGCGGGGGTGGCTACGGCGATGACCGGGGCGGCGGCTACAGCGATCCGGGTTATGGCGACGAGCGTGGCGGGGGCGCGTCCTCCGGTGCTTCTGGCGCCGCGCGCGGCACTGGCGGCAGCAGCCGCAGCGACCTCGACGACGAAATTCCGTTCTGACCAAGCGCAAGGGGCGGTGCGATCCGATCGCCGCCCCCCGCGCGTTACGCGCCGAGCGGCGGTCCCGTGATGGTCAGGTGAAACCGCGCGCCGATCTCGACAATCGCTCCCATATCCTCGGGTATGTGGTACCCGCCCTTCGCCATCTCGGCGAAGAACCCCTCGAATTCCGCCGGGTGTCAGGATAACGATGTGGCGGCTTTCGTCCTCCCCGATCACGCGGAAGGTATGCTCCGTCCCGCGCGGGACGAAGGCCGTCTCCCCCGGTCCGCGGGTAAAGGTCTTTCCCGCCATCCAGAACTCGCAGCGCCCGGTGATGACCACAAACGTCTCGTCCGCGTCGGCATGGATGTGGCGCGGCGGGCCGCTTCCCGCGGGTGACGTGCTGTCGACGATGCTCATCCGTCCGCCGGTCGTCTCGGTCGACAGGATGGTGCTGTAGGTGGTGCCGAGCCACTCAAGCGTATTCGACGCGGTCATGACGAACCCTCCCCTTTCCTCACGCGGGCTGGCGCAGCGCCCGCCCTGCGCCCAGATTAGGCCATGGCGGGGTTGCGCCGCAATACGGCCGCGTTGAGCGCCGTCGCGATGGTGACCCAGGTCAGGTAGGGCAGAAACAGCAATCCCGCGAGCCAGTCGATCCGGACAAAGGCCACCAGCGTGACCGCCACGGCGAGCCACAAGACCGACACCACGATCAACGCCGCCCGCATCCGCCGCAACCCGAAGAACACCGGCGACCAGAGCGCGTTCAGCGTCACCTGGATCGTCCAGAACCCCAGCGCCTGCGGCGCGCCCGGATGACCCGACTGGCCGATCCGCATCGCAGCCAGCGACATGCAGAGGTAGAGCGTGGTCCAGGCCACGGGAAACACCCAGTCGGGTGGCGTCCAGCTTGGTTTCTCCAGCGCCCTGTACCAGTCGCCGGGGCTGAACAGCGCGCCGGTGGCCGCGGCTGCGCCGCAGGCCGCGAGATAGGTGAAGAACAATCCGTAATCCATGCGCGGGCTCCTTCACGGGCATCACATGTAGCGCAGCCTCAGCCGCGCGACAATGCGCCCCCGCTGCGCTGCCGCCGCCGCTGGTCCTGCGCCTCAAGCTGCGCCAGCACCGAAAGCAGCGCATCGGCACGCCCCTGCGCGGCCGGCGCGCGGGCCGCCGCCTGCACGAGAAACGCCACCTCGGGCGCGGGCGCGGCATGAAGCCGGGCAGGACGCGGCAGCGCCAGGCTTGCGCCCGTCTGGCCGACCGACAGCATCAGCCAGCCGATCTTCTGCCCCCGCCCGGTCCGCGCGCGGCGCGAGACGCTGTCGAAGCGGTTCCGCGCCACGGCTGCGCCGATGCCCGCATAGATGCGCCGCGCCGCGAAGATGCCGGGGCGGCAGTCGGCTGGCAGGGTGGCCACACCCGCCTCGGACCGGAAGTACAGGCTCTCGGCCTCGGCCAGCAACTGCCGGACCATGCGGGCGACGCGCGGATCGGGCCGGGGATCGCGCAGGAAGGCCGCTGGTTCCACGCCCTCGGCCTGCATCCACTCCAGCGGCAGGTACAGCCGCCCGGCCCGCGCATCCTCGCCCACATCGCGGGCGATGTTGGTCAGCTGCATCGCAAGACCAAGGTCGCACGCCCGCGCCAGCGCATCGGCATCGCGCACCCGCATCAGGACGCACATCATGGCGCCGACGGCGGCGGCGACCCGCGCGGAATAGTCGAACACCCCCGAAAGGGTGCGATACTGTCGCCCTGTCGCATCCCAGGCCAACCCCTCCAGCAGGGCCTCGGGCAGGGCGCGGGGCATGTCGAAGTCCTCGACCAGCGCGGCAAAGGCCCGGTCTTCGGGCGCATTCCGCGGCCGGCCGCGATAGGCAAGGTCCAGACGGTCCCGCAGGGCCAGCACGGCCCTGCCCTTTTCGGTGCCCTCATCCACCTCGTCATCCGCGAGACGGCAGAAGGCATAGAGCGCCAGCGCCGGGTCGCGCACGCGCGCGTGGCAGCAGCCGCGACGCGGCGTGGAAGGACAGCGATCCGGTGCGGATCGCCGCGCGGCAGTGGGCCATGTCCTCGGGCGAGATCATTCTGCGGCCAGCCTCTGCGACACGGCGACGGGGCCGGCGTCCGGCACCAGCTTGCCCAGCACCTCGGCCGACGCGATGACGCCCGGCAATCCCGCACCCGGATGCGTGCCCGCCCCCACCAGCCACAGCCCCGCCACCTCTTCGCTGACATTGTGGGGCCGGAAGAAGGCCGATTGCAGGATGCGCGGTTCGATCGAGAAGCCGGAGCCATAGGGGCTGAGGTAGCGGTCGCGGAACGTCTCGGGCGTGAAGACCTTCGAAGCCGACAGGTGGCGGCCAAGGCCGGGGAGCAACTGTTCCTCCAGCACCGTCTGCACCTTGAGCCGGTAGGATTCGCCCTCGGCCTGCCAGTCCACCGGACTGTCGAACCCGAGATGCGGCACAGGCGACAGCGCATAGAAGGTATCGTCGCCATCCGGCGCCACCGAAGGATCGGTCACGCTCGGGCGGTGGACATAAAGGCTCATGTCGTCGCTGAGTTTCCCCCTGAGGAAGATGTCGCGCACCAGCCCCTTGTAGCGCGGGCCGTTCAGGATCGTGTGATGGCCCACGTCCGGCCACATACCGCGCGTCCCCTGCGTCCCGAAGTACCAGACGAACAGCCTCATCGACCAGCGCGTGCGCTTCAGCCGCGCCGCCGTCCAGCGCGAGCGGGGCCGGTTCCGCAACAGCCGGTCATAGGTATGGCCCGCATCCGCGTTCGAGACGATCACCGGCGCGCTCAGCACCCGGCCATCCAGCAGCTTGACCGCCTGCGCCCGGTTGTCGCGGATCAGGATCTCGTCTGCCTCGGCCCCCAGAATGATCGTGCCGCCCTGATCCCCGATCACCCGGCCCATCGCCTGCGCGATCGCAGCCACGCCGCCCATCGCATAGTGGACGCCGAATTCCTTCTCCAGATGGCTCACCAGAATGTACATCGAGGTGACGTGGAACGGATCGCCGCCGATGAACAGCGGATGGAACGACAGCGCCATACGCAGCCGCTCGTCCTTCACGCGCGAGGCGGCATGGGCATAGACCGACCGGTCGGCCCGCAGGCGCGCGAACGTCGGCAGCACCTTCATCAGGTCCGCAAAGCGGTGCATCGACCGCCTCCCCAGATCCTCGAAGCCGAACCAGTAGCGCCTTTCGCTGTCCGACAAGGAACCTCTCGTAGCCCGCCACGTCACGCGGCGACAGGCGCTTCACCTCGGCCCGCATCGCATCGGTATCCTGCCGCGCGGTGAAGGTGCTGCCGTCGGGCCAGCGGATCTCGTAGAACGGATCGAGCGGACGCAGATCGACGTCGGCATCGAAATCCCGGCCGCAGGTCGCCCACAGGTCGCGCAACCCCTGCGGCACCGTGACGATCGTCGGCCCGAGGTCGAACCGGTGGCCATTCTCGGTGATCGACGATCCCCGGCCCCCCAGGCGTGTCGAGCCGGTCGATCACCGTCACCCGGTAACCCTTTGCGCCCAGCCGCATCGCGGCGGACAGCCCGCCCAGCCCGGCACCGATCACGATGCGCCGAGGGGGTGGCGGGGGCGAGGGGGCGGGGGTCGAGTCTGTCACCATAATCTGACGATACACTGTCTAGTCTGATTTACAATCGGCCGATTTGCCGCGCGTTTCCCAGTTGCCTTGCGGTGCGGTTCCCGGCACTGTCCTGTCAATCAGGGTTTACACCTGTTCGCCTCGGGAAGCCGTCCATGCACTGTGCCAGCCTCAGCCTGTTCCGCTTCGGCGCCTTGTCTCGCGGGCCTGGGTTCTGGGCCAGATGGGCCTTGCGCGCCTCGATCTGCCGCGCACGCCCGGCATCCACTTCTGGAAGCTCTGCGGATCGGGCACCGGCGAGGGCTTCACCCCCATCCCCAACACCGCCGTCTGGGCGATCCTCGCGACCTGGGAGAGCGAGGCCATCGCCCGCGCCCGCATCGACCACGCCCCGGTCTGGTCGCGCTGGAAAGCCCGCGCCGAGGAACACTGGACGGTCTTTCTCCGCCCCCTCGCCTCCCGCGGGCGCTGGGCCGGTGTCGCCCCGTTCGAGGGTGATGCCGGCGGCTGCCCCTGGGCGCAGATCGGCGCGGAACACGGCCCCATCGCCGCGCTCACCCGCGCCACCGTCCGCCCCGCCACGGCGCTCAGGTTCTGGGGCCGCGTCCCCGACATCTCCGCCGCCATCGGCGCGGACCCGAACGTGGCCTTCAAGATCGGCATCGGCGAGGTGCCGCTGCTGCACCAGGTCACCTTCTCGATCTGGCCCGACGCCGCCAGCATGGCCGCACTTCGCCCGCGCACGACGGCCCGCACGCCCGCGCCATCCGCGCCGTGCGCGACGACGGCTGGTTCTCCGAAGAACTCTACGCCCGCTTCCGCGTCCTGGGCGACGACGGGCACGTGGGACGGTGCGGCAGCCGCTCGCCGCCACTGGAAGGATCGCCGCATGAGACAGCCCTTCCCCTTCACCGCCATCGTCGGCCAGGACGAGATGAAGCAGGCGCTCGTCCTCACCGCCATCGACCCCGGCATCGGCGGCGTGCTGGTCTTCGGCGACCGCGGCACGGGCAAGTCCACCGCCGTCCGGGCGCTGGCCGCCCTGCTCCCCGAGATCCACGCGGTCGAGGGCTGCCCGGTGAACTCCGCCCGCGCCGAAGATTGCCCGGACTGGGCCGAAATACCGGCGTCGAAACCATCGTCAAGCGCCCCACCCCGGTCGATCGACCTGCCCCTCGGCGTGACCGAGGACCGCGTCGTCGGCGCGCTCGACATCGAACGCGCGCTCACGCGGGGCGAAAAGGCCTTCGAACCCGGCCTCCTCGCCCGCGCCAACCGCGGCTACCTCTACATCGACGAGGTGAACCTGCTCGAGGACCACATCGTCGACCTCCTCCTCGACGTGGCGCAATCCGGCGAGAACGTCGTGGAACGCGAAGGCCTGTCGATCCGCCACCCCGCCCGCTTCGTGCTCGTCGGCTCCGGCAACCCCGAGGAAGGCGAACTCCGCCCGCAACTCCTCGACCGCTTCGGCCTCTCCGTCGAAGTCGCCTCCCCCGCGCGACATCCCCACCCGGGTCGAGGTGATCCGCCGCCGCGACGCCTACGACACCGACCACGACGCCTTCATGAAGCGCTGGCGCGCGCAGGACACGACGCTGCGCAAGCAGATCCTCGCCGCCCGCGCAGGCGCCTGCCGCAGTCGCCACGCCCGACGCGGCGCTGCACGACTGCGCCGCGCTCTGCATCGCCCTCGGCTCTGACGGCCTGCGCGGCGAGCTCACCCTCCTCCGCGCCGCCCGCGCGCTCGCCGCCTGCGACGGCGCACCCGAGGTCACCCGCGCCACCTCCGCCGCATCGCGCCCTTGGCGCTGCGCCACCGCCTGCGCCGCGATCCGCTGGACGAAGCCGGCTCCGCCACCCGCGTTGCCCGCACCGTGGCCGAGGTGCTGCCCTGGCCGAGGACCGCTGCCGCCCCTACGACGCGGCGCCGCGCGACGCTGCGCCTCCTCCTGGCGGTGGACCCGGAGGGCCTGCGCGGCCTCTGGCTCCGCGCCCGCGCGGGCCCGGTCCGCGACCGCTTCTGGCGCTCCGACGCGCTCCCCCTGCCCCGCCGGTGATCCGCCTGCACCGGGGATCCGACGATCGAGGCGCTGCGGCGGCGTCGACCTCTCCGCGACGCTTGCCGGCAGGCACCTCGTCGCTGCGCGCGGCCTGCTCTCGCCGACCCCTCCGTCCTCGTCCTCGCCATGGCCGAACGCTGCCCGCCCGGCCTTGCCGCGCGGCTCGCAGCGCTCGACGGGGCGCAGCCACTGCCTGATCGCGCTCGACGAAGGTGCCGAGCCGACGAGGACGCTCCCCCTGCCCTCGCCGAACGCCTCGCGTTCTTCGTCGACCTCGACGGCATCCGCCTGCCGACACGTTTCGCCACGGTCGACGCTTGACGCGCCCGAGGCGGTCGGGCCCGCCTTCCGTCCGACGGCCTCGATGCGCTGACCGCGGACTGGCGCCGCTGGCCGCCATGCGGCATCGGCAGCCTGCGCGCGCCCCGCCTCGCGCTGGCGGCGGCCCGCGCCTCGCCGCGTCTCGGCGGGCGCGGGACCGTCGGGGACGAGCGACCTCGAACGCGCCGCCGCGCTGACGCTGGCCCATCGCGCCGATAGACCGCGCCTGACGACCGAGGACGACCCCCGCCCCCGCCGCGCCGACCCGGACGAGACCAGCCCGAAGACAGCCAGAGCACCGACGAGACACAGGCCCTTCCCGAGGACATCCTGCTCGAAGCCGTCCGCACCGCCCTGCCGCCCGACCTGCTCGCGCGCCTCGCCGCCGGGCGCGCGGCGCGCCGGCGCAAGCGGCGCGTCGGGCACCGGCGCGCCCGCAAGCGCGGCAACCGGCGCGGCCGCCCCCTGCCCGCCCGGCCCGGCAAGCTCGACGGCATGCCCGGATCGACCTCGTCGCCACGCTGCGCGCCGCGGCACCCTGGCAGGCGATCCGCCGAGGCGACGTGCCCGCGAGGACGCCTCCTCCACCTTCGGCCCGACGACATCCGCCTGAAACGCGCGAGGAGACGCTCCGACCGCCTGCTGATCTTCACCGTCGACGCCTCCGGCTCCGCCGCCCTGGCGCGGCTGGCCGAGGCGCAAGGGCGCGATCGAACTGCTGCTGGCCGCAGGCCTACGCCCGGCGCGACCATGTGGCCCTGATCGCCTTCCGTGGCGCAGGGGCCGAACTGCTCCTGCCCCCCACCCGCTCCCTCGTCCAGACCAAGCGGCGGCTCGCGGGCCTGCCCGGCGGCGGCGGCACGCCCCTCGCCTCGGGCCTTGCCGCCGCGATGGAACTCGGCCAGCAGGCGCGCGCCCGTGGCATGACGCCGACCCTCGCCCTCCTGACGGACGGCCGCCCGAACGTGGGCCGCAGCGGCCAGCCGGGCCGACCGCAGGCCGAGGCCGATGCCGAGGCGATGGCGCGCCTGATCCGTGCTGCACGCCCTGCCCGCGCTGGTGGTCGACACCGGCAACCGCCGCGACGCCGTGGTTGCAGGCGCTTGCGCGCAGCATGGACGCCCCCTTCCTCCCCCTGCCGCGCGCCGATTCGCGCAGGCTCTCGGCCGCGCTCTCCGCGGCGCTCGGGTCGTAACATGGCCTTCGCCCCGATCCCGGCCCGCATCCCAGACTGGCCGATGCGCGACCATTCCCGCGCGTCCATGTCCAGCCGCACCTCTGGCATGTGCAGGTCATGGGCACCGGGCCGCTGGTGCTGCTGCTGCACGGTGCGGGGGCGTCCACCCACACCTGGCGCAGCCTCGCGCCCCTGCTGGCGGAACACTACACCCTCGTCATGCCCGACCTTCCCGGTCAGGGTTTCTCCCGCAGCGGCAACCGGATGCGGCTCGGCCTTGATGCGATGGCCGAAGACATCGCCGCCCTTCTGCCGATCAGGGCTGGCAGCCGCAAGCGATCATCGGCCACTCCGCAGGGGCCGCCCTCGCCCTGCGTCTGGCCGAGACGCTGCCGGTAAGGCCCAGGGCCGTGATCGGCCTCAACGCGGCGCTGGGCAACTTCGACGGCCTCGCCGGCGTGCTCTTCCCGATCCTCGCGCGGCTGCTGTCGCTGAACCCGCTTGTCCCCTCCCTCTTCGCCCGCCTCGCGAGGAGCGAGGCGCAGGTCCGCCGCCTGCTCGCCTCCACCGGTTCGCCGCTCGATCCGCAGGGGCGCAGCTACTACGCGCGCCTCGTCCGCGATCCGGCGCATGTCGACGGGACGCTCGGCATGATGGCGCAGTGGCAACTGGACGGCCTGCTCGCCCGCCTGCCGCAGATCACTATCCCGACGCTCTTCGTCACCGGCACCGCCGACCGCGCCGTGCCCCCCACCGTCAGCCGCGACGCCGCTGCCCGGATGCCGCAGGCCGAGGTCGTGGAGATCGCCGGCCTGGGCCACCTGCTGCACGAGGAGGCCGCCGAAAAGGTGGCCCCGATCCTCATCCAGTTTCTTCGGAAAACGCTCTAACGCCCTGCCCAGACGCCGAATATCTGCTCACGATGCTCCGCCATGTAGATCTGCATCCAGGGTGTGAAGCGGTCCGGCCAGCGGCGCAGCTCGGCATCCAGATCATAGAGGTCGATCCAGCGCGTCGCGCTGACTTCACCCGGATCGGGCACCACCTGCAGGGCAGGCGTCGCCTCGGCGAGGATGATGTCCACCACCTCATGCTCGACCAGCCCGTTGCCGACCTCGGCCCGGTACTCCACCTTGTCGCGCAGCCAGGGCGACAGCCCGGTGATCCCCAGTTCCTCGCGCAGCCGCCGCCGCGCGCAGTCCAGCGGATCTTCGCCCCACTTCGGATGGGTGCAGCAGGTGTTCGTCCACAGTCCGGGCGTATGATACTTCCCCGCCGCCCGCTTCTGCAGCAACACCTCGTGCCCGCGCAGCACAAAGACCGAGATCGCCAGATGCCGCAGGCCGCGGCGATGCACGTCCAGCTTCTCGACCGGCGTCAGCACACCCTCAACGAACGCGGGAATCATCTCTGTCATGTGGACACTTCCGGCACGAGGCGCAGCAGATGCGCCATGTTCTTGAACCCGATCTTGATATGGGCAAGCGGGCGCGCCTTGACCAGCTTCTTGTTCATGTAGGCCTCGAAGGTCAGCGTCTGCACGTCCTTGTCATGGCACAGGCTGACGAACCGCTCGCGCCGCTCGTCGGAGCGGTAATAGGCATCCTGCATCGACCGCAACACCCGGAAGACCGTCCCGTTGTGCTTCATGAACAGCTTGCGCGCCAGCTTCAGGTCCGACACCCGGGCGGAGGACAGAAACGCCGCCGCCGCCGTCGCCGCCACCCGCCCGCCGAACATGGCGTAATAGATCCCCTCGCCCGAGGACGGGGCCACAACCCCCGCCGCATCCCCGGCCAGCACCACATCGCGGCCATTGTCCCACCGGTCGAGCGGTTTCAGCGGAATCGGCGCACCCTCGCGCCGGATCGTCCGGCAGTCGGTCAGCCCCGACGCCGCGCGCAGATCGGCGGTCGCCTGCTTCAGATCGACACCATCCACCTCGGTCCCCATGCCGACGCTCGCCTGCGCCCCGTGCGGAAAGACCCAGCCATAGAAATCCGGGCTGATGCGCCCGTCATAAACCACATCGCAGCGCGTCGGATCATAGGCCCCTGCCGTGACCGGCGCCTCGATGATCTCGTGATAGGCGATCACATAGGGAATCGTATCGCCTCCCGGCACCTCGGCCCGCGCAACCGCCGACCGTGCCCCGTCGGCCCCGATCACCACCCTGCCCGTCAAGCGCCGCGCCTCGCCGGATGCCTTATCGCGGTAAAGCACATGGGTGCCGGCCGCATCCCGCTCGATCGCGGTGAAGGTGCCGGTCACACGCTCCACCCCGGCATCAACCGCGCGCTGCCGCAGGAACTCGTCGAAATGCTCCCGGTCCACCATGCCGACGTAGCCGCCCTCGATCTCGATATCCACCGACCGTCCGGTGGGCGAGATCATGCGCGCCGTGTTGATCCTGGCGACGATCTGGCTGTCGGGAATGTGGAAGTCCTGGATCAGCCGCGGTGGAATGGCGCCACCGCAGGGCTTGATCCGCCCGGCCCGGTCCAGCATCGCCACCCGCAGTCCGGTTCGCGCCAGATCCTCGGCAGCCGTCGCGCCCGACGGCCCCCCCCCAACGACGATCGCATCGAATTTCATGGCTCAGGCTCCTTGGGCGAAGGTGGAAGGCATGGCCCGGTCGCGCCCCGGATCAATGACCCGGTACGCCATCCCGGCGGCGAAAAGGAAGAACAGCGCCTGGATCGCAAAAACGCTGGCAAAGGCATAGTCGGTCGGCAGCACGAACCGCAGCGCATCGACCGCCGCCGCCCCCGCAAGCCCGCCGAGGCCCGAGGCAATGGCCTGCGCCGCGCCCCACACGCCCATCCGCGCGCCCTCGCGCCCGCGTCGGCCCTTGCCGGCCAAAGCCATCATCGCCCCGATCGCGGCAACAGCAAAGACGCCGTTGCAGAAGCCAAGCATGATGGTCAGAACCAGCATCAGGTTCACGCCCATCGGCCCGATCAGCGCAAGGCCAAACGCCGCCGCCGCCGATCCGACGCACCCGGCAATCACCCAGGCGCGCAGCGAGCCTATGGCAAGCCCCGTCACCACAAAGCCAACCGTCAGCATCCCGGCGAACACGCCGCCGTTCTGCGCGCCGGAAAGCGATGTCGACTGGCCCGGCGTGAACCCGAAGACGAGGCCGGCATAGGGCTCCAGGATCAGATCCTGAAGGAAGAACGCGGTCATTGCGAGAAAGACGAATTGCGTGAAGCGCCGCGTGTGCCGCTCCGCCCAGACTTCTGCCAGGCTCTCGCGCAATGGCCGGTCCGGTTCCGGTTCGGCGGCCTGCACACCCCGTTCAAGGCCCAGCAGCGTCAGGGCGGTGATGGTCACCGCCCCCGCCGCCACACAGGCCACGATGGTCACAAGCCGCATCGGCGAATACGGATCGAGCATCTTGCCCACGATGCCCGCCGTGATCGCGATACCCGCAATCATCATCAGCCAGACGACCGTGGCCGCCGCCGCGCGGCGGTTTGGTGCCGTCGCAGCCGCGAGGAAGGCCAACACCGAGGTTCCGGTCATCGCCGCGCCCAGCCCGATCATCGCATAGGCCACGATCGACAGCAGGATGCCCGGCAGAGGGCCCGAGGGGTAAATCGCCACCGCAATCGCCGCCAGCAACCCGCCCGAGGCCAGAAGGACCATGCCGCCGATGATCCAGGGCGTCCGTCGCCCCCGCAGGTCCGACCGAAGCCCCCAGCCGGGGCGCGACAGTTGCATCGTGTAGTGCAGGCCGACCAGCACCCCCGGAACGATGGCGGGAAGCGACAGCTCGACCACCATGATCCGGTTCAGGGTCGACGTCATCAGCACCACGATCGCGCCGGTGCACATCTGAACCAGACCCAGCCGGAAGATCGCGAACCAGGACAGCATCAGACGGCGCCAAGGCCGCGCAACGCGACCGCCGCCACCATCATCCCCGAGACGTAAAGCGCGATGCCCGTCCCGTTATACCACGGTGCCTTGCCCTTGGGATCGCGCAGCAGCACCCGCATGGCCGCGAACTGCGCGAGCAATCCGGCAAGAATGATCGCCGCGTGGATCGGCTTGCCCCAGATCACCAGCAGGCAGATCACCACAAGCTGCGGCACCGTCATCATGATGCAGGCCAGCCGCGCCGCCGCGTCCGGCCCCATCGTGACGGGCAGCGAACGGACGCCAAGCTGGCGGTCCCCTTCCAGCGCCTTGAAGTCGTTCAGCGTCATGATCCCATGCGCCCCGAGCGCATAGAGGCCCGCCGTGATGGTGATCTCGAATCCCGGCGCCGCCTGAGCGATCACGGCAGCCCCGGTGAACCACGGCAGCCCCTCGTAGCACAGGCCCACAAGCCCCGGCCCCCACCAGCCCGAGCGCTTCAGGCGGACCGGCTCCGCCGAATAGGCCCAGGCGGCGAGCACACCCGCCACCGTCGCCCCGAATCCCCAGGGGCCGAGCAGCCAGCCCATCGCAAGGGCAAGGCCCGACATCGCCAGCGCGACCCACAGCCCCCAGCGCCCCGGCATCCGGCCCGACGGAATCGGGCGGTCCGGCTCGTTGATCGCATCGACATGCCGGTCGCACCAGTCGTTCGCGGCCTGGCTCATCCCGCAGACCACCGGCCCGGCGAGAATCACGCCGAGAAGGGCCAGCGGCCAGTAGCCCGCAGGCATCGGCCCGGCCGAAACAATGCCGCAAAGATAGGCCCACATCGGCGGAAACCAGGTGACCGGCTTGAGAAGTTCAAGCACGACCCTGGGATGCGGAACTCGGGCGGGGTGTATGCTTTCCTGGACGCTCATACTGTCAATTAAACATGACAGTGCGAGTCTGGCAAGAAAACGCTGTCACTTCAGCCTGACAGTTTACCGCAGGCGTTTCGGCCTTCGTCCGGACCCCAGGCGCCCGCCGGGCCAAATTCCCGAGCGAATTTGTCTGCATACGAAAGCTGCATGGGAATCATATGGTTTTCATACGGCGCAAAACTACTCGCTGTCGTTGCCGACCAGTCCGTACTTGCGCAGCTTGACGTAAAGTGACTGGCGCGACAGGCCCAGCATCTCGGCCGCCGCGACCCGGTTGTTCCGGGTCAGTTCCACCGCTGTCTCGATGCACATCTTCTCGACCACGTCGGTCGTCTCGGCCACGATGTCCTTCAGCGTCGAGGAGCCGACAAGCTCCATGATCGACCGCCCGCCATCCTCGGTCACGTTCAGCCCAGGCCGCCGCAGCGCCTCGGCGCGGCTCGTGTCCCGCACCACGAAGACGAAGAAGGGCTGCGGACGGTCGTTGAGGTAGGTAGCTGAAATCTCTACCGAAATTTGTCCGTCATAGGCGGTGTTGATCTTCGTCGCATACATCCGCATCTGCCCGACCCGCTTGGCATTGTCGGTCAGCACCCGCAGGTCGACCACGCCACGCGCGAGGAATTCGCTGAACGACCGCCCCTTCACCGCCGCCAGCGACGACGCGTCGCTGAGGTTCAGGAACGCCTCGTTGGCATTGCGGATGATCCCCTCCATATCGGCAAAGACCACCCCGTCTGCGCCCTCGTGATACAGGCCGAACAGGTTCTCCGTCAGTTCGTCCCGCGTCGCGTCACCCATGTCCGACAGCTCAAGCCGGCACATCAGCAACCGCTCTCCCGCCGCACGAAACACAGTCGGAACAACGAGTAAGCGCTTGTGCGACCGCCTCGCCTGCAACTCCAGCGGCGCCGACGCATCGGCCACCGCGAGCGAGGCGAGGCTCTCCAGAAACTCTCCCCGACGCCGTCCTTCGAACTCCTGCGCCACGGCGGCACCGATCATCTCCTGCCGCGAACCGCCAAGCAGCACCGCAGCCGCGACGTTCAGATCGACGATCCGGCCCGTCGTCATCGAGGTCACGAGGATCGCGTCCCGCGTCGTCTCCATCAGCACCCGATAGCGCGTGTCGATCTCGCGCTGCGATTCGTAGTCCCGCTCCAGCGCAAGCTGGGCCTTGACGAGTTGCTGCTGCATCTCGGCTATGGGCCGCAAATCCCGCCCCAGCATCAGGATAGACCCGTCCGCCGCCACCCGGTGCAAGGCATACCTGACCGGAAACTCAGGCGTATGATCATCGACATGGTTCAGTTCGACGGCCCGGGTTCCGCCCTGTGCGATCAACTCCTGCTCGCGTGCCGCGAACTTGGAAATGCTCTCGGGCGTCAGGACCGAGCGCAGCGGCTGGCCTTCCCAATGCGTGAGCGAGCCGAAGGCCCGGTGGTGCGGGTTGACCAGCACTGTTCCGATGACGCCATCGCCCGAGACGATCAGGGCGATATCCGAAGCAGTCGCAATGATCTGCCCCATGAGGTCAGGGGGGATGGATGCAATGGATCCACCAGTCGTGCTGTCGCGGTCCAGTGCTTTCACAAGATCAACTTACCTTTCGCCGTCGACCCGTCGCGGGTCGCAGCCGCCCTATATCCGTCGCCGCGCTGCAAGCGGCACCGCGCGGTCGTCATCGAGATCCGCCGCACCAAAGCCGCAGAACGCCAGCGCCTCGGTCAGATCGGAAGACACGAGATCCACCCCCATCGCGACTTTCAGTTCGGCAGCGCTCATCATGCTTGCCCCGCCGACAACAACGGGCATCTTCTTCGGCCCGAAAACGCGCAACGTTTCGACGAGTCGCCTCGAATGTGCAAGCCGATCGCCACTCCCGATCGACAGCATTGCGGCGTCGAACACGCGGGCGCGCAGCATTTGTCCAACTTCCCGAGTTGTCGGCCCGAGTCTGAGGCAGACCGAAAAGCCCATCTGGCGCAGCTTGCCCGTTGCCACCACCGCCCCGAGCGTATGGTCCTCGCACTCCGGCACCAGCATCAGGATCGAGCGGCGGCCGGGGATGTGCGTCCTGTCCCCGCCCCAGCGCGTTCCGATCGCCCGGACAAGCGCCTGCAACCGGGCCGCGCCGATCGTCACATCGGCAAAGCACATCGAGTCCGCCGCCCATTCCGACCCGAGCAGACGCGCCGCCGCCGGCACGTAGACCTCGGCCATGGCAGCGGGCGAGATGCAGGCCCTGCGGAAATCGCGCATTGTCACCTCGAGTCGCGCGTCATCCTGGCGAACCATTCCCTCGGCGAGGGCGAAGACGAGATCGCGTCGAGGAACCAAAGACGTGCCCCGGCTGCGGTCTACCAGAACGTCCAGCACTCGGGCCGCAAATGTCGAAATCGGCCCGCCATCCTGCAACGGGCGGGGTCCGTCGTCTCTGACCTGAGTGCCACTCACGATGACCCCCTCTCCACGACGGCAAGAGATCCTTCCGATCCTTGCATCCCGCCAATTTGCGCGCGTTTTCACAGTCTGACATCGCCAGAACAATGTCAAAGAAAATTGACACCGCAAATGTCGGACGCCGCCACACCACCAGCAAACGCCCCATTAGCACTTGAAATCGCTCGATAGGACGAGACTTTTTAAGCGGCGCAGTGTTCTGGCGGGAGGGCTGCGCTGTAACGCCATGGAGTGTAAGTTTTAGTTGACACCTCGCGAGGCGCAGAGCAAGTTCAACCGAAGGACGACGCTGCAGGGGGGGCGCCCGGTGACTGAAATCAGGTATGCCAGGCCACGGACGGCGCTCTATTCACCTGCAGAGCGTGCCCGGCGCGACGCGTCGCCCTGGACGGTCGTACAGGGCATTCTCGCTCCGATCCAGTTCCTCGCCTTCGCCGTCTCGCTGGTGCTCGTGCTGCGTTGCCTGCTGACCGGCGAGGGATACGAGGCGGCAACCGTCTCGATCGTGGTGAAGACGGCGCTGCTCTACACCATCATGATCACAGGAGCGATCTGGGAGAAGGAAGTCTTCGGCCGTTACCTTTTTGCGCCGGCCTTCTTCTGGGAAGACGTCTTCAGTTTTGTCGTCATCGCATTGCACACCGCCTATCTGGTGGCGCTGTGGTCCGGCTCCCTCGACGCCGACTCGCTGCTCGTGCTGGCACTTGCGGCCTATGCGGCCTACGTCATCAATGCAGGCCAGTTCCTTTACAAGCTGCGTCAGGCGCGGCTTGGCGCGCAGGTGGCGGCATGACAGTGCCTGCCACCGGATGCCGCGATGTGCCCGTGCTGCGTGAGCGGGGCCAGCGCGAAGTGTTCTGTGGCCTGACCGGAATCATCTGGCTCCATCGCAAGATGCAGGATGCCTTCTTCCTTGTCGTCGGTTCGCGCACCTGTGCCCATCTGCTGCAATCCGCGGCGGGCGTGATGATCTTCGCCGAGCCGCGCTTCGGCACCGCCATCCTGGAGGAAAAGGATCTCGCGGGCCTCGCCGACGCACAGGCGGAACTGGACCGCGAGGTTGACCGCCTGCTGACCCGCCGTCCTGACATACGCCAGCTTTTCCTCGTCGGTTCCTGCCCGTCCGAGGTCATCAAGCTGGATCTTGCCAAGTCAGCCGAGCGGCTGAGCGTGAAACACGCGCCCCATGTGCGCGTGCTGAACTTCTCCGGTTCCGGCATCGAGACAACCTTCACGCAGGGCGAGGACGCCTGCCTTGCCGCGATGGTTCCCGTCCTGCCCGAAACCGACCTGCGCGAACTGCTGCTGGTCGGCGCCCTGCCCGACGTGGTCGAGGATCAGGCGCTGGCGCTGCTGGCGGCCATGGGCATCGGACCCGTCCGCGTCCTTCCCGCGCGCCGCTCGGGCGACATTCCTTCGGTCGGTCCGAATACCGTCTTCGCCCTGACCCAGCCCTTCCTGAGCGACACGCGCGAGGCGCTGATCCGCCGCGGGGCGCGGCACCTGCCCGCCGCTTTCCCCTTCGGCGAAGAGGGCACGACGCTGTGGCTCAGGGCTGTCGCTGACGAGTTCGGCGTGCCGGACGCGCTGTTCGAGGCCGTGACCGAGGCCCCCCGCGCCCGCGCCCGCATGGCGGTCGCCGCCCACGCCGGGACGCTGCGCGACCGCACGCTGTTCTTCTTCCCCGACAGCCAGCTTGAAATCCCGCTCGCCCGGTTCCTCGCCCGCGAATGCGGGATGCGCCCGCTCGAGGTCGGAACGCCCTATCTTCACCGGGAAATCCTGGGGCCGGACCTGGACCTGCTTCCCGCCGTTCCTGTCCTGTCCGAAGGTCAGGACGTGGACCTGCAACTCGACCGCGCCCGCGCGCAGCGCCCGGACCTGACGGTCTGCGGCCTCGGCCTCGCCAATCCGCTGGAAGCCGAGGGCCTCGCCACCAAATGGGCCATCGAGCTTGTCTTCACGCCGGTCCATTTCTACGAGCAGGCGGGCGATCTCGCCGGCCTCTTCTCGCGCCCGATCCGGCGCCGCGCGCTGCTGAACCCTGCAAAAGCGCTGGAGGCGGCCGAATGACGCGATCCGCCCTGGCTTTCATCTTGGCAGAAATATCCTCGGGGGGTCCGGGGGGCGAAGCGCCCCCGGTCCGCGTGCAGCCATGAAGCTGACCGTATGGACCTATGAAGGCCCGCCGCATGTCGGTGCGATGCGCGTCGCGACCGGAATGGAGGGGCTGCATTACGTGCTGCACGCCCCGCAGGGCGATACCTATGCCGACCTGCTGTTCACCATGATCGAACGCCGCAGCAAGCGCCCGCCGGTCACCTACACCACCTTCCAGGCACGTGACCTCGGGGCCGACACGGCGAACCTGTTCCGCACCTCGGTGCGCGAGGCCTATGCGCGCTTCAAGCCCGAGGCGATCATCGTCGGCGCGTCCTGCACCGCCGAGCTGATCCAGGACGATCCGGGTGGGCTGGCCGAAGCACTCGGCCTGCCCTGCCCTGTCATTCCGCTGGACCTGCCCTCTTACCAGCGGAAGGAAAACTTCGGCGCGGACGAGACGTTCCTCCAGATCGTCCGCCACCTGGCCAGGCCGCTTCCGCGCACCGCCCGGGTCAGCTGCAACATCCTCGGTCCAACCGCGCTCGGTTTCCGTCACCGCGACGACCTGGCCGAGATTGCGGCTCTGCTGGAAGAGATGGGCATCGACGTGAACATGGCAGGCCCGATGGGCGCGCGTCCTGCCGATATCGCCCGCATGGGTGCCGCGCATTTCAACGTGCTGCTCTACCCGGAAACCGCCGAGTCCGCCGCGCGCCATTGCGAAGCTGCGTTCAACCAGCCGTTCACCAAGACGATCCCGATCGGCGTCGCCGCGACCCGCGCTTTCATCGAGGAAGTCGCGGCGCTGGCAAAGACATCGCTGCGCCCTGACGAAAGCCGTTTGCGCCAGCCGTGGTGGGCCGCCTCGGTCGACTCGACCTACCTGACCGGCAAGCGCGTCTTCCTGTTCGGCGACGCCACGCACGTGATCGCCGCCGCCCGGATCGCCGCGACGGAGATCGGGTTCGACGTGGTGGGCATGGGCTGCTACAACCGCGAGCAGGCCCGCCCGCTCCGCGCCGCCGCCAAGGACTACGGCCTCGAAGCGCTGGTGACCGACGACTATCTCGAGGTCGAGGCGGCCATTGCAGAACTGCACCCGGAACTGATCCTCGGCACGCAGATGGAGCGCCACATCGGCAAGCGCCTCGGCATTCCCTGTGCGGTAATCTCGGCCCCGGTCCATGTGCAGGATTTCCCCGCGCGCCACTCGCCCCAGATGGGATTCGAAGGCGCGAACGTCATTTTCGACACGTGGATCCATCCGCTCGTCATGGGACTGGAAGAGCACCTGCTGCACATGTTCCGCGACGATTTCGAGTTCAACGACGCCGCCGGCCCGTCGCATCACGGCGGCCATGCGCCAGGCGTCACGCAACAGGCCGCGGCCCCGGTTTCCGCCGATGATGCCACCCCGCCGGCCCCCGGGGATGCCCCCGTGCCAGACAACATCGTCTGGCTGTCCGATGCCGAGCGGGAGCTGAAAAAGATCCCCTTCTTCGTGCGTGGCAAGGCCCGCCGCAACACCGAGGCCTTTGCCGCCGCAAAGGGCATAAACCAGATCGGCGTCGAGACGCTTTACGAGGCAAAAGCCCACTATGCGCGATGAACGTCACGTCTCTGGCTACCGGGTGGTCATCGTCACCCTCGACCGTCACGCGGCGGGGCCCGCCGCGCGCGTCATGCCGAAACTGCAGGACGACTTCCCCGGCCTTTCGGTCGAGATCTTTGCCGCCGCCGAATGGGGAAGCAACCCGGCCGCGCTTGCCGAATGTCAGGCGGCACTCCTCGGGGCCGACATCGTCGTGGCAAATCTGCTGTTCCTTGAAGAGCACGTGGCCCCGATTCTGCCCGACCTGACTGCCGCCCGCGAGCGTTGTGACGCCTTTGTCGGGGTGATCGCCGATGGTCAGGTCGTGCGCCTGACGAAGATGGGCGAGCTCGACATGTCGAAGCCCGCCTCGGCCACGATGCAGCTTCTGAAGAAGCTGAAGCCGAGCAAAGCCGCGCCCGGCAGTTCGGGGCAGAACACGATGGCGATGCTGCGCCGCCTGCCGAAGATCCTGCGCTTCATTCCCGGCAAGTCGCAGGACCTGCGCGCCTGGTTCCTGTCGATGCAGTACTGGCTTGGCGGCTCGGACGAAAACATCGAACAGATGCTGCGCTACCTCGTCTCGCGCTATGCCGCTGGCAGGAAGTTCGCCGGCATCACCGCCAAGGCGCCGGTCGATTATCCCGACGTGGGCCTGTATCATCCTGCGCTGCCCCGCCGGATCACCACCAGCCGTGCCGACCTGCCGCGCCCCGCCGATGCGAAGGCGACAGTCGGCCTGCTGATCCTGCGGTCCTATGTGCTTGCCGATGACCGGGCGCATTACGACGCCGTGATCGCGGCCTTCGAAGCCAAGGGCCTGGCCGTCGTTCCCGCCTTCGCAGGGGGTCTGGATGGCCGGCCGGCGATGGACGCGTACTTCAAGGGCCCGAACGGCCCGACCGTCGACGCGCTGGTCTCGCTCACCGGCTTCAGCCTTGTCGGCGGCCCGGCCTACAACGACAGCCCGGCAGCCGTGGTGGCGCTGACGGCGCTCGACGTGCCCTATGTCGCAGCCCACCCGCTCGAATTCCAGACGCTTGCCCAATGGGCGATCTCGGGCTCCGGGCTGGGGCCGGTAGAAACGACGATGCTGGTGGCATTGCCCGAGATCGACGGCGCGACCAACCCCACCGTCTTTGCCGGTCGCCATGGCTCCGAGACCTGCACCGGCTGTGCGCATCGCTGCAGCGGAACCTCGGAAGTCAGGGCGATGGCCCCCTGCCCCGAGCGGATCGGCGTGCTGGCCGACAAGGTCGCCCGCCTCGCCCGCCTGCGCAGATCGCAGATCGCCGACCGCAAGGTTGCCATCGTCCTCTATGGCTTCCCCCCGAACGCCGGTGCTGTCGGGACCGCCGCCTACCTCAGCGTCTTCGAATTGCTGCACAACACGCTGCACGCGATGGTCGCCGAAGGGTATCGCCTGACCCCGCCCGCCACCGTCGAAGAACTGCGCCATGCGGTGCTGGAAGGGTCTGCCGCCCAGTACGGTCAGCCCGCGAACATCATGGCCCATGTCCCGGCGGACGACATCGTGGCCAAGACCCCGTGGCTGGCCGAGATCGAAGCCGTCTGGGGCCCGGCCCCCGGCAAGGCGCAGTCCGACGGCCGCGGCGTCTTCGTGCTGGGGGCCGCCTTCGGCAATGTCGTCGTCGGTATCCAGCCGGTCTTCGGGTATGAAGGCGATCCGATGCGCCTTCTGTTCGAGACGGGCTTCGCGCCGACGCACGCGTTCACCACCTTCTATCGCTGGCTGCGCGAAGATTTCGGGGCGGATGTCCTGCTGCATTTCGGGATGCACGGGGCGCTCGAATTCATGCCCGGCAAGCAGTCCGGCATGGGCCCCGGCTGCTGGCCCGATCGGCTGATCGGTGGCCTGCCCAACATCTACCTCTACGCCGCGAACAACCCGTCCGAAGCGTCGCTGGCCAAGCGCCGCTCCAACGCGATCACGATCACGCACCTTACGCCGCCACTGGCGCAGGGCGGGCTCTACAAGGGGCTGCTGGCGCTGAAGGACAGCCTGACCCGGTGGCGCCAGATGGACCCTGCCGCGACCGAGCGTGACGAATTGGAGGCGCTGATCCGGGAACAGGCCGAAGCCGTCGATCTGGACGGCACCCGGCCCGACGCGCTTTGGGTCAAGCTCCTTGAAACGGAAGACGCCCTGATCCCCGACGGCTTCCATGTCGTCGGCCGCACCATCTCCGACGCGGCGATGCAGGCCTATCTCGACATCCTCGCACCGGGCGATCCGAAGACACGGGCATCTCTGGACGCCGCGCTGCGCCGGCAGACCGAACTTCCCGCCATCATGCGCGCCCTCAGCGGCCATTTCATTGCGCCTGTGCCCGGCGGCGACCTGATCCGCAGCCCCGAAATCCTGCCCACGGGCCGCAACATCCACGCTTTCGACCCGTTCCGGATGCCGACCGAATTTGCCCTGCGGGACGGTGCCAGGCAGGCGCAGCGCCTGCTGGAGGCGCACCCGACCCTGCCGCGCTCCATCGCCCTCGTGCTCTGGGGCTCCGACAACATCAAGTCCGACGGCGGCCCGATCGGACAGGCACTCGCCCTCATGGGGGCGAAGCCGCGCTTCGACAGCTATGGCAGGCTGTCCGGCGCCGACCTGATCCCGCTGGCCGAGCTTGGCCGCCCGCGCATCGACGTGGTGATGACCCTGTCGGGGATCTTCCGCGACCTGCTGCCACTGCAAACGAGACTGCTGGCCGAGGCCGCCTGGAAAGCCGCCACGGCCGACGAACCCGCAAGCCAGAACTTCATCCGCGCGCATTCCATGGCCTATGCCGCGCAGATGAACGTGGATATGGAAATCGCCTCGCTCCGCGTCTTCTCCAACGCGGAAGGGGCCTACGGATCGAATGTCAACGTCCTCGTCGGCTCGTCCGCCTTCGGCGAGGAAGACGAACTTGCCGATGCCTACGAGGCGCGCAAATCCTTTGCCTACGATCGCACCGGCAAGGCGATCAAGAACGCGGCGCTGCTGCAGAAGGCGCTGAAGAACGTCGAGATCGCGTATCAGAATCTCGAGTCCGTCGAACTCGGCGTCACCAGCGTCGATCATTACTTCGACACGCTCGGCGGCATCGCCCGCGCCGTGAAGCGGGCGCGCGGCGGCACGCAGGATACGCCGGTCTATATCGGCGACCAGACCTCGGGCGCGGGCAAGGTCCGGACGCTGCGGGACCAGATCGCACTCGAAACCCGCTCCCGCAGCCTGAACCCGAAGTTCTACGAGGGACTCCTGAAGCACGGGTCCGAGGGTGTCCGCCAGATCGAGGCGCATGTGACCAATACGCTGGGCTGGTCGGCGACGACGCAGGCGGTTGACCCGTGGGTCTATCAGCGCCTCAGCGAGACCTTCGTGCTGGACGACGACATGCGCAAGCGTCTGGCCGACCTCAATCCGCAGGCCTCGGCCCGTATGGCCAACCGCCTGCTCGAAGCCAGCGACCGCAACTACTGGCACCCCGATGCGGCGACACTCGCCGCCTTGCAGGGGGCCGCCGACGAACTGGAAGACCGGCTGGAGGGGATCGCCGCGGAATGACGAACGGGATCGCCTCGGTCGACCGCCGGAGCGGGGGCCAGCCCCCGCACCCCCGGGATATTTGTGAACAGAAGAAGGGGCCCACGGGCACTTTTTTCGCAAGGAGGGACCAATGAGCCCGCGTGACGAAATCCCGAACCTGCGCGGCCTTGACGGAGACGGCTCCGTACAGGTCCATCAGGATGCCAGCATGAAGATCGAGGGGGCGAAGGTCTTTTCGGTCTATGGCAAGGGGGGGATCGGCAAGTCGACCACCTCGTCCAATCTCTCGGCCGCCTTCTCGATGATGGGCAAGCGGGTCCTGCAGATCGGTTGCGATCCGAAACATGACTCGACGTTCACATTGACCGGCCGGCTTCAGGCCACCGTGATCGACATCCTGAAGGAGGTCGATTTCCACCCCGAGGAGCTGCGCCCCGAGGACTATGTCGCAATCGGCTTCAATGGCGTGAAGTGTGTCGAGGCGGGCGGGCCGCCGGCGGGCACCGGCTGCGGCGGGTATGTCGTCGGTCAGACGGTGAAGTTGCTGAAGCAGCACCACCTGCTGGAAGATACCGACGTGGTGATCTTCGACGTGCTGGGCGACGTGGTCTGCGGCGGTTTCGCAGCGCCGCTTCAGCACGCCGACCGTGCGGTGATCGTGACGGCCAACGATTTTGACAGCATCTACGCGATGAACCGGATCATCGCCGCCGTGCAGGCGAAGTCGGGCAGCTACAAGGTGCGTCTTGCAGGCTGCGTGGCGAACCGCAGCCTCGAGACGAACGAGGTCGACCGCTATTGCGCCCGCGTCGGCTTCAACCGGATCGCGCACATGCCCGACATCGACGCCATCCGTCGCTCGCGGCTGAAGAAGAAGACGCTGTTCGAGATGGATGACAGCGAAGACATCGTGATGGCCCGCGCCGAATACATGCGGCTGGCCGATACCCTGTGGCGGTCGGTGGGCGGCGAAGGATCGTCCCCTGCCCCGTTGCCGGACCGGGAGATTTTCGAGCTACTGGGGTTCGACTGACATGTCCGACTATTCCACCACGCTGACCAGGGTCGAGCACTATTTCGACCGCAGCGCCACCAAGGTCTGGGAGCGCCTGACCTCGGATGCGCCGGTCAGCCGCATCCGCCAGACGGTGCGCGAAGGGCGGGACCGGATGCGCGCGACGATGCTGTCGCGGCTGCCCGACGACCTGCGCGGCGCGCGGGTGCTGGATGCGGGCTGCGGCGCGGGTCAGATGACGGCGGAACTGGCAGCGCGCGGCGCGGATGTCACCGCCGTGGATATCTCGCCGGCGCTGGTCGAGATCGCCCGGGTCCGCCTGCCTGCGACCCATCCGGGCCGCGTGACCTTCACCAGCGGCGACATGCTGTCGGACCGGCTCGGCAGCTTCGACTATGTCGTGGCGATGGACAGCATGATCTACTACGCCACGCCGGACATTGCGGCGGCGCTCGAGACGCTTGGCGCGCGCACCAGCCGGGCTGTCGTCTTTACCGTGGCGCCCCGGACCCCGTTCCTGATGACCTTCTGGAGCCTGGGCAAGCTCTTCCCCCGCTCCGACCGCTCACCGACGATGGTGCCCCATGCGTTCGACCGGCTGAACCGCGCCACGGGCACCCGCCTGACGAAGGTCGCGCGAGTCTCGCGCGGCTTCTACATCTCGGAATGCCTGGAGTTCCGGCCATGATCCTGCGCAAGAAGCACGTCAAGAACCTGTCGATGTCCTGGCTGCCGTTTGCAGATGCTGCATCCGAAGGGCTGCCGCTGAAGCAGCTTCTGCGCCTGTCGCTGTTCCAGGTCTCGGTCGGCATGGCCTCGGTTCTTCTGCTCGGCACGCTGAACCGGGTGATGATCGTCGAGCTTGGCGTGCCGGCCTCGGTCGTGGCGATCATGATCGCGCTGCCGGTGCTCATGGCGCCGCTGCGCGCCGTGCTCGGGTTCCGGTCCGACAATCATCGTTCGTCGCTCGGGTGGAAGCGCATCCCCTATCTCTGGTTCGGCTCGCTCTGGCAGATGGGCGGCCTTGCGGTCATGCCGTTCGCGCTGATCGTGCTTTCGGGCGACCAGTATCTCGGGCCGCCCTGGGCGGGCGAGGTTCTTGCGGGCATCGCGTTCCTGATGACGGGCCTGGGCATGTCGATGGTTCAGACGGCCGGCGTGGCCCTCGCCGCCGACCGGGCGACGGAAGAGACGCGCCCCCGCGTCGTCGCCCTGCTATACGTGATGTTCCTGATCGGGATGGCAATCTCGTCCATCATCGTCGGCTCGCTGCTGCGCGATTTCGAACCGCTGACGCTGGTGCGCGTGGTGCAGGGCTGCGGCCTTGCCACCCTGCTCCTGAACCTCGTGGCGCTGTGGAAACAGGAAAAGGTTCGCCCGATGTCGGCGGAGGAGATTGCCGCCCCGCGCCCGAAATTCTCCGAGGCGATGGCCGACCTGAAATCGATCCCCGACGCGACGCGCCTGCTGGTCGTGGTGGCCCTCGGGGCGCTCGGCTTCAACATGCAGGACGTGCTGCTGGAGCCCTATGGCGGTGAAATCCTGGGCATGTCGGTATCGTCGACGACCCTGCTGACGGCAAGCTCGGCACTGGGGGCGCTTGGCGGGTTCTGGCTGGCGGCGCGCTGGCTCGGGCGCGGGATGGACCCGTTCCGCATGGCCGCCTTTGGCCCGCTGATCGGCATCGTCGCCCTGTCGGCGGTCGTGTTTGCGGCTCCGCTCGACTCGACCGCGATCTTCTTCCTCGGTGCCATGGGCATCGGGCTGGGCGGCGGCCTCTTCTCGGTGGCGACGCTGACCGCCGCGATGAACCTGCCGGAACGTGGCCTTGCAGGCCGCGGGCTGGTTCTCGGCGCCTGGGGCGCGGCGCAGGCGACGGCGGCCGGATCGTCCGTCGCCATCGGCGGCCTGCTGCGCGACGGCATCGGCCACCTCGCCATGTCGGGCACGCTCGGCCAGGGCCTTGCCCAGAGATCGACAGGCTACAGCTTCGTCTATCACCTCGAAATCGGACTTCTCTTTGCGACCCTCGCCGTGCTCGGCCCGCTTGTCCGCACACGGATCCTGAACAAGAGCAACACAACCGAACAAGGCAATGCCCCCTTTGGCCTTGCCGAATTCCCCACCTGACCCCGGAGGACCCTCACATGGTAGGTGTAACTTTCTTTGGAAATGTCGACCTGGCGCTGATCGCGCTCTACGTCTTCTGGGGCTTCTTCGCCGCCCTGGTCTATTATCTGCAGACCGAGAACATGCGGGAAGGCTATCCGCTGGAAACCGAGGACGGGGCCCCCGCCCCGAACCAGGGTCCGTTCTCGGTGCCGCGGCAGAAGACCTTCAAGCTGCGTGACGGTCGCGGCGAAGTCACCGTGCCGAACGGCGCGCGCGAGGCCCGCGAAGTGGCGCTTGGGCGGACGGCGGTATCGGAAGGCTTCCCGCATGCGCCCACCGGCGATCCGATGCTTGATGGCGTCGGACCCGCGTCCTGGGCGCCGCGCCGGAATATCCCCGAGCTTGACGGCCACGGCCACAACAAGATCGTTCCGCTTTCGTCCGCAGGTGGGTTCGGCGTCTCGGCGGGGCGCGACCCGCGCGGGCTGCCCGTGCAGGCCAGCGACCATCACTATGTGGGCCGCATCTCGGACATGTGGGTGGATGCACCGGAACAGATGGTGCGCTACCTCGAAGTCACGCTCGACTCGGGCGGCAAGCGGCTGATCCCGATGCCCATGGCCAAGATCAAATCGGATCGCGTGAAAGTCGAACTCGCTTCCGTCGGATCTGTTCGGATCGGTTCCCGCGACGCGCTCGACCACGGAAGTGACGCTGCTCGAGGAAGACAAGATCGCCGCCTTCTACGCTGGCGGCACGCTTTATGCGGCGGATCGCAAGAAGAGCCGCTGGGACTCGCTCTAGAGTCCCACCTGAACCGGCCATCCCCGGCGCCAAAGACCGGGGAGGCCATCATCGCCATGCCAGCGGAGACCCGCCATGTCCCGACACGATCCCGATTTCGACTTCGACCCGGTTCCGGGCCTGCCGGAACGCCCGCCTGCGGATGAAAGCATTCTCTGGCAGGGCCGTCCCGATACCCTTGCGCTGGCACGCGAAGCGCTGGGGCTGAACTGGGTTGCCGGATACTTCGTTCTGCTCGCGCTCTGGCGCTCGCTCGCCGCAGGCGCGGACCTTCCGGCCGCGCAGGCGGCCGCCGTGGCGCTGCCCTATCTCGGACTCGGCCTGGTCACCTGCCTCGTGATCTATGGCATCGCCCTGATCCAGGCCCGCGCGACGATGTACACCATCACCACGGCGCGCGTCGCCATGCGGATCGGGATGCTGACGATCACGCTGAACCTGCCGCATCGCCAAATTCTTTCGGCCAGCCTCGATCTGCGCCGTAATGGCACCGGAACGATTGCCTTTACCACGCCGGATGATACCAAGTTGTCCTACCTTGTCTGCTGGCCGCATGTGCGGCCCTGGCGGATGCGCCATACCGAACCGGCGCTCCGCTGCATCCCCGAGGCCGCGCACGTGGCCCGGATTCTGGCCGAAGCCGCCGAAGCGCGGCAGGCCACACCCGTGCTGACGCGGAACACCGCGCAGCCGGCCTTCGACCAAGACTACGCCCTCGCCACAGGATGAACCGAAATGACAAACGCATCGCATGAGATCCTGCGCGAGCGTGACCGGGAGATGGTCCCGAAACCGCTTCTGCGCATGATGCTGGCGCTCGTGATCGCCAGTCTTACCCTCACGTCCTTTGCCGTCTTGATGGGCGTGCCGCCGACAGGCCAACCAAAGGCAAGCCCTGTTACGCAGGAACGCCAGCTCGTCATAAAGACGGGGGGCGCCAAGGCCGTCACGCTTTATGACGCGAGCGGGGCCTTCCTCACGCACCTCGATCATGGCGGGTTCGTCACGGTCATCGGCAGCGGTCTCGACCGCGCCCGCACCGTCCACCATGTCGGTCAGGATGTACCGGTCACGCTGGCGCGCCACCAGAACGGCCGCCTGACGCTCACCGACCCGGCGACGGGATGGAGTGTCGAGCTCACGGCGTTCGGATCAGACAACGAAGCGGCCTTCGAGGCCCTGCTTCCCAGCCAATGAAAGGAGCCTCCGGGATGCCCCTGTTTACACGCCGCACCGAAGAGGTGCCCTGCACTGTCGAGGTAAGTCATCGCTTTGAGTCGCTCCACGCCCATGTCCGCTTCGACAACGGCGCGGTCGTCCACCCGGGCGATGCGGTCAAGGTCCACGGGCGCCCGATCCTGGCCGCCTATGGCGAGGTGATCCAGGAGCAGCGGATCGCCACGATCACGCGCGCCACGGCCGCAGAACGACTGTGGACCCGCATGACCGGCGATTTCGGCTTCATGGAGCTTCTTGAGTTTTCGTTCTCCGAGGAGGCAACAGCATGAACGCCCTCAACCTTGCGGCGGAAGTCGAGGTCACGGCGATCCTGCCCGACGCGCTGCCCGACACCACGGCGATGGCGACCGAGACGACGCTTCTCAGCCCGCGCTTCTACACCACCGACTTCGACGAGATGGACCGCATCGACGTGACCCCGGTTCGCGCGGAGTGGGACAAGCTGATCGGCCAGATGAAGTCCGATCCGAACAAGACCCACTTCAAGAAGACCGCTGACTGGGACAATGTGGACTGGGACGGCATGTCACCCGCCCTGCGCCGCGAGATGATCGACTTTCTCGTCTCGTCCTGCACCGCCGAATTCTCCGGCTGCGTCCTGTATAAGGAGATGAAGCGGCGCGGCACCAACCCCGACATCTGCGAGCTCTTCAGCTACATGTCGCGCGACGAAGCCCGCCACGCCGGTTTCATCAACGATGCGCTGCGCGAAGCGGGCGTGGCGGTGAACCTTGGCTTCCTCACCCGGGAAAAGAAGTACACCTACTTCCGCCCGAAGTTCATCTACTACGCCACCTACCTGTCGGAAAAGATCGGCTACGCCCGCTACATCACGATCTATCGCCATCTCGAGGCGCACCCCGAGCACCGCATCCATCCGATCTTCAAATGGTTCAAGGAATGGTGCAACGACGAGTTCAGCCACGGCGAGGCGTTTGCCCTGCTGATGCGGACCGACCCGAAGCTGACGAGCGGGATGAATGAATACTGGATACGCTTCTTCCTGACAGCCGTCTTTTCCACGATGCATGTGCGCGACCATGCCCGCCCGGAGTTCCACAAGGCGCTGGGGATCGACATCGACTGGTACGATCACGAGGTTTTTCGCAAGACCTCGACCATTGCGCGGCAGGTCTTTCCGATCGAGATCGACATCGACCATCCCCGCTGGCAAAAGAACCTGACCCGGATGCGCGAGGCCTTCCTCACGATAGACGCGGGAAAGAAGAAAGGCGGTCTTGGTGGCCTGATCGGCCGCGGGTTCGGCAGCGCGAAGGCGGCGCTTGCCTTTGTCGGCCTCTACACGATCCCGGTCATCCGCAACAAGATCCCCGAAAATGTCCGCCTGGAGCCAACCTATTGACCCAAGGCGTGCCCCATAAGGCCGCCGGTCCGCGGGAACTCCGCCCCGTGGAGGGACGGCGATGACAGGAAACCCCTGGCTCGCCGCCCTCATGGCCCTGTTCCTCTGGTGGTTCTCTACCGGAATCATCCTGTGGCGGGTCCGGCGGGCCGACAACGGCGGTCCGGACGACCACCTCTGGTCGGTTCTGCTGGGCCTGTTCCTGCTCGGCCTCGGGGTGCTCGGTTTCCACCAGACACTCGACGATGTCTCGCCCGCCGGTGTCTACATCGCGTTCCTCTCGGCACTGGCGATCTGGGGCTGGATCGAGCTTGCCTTCCTCTCGGGGGTCATCACGGGGCCGAACACCTCGCCCTGTCCCGACCACGCGCCGGAATGGGAGCGGTTCGTCCGCGCCTTCGGCACCATCGCCTGGCACGAGATCCTGCTTGCCGTCACGACAGCCCTGATGCTCGCGATCGCCTGGCACCAGCCGAACCACTTCGGCGCGCTGACCTTCGCCCTGCTGTTCGTGGCGCGCATCTCGGCCAAGCTGAACCTGTTCTTCGGTGTGGCCAACATCAACACCGAATTCCTGCCCTCCACCCTGTCCCATCTGCCCAGCCATTTCCGCCGCCGCGCCGATGAACGGCTTCTTCCCCGTCTCGGTCACGGCCCTCTGCTTCGCGGCAGGCTGCTGGCTGGAACGCCTCGCCGCCGCCACCACGCCGGGGGCGGAGGCGGGCTATTCCCTGCTGACGGTTCTGACCCTTCTCGCCCTGCTGGAACACTGGTTCATGGTGCTTCCGCTTCCCGACCAGAAACTCTGGCGCTGGATGATCGACCCGCCCGCGCCCAAGCCCAAAGCCCCGCTGCACGCGGAACTCAAGGAGACTCCGAATGGATTTTGACGCCCTCTTCGCAGAACAGCTCGCCGCCCTGAAGGCCGAGGGCAACTACCGCATCTATGCCAACCTCCAGCGGCAATGCGGTGCCCAGACCCGCGCGGTGAACCACCGGGGCGAGCCGCAGCGAAGTGACGGTCTGGTGCTCCAACGACTATCTCGGAATGGCCCACCACCCCACCGTCGTGAATGCGATGGTCGACGCGGTGCAGGCCTGCGGCACCGGGGCGGGCGGAACCCGCAACATCTCGGGCAACGCCGTCCACCACCTCGCGCTCGAGGCGGAACTGGCCGACCTGCATGGCAAGGAATTCGGCGCTGCTCTTCACCTCGGGCTATGTCTCGAACTGGGCCGCCCTCTCCACCCTCGGCGCGCGGATTCCGAACGCCGTCATCCTGTCCGATGCGGGCAACCACGCCAGCATGATCGAGGGCGTGCGCCATTCCCGCGCCGACAAGGTGATCTGGAAGCACAACGACTGGCGCGACCTCGACCGCAAGCTGCACGCCGTGGGCGACCGGCCCAAGATCGTGGCGTTCGAAAGCGTCTACTCGATGGACGGCGACATCAGCCCGATTCGCGAGATCGTCGAAGTGGCCGAGGCGCACGGCGCCATGACCTATATCGACGAGGTCCACGCGGTCGGCATGTATGGCGACCACGGCGGCGGCGTGACCGAGCGCGAAGGGCTGGCGGACCGCATCACCCTGATCGAGGGCACGCTGGGCAAGGCCTTCGGCGTCGTGGGCGGCTACATCACGGGCTCCGCCGCGCTCTGCGACTTCATCCGCAGCTTCGCCAGCGGATTCATCTTCACCACGGCGCTGCCGCCGGCAGTCGCCGCCGCCGCCACCGCCTCGATCCGGCACCTGAAGACAAGCCAGACCGAGCGTGACCATCAGCGACAGCAGGTCGCACGTCTGCGCGCCGCCCTTGATCGGCACGGAATTCCGCACATGCAGAACGAAAGCCATATCGTGCCCGTCCTGATCGGCGATCCGGTGAAATGCCGGATGATTTCCGACATCCTCATGGATGACTGGGGCATCTACGTGCAGCCCATCAACTACCCCACCGTGCCGAAAGGAACCGAGCGGCTCCGCCTGACACCCGGCCCGCACCACAGTGACGCGGATATTGACCACCTTGTGACGGCTCTGGCATCACTCTGGCGGCATTGCGCCCTTGCCCACGCCGTGGCTTGATCCATACTAGAGAAGGACCGATCCGTATGCTGCAGCGTACCGTCGGTGTAACGGGAGGCTACCATATGAAATCTGCACTTACTGCTTTGTCGATCCTTGCCGCGAGTTCCGGCATGGCCCTTGCCGCCGGTGATGCCGAGGCGGGCAAGAAAGTCTTCAACCAGTGCCAGACCTGCCACGTCGTGGCCGCTCCGGACGGAACCGTCCTCGCGGGCAAGAACGCGAAGGTCGGCCCCAACCTCTACGGGATCATCAACCGTCCCGCCGCCTCCTATGAGGGTTTCAAGTATGGCGAGGGCATTACCGCCGCCGCCGCCAAGGGCCTGATCTGGGACGAAGAGAAGATCACGACCTACGTCCAGGATCCGACCAAGTTCCTTGACGACTTTACCGGCGATCCCAAGCTGAAAAGCAAGATGGCGTTCAAGCTGAAGAAGCCGGACGACGCGGCAAACGTCGCGGCGTTCCTGGCGAGCGTTTCGCCCGCAACGCCCTGATTGTTGCAGACCTCGCGAACGGGGCCGTCCTTTCAGGGCGGCCCTTTTGCTTTGGCGTCAGGCTCCGCGCGGCCCCAACAGGATCGCCGCAGCGCCGGCGAGACACAGCGCACCCCCGATCAGATCCCATCGGTCGGGCCGCTGTCCCTCGACCCGCCAGAGCCAAAGCAGCGCGGCCGCGATATAGACGCCGCCATAGGCGGCATAGCTGCGCCCGGCAAACCCTGCTTCGGCCTGGGTCAGAAGCCAGGCGAAGACCGCAAGGCTCACACTCCCCGGCAACAGCCACAGCGCGCTTGCCCCCTGCCGCACCCAGATCCAGAAAGCGAAACACCCGGCTATCTCGGCCAGTGCCGCCAAAGCAAAGACGGAGAACGAGATCACAATTCAGGGTTTCCGTGCCGCGCCGGCCTCAGGCCCCGCGCGGCACCAGCCGAACAACGCGCCCGGCCCGCTTTGCGACCGTCTCGCGCACCGTGCGCAGGATATCCGCGCAGGTCAGCCCGGCATCGCGGTACATGGCGTCGGGCGAAGCATGGTCGATGAACCGATCCGGCAACGTCATCGTGCGCAACGCCACTCCGCCATCGAGCTGTCCCGAATTGGCAAGGTAATGCAGCACCATCGCGCCAAAGCCGCCCTGAGCGCCCTGCTCGACCGTCACGACGACGCCGTGATGCCGCACAAGCTGGTCGATCAACGCCGTATCCAGCGGTTTGGCGAAGCGTGCATCGGCGACCGTCACGCTGATGCCTTCGGCGTCCAGCTCCTCCGCCGCCTGCAGGCACTCGGCCAGATGCGCGCCGAGCGACAGAAGTGCGACATCCGCGCCCTCGCGCATCACGCGCCCCCTGCCGATGTGCAGCAGCCGCCCGCGCTCCGGCATCTCGACGCCCACACCATCCCCGCGGGGATAGCGGAATGCGATCGGCCCGTCGTCAAAGGCCGCCGCCGTCGCCACCATGTCCATCAGTTCGGCCTCGTCGGCGGCCGCCATGACCGTGAAGCCCGGCAGGTTCGAGAGGTACGCCACGTCGAACGCCCCGGCATGGGTCGCCCCGTCCGCGCCCACCAACCCCGCCCGGTCGATGGCAAAACGTACGGGCAAGCCCTGCAGCGCCACGTCATGCACCACCTGGTCATAGGCACGCTGCAGGAAGGTGGAGTAGATCGCGCAGAACGGCTTCAGGCCCGACGCCGCCATGCCCGCCGCCATCGTCACGGCGTGCTGCTCGGCAATGCCCACGTCGAAGACACGGTTCGGCATCTGCCGCGCCAGAATGTCCACACCCGTCCCCGACGGCATGGCGGCGGTGATCGCCACGATCCGGCTGTCGTGCAGCGCCTCCTGCGCCAGCGCCTGCCCGAACACCTTCGTGTAGCTCGGCGCGTTGGATTTCGCCGCCTTCTGCTCGCCCGAGGCGACATCGAACTTCGCCACCCCGTGATACTTGTCGGCCGAGCTTTCGGCGGGGGCATAGCCCTTGCCCTTCTTGGTGATCGCGTGGATCAGAACCGGGCCCGAGGCGCGCACCTTCGCCGCGCGCAGCACGGCGAGCAACTCGCCCATGTCATGCCCGTCCACCGGGCCGATGTAGCTGAAACCCAGTTCCTCGAACAGCGTGCCGCGATCGGCCTGCCCCGTGACCAGCGCCCGCGCCCGCCGCGCGCCCTCGCGCAACGGTCCGGGCAGCGCCTGCTCCATCCCCTCGGCCAGCCGGGCGAGCGGCATCAGCGGGTTCAATCCGCTCAGATATTTCGACATCGCGCCCACAGGCGGCGCAATGCTCATCTCGTTGTCGTTCAGGATGACGAACAGGCGCTTGCCCAGATCGCCCGAGTGGTTCAGCGCCTCATAGGCCATCCCGGCGCTGATCGCACCATCGCCGATCACGGCGATCGCGTCGCCCGTGGCCATGCCCAGTTCGCGCCCCATGACGAAGCCCAGTGCCGCACTGATGGAGGTCGAGGAATGCGCGGCGCCGAACGGGTCGAACACGCTTTCCGACCGCTTGGTGAAGCCCGAAAGCCCGCCCTCCTGACGCAGCGTGCGGATTCGCTCACGCCGTCCGGTCAGCACCTTGTGCGGATAGCACTGGTGGCCCACGTCGAAGATCAGCTTGTCGGCGGGCGTGTTGAAGACCGCATGGATCGCCACGGTCAGTTCCACCACCCCCAGCGAAGATCCGAGGTGCCCCCCGGTCTCGGACACCGCCGAAATGACCTCGGCCCGCAACTCGTCGGCAAGCCGCGCCAGCTCGGCATCGGTCAGAACCTTCAGATCGGCAGGCCCCGAGATACGGTCGAGAAGCGGCGTGACAGGACGGTTCATGATCGACCTCCGGCAGTCTGGGAAAGAAAAGGGGTGCCGTGCGGCCGTGATGCACGGCACCCAGTCACCTGTCGCCAGCAGGAAGGGAACCGGGCCAGAAGGCCCCGGGTTCGGACCAGGCACTTGCGGTCCGAATGGCGAAGGGCGGCCCACGCAGGGCCGCCCTCATCTCATGCAATGCGCGTCAGCCCCAGCGGCGCTTCGATGGCACCCTGCTGCTGCGGCGACGGGGCCTGCTTGCTCTGCTCGGGAAGCAGAAGGCTCACCCCGTAGATCACGTAGAGGAACACCCCGATGCAGAACAAGAGAAGCGCCGCCTTGCCTGCTCCGGACATCATCTGGCCAAAGATCCAGTGGCGCAGATGCTGCCGCGTGTCGTTGTAGGCGTAGTACGGTTTATCGGACATGACGTTCTCCTATCAGCTCAGTTCAGCGGGGCGTAGCCGTGGTCCTGCGCCCAGACGTACCAGTTGTCGACGACGGTGCCCGTCAGCAGGATGCCGATGCCGCCGGTGATCGGAACCAGGATGGCGAACCACCAGGCCCAGCGGTGGATCCCCTCCATCGTGGCGTTGAACCCCATCGTCCAGCGCCAGAACAGTGCGGCGCGCTCGGATGCCGTCCCGCGGTCCACGATCTGTTCGATCTCCCGGTCGCCGCCGAAACGGCTGACCGCGAGGATCGTGGCCCCGTGCATCGCGAAGAGCAGGGCCGATCCGTAGAGGAACGCGATGCTCAGTGCATGGAACGGGTTGTAGAACAGGTTGCCGTAGGTCAGCGAGAACAGGTTGGTCCAGTCGAGGTGCGGGAAGATGCCGTAGGGCACGGCCTCCGACCATGACCCCATCAGGATCGGGCGGATCAGACCGAGCACCAGCACCAGCCACAGCGCCGCGGCAAAGGCCCAGGCGACATGCTTGCCCATCCCCAGGGCTTCCGCCCGAAGATAGGTCCGGATCCACCAGCACGACAGCGAGATCAGGAAGAAGAAGCCGGCGATCAGGAACAAGCCGCCCTCGGCCAGCGGCGGGAAGCGCAGGCCGTATTCCGGTGCCGGCGGCTCCAGCGCGAACCAGAACAGATCGCGCAGGAACACCGCCGGGTTGAACCCGGCCTGATACCAGAACCACGATCCCGACGATCATGAACCAGACCAAGCCGGTCGCCAGCGAGATCACGCCGAAGGTGCCAAGGTAGACCGGGCCGAGCTGCGCGTTGCCGAACCAGCCGAGCAGGTTCGAGAACCCGGCACTCGACGTGCGGTTGTCAAGCTCCACGCCCTCGACCATCCCCATTTCAGGTGCGGCGCGCACCTGAACCTGGGTGAAGATGTTCTGATACTCAGCCATTTACGCCTCCCGCGATATTGGCCCACCAAGGCAGTTCCAGGTACCAGTTCCACCAGTCGACCCATTGATCGAACCAGATCGTGCCGGAGATCACGATGCACACCGCACTCCAGAAGCCGGCATTCAGTGCCAGCAGCAGGCCCAGACGGTGGATGCCGAGCGTGCCGATCGAATAGCCGATGAGGTCGCGGAAGAAGGTATCCTCGTGGTCGGGCGCTGCGGATTTCCTTGCCCTTGGCCGGGTTCACGGCCGACAGCACGAGCGATCCGTGCAGCGCCAGGGCAAAGCAGGTGGTGAAGAAGAAGCTCACCGCCAGCATGTGCGCCGGGTTGTAGTGGAAGTTGCCGTAGGTGTAGCCGGTGTTGCTGACCCAATCGAGGTGGCTGAAGATGCCATAGGGGAAGGCATAGCCCCACGCCCCCATCAGGATCGGCCGGATCACGACCAGCGTGATGTAGGCAAAGATCGCGACAGCCGAAGGCGAAGGGCACGTGGAACCCCATCCCCAGCTTGCGGCAGATTTCCACCTCGCGCAGCGCCCAGCTGACGAACGCACCGATGGCGCAGATCGTGATGAGCTGCCACAGCCCGCCGTTTTGCAGCGGAGCGGCGGACAGGCCCAGTTCGATCGGAGGCGGGTCGATCGAGATCAGGAACGGGTTCCACATCCCCTCCATCGCCGTCCCGTAGAAGATCAGGATGGTCCCGAGGGCCGCGAAGAAGAAGGTCGTGACCCCAAAGAAACCGACATAGAACGGGCCGACCCAGAAGTCGAACAGGTTCCCGCCGATCAGCGTGCCGCCTGGCACGCGGTATTTTCGTTCGAAGCTGAGCAGTGCCATGCTTCCCTCTCCGCTCACGGGGCAGGCGGGCGGACGCGGATGCGCGGAACCGTCCCTGCCGTGTGTCTTTTTGATCTATGGTTGCGGGCGGCGCCGGCCGCCCGCAACAGGGGTCGGGACCGCTACTGCGTGACGGGTGCCACGCGGTTGTACTTCGCCGCGGCAATGTCGAGCCAGTTGTAGCTCGGCGTGCTGAGCAGGACGAGGTGGATCATCGCAGCCAGCAGGAACAGGAAAACGCCCTGTGCCACGAAGACGCGACGGGGATCGAAGATCAGCCAGATCTTGTAGAACTTGCTCATGTCTCTCTCCCCCTCAGAACCACGGACGCCAGATGTACGACCGCCAGGTGAGCGATGACGGCGATGGCTGTAAACAGCCAGAGCCCGCTCATGTAGACGGAATGCAGTTCCTGCGCCTGCTGGTCGGTGAGACCTGTAAAGCTCAGGTCGGATTTATCAGCCATATTATCCTCCGGATCGTCAGACTGACGCAGCGCTCCCCGCTGCGGGGTTCCGAACGGGCTGACGGGCCCGCCCGACCGACTGTCGTCCCGTCACGGGGCGGCAGACGTTTTTCCTCGGCCCGGTTGCCCGGACCGAAGCTCGCTCCCGGCCCTGTCAGGCCGAAAAGATGTGGGGCGTGATCGCCCTCGCCTCGGCCAGCGCACGGCGGACCGGATCCTTGGTGTCGCGCCCGGTGGCGAGGTCTGCCACCGTGGCCACGAAGGTAAAGGGCAGGGCCGCGACGAAGATCGCTGCGAAGTAGATGCGGTATTCCAGCTTCGGCACCTTGTGGTGCCGCTGTCCGGGGCCGTTCGCCATCTGGTCGCTCATGCCGTTTCTCCCTTGTCAAACGCCGCGTCGAAGCCCGACAGGGCCTCGACGGTTTCCTTCACGACCCGCTCCTGCCCCGCATCGAGCGCGGCCTTCTCGGCCGCGTCGCGCAGGGTGCGCGCCGCACTGATCCGTGTCAGCACCGGGTGCCGGTTCACGATCCGGTCGAGTGCCGCCTGCGCTTCGGCATCCCAGGGGAAGTCGCGGCGCAACGTGGTGGGGGTGGCCGCAGCACTGTCCATCTCGGACCCCAGCGGCAGAATGTGGAACAGCGCGTCGAACAGGCTGTTGCACACTTCCTGCAACAGCCAGACGCAGCCGGAATAGCCCATGACCGGTGTGCCGACGGCGCGGCGGATCGCGGCGCCCGGAAAGCTTGCGGCGATGAACGACGGCTGCGGACCATGCCCGCCCTTCATCTCGGCCAGGTACATCTTCTCGTTGATCGAGCCCATGACGATCAGCGGGCGGTGCTGGCGCATCAGGCCGCGCACCTTCTCGCCATCGGTCTTCTGGCCGGGCTTGCGGGCCACGGCAAAGGCGCAGGGCAGCCCCAGATCGTCCTCCAGGTACTTCCGCACCCCGCGCGCATAGGTCTCGTTGGCCACGATGGCGAAATTCGCCGTGGCAAAGAAATCCTGCGTCACCGACCGCCACAGATCCCAGACCGGCTTCAGCGTCGAATGCTTCTCGCGCTCGATGAACGGCTCCGGGTCAAGACCCAGCAGATCGCCCAGCTTGCGCAGGAACAGCGTGGTCGACTCCAGCCCGATGGGCGCCTGCAGGTAAGGCTTGCCCAGAACTTCGGCAAGGCCGCGCCCGAACTCGCGGTACATCACCACGTTCACGTCGGCATTCACGAGGCCGCGCATCTCGGCCAGATGGCTGCCCAGCGGCAGCACCATGTGGACCTCGGCCCCGATCCCCTCGATCAGGCGGCGGATCTCGTGCAGGTCAGACGCCATGTTGAAGACGCCGTACATCGGACCCAGAATGTTCACCCGTGGCTTCGATCCTTCGGGCCGCGCCGTCTCGGGCGGCATCCGGCCCTTGGTCATCCCGAACTCGGTGAAGATCCAGGTCATCGCCCGGTCCGCCGCCTGCCACTGGTCCTCGTCGATGGTGCGCGGCAGGAAGCGCTGGATGTTGGTGCCCATCGGCGTCACGCCGCCGCCGATCATCTCGGCGATGGACCCGGTCACGACGACCGCCGGCAGCGCCGGGTCGAGCGTTTTCCAGGCCCGCCGCATCGCCCCTTCGGTCCCGTCGCGGCCCAGTTCTTCCTCGCCCAGCCCCGTCACCACGATGGGAAGCTCGTGCGGCGGCAGCGCGTCGGTATAGTGCAGCACGCTCGTGACCGGCAGGTTCTCGCAGCCCACCGGACCGTCGATCACCACTTGCAGTCCCTTGACCGCGCAGAAGGCATAGACCGCCCCCCAATAGCCGCCCGCCCGGTCATGATCCTGGATCAGCATGACGACCCCCGGCCGGAAAATCGTATGCATGGAAGCTGCATGAAAGCTGCATGGACGGTGCATGGCCCGGATTGGCGGCAAAGGGTCATATCATCTCCTCGGCCTTGGCGGCTTTCGCGGCCTTGTCGAGCTTCTTCTGATGCGCGGCGCGGAAGTCGGGGCGCAGGTTTGGCGCGCCTTCCCAGATGCCCGCAGTATCGCCCGTGCCGACCCCCTCGAAGAACGCCTTCATCCCGTCCATCCGCTCGCGCCCCGCGATGGCCGCGTTCACGACCTGCGCCAGACTTCCCGCCCCCGCAGGCCCCATCAGGGGCCGCGCCGAGATCAGGTTGGTGAAGTAAAGCGATGGAATTGCTTTCTCTTTGGCTTTCTGGACAACCGGCGTCGTGCCGATGGCAAGGTCCGGCCGGATCGCCTCCATCGCCGAAAGATCGTCCTCCAGCGAGGCGCGGAACTTCACCTTGACCCCGCGCGCCTCCAGCCAGTCGCGATCCGCCTCCGACCAGGGCGTTCTCGCGCAGGCCGTTCCGACATAAGGCACATCCGCCCCGCTCTCGATCAAAAGACGCGCGACGAGCAATTCGCTGCCTTCATACCCCGACAAGGTAATCGTGCCCTTGACCGGCATCGCAGCAAGCGCACCTTTGATCGCCGGCAGGAACTGGTTCTGCGCAGCCGCAATCTTTTCGGCAGATACTCCAAAGGCTTCGCCGATATTCTTCAGCCACAGTGCGGTGCCGTCATGCCCCACCGGAGCCGACCCGACGACAGGCCGACCCGCCGCCTGGAACTCGCGCACCGCCGCGGTGTAGAACGGATGGATCGCCGCACAGACGCCGCTGTCCAGGGCGGCATAGAGCTCGCGCCACTCGCGGCACGGAACCACCGGCCCGGCCGCCAGCCCCATCGGCGACAGCATCGCCCCGATCATCATCGGGTCCGCCGGGAACATCTCGCCCAGCAGCGCCACGGTCGGCCTGTCCGAGCGTCCCCGCTCCGGCGCCTGCACCGGCCCCGCCTCGATCTCGGCCCGGGCGTATTTCAGCATCGCACCGGCCAGCACATCCTTGGCCTCGGCATGGGTCGGGATTCCGAACCCCGGCACGTCGATCCCCACGATCCGAACGCCGTTGATTTCCGACGGCAACAGCTTCAGCGGGACACCGGACGCTGTAGGAACACAAAGATTCGTCACCACCACCGCGTCATAGCGGTCGGGATCGGCCAGTTCATGCACTGCATCACGAATGTCTTCGAAGAGCTTGCCCGTGACCAATGTTTCGGAGTTGAAGGGCACATAGCCCACGCTCCGCCGCGCGCCGTAGAAGTGGCTCACGAAGGTCAGCCCGTAGACACAGCAGGCCGAACCGGACAGCACCGTCGCCACCCGCCGCATCCTCAGGCCGACGCGGAGCGAGCCGAAGGCCGGGCACATCGACTGTGGCTTGTCGTGCGGTCCCTGCGGATAGTCCGCCGCATACTGGTCGAGGATCTCCGACTTTCCGGCGGCCCGCGCTGCCCGCTCCATCTCGCCCGCAGGCGCATGGCAGCCGATCCCGTCCCCACCCGCAAGCGCGGCACCATCGCCATGCTGCGGCTCGGCCGAGGCATCGGTGAGGGGCGCGGTATCGGTGGCGTCGTAGCGGGCTTCCACGCTCATTTGCCTCCCGTGCGGGCGGCAAGGCGGGCAAGCTCGCGGTCCAGCCGCGCCAGCGTCTCGAGGTCAAGCATTGTCATACACCACTTCGAGGGATTTCTTCAGAACCGCGTCCTTGCCGCGCATGTCGGCATCGGTCGCGGGGGTAAGGACAAAGTCCTTTCCCGTTGTTTCCGCTGAGAAAAGGTTCAGAAGCCCGTCCTGGCTCAACGGCGCGGGGCGCACCGGCGGGGCCACGGCCACCGCTTCGGCCAGCTCGGCAAACAGGGGGCCCCACTGGCTCTCCCAGCTTCCGACGATCTGGTAGTTCGCCGATTTCTTCCGCAGGTCGTCATCCTGCGGGATCGCCGAAAGCACCGGGATGTTCACCGACTTCGCGAAGGCCGCCGCCTCGCCGGTCCCGTCATCCTTGTTGATGACAAGTCCTGCGATGCCCACGTTCCCGCCCAGCTTGCGGAAGTATTCCACCGCCGAGCAGACGTTGTTCGCCACATAGAGCGACTGCAGGTCGTTCGACGCGACAAGGATCACCTTCTGCGCCATGTCCCGCGCGATCGGCAGACCGAACCCGCCGCACACAACATCGCCCAGGAAGTCGAGGAGAACATAGTCGAAATCCCAATCGTGGAACCCGAGCTTCTCCAGCAGCTCGAACCCGTGGATGATCCCGCGCCCGCCGCAGCCCCGGCCCACTTCCGGCCCGCCAAGCTCCATCGCGAAGACGCCGCCGCGCTTGAAGCACACGTCGCCGATCTTCACCTCCTCGCCCGCCAGCTTCTTGCGGGTGGAGGTCTCGATGATCGTGGGGCAGGCCTTGCCGCCGAACAGCAGCG
Organism: uncultured Alphaproteobacteria bacterium; assembly: GCA_963777765.1. Classification (GTDB taxonomy): domain Bacteria; phylum Pseudomonadota; class Alphaproteobacteria; order Rhodobacterales; family Rhodobacteraceae; genus Aliitabrizicola. The sequence goes on along the minus strand of CAVZRP010000004.1, from coordinate 363,305 downwards.
ATGTCGTATCCGATTTCGGGTCGCAGCCGATCAGCAGCACCCGCTTGCCCATCTCGGCCATCATGTGGCTCAGGTTCGCCAGCGTGAACGACTTGCCGATCCCACCCTTGCCGTAGATCGCGATGATCTGGGTTTTCTTCGTCGGCGGCGCCTGCGGCACCTCCAGCGTCGGCTCCTCGTGCGCTTCTTCCCGCAACCGCGCGTCGAAGGCTTTCAGGTTCGGGATGTCGAGCGTCATGCAGTGCCCTTCCAGTCGAGGATCATCTTGAGGCAGTCCGGATCGGTGAACGCCGTCTCATAGGCCGCCGGAGCGTTCGTCGCGGCGGCGCGATGCGTGATCAGCCCCGCCATCGAGAGCGCCCCCTGTTCGATCAGGCCCCTTGTCGCGGCCATGTCGGCGGCATTCCATTCGGCAGCGACCCGCAGGCGCGCCTCCTTCAGGAAGGCCATGGTGAAACCAAAGCTGATGGGTGCGGTGTAGAAACCGGCCAGAACCACCTCGCCACCCTTCTTCAGGCGACCGATCAACGCGTCGATCAGCCCTTCGTCGCCCGAGGCGTCGAAGATCGCCTCATAGTCGCGGCGGGGGTCGTTGTCGGGATGCACCACGTCATAGCCATCAGCGCCGGTTTGCCGCCGCGGGTTCGTCTCCCAAACCGTCGGTGCCGGTGCGCCCGCAGCGATCGTCAGCCGGGCGAGCAGGCGACCCAGCACCCCATGCCCCACGATCAGGTCGGGCAACTGGTGACCGGGTTCTGCAAGCGCATGGCGCGCGGTCGCAGCCAGCGCCAGCAGCGCCCCTTCGGCGCCGAGCTGCACGTCGATCTTTGTCACACGGGCGGCAGGCGTCACGATGTGGCGCGCGGCGGCCCCGAACAGGCCCTTAACCGGGCCATAGCAGGTAGCCCCCGGCACGAATACGCGGTCACCGACCTTCAGGTGCGATCCAGGCGGGGCCTCAACAACTTCGCCGGCAGCCTCATAACCTGGCACCAACGGATAGCCCATGCCCGGAAAGGGTGGCATCCGCCCGTCCCAGAACAGTTTTTCCGTGCCGGTGGAGATGCCGGAGTGGCTGACCTCGACGATGACATCGCCCGCAACCGGATCCGACAGGTCAAGCCGGTCCAGCACCAGCGACCTTGGCCCGGACAGGATGACGGCTTCAGTCTGCACGAGGTCCCCTCCCGTCTGTGTCCCGCTTTACCGCGGCGAGACTCGGGGCAACCGCACTGATTGCCCAAGATCAACTCTAGTAGCGACCGGATTTATGTCAATCCTCATTGACATATGGACTGTCAATTAAACTGGACAGTTCTGCTCAGCGCCACGCAATGACGGCACTGGCGATGTAGGGCCGCGACCCCGGAACGCTGCGGCTGCCAGAGAACCCCGCCTCGGCCATCAGTTCGGCGATCCGCGCCGCCGACCGCGTCCGTCCGGTGCCCATCGCCAGCGTGTAGAAGGCAAAGTAGGTATCGGTGATCGGATCGGGCCGCATCCCGCCCGACATCGGCTCCGCCACGATCAGCAGGCCGCGCTCGGGCAGTGCTGCATGAACGGCCCGCAACAGCGCCAGCACCGTCTCGTCCGCATGATCGTACAACACCCGCACAAGGCTGATCGCATCGGCCCCCTGCGGCAGCGGATCATGCCGGAAGCTGCCCGGCACGATCGTCACCCGTTCCGCCATCCCCGCCGCGGCAAAGCGCGCCCTGCGCCTCCGGCACAACGGCGGGCAGATCGAACAGCGTCAGCCGCGCGGATGGTACAACCCGTCCCGCTGCGGCAAGGAATGCCCCCGTGCCGCCGCCGACATCCATCAGGTGCGACACGCCCGAAAGGCTGACCAGCCGCAGCGTATCCTCGGCCACCATCGCCTGCGTGTCAGACATCAGCCCGGAATAGGTCGCGGCCACCTCCGCATCGATCGGCCCGTCCGCCCCGAACACGTAGGGCCAGAACCGGGCGAGTTCCGTCTCGGTCCCGCCCCGCAGCAGCGCAACCGGATCGGAAAGATCGCGATAGAAAACAGCGTGGTGCCGGATCATCCCGATCAGTCCCGGCACACCCAGCAGCACCGCCCCTTGCCGCGATCAACGCAAAACGACCGTCGCGCCGCCGCTTCATCAGACCCAGCGCCGCACCACCCTGAAGCAGGATCGCCATGCGATCCTCGGCAAGCCCGACCTGCCGGGCGAGTGCGGTGACCGGCAACGGCCCCGGGATCAGGGCCTCGAGCACGCGCAACTCGACCAGAGCCAGCAGGATCTGCGACTTCACGAACCCGCCCACCAGGCCGAACATCGCCGCACCCTCGGCCCGCGCGATCCGGCCCGTCACCGGCATCCGCGCCAGAAGCGACTGAACGCGGGGGTTCATCCAGAGCCGCGTCGCCAGGCCACCCCGCGCAGGCAGCGCCGGGGTGAAGCCGCGCTCTGGCAGATCGGTCATCTCACACGCGCACGGGCGCGACAGGGGTCATCCGCTCGGCGGTGCGCCGTACCAGATCGGCCAGCATAGCCTCGCCCGGACAGGACGGTATGGACGAAATCGCACCGCCGAGAATATCGCTCAGCCGCCGGATCGCGCCCTGCACACCGAACTCCGCCACCGCCGAGGGGCGCGCATGGATCGCGTCCTGACCGGCGGGCTTGCCCAGTGTCACCTCGTCATACAGCGCATCGCGCAGATCGTCGGCCACCTGAAACGCCTCGCCGATCCGTGCGCCAAGCTCGAACCATGGCTCGGCATCCTGCCCCGCCGCGACCGCGCCCATCTGGGTCGCGGCGATGAACAGCGCCCCGGTCTTGGCCTGATGATAGGCAGACAGATCGACCTTCGTCTCACTCTCCCACCCCTGCCCCGCGCAAATGCCGAACGGCATCCCCGACTGTCGGCCAAGCAGCCGCACCAGTTCCAGCGCCCGGCCCGGCTTGTCGCCCGCAGCCCGCGCAAGACTGTCGAAGGCCAGAATGATCAGGCTGTCGCCCGTCAGCACCGCCAGCGGCTCCGAATAGGCCAGGTGGACGGTCGGCTTCCCGCGGCGCAGAGGCGCGTCGTCGAAGCAGGGCAGGTCGTCATGCACGAGGCTCGCGCAGTGCATCAGTTCCAGAGCGGCCGCAGCCGCATCGGCCAGACCGGGGCGATCATCGCCGCAGGCGAGCGCCACCGACAGCAGGATCGTCGGTCGGATTCGTGCGCCGCCCGGCGTCACCGCATATTCCAGCGCACCTGCGAGCCGCGGCGGAGCCACACCTCCCTGGGCCTGCGATATTGCGGCGCCCATGGCAGCCTCGATCCGCGCGTCCAGCTTCATGCATCGCCCTCCGGCCGAAGAATGTCAGATCAAAATGACATGACACTGTAAATCATACTGGACAGTCGCTGACCGCAAGTCAACAATCCTGACATGGGACGGATCATGGGACGTGATGCAGACAGGGTCGTGGTGATCGGTGCCGGGATGGGCGGACTGGCCGCGACCATCCGCCTTGCTCATGCCGGAATGGACGTGACATTGATCGAGACGCGCGGGCAGCCCGGCGGCAAGATGCGCACCGTGCCCTCAGTCGCCGGCCCCGTCGATGCCGGGCCGACCGTCCTTACGCTGAAGCCCGTGTTCGACGATCTCTTCGCCGCAGCAGGCACCAGCATCGAGGCGCACCTCACCCTTGTCTCCCTGCCGATCCTGGCGCGCCACTGGTGGGCCGACGGCAGCACGCTCGACCTTCATGCCGACGCCGACGCCAGCGCGGCCGCGATCCGCGCCTTCGCGGGTCCGCAGGCCGAGGCGCAGTTCCGCCGCTTCTCTGCCACCGCCGCCGCACTCTTCCACGCCTTCGATGCGCCCGTGATGCAACGGGCGATGCCCGACCCGGCCGGCATCGCCCGCGCCCTGTTCCGCAGCCCCGCCATTGCCCCGTGGCTCCTTCCCGGCGTCAGCCTGTCGCGCGCGCTCGCCCGCAGCTTCCGCGATCCGCGCCTGCGCCAGCTGTTCGGGCGCTACGCGACCTATGTCGGAGGAGATCCCGCCTGCAGCCCCGCCGTCCTCGCCCTGATATGGGAGGCCGAGGCGCGCGGCGTCTGGGCGGTCCAAGGCGGCATGGCCCGCCTCGCGGCAACACTCGAAACCCTCGCCTCGCAGGGCGGCGCCACCATCCTGCACAACGCGCAGGCCGTCCGCATCGTGGAGACGTGGGGCCGGGTGACAGGGGTCACGCTGGCGGACGGGCACACCCTGCCCTGCGCCCATGTCGTCCACGCGGGTGATCCCGCCGCACTGACCGAAGGACTGCTCGGATCGGCCGTGCGCCGCGCCGTCCCGCGCAAGGCCGTGCATCCTCGCAGCCACTCAGCCTGGGTCTGGGCCTTCGCCGCCCGCCCGAAGGGTCTGCCCCTGGCCTATCACAACGTCCTGTTCGCCGCAGACCCTGCCCGCGAGTTCACCGAGATTGCGCAAGAGCGGATGCCGGGCGATCCCACGCTCTACCTCTGCGCGCAGGATCGCGCCGCAGGCACACCCACCGCAGACGAACGCTTTGAAATCATCCTCAACGCTCCGCCGGTCTCACCCGACGGATCAATGAACCTCGAGGAAGAAGACCGCCTATGCCAGAGCCGCACGTTCCAGACGCTTCAGCGCTTCGGACTGACCTTCGATCCGATCCCCAGCCCTTCCGCGCTGACCGGACCCACCCGCTTCGCCCGGATGTTCCCGGCCAGCCGGGGCTCGATCTACGGCCTCAGCCCGCACGGGCTGATGGCGGCCTTCCGCCGCCCGGGCGCGCGCACGGCCCTGCCGGGGCTGTACCTGGCGGGCGGAGGGGTGCATCCGGGGGCGGGGATCCCGATGGCGACCCTGTCCGGCCGGCACGCGGCCGAGGCGATCCTGCAGGACCGCGCTTCGACCTTCCGGTCGGTCCCGACGGCTATGCCTGGTGGTATGTCGACGGCGTCTCCGACGACGGCCGCCACGCGATCTCGATCATCGCCTTCATAGGCTCGGTCTTTTCGCCGTGGTATCGCTGGTCGGGGCGCAGCGACCCCGAGAACCACGTCTGCCTGAACGTCGCCACCTATGGCCCCGGCGGACGCTTCACCATGACCGACCGGGGTCGTGCCGCCCTGCGCCGCGACAGTCACTCGCTGACCATCGGCCCCAGCCAGGTCCGCTGGACAGGGCGCGAACTTGTGATCGACATCGATGAATGGGGCGCCCTGCCCCTGGTCACGCCTGTAAGGGGCCGGGTCACGCTTTCCCCTGCCGCCGTCACGGATGTCGAGATCGCGCTGACACCTGACAACCGCCATCTCTGGCGTCCCTTCGCCCCCACGGCCCGCATCGATGTGCAGCTGAACGGCGGGGTCCGGTGGCAGGGCCACGGCTATTTCGACGCGAATTTCGGCACGCGCGCACTGGAAACCGATTTCAGCACCTGGACATGGGGTCGCTTCCCCGTCTCCGATGGCGCGATCTGCCTCTACGACGCCCGCCGCCGCGACGGCACTGACCTGTCGCTCGCTCTGCACATCGCCTCTGACGGCACCCCCACGGTGATCGAGCCCCCCCCCATGGCGCGCCTGCCCCGTACGCCCTTTCTTGTCGCCCGCCAGACCCGCGCCGACGCGGGCTATCGCCCCCGTCAGGCGATGCGCCTGTTCGAAGCGCCGTTCTACAACCGCAGCCTCGTCCGCACCCGTCTGCACGGCGAAGAGACCGTCGGGATGCACGAGGCGCTCGACCTCGACCGCTTCCGCCTGTCCCTCATGAAACCGCTGCTCGCCGTCCGCGTCCCCCGCCGCGCGGGCTGGACGCACAAGGACTAGCAAGGGCTGCACACGATACCCGTGCGGTGCCTGATCCGCCGCATTGCGCGGGTCGAGACCCTCTGCCAGCCGCAGGATCGCACACCCACCCGCCACCTTGGCGCTGACGGGCCGCTCTGCTAACCTCGACCCATGTGCCGGATCGCGCGCCTTTCCCTGCCCCGCCTGCTGCTTCGCCTGCTTGTCGCGGCAGCGCTGGTTGCAGGCGGCGGGCTGCATGGCACACCGCAACGCGGACCGGACGCGCGCATGGCGGCCTTCATCGCCGCAGGAGGCGATCCTGCCGATCTTTGCGGCGGAGCCAGGGACGGGCAGCGGCACGACCACGACGGCTGCGGGCTTTGTCCCGCAGGCGTCTCGGCCGCCCTCCCTCCGGTCAATTTCCCGATGCGCAGCGCAGACGCAGCCCCCGTCGCCGTAGCAGCACCGATCCGCGCGACGCGGCCTGGCGGCGCGTCGCGCTACCCGCCCTGGTCCGGCCGCGCACCACCCCTCGTCTGAACGACGGCCCTCAGCCCAATTCCCGGATTGGCCCGGCGCATTGCGCCTGCGGCCCCACAACGGACAGGTTCCATGATAAGATCACTTCTCCTCGCCGCAGCCTTCGCCTTCGGCACCGCCGCCACCGCGCATGACTACAGGGCGGGAGCGCTCGAAATCTCGCACCCCTACATCCCGGCAACCGCATCGGCCACCGCCGGGGGATACTTCACCATCATCAACACCGGCACCGAAGCGGACAGCCTTGTTGGCATCACGGCCGGATTCGCGAAATCCGCGATGTTGCACGAATCCTCGGTCGATGCCTCGGGGGTCGCCCGCATGACGCATCTCGGCTCCCTGCCCATCGGCCCCGGCGAAACCGTCACGCTGGAACCGGGCGCGCTTCACGTCATGTTCATGGGCCTGTCCGGCCCGCTGAGCGAAGGCGCCATGCTACCCGCCACACTCACCTTCGAACATGCGGGGACCGTCGCCGTGGAGTTCAAGGTCGAAGCCAAGGGCGCAGCCCATGACCATGCACCGGACAGCAGCACGGAGTGACCGCCTCGGGGCTTGCCAGCGCCCGCGCCGGCGGCTAGATCATTTCGGTGTCGCCGATTATCTGGCGGCACCGTGCGGGTGTAGCTCAATGGCAGAGCAGCAGCTTCCCAAGCTGAATACGAGGGTTCGATTCCCTTCACCCGCTCCAGATTACTGCGGTCATGCGTGAGGTCCGGCAATGATTCGACTGATCGCTTTCTCTGCCCTGGCTCTCCTGCCCGCCCTGCCCGCGCTGGCGGATGAATGCCCGGCGGTGATCCAGGAATTCGAGGCCGCCCTGAAGACGACCGAGGCGAATGCCGATACCAAGGCAGAGGCCTCCAAACTGATAGACCAGGCACGCCAGCAGGATGCGAACGGCCAGCCCGAACTCTGCGTCGAGACGGCAGAGCAGGCCCTCGCCACCCTGTCGCAGTAGCGCCGCCCCTTTCCCTTTCCGGCCAGACCGGCTAGCCAAGCGCGGTCAGCAACGCAAGGGAAGCCCATGTCCGCCATCACCCGCCTCGAACCCGGCAAACGCATGTCCAATGCCGTCATCCACAACGGCACCGTCTATCTTGCCGGTCAGGTCGGCGAACCCGGCGACGACGTGGCCGACGCAGACCCGCACTGTCCTGGCCGAGATCGACCGCCTGCTGGCGCTGGCCGGCTCCGACAAGACCCGCATCCTGATGGCGCAGATCTGGCTGGCCGACATCGCCACCTTCGCCGAGATGAACGCCGTCTGGGACGCCTGGGTGCCGGCAGGGCCACACCCCCGCCCGCGCGACCGGCGAATCGAAGCTGGCCGGCGCCGGAATACAAGGTCGAGATCATCGTCACCGCAGCGCTGAGCTGACGCGGCGGAGCGGGGGTTTCACACCCCCGCACCCCCGTGGGATATTTCTGAACAGAAGAAGCGGCTTGCGGTCAGCCGTGCAGGTAATCCACGCAGCTGCGCGCGTGGAGCCGTCCTTGCCCGCGGCGCTCTCGCTGCCCTTCGAGAATCGGCTGCAGCGCCAGCGCCAGTTCCTTGCCCAGTTCCACCCCCCATTGGTCGAAGCTGTTGATGCCGAGGATCACGCCTTCGACGAACACCCGGTGTTCGTAGAGCGCGATGATCCGGCCCAGCGTGAAGGGGTCGAGCATCCGGATAGGCGAGCGTGGTCGAGGGGCGGTTGCCCGGGAAAGACCCGGTGGCGCGCCTGGCGGTCCAGCTCCGCCCCGGTCAGGCCCTTTCTTCGCCATGATCGCCGTGGCCTCGGCCAGCGACCGGCCGCGCAGCAGCGCCTCGGACTGCGCGAGGCAGTTGGCCACCAGCAGCGGTGCTGATGCGCGCAGGTCGGGCTCGTGGCCTTGCTTGGCCACGCAGGAATTCGCAGGGGATCACCCGGGTGCCCTGGTGGATCAGCTGGTAGAAGGCGTGCTGGCCGTTGGTGCCGGGCTCGCCCCAGACCACCGGGCCGGAGTTCATCGGTCAGGTCGCTGCCGTCCATCGCCACGCGCTTGCCGTTGCTCTCCATCTCCAGCTGCTGAAGGTAGGCCGGCAGGCGCGAGCAGCCGCTGGTCATAGGGCAGCACGGCGCGGGTGGCGTAGCCGCAGACCTGGTTGTGCCAGATGCCGACCAGCGCCAGCAGCACCGGCAGGTTCTGCGCGCAGCGGCGCCTCGCGGAAATGGCGGTCCATCGCGGCGCCCGCCGGCGAGGAAGCGCGTCGAAATCCTCCGGCCCGATCGGCGAGCATCAGCGACAGCCCGATCGGCCCCCACATCGAATAGCGCCCGCCGACCCAGTCCTCGAAGCCGAAGACGCGGCGCGGCGTCGATGCCGAAGGCCGCGGTCCTGTCGGCCGCCGTGGACACGGCGGCGAACTGCGCCGCCGGGTTGGCCACCTGCGCCGCCATCCAGCGCCGCACGGTCTCGGCATTGGTCATCGTCTCGATGGTGGTGAAGGTCTTCGACGCCACGATCACCAGCGTGGTTTCGGAGTTCAGCCCCGCCAGCATGTCATGGACATGCGCGCCGTCGACATTGGAGACGAAATGGCAGCGCGGCCCGTCGGCATAGGGCGCCAGCGCCAGCACGGCCATCGCCGGGCCAAGGTCCGACCCGCCGATGCCGATGTTGACCACATCGGTGATCGCGCCCGCCCTGCCCCTTGAACCGCCCCGTCGCGCACGTCGCGGCGAAAGGCTTGCATCCGCGCGTGGGTGGCGCGGACCGCGGGCATCACATCGACGCCCGTCGACCATCACCGAGCGCATCGAGGTTGCGCAGCGCGGTGTGCAGCACCGCGCGGCCCTCGGTCTCGTTGATCGTGCGCGCCCGCGAACATCGCCTCGCGCTTGGCGGCGACACCGGCCGCCTCGGCCAGTTTCAGCAAGCAGATCAAGGGCTTCGCGCGTCGATGTTCGTCTTGGAATAGTCGAACAGCATGTCGCTCGAACCGGGCCGAGAAGGCCGCCGGCGCGGCGCCTCGTCGAACAGCTCGAGGATGCGGCCGATCCTCGACGCCCGCGTGATGGTCGGCCAGCGCCTGCCAGATGCGTCATGTGCATGCGTCCTATTCCGCCCAGTGAACCGTTGCATTTGCCAGAACCGCCTTCACCGGAGCCTCGAGCGGCGTCAGCCCCTGCGCCCGCTCGAGCGCCGCGCGCTTTTCGGCCCCGGTGATCAGGATATGGATCGACATCGCTCCCTTCAGCACCGGTGCCGTCAGCGTCACGCGCGGCTCGCCCGCCGCCTCGGCGCGCATCGCCATCAGGACGGCGGCGCCATCGGCGACAGCGCCTCGGCCAGCCGGTCGGCGCCGGGAAAGAGCGAGGCCGTGTGCATGTCGGCCCCCATGCCCAGCAGCAGGACCGAGATCGGCAGATGCGGGGCGATGCCCTGCGCCAGCAGGTCCAGCGCCTCCTCGGGCGCCTCGGCCACGGCATAGAGCGGCACCAGCGTGGCCGCGGCCGCGTGGCCCACCAGAAGCCGCTCGCGCAGAAGCCGCGTGTTCGAGCGCGGGCTGTCCTCGGCCACCCAGCGTTCGTCGTTCAGAAAGACCGAGACCTTGGCCCAGTCGAGGTCCACCCCCGACAGCGTGTCGAAGATCGGCCCCGGCGTCGTGCCGCCCGGCACGCAGAGGCTCGCCCGACCCTCGCGGCGCAGAAACCCGCCCAGTTCCCCCGCGATGCGGTTCGCCAGCGACAGCATCATCAGCTCGCGGTCGGGATACTCGATGAACTTCATTCGCGCATCTCCCGCCAGCGTCGCCCGTCGCGGTGCATCAGCATCAGCGCATCCTCCGGCCCGCTGGAGCCCGGATCGTAGTGGCGTCGGGCGGTCGCCCTCGGCCTCCCAGGCCCGGATGATCGGATCGGTCCAGGCCCAGGCGGCCTCGACCTCGTCGCCGCGCATGAACAGCGTCTGGTTGCCGCGGATCACGTCCATGATCAGCCGCTCATAGGCGTCGGGGATATCGGCGCCCTCTTCGCCCAGCGCATCGGCGAAGGACATGTCGAGCGGCACCTGCGCCAGACGCATGCCGCCCGGCCCCGGTTCCTTGATCATCACCATCAGGTTCATGCCCTCGTTCGGCTGCAGCCGGATGACCAGCACGTTTTCGCGCCAGCCCGCGGCATCGTCGAAGATCGAATGCGGCGGCTCCCGGAAGGTGATGGCGATCTCGCTGGTCCGCGCGCGCAGCTTCTTGCCGGTGCGCAGGTAGAAGGGCGTGCCCTTCCAGCGCCAGTTCGAAATGCCGCACCTTCAGCGCGATGTAGCTTTCGGTCTTGGAGGCCGGGTTCTCGCTGTCCTCGATGATATCCCGGCTGGCCGTTCACGCGCGCGTACTGGCCGCGCACGATGTCGGCGGGTTCCACCGGGTCCAGCGCCCGGATCACCTTCAGCTTTTCGTCGCGCACCGCGTTCGGGTCGAAGTGATAGGGCGGCTCCATCGCGATCAGGCAGAGAAGCTGCATCATGTGGTTCTGCACCATGTCGCGCATCGCGCCCGACTTGTCATAATAGCTGCCGCGCCCGCCCACGCCGACCGTCTCGGCCACCGTGATCTGCACATGGTCGACGTATTGCGACTTCCAGATCGGCTCGAACAGGATGTTGGCGAAGCGCACCGCCATCAGGTTCTGCACCGTCTCCTTCCCGAGATAGTGGTCGATCCGGTAGATCTGGCTTTCCTGGAAATGCGCGGCCAGCGTCGCGTTCAGCGCCTGGGCCGAGGCAAGGTCGCGGCCGAACGGCTTCTCCACCACGATCCGGCTTTCGGGCGTCGCGATGCCGTGGGCGTGCAGGCGCTCCGCCAGATCACCGAACAGCGACGGTGCGACCGAGAAATAGAAGGCATGGATGCGCCCGTCGCGGATTTCCGACTTCAGCTTCGCCCAGCCGCCCTTGCCGGTCGCGTCGATCGGGACATAGCCGACGCGCGACAGGAACTCTTCGATCCGCGCGGGATCGCGCTTGTCCTTGCTGACGAACTCCTCGATGGCGCCACGAACCTGCCCCTGGAACTGCTCCGGCGTCATCTCCGACCGGGCGGCGCCGATGATCCGGCTGTCCGACGTCATCTGACCCGCAAGGAACCGCCGATAGAGGCCCGGAAGGATCTTCCGCCGCGCCAGATCGCCCGTCGCCCCGAAGATGACAAGGTCGAACGGATCGACCGGAATGACGCGCGAAACCATGAATTCTCCTCGCTGAGGCATCCATCCGGATGTGTTAGCGCTAACGTGAAGCCTTCTAGCCGCAGGACAAGGCCAAGTCTAGCATCCCGTGGCATACGGACAAGCGTTTGCTGCCGGCGGGGGTCAGCTCTCGTCGACCTTGTGCCAGATTACCTTCTGCAAGCCCGGCTCAACCGCAAGCAGGGCCACGGCCTTTTCCATCAGCACGTCGCTCACCCCCTCACCGATCAGCGAGGCCGACAATTCGATGCTCAATCCATCCTCCGACAGATGAGTCTCGATCCCCGAAACGGGAAGCCCGGCCAGCTTCAGTTTGTGCATCAGAGAAGCCCGCAGATGCGCTTCCTGCGTCTGCGCCCCGCTGACTTCGATCCGGTACAGCCGGTGGGGGTTGAGACCCGCAATCAGGTGGCCATCCAGCCAGTTGACCAACGGGCGCAGGCCGATGTTGATGGCCAGCAGGATGCCGGTCAGCACCACGGCGATGTCCAGAGCACCCGCGCCGCACAGCATCCCCACGGCGGCCGCACACCACAGCGTTGCCGCCGTGTTCAGGCCGAAGACCGTCAGCCCGTCGCGGAAGATGATTCCAGCTCCCAGAAAGCCGATGCCGGACACGATCTGCGCCGGAACCCGTGTCGGGCTCGAATCTCCCGGAAACAGCGAGGCGAAGATGACGAAGCTCGCCGCCCCCAGCGCCACCAGCGCGTTCGTGCGAACACCCGCCATCCGGTGGCGCAGTTGCCGCTCGGTGCCGATCAGCGCCCCGCAAAGCACGGCCGCCAGCATGTTCAGCGCGATGTATTCCAGATCCTCGTTCACGCCTCCACCCTAGGCGAAGCGGTCCCGGTCGTCACGCGTCAAGCTCGGCATCCCAGTAGAGATAGTCCATCCAGCTCTCATGCAGGTGGTTCGGCGGAAACCTCCGCCCGGCATTCTGCATCTCTTCGGCCGACGGCTGGTGCGGCGGGCGCTGCAATCGCAGCCCTGATTGCTTCAGCGTCTTGGACCCCTTGCGCAAGTTGCAGGGCGAACACGCGGCCACGACGTTTTCCCAGCTGGTGATCCCGCCGCGCGAGCGAGGCAGAACGTGGTCAAACGTCAGATCGCCTTTCGCGCCGCAATACTGGCAACAGAAACTGTCCCGCAGAAAAAGATTGAAGCGCGTGAATGCCACGCGCTTCTGGGGTCTTACGAACTCTTTCAGGACAACGACCGAAGGTATTCGGATCTCCGCCCTCTGGCTTCGCACCACATGATCGTATTCCGCCACGATCTGCACCCGGTCCAGATAGGCCGCCTTTACCGCCTCCTGCCACGGCCACAGCGACAGCGGATAGTAGGACAGTGGCCGGTAGTCCGCGTTCAGGACCAGCGCCGGATAGTGCCTCAGCGCAGCCGGATCGCGCACGAAGGAAGTCCTGAAATCGCCGTCCATGAGCCGCGTCTCCGTCTTCGCCCTGCCTGCCTACCGCGGCTCCAGGGCGAAGACGCCCGCAGCGGTTGACAGAAACTATATATGGCGCATCCCCCCGTGCAAGCCCCCCGATGTGTAGTGGTGTCGCAGGGGTGATCGCCCGTGAACGAGATAAACCCCGGCGGTGACAGCGGCGTGACATCAGCCCGGCAGACGGTCCTGCAGAAATGCCGTCGCCACCGACAGACCATCGGGCGAAATCCCGTGACCCGTGCCCGTCATCACGTGGCCATAGGTCTCGAACCCCGCCCGGATCAGCGTATCGCCCGCCAGGCCCATATCCTCGAACGGCACCATCTGGTCCTGATCGCCGTGGATCAGCAGGATCGGCGGTTTCACCACCGCGTCCTGCGCCAGACGCTCCGGCACCAGCAGCCGACCCGAGAAGGCCACCACGCCTGCCAGTGCGGCCGGTCGGCGCGGTGCCACATGCAGGCTCATCATCGAGCCCTGGGAAAAGCCGACCAGGGCCATCGCGCCGGCCTCCAGCCCCTCATCCACGAGCCGTGCATCCAGAAAGGCATTCAGATCAACGGACGCGGCGACCAACCCCGACGCCGCCTGCGCCTCGGTCGAGCCGTCAAGCCATGGCACCGGAAACCACTGAAATCCGTAGGGATTGCCTGCACATGGTTCAGGCGCATCGGGCGCCACAAAGACGGTATCCGGCAAATGTGGACCCAGCGAATCGGCGAGCCCCAGCAAGTCCGCCCCATCCGCCCCATAGCCATGCAGAAAGACCACGAGGCTTTTCGCCCTGCCCGACAGCGGCGGTCTCCGTCCATATTCCAACTGTCTCGTCACCGCATACCCTCCCGTTCCTTGACCACCCGGTAGTAGGCCCACAACAGTCGCGCCGCAACGCCGCGCCAGGGCGACCAGGCTTCGGCCATTCCCCGTAGCGCTTTCTCCGACGGCCGCCCCTCCAAAGCGAACAACATTCGCGTGGCTTCCTGCAAGGCCAGATCGCCCGGCGCAAACACATCTGCCCGACCAAGTGAAAACATCGCATAGATTTCAGCGGTCCATGACCCGATTCCCGGCAGCGCCACGAGCGTCGCGATCACCTCGTCATTCGGGGCGCGTCGCAGCGCGTCGAAATCCAGCCCCGCCTGCGCCAGCGCGCGGGCGTAGCGCATCTTCTGCCGTGACAGGCCCACCGCGCGGAGCGTGTCGTCATCCGCACCGCGCCATGGCCGCCGGATCGGTCAGCCCCGCCGCCGACAGACGCGCCCAGATCGCGTTGGCCGACGCGACGCTGACCTGCTGGCTGACGATCGCATCAAGCAGGGCCGCGAAGCCGTCCGCCTTTCGCCGCAACGGTAGCGGCCCCGTCAGGTCCAGGGCCGCCGCGAAACGCGCTTCGCGCGCCCGCAGCCACGCCGTTCCTTCGGCCACGCAAGCCTCGGTTTCCACGATCCGCCCGACCATGCCCGCCCCCGGTTTCGTCCGACCCAGCCCTGGCACCAGACCGGATCAACCCCGAAAGGCCGTCCGGCCGTTTCAAGCTTGTTCCGGCATCCACCCGGCAATACCCATGTCGCATGGCCGATTCAGTCGCACAACCCGATCCCGACGCGCTAGCAAAGCGCAACGTCTATGTCCTGGTTGCGGCGCAGGCCGTGCTCGGCGCGCAGTTGCCGATGGTCTTCACCGTGGCGGGACAGGCGGGAAAGATGCTCAGCCCCAACCCGTGCTGGGCGACGCTGCCCGTCACGATGATGGTCGTCGGCTCCATGCTCACCGCAAATCCGCTTTCGGCGCTCATGCAGCGCTTCGGTCGCCGGACGGGTTTCGTCGCAGGCGCGGCGGGCGGATTCATCGGGGCGGGTGTCGGTGCGTGGGGGCTTTCGACCGGCTCCTTCGCGCTTTTCCTGCTCGGCGCACTGCTGACCGGCATCTACATGTCGGCCAATGGGTTTTACCGCTTCGCCGCGACCGACACCGCGACCGTCGCGTTCCGCCCCCGCGCCATTTCCTGGGTCATGGCGGGGGGGCTTCTTTCAGCCATTGTCGGCCCGAACCTCGTGAAGGTCACGGCGGAAGTCCATGGTCGTGCCCTTCCTTGGCACCTATCTTGCTGCGATGGCCCTGAACGCCGCAGGCGTTTTCCTGTTCGCCCTGCTGCGGATACCCAAGGCAGCGGCGCGCACCGGCGGCACCGCCCCGAGCCGAAGCTGGGGCACCCTGCTCCGCAATCCGCGCATCGCCGTGGCCGTCATCTGCGCCACCGTCTGCTACGCGCTGATGAACCTCGTGATGACGTCATCGCCGCTTGCCGTGATCGGGTGCGGCTTCAGCCAGTCGAATGTCGCCGACATCATGACCAGCCACGTGCTGGCCATGTATGTGCCCGCGTTCTTCACCGGCGGTCTGATCGCCCGCTTCGGGACCGAGCGGATCATGGGCCTCGGCCTTTTCATCCTCGCCTGCGCCGGGGCCGTCGCCATTGCCGGGGTGGCGCTGCCGAATTTCTTCGGAACGATGATGCTTCTCGGCCTCGGCTGGAACTTCGGTTTCATCGGCGCGACGACGATGCTCGCCTCCTCCTATGCGCCAGAAGAGCGGTCGCGTGTGCAGGGGATGAACGACTTCCTCGTCTTTGCCGGCGTCACCCTCGCCTCGCTGTCCTCGGGCGGCCTGATGAACTGCTCCGGCGGTTCCCCGCAGGAGGGCTGGACCATGGTCAATCTGGCCATGCTCCCGTTCCTCGTTCTTGCGGGCGGTGCCCTCATCTGGCTTGCGCTGCAACCAAGCGAGATGCGGGAGCGGCCGGGGGACCGCGCAACGACGCCGCTGCGGCAGGCAGATCCATAGACCAGTCGTGCTGGCGTCCGGACGACATCCACCGAGACCGTGAGATCGTGAGATCGTGAGACCGAACACCGTCACCCTGCAAGATGTCCGTGTCAAACAAACCTTCGCATCCGGATACATCGCGGTCGGCTGGCACGCAGCCTGACCACGGCCCTATCCAGTCTCGCCCGTCAGCCGACGGGCCAGAAACCGTCCAGCTCTCGCCGCCCCCTCTGCGCTGATCGCATGGCCCAGGCCCGGCAAGAGCACCTGTCGGACATCGGCCCCCGACCTTCGCAGCAGACGTGCGGCGGTCTTTGTCTCGGTAGCGGGCACGACCCCGTCATCCAACCCGTGCACCAGCAGCAGCGGCACCTTCACGGATCGGGGCGCCGCGACGGTCAGCCGCCCCGAGAAGGCGACGCAGGCGGCAACGGGCCACCGACCCGACACCACCGCATCCAGGGCCATGATCGCGCCCTGCGAAAATCCGACAAGCGCGACACCGCGAAGATCGGCGCGCCGGTATCGGTCGAGGATGGCCGCGAGAACCGCATCGAAGGCCCCGCGCGCGGCCTCGACGCGGGCGGGCCTGTCGTCGTCGGTTATCTCCTTCGTGCTGAACCATTGCCGCCCCACACCCGCAAGGTCGTCGGGGAATGGCGCATCGGGCTGGGCAAAGAGCGCGCCGTCGACGTGCTGCGAAAGTGCACCGGCCAGCCAGTTCATGTCCACGCCCGCCGCGCGCACGCCGTGAAGCAGGATCACCAGCGGCGGCATCACCCCTCCTCCGAGCGAAAGCGATAGCCGACGCCGGCCTCGGTGAAGATGTAGCGCGGATCGGCGGCGTCGTCGCCGATCTTGCCGCGAAGCTGGCGAATGTAGACGCGCAGGTACTGGCTGTCCTCGGTATGGGCGGGGCCCCAGATGGTGCGCAGGATCATGCTCTGAGGCAGCAGCCTTCCGGCTTGCGACATGAGCATCCAGAGAAGATCGAACTCCTTGCGCGACAGCCTGAGCGGCGCGCCCGCCTTGCAGACGGTATGGGCGGAAGCGTCAATCGTCAGATCGGCGATGGTCAGGATCGCAGGCGTGGCAGACGTGGAGTGATCGCGCAGCAGGCTGCGCAGGCGGGCGAGAAGTTCCTTCATGCCGAAGGGCTTCACGACGTAGTCCTGCGCGCCCGCATCGAGCGCCGCAACCTTGCCCGCCTCGTCGGCACGCACCGAGAGGACAAGAACCGGCAACGCGGACCAGCCGCGGATCGCCTTGAGAACGCTCAGCCCGTCCGCGTCGGGCAGCCCGAGGTCGAGGATCACCGCCGAAGGCGCCTCGCGCGCGGCCGCCGCAATGCCTTCATGGGCCGTGCCAGCCTCAAGGACCGTGTACCCCTCGGCTTCGAGTGCGACACGAAGGAATCGGCGGATCGGGGCTTCGTCCTCCACGATCAGGATGCGGTAGGCGGTCATGCGATCGGTTCGGGGACATCGGCGGGCAGGCCGATGACGATGCGGGTGCCGGTACCGTCGGGCCGCGCCGCCTCGGCCCGGATGGTGCCACCCTGCGCCTCGATCAGGCCCTTGGAAATTGCCAGGCCGAGTCCGGTGCCTGCCCGCTGCCTGTCGCCGCTTTCAACGCGATAGAACATGTCGAAGACCCGCTCCTGCGCCTCGGCCGGAATGCCGGGACCATGATCGGATATGGTCAGGATCGCACGATGGCCGTCAAGGCGGGCGGAAATCTCGATCGGCGTTCCGGCGGGGGAATACTTGGCGGCGTTGTCCAGAACGTTGACGATGATCTGCTCGGCCAGCACGGGGTCTGCCCTGATGGGCACGAGCGTGGCGGGAAGGTCGACATGAAGCGGATGATCGCGCAACACGCCCCGCATCCGCTGGCGGGCCGCGCCGATCAGATCGGACAGGTCCATCTGGGTCAGGCGCGGCTTCAGCGCGCCATGGCCCAGCTTGGTCATGTCGAGCAGGTTCTGGACATAACGATCCAGCCGCTCTCCCTCTTCCCGTATCGTCTCGGCCAGTTCGGTGCGCGGACCGCGCGCAAGATCGGGCGTGTCGGCAAGGCTTCCGGCGGCACCGATGATGGTGACGAGCGGGGTTCGCAGGTCGTGACTGACCGACGACAAGAGCGCGGTACGCAGGCGTTCGGCTTCCGAGGCGAGGCGGGTTTCCGACAATTCCTCGGTCAGCCGGGTCCGGTCGAGCGCAAGTGCGATCTGGTCGACCAGCGCATCGAGCAGGCGCCGGTCGACCGAGGCAAAATCGCGGCTGTCGGCAAAGGCGATGCCAAGCACGCCCAGGGGGCGGTCGGCGGTGGAGACGGGCAGGAACAGCCAGCGGGCCGTGGGCAGCGTGGCCGAGCCGTGGCCCGTGACCTCGGCTTTTTCCCAGGCATAGAGTGCGGCCGACATGTCGCGCGTATCGATCCGGTCCTCGGGCGGGAAGCCTCCGACGATCGTCAGGGTGCCCGTGCCGTCGGGCGCCAGCAGGATCGACTCGCATTCGAGGGTCGAGGCGACATGGCTGACGGCGGCCCAGACCACATCGTCAAAACGCGCCGCACCCGCCACACGGCGTGAAAAGTCGAACAGCTTGTTGGTGCGGTCGACGATCTCGCGCTGCGCGTTGACCTTGGAGCGAAGCCGCGCCGCAAGATTGCCGGTCAGGACAGAGGCGACAAGAAACAGTCCAAGGGTCAGAACCTCGCCCTCGCGCGAGACCTGAAAGGTGAAGCGCGGTTCGGTGAACAGAAAGTTGTAAGTGAGGAACCCAAAGCCCGCGGCGGTGAAGGCGGGGCCTTGTCCGTAGCGGGCGGCGACGGCGATGACGGCCGTCATGTAGATCAGCGAGAGACTGGCGATGGGGAACATCGCCTCGGCCGCCCAGGCGAGGCCCGAGGCCACCGCCACGGCCCCAAGCCCGATGACGTGCGGGCGCGCGTCGAAACTGCGCGGCAGCGCCGGGGCGCGCATCTGTCCCTGCCGGGTTTCGGGATCGGCCCGCGGCGTGATCGTGATCTCGAAGTCGCCGCCCTGGCGCAGCAGGTTGCGCGAGACATTCTCGCGCAGAAGCCGCGCGAGCAAGCTGGCGCGGCGCGGCCTGCCGAGAACGATGCGCCGCACATTGCGGCGCCGGGCGAATTCGAGGATCTCAGCCGCCACGTCATGCTCGGCCGTCAGGCTGGCAAGTTCGGCCCCGAGGCGTTCGGCAAGCCGAAGGCTGGCCGCGATCCGATCCTTCTCGGCCTCTGACAGCGACTGGGTGCGGCTGGAAACGACAGAGAGCGCGATCCAGTCGGCGCGGGCGCGGTCGGCGGAGCGCTTGGCCACGCGGATCGCATCACGCGCGGCGGGGCTTTCGTTGACGCAGACGAGGATACGCTCCTGCGCGGGCCACGGGCCGGGAATGGCATTGGCGGCCATATGCTCGCGCAGCTGCGCATCGACCTGATCTGCCGCAGCGCGCATCGCCAGCTCGCGCAGCGCAGTCAGGTTGCCCTTCGCGAAGAAGTTCTCGACCGCCCGGTGCGCCTGATCCTGCACATAGACCTTGCCCGCGCGCAGTCGCGCCAGAAGTTCGTCGGGCGGAAGGTCGACAAGTTCGATCTCGTCTGCGGCACTCAGCACGGCGTCGGGAACCGTCTCGCGCACCCGCACCCCCGTGATGCGCGCGACGGTATCGTTCAGCGTCTCGATGTGCTGGACGTTCAGCGTGGTGTAAACGTCGATCCCGGCCTCGAGCACCTCTTCCACATCCTGCCAGCGCTTTTCGTGGCGGCTGCCGTCGGCGTTGGTGTGCGCCAACTCGTCGATCAGGGCGAGCGACGGGCGGCGCGCAAGGAGCGCGTCGATGTCCATCTCCGACAGGATGCGGTCGCGATAGAACACGGGGCGGCGGGGGAGCACCGGGATGCCGCGCAGGATGGCCTCCGTCTCGGCCCGGCCATGCGTCTCGATCACGGCGGCGAGCACATCGACACCTTCGGCCTGCCGGTTGCGCGCCGCCTCCAGCATGGCGAACGTCTTGCCCACGCCGGGGGCCGCGCCAAGAAAGACCTTCAGCCGCCCGCGCCCCTCGCGCGCGGCTTGCTGAAGCAGGGCCTCCGGTACCGGTCGCAGGTCGGGGTCTGGCATGGATGCTGCCTTCAGTTGTCCGCCGATTGGGGAGGCATGGGGAAGGCCGCGTCAAGGGCAAGGTTCGCCAACAGCACGTTCACACGCGCCTCGCCGTAAAGGCCAAGCCAGCGCCCCCGCTCCTGCGCCGCGATCAGGGCGGCCACCGCCTGCGGATCGGCGTGGCGGGCCTGTGCGATGCGCGCCGCCTGGGCTTGGGCCGTCTGCGGCGAGATATCCGGGTCAAGCCCGCTGGCCGAAGCGGTCACCGCGTCGATCGGGGCCTCGGTGCCGTTCTCGGCCAGAAAGGTCGCGCGACGCGCGGCCACCGTGGCAATCAACGCGGCGGACGTGGGGCCAAGGTTGCTGGCCCCCGTCCCCGCCGCGTTCCATCCGCTCGCGGAGGGGCGCGGGTGCAGGTAGCCTGCCCCCGCGAAGCCCTGCCCGATCAGGGCCGAGCCGATGACGGTGCCATCCCGCTCGATCAGGCTGCCGGTGGCGGCCAGGGGCGCAACGGCATTGGCAAGGCCCGTGACCGCGAGGGGATAGGCAAGCCCCGTCAGCAGCGTGAAGGCCAGCGTCAGGGCAAGTGCGGGGCGAAGATGGGTCAGCATGACGGCCTCCGTTCAGGCGAGATTCAGCGCAACGAGCGCAAGGTCGATGGCTTTGATCCCGACGAAGGGCACGATCAGCCCGCCAAGACCATAGACCAGCAGGTTGCGGCGCAGCAGCACCGCAGCCGGTGCGGGTGTATAGGTGACCCCGCGCAAGGCCAGCGGGATCAGCGCCACGATGATCAGCGCGTTGAAAATCACCGCAGACAGGATCGCGCTTTGCGGGCTTGCAAGGCTCATGACGTTCAGCGCCTGAAGGCCCGGATAGGCCGCCACGAACATCGCGGGCAGGATGGCGAAATACTTCGCCACGTCGTTCGCGATGGAAAAGGTGGTAAGCGACCCGCGCGACATCAGCAGACCCTTGCCGACCAGCACAACCTCGATCAGCTTCGTCGGATCGCTGTCCAGGTCGATCAGGTTCGCGGCCTCCTTCGCCGCCGCCGTGCCCGAGTTCATGGCGACGCCGACATCGGCCTGGGCCAGCGCAGGCGCGTCGTTCGAACCATCGCCGCACATCGCGACAAGCCGCCCGCCCTGCTGTTCGCGCCGGATGTAGTCCAGCTTCATCTCGGGCGTCGCCTCGGCCAGAAAATCGTCCACCCCGGCCTCGGCGGCGATGGCGGCGGCGGTCAGCGGGTTGTCGCCGGTAATCATCACCGTCCGGATACCCATGGCGCGCAGTTCGGCGAAGCGCGCGCGAACGCCGGGCTTGACCACGTCCTTCAGATGGATGGCACCGAGGATCTGACCATCAAGCGCAACCAGCAGGGGTGTCCCGCCAGAGCGGGCGATCGCCTCGACCTGCGCCGCCAGCGCGGGGGCGGGTTGCTGCCCCGTCAGGCGCAGGACGGCATCGACCGCGCCCTTTCGCACTTGCGGTCCACGCGGCAGGTCAAGCCCGGAAAGGCGTGTCTGCGCCGTGAAGGGCACAGGCGTTGCACCGGCCGGGGCCGTCACCTCGCGCCCCAGCAAGGCGCGGGCGCGGTCCACCACCGATTTCCCCTCGGGCGTATCGTCGGCGGCCGAGGCGAGCCAGGCAGCCTCGGCCAACCGGGCCATGTCGATGCCCGGTGCGGGGATCAGCGCGTCGGCCATGCGGTTGCCGAAGGTGATCGTGCCGGTCTTGTCCAGCAGCAGCGTATCCACGTCGCCCGCCGCCTCCACCGCGCGTCCGGACTTGGCGATCACGTTGGCGCGCACGAGGCGATCCATCCCGGCAATGCCAATCGCGGATAGCAGCCCGCCGATGGTGGTGGGGATCAGCGTCACGAACAGCGCGGCAAGGAACACGACGGGGATCGTCGCGCCTGAAAAGCGGGCGAACGGTTGCAGCGTGACGACGACGAACAGGAAGATCAGCGTCAGTCCCGCCAGCAGGATGTTCAGCGCGATCTCGTTCGGGGTCTTCTGGCGTTCGGCGCCTTCGACCAGGGCGATCATGCGGTCCAGAAAGCTCTTTCCCGGCTCCGCCGTCACCCGCAACACAAGGCTGTCGGACACGATGCGCGTGCCGCCGGTGACCGAACTGCGGTCCCCGCCGCTTTCGCGGATCACCGGCGCGCTTTCACCGGTGATCGCGGATTCGTCGACCGAGGCGACGCCGTGAACAACCTCGGCATCGGTCGGGATCAGGTCACCGGCAAGGACGAGAACGATCTGCCCCTCGCGCAGCGTCGAAGATGGGGTCAGGATGGCCGTCGCGGGGTCTGCCGCGTCATCGGACAGCAGGCGCACCATCGTCTCGGCCTTGGTGGCGCGAAGCGTGTCGGCGCGTGCGCGGCCCCGGCCCTCGGCCAGCGCTTCGGCGTAGTTGGCAAACAGGACGGCAATCCAGAGCCAGGCCGAAATGTGCAGCGCCGTCCCCGCGCCGGGGGTGCCTAACATCAGGTCACGCAGGCCGAGCACGGTGGTCAGCGCCGCCACCACGGCGGTCGAAAACATGACCGGATTGTGCATCAGATGGCGCGGGGCAAGTTTGGTGAAGGCCGCGCGCAGGGCGGCCTTCTGCTGGCCGTCGGTGCGGAGGGTGGCTGTGTGTCGGGACATGGTGGAACCTCTCAGAAGGTTTGACCCGCAGCGCGCGCGGCTTCCTCGGCGATCGGCCCGAGGGCCAGCACGGGGAAGAACGTCAGCGCACCGAGGATCAGGACGGTCAGGACGAGCAGCGTCACGAACAGCGGTCCATGCGTGGGAAACGTACCGGACGTGGCGACAGAACGGGGCTTGCGGACCATCGAGCCTGCGATGCCCAGCATCGGGAGGATGACCGCATACCGCCCCAGCAACATCACAAGGCCGATGGCCGTCGTGTGCCAGGGCAGCGCAGCACCCCAGCCACCGAACGCCGAGCCGTTGTTTCCCGTGGCCGAGGAGTAGGCGTAGAGCGCCTCGCTCAACCCGTGGGGGCCGAGTCCTGGATGGCGGCGGCGGCCTGCGGCACGGTGACCGCCAGCGCGCCGCCGACAAGGATGCCAAGCGGCATCGACAGGAAGGCAAGCACCGCCAGCGTGACCTCGCGCGCCTCGATCTTGCGGCCCAGGTATTCCGGTGTGCGCCCGACCATGAGCCCGGCAAGGAACACCGCCAGCACCACATACAGCAGCATCCCGTAAAGCCCCGCGCCGACACCCCCGAAGATGACTTCGCCCACTTGCATGAAGACCAGCATCACCAGGCCCGAGAGCGGCATGAAGCTGTCGTGCATCGCGTTGACCGAGCCGTTCGAAGCCGCGGTGGTGGAGGCCGCCCAGAGCGACGACAGCATCGCGCCGAACCGCATCTCCTTCCCTTCCATGTTCGCGCCCGCGCCAAGCAGCGGGTTGCCCATCGTCTCGCAGACATGGATCACCGCAAGACCGGCCACGAACATCACCGCCATGGCGGCGAAGATTGCGCGGCCCTGCCGCTGGTCGCGCGCCATGTGGCCGAACAGAAAACAGAAAGCGACCGGGATCAGAAGGATCGACAGGCTCTGCGCCATGTTCGAGGCGATGGTCGGGTTCTCGAACGGATGGGCCGAATTGACACCAAAGAAACCGCCGCCATTGGTGCCAAGCTGCTTGATCGCGATCTGGGCCGCCGCCGGACCGCGCGCGATGATCTGCTCGGCCCCCTCCACCGTCGTCGCCCTGACCGCCCCCAGCAGGGTCTGCGGCACGCCCTGCACCGCGAGGAAGACCGCCAGCAGCACCGACAACGGCAGCAGGATGTAGAGAACCGAGCGGATCAGATCGACCCAGAAATTGCCGAGCGAGGCCCCCTTTTCGGCGGTAAACCCGCGCACCACGGCCAAGGCAACCGCCATTCCCGTTCCGGCAGAGACGAAGTTCTGCACCGTCAACCCCGCCATCTGCGACAGGTAGGACAGTTGCGCTTCGCCCGTATAGGCCTGCCAGTTGGTGTTGGTGACAAAGCTGATCGCCGTATTGAAGGCGAGGTCGGGCGACATCGCCCCGATCCCGTCAGGGTTCAGCGGCAGGTGTCCCTGCGCGCGCAGGAGCAGGTAGAGCAGCGCGAAGCCCACGGCGTTGAAGGCGAGGACCGAGGCCGCATAAGCTCCCCAGTTCTGATCGCGGCCCCGGTCTGCCCCGGCAAGGCGAAGGGCCGCGCGCTCAACCCCCGCAAGGCGGCTGAAGCGACCGTCATAAACCCGCGCCATATAGGCGGCGAGCGGGATGGCCAGGCCGACGAGCACGGCGAAATAAAGCGAATAGGCGATGAGAACGGTCATGCTGCAACCTCAAAGTCCGCCCGGGCGCAGCAGCGCGACGAGCAGGTAACCAAACAGCCCGACGGCAACGGCCAGGCCCAGGATCGGATCGAACATCATGTCCTCACATTCGCTCGATGCCGCGGATTGCGACGGCGGCAAGCAGGAATCCCCCCAGCCCGAGGGTGAGGTAGATCAGGTCGGTCATGGCAGGTGCCTCGGCTGTTTCATCCTGCCGAAGATGCCGTCGGGCCGCGTAAAGGGGCCATGCAGAAGGGCGGCGGCCCACGTAAAGAGCGCGTAAAGATCCGCTGCCCGCGCGCCTGGCACCCGTTCCCAATACCATGGCCCCCGGCCCCGAACCACCGGAGCACTAGCGGAACACGAGGACCGGACCCCGCCAGACCCGTGCTGAAGGACCGCCGAAGCAGCCTGGATTGCAATCTCGTGCATCCCTGTCGGCACGACCATCCCCCCGAACCACCAGCCGCGCGCACACCGAACCGAAACCCCGCACGCGGCAACCGCCGGGCCTCGCCAAGCCCTTCATGCGGCAGGCGCGGCCAGGATCATGGCCGTCGGGCGATGTCGGCACCCCCTTCTGCGGCAGATGCCGCCACATCCGGACCAGCCAAGGCGTCAGCCGGATGACGCGGCTTGCACAGCAGACGTTCTTGCCTAGACTGCCGCAAATCCTTGCCGGAGTTTTCCCGAATGCGTTTCAACTGCTGCCTTTCCACCCTCGGCCTTATGCTGGCGGTGGCCTCTCCTGCCATGTCCGCCCCCTGCAGCAACACCGGCGGCAGCTATGAGGCATGGAAGCCCGCCATGGCCCAGGAGGCGGCGGCTCAGGGCGTCGGAAAGAAGGGCATCGCGGCGTTGATGGGCACCAGCTATTCGACCCGAACCATCGGTGCGGACCGCAACCAGAAAAGCTTCAAGTATTCCCTGCCAAAGTTCCTCGAGGTGCGGGGGGGCGATGCCATCGTCAGCCAGGGACGCGCCCGCAAGGCCAAGAACCCGGATCTCTACGCGGCTCTGGAACGGGCCTACGGCGTGCCTGCGGGTGTGCTGCTGGCGATTCACGGAATGGAGACGGGCTTCGGCAATTTCATGGGCGACACCAACGTGGTCTCGGCCATCGCCACGCTCTCCTACGACTGCCGGCGCACGGATTTCTTCACCCCCCACCTGATCGCCGCCCTCGTGCTGGTCGATCGCGGGACGCTGACGCCTGCCAGCGTGGGGGCGAAGCATGGCGAGGTTGGCCACACCCAGTTCCTGCCCGGCAACGTGCTGGCCTATGGAGTGGACGGCAACGGCGATGGCAGGATCGACTTGAACAATCAAACCGATGCGCTTGCTTCAACTGCGAATTTTCTTGCGCAGAAAGGCTGGCAGCGTGGCAAGGGATACCAGCAGGGCGAACCGAACTTCGCCGTCATCAAGCAG
The DNA here is from genome assembly GCA_963777765.1 of uncultured Alphaproteobacteria bacterium. Taxonomy (GTDB): domain Bacteria; phylum Pseudomonadota; class Alphaproteobacteria; order Rhodobacterales; family Rhodobacteraceae; genus Aliitabrizicola. The sequence continues at coordinate 337,582 of CAVZRP010000004.1, read as the reverse complement.
TGGAACGCAGCGACGGTCTATCAGCAGGCGATCGCGCTGATGGCCGCACAGATCGACCGCTGACGCGCGGAACATCTGCGACCCCCTCGCCGCGCCGGCAAGATCAGCGCGCGCTCGCTCCGGTCGGCCGCCCGGAAAGCCCCAGATCGGCCCAGCTCAGCTGCGTGTTCCGCGTTACCGCCCGCGTCAGCCGTTGCCCCACCACGAGGTCGAAGTCATAGCCCGCGATCTCGCCCGATCCCGGCCTGCGGGCCCAGATATCCGCCTCGGCGATAACATGCCCCGCCTGCAGGTCGCGGTCCGCCACGACCGAGGCGCGGGCAAAGCGATAGACCGGCTCTTCGGCCTGGGTCCGCTGTTTGGGATTGTGCAGGGCCGTATGAATTTCGCGGCTCCGGTCTATCAGGAAGCGCAGCTCCGCCGGGTCCATCGAGTTGATGATGTCCGGCCCGACGCGATAGCGTGTGTCGGTGTAGTGCCGCTCCAGGATGCAGGCCCCCAGCGCCACCGAGGCCAGCGCCATCTCCGGCCCGATGGAATGGTCCGAGAACCCCACCACGGCGCGCGGAAAGGCGCGTTGCAGGTCGGTCACGCCCTGCAATGACACGATTTCGGGCGGTGATGGATACAGGTTCGTGCATTCCAGAAGCGCATAGTCCACCCCCGAGGCGTCGAGGATCGCCACACTCTCGCGGATCGTCTCGATGGTCTGCATCCCGGTCGACAGGATCACCGGCTTGCCGAAGCGCGCGATGTGCCGGATCAGCGGCAGGTTGTCCGCCTCGCCCGACCCGATCTTGAACGCGGGCACCCCGATCTCCGCCAGGAAGTCGGCCGCCTTCCGGCTGAACGGGGTAGAGATGTAGATCATCCCCAGCCCCTCGGTATACTCCTTCAGCGCCACCTCGTCCTCGGCCGACAGCGCGCAGCGCGCCATCACCTCCCAGATCGAGACATCGGCATTCGGCGGAAATATCTGCTTCGCCTCGTCCGTCATCTCGTCGTCGAGGAAATGCGTCTGATGCTTGATGCACTCGCAGCCCGACAGATGCGCCAGCCGCACCATCTCCTTCGCGACGTCAAGGCTGCCGCCGTGGTTGATGCCGATCTCGGCGATGACAAGCGGCGGCTGGGCGGGGCCGATCTCGCGATGGGCGATCTTCATGGGGCAACTCCGGTCAAGGGCGCCCCATCTACCCGCGACCGCCCCCCCGATGCAACCTCAGCGCCGACAAGCCACCCCTCGGCAAGACCCCCGCCCCCCGCGCACCGGGATTGTTCCGCCTCACCCGGCAAGCCGCGCCCGCACGAACCCTGCCAGCACCAGCCAGACAAGTGCCACCACCATGCCAAAGACCACCAACAACGGAGCAAGGTTCTGCCCCTTGCTCAGACCGATCCCAGCCGTGACGGCGGCAATGCCCACAATTCCCACCGGCACCAGCGCCGGGAAACGCCACAGCCCGCGCCAGTCACGTAGCGCGCACACCTGCAGCCAGACATAGGCGACGGGCACTCCCATCATCACCAGCAAACCGAGGAGCGTTTCTATCATGTCCTGCACCGTGACAGTTTCGCGGGCCAAGGGTGCCATCGAACCTGGTCGAAACTTCGGCGGTCGGTGAAGGACAGCTGGAATGGTGGGTGATAACGGATTTGAACCGCTGACATCTTCGATGTGAACGAAGCGCTCTACCACTGAGCTAATCACCCGCCGGGCTGCGTCTTAGCCTCACTCGCCCGCGTCTGCAAGGCCCTCTTTCGCGCCCTTGCGAGCGGCCTTTCGGGCCTCGGTCTGCTCACCGCCCTGGCGCAGCTTGACCATCATCGTGGTGCCGCCGTCATTGTCCTTGCTCCGGTTGACCTTGGCCTTGCCGAAGGGCGGCAGGTTCAGTTCCTCGCCCTTCGCCAGAGCATCGCCCAGCACCTTCAGCGTGTGCTCGACGATCTCCTTGACCTGCTTCTTCTTGGCACCGGAGGCGGCGACGACCCGCTCCACCAGTTCCTTCTTGCGGATCGACAAGGCATTGCCGACCACACTCACCAACGCCGAGGCGGCAGCCGCCACCTGTGCTTCCGGCGACGGGGCGGCGGGTGCGGGTTTCACGCGTGGCGCGGGTTTCGGTTTCGCAACGGCGGGCTTCGAGGGCTTCGTTGCCGCGCTCTTTGCCGCAACGGGCTTCACTGTCTTGGCCGCGGGGGCCTTGGCAGATGCGGCTGGTTTCGCCTTGGCGGCGGATGCGGACTTGGCCGGAGTCTTCGGTGTCGCAGGCATCGGTGAGTTTCCCGTTGTGTTTCTGATTGCCCGAAAGGATAGCCCGTTCGAACCGGCTGCGAAACTGTCATGTTCCTGTTGCAAACGGGTTAAGAAAAGGGGGCGCGGATCGCTCCGCACCCCCCGTCGTTCCCCGGGAACTTCCGGCCCTCAGTGCGCGATCGGCGCTGCCGGGGTTTCCTGTTTCACAAGCCGCGCCGCCGCTGCGGCCTCTTCCGCCGCCTCGTCCCATTCCACCGGCTCCGGCAGCCGCACCAGCGCGTGCTTCAGCACCTCGCGCACGTTGCTGACCGGGGATGATCGTCAGCCCCTGCTTCACGTTGTCCGGGATCTCGGTCAGGTCCTTGGCGTTTTCCTCCGGGATCAGCACGGTCTTGATGCCGCCGCGCAGCGCCGCCAGCAGCTTCTCCTTCAGGCCGCCGATCGGCAGCACGTTGCCGCGCAGCGTCACCTCGCCGGTCATGGCGATGTCCTTGCGGACCGGGAATGCCGGTCAGCACCGACACGATCGAGGTCACCATCGCCAGACCCGCCGATCGGCCCGTCCTTGGGCGTCGCGCCTTCGGGGACGTGGACGTGGATGTCCATCGTCTCGAACTTCGGCGGCTTCACCCCAAGCTCGCGGGCTGATCGAGCGCACGAAGCTCGACGCCGCCTCGATCGATTCCTTCATCACATCGCCCAGTTTGCCGGTGGTCTTCATCCGGCCCTTGCCCGGCAGCTTCAGCGCCTCGATCGACAGCAAGCTCGCCGCCGACCGAGGTCCAGGCCAGGCCGGTGACCACGCCGACCTGATCTTCCGTCTCGGCCAGACCGTAGCGGTAGCGCTTGACGCCCAGATACTCTTCCAGCTTCTCCGGGGTGATGACGACCTTGCGGCCCTTGTTCTTGACGATCTCCGTCACGGCCTTGCGGGCCAGTTTGGCGATCTCGCGCTCAAGGTTCCGCACGCCCGCCTCGCGGGTATAGGTGCGGATCATCTCCAGCAGCGCCGCATCGGTGATCTCGAACTCGCCCTTCCTCAGGCCGTGGTTCGTGATCTGCTTCGCGATCAGGTGACCCTTGGCGATCTCGCGCTTCTCGTCCTCGGTGTAGCCCGCCAGCGGGATGATCTCCATCCGGTCCAGCAGCGGGCGCGGCATGTTGTAGGAGTTCGCCGTGGTGATGAACATCACGTTCGACAGGTCGTATTCCACCTCCAGATAGTGGTCGATGAAGGTCGAGTTCTGTTCGGGGTCCAGCACCTCCAGCATCGCCGACGCCGGGTCGCCCCGGAAATCCTGGCCCATCTTGTCGATTTCATCCAGCAGGATCAGCGGGTTGGTGGTCTTGGCCTTCTTCAGCGCCTGGATGATCTTGCCGGGCATCGAGCCGATATAGGTCCGCCGGTGGCCGCGGATTTCGGATTCGTCGCGCACGCCGCCGAGCGAGATGCGGATGAACTCGCGCCCCGTGGCCTTCGCCACCGACCGCCCGAGCGAGGTCTTGCCGACGCCCGGAGGGCCGACGAGGCACAGGATCGGCCCCTTCAGCTTGGTCGAGCGCGCCTGCACCGCCAGATATTCGACGATCCGTTCCTTGACCTTCTCCAGGCCGTAGTGATCGGCGTCCAGCACCTTCTGCGCCTTGCTCAGATCCTTCTTGACGCGGGACTTCACGCCCCACGGCACGCCCAGCAGCCAGTCGAGATAGTTGCGCACGACCGTCGCTTCGGCCGACATCGGCGACATCGACTTCAGCTTCTTCAGCTCGGCCTCGGCCTTTTCGCGCGCCTCTTTCGAGAACTGGGTCTTGCGGATGCGCTCTTCCAGCTCGGCCACCTCGTTCTGGCCGTCCTCGCCGTCGCCCAGTTCCTTCTGAATGGCCTTCATCTGCTCATTCAGATAGTACTCGCGCTGGGTCCGCTCCATCTGGCGTCTTCACGCGGGTCTTGATCTTCTTCTCGACCTGCAGGACCGACATTTCGCCCTGCATCTGGCCATAGACCTTCTCCAGCCGCTCGGCGACGTCGAGCGTTTCCAGCAGCTCCTGCTTCTGGGCCACCTCGATGCCCAGATGCCCGGCCACGAGATCGGCCAGCTCGTGCAGGCTCGCGGGTGTCCGACACGGCCGACAGCGCCTCTTCGGGGATGTTCTTCTTGATCTTGGCGTAGCGCTCGAATTCCTCGCGCCACGGCGCGGATCAGCGCCTCGACCGAGGTCGCGTCGCCGGGCGTTTCGACCAGCGTCCACGGCGCGCGCCTCGAAGAAGCGGTCGTTCGGCGACGAATTCGGTGATGCGGCACCCGCGTCTTGCCTTCGACCAGCACCTTCACGGTGCCGTCGGGCAGCTTCAGCAGCTGCAGCACATTGGCCAGCACGCCCGACGCGGTAGATGCCGTCGGCGGTCGGATCGTCGACCGTCGGGTCGATCTGGCTGGACAGCAGGATCTGCTTGTCATCGGCCATCACCTCTTCCAGCGCGCGCACCGATTTCTCGCGGCCCACGAACAGCGGCACGATCATGTGCGGGAAGACCACGATGTCGCGCAGCGGCAGCACCGGGTAGCTGTGGGAAAGCGGTTCGCTCATCTGCGTTTCCTTCGTCTGGCAGGAAGGTCTCGGCCCCGGTCATCGGCAGCCCCGACCTTCCCCTTTAATGTCTTGTTAATTGGGTGTCACATACCCTGCTGTCAACAGGGGCACGTTCTGTTGACAGCCAGAATGACCCGAGGTGTTGGGAAGGGCAAGATGGGTTCCACAAGAGATTGTTCACATCTCAATCCGTCAGCGTTGCGACAGCGGCATCAAAACCCTGCCGCCTGACTCAGGTTGCCGACAAACCGTCATGCGCCGTTCATGCCGCCGTCATCTCGAGGCCCAAACGAATATTGCGTCAAGTCCTGTGTAAGAAGTGAAGCCTTGCGTGCCGTCCTGATCTCCACCCTTTTGCTTGGATATCTTCGTTCAGCCACGCGGACTGCGCGATCCGGTCAGGGATCTGCCCTGATCCCTCACACCGGCTCGATATCGCCCTCGGCGCGCAGCGCGTGGAACTCCGCCACGAACGCCGCCAGCCGTCCGTCCGCGATCGCATCCCGCAGCCCCTGCATCAGCTCCTGGAAGTAGTGCAGGTTGTGCCAGGTCAGCAGCATCGAGGCGATGATCTCCTGCGATCGGAACACATGGTGCAGATAGGCGCGGGAATAGCTGCGGCAGGCCGGGCAGGTGCAGGCCTCGTCCAGCGGGCGCGGGTCGTCCTGTGACGGGCGTTGCGCAGGTTGACCTGCCCGCGCCGCGTCCAGGCCTGCCCGGTGCGGCCCGAGCGCGACGGCAGCACGCAATCCATCATGTCGATGCCGCGCTCCACCGCGCCCACGATGTCGTCGGGCTTGCCGACCCCCATCAGGTAGCGCGGCTTGTCCTGCGGCAGCATGTCCGGGCGCGTAGTCGAGCACGCCGAACATCGCCTCCTGCCCCTCGCCCACCGCAAGACCGCCGACCGCGTAGCCGTCAAAGCCGATCGCCTTCAGCGCCTCGGCGCTTTCCTCGCGCAACTCGCGCGTGACCCCGCCCTGCATGATGCCGAACAGCGCATGGCCGGGCCGGTCGCCGAACGCATCGCGCGACCGCTGCGCCCACCGCATCGACAGGCGCATCGACTTGGCCACCTCCGCCTCGGTGGCGGGCAGCGCCGGGCATTCGTCGAAGCACATCACGATGTCGCGACCCGAGCAGGCGCTGGATCTCCATGCTGCGTTCCGGGCGTCAGCATGTGCTTCGACCCGTCGATGTGGGACTGGAAACCGCACCCCCTCCTCGGTCAGCTTGCGCAGCGCCGCAAGGCTCATCACCTGAAACCCGCCGGAGTCGGTCAGGATCGGGCCGCTCCCAGTTCATGAACCGGTGCAGCCCGCCCAGCCGGTCGATCCGCTCGGCCGTCGGGCGCAGCATCAGATGGTAGGTGTTGCCCAGCAGGATGTCCGCCCCGGTCGCCCGCACGCTTTCGGGCAGCATCGCCTTCACGGTCGCGGCGGTGCCCACCGGCATGAAGGCGGGCGTGCGGATCTCGCCGCGCGGCGTCTTGATCACCCCGGTCCGCGCCCGCCCGTCGGTCGCCGCCACGCTGAAATGGAAACCCTGTGCCATTGCCACTCCTCCGGCCCGTCCGTCTCGCAGGTCCGCCCGCGTTCATAGGCGTTTCGGCCGCATTGCCAAGCCCCCGCGCCAGGCGCCCGCGCGGCCATTCCCGAGGGTTTCCGTCTGCATACGAAAGTCATATGCGCCGTGCATGGGAATCATACCCCCGGCAAGGCCCCGCTGCGTCGCTTTGCCAAGACTGGACCCGCGCCCCACAATTCCCTATATCTTTGCTCAACAACTCTGCGAGGCTTGTATGACCAGCCACAGCCCGGACCCGATCGAAGGCGCACCGCTGATCCGTCCGTCCAGTACCGACCACCCGCTCTACGACGACGTCGTCGGGGCCTGCCGCACGGTGTTCGACCCTGAAATTCCGGTAAACATCTACGATCTTGGCTTGGTTTATACCATTGAAATCTCACCTGAAAACGAGGTAGATATCACCATGACGCTGACGGCACCCGGCTGCCCCGTGGCAGGCGAGATGCCCGGCTGGGTGGCAGATGCGGTCGAGCCCCTGCCGGGAGTGAAGCAGGTGAATGTCCAGATGACGTTCGAACCCACCTGGGGGATGGAGATGATGTCCGACGAAGCAAAGCTCGAACTCGGATTCATGTGATGCAAACCCTCGCCCAACGCGAAGGACACGCCGTGCGGGCCCCGCGAACACCAACCCACGACCCGGTCGGCACCCACCGACTGCTTGCCGAATTCAATGCGCCCTCAACCACCGAAGCAGCGCGTGCCAAGATCCTGGAAAAGCTTGTCTTTTCCGCAAATGGTGCCGTCGTCCGCGCACCTTTTACCGTTGAAAACGGTCGCCGCATCCACTTCGACGAAGCCTGTTTCGTGGACGAAGGCTGCGTCTTGCAGGACGTGGCGGACATTCGGATAGGGTCTTTCACCCAGATCGCCGCCGGAGTGACGATCCTCACCCAGGACCCACCGGGAACGCTCGCCAGACCCGTCCGTATCGGCCGCAACGTCTGGATCGGGGCCGGCTCCGTGATCCGTCCGGGCGTGACCCTTGGCGATGACGCGATCGTCGGGGCCGGCACCGTGGTGAGTGTCGATGTCCCCGAGGGCGCCACCATCACCGGCAGCCCCGCCCGCATCATGCTCTGAACCGTGCGGTTCGGCAGCGGCCTTGAGAATGCCCGCCCGAACGCATAGATTGAACTGGTAAGCGCAAGGAGTACGCGCCATGTTCGGCATTCCCGGCAAGCCGGCCGTCACCCTCACCCCCGCCGCCGCCCGGCAGATCGCGACGCTGATGCGCGCGAGGGCCGTCCGGGCCTGCGGATCGGCGTGAAGAAGGGCGGCTGCGCGGGCATGGAATACACCATGGACTTTGTCAATCGACGTCAATCCGATGGACGAGGTCGTCGAGCAGGACGGCGCCCGCGTGATGATCGCGCCCATGGCCCAGATGTTCCTGTTCGGGACCGAAATCGACTATCGAGACCGTCGCTACTCGAAGCCGGCTTCAAGTTCCGCAACCCCAACGTGGTCGAGGCCTGCGGCTGCGGCGAATTGATCAAGTTCGGACAGCGATCCGCGCCTGACTCCCCGTTCCGTCTGCCGTGCGGACTCCGCGTAAGCCTGTCCGCGACATCGAACGGAGGGAGACACGATGCGCAAGCTCGCCGCCGGAAACTGGAAGATGAACGGCCTGCGGCCTCGCTGGCCGTGAGGTCAGGCCCTGCTGTGCACGCTCACCCCGCACCCGTCCTGCGACGATGCTTCTCTGCCCGCCCGCGACGCTGATCGCGTCGATGGCCTGGCCTCGCCGCAGGCACGGCTGCTGGTCGGCGGACAGGACTGCCATCCCAAGGCCGCGGGTGCCCATACCGGCGACATCTCGGCAGCAATGCTGGCGCGATGCGGGCGCAAGCCACGTGATCGTCGGCCATTCCGAGCGTCGCGCCGACCATGGCGAGACCGACGCTCTGGTGCGCGCCAAGGCTCGAGGCGGCCATGACGGCGGGCCTGGTCGCGATCGTCTGCGTCGGCGAGACCGAGGCCAGCGCGACGCCGGCGAGACGCTGGGCGTGATCGGCGCCCAGCTCGCACGGCTCGATACCCGACGGCGCGACTGCAGCGAATACCGTGGTCGCCTATGAGCCGGTCTGGGCCATCGGCACCGGCCGCACCCCGACCCTGGCCGAGATCGTCGATGTGCACGCCGTCCTGCGCGCGCGCCTGGCGCGCCGGTTCGGCGCAGAGGCCGCGCGGCGTCCGCCTGCTCTACGGTGGCTCGGTCAAGCCCTCCAATGCCGCCGATATCTTTGCGCTGCCGAATGTCGACGGTGCGCTGGTCGGCGGAGCGAGCCTGAAGGCCGCCGATTTCGGGGCGATCGTCGCGGCACTTTCAGCCGCCTGACGCAGCCTCCCTGTCGCGGACGAGCCAGCAGGCATCCAAGTGCCGTGCCAATTTGCGCTGAGCGAGGGACATGCCTATGACCGATGCCGCCACTCCCGCACGATCCGCCCTTTCGGCGAACGGGCTCTGCCTGTTGTCGATGCTCGCCTGGGCGCTCGGGCTGCCGGCACTTGGGTACCTCGTCCAATACATCCCGCCCTTGACGCTGACCGCCCTTCGCGTTGGTCTTGCCGGGATCGTGCTGGTGGTCGCCTGGGCGTTCTGGGAAGGCGTGCCGATCGTGCGCCGCGCTCCCTGGGGCAAGGGGATTGCCGTTGGCTTCATTGTCATGGGGGTCGGCGCGGTATTGGTCGCAGTTGCCCTGCAGCAGACCGACGCTGTCACCGTTTCCATCATCACCGCGATGATGCCGTTGGTCGGAATCGGTCTTGAGGTTCTTCTCGACGGGCGCAGGCTGACCTGGGCGCTGGTCGTGGGACTGATATTGTCGCTCGCGGGCGGTCTGCTGGCGCTCGATCTGCGTGCGGCGACTCCGGCGCTTCGGCCTGGGAGCGTTGGCGGCCTTCGGCTCGGTGTTCGCCTTCACCTGGGGCTCCCGCGCGACGGTAACCGCCTTCCCCGCCCTGAGCCCGCTTGGGCGTACGGCGATCACGGTTGCGGGTGCGGGCATCAGCATGGCCATCCTGGCGACAGGCTTTGCCTGGGCAGGCGGCCCGGTGGTCGACTGGTCCGGCATTGGCTTGCCCGAGGTCGGCGCGCTTGTTGCAGCTTCGATCGGCTCCATCGCGCTCAGCCAGACGCTTTGGATCGTCTCGGTGGGCCTGCTGGGGATCGGTATCGCCAGCCTCCACATGAACGCGGTGCCGTTCTACGTCATGCTCATCACCTTCGCGATGGGCGGAGCCTGGAACTGGCTCCAGGCGGCGGGCGCTGCCGTCGTCGTGCTGGGCGTCTGCATCGCGCAGGGTCTGATCCCCATCCGCCGCGGGTGATCCGGATGCTGGAGCTCTCGCAATCCCCGACCGATCCCAGTTTCGTCCAGAACCCCTACCCGTTCTACGAGCAGGCACGTGCCGGCGGCCCCTTCTTCCGCTGGGATGAGTATGGCCTCATCTGCACCCCCTCCGCCGCCGCGGTGAATGCCATCCTGCGCGATCGCCGTTTCGGCCGGGAGGTTCCGCCCGAAAAACGCCAGCCGGTCAAACCGCATCTTGCCCCCTTCTACGCCGTCGAGGCGCATTCGATGCTGGAACTGGAGCCGCCACGCCACACACGGCTGCGCAGCCTTGTCCTGCGCGCCTTCACGTCGCGCCGGATCGCAGCGCTTGCGCCCGAGATCGAACGCCTGACGCACGACCTGATCGACGCGTTTCCGCCCGGAGAGATCGACCTGCTGCACCACTTTGGCCAGCCTCTGCCCGTGATCGTCATCGCCCGCTTGCTCGGCGTACCCGAGGAGATGTCCGACGATCTTCTGCGCTGGTCGAACGCCATGGTCGGCATGTACCAGGCAGGTCGCACGAGGGCGACCGAGGATCGGGCGGTGGCCGCGACCGAGGCCTTCGTGGCGTTCATGCGGACCTATGTCGAGGCCCGGCGGACCAAGCCGCGCGATGACCTGATCACCCATCTGATCGCCGCCGAGGCCGATGGGCAGAAACTCACGACCGACGAGCTCATCACCACCTGCATCCTGCTTCTGAACGCGGGCCATGAAGCGACCGTCCACAGCATCGGCAACGGCGTGAAGACGCTGCTCGAAACGCGCACCCCTCCCGCCGCCCTCAGCGCCGAGCGGATCGCAGCCACCGTCGAGGAACTCCTGCGTTTCGACCCGCCGCTCCATCTGTTTACCCGCCACGCCTATGAGACCGTGGAGGTGATGGGCCACACATTCCGGCGCGGCGACGAGGTGGGCCTGCTGCTGGCCGCGGCCAACCGTGACCCGGGCGCCTGGGACAGGCCCGACCGCTTCGACCCCGCCCGGCCCGAGAAACCCAACACCTCCTTCGGCGCGGGCGTCCATTTCTGTGTGGGCGCGCCGCTCGCGCGGCTGGAGCTTCAGATCGCGCTGCCGATCCTGTTCGCGCGCTTGCCCGCCCTGCGCCTGTCCGAACCACCGAGCTATGCTGACGTGTTCCACTTCCATGGCCTCAGACGCCTGATGGTCACCCGGCCCTAGGTTCTGGACCCATTAAATTGCTATCCCGTCTGACAAGTCCCTGATTCACTGGCGGCACCAACAGAGGTTCCGCCATGATCGGGATGATCTTGCTTTCCGAAATCCAGATGGCGCGGATATCACCGTACTTTCCGCTCTCGCACGGAATCCCGCGCGTGGATGACCGCAGGGTGATCAGCGGGATCATCTTTGTTGATCCGCAACGGGCTCCGGTGGCGTGATGTGCCACCAAGCTGCGGGCCACACAAGACAATCTGCAACCGCTTCATCCGGTGGAGCGAGCTGGGCGTGTTCGGACGTATCTTCGTCGAACTGGCCAGAGGCGGGGCGATGCCGAAGAACTCATGATCGACGCGACCCATCTGAAGGCCCACCGGACAGCGGCCAGCCTGCTCAGAAAGGGGCTCTTCCCCGGCATATCGGACGCACAAAAGGTGGCCTGAACTCAAAACTGCACGCCGTCTGCGACGGCGAGGACCGCCCCGCAGCCTGTTCCTCGCGGCAGGCCAGGTCAGCGACTACACGGGTGCCGCAGCCCTTCTGGGAACCATGCCTGCCGCCAAGGTGCTGCTGGCCGACAAGGGCTATGGCCGGCTTTTCGATTCCAGTAGAAAACTCTTTAATAGTCAGTTTCTGTACCACGACCGGTGTAATAGGCGTTGCCGAGAGCCTCTTCCCCAAAAAGGTTCCCCTGCTCGGCGGAAATCTCATAGAAGCGAAACGCCTTCGCAAAATTCAGTTCGACACCGTCGCCAACCATATGTCTGGAGCCCATAGCGGCTTGAGCATACGGGTCACCTGACGCTGCCAACCTCACTTGCTCATCGAGTGGCTTCGACATGATCACCTTAAATTTTGACGCTTCCTCTCGGAAGTTGGAGGCGTCAAGGAACGCCTGGGCGAATGCGGCATCACTCGTTGCTGGCACGGCAATCCCGAGCAACGAAGTTAGAATGATGATTATGATGGGCATTTTCTGCATGTCGCCAAAATACTGCCCAATGCATTGGCCGCATTGACCGACATCAAGATATGAAATCCTAGCGCCTTGTCCGCATAGAGACCGTTCGAGCGTAGAGTGACCACTGCCCGACCTGCCGCCCCACGCGTCCAGCGACCTGCATCGGTTCGGTACCAGACCAACCTGGAGCTTCGAATCCTAGCGCCCCAGCCAGCTCATCCCCGTTCGTCGTGCATCGCCAGCGAGAGGACAGGTCCGCAGGGTCGCTGTGATGTCGAGGGCGGAGCGGGCATCCCTTGATGGTGGTCAGTGTCCATGTTGGGCATCTGCGACCCAACCGCACTGGCCTCGACGCCCTACGACCGCCCGGACCACTGCCCCACTGGGGTGGGCTTACGACGGGACGGTAACGCGGAATACCTCCACCGGCTCGCGGATACCCTTCAGGCTCCGTTCGGCGATCGATACGAGGGGAACGGTCCCGTCGACGGCGGCTGCAGCGCGCGGGCTGACAAGAATCTCGCCATCGGCAGCTTCGTCGCAAAGTCGAGCTGCGAGGTTCACCACCGTGCCTGAGGCTGTGTATTCGAACCGTCCACCCGAGCCGACCATTCCGACGGTTGCGTATCCAAGTGCAATGCCGACGCCGAACCCCAGCCGGTGACCCATCCGCTTCCAGCGCGCGGCCAATTCAGCCATACGAGCCCGCATCGCGAGCGCCAGGCCAACCGCCGCACCGGCCGGGTCTTCGCATGGCAACGGGTCGTTGAACAAAACCATGATCCCATCGCCCATGCGGTGATCGACCCCGGCGCCGTGCGCTTCGATCAACTTGCCCATCTCCTCGTGATAGGTCTGCAAGACTTCGATCGTCTCTTCGGGCTCGGCCGTCTCGCAAAAGGCGGTGAAGCCGCGGATGTCGCAGAACAGGACGCCCAGCAGGGCACGGTGGCTGGTCAGCATCTTCTCGGACCCGGACGAGATGACGGTATCGGCCACGGCGGCGGGCAGGAACCGCTTCAGCCGCCCCATCCGCTCGATCTCGCTCACCTGCTCTTCGACCCGGTCGCTCAGTTCGCTATTCAGCGCCTCCAGCGCCCTGAACTGGCGGACGTTCTCGATAGCGATCACCGCCTGGGCGGCGAAGCTTTCAACAAGGGCGATCTCATCCGTCGTATAGGGCCTGACCTCCCGTCGAAAGATGTTGAGCGCACCTATACCACCCGTCGCGGTGACCAAGGGTACGTACATGATGGTGCGGATGCCAGCGTCGCGCCCGGTCGAAAAGACAAGCCCGTCGCCACGACGAAAACCTTCGGTGGCCATCATGTCATCGATATGGACGACCTTCCTCGTCAGGATCGCCTTGGCGGCGAAAGAGATCTCGGGATTCATCGGCACTTTGCCGCTCTCGTAAAGCGCGATCGTCGCGGGATCGACACCGTCCGCCGCCACCATTCGCTGATGCATGTCTCCCTCTTGTCCCATAACCAGTGCCGCCGCATGGGCACCGCACAAGCGTAAGGCGCTCCGAAGGACTGCATTGAACACCGGGCGGTCGTCGTCGCGGCTCTGGCTGATGACCTCGAGGATGTCCCGCGTCGCCGCCTCGCGCTCCAACCTGTTCTGAAGCTCGCGAAACTGGCGGACATTTTCTATGGCAATGACAGCCTGTGCGGCGAAGGTCTCGACAAGGGCGATTTCATCAGGGGTGAAGGGCTTCACTTCGCGCCGGTAAAGCCCAACGGACCCGATCCCGCGTCCGTCACTGATCAGGGGAACGGTCAGCACCGAACGGGCTCCTGACGCCACCACCTTCAACCGATCGTTGTCCCCAAGCGCGGACAATTCATCGTCAGCTGCATCGTCGACGTGGAGGATCTGACATTCCCGGGCCGAGCGCGTCACCATAAGACGACTTTCAATCGGCCAGCTCCACCCCGCCCGGAACGGATCGACCACCTCGGCGCCGTCCGCCACGATTTCGAGGCGCTCGCCGTCGTCTGTGATCATGTTGAGGTTACCGTATGGCGCGCCGCACAGACGTTGGGCATTTGCTAGAATAGCCCTGAACACTGGCAGTTCATCGGAGCGGCTCTGGCTGATGACCTCAAGGATCGCCCGTGTCGCCGCTTCCCGTTCCAACCGGTTCCGCAATTCCGCATTCGCGGATCGAAGGTCACGAAATTGCCGCACGTTTTCGATGGCAATGACAGCTTGCGCAGCAAAAGTCTCGGCCAACACGATCTCGTCGGCAGAGAAGGGGCGGACCTCCTTCCGGAAGGCGATGATCGCGCCGATCCCGACCCCAGCCTGCATAAGGGGCACGTAGATCTCGGTGCGGATGCCTGAATCGTCGACAACCGATCGGTCGATCAGTAAACCGCTTCGATAGCCTTCGGTTTCCCTCGTGTCGACGACATGGACTGTCTCGCCCGACAGGATCGCACGAGCAAGCGAGGAAACGCCGGGGTCCATCAATACCTGTCCCCGGTCGTAAAGGGCGACAGTGGCCGGTGAAACGTCACGATGCGCCACGAGGTTCAGCAGCCTGTCCCCGGCCCGCCCCATGACTATCGTCGCTGAGTCCGCGCTGCAAAGCTCTGTCGCCCATTGAAGGATGGCGTCGAAGACTGGCTTCTCGTCGTCCCGCGAGTTGCTGATCAAGTCAAGGATTTCTCGGGCAGCAGCCTCGCGCCGAACAATAGTCCTGTCGGCCCGAACGGCGGCTCTCTTGGGTGCGGGTTCGGATCGCATGGCGGCGTCCCTCGGGCAATGGTTCGCACTCAGGGTATAGCATGCAACCGCAACCGACAAAGCGCCTGTGCCGCGCTAAGGTGCACGATGTCTTTGAGCGAAGGCACGAACAGGGCCAACGGAAGCCAAGGTTCTCAGCTCCCGGAGGCTCGCTCACACGGTGAGGGCACGGAATGGTGCCGCGGCGGCCCCGCGTGAAGCGGCTTACTTGCCAGTCATGTTCTTGTAGATTTTCCCATCCTTCATGATCACAAGCAGACTGGCCTCTGGATCGTCCAGCACCTCGATATCGGCAAGAACGTCGCCCTTCACGAGCAGGAGATCGGCCAGCGCACCTTCCTCAACGACCCCCAGCTTGCCGGGATAGGGATTGCGAGGGCCGGAAAGCTCAAGCAGTTGGGCGTTCGTCATGCGTCGCCATCTTAAGCACTTCGGCGGGCGTGAACCAGCGGACCATCTTCGTCAGTTGCTCGTTCTGCTTTTTGGCAAGCGCCGGATCGAACAGCGTATCGGTGCCCCAGGCGAGTTTCACGCCATATTTCTTGGCCAGCGCATAGGCAGTGTCAGTGCCCTGCGTCATCGTCAATTGCTTCGTGCGATTGACTGAACCTTCCGGGAAGGGGATCGCATGCTCGTCATCAAGGAACGGCTGCATCGACCACCAGATGCCCTTGTCAGCCATGATCTTGACGGTCTCCTCGTCCACAAGCTGCCCGTGCTCGATGCATCGCACGCCCGCGCGAATGGCTTGTTGAACCGCTGCAGACGTATAGGCATGGACCGTCACATAGGTGTTCCACGATGCTGCCGCCTCGACTGCGGCATGCATTTCTTCCTCGGTATATTGGGTGACATCCAGCGGATCGAAGTTCGATGCGACCCCGCCTCCCGCCATGAGTTTGATCTGGCTCGCGCCATGCATCAGGTTCTCGCGCGTCCGCCGAAGCACCTCGTCCACGCCGTCTGCTACCGCAGTGTAGCCATAGCGCTCGGAATAGTGGATGTCGCCATCGGCGCGCGGCAATTCCATCGGCATGCGGAAGTCACCATGTCCCGAAGTCTGCGAGATGGTCGCACCCGCAGGATAGACGCGCGGACCGATGACATAGCCCGCATCAATCGCCTCTTTCAGGCCGAAGACGGGACCGCCAACATCGCGCGCCGTGGTGAACCCGCGCATAAGGAACTCTCCGGCAGCCGCCCCGGCGCGGAGTTGCACGTAGTTCTGGTCTCGCATCATGATTTCGGACTGCGGAATAGCGCCCATGATCAGATGCGTGTGCGCGTCGATCAGGCCGGGCATCAGAGTGTGACCGCTTCCATCAATGCGGGTGACGACATCGCCGCTGTTGATAGCAACCGCTTCCGCCGAAATTCGTTCGATGATGTTGTCGCGGACAAGCACGTTCAGTGGCGTCGACAGCGTGCTGGAGGTGCCATCGAAAACGCGCACATTCTCAAACAGGGTGACGTCGGCCAACCCAGCGGTCGACGCAAAGGAAAATGTAGCCACGACAACGGCAAATCGGATCATCCAACGACCTCCCAATATATGATCGACGCCGAGGTTACCAAACAAAGGCTCCTATTCCACTGATGCTTTCGTGACCACGAAGGCCTTGTTCCAGTCCGGACTCGACCACGTCGGGCACACCACGAACTGGACCAGCGGGAGCTGTTTCTCGGCTCCAGGAGGCTAAGCCACAGGCCCAGAGCAGGTCGAAGTCGACGCCGTACGCTCCGGCTTCCCAGTCGTCCCGCTTGTTCTCCGCCCCCGACCCGATCGCCAGGAGGTCGGGATTGATGCAGAGCGGGTTACGGCACCGGTGGCGAACGACCTGATCGAAGCTGGCGACGGTTCAGGTCAAGACACAGAAGACGAACCGGTACGGCGCCACCTGCGGTCTCTGGAACCTGACCTTCTGGCGCGCCGTCGTCTTCGTGAGGATGCAGCCGGTCTCAAGCTTCGTCCCGGCCTCGATGAGTGAGCGGGCCCGTTTCCGGGCCTCCTCGTCGTGGTTCGTCAGGACATCAGTGAGCCAGTCCTAACTTTCGTCGGTGAGAATGAAGGTCATAGCCGCATCCCGAACGCATCCGTTTCGTCGCCGCGTACGAGGTAATCACCGATCATCTCGGTCGTGCCATCCAGAAGCGTCAGTTCGCCGCGATATACGCTGCATCCGGGGTCGATCCAGATAATGCGTACGTGGTCGACGCCATCCCACTTCACCTCGTGTCGGAACCACCCAAGGTCGGCCATGAGGTGCCGGACGGAGTTTGTGTTCCCATGGAGCTCCTTCTGGACGAACCGAACAACGTCTCCTTCGGTCACCGCCTTCAGCCCTTGGCCCGCTGCCGGTTTCGTGGACACGAAGATAAGATCGTGACCAAGGAACTGGAGAGTGGATATGACGAGACGGAAGTTCAGCCGAGAGTTCAAGATCGAGGCCGTAAGGTTGGTGACGGACCGGGGTGTTGCGGTGGCTCAGGCCGCACGTGATCTCGATGTGGGCGAGAGCGTCTTGCGCCGCTGGATGCGGGAACTGACAGCCACGCCAGCCGCGGCGTTTCCCGGGAACGGGCAGATGCGGGCCGATGTGGCCGAGATTGCATCGTTGAAGAAAGAGGTCGCCCGGCTCCGGGCGGAGCGTGACATCCTGAAGAAAGCGGCAGCTTTTTTCGCGCGCGAGGCGATATGAGGTTCGCCTTCGTTGCCAGGCACCGCCACATCTGGCCCGTCAGCTGGCTCTGCGAAGTGCTGGAGGTGTCGCGTTCCGGCTTCCATGCTTGGCTCAACCGCCCGTCCAGCGCCCGCGCGATCCACGACGCCAAGCTTGTTATGGCGATCGAGACGAGCTTCAAGGCAAGCGACCGGACCTACGGCGCCCGCCGCGTCTGGCGCGATGTGCTAGAGGAAGGGCTCGCCTGCGGGCTTCACCGGATCGAACGGCTGATGCGGGTCAATGCCCTGAGGGCACGGCCCAGACGCCATGGAAAGCCGAAGGACGATGGGGAACGGTCGGTGATTGCCGACAACATCCTCGATAGGGACTTCCAGGCCGAGCGGCCGAACCAGAAGTGGCTAGCCGACTTCACCTACATCTGGACCGCAGAGGGCTGGCTCTATGTGGCCGTTGTCATGGACCTGTTCTCCCGGCGCGTGGTCGGCTGGTCCATGAAGGCCGACCGGGATGCCTCGCTGGTCATGGACGCACTGATGATGGCCGTCTGGCGGCGCGGAAAGGCCGATGCCCTGCTGCATCATTCGGACCAGGGGTCGCAATACACCAGTGAGCAGTTTCAGCGCCTGCTGGCCGACAACGGCATCACCTGTTCGATGAGCCGGGCAGGCAACGTCTGGGACAATTCGGCGATGGAGAGCTTCTTCTCGTCGCTGAAGACCGAACGCACGGCCCGCAAGGTTTACCGCACTCGCGGCGAAGCCCGTGCCGACGTGTTCGACTACATCGAGCGCTTCTACAACCCGCGCAGACGGCACTCTAAACTGGACTATCTCAGCCCCGTGGAGTTCGAGGCCCGCGCTATGCTAGCTTAACCTGCTGTCCACGCAACCGGCAGCAGGCCACCTCGCGAGTTCAGATACTCAGCGAGCTGCCCCTCGCTCACCTTATTCGTAGCCGCCTGAACCTGCTTAATCACCGCCGTCGCGTCCCGAGCGATGTTCAGGGTGTTCGCAGAGAAGGTCTCGGCAAGTATCCGAGCCAGCAGCGCGTGATAGACCCAGGCACATTGTCCGAATGGAGCACCCTAAACCTCTTTGACCAGAACAAGCTTGTGACGAGAAGCCGTGCGCTTACCGATATGCTTGGTTCTGCATTTCGCGGAAGCCGAAAGAGTGCATCTGCCAGAAGGGCGCCTTGGCCTTAGCTCACGATTTTGCCAAGCGCGCGGGTGTCGGTCAGGGTGATCTCGCCGTAGCGCAGCGTGCAGAGACCGTCTGCGACCAGCTCACCCAGGATCTGGTTTACGGTCTGGCGCGACATGCAGCTGGTCAGCGCCAGTTCGTCCTGCGACAGGGGAATGCATATCGACAGCGGCGCGGCCTGGCGGACACGCCGGCCGGCGAGGGTAAGGAGACGAGAACAGAGCCGTTTTTTCGGGTTCTGGATCAGCAGGTCCAGACCATGCAGCATGTGCTCTTCGACGTTGTTCGCCATCAGCTCAAAGAGCGATCTCGCAAAGTAAGGATGGTCCTCCACCGACTCCAGAACAGCTCCAACCGGCACGGCAAGGACCACGCTGTCGCCTCCTGCTCAACATGCCTCCAAGCCTAGGCCGACGCCCCAGGGCTGCCGGTTCCCCGAACCACTGACCCGGATGATTGACCTGTCCGTGCACGGCTCCGACCACGGGATGCACCCCTGTGGTGATGAGCACGCCCTCCACGACGAAGAAGAAATCGTCGGCATCGTCGCCCACGTGGAACAGATACTGCCCCTTCGTTAGTGAGATGATGCGTGACATGTCACATAGAGCAATCTGGAATTCGTCGGGCTGTGCGCTGAGCCAGGCGCTTCTTCGCGCGGCGGCGATTGCTTCGCTTATTCTCATCTGAACCCCTGAACGAAATTTTCAACTCTGTCGATCTGCCGACAGTATTTCTTCCGTGGGCGTGCTTTGGTCAACAGCGCCGAGGGTGCCCGGATGGTGAATTCCACGCCACTGCACCGCTCCGAGGGAGAAACACGCGATGACTGCAAGACGTTTGATTGTTCCGGTTCTGCTCGCGTCGACCGGCTGGGGGCCCGCGTTTTCGCAAGATGCCGAAGCCACCGATGCGCAGATTACCTTCGGGCGGGCCGAATATTCGCCGTATCTCGATCAGGGCTTCCCCGATCGCGTCTATTTCGGTGACACGCATCTCCATACCTCGTATTCGACCGACGCTGGCATGGTCGGCAACCGGCTCGGCCCGGAAGAGGCCTATCGCTTCGCGCGCGGCGAGGAAGTGATCTCGAGCACCGGACTTCGCGCCCGGTTGCAGCGGCCGCTGGATTTCCTCGTGATCTCGGACCACGCCGAAAACCTGGGCCTTGCGCCGCTGATCGCCGAGTCCGATCCGGAGTTGCTGCGGACGGAGTTCGGGCGCCAGGTTCATGACCTTGTGAAAAGCGGCCAGGGCACGGAGGCCTACAACGTGTGGATCGGCCGGATGAACGCGCTCGACGACCCGTTGAAGGGCAATGACGCCCTGACCCGAACCATGTGGGAACGGCTGACCGAGGCGGCCGAGGACTACAACGACCCGGGCACGTTCACGGCCATGATTGGCTATGAGTGGACCTCGATGCCCGACGGAAACAACCTGCACCGCAACATCCTCTTCCGCGACGGCAAGGAAAAGGCCGATCAGGTCATTCCGTTCTCTCAGTACGACAGTGTCGATCCCGAGGATCTGTGGTCTTGGATGCAGGCCTACGAAGACAAGACGGGGGGCCAGGTTCTCGCCATTCCGCACGGCAGCAACCTCGCCCTTGGTCTGATGTTCGACGACGTCACCTACACGACCAAGAAGCCGATCGACCGCGCCTATGCCGAGCGTCGCATGAAGTGGGAGCCACTCTACGAGGTGACCCAGATGAAGGGCGACGCGGAAGCGCACCCGGCCCTGTCCCCCAATGACGAGTTCGCGGGCTTCGAGGTGTGGGACCGGGGCAGTTTCGGCGCAGGCGTGCACACCCCGGACATGCTGCCCAAGGAATACGCCCGCGAGGTGCTCAAGCGCGGCCTCGCCTACGAACAGTCGATCGGTTCGAACCCGTTCAAGTTCGGCATGGTGGGGTCTACCGACGCACACACCTCGCTCTCGACGACGCAGGAAGACAACTTCTTCGGCAAGGTCGTGCCCCTGGAACCCTCGGCCAAGCACGACCGGTTCTACGAGGTGGTCGCTGGGCGGATGTCGGGCGAAGACCCGAAGCGCAAGTCGTTCGCCTGGCAGACGTCCGCCTCGGGCCTCGCGGCCGTCTGGGCGACCGACAACACGCGGGAAGCCCTCTGGGATGCGATGGCGCGCAAGGAGGTCTATGCAACCACAGGGACGCGACTGATGGTCCGCGTCTTCGCGGGCTTCGACTTCGTGCCCGGTGACATCCAGCGCGCGGATTTCGCCAAGTATGGCTATCAGAAGGGCGTGCCGATGGGCGGCGACCTCTCGAAGGCACCGGCGGACAAGGCCCCTTCCCTTCTGATCCGCGCGATGCGGGACGCGGACGGCGCGAACCTCGATCGCATCCAGGTCATCAAGGGCTGGCTCGATGCCGACGGCGCGACGCAGGAACGGGTCTACGACGTGGCCTGGTCAGGCGAGCGGCAGGTCGATGCCGACGGCAAGCTGCCCCCGGTCGGCAACACGGTCGACGTGGCCGACGCAAGCTATACCAACACCATCGGGGCGCCCTGCTCTCAGCCTACTGGACCGACCCGGACTTCGACCCGTCCGAGCGCGCGTTCTACTACGTGCGCGTGATCGAGATACCGACTCCGCGCTGGACCACCTATGACGCGAAGTTCTTCGGCACGACGCCCCGCCCGAAGCGCCGACGTCGATCCAGGATCGCGCCTATACCTCGCCGATCTGGTATACTCCGTGACGGCGGCGGCGAGGGGACAACGGACATGCTCCTGAAACTCCTCCGCGAGCCGTTGCTGCATTTCGCGCTTCTGGCTGGCATGATCTTTGCTGCCTACAGCTTTGTGGCATCTGACGGACCAGAGGAGCGGACAGCGAGCATCGTCGTCTCCGCCGGCAAGATCGAGCAGATGTCCGCGATCTTTACCCGCACGTGGCAGCGCCCGCCCGGCCCTGAGGAGCTGAAGGGCCTGATCGACGATTACGTGAAGGAAGAGATCTACGTGCGGGAGGCATTGGCCTTGGGTCTCGACAGGGACGATACGGTGATCCGCCGTCGCCTGCGCCAGAAGATGGAGTTCATGACCAGCGCCGACGTCGATGCGCTGACGCCTTCGGACGGCGACCTTCAGGTCTATCTTGATGCCCATGCCCCGGATTTCGCCGAAGAGCCCCAGGTGGCGTTCGATCAGGTCTTCCTCAACCCCGACAACCATCCCGGCACCGAGGACCGGGAGGCGGTCGCATTGCTGGCGTCCTTGCGTTCGGACCCCACGGCAGACCCGAGCCAGATGGGAGACGGCTCGCTTCTTCCCTATGACTTTCCCCTGACGAGCCTGTCCGGGGTCAGCCGCGTCTTCAGCCCGGAGTTCGCGGATGCGGTGGCCCGGGCCGAGCCGGATGTCTGGTCCGGGCCTATGGCCTCGGCCTATGGCCTGCACCTCGTTCGCGTCACCGCGCGAAGCCCGGGCCGCCTCCCTCTGTTGGCCGACATTCGCGACACCGTGCTCCGGGAATGGAGCAATGCGAAACGTCAGGAGCTGGAGGCGGCCCGCATGGACGAGATGCTGGGCCGTTACGACGTCAGGATCGACGCGGCGTCCGCCGAGGTGTCCGCACCATGATCCGTCTTGTTCTGCTCGTTCTGCTGTTCATGGCGTCGACGCCTGCGCTCGCGCATGAAATGCGCCCGGCCTATCTCGCGATGCAGGAAACCAGCCGCGGAAACATTCGACGTCCGCTGGAAGGTGCCTGCCATGGGCGACCAGCGGATGGGTCTCTACCTGCGCCTTCCCGAGACTTGCAGCGCGGTGGGTGAACCGGTCGCGACGATCGTGGGCTCCGCCTATTCCGAACACTGGACCGCCGTTTGCAGTGGGGGGCTGAAAGGATCGACCATCGCGATCGACGGCCTGACGGCGACGCTCACCGATGTGCTGGTGCGGATCACCTGGGCGGATGGCTCCGTTGAAATCGCCCGGCTCTCCCCGGACGCGCCAAACTTCGTCACGAAAGGCGCCCAGACGACGCTTGAGGTTGCAGGCACCTACTTCCGCCTCGGGGTCGACCATATCCTTTCCGGGTTCGACCATCTCCTGTTCGTTTTTGCGTTGATCCTTCTGATCCGGGATCGGTGGATGCTGCTGAAAACGATCACCGCTTTCACCGTCGCGCACAGCATCACGCTGGCCGGCGCATCGCTCGGATATGTCAGCCTGCCGCAGGCTCCGGTCGAGGCGGTCATCGCGCTCAGCATCGCCTTCGTGGCGACCGAACTGGTGAAGATGCGGCCAGGCGAAGCGCGAACGTCCGAGAGATATCCCTGGGTGGTCGCCTTTGCTTTCGGGCTGCTGCACGGCTTCGGCTTCGCCGGGGCGCTCAAGGAAACGGGCCTGCCTCCGACCGACGTGCCGACCGCCCTGCTGACCTTCAACCTCGGGGTCGAAGCCGGGCAGTTGGTGTTCGTGCTGGCGGTGCTGATGATGTTTCATGCGGCGCGACTTGTCTTGAAGACCCCGATCCCAGCGGTCAGAAGCGTGGCCGCCTATGCCATTGGGACGATGGCTATGATCTGGCTGTTCGACCGGCTGGCTGGACTAACCCCGGTGGTGTGACGGGCCAAGGAACCGAACGATCACTGTGAGAGATGAACTTGATTTTGCGATGAGCAGAAGACGCCAACGCGAGCCATCTCAGCCTGAAGGAGACACCTAGACACACCACAGATATTGGCCCCTATTCATGCCCAAAGCTGCCGTCCAGCGAAGTTCTCTGCGATACTTTCTGAAACACTCGCCCGACAATTGGGTCAGATGACCCTTCCTGCAGGCCTTGAGGCTGGTGCCGCCGATAATGTCCTCGGCACAGAAGGACTTGATGTCCCCGGCGCAGGCCTTGGCGATGTCGCACCAGTTCCACCAGCTTGCTCTCGGCAAATACTGCGCTGCCCGACATGAGAAGCGCGGCGGCGGTCAGTCCGATAGAGACTTTCATTTGGATTCCTCCTCATTCCGATGGGCCGTGCCGGATGACGATTTGCGGGTGTGCCGTCCGGCGCATTGATCCCGTCTGCTCAATATGCGCCCGGCCCGCGCACGCCGACGCCGACACCTGGAAGCCGACACCCCCACCCCCACCCACGCCGATCATGTCGATGAACAGGGCAATTTCGCCACCAGAGACAGGCGCTGCGTCATGGATCACCTAGTAATCTTAAAGGATGTCGGCGCCTTCGACGCGAGGACTGGTAATCTCGATGATCGAGACGGAGCTATCGTCCTTACCCGCTTCATAGACGGAGAGGGCTGCATTGGGTGGATCGGCACTGAAATTGTCGGCACCTGCGGCGGCGGTCCAATCGGCCAGAAAGAGCCCCTTTCTGAGCAGGCTGGCCGCTGTCCGGTGGGCCTTCAGATGGGTCGCGTCGATCATGAGTGCTTCGGTATCGCCCCGCCTCTGGCCAGTTCGACGAACATACGTCCGAACACGCCCAACTCGCTCCAGCGGATGAAGCGGGTTGTGGATTGTCCTGTGTGGCCCGCAGCTTGGTGGCACATCGCGCCACCTGAGCCCATTGCGGATCACGAAGATGATCCCGCCGATCACCCTGCGGCCATCCACGCGCGGGCTTCCGTGCGAGAGCGGAAAGTACGGTGATATCCGCGCCATCTGGGTTTCGGAAAGATCATCTTGGTCATGGCGGCACCTCTGTTGATGCCGCCACGAGAATCAGGGATTTGTCAGACGGGATAGCAGTTTAATGGGTCCAGAGCCTAGTTTCACGTTGGCAAAACACCCCCTGGGTCACCGCTCCGGCGACGGGGCAGCGCCCCCTGCCGAGCCGAAGCGCCCAAGGGCGCGCAGGCGAGGGGAAAGGCCTGCGCGCCCTTGGGCGCGCTCCGCTCAATTCACCGGCAGGACCGTCGTCGCCTTGATTTCTTCCATGCTGAGCAGCGCCGTCACGTTGTAGATCTTCACCTCGGAGATCAGCGCCTGGTAGAACGTGTCATAGGCGCGCGCGTTGGCGACCCGCACCTTCAGGATATAGTCGATATCGCCCGCGAGGCGATGCGCCTCGAGCACCTCGGGCCTGTCGCGCAGCACCTGCAGGAAGCGGCGCTGCCATTCGGCTTCGTGCTCGCTCGTACGGATCAGCACGAAGAAGCACGCCTCCAGCCCCAGCGCCTCGGCATCCAGCAGGGCCGTCTGGCGCAGGATCACGCCAGCCTCCTTCATGCGGCGGATGCGGTTCCAGACCGGCGTCTTGGACGAGCCCACCTTGCGCGCGATCTCGTCCAGGGACTGCGCGGCATCCTCCTGCAACTCGGCAAGGATTTTCCGGTCCATGTCGTCCAGTCGGGCCGCCATTCGCGCTTTCCCCCCGTTTGCGGAACTGTGTTCCTTGGGCGAGCAGATTAGGAACAAACGTCCTTATCTGCAAGCCCCACTGGTCATCAGAAGGGAAAATGTCCTATTTTACACCTTAGATTTGTTCATCCGGACCCTGCCCCCATGTTCGACGACCTCGCTCTCCGTACAACTGCCACCACGCCGGGTCAGGTGACATTCGTCGGCGCAGGGCCGGGCGATCCCGACCATCTGACGATCAGGGCCTTTCGGGCTCTGTCCGAGGCCGATGTCGTGATCCACGATCGTCTCGTGGGTCCGGGCGTGCTGGCGCTGGCAAACCGCGACGCTGAGCTGATCGACGCGGGGAAAGAGGGGTTCGGCCCATCGACCCCGCAATCACAGATCAACGCGCTGATCGTGGCCCACGCTTCTGCCGGCCGTCGGGTGGTTCGGCTGAAGGGCGGAGACAGCGGCATTTTCGGACGCCTCGACGAAGAGATCGAAGCACTGGAGGCAGTGGGCCTCGGCTGGTCGATCGTTCCGGGACTTACCGCCGCCACCGTTGCGGCAGCAAACATCGGACAGAGCCTGACCCGGCGCGGGCGAAATGCGAGCGTGCGGATCGTGACCGGACATGATGTTGCGGGTTTTGCAGAACAGGACTGGCGCAGCATGGCGCGCGAGGGCGAGGTGACGGCCATCTACATGGGCAAGAAATCCGCCCGCTTCGTGCAGGGCCGCCTGATGATGCACGGCGCCGACGCCGCGACTCCCGTCACCATTGTCGAGAACGCCTCGCGCGCCGATGAATGCGTGATTGCGACCACGCTTGCGCTTCTGCCAGACGCGCTGGCCGATGTTACCGGTCCCGCTGTACTGCTTTATGGCCTTGCGCCGCGCCGCGCGGCACGGGCCCTCACAACGCTCCGGGAGGCGCTCGCATGAAAGGCCGGTTCACGCCCAAGATCGTCACAGCGAATGACCTGCGCCTTGGCGACGTGGTGTATCTCACGGACGATGACCGCTGGTCACGGCACCATCACGAAGCTGAACTGATCGAGGACGAGGCGCACGCGCAGTTGCGCCTTCTGTTCGCGGCCGCACAGAAGCTCGTCGTGGTCGGTCCCTACCTTGCCGAAGCGAAACCCGGTCCGAACGGCCCGGAGCCCACGCACTTCCGGGAAGACTTCCGGACCCGGGGTCCATCGAACTACTTCCATGGGAAACAGGCGGACGACGCAGATCCGACCATGCCGTCCCGGGCCTGAACCAGCATCTCTCCTCAGCGCGAGCCAGCACGCCAATGTACGACTACAGCGAATTTGACGAAGCCTTCGTGCGTGAGCGCGTGGCGCAGTTCAGCCAGCAGGTTGCCCGCCGCCTCGACGGCTCGCTGACCGAGGATGAATTCCGCCCCCTGCGCCTGATGAACGGCCTCTACCTGCAACTGCATGCCTACATGCTGCGCGTGGCTATTCCCTATGGCACGCTCAACCCGCGCCAGATGCGGCAGTTGGGCATGATCGCCGACCGCTGGGACAAGGGCTACGGCCATTTCACCACGCGCCAGAACATCCAGTACAACTGGCCGAAGCTGGAAGATGTGCCCGCCATCCTCTCGGCCCTGGCCGATGTGGGGATGCATGCCATCCAGACCTCCGGCAACTGCGTGCGGAACGTCACCGCCGACCATTTCGCTGGCGCCGCCGCCGACGAGATCGAGGATCCGCGCCCGGTGGCAGAACTTCTGCGCCAGTGGTCCACCGACCACCCGGAGTTCCAGTTCCTGCCGCGCAAGTTCAAGATCGCCGTCACCGGCAGCCCCAACGACCGCGCCGTGACCAAGGCGCATGACATCGGCCTGCGCATGGTCCGCAACACCGCCGGCGAGCCGGGCTTCGAGGTGATCGTCGGCGGCGGCCTCGGCCGGACCCCGATGATCGGCCACACCGTGCGGGAATTCCTGCCGAAAGCCGACCTGCTGCCTTACGTCGAGGCGATCCTGAGCGTTTACAACGCCATCGGGCGGCGCGACAACAAGTACAAGGCGCGCATCAAGATCACCGTGCACGAGACCGGCGTCGAAGAGATCACCCGCATGATCGAGGACCGCTTCGCCGAGATCCGGCCCCAGTTCGGCGGCCATGACCAGGCGCTGCTGGCCGAGATCGAGGCTGCCTTCGCCCCCCCGGTATTCAAGGACGCGCCGATCGACGCTTTCACGGCCTTCCACAAGGCCGATCCGGTGTTCCGCGCCTGGGCCGACACGAACCTGGCCGAGCACCGCCACCCGCAATACGCCATTGTGACGATCAGCCTGAAGGCCCACGGAGAAACCCCCGGCGACGCGACCGGCGACCAGATGCGCCTGATGGCCGATCTGGCCGAACGCTACGGCCATTCCGAGCTGCGCATCAGCCACGAGCAGAACGTGATCCTGCCGCATGTCCACAAGGGCGACCTGCCTGCAATCCATGCGGCGCTGTCGCAGGCGGGCCTCGCCACGGCGAATGTGGGTCTGATCTCCGACATCATCGCCTGCCCCGGCATGGACTACTGCGCGCTGGCCACCGCCCGCTCGATCCCGGTCGCGCAGGACATCGCGACCCGCTTCGACGAGCTGAAGCTGGAGCACGAGATCGGCCCGCTGAAGATCAAGATTTCCGGCTGCATCAATGCCTGCGGGCACCACCATGTCGGCCATATCGGCATCTTAGGCCTCGACCGCGCGGGCGTGGAGAACTACCAGATCACGCTCGGCGGCGACGGCACTGAGACGGCCACGATCGGCGAGCGCGCCGGCCCCGGCTTCGCCTATGACGAAATCCTGCCCGCCATCGAGCGGATCATCACGTCTTATCTCGCGATCCGCACCAGTCCGGAGGAAACCTTCCTCGAAACCTACCGCCGCACCGGCATGGCCCCCTTCAAGGCAGCACTCTACCCTGCGGAGGGTGCCCAGGATGCCGCTTGATCCAGGCTTTTCCAGCATCGCGGATCGTGTGGCGCTGCTGAACGACCGGTACAGACACCATGCCGCCGTCTCGGTGCTGGAGCACTCGCTCGGCGACGAGGATGTGGGGCGCACCGCGCTCGTCTCGTCCTTCGGCGCGGAATCGGTCGTGCTGCTGCACATGATCTCGGTGATCGACCGGACGCTGCCCGTGCTTTTCATCGATACCGAGATGCTCTTTGCCGAAACCCTCGCCTACCAGCAGGAGGTGGCCGAAAGGCTGAGCCTGACGAATATCATCAGCGTCAAGGCCGACCCGAAAAGGCTAGCCTTCGAAGATCCTGACAATACACTCCATCAGTTCAACACAGATGCGTGCTGCGCAATCCGCAAGACCGAGCCGCTTGAACGCGCTCTGTCCGGCTATGACGCATGGATCACCGGCCGCAAACGATATCAGGGTGCCGCCCGTGCCTCGGTCGATTTCTTCGAAGCCGAGGGCGATCTGAGGATCAAGGTCAATCCGCTTGCCCACTGGGGAAAGGAAGACCTTCAGGACTACATCATCAACAACCGTCTACCCCGCCATCCTCTTGTCGCCAAAGGTTACCCCTCGATCGGCTGCGCCCCCTGTACCAGCCCAGTCAAACCGGGTGAGGACGAGCGAGCAGGCCGGTGGCGCGGAACAGCAAAGACGGAATGTGGTATCCATTTCATCAACGGGAAAGCCGTGCGCGGCCCCGTCCTGCAGGAGAGCGCGGCATGAGCGTGATCGTCACCGATACCGGCTTTGCACCCGATGACCGGACGGGTACGTTCGCCACGCTTGCCGACATCGACACGGCGGTCGATGTTCGGGCGGTCGAGCTTGCGAATTCCGACGATCCGGCCCGCCTGTCGAACCGGCTGGCCGACATCGACCTTATCCGCATTGTCTTTCCCGCCTTCAATGACGGGCGCGGCTTCACGCTTGCCCGTCGCCTGCGCGTGATGGGCTACACGGGCCGCCTGCGGGCATCCGGACCGGTGATTGCCGACCAGTACGCGATGTTCCGGCGAACCGGGTTCGACGAGGTCGAGATCCCCGATGAGGTCGCCGAGCGGCAACCGGTTGAGCAGTGGACGTTCCGGGCCAACTGGCGCGACCACGACTATCAGTCCCGTCTGCGCGCCTGAAATCCCGCTTTTCCCGGAGCGTCCTGTCGCGTATTGCGAAAGCCATCAGCCATGATCGAAATGTCCGCCGTGCCCCAGACTGCCACCCTCGCCGCCCGCCTGCCCGATGCCCAGACCGTTACCGAGGTCAAGCACTGGACGGACCGGCTTTTTTCCTTCCGCGTGTCGCGGCCCCGGTCACTGAGGTTTCGCTCTGGCGAGTTCGTGATGATCGGCCTTATGGGCGACAACGGCAAACCGCTGCTTCGCGCCTATTCCATCGCCTCGCCCTCGTGGGACGAGGAACTCGAGTTCTACTCGATCAAGGTGCCCGACGGCCCGCTGACCTCGAAGCTGCAGCACATCCAGCCGGGTGACGAGATCATCCTGCGCCCCAAGCCCGTCGGCACGCTGGTGCATGACGCACTGCTGCCCGGCAAGCGGATCTGGTTCCTGGCCACCGGCACAGGGATAGCGCCCTTCGCCAGCCTCATGCGCGATCCCGAGACGTACGAGAAATACGATCAGGTCATCATGATGCACACCTGCCGCGAGCAGGCCGAACTGGAGTATGGTCGCCAGCTTGTCGAAAGCCTGAACGACGATCCGCTGATTGGCGAGATGGTGGCGGGCAAGCTGCTCTACTACCCGACGACCACGCGCGACCCCTCGGCCCGGATGGGCCGCATCACCGACAACCTGACCAGCGGCAAGGTCTTCGCCGACCTCGGCTTGCCGCCGATGGACCCTGCCACCGACCGCGCCATGGTCTGCGGTTCGCTCGCCTTCAACGTCGATGTGAAGGCGGTGCTGGAAGGCTTCGGGCTGCGCGAGGGCGCCAACTCGGAACCATTGGAATATGTGGTGGAAAAGGCCTTTGTCGGCGACGGCATCTGACTGACACCCGCGCAAACGAAAACCGCCGCCGGAGCGTTCCGGCGGCGGTTTCGTTTCAGCGCCGGTGGATCAAAGACCCATCGCCTGCTTCAGTTGGTCCAGCACCATCTGCACGGCGTTGGGATTGTCCTTAACCGAGTTGTAGGTGGCCGTCAGAGTGTCTTTCACCGACTGCGAGATCGGGGCATCCGCGATGCGCTGGGTGATCTCTGCCGACGTCAGCTTCGTCGCATCCCAGACCTGCGATGCCGCTCCGGTCACGGCGTCGGCGGCTGCTCCGGCGGCGGCAGTCGCAGCGTCGGCGGCAGCGCCGGCGGCCTCGGTCGCGGCGTTTGCGGCATCGGTTGCGGCACCTTCAACGGCGCCGGCGGCCTCGGTCGCAGCCTTGGTGGCGGCATCGGTTGCAGCCTGGGCGGCGGCGGCAGCCTCTTCGGCGGCTTTGGCTGCAGCCTCCTCGGCAGCCTTGGCCTCAGCCGCGGCAGCTTCTTCGGCGGCCTTGGCATCTGCCGCAGCTTTTTCCTCGGCTGCCTTCGCATCCAACGCAGCCTGTTCCGCAGCGCGCTGCGCCGGCACGACGCTGAACTGGTAGTAACCGAGTGCCGCCAGCACCACGATGACTGCAGCAATCAAAACGTTTCTGTTCATGGGTCTCTCCCTCACCTCGGGCGTCCCGCCCTGCGGCGCATATGACATTTCCCGCCCCGCATTGGAAGAAGCGATTGGATTGATGGGGCGAAGCGCACGATTGGCGGTTGAAAGGCGCCCCCTGCAGGTCTATCCTCGCCCCCGCCATTTGAAGCCACACAAGGAACGCCACCATAGCTCGCAGACCCCACAACGCCCCGCCGCAACGCGAAACGGGCCCCCGTGTGAATGACCGTATCCGTTCTCCTGAAATTCGATTGATCGGTGCCGACGGCGAAAATGTCGGTGTCGTCACCCCCGCCCGCGCAATGGCCATGGCGGCGGAAGCGGGCCTTGACCTTGTCGAGATTTCGCCGAGTGCGGAGCCGCCGGTCTGCAAGATCATGGATTTCGGCAAGTTCAAGTACGAGCAGCAGAAGCGCGAGGCGGAAGCCCGGAAGAAGCAGAAGATCATCGAGATCAAGGAGATCAAGTTCCGCCCCGGGACCGATACTCATGACTTCGAGGTAAAGATGCGTTCGGTCATGAAGTTCCTTGAGGAAGGCGACAAGGTAAAGGTCACGCTGCGTTTCCGCGGACGCGAGATGGCGCACCAAGAGCTTGGCCTGGAACTTCTCAACCGCGTCGCGGGAGACGTGGGCGATGCTGGCAAGATCGAGAGCATGCCGCGCCTTGAGGGCCGCCAGATGGTGATGATGATCGGACCCAAGTAAGCGTCACGACAAGATATTTGAAAAGCGGTTTCAAGTCGTCTTGAGGGGGCCATGCGGCCCCCTTTCCTCATTCCGGCCTGGGTTCGCGCGGCTGCGGACGGATCGGTATCTCCTTCAGCAGCCCCCCGACTCCCATTGCGGCAATGTCCTCGTCGCCCAGGGGAAGCCCGCAGGCCAGTCGCTCCAATACCCAGTCTGCCCCGTTCAACGCGGGCGACCGCGCGCAGCCTGGCAAACCGATCACCGGACGCGGCCCGATCGCACCGAAAAACAGCAGGTTCCCGGGATCGACGGGCATCCCGAAGCGCACGATCGTTCCCCCCGCCGACCGTACCGCTTCGGGTGCCGTGTCATGGATGTCCGACGTGGCCGAGCCGGTCAGGATCAGCAGCATCTCCCCCGGCAGGCGTTTCAGCGCATTTGCCATGGCATCGACGTCATGTGCCGTTGTCTCGACACCGGCCAGCGTCATTCCCAGCGCGTTCAACCGCGCCTCGACGGCCCGACGACCCTTGGCGATCAGCTTGTCCTCCTGTCCCGGCACGTCGGTCATCAGCAGGCCCGCGCTGCGGAGCGCCACGGGGCGGACGCGGATGGCCCGCAGCGCCACCGCGCAGGCGCGCGCCAGCGCCGCCTCGGCAACGGCGTAGGTGATGATCTTCACCGTGCCGACCAGCATTCCCGCCACGACGCGGGTCAGGGGCGCGAGCGTGGCAAGCGTGATCGCGGGGTCGATCAGGTTGAGCGCATGGATGGCTGCCGGATCGTATTCCACCAATCCCGCGCGGGTGGCGTTCAGATTGACGCGGCCCGTAAATGGCTCGGTCAGGACAAGCCCGGACACGACGGGGTCGGGAACGAGCGCGGATGCCAGTTGCGCGGCTGCCGCGTCCTCGCCCACGTCCCCCTGTTCCAGTCGGGCGACTGTCACCTCGGACACGCCTTCACGCACGAGCAGCGCAAGGTCTGCCGCATCGAGGATGTGTCCCTTCCGCAACCGCCGGCCACAGATCATCAGCGAATGGGCCAGGATCGCACCCTCGGCATGATCGAGCGGAACGGTCCCGAATTTCATCCCTGCCTCAGAACCCGCGTGATCTGTCCGAGGATCGAAACGGCGATTTCCGCCGGAGATTTCGCCCCGATATCCAGCCCGACAGGCGCATGGATCCGGGCGATCTGATCCTCAGACACGCCTTCGGCCCGCAGTCGGTCCAAACGCTTCGCATGGGTGCGAGTAGAGCCGAGGCAGCCAAGGTAAAACGCCGGCGAAGCCAGCGTGGCCCGGATCGCAGGGTCGTCGAGTTTCGGATCATGCGTCAGGGTCACGACCGCCGTTCGGGCATCGGGCGCCAGCGCCGCCATCGCCTCGTCAGGCCAGTCGTGCAGGATCGTCTCGCCAGGAAAGCGGGCAGCCGAACCAAAGGCGTCACGCGGATCGATCAGCGTCGGATCGTAGCCGCAAATCCGCGCCATCTGCACCAGAGGCTGCGCGATGTGGACGGCGCCCACGACGATCATCCGCAGGGCCGGGTTGTGGACGGCGATGAAGCGCCCGTCCTCCTCCAGCCCCGAGCGGTCAGACCTGAAGCGCGCCTGGACGACCGCATCACCTTCGCCTTCATTCAGACTGTGCGCCCAGGTCGCCATGTCGGTGACCAGCGCTACGGCCCGGCGCGTCGCCCGCGCGGCGACCAGATCGGCCAGCAGCGTCGCGGGCAGGTATGGACCGACCGGAACCACCATGATCCGGATCGTGCCGCCACAGGCCAGGCCGACCGCAAAGGCCGTCTCGTCGCTGACGCCATATGTCAGGATGCGCGGCTGACCATCTGCCAGCGCCTCGATCGCTTCGGCGACCACGGCACCTTCAACACAGCCGCCCGAAACCGACCCTTCGATCTCGCCTGCTCCGGAGATCACGAGTTGGCTGCCCACGGGGCGCGGGGCGGAACCCCAGGTTTCTATCACCGTGGCCAGTGCGGCGTTGCGGCCCGCGCGGTGCCAGTCCAACGCCGTTTCGGGCATACTATCATGCTCTGCGCGCTTCATTTCCGCACTCTCCCTGCTTCAGGCTATGACTATGACTCCTGCCCCGCCACTTCGCCAGTGGTCGCACGTGCGGTCCTCAAGCCCGCAGAAGCGCCATCAGCCGGTCTTTCTCCCCCGTCACGCGCGGCCGATACGGACTCCGCCAGTGCCTCCAGCGAGGCGATGGAATGACCGGCGCGAAAACTGTCGACATGCGGAAGCATCGCCCTGATGCCCGTCGCCTTCGGTGCGAAGCCGTCCCAGCGCAGCAGGGGGTTGATCCAGATCAGCCGGCGGGCCGACAGGTGCAGACGCTCCATCTCCCGCGCAAGCGAGCCGGAATCGTCCCGGTCGAGTCCGTCGGTGATCAGCAGAACGACGGCACCCTGCCCCAGCACACGCCGTCCCCAGTCTCGGTTGAAGGCGTGCAGGCATGCGCCGATCCGGGTGCCGCCAGACCAATCCTGCGCCTCGGCCCCGGCCGCGCTCAGCGCCGCGTCCACGTCGCGCTGCTGCAGGTGCCGGGTGATGTTGGTCAGCCGCGTGCCGAAGGTGAAGGCGTGAACGCGGGCCCAGCCCTGCCCCTTGCGGTTGGCCACCGCATGGACGAAATGGAGAACCATCCGCGAATACTGCGCCATCGAACCCGAAATGTCGCAGAGGACGATCAGGTTCGGCCAACGCTTGACGGGCGAGCGTCTCGAAAAGCGCGTGATCTCTCCCCCCTGGCGCATCGAAGCGCGCATCGTCCGCCGCCAGTCCGGCCGCGCGCCCGCCAGGTCTGCGCGCTGCCGTCGCGAGACGAGAGGTGCCACGGGCAGGCTGAGCCGGGCGAGCATACGCCGCGCCTCGGCTGCCTCTGCCGTGCTCATCTGTTCAAAATCCAGCGTCCTGAGCCGCTCTTCCGTCGAAGTCGTCTGGCTCGCGTCAATTTCGATCTCGGTGCCACCCTCGTCTTCGGCAACGCCCTGCAGATCGCGCATCGTCCCGTCGAGAAGTGCCTCGGCCGCGCGCTTCTCGGCAGGTTTAGCCTGCTGTTCGTCCTGCACGCCGCGCACGGCGGGAAGCATCAGGCTCATCATGTGGTCAAGGTAGCGCGGGTCGCGCCAGAACAGGCGAAAGACCTGGGCAAAGACTACGCGATGCTCGGGACGGCTGACGAAGCAAGCCTGAAGGGTCCAGTAGAAATCGCTGCGACCGGTGAAGCCCACCGCCTCGACCGCGCGGATTGCGTCGATCACCCGACCTGCGCCGATCGGAAGGCCGGCCTTGCGCAATGCACGGGCGAAATGCGCGATGTTCTGGGCCAGTTTTCCGTCATCGGGCAGAAGCAGGTCGGCGTAAGTCGACATGGGTTCAGCCCTGGCGGAGAGCGCCGGGGGGTGTCACACCCCCACGCCGCCCCCGTGGGATATTTGCTAACGGAAGAATGGCAAAAAGGGTCATCACGCTGGAACGAGGCTCTTGCTGACCTCGTCGAGCAGGCGCTTGGCTTCAGAGCCCTGCAGTTTCTGGATATCGTCCTGATATTTCAGGATTGCACCCAACGTGTCGGCGATCACCTCGGGGCTGAGCGCGATGACATCGAGCGCGAGCAGACATTTTGCCCAGTCGATCGTCTCGGCCACGCCCGGTTTCTTGTACAGATCCTCTTCGCGCAAGCGCTGGACGAAGGCAACGATCTCGCGGCTGAGCGTTTCCTGCGCTTCGGGCGCGCGGGCTTGCAGGATCTCCATCTCACGGGCGAAGTCCGGGTAGTCGACCCAGTGGTAAAGGCAGCGGCGCTTCAGCGCGTCGTGCACCTCGCGCGTGCGGTTCGAGGTGACGATAACGATGGGAGGCTCGTGCGCGGCGATGGTTCCCAGTTCGGGGATCGTGACCTGAAAATCCGACAGGGCCTCGAGCAGGAAGGCCTCGAACGGCTCGTCGGTGCGATCAAGCTCGTCGATCAGCAGAACCGGGGCGCCGCCGGACTGGGGGCGCATGGCCTGAAGGAGAGGCCGTTCGATCAGAAAGTCCTCGGTGAAAAGCTCGGTCGTCAGCCGCTCGCGGTCGGCACCGCCCGGACGCCTCGGCGGTTCGGATCGCGATCATCTGGGCCGCGAAGTTCCACTCATAGACGGCACTTGCCGTGTCCAGCCCCTCGTAGCATTGCAGCCGGATCAGGCGGCGACCGAGCGCCTGCGGCAATGGCCTTGGCGATCTCGGTCTTGCCCACGCCCGCCTCGCCTTCGAGAAACAGCGGCTTTCCCAGGCGCAGCGCGAGGTACACCACCGTCGCAAGCGGGCGCCCACAGACATAGTGCTGGGCCGCGAGCATGTCCTGCACGGCGTCGATCGACGCGGGGGTCTGGCTCATCGCCTGTTGTCCTTTTACGGGGGCTTGTGAAACGCTGGTCCGCTGCGCCGGAGCGTGGCCGCGAGAGGCAGGAGGGTCAAGGCACGCCTGAACGGTGTGCGACCAATGGAGGGGGGAGGCGTGCAGAAACCTTCCGACACCCGCCCTGCCCGTGATATATCGTTTCAGGCAGGAAGCGCTGCACAAGACCGCGCGAGGAGGTGAGGATGTCGGGCCGTCCATCGCAGCATGTCTGCAACAGGCGCAACTCCGCCTGATGCGCGTGCTTGCCATCCTTTGCGTCCGCAACGAAGGCGCACACCTGCTTGAGTGGCTTGCCCATCACCAAGCTGTGGGTTTCACGGATTTTCTGGTGTTTTCGAACGATTGCACCGACGGGACCGACCGGATGCTCGACCGGTTGCAGGACATGGGCCGACTGACGCATGTGCGCAACGACGACCATGGCGACCGCGGTCCGCAATGGGCGGCGCTGAAGGCTGCCGACCGGCACCCGCTGACCACACGGGCCGACTGGATCCTGTGCCTCGATATCGACGAGTTCGTGAACATCCACGTCGGCGACGGCACAGTGTCCAGCCTGTTGCGTGCCCTGCCGGAGGCGACGGCCATCCCGCTCACCTGGAGGCTCTTCGGCAACGCCGGCGTGGTGGAGATCACGGATGCGCCGGTGACGCAGACCTTCACCCGTGCGGCGCCCGCCGTGCTGCACTGGCCCTGGCGGGCGGCGCTGTTCAAGACGCTGTTCCGCAATGACGGAACATATGCTGCCCTTGGCGTCCACCGCCCGCGCCGTCCGGACCCGGCGCGGCTGTCCGATGCCCGGTGGGTGGACGGCACGGGCCGCCCTTTGGGCGATGCGTTCCGCAGCACGCGCCTCTTTTCGGACTTCGGACAGGACAACTATGGTCTGGTCCAGCTGAACCATTATGCGCTTGGCTCGATGCAGGACTACGTCCTGAAATGCGACCGGGGACGCGCCAACCGCGAGGGCACACCTCTCGACATGGGATATTGGATCGACCGTAACTTCTGCGCCGTCGAAGATCGCAGCATCTTGCGCATGGCGGCGGCAACCGAGTTCGATTCGGGCCATGCTCCTGGCTGATGCGGCCCTTGCAGACATGCATTTTCAGGCGGCGCTATGGCGTCACAAAAGGTTCAAACAACTCATGCGCGAAGAGCAATGGCGCGCGCTCTTCGGCCGCCTGATGATGGCGTCTCCCACTCGGGTCCTGGGACCGGAGGACGCCCGCAAAATCTGGGAATTCGGTCAAATCGGCAGCACCCCGGCTTGAGCATGAAACAGTCCTCGCCTACTGTTTTGTCATTAGCCTGCCCATTCGCACCAATGACATATTACCCGCGCAAAGCCGCCACGCGACGATGCAAATCCCTTCGTGACGTCTTTTGTGACGAGTGACTCCTTGAAAGCCCGCGTGATGACCGACACCCAAGACACCATCGAACCCGGATTGGACAGCCAGGTGTCCTCGACACGTCCTGCGGATCACGCGGCCTGGCTCGAGCGCCTCGAGAAGTCGGGCGAAGAGGCGGGCTACGTTCAGGCACTTGGCTCCCGTCACTGGGCTTTCTTCGCCGACGACGGGCCAATCCTTCTGGTTACCTTCGAAACCGCCGAGTCGATCCGCGCCCGCGACGACGGGCTTCCTGCGGGGTTGGAGACGGCACAGGAAAACGGGTGGTCGCATCTCTGCCTGATCGCCGAAGGGCGAAACCTGGTACCGCGATGAAGCCGTGTACAGCTACTTCGACAGGCTGGTTGACGACGCCTTTTTCGAGGATTTCGACAGGGTCGTCTTCTATGGCGCGGGCATGGGCGGCTATGCCGCTTCGGCCTTTTCGGTCACAGCACCCGGGGCGACCGTCATCGCCGTGCAGCCGGTGGCGAGCCTCGATCCCGAGGTCGCGGGATGGGACCGGCGCCATCTGCACCAGCGCCGCCTGAATTTTACCGACCGCTACGGGTTCGCGCCCGACATGACCGAAGGCGCGGGCGAGGTCTTCGTGCTTTTCGATCCGGAGCAGCAACTCGATGCGATGCACGCGGCGCTCTTCGCCCGCCCGCATGTCACGCTGCTGCGCTGTCGCCTGCTTGGCGAAAAGCTTGAAAGCGAGCTTGGGAAAATGAACGTTCTGCCGCAACTGATCGATGCGGCGGGCGATGGGCAACTGGCGGCCTCGCTGTTTGCCCGGGTCTACAGGAACCGCCGACGGCATCTGCCCTATCTGCGGCAACTCATGGCGCGGCTCGACATCGCACGCAGGCCACGACTGGCCGCGCTGGTGGCGCGCAACGTGTCTGCGCGTATGCCAGCGCCTGAATTCCGGGAAAGGCTGGCAGACCTGATTGCCCAGGGTGTCGGCCTGCCGGCCGTGCGGCCGGTCGCCGGCCCCTGACATGCGCCCTATCGGCCGGTGAAGTGCGCCGACCGCTTCTCCAGAAATGCGGCAACGCCCTCGCGAAAGTCCTGCGTCGCGCCGCAGCGGGATTGAAGGCGTGCCTCCAGTGCGAGTTGACCCTCGAAACTGTTGGCGGCACTGGCGCGCATCGCCTCTTTCAGCGCCCTGTAGGCCTGCGTCGGGCCCTCGGCCAAATGACCGTGCGCGTGTCCGCCAATGCGCGGCAAATGCGCCGTCGGGGATGGCTTCGTAGATCATGCCCCAGTCAGCAGCCTGGCGGGCTGTGATCCTGTCGGCGAAAAGCATGGCGCCCATGGCGCGCGCACTGCCGACTTGCCGCGGCAAAGTCCAGGTACCGCCGGCATCAGGGATGAGACCGATGCGTGTGAATGCCTGAATGAAGCTGGCACTCTCTGCGGCAATCACGACATCACAGGCGAGCGCGAGATTGGCCCCTGCCCCTGCGGCAACCCCGTTGACGGCCGCGATGGTGGGAATCGGGCAGTCGTGAATGGCGCGAAGAAGCGGTTCGTATTCGTCGCGCAAGGTCGCCTCGAGATCGAACGGAACGCCCTCGATCCGGTCCGAAAGATCCTGACCCGAGCAGAAGGCCCGCCCCTCGCCGGTGAGAACGAGCGCACGGACACTTTCGGAGGCAATCGCGATGACCGAGAGAAGTTCGGCGCGCATCTTGCGGTTCAGCGCGTTCATCACTTCGGGCCGATTCAGGGTGATGACGCCAAGGCCGTCGATCTCGTCATAGGTGATCGTCTGCATCCTCGACCCCCGCCGGATACCCTGCGTCTGTATAGACCGTCGGCGGCGGGTCTGTCTCAGGTACGGTGCGTCAGTCCTTCAGGATCTCGGCAAGGCGGCGGGTTTCAGCCTCCGACAGTTCGACCGGTGCGGCGTCGGCCCCCCGTGCCCTGCGGCGCAGGTAGAGCATCGCGGTGCCCGCCCCGGTCAAGAGCATGACCGGCCCGGCCAGCCAGAGGATCAGGTTGGACCCGCCCGTGGTCGGGTTGAGAAGGACATACTCGCCATAGCGATCCACGATGAATGCGATCGCCTGGGCGTCGGTATCGCCCGCGACAAGGCGTTCGCGGAGCAGCAGGCGCAGGTCTCGCGCCAGATCGGCATGGCTTTCGTCGATGCTCTCGTTCCGGCACACAAGGCATCGCAGCCCCTTGGACAGCTCGCGCGCACGGGCTTCCAGCACGGGATCGGGCAAGACCTCGTCCGGCTCCACCGCCCCCGCAGGAAGCGCCAGCAGAAGCGCCCAAGCGACGAACGCCGCGCGAATCATTCGGCTGGCACCGCAGTCGGCGCCCGGCGCGCCCCGGCGGCCACCCGATAGCGCCGATCAGACAGGCTCAGCCCGCCGCCGATCGCCATGAGGAATGCACCGATCCAGATGAAATTCACGAAGGGCTCGATATAGCTGCGCACAGCCCAGCCGCCGTTGTCCTGCTTGTCGCCGATGACGAGGTAAACGTCGCGCAGCAGCCGATGGTCAATGCCTGCCTCGGTCGTCGGCATGCCAGCGACGTGATACAGGCGCTTTTCGGGATTCAGCGTCGCAACGGGTGCACCGTTCTTCATCAGGACCATTTCAGCCATGGTGGAGCTGTAGTTCGCGCCCGGCACATCGCGGACATCCTTCAGCAACACCGTGTAGGTGCCGACCGCATAGGTTTCACCGACCTGCACGACGCGGATATCCTCGGTCTTCCAGGCGGTCACCGCGGCGACAGCGAAGATCGTGACACCAAAGCCGACATGGGCGGTGACTTTGCCCCAGTCGGCTCGCGGCAGCCGCGTCAGGCGATCCAGCTTCTGACGCGGCGTGCCGCGACCGGCGCGTTGCCACAGATCGGCAAGCGCGCCGAGCACAACCCACGTCCCCAACAGCACGCCAATGGGGCCGAGGGCCGAGCGCCCCGTCTGCATCGCCCAGACCAGCGCTCCAAGCGCCATGGACAGCGCAAGTGCCCCCACCAGCGGCTGCGCCGCGCGGCTGAGATCGCCGCGCTTCCAGGGAAGGACCGAGCCGATCGGAAGAAGTGCCGCGAGAGCCACGATGAACGGCGTGAAAGCCATGTTGAAGAAGGGCGGGCCGACGGACAGTTTGCGTTGGAAGACCAGTTCGGCGAAGAGCGGCCACAGCGTTC
Organism: uncultured Alphaproteobacteria bacterium; assembly: GCA_963777765.1. Lineage (GTDB taxonomy): Bacteria > Pseudomonadota > Alphaproteobacteria > Rhodobacterales > Rhodobacteraceae > Aliitabrizicola. Next base: position 297,332 of record CAVZRP010000004.1, on the reverse strand, counting down.
CGACAAAGACGACGAAAGCCGAAACGGCAAGAAGCAGATTGTTCGCAACCAGCGCGCCTTCTCGGCTGACGGGGGCGAAAACCCCCTTCGCCTCCATAGCACTTGCGCGGAAGGCAAAAAGCGTCAGCGCACCGCCCATGAACGTGCCAAGGATCAGCAGGATAAACACGCCGCGTTCGGGATCGTTGGCGAAGGCATGGACAGAGGTCAGCACGCCTGACCGGACGATGAACGTGCCGATCAGCGAGAAGCCGAATGCAAGGATCGCAAGCAGGATCGTCCAGCTTTTCAGCGCCTCACGCTTTTCCACGACGATTGCGGAATGCAGCAGCGCCGCCGCAATGAGCCAGGGCATGAAGGACGCATTCTCGACCGGATCCCAGAACCAGAAACCGCCCCAGCCCAATTCGTAGTAGGCCCACCAAGACCCCAGCGCGATTCCGATCGTGAGGAATATCCACGCCGCGAGTGTCCAGGGCCGCACCCAGCGCCCCCAGGCAGCGTCCACCCGCCCCTCGATCAGGGCCGCGACCGCAAAGGAGAATGCCATCGAGAGGCCGACATACCCAAGGTAAAGAAAGGGAGGATGGAAGGCGAGGCCGGGATCCTGCAGCAGCGGGTTGAGATCTTCGCCGTTGAAGGGTGGGACGGCCATACGCAGGAAAGGATTGGAGGTGAAGAGCAGGAACGCGAGAAACGCGGTGCCGATCATCCCCTGCACAGCCAGAACGCGCGCCCTGAGGGTCGGCGGCAGGTTGCCCCCGAACCAGGCAGCGCAGGCCCCGAACAAAGCAAGGATCAGCACCCAGAGCAGAAGAGAACCCTCGTGGTTTCCCCAGACACCGGAGATCTTGTAGATCAACGGCTTCAGCGTGTGCGAGTTCTGGACGACAAGGCGGAGCGAGAAGTCCGACGTCACGAAGGCATAGGTCAGCGCCGAGAAGGCGAACCCGATGAGGATCAGTTGGATCGAAGCCGCAGGTTCAGCCACCGCCATCCAGCTTGACCAGCGGCGATGTGCACCGAAAAGAGGGACGGTGGATTGCACAATCGCGACCGCAAAGGCCAACACCAGCGCGAAATGTCCCAGTTCAACGATCATGTGCCAGCACCCTCCCGGATCGGCAGAAGCCTAGGCGCAAACGACGGCCGGTCCAATGGGGATGCGCGCCGATGCCGCGGTTGTCATTTCCCGCGGAAGAGCGAGCCGAGCACTCCCCTGACCAGCGCCTGACCCGATTTTGTGCCGAGCTGACGAGCAAAGGACTTGGCAAAGGCTTCCGCAACGCTGTCGCCCCGCTTCGCCGCCGGCTTCGGGGCGGGTTTGGCCGCAGCGCCCCCATCCCAGCGGCGGGCATTGTTGAAGGCGTCGTTCAGTTCTGCCGAACGGTCCGTCGCAGCCTGTTGCTTTGCCGCCTCGGCGGCGACGGACGCGGACGCCTGATCGGCGCGGGCCTTGAGCATCTCGAAGGCCGAATCTGCGATCGACGGCTGTGTCGTACTTTCCCTTGAAGGGGGATGCCGCAATCAGCTGGGCGCGAACACCGTCGTCGATGGGACCGGCGAGCGACGAAGGCGGGCGAATGAGGGTGCGTTCGACCATCCCGGGAATCCCCTTTGCCTCGAGGAACGATGTCACCGCCTCGCCCGTTCCGACCTCGCGGATCGCCTCCTCGGTCGAAAAGCGCGGATTGTCGCGATAGGTCTGTGCGGCAAGCCGAAGCGCCTTCTGATCGTTCGCGGTGAACGCGCGCAGCGCATGCTGGACGCGGTTCCCAAGCTGACCAAGGATCTTCTCGGGCACGTCATCGGGGCTTTGCGTGATGAAGTAGATGCCGACGCCCTTGGACCGGATCAGGCGCGCCACCTGCTCGACCTTGTCCACCAGCGCCTTGGGCGCATCGGTGAACAGAAGGTGCGCTTCGTCGAAGAAGAAAACGAGCTTCGGCTTGTCGGGATCGCCGACCTCAGGCAGGCGCTCGAAGAGTTCGGACAGCATCCAGAGAAGGAAAGTCGCGTAGAGGCGCGGCGAGGCCATGAGTTTGTCAGAGGCAAGGATATTGATGCGCCCGGCCCCGGTTTCGTCTTGCGACATCAGGTCGGCCAGATCCAGAGCAGGTTCGCCGAACAGCAATGTGCCGCCCTGGTTCTCCAGCACCAGCAGGCGGCGCTGGATGGAGCCGACGGTCGCGGGGGCGATGTTGCCGTAGCGCAGTCCGATAGGGCCGGCATTCTCTCCGATGAAGACGAGGAGCGACTGGAGATCCTTGAGATCAAGCAGCGGCAGGCCCTCTTCGTCGGAGATGCGGAAGGCGATGTTCAGCACACCTTCCTGCGGCTCGGTCAGTTCCAGAAGACGCGACAGAAGCAGCGGCCCCATCTCGGCCACGGTGGTTCGGATGGGATGCCCCGCCTCCCCGAACAAGTCCCAGAAGACGACGGGGAACGCGCGGTACTGCAGGTCCAGTCCGATGGTGGCGGACCGTTTGACGAAGGCATCGTGGCGCTTGTCCTGCGCCGAGCCGGGCATCGAAAGACCCGCCAGATCGCCCTTGATGTCCGAGAGGAACACCGGAACGCCGGCCGCCGAGAATCCTTCCGCAAGCACCTGGAGCGTTACGGTCTTGCCCGTGCCGGTGGCTCCGGCAATCAGGCCGTGGCGGTTGCCATACCCGAGCAGCAACTGCTGCGGAACACCGTAGCCTTCGCCCCCTCCACCAACGAAGATGCTGCCCGCTTCGACCATGCCGTTCTCCAATACTCGATCACGTTCACGAGAAAATACATTGTTAACCCCAATCTGCCAGAGTGCAGATGATCGGGGTTATCGGTGTCTTGCCTCCGATCTGACGTCCTCCCTGTCAGACTGGCCGCGTCTCACCGGAGACGCGGCTCTTTTTTTGTTTTCACCGCAACCATTTGTTTCAAAACTGTAAAGAATCCCGTTGACGCTTGCAGCAGAAGGCCTTAGCGTTCCCTGCAATGAAGTCGGCCAGTCCGACAGGGAGCAAATATTTGATGAAAAAGGGCCTCTCTGCGGGCCCTTTTTCTTTTGGCATGGGAAGACCTGCCGCCGGTGTTTTCGGACCTGACACGGGGTGCGGCGCATGCTAACGCAAACCTGAATGAAGTTCCGATGGACAGTCTCATGAACTCTACGACGCGCTTACTGATTTCTGCTTTCGGTCTGGCCTTGGCTCTTGGCGGCGTCGCGTCCGCCCAGGACACCACGGCACCGGCAACCGATGCGCCTGCCGCCGACGCGGCCCCCGCCGCCGACGGCGCGGCGAAACCTGCGGCCGGTGCCGACAACCTGTCGCTCGGCGCACAAGTGGCGGCGCCGGACGGGCCAGGCACGACCTATACTGCGGCAACCTTCGAATCCTGGGAACAGCGCTGCATGCGGACCGAGGACGGTTCGGACCCTTGCCAGCTCTACCAGTTGCTCAAGGACGCGCAAGGAACAAGCGTCGCGGAAATCAGCATTTTCGCGTTGCCTGCGGGGCAACAGGCCGTGGCCGGGGCAACTATTGTTGCACCACTCGAAACGCTGCTGACAGAACAACTGACCATCGCCGTCGATGGCTCGGCACCCAAGCGTTACCCGTTCACGTGGTGTGCACGTCTGGGCTGCATCGCCCGCGTCGGTTTTACCCAGGCGGAGATCGACGGCTTCAAGAAAGGCGCTAAGGCAACCATGACCATCGTGCCGGTTGCGGCGCCCGACCAGAAGGTGAACCTCGATATCTCGCTGAAGGGTTTTACCGCAGGTTACGATGCGGTCGCAAAGACCCCTGCCCCCTGACCTCGGGGTCTGAACGCGATACCGGGCGCCGCCGAACCTTCGGCGGCGTTCTTCGTTTCAGGCGCGGCGCAGCGCCAGGACGGCGTTCAGCCCGCCGAAAGCGAAGGCGTTGGACAGGACGACATCCACCTTGGCTTCGCGTGCAATATTCGGCACGACGTCGAGCGCGCATTCGGGATCGGGTTCCTCGTATCCGATTGTCGGTGCGATGACCCCGTCGCGCAGCGCCATCAGGCAGGCGAGCAGTTCCACTGCGCCAGTCCCCCCGATCAAGTGCCCGTGCATGGACTTGGTGGAGGAGATCATCAGGCGGTCGGCATGGGGGCCGAAGACATCTGCGACGGCAGCGCATTCCGTCTTGTCATTGGCGGCGGTACCGGTCCCGTGGGCGTTGATATATCCCACCTCATCCCCATTGATCCGTCCGTCGCGCAACGCGCCCGCGATGGCGCGGGCCGCCCCCTGCTTCGAGGGCATGACGATATCGGACGCATCCGACGTCATCGCGAAACCGGCGACTTCAGCGAGGATTTCGGCACCCCTTGCCCGCGCGTGCTCGTAATCCTCGAAAACGAAGACCGCCGCTCCCTCACCCTGCACCATGCCATTGCGGTTCAACGAGAACGGACGGCACGCGTCCTTGGACATGACGCGCAGCCCTTCCCACGCCTTGATGCCGCCGAAGCAAAGCATCGAACTCGGACCCGCCGGTCAGCATCGCCTTGGCCCCCCCCGCGCGCACCATCTGGAAGGCAAGGCCCATGGCGTGGTTTGAACTGGCGCAGGCCGTAGCGACCGTGAAACTTGGTCCCTTGAGGTTGAACTCCATCGAAAGGTGACTGGCCGCCGCGTTGTTCATCAGCTTCGGAACGACGAAGGGATGGACGCGGTTCTTCCCCTCTTCATAGACTGCCCGGTAGTTGTCGTCCCAGGTATTGACGCCGCCCCCCGCGGTGCCGAGCACCACCCCGGCCTCATAACCCAGATGACCGTCGAAGTTCAGCCCGGACTGGGCTACGGCTTCGCGCGCCGCAAGCAGGGTAAATTGTGTGAATTTATCATAAAGAACAATCTGCTGGCGGTTGAAGTGAACCTCGGGATCCCAGTTGTGAACCTGCCCGCCGATCTGGATCGAGAGGCGGTCCTTGTCGCGGATGTCCAGCTCCGTGATACCGCAGCGCCCTTCGCGGAAGGCTTCCAGCGTTCCGGGCACGTCATGCGCCAGCGCGTTGATCGTGCCTGCGCCGGTAATGACAACCCTGTTCATGAAGCCTCGGTCACGCGGTCGGGCGATCTGCGACAAGTGCTGCGACTGCCGCGACGATCGAGGCGACCGAGGAAATGTCGAACTCGCTCTCGGTCGGATCGTTGGCATTGAACGGAACCGAAATGTCGAAGGCCTCTTCAATGGCGAAGATCGATTCGACCAGGCCCAGACTGTCGATCCCGAGGCTTTCCAGCGTCAACTCCAGCTTCACGTCCTTAACGTCGAGCACAGCCTGCTCCGCGATGATGGCGATGACCCGCTCCTGCACGGTCTGGCTCATGGGGACCTCCCGAGGCAATGTTCGCTGCGTGATTTAGTCGGTCTCGCTTCGGTTTGAAATGGCTTTCTGCAAAGCGGCGACGGTTGCGGCAAGACGCGGCAGGCGACGCAGCGCCTTCTGCATCTCGATATGGGTGTCCATTTTCACGGCAGGGTATCCCAGCAGCACACGGCCCGGGGGAGCATTGGTGAAGATCTTGGTCGCGCCCCCTGCGATCACGTCGTCGCCCACCGAAATATTGTCGTTCACCCCGCACTGACCTCCCAGCACGACGCGATCCCCGATCCTGGCGGAGCCTGCAATTCCGACCTGCCCGCACAGCAGACAATCCTGCCCGACCACGACATTGTGGCCAAGGTGAACCATGTTGTCGAGCTTGGTGCCCGAGCCGACAATGGTGTCGCGGATCGTGCCACGGTCGACGCAGGCATTCGCGCCGACCTCGACATCGTCGCCGATGACGACGGAGCCGAGCGAGTGAATGCGCGTCCAGCCCTGTGCGTGGATGCTGTCGCGCGTCCCAAGGGTCTCGCGGATGGTCTCGACACCGGACTTCTCGGGCGTCACGAAAGAGAACCCGTCACCTCCGATGACCGCACCGGGCTGGCAGATGAACCGCTCGCCAATGCTGACGCGTGGGCCGATGCGCGCTCCCTGCAGGATCAGCGCGTCTGCACCGATGCGTGCATTCTCGGCGATGGAAACGTGGCTGGCGATGCGCGCACGCGGGCCAAGGACGACCCCCGGCCCGATCAGCACGAAGGGCCCGATCCGGGCGTGCTCGCCGACCTGTGCCGAGGGATCGACGACCGCCGTCGGATGGATGCCAATGGCAATCAGCGGACCCTCATCGATCATGCGGGTAAGCCCCGCCATCGCGACACGCGGCCGGGCCACCCAGATTGCGGCCTTCAGCCGGAGTTCCTTCCAGTCCGCTCCTGGCCAGAGGATCGCGGCGCGGGCCTTCCCTTCAGGCAGCCCTGCGGCATATTTCGGGTCCATGGCGAGTGCGAGATCGTCTGGACCGGCCATCGCCGGCTCCGACGCACCAGTAACCACAAGGTCGAGATCGCCCTGCGCCTCGGCGCCCAGTGCGATTGCGATGTCGCGGATCGTATGGCCCATCTTCGCCTCCGGCCTGCAGGGCGAGAAGCCAGTCGCACCCCGAGCCTGCCTGATCTAGCCCTGAACCGAAGGAAGCACCACCCCGGCCTCGGTCAGCGCGTCAAAGATGCGCGCATCACGACCATAGACATCACGCCGATAGGTCATCTGCCCCTTCGCGGTCGGATAGGCCGTGAAATAGACAAGGTGGACCGGCACCGGCACCTGAAGTTTTATGACGGACTCGACACCGGTTTTCAGATGGTCCTCGAACTCGCCCTGCGGATCGTCCGACTGCGGTGCAAGCAGCGCGTAGGCAAAGTCGAAAGGCTCACCCAGGCGGATGCAGCCATGGCTGTAGGCCCTCACCTCCTGCTGAAATAGCGCCTTCTGCGGCGTGTCATGCAGATAGATGTTGTAAGGGTTCGGGAACATGAACTTGACCTTCCCAAGCGCATTTCCATCCGAGGGTGGCTGGCGCATCGAGAAGGGAAAGTTCTTGGCGGTGTAGTTGTTGAAGTTGATCGCCGCGCGAGAAATCACGCGGCCGTTCCGGTCGACTATCTTGAGGTGACCCGCCGCGTTGGGGTTGCTCTTCAGCAGAGGAAGATATTCTTTCGTGGTGATCGAGCGGGGAACATTCCAGCTCGGGTTGATCACCATGAATTCCATCTGGTCCGAGAATTCGGGGCTGCGCTGCTCTGGCACGTTCTTGCCGATGACCGAGCGGGTCTGGAAGGTAATCTTGCCGTGGTCCACGATCCGGGCCGTGAAGTCGGTCAGGTTAACCCAGATGTAGCGTGAACCGCGGTCGATGTTCATCCAGCGCTCCCGCTCCATCGCGACAACGATGGACTTGAGGCGATCCTGCGGTGCCACATTGATCTCGTCGATCGTTCCCGGTCCGGCGATGCCATCGGCGGTCAGTCCGTGGAGGTATTGGAATTCCTGCACGGCGCGCTCCAGCGCCGGACCGTATTCGGGCGACGAGGACGGAGACAGGAAGCCCATCCGGACGAGCCGGTCGCGCAGTTCGACCACTTGCACCCCGGTGTCGCCCGGCGCGAGGCCTCGGGCGGATGCCGCAACGCCCCAGCCGCCCTGCGAGATGACCTGTTCCAGCCGCGCTTTTTCACGCAGCAGCATGGCATATTCGGGGGATTGGGGCGGCAGGGAACGCAGGTACGCAGCAGGATCGCCCTGAACGAACGTTTTGATCTGGATCATCGGATCGCGCCGGGGAACCTCACGCAGGATACCTGCGTCAACCTTCGCGGGAATCAGCGCGCCCGTCTGGATATCGCGGGAATAGTCCAGGAAGGCGCGCGTCATGGCGACTTCGATCTTTCCGCGATCCCTTTCGTTCTGGGCGGCGCGGAACGCCGCTACAAGTTCCGCACCGTCATAGCGCGCGACCGGAAGCCCGTGGGCATTCGCCGTGGCCAGCGCCGAAAGGAATGCCTGCCTGCGGGACGAGTCGTCGGCATCGGTCCAGATCGCCTCGTAGGCCTGCTGCCGGTAAAAGTCCGAAATGACGTCGTCACCGGCTGCTGCTTCGGAGACGGACTGAACGAATGCCGCCTCCTGCGCATGCGCCACGGGAGCGCTCAGGGTCATCAGAAGGAGGGGAAGGTTCAACCTAAACATGCGCAGGGCAGGAAAAAAAGTCGTCGGCATCCGGTCATAACTTCCACTTGAAGGTCACGGAATAGAGTTTCCCCGAATTCTAGTGGGCTGTCCATGTTGAACCGCAAGATACAGCATTATTCTCTGGGGGAGAGCAGCCTCGGGACCACGCTGCGGTTGTGCTGCGGTCAGCAATTTCCTGCCTATTAACCCAATATGGCGATTTTTGGTTCAACGAAGGCTTGGGTTGAGAATCGAGCTGTGACATAAAGAGCAGGCCTCTGGGGATAAGTGGCTACGAGCTGCCGACAAGGCGGTCAATAGAACGGGACAGGCGCGAATAATGACAGATTCTCGGATGGCGGGCATGACCCGGCGTGGTGTTCTCGGCGTATTTGCCGCGACGTTGGTAGCAGCCGCTCCGACTTATTCAAATGCCTTCGGACTGCTGAAAGGCTCGGGCGACATTCGGCGCATCAGGATGTATTCGGGACGGACGGGCGAGAGCATCGACACGATCTACTGGGTCGATGGTGAGTACATTCCGGAAGTTCTCAAGGAACTCAACTACTTCATGCGCGACTGGCGGACTGGGACCAAGGTCAAGATGGACGCCCGCACGATCGACATCATGGCGGCCTCGCATCGTCTGCTGGATGTGAGCGAGCCCTACATGCTGTTGTCCGGCTACCGGAGCCCGCAGACAAACGCGATGCTCCGCGCCCATTCCAGTGGCGTTGCACGGAACTCTCTGCACATGAAAGGTCAGGCGGCGGATCTGCGGTTGAAGTCGCGGTCTGTGTCTCAGATGGCCAAGGCTGCCGCGACCTGTTCGTCGGGCGGCGTGGGAAAATACCCTCGGTCGAACTTCGTTCACATGGATTGCGGCCCGATTCGCTCCTGGGGCGGCTGACTAAACGTCAGGTTGTGGAAACCGGGGCGCCTCTGGCGCCCTTTTTCATGGATGCTCGGCGTCGTCGTCCAGATCGCGCGGCCGCCGAAAGCCCATCGCAACGACGAATTTTTCCGAGCTGTCAGATCGGCTCGCCGGGGGTTTTACGTTGGCCACTTTGGTGAAATTCTTCTTCAGCATCGTCTGAAGCCCGATTTCGGCCCCGCCCGCCAGAACCTTGGCGACAAAGGTTCCCCCCTCTTCCAGCACGTCGAATGCAAAGGCCGCCGCCGCTTCACAAAGCGCGACGATTCGCAGGTGGTCGGTCTGTTTGTGGCCGGACGAGGCTGCGGCCATGTCGCTCATCACCACGTCGGCACCGCCGCCGAGCCAGGCTTTCACCTTGTCGTCGGCACCGTCTTCGAGAAAGTCGAGTTGGTGAATCTCCGCCCCTGCGATCGGCTCCACAACCTGAAGGTCCACCCCCAGAACAGTGCCGACCGGCTTGTTGGTCCGCTCTCCAAGCGCATTCACGCGGGCCACCGCGACCTGACACCAGCCGCCGGGGGCGCATCCAAGGTCAACAACGCGGGCACCGGGCCTGAGAAAGCCGTACTTGTCGTCAAGCTCGAGGATCTTGTAGGCCGCCCTGCCCCGGTAACCCTCGCGCTTCGCGCGTTGCACGTAAGGGTCGTTCAGTTGCCGTTCGAGCCAAAGCGTAGAGGAAAGCTTGCGCCCCTTGGCGGTCTTGACGCGAACCCGCAGTTCGCGTTGGCCCCGGCCCGAGGATTTCTTCTCATCGGTCATTCGTAAGGCCCATCTTCCAATACGCCGTCCGCGCTCATCTGCGCATAGAGCAGCCCCTCGCGCAGGCCCCTGTCGGCGACCGAAAGCCGGTCCGTGGGCCAGATGCGCATCAACGCCTGAAGGATCGCCGCGCCCGACATGATGAGCGCGTGGCGGTCGCGTCCGATGCGCGGGTCGGTCCGCCGCCCCTCGGGACCAAGCGAAAGGTAGTCGCGGATCACCATGTCGATCTGGTCCGACGACATGCGCAGCCCATCGACTTTGGCCCGATCATAGCGCCGCAGACCCAGGAACGAGGCTGCCACCGTGGTCACCGTGCCCGAGGTGCCGATGATCTGGAATCCCTCCCGGGTGCTCTCGGCATTGTAGGGCGAGAACTTCGACAACTGTTCCTCGAAGAACCAACTCATCAACGCAAAGCGTGCCGCATCGTCATCCACATCGTGGAACTGATCGCGAAGCGTGGCGACACCAAGGGGAACCGAAATCCAGTCCACGACCCGGGCGGCAGGCGCCTCACTCTGGGCGTTGAAGCCCGCGTGAAGGCGCATGATCGCGCGGGATCGGTCGTCCGGCGCAACGCCTGAAAGATCGATCCAGACAAGTTCCGTCGACCCGCCGCCGATATCGACGACCAGAAGTTGTTCGGTCCTGGGTGACACCAGAGGCGCGCAGGAGATTACCGCAAGGCGCGCCTCTTCCTCGGGCGCGATGATTTCCAGCTGCAGGCCGGTTTCGCGTTTCACCTGGCGGATGAAGTCGCGGGCGTTGCGGGCACGCCGACACGCCTCGGTCGCGACAAGGCGCATCCGGGTGACGTTGTGCTTTTCGATCTTCTTCTGGCAGATGCGCAGCGCCTGCACCGTGCGGCCCATCGACGCCCGGCTCAGCCGCCCCGACGCTTCAAGCCCGATACCCAGTTGGACGGTCTTGGAAAAGCTGTCGATCACGGTGAACTGACTGCCCTTTGGCTGGGCAATCAGCATCCGGCAACTGTTCGTGCCAAGATCAAGTGCAGCGTAAAGCTGCCCCAGCTCGGCCTCGGGGGTGCCAGACGGTTCTTCCGGAGGCGCAATGGACCAAAGCCCATCGGCCGACATCGGGATCGCGTCCGCACCCAAGGGACGCTCGGGCGTCATATCGCCCTCCATACGTGGTTACCGCAAACTTAGTCGCAGCGGAAAAGCGGCGCAAGGACCGAAACAGGGCTGAGGCTTTTCATCTGCTGCCCGATCTCGCCGAAGACTTTTCAGGTCAGTCGGCCTCGTCTGGATGCCGCAATCCGGTTAGAACCCGGTCGGGGTCGCTCCATGCGCGGGGAATGTCGAAAACCGACACTGCATGTCGCGGGGCGATCCGTAGAAGGAAGCACAAGCTCGAAGGGGGAATCGGCGATGCCGGAAGTCACTATCGTCTACTGGCGGGACATTCCGGCACAGGTGATCGTCGGCAAAGGCCGGCGCGGGTCCAAGGCGCAATTGTCCGAGCGCTTCGAGAAAGCGATCGACCGCTGCGCGATGAAGATCGGGGCCAAGGATGCCGATGCCTACATGGCGGAATGGCGCAAGGCCGACCCCTATGAAATGGACGGCGAACAAGATGCGATTGCCGCTGCGGAAGCGGCCCGGATCGAAGCCGAGTTTGATGCCGCGCGCCTCAAGGCGCTGATCGACAATGATGGCCGGGCGTAACCGCGCCCCATGCTGCGCAGGTTTCAGGAGAGCGTGATGGCACTTTTCAATTTCCGCCGTGCGGCCGAGACCGCGCCCCAGACCTCGGCTCTGGAGGCGCTGCTCGAGGGGTTCTCGATCGAGGTCATGCCGCGGACCGCCGAAAAGGTGGAGAGCTTCCGCGATCTGCTGCCGCAGGACACGCGCGTCTACATCGCCCATATCGAAGGCACGCCCATCGAAGAGATGATCGCGACCGCAAAGCGCCTGGCACGCGAGGGTTACACCGTGATGCCGCACTTCCCCGCGCGCATCATCAAGGACCGCGCGATTCTGGCTGACTGGATCGCGCGCTATAAAGGCGAGGCCGGCGTCAAGCAGGCGCTGCTGCTCGGCGGGGGTGTCTCGACACCCGCTGGCGATTTTGACAACTCGATGCAGATGATAGAGACCGGTCTTTTCGACGGGTTCGAGCGTCTGCATGTGGCCGGGCACCCCGAGGGCAACAAGGACATCGATCCCGATGGCTCTGACCGGATGGTGATGGAGGCGCTCCGCTGGAAGCAGGCCTTCAGCGAGCGCACCGACGCGAAGATGGCAATCGCCACGCAGTTCTGTTTCGAGGCGGGCCCCGTGATCGCCTGGGCCGACCGTCTGGCGGCAGAGGGCATCGCGCTGCCGATCCACATCGGGGTCGCCGGTCCGGCCAAGCTGCAGACGCTCATCAAGTTCGCCATCGCCTGCGGCGTCGGCCCGTCACTGCGCGTGCTGCAGAAGCGCGCGATGGACGTGACGAAACTGCTTCTTCCCTACGAGCCCACCGACTTCCTGTCGGAGCTGGCTGCCCACAAGACCAAGTCGCCGGGCTTTGGAATCGAGCGGGTGCATTTCTTCCCTTTGGGCGGCATCAAGACCAATGCCACCTGGATTACCGAAAACGGCGGCGCCTCCGGTGTTCCTGCCTCTCACGCTTAAGGACCAGTGCAAGCCATGACCCGTACCGTCATAGAATCAAAGACGAAAACCGTAGTGATCGGCTTCGACGAGCCATTCTGCGTGATCGGCGAACGGATCAACCCCACGGGGCGCAAGAAGCTGGCCGCCGAGCTTGAGGCGGGCGATTTTACGACCGTCGAGATCGACGCGCTGCAGCAGGTGGCCTGCGGCGCGACAGTGCTGGATGTGAACTCGGGCGCCGTCTTCACCAACAAGATGGCACTCGATCCACGCTATGCCGACAACAACTTCGTCGAACCGCCGCTGATGCGCGAGCTGATCCTGCGCATCCAGGCCATCGTGGACGTGCCGCTCTGCATCGACAGTTCGGTTCCGGGTGCCCTGGAGGAGGGGCTGAAGGCCTGCGAGGGCCGTCCGCTGCTGAACTCGGTCACGGGCGAGGAGGAGCGTCTCGAACGGGTGTTGCCGCTGGTCAAGAAGTACAACGTTCCGGTCGTCGCGATCTCGAACGACGACACGGGCATCAGCCAGGACCCGGACGTGCGCTTCGCCGTGGCCAAGAAGATCGTCGAGCGTGCCGCCGATTTCGGTATTCCGGCCCATGATATCGTGGTCGATCCGCTGGTCATGCCGGTGGGTGCCATGGCCTCGGCAGGTCTGCAGGTCTTTGCCCTCGTGCGGCGCCTGCGCGAGGAACTGGGCGTGAACACCACCTGCGGGGCCTCGAACATCAGCTTCGGCCTGCCGCAGCGGCACGGCATCAACGCGGCCTTCCTGCCGATGGCGATCGGTGCGGGGATGACCAGCGCGATCATGAATCCGGTTCGCCAGGTCGAGATGGAAGCGATCCGCGCCGCAAACTTTCTGATGAACCACGACGCAAATGGCGGCGAGTGGATCCGCTTCGCGAAGGTGATCGAGGCGGTCGAAGGCGGTCTGAGCTTCGCCGAGGCGAGCGCGGCAGCATCGCAGGCCACCTCGGGTCGCCGCGGCGGCCGGCGCGCGCGCGGCTGATAACGCGGCGATCGCGGCATTAACCATGGGCCGGTCAGGATCGGCCCATGGATACGGTGCGCCTTGCTGACCCGGACGGCTGGATTGCCGAGATTTTCGCCGCGAAGGCCGTGGCGAGGGGCGGCGTCATCCGCCGCGATCTTCGGTGGATCGACCGCGAAATCGGACGCGACCGTTTCGTGGCCGAGGTCATCAAACGCGGCTTTCACCTGGTCGAAACAGGTGGTCAGTGGATCGTGATCTGCAACCGTGGGTTTTTCCGCGTCATCTGCTGAACGAATTTTCTGGCGAAAATTCTGATTTTTCGCAGAAAAATCGCTGCCCTTCCGCGCGATGACGCTTCCGCACTGCCGTGCGGCGCGAACAGGCATGGCTGCGGGCCGGTCCGTTCCTAGATAAGCTGACGAAACCGGAGACCGCCGATGACCGACGACGCACTCGTGATCTTCACCCCCTCGGGCAAGCGGGGGCGCTTTGCCCTCGGCACGCCGGTGCTGACCGCCGCGCGGCAGCTGGGCGTCGATCTCGACTCGGTCTGCGGCGGGCGCGGCATCTGCTCCAAGTGCCAGATCACGCCGGGCTATGGCGAGTTTTCCAAGCACGGCGTCACCGTCGCGGCCGATGCGCTGTCCGAATGGAACGCGGTCGAGGAACGCTACAAGCGCATCCGCGGCCTGCTCGACGGGCGCCGCCTGGGCTGTCAGGCCAAGGTCATGGGCGATGTCGTCATCGACGTGCCGCCCGAAAGCCAGGTCCACAAGCAGGTCATCCGCAAGTCGGCCACCGAGCGCGTCATCGTGATGGACCCCGCCACCCGCCTTCTCTACGTCGAGGTGGCCGAGCCCGACATGCACGAACCCACCGGCGATTTCGAACGGCTGGCGCGGGCGCTGCGCGAGCAGTGGCAGGTCGGAGGACGTCGAGGCGCGACCTCGCCATCCTGCGCCGCCTGCAACCGGCCCTGCGCAAGGGCGAATGGAAGGTCACCGTCGCCCTGCACAAGGGCCACCACGACGCACGGCCACGCATCCTGGACATCTGGCCGGGCTTCCACGAGGGCGCGCTTCTACGGCCTTGCCATCGACCTCGGCTCCACCACCATCGCGGCGCATCTGTGCGACCTGCGCGACGGGCGCGGTCCTGGCCTCGTCCGGCCTGATGAACCCGCAGATCCGCTTCGGCGAAGACCTGATGAGCCGGGTCAGCTACGCGATGATGAACCCCGGCGGCGATGTCGAGATGACCGCGCGCCGTGCGCGCAGGCGATCGACACGCCTGGTCGCAGGCATTGCCGACGAGGCGAAGGTGCGACCGCGATGCGATCTACGAGATCGGTCTTCGTCTGCAACCCGGTGATGCACCACCTGCTGCTGGGCATCGACCCGGTCGAACTGGGCCAGGCGCCCTTCGCGCTGGCGACCTGCGGCAGCCTGAGCCTCGACGCGCGCGACCTGGACCTTGGCCACGTGAACCGCGGCGCGCGGGTCTATGTCCTGCCCTGCATCGCGGGCCATGTCGGCGCCGATGCGGCGGCGGTCGCGCTGTCCGAAGAGCCGAACAAGTCCGAGGACATGGTGCTGATCGTCGATGTCGGCACCAATGCCGAAATCCTGCTGGGCAACGAAACCCGCGTGCTCGCCTGTTCCTCGCCCACCGGCCCGGCCTTCGAGGGCGCGCAGATCTGCTCCGGCCAGCGCGCCGCCCCCGGCGCCATCGAGCGGGTCGAGATCGACCCCGTCACCAAGGAGCCGCGCTTCCGCGTGATCGGCTGCGACCTGTGGTCCGACGACCCGGGCTTTGCCGCGGCCACGGCGCAAGACCGGCGTCACCGGCATCTGCGGCTCGGGCATCATCGAGGCGGTGGCCGAGATGCGCATGGCCGGCCTGGTCGATCCGGCTGGCCTGATCGGCTCGGCCGAACAGACCGGCACCGCCCGATGCATCCCCGAAGGCCGCACCCATGCCTACCTCCTGCACGACGGCACGGCGACGGGCGGGCCGAAGATCATCGTCACGCAAGGCGACATCCGCGCGATCCAGCTGGCGAAGTCCGCGCTCTATGCCGGCGCGCGGCTGCTGATGGACGAGATGGGCGTCGACAACGTGGACCGCGTCATCCTGGCCGGGGCCTTCGGCGCGCATATCAGCCCGAAGCACGCGATGGTGCTGGGCATGATCCCCGATGCGCCGCTGGACCAGGTGACCTCGGCCGGCAACGCCGCCGGCACCGGCGCGCGCATCGCGCTGCTGCAACGTCGCGGCGCGCGGCGCAGATCGAGGCGACGGTGCACGAGATCCACAAGGTCGAAACCGCCATCGAGCCGCGCTTTCAGGAGCATTTCGTCAACGCCAACGCCATCCCGCATGCGACCGACCCCTTCCCGAACTGCACAAGATCGTCACCCTGCCCGATGTCAGCTTCAACACCGGCGGCGGCGGCGAGGGCGGACGGCGGCGGCGGCGCGGCTGAGGGTTGGCGCAGGCGCGCAAGCCGGATAGGCTGAGCGCATGGGCAAGGGGCAGCACGGATGAGTGACGACCGCGTCGCCGACCTTCTTGTCCGGTGTCGCGGCGCAGGACCGTGCGGCGTTCCGCGAGCTCTATGCCGCGGCCTCGTCGAAACTTATGGGCGTCTGCTGCGTATCCTCGGGACACGGTCCGAGGCAGAGGATGCCTTGCAGGAGGTTTTCACCCGCGTCTGGCTGCATGCCCGCCGGTTCTGATGCCGGACGAGGGGCCGGCATGACCTGGCTGATCGCCATCGCGCGCAACCATCGCGATCGACCGCCTGCGCGCCCGCCCGGCGCGCCCTTCGGAAGACGAGGATGCGGTGGACTCGCCTTGTCGACAGCGCCCCGGGGACGAGAACCGCCTGATCGCCCTGGGCGAGGCGCGGCGCATCGTCGAATGCTTCGGCACGCTGGAAGCCTGACCGTGCCGAGGCGATCCGCGGCGCCTATCTCAGGGATGGAGTTATCAGGACGCTCGTCAGGCCGTTACGACGTGCCGCTCAACACGATGCGCACCTGGTTGCGGCGCAGCCTGATCAAGCTGAGGGAGTGCATGGACCAATGACCGAGGCCGATCCCTTGGGCCCGGACGGGGCGGATGACGCGCTGGCGGCCGAATATGTGCTGGGTGTGCTGGAGCTTGGCGAGCGGCTGGCCGCCGAGGCACGTCTGCGCACCGATGCGGGGTTCCGCGACCGCGTCGCCGCGTGGGAGGTGCGTCTGTCCGGCCTGAACGACGAGTTTGCCCCGGTGGAGGCGCCCGACCTGCTTCCCGCGATCGAGGCACGGCTTTTCCCGCGTGCCCCGCGCCGCCGCTTCCTTTGGGGCTGGGTCGGCGGCGCGGTTGCCGCCGCGGTGGTGGCGCTTGCGCTGCTGCTGCCGATGCAGCAACCCCAGGGGCCGCTCCTGACCGCGACGCTCGCCGATCCCGCCCAGGCGCTCAGCTTTGCGGCGACGGTCGATCAGACAGCGGGAACGGTGACGCTGGTGCGTACGGCGGGTGCCGGGGCCGAACCCGGACAGGATCTGCAGCTTTGGCTGATCGGCCCCAGCGGGACCCCGGTCCCGCTCGGTCTGATCCGCGAGGCGAAACTCACGCTGCCCGCGCCGGGCCTGGCACCGGGCCTGGTGCTTGCCGTCAGCCTTGAACCGCAGGGAGGATCGCCCACGGGCCTGCCGACAGGGCCAGTGCTTGTGACGGGCGTGCTGGTCGAAGGGTAACTTGATCGTGATCGACACGCGGGGCTGAAACTTGGTCCCCGACCGCTCCGTAGCTTCGGGGGCAAGGGCAGAGACAGCCCGGCACCCCAGAAACAGGAGAGATCACAATGACCCCGATGTTGCGCAAGATGGCTGCCACCGCAGCCCTTTCGGTTGTGGCCGGCATGGCCTGGGCCGCAAACCCGATGGTCGGCGGCGCGGCGATGTACGAGAACAAGAACATCGTCGAGAATGCCGTGAACTCGGCCGACCACACCACGCTGGTGGCTGCCGTGCAGGCGGCGGGCCTGGTGGAAACGCTTCAGGGCAAGGGCCCGTTCACCGTCTTTGCGCCCACCAACGAAGCCTTTGCCAAGCTGCCCGCAGGCACCGTCGAGAACCTGCTGAAGCCCGAGAACAAGGATCAGCTGACCAAGATCCTGACCTGCCATGTCGTGGCTGCCGACGCGATGTCGGATGCGATCATGAAGATGGTCGATGACGACAAGGGCGCGCACACGATCAAGACCGTCGGCGGCTGCGAATTCACCGCGATGTACAAGGACGGGGTCATCATGATCAAGGATGGCCAGGGTCAGGTCGCCAACGTCACCATCGCCGACGTGAAGCAGTCGAACGGCGTGATCCACGTGATCGACACGGTTCTGCTGCCGGCGAGCTGACGCCGCAAGCCTCTGTCCCGGTCAACTGTTTCCCCCGCCGGGACAGGGAAGGGGTGCCGGCCGGTCCGGCCGCGTGTTCTTTTCATAGCAAGCCGTTTCACAGGCTGCGGCTGTGCCGGGCGGCACCCCGTTTTCCGATCCTTCGCCCGCTGCGGGTCGCCTTTGGATCGGGCCCCGCAGATTGCCTCTCCCGAGGGGCGAAACGACAACGGCGCGCCAGAGGGGCGCGCCGTTGTTTGTTTTGGAACCAATAGTCTTACGCGGCTTTCAGCATGCTGTCTTCCTTCAGCCCGGCATAGCATTCGTCCAGCGACTTCCACGCCCGCTCGATCAGGATGTCGATCTCGGCCGGGGTGATGACCAGCGGCGGCGAGATGATCATCCGGTCGCCGACATGGCGCATGATCAGGTCGTTGGCAAAGCAGCGCTCGCGGCAGCGGTAGCCGACCGTGCCGGCTTCGGACGCGAACTTCGCCCGCGTCGCCTTGTTCGGGCGTCAGCGCGATGGACCCCATCAGGCCCACCAGCTTGGCCTCGCCGACCAGCGGATGATCGGTCAGCGCGTCCCAGCGTTCCGTCAGATAGGGGTGCGCCACGTCGCGGACATGCTCGACGATCTTCTCGTCCTGCATGATCCGCAGGTTCTCCAGCGCCACCGCGGCCGCGACCGGATGGCCGGAATAGGTGTAGCCGTGGTTGAAATCGCCTGCCCCGCCGATGACCTCGGCCACCTCGTCGCAGACGATCGACCCGCCGATCGGCTGATAGCCCGACGACAGGCCCTTGGCGATGGTCATGATGTGCGGCGTGATGCCGAAGGTCTGGCTGCCGAACCAGTTGCCGGTGCGCCCGAAGCCGGTGATGACCTCGTCCGCGATCAGCAGGATGCCGTACTTGTCGCACGATGCGCTGGATCTCCGGCCAGTAGGTCGTCGGCGGAATGATCACGCCGCCCGCGCCCTGCATCGGCTCGCCGATGAAGGCCGCGACCTTGTCCGACGCCCAGTTCCAGGATCTTCTCCTCCAGCTCGCTGCGCGCGCATCAGGCCGAATGTCCTCGGGCGTCATGTCGCCGCCCTCGCCCCACCAGTAGGGCTGGTCGATATGCACGATCCCGTCGATCATGCCGCCATGGGCGTGGATCGGCGTCATGCCGCCCAGCGAGCCGCCGCCCATGGTCGAGCCGTGATAGCCGTTCTTGCGCGAGATGATGATGCGCTTTTCCGGGCTTGCCCTTGATGTCCCAGTAGCGGCGCACCAGGCGGATGTTGGTGTCGTTGGCCTCCGACCCCGAACCGGCGAAGAACACGTGGTTCAGATCGCCCGGCGCCAGTTCGGCGATCTTGGCGGCCAGGGCGATGGCCGGCACATGCGTGGTCTGGAAGAAGGTGTTGTAATAGGCCAGTTCCTCCATCTGCCGCGCGGCGACCTCGGCCAGTTCCTTGCGGCCATAGCCGATGTTGACGCACCACAGGCCCGCCATGCCGTCGATGATCCGGTGGCCCTCGCTGTCGGTCAGCCAGACGCCCTCGGCCCGGGTGATGATCGCGCGCGCCCTTGGCTTGGCCAGTCCCGCCGTTGTCGGTGAAGGGGTGCATGTGGTGGGCCGCGTCCAGCGCCTGCAGTTCGGCGGTCGGCAGGTGGTTGGTGATCTTGTTCATCGGCGCTCCTCGCAGGGCCTGCGGCGGAATTGCGCGCAATATCTGGCTGTCGCAGATATGATCAAATCCATCAGCGCTTGCAAGAATTTGATCAAATTTTTCCCGCAGCCAGCGCCGCGCGGACCTGATCGACCCCCTGCGCGATGTCGCGCTCGATGGCGCGGGCCAGACCGCGGCGGCATCGCCCGCCCGCATCGCGGCCAGCGCCTCGTCATGCCGGTCGGGCAGGCTTCCGGTGCCGACGCTTGGCGCAGACGACGCGCAGCGAGGGGCCGAACCGCAGCCAGAGCGAGCGCGCCATGTCGACCAGCACCGGCGCCTCGGACGCCTCGTAGAGCGCGAAGTGGAAGCGGTGGTTGCCCGCCAGATAGCCCTGCACGTCACCCGCGCGGATCGCCGGTATCGACACCGCGCATCCAGCGCTTCCAGCCGCGCGATCACGTTCGGGCGTGAGCATGGCGTCGGCCAGTTCCGCCAGCCGCGGTTCGATCGTCAGGCGGGCGAAGGCCATCTGGTCCAGAAGCGCCGGCGTCAGCTGCGGCACCACCACCCGCCGGTTGCCCTGCAGCGTCAGCGCGCCTTCGGCCGTCAGCCGCCGGATCGCCTCGCGCACCGGGGTCATCCCCGCCTCCAGATCGCGGATCAGCCCCTGGATCGTCACCGGCTGACCCGGCTGCAGGCGCCCGAACAGGACCATGTCGCGCAGGCGGCCATAGGTGACCTCGTGGGTCGGTATCTTGCGGTCCTGCGCGTTCATGCTGTTCCTGCCCGTGATATGATCAAATTAGTCCGGGCGGCGCGCGGGTTCAAGCGGCGATGGACGCGGCGAGCGGTTGACGGCGATGCGCTGTGCCGCAATGGTCGGGATGGTCGGCGAACCGGGATATGAATTGCGTATGACATGCATATGATTTTCATATGCATACAGAAACCGTCAGGAATGCGAGGCGCGATGCAGGGGCACCATCGGACACGAAGCGGCGGGGGACGGCCATGAGCCGCATCGTGCATCCGCGTTTCCTGCTGTTCGTGGCGCTCGTGCTCGTCGCGGTTCCGGTCGCGCGGCTCTACATGAAGATGGAGGAGGCGGTGGTGTTCGGCTTCAACATCGCCGCACTCGCCTTCGTCATGGCGAGCCTGCCGCTGTGGCTGGAGGACCGGCCCGAGGAGGCGCGGCGGCGCGGGGCGCGGGACGATGGCGGACGGGCCGTGCTGCTGATCATCTCGGCGGCGGTGCTGGCCGCCGTGGTCGCCTCGCTCGCCCGGATGATCCAGACGAAGGAGGCGCTGACGATGCCGGACCTGTTGCAGGTGGTGGCGACGCTGCTGCTGGCCTGGCTGTTCGTGAACCTGATCTACGCGCACCATTACGGGCATCTCTACTACGACCAGGTCGAGCATGGCGATGTGGGCGGCCTTGTGTTTCCGAACACGAAGGAGCCGGTGTTCGCCGACTTCTGCTACTACGCCTTCTGCATCGGCATGACCTCGGCCGTGTCGGACGTGAATATCGAGAGCCTGCGGATGCGGCGGGTGACGACGGTGCACGCGCTTCTGGCCTTCGTGTTCAACCTCGGGATCATGGCGCTGGTGATCAACGTGCTGTCGGGGGTGATGTGAGGGGCGGCGCGTCGGCGGGGTGAACCCCGCCCTACGGGTCGGGAACGTGTCCAGAGAATTGACCGGAAACGCTCCGGGGGGGGCGGTGCCGAGATCCGATTTCCCGAAAGCGCAAACCGCAGGGCCAGGGGCTTTCCGCTTGCGTGACGCTGCCAATCCGTCCGCGCCTGACTGGGCGGGCGCGGGAACGCGCCTGCCGGGGGCGACCAGAGATCAGGAATTGTCCGGTGGACGATTTGCGCGAGGAATGCACCCGGTGTGTGGACGCGGTGGCAGGCACGAACGACTGTGGCGCGCGACACATCTGTCACTTTGGCCCATCTCGCAAAGTGGATAGTGCTGTCGATCCCGTTCTCCTATCACAGACCGGACAGGCCGT
The DNA here is from genome assembly GCA_963777765.1 of uncultured Alphaproteobacteria bacterium. Classification (GTDB taxonomy): domain Bacteria; phylum Pseudomonadota; class Alphaproteobacteria; order Rhodobacterales; family Rhodobacteraceae; genus Aliitabrizicola. The sequence goes on along the minus strand of CAVZRP010000004.1, from coordinate 275,857 downwards.
TTCGCTGCCGCAAAAGACGAATGCCGCAGCAGAGGGTGAAGCGCGGTTCCCCCGGGCACAGCAGCACAGAGAGGTATTGCATGACAGACACAAGGAGCACCGATCAGCCGATCTGGCTTCGTATCCTGCAATCTCCGGTCACCCGGCTGATCGTTCTTGGCGCTGCCCTGTTCTACTTCATGGGCTGGGCGCAGGCCCGCCTCGAGCAGTTCTTCGACCGGCCGGTGCTCAACGTGGTCGTCCAGGTCACCCTCGGTCTGGCGGCGATCGCGCTCTACTGGGCCTATGGCCGGTTCATCGAGCGGCGTGAGGTGACCGAGCTGTCGACGCCGGGGCTTGGCCGGGAATGGGCGATTGGCGCGCTGTTCGGTGCGGGCCTTTACACTGCAAGCGTTGTGATCCTGATGATGCTGGGGATCTACCAGGTCGAGGGGGTCAATCCGCTGATGTTCCTGCTGCCCAACCTGGCCATGGCGATCAAGTCAGGGATCTTCGAAGAACTGGTGTTCCGGGGTGTCCTGTTCCGGTCGGTCGAGGCGCTGTTTGGAAGCTGGGCCGGGATCGTGGTGTCGTCGCTGGCCTTCGGTCTGTTGCACATGCTGAACCCGGGGGCGACCCTTGGCGGGGCGATCTACATCTGCATCGAGGCCGGGCTGCTGTTGTCGGCAGCCTACCTCGTCACCCGGCGGCTGTGGATCTGCATGGGTTTCCACATGGCGTGGAACTACTTCCAGTCGGCGGTGTTCTCGGGCGTCGTGTCGGGTGCGGTGAGCGACCCTGGGCTGCTTAAGGCCACCATCGAAGGGCCGGAATGGCTGACCGGGGGCAGTTTCGGCATGGAGCACTCGGTGGTGGCACTGGTGCTGTGCACCACGACCGGGATGCTTCTGCTGATTGCGGCGATCCGCCGTGGCCACATGCTGCCGCCGATGTGGGCGCGCTGAGGCGGGCGCCGCACGGCGGAGCGCAGGCTGGGACTGTCCGCTGGGCCTGACAGTTGAGAGGCGGTCGAGGGAAGCGCCTCACGGCTTTATTTGTCGCACCAGAGAATCGACCGGAAACGCTCCGGGGAGGCGATTCTGCAATCCGATTGCCGGAGTGCGTAAGCACGAAGGCAAGGGGTTCTCCGCTGGCGTGAGGCTTCTAAATCCGACCGCGCCTGACTGGGCGGGCGCGGGAACGCGCCTGCCGGGGGCAGGCAGGTGCGGACGGATTTGTCGACGGACAAATCCGTCAAGGAAGGTACGGGGCGAGGTGTTTTGAACGGCGAGGCGCCGGCCTGCGCCGGGGTGCGGCGCGCTTGGTCGTGGCGGGGTGAACCCCGCCCTACCGCCCTGCCAGCGCGTCCCGCAGCACGCCCAGCACGGCATCGGGCGGCACGTCCGCCGCCACGAACGCTTCGCCGATGCCGCGGGCGAGGATGAAGCGGAGCTGGCCATCGACCACCTTCTTGTCCTGCCCCATCAGCTCCAGCAGCCGGGCGGCCCCCGGCAGGTCACCGGGGATGTCGGCAAGGTCGGTCTTCATGCCCATCGCGCGGAGATGCGCGCGCACGCGGCTTGGCGCTTCCTGCGAACAGAGGCCGAGGCGCTGGCTGAGTTCGAAGGCAAGCGCACAGCCGATCGCCACGCCCTCGCCGTGCAGCAGGCGGTCGGAATAGCCTGTCGCGGATTCGAGCGCGTGGCAGAAGGTGTGGCCGAGATTCAGGAGCGCGCGTTCGCCCTCTTCCGTCTCGTCCCGCTCCACGATCCCGGCCTTCATCGCGACCGAGACCTGCACGGCGCGCTGGCGCAGGGCGGCATCGCCCGCCGCCATCGCGGGGCCATTGACCTCCAGCCAGTCGAAGAAGGCGGCATCACCGAGCAGGCCGTATTTCACCACCTCGCCGTAGCCCGCGAGGAAGTCGCGCTTCGGCAGCGTCTCCAGCACCGAGATGTCGGCCAGCACGAGGCTGGGCTGGTGGAAGCTGCCGACGAGGTTCTTGCCCTGCGCGGTGTTGATGCCGGTCTTGCCGCCCACGGAACTGTCGACCTGCGCGAGCAGCGTGGTGGGGATCTGCACGAAGCGGACCCCCCGGCGCAGGATCGCCGCCGCGAAACCCGCAAGGTCGCCGATCACGCCGCCGCCGAAGGCCACCACCACATCGCGCCGCTCCACCTTCCGCTCCAGCAGCCCCTCGGTGCAGACGGCCAGTTGCGCCCAGCCCTTGGTGCCCTCGCCCGGCGGCAGCACGAGCGTGTCATGGGCGATGCCTGCGGCGACTAGACCCGCCTCAAGGCGCGGCAACTGGAGAGCTGCCACGGTGGCGTCGGTGACGATCACCACGCGGGGGCGGCGCAGCAGAGGCGCGATCTCGGCCCCTGCCCGGTCGATCAGCCCGGCCCCGATGCGCACCGGGTAGGAGCGCGCCCCCAGCGCGACATTCACCGTCTCGACCGCCATCCTCATTTCCTTTCCAGCACGTCCGGGCGCTGTTGCAGGGCCGCGACGACGTTGCCCGCCATATCCTCGATCGACAGGTCTGCGCGGCTGTCGACGCAGACTTCGGCCAGCCCGTAGACCGGCACGCGCGACTCGTAGATCGCGCGCAGGGTTTCGCGCGGATTGGCAGTCCGCAGCAAGGGGCGCGTGGCCTTGTGCCGCACGCGCTGCCAGAGCAGTTCCAGATCGGCGCGCAGCCAGACGGCGATGCCCTGCTCGGCGATCATGCGGCGGTTGGTCTCGGACAGGAACGCACCGCCGCCGGTGGACAGGATGCAGGGCGGGCCGCGCAACAGGCGGCCCAGCACCTCGGTCTCGCGGGCGCGGAAAAAGGGCTCGCCGTCCCGCTCGAAGATCTCGGCGATGGAGCGGCTGGCGGCGCGGACGATCTCTTCGTCGGAATCGAGGAACGGGACGTTCAGGATGCGGGCCACCTGCGTGCCGACGGCTGTCTTGCCGGCACCCATCATCCCCACCATTGCCACTGTCTTCTTCAGGCGCCATGTCACGTTGGCAAGGTCCCGCGCAGGATAGACTTTCGATCCTGAATGGCGTGAACTCGCCGGAAATGCCATATATATTCGCAGCGCCCGAACCGGGACCGCAGGGTTCCGGGGCGGCGCGCGCAATAACAACAAGGGCTGGGCAGGCATGGGTCGGATCATCAAGGTACTTCTGGCGCTGGTCGTGCTGGGCCTCGCAGGGTTGGCGGGCTATGCCTATCTGGGCGACATGACACCGGATCAGGGGCCGGTGTCGCAGCCGGTGACGCTTGATGTGGACTAAGCCGGGGGTGGTCGCGCTTCTTCTGGTGGCTGCCGGTGCGGCAGAGGCGGAGGCGCCGCTCTCGGCGATCGACTGGCTGTCGCAATCGGTGGCGACGCCCGCGGCGCTGCCCGCGGCCCCCAGGGACGAGCCTGCGGTTTCGAAAGGTGCGGGCAACGAGGATATCGCGGTATCGGTGATCGACGGGCCGTCGCCGGATGCGACGGGGCTGCTGTCGTCCTCGGTCACCGGGCTGCCGCGCAATCTGTGGGGCCTGGGCCGGACGGACGAGATCGTGGCGCTGATCCGCGACGAGCGGGCCGATGTGCTGCCGGCCCTGCAGGCGCTGCTCACCACGCTGATGCTGGCCGAGGCGGAGCCGCCTGCGGATTCGGGCGGGCGGGGCGATCTGCTGCTGGCGCGGGTGGACAAGCTGCTGTCGATCGGCGCGCTGGAGCAGGCGGCAGCCCTTCTGGATGCGGCGGGCCCGACCGAGCCGGAACTGTTCCGCCGCACCTTCGATGTGGCGCTGCTGACCGGGACCGAGGACAGCGCCTGCGCCACGATGCGCGCGACGCCGCAGATCGCGCCGACCTTTCCGGCGCGCGTCTTCTGCCTGGCGCGCTCGGGCGACTGGAACGCGGCGGCGCTGACGCTGCGCACCGCCCAGGCGCTGGGATATGTGAGCGAGGATGAAGATGCGCTGATGTCGCGCTTCCTCGACCCCGACCTTTACGAGGACGAGCCGCCGCTGGAGAAACCCACCAAGCCCACGCCGCTGGTCTGGCGGATGTTCGAGGCGATCGGCGAGCCGTTGCCGACCAATACGCTGCCCCTCGCCTTCGCGCAGGCCGAGCTGCGCGACACGGCCGGCTGGAAGGCGCAGATCGAAGCGGCAGAGCGGCTGGCGCGGAGCGGGGCGATTGCGCCGAACCGGCTGATGGGGCTTTACACCGATCGCAAGCCTGCCGCCTCGGGCGGGGTGTGGGACCGGGTGACGGCGATCCAGTCGCTCGACGCGGCGCTGGAGGCGGGCAATCCAACGCTGGTCTCGCAGGTGCTTCCGGTGAGCTGGACCGCGATGGTCGGGGCAGAGCTGGAAGTGCCCTTCGCCACGCTGTTCGCGGACCGGCTCCGGGCAATGGACCTGACCGGCGCGGCCGGGGCGCTGGCGTTCCGGGTCGGGCTGCTGTCGCCCGACTACGACGCGGTGGCAAAGGCCCGCACCCCTGCGGATGCGACGGAGGCGTTCCTGATCGGGCTTGCGACGGGCAAGGTCGAAGGCGCGGCCGCGCCCGACAGTCTGGGCCGGGCGATTGCGCCGGCCTTCCTCGACCCACGGCTCGGGTCGGAATCGCTGGGGCTGATCGAGGACGGGCGGATCGGCGAGGCGATCCTGCGGGCCATCGACCTGATCGGCAGCGGTGTGCAGGGCGATCTGCCGCGCGTGACCGAGGGGCTGGCCATCCTGCGGACGGTCGGCCTCGATGACGCGGCGCGGCGGACCGCGCTGGAACTGATGCTGCTGGAACGGCGGGGCTGAGGGTGGAGCACTGGATCTCGGCCTTCCTCGACGCGCAGGCGGCAGAGCGGGATGCGGCGCGCAACACGCGGCTGGCCTATGGGCGCGACCTGATCGACTTCGCCGGCTGGCTGGAGCATCGCGGCAGCGACCTTGCCCGCGCGACGCGGGCGGATGTCGAGACCTACCTTGTCGGCTGCGAGGCGATCGGGCTGTCCAAGGCGACGCGGGCGCGGCGGCTGTCGGCGATCCGGCAGCTTTACCGCTTTGCCCATGAAGAGGGGTTGCGGGCCGACAACCCTGCCCTGCCGATCAGGGGACCGGGCCGGGTGCAGCGCCTGCCCAAGACGCTGGGCCAGGCCGAGGTGGGTGCGCTGCTGGACGCGGCGGCGACGCAGGGCCCCGAACCCGACCGGGTCCGCAACCGCTGCCTGATGGAACTGATCTATGCCACCGGGATGCGCGTGTCGGAACTGGTCGAACTTCCGGTTGCGGCGGTGCGGGGCGATCCGAAGATGATCCTGGTGCGCGGCAAGGGCGGGAAAGAGCGGATGGTGCCGCTGTCCGGCCCGGCGCGGAGCACGCTGGCACAGTGGCTGGCTGCGCGTGACGCGGCAGAGGATGCCGCGCGGGCCAAGGGCAGGCCACCGTCGCGCTTCCTGTTCCCCGGCCGCAGGCAAGGACGGGCACCTGACGCGGCAGGCGTTTCACGGGCTGGTCAAGGTGCTGGCCGTGCAGGCCGGCCTCGATCCTGCGCGGGTCACGCCGCATACGCTGCGCCATGCCTTTGCGACCCATCTGCTGGAAGGCGGCGCGGACCTGCGGGTGATCCAGACGCTGCTGGGCCATGCCGACCTTGCCACGACCGAAATCTACACGCATGTGCTGGACGAACGGCTGAAGGCGCTGGTGATGGATCATCACCCTCTGGCCCGCAAGACCTGAGCCGCTGCGGCGCGGGTTCGGCCACCGCGGGACCGAACGTGAGTGCGAGGAGACGCCATGGATACCGCTGCACTGGATACGGAATTCTGGCTGACCGTTCTGGGGATCGTCGGGCTGCTGCTGGCCGTCGGCCTTCTTCTCGGGGTCGGAGACCGCGCTGACGGCATCCTCGCGGAGCAAGCTGCGCGCGCAGGCCGACAAGGGATCGGAAGGTGCGGCCGCGGCGTTGGAGGTGACCGAGGACAACGAGCGGATGATCGGGGCGCTGCTGCTGGGCAACAACGTCGCCAACATCTCGTCCGCGGCGCTGGCGACGGCGCTGCTGACCCGGCTTTTCGGGGATTCCGGTGTTGCGCTGGCGACCTTCGTGATGACGCTGCTGGTGCTGATCTTCGGCGAAGTGCTGCCCAAGACCTACGCCATCACCAACGCGGAGCCTGTGGCGGCGCGGTTTGCCCCTGCAATCCGGATCGTGATCCTGCTGTTCTCGCCCATCGTGTCGCTGGTGCGGGCGCTGGTGCGGCTGATCCTGCGCCTGTTCGGGGTGAGGGCGGACCCCGACGGCCATATCCTTGCGCTGCGGGAAGAAATCGCGGGCGCCATAGCCCTTGGTCACAGCGAAGGCGCGGTGGAGAAGGAAGATCGCGACCGGCTGCTTGGCGCGCTCGATCTGTCCGACCGGACGGTGGACGAGATCATGAGCCATCGCAGCCAGATCGAGATGATCGACGCGGAGTCGAGTCCGGACGCGATCCTGACCCAGTGCCTCGCCTCGCCGCATACCCGCCTTCCGGTCTATCGCGGCAGCGACGAGAACATCCTGGGCGTGATCCACGCCAAGGATCTGCTGCGCGAGGTGGACCGCCTGATCCGGGGCAAGAGCGGCGATCTGGCCTCGTTGCAGGAGCTGAACATCCTGAAGGTGGCGATGAAGCCCTATTTCGTGCCCGAGACCACGTCGCTGGACGAACAGATGCGCCAGTTCCTGAAACGGCGCACCCATTTCGCCATGGTGGTGGACGAATACGGCGCGTTGCGCGGACTGATCACGCTGGAAGACATCCTGGAAGAGATCGTCGGCGAGATCACCGACGAGTTCGACCTGGCGGAGGCGGCGCTGAAGAAGGATGCGGCAGGGAATTACATCGTGGAAGGGTCGATGACGATCCGCGACCTGAACCGGGCGATGGACTGGAGCCTGCCGGATGACGAGGCCAACACGATTGCCGGGCTGGTGATCCACGAGGCGCAGATGATCCCGAACGAGGGGCAGGCGTTCAGCTTTCACGGCTTCCGGTTCGAGGTGTGCGCGCGGCAGGAGAACCGGCTGGCGAAGCTGAAGATCAGGCCGTTGTAAGGGGGCGACAGCCGCCTTCGCGTGAACTCCGACGGGATCGAGCGGGCCCGCGCCGCCGGGGCGTGCCTGCGGGCCGGTCGCCGGCAGGCGAAAGGGCCATGGGCGGGCAAGACCGGTGATCCGGCGGCCGGTGTCGAAGGGGCCGGGGCCGCGGATCGGATCCGGCGCGCGGCCCGCGTCGGGGCGCTGTCGCGTCCCCCTGCCGTGCTCTGTTCCTCGCCTGCCCCGCAGCCTATGGTTCGCAGCCAACACGAGTCGGAACAGGGGCGCTACAATGACCATCAGAACCCTCGTCTGGGGCGAGAACGTCCACGAGCAGAAGAACAAGGTCGTGGCCGCGATCTACCCCAGCGGCATGCACGGTGCGATTGCCGATGCGCTGAACGCCGACCCGGCGATCCGCGCCGACCACCGCCACGCTGCACCAGCCCGAACATGGCCTGACCGCGCGAGCGGCTGGCCGAAACCGACGTGCTGCTCTGGTGGGGCCATGCCGCGCATGGCGATGTCTCGGACGCGGTGGTGGAGCGTGGTCTGCGATGCGGTCTGGTCGCGGCATGGGCGTGATCTTCCTGCATTCGGCGCATTTCTCGAAACCCTTCAAGCGGCTGATGGGCGCGCCCTGCAACCTGACCTGGCGCGAGGCGGGCGAGCGGGAACGCCTCTGGGTCACCTCGCGCAACCATCCCATCGCCGCCGGCCTGCCCGACCATTTCGAGCTGGAAAACGAAGAGATGTATGGCGAGCCGTTCGGCGTGCCGGAACCGCTGGAAACCGTCTTCGTCAGCTGGTTCCAGGGCGGCGAGGTGTTCCGCTCGGGCCTGACCTACAAGCGCGGCGCGGGCAACGTCTTCTACTTCCGCCCCGGCCATGAAACCTATCCGACCTATCACGACGCCAATGTGCAGACGGTGCATCGCGCAACGCGGTGCACTGGGCCTACAACCCCGCGCCGCGGATGGCCGATCCGAACGACGCGCCGAACGTGCCGGTCGGCGCAGGCGCTGGAGCCGATCGCCGAACGCGGCCCGCGCCTGCACCATGACGGCGAAGAGGGCTTCCGCTGATGGCAGCGAGGCGCCGATCCGGCTTCTGATCCTCGGCACCGGCGGCATGGCGCAGCAACCATGCCGACGCCTTCGCCGCGATCCCCGGCGTCGACGCTGGTGGCCGGGGTCGATACGCGGCCCGAGCCGCTGGCGGACGTTCTGCGACCGCACGGCATCGCCCACGGCTTCGCCTCGCTGGACGAGGCGCTGGCCTGGGGCGAGTTCGACGCCGTCACCAACGTGACGCCCGATGCCGCGCATTATCGCCACCACCCTGCCCCTGCTGGCGGCCGGCAAGCATGTGCTGTGCGAAAAGCCGCTGGCCACCAACGACGCCGATGCCGCCGAGATGGCCGCGGCGGCGGCGGAGGCGGGCGTCGTCAACATGGTCAACCTCAGCTACCGCAACGTCGCCGGCGCTGCAGACAGGCCGCCGCGATGGTGCGCGACGGCGCCATCGGCGCGGTCCGGCATTTCGAGGCGTCCTATCTGCAAAGCTGGCTGACCCAGCCCGCCTGGGGCGACTGGCGGACCAGGAAGCCAATGGCTGTGGCGGCTGTCGACCGCGCATGGCTCCAAGGGCGTGCTGGGCGATGTGGGCATCCATATCCTCGACTTCGCCACCTTCATCGCCGGGTCCGAGCCGGCGCGAGGTGTCCTGCCGCCTGGCGACCTTCGACAAGGCCGCCGGGCGGCCGGATCGGCGACTATGTGCTGGACGCCAACGACAGCGTCGCGATGCAGCTTCGGCTGGCGAACGGCGCGCTCGGCACGGTCAGCGCCACGCGCTTTGCGACCGGCCACCTGAACGACCTGCGCCTGCGGCTCTATGGCGACCACGGGCGGGCTGGAAGTGCTGTTCGAGAAGGCGCAGAGCCGGCTGCAACGCCTGCCTCGGGCGCCGATATCGCAACGGGCGACCTGGGCGGCGGTCGAGACGCCCGCCGTGCCCACGATCTACCAGCGCTTCATCGCCGCGATCCGGGGCGAAGGGCCGGCCGAGTCCCGGATTTCGCACGGGGCGCGGCATTGCAGCAGGTGCTGGACCTGGCCGAGGCGTCTTCGGACCAGGGCAGCCGCAGTCTGGCGATCTAGGCGCTGCGGCGGGATCACGGGGGGTTGAGCGGTGCTTTTCTTTTGGCCGCTCGCGGCTAGGTGAATGCAGGCCGGTTGCATGTGCGACCGAAAGGCGGCGTAGTAACCGCCGTGTGACGCCACTCGTCGCATCTGACGGACCGGAGAATTCATGTCGCTTTGGAAACAGGCCCTTGTGACGGTGGCGCTGCTTGTCGCGGCCGCGATGGGTGCGGCGCGGTTCCTGCCTGCGACGCATCCGCTGCTGGACCGGATCGGCCTTCTGGCACCGCTGGACCGGATCGGCCTCGTGTCCCGGGCCGAAGCGCCGGAGGCGGCGCAGGGCGCGCGCGGGGCGGGACCGGCGCTGATCGTCGCCGACCAGGCGCGGACCGAGGTGCTGACCGATACGGTCACCGCCATCGGCACCGCCCGCGGGGCGCGCTCGGTCGTGCTGGCATCGGAAGTGGCGGGTCGGATCGTGGCGATCACGGTGGCGTCGGGCGATTTCGTGAAGGCCGGCGAGACGATCATCGGAGCTGGACAGCGAGGCGGCCCGCATCGCGGTGGACCGCGCGGGGCTGGTGGTGGGCGACGCGCAGGCGACGCTGGACCGGCTGGCGCGGCTGAAGGCCACGGGCGCCTCGACCGACCTTCAGGTGCAGGAGGCGGAGCTGGCGCTGAAGACCGCCGAGCTGGAATTGCGCGAGGCCGAATTCGACGCTGTCGCAGCCACCGGATCCTTGCGCCGATTTCCGGCTGGGTCGGCATCCTGGCGGTCGAGATCGGCAACCAGGTGGCGCGTGAACGAAGAGATCACCCGGATCGAGGACCGCTCCAGCCTGATCGTCGATTTCCGGGTGCCGGAGCGGGTCGTCAGCCGCCTGAAGCTGGGCGACCCGGTCAGCGCCTCGCCGCTGGCGCGACCCCGGCGCGGTGCTGGCGGGGCGTGATCTCGGCGCTGGACAACCGGGTGGACGAGACGAGCCGCACCCTGCGGGTGCAGGCGGCCATCGGCAACGCCGACGACCGCGCTGCGCGCCGGGCATGGCCTTCCAGATCACGCTGGCCTTCACCGGCGAGGCGCATCCGGCGGTCGATCCGCTGGCGATCCAGTGGGGGGCGGACGGGGCCTTTGTCTGGGTCGGTGCGCGAGGGCAAGGCCAGCGCGCTGCCGGTCCGCATCCTGCAGCGCAACGCGACGCGGTGCTGGTCGAGGCCGACCTGCAGCCGGGCGATCTGGTGGTGACCGAAGGCGTGCAGGCGCTGCGCCCGGGCGCCGAGGTCACCGTCGTGACGCCCGCCGACGATGCCGACCCGAGTCGAAGACCTGACCGCATGAGCCGACGCGCCCGCGGCTGGACGATGACGCGCTGCCGGGTCCGGCACCGCGCTGTTCGTGCGCCGCCCGATCCTGGCCTTCGTGCTGAACGCGCTGATCGTGATCGCGGGGCTCGCCGGCGCTGTCTCGGCGCCGAGGTGCGCGAACTGCCGGACGTGGACCGGCCCGGTCGATCTCCGTCATCGACCGATTTCGACGGGGCCGCGCCGGAAACCATCGACCGCGAGGTCACGGCGGTGATCGAAGGGCGCGGCGGGCCGGGTGGCGGGGGTCAAGTCGATCTCGTCCTCCTCCCGCTTCGGCTCCAGCCGGGTGACGGTGGAGTTCCGCGACGATGTCGATCTCGACGTGGCCGCGACCGACCTGCGCGATGCCGTCGCGCGGATCCACGAACAGCCTGCCGGACGACGCCGACGCGCCGCGCGTGGTCAAGGCGGACGCCGATTCCGATGCCGGTCCTGCGCATCGCCGTCACCTCGCCGCAGCCGCATCGGCGCAGGAGCTGACCGACGCTGGTCAGCGACCTGGTCGAGGACCGGCTGCTGGCGGCGCCCGGCGTGGCCGACCTGCAGATCTTCGGCGACCGCGAACTGGTGTTCCGGGTCGACATCGACCTGATGCAGCTGGCGAGCCGGGGCCTGACGCTGGCCGACCTGCGCGACGCGCCTGGGCAACGTCGCCTTCGACGCGCCCGCCGGGCGCGCTGAGTTCGGACCGGCAGAGCATCCTGGTGCGCACCACCGCCGCGGTCACCACGGCCGAGCAGATCGAGGCGCTGGACGATCGCGCCGAACGTGCGGCTGGGCGACGTGGCGCAGGTCACGCTGGGGCCGGAGCCGGGCGCGTCGATCCTGCGCGCCAATGGCGAGACCGGCATCGGCCTGGGCATCATCCGGCAGGCGCAGAGCAACACGCTGGAGATCTCCGCAGGCGGTGCGGCAGGTGGTGGCCGACCTGCAGCCGCTCCTGCCGCGACGACGTGCGGCATCTTCGTCACCTCGGACAGCGCCGACTTCATCGACGGCGCGATCCACGAGGTCGAGATCGCGCTGGTGCTGTCGGTGCTGATCGTGACGGCGGTGATCTACCTCTTCCTGCGCGACTGCGCGCGCGACGCTGATCCCGGCGATCGCGATGCCGGTGGCGCTGATCGGCACGCTGGCGGCGATCTGGCTGGTCGGGTTCTCGATCAACATCCTGACGCTGCTGGCGCTGGTGCTGGCGACCGGGCATGGTGGTCGACGATGCCATCGTGGTGCTGGAAAACATCGTGCGCCGCCGGTCCGAAGGCATGGGCGCGCGGGCCGCGGCGGTGCTGGGCACGCAGCAGGTGTTCTTCGCCGTGATCGCCACCACCACGACGCTGGCGGCGGTGTTCATCCCGCTGTCGTTCCTGCCGGGCCAGACGGGCGGGCTGTTCCGCGAGTTCGGCTTCACGCTGGCGATCTCGGTCGCTGCTGTCCTCGGTCACCGCGCTGACGCTGTGCCCGGTGCTGGCCAGCCGCCTGCTGCGGCCGGGCGATGCGCGAGCGCCGACGCGCGGCCCGATCGGCCTGGCTCGGCGACCGGCTGGCCGGGTTCTACGCCGGCACGCTGCGCGCTGCGCTGGCCGCGCCGCTGGTGGTCGGTCGCGGTGGCGGTCCTGTTCGCGGCTGGCGGCGGCGCTGCTGTTCGCCGACGCTGCGGCAGGAACTGACGCCGCCCGAGGACCGGGCGCTGGTCGCTGCTGTCAGCGTGCAGGCGCCGCAGGGCGTGTCGCTCGACTACACCGACGGCAAGATGCGCGAGATCGAGGCGCTGCTCGAACCGCTGCGCGCCTCGGGCGAGGTGACCAGCGTCTTCGCCATTGCCGGGCATGGGCGGGCAGGACAGCCGGGGCTTCATCGTGGTGACGCTGGCCGACTGGGCCGACCGCACCCGCAGCCAGCAGGAGATCGTCGCCGAGATCGAACGGCAAGCTGCGCGGCGTGATCGGCGTGCGGGCCTTTGCGATCCAGCCGAACTCGCTGGGCATCCGCGGGGCGCGGGCAGGGCCTGTCGCTTCGCGCTGGTCGGCGACGACTACGGCCACGCTGGCCGACAGCGCGCGCACGCTGGTCGACGCAGATGGAGCAGAACCCGCGCTTCGGGCAGGTGCGGCTGGGCTACGACACCACGCAGCCGCAGCTGTTCGTCGAGGTCGACCGCGCCCGGGCCGCGGATCTGGGCGTCGAACATCGACGGTCTGGGCGAGGCGTTGCAGGCGGTGCTCGACGGGCGCACCGTCGGCACGGTCTTCCTGGACGACGACAGTTTCGACATCCAGCTGGTCTCGACCGTCGGACCCGGTGAACGATCCCGGCGATCTGGAGCGGATCTTCGTGCCGGCGCGGCGACGGGCAGATGGTGCCGATCTCGACCTTCGTCACGCTGACCGAGCGCGCCGTGGCGCCGGAACTGGGCCGCGAGGCGCAGATGCGCGTCGGTGCCGATCACCGCCGGCCTGACGCCCGAGCTGCCGCTGGGCGACGCGCTGGCCGAGGTGCGGGCGACTGGCCGCCGACATCCTGCCCGCCGACAGCCGCATCGTGCCGCTGGCCGAGGCGGCGACGCTGGGCGAAACCTCGTCGGGCCTGCTCGTGACCTTCGGCATCGCGATCGCTGATCGTGCTTCTGGTGCTGGCGGCGCAGTTCGAAAGCTTCGTCTCGGCCGTCATCGTGATGGCGACGGTGCCGCTGGGGCTGGCCTGCGCGGTCTTCGCGCTGGTGCTGACCGGGGGCAGCCTGAACGTCTACAGCCAGATCGGGCTGGTGCTGCTGGTGGGCATCATGGCCAAGAACGGCATCCTGATCGTCGAATTCGCCAACCAGTTGCGCGACGAGGGGCCAGCGGTGCGCGAGGCGATCGAGAACGCCTCGATCATCCGGCTGCGGCCGGTGATGATGACGATGATCGCAACCGTGCTGGGCGGCGCTGCCGCTGATCCTCGCCTTCGGCGCCGGGCGCCGAGGCGCGCGAGGTGCTGGGCTGGATCATCGTCGGCGGGCTGGGGCTGGCGACGCTGGCCACGCTCTACATCACGCCGGTCGCCTATCTGCTGCTGGCGGGGCTGTCGAAGCCCAAGGCCGCCGAGGCGGAGCGGCTGCGGCGCGAACTGCGCGAAGCGTCGCGGCGCGCGGAACCGGCGGAATGAACCCGGTCAGGGGTGTCGGTGCGGCGGCGGCTTACGCAACCCGGGCCTGCGCCAACAATCGCGACGGACACTAAAAACTTCCTAAGAAGTATCCGTTTATCGTTCCAAAACAATACCCTGCCAAAGCGTCGCACTGTGCGACATTCTCACCACCGCCCGGTCAATGACGCCCACAGGAGCCGCCCCTTCCGCCCGAAATCGGAAAGGCCAAGCCTTCCCTGCGCGACCCGCTCCGGCTCCTTCGAGGCGAGTTTCAGGATCTCTGCGGTCTGCCACCCCGCCAGCAGAGCGGGCCGTGCCGTGGCGGGGACCAGCCCCCGCCCCGCGCGTGCCCGCTCCAGCCTCTGCAACCCGCGCCGCGCCAGCCCCGACACCGCCCCGGCCTGCCCGTCGACCAGCGGCACCCTGCCCCGCGCAGCGAGTTCCGGCACCGCCCGCAGGAACCCGGACAGCCCCGCAGCCCAGCCCGCATCCCGCGCCACCGTCTCCACCTCCGGCCCCGCCCCCAGCGCCTGACAGGCCAGCCACATCAGCCCCGCGCCGGTATCCTCGAGATAGGCATCCATCGCCGCCTGATCCGCAAAGCCGTCGTGATAGACCTCCCAGCGCCGCGCCTCGATCAGACGGTCCATCACGCCCAGGTCAAGCCCCTGCCCCCGCACCACGCGGGCCAGCGGCTCCACCACCTCATGCGCGCGGACCGGCCCATCGCCTGCCAGCCCCTCCACCGTGTCGCGCCACCACTGAAGCCGCATCTCTGCGATCATCGGCTCCTGTGTCATCCACGGGGCACGGGCGACCTCCAGGTTGAAGGCGTAGAGGGGGAACAGCCGCTCCCGCGCCGCCGGCGGGGCGGCCATCACCGCCAGGAAGCGGTCGGGATCGCCCCGCTCCACCAGACCGGCGCAGGCTGCAAGGCTCACGGGATCAGCACCGGCTGCGCCCACGTCCCGGATCAGCTTCCAGACGATCGCATCCAGCAGCGCCTCGAAGCTCGGCGTCCACGATGTTGGCGCTCGACACGCCGACCGTCGACCAGCGCCGCCCCTGCCCGTCCTCGCTGTCGATGATGCACCCGCGTCACCGCCTCGGTGCCGCCTTGCGTGATCCGCACCTTGAAATCGACCAGCCTCATGTCGTCGATGCACGCCTGATACGGCCCCAGATCCTTGCCCAGCGCCTTGGCCAGCGCGTTGACCGGCCCCCGGTCGGTGCCCGCCTCGTCCATGCTCTCGCTGACCGACAGCATCTTGCCGCTCGCCGATCTTCACCACCACCACCGCCTCGGACAGGCTGACCATCGCGGTTGTACTTGTTCTTCCGCCGCTCCACCGTCACCCGGTAGCGCTTGACCTCGAAGAACTCGGGCAGCAGCCCCAGTTCCTTCCGCGCCACCAGCTCGAAGCTGGCCTGCGCGCCGTCATAGGCATAGCCCTGATCCTCACGCGCCTTGACCATCTCGCAGGATGCGGCCAAGGCGCGGATCGCCTCGGGGCGACCTCGATCCCCGCCGGCGCGCAGGCGTTCGCGCAGGTTCGACTGCCCCGCCTGATTGATCATCGGGATGAAGCGCGCATTGCCCACCAGCTTCGGGGGCGACATGCTCGTAGGTCGTCGGGGTCCTTCAGGATCGCGCTGGCATGCAGCCCCGCCTTGTGGGCAAAGGCCGAGGCCCCGACATAGGGCGCGGCCCGCAGCGGGCACGCGGTTCAGGATGTCGTCGAGCATCCGGCTGACCCGCGTCAGCCCCGCCAGCGCCTCGCGGCGTGACGCCCGATCTCGAAGCGGCTGCGCATAGGGCTCCTTCAGCAGCAGCGTCGGGATCAGCGTGGTCAGGTTGGCGTTGCCGCAGCGCTCGCCCAGCCCGTTGAGCGTGCCCTGCACCTGCCGCGCGCCCGCGTCGATCGCGGCGAGCGAGTTGGCCACGGCGTTGCCCGTGTCGTCGTGGCAATGGATGCCGAGCCGGTCGCCGGGGATGCCCGCCGCGATCACCTCGGCCGTCACCCGGCCCACCTCGGCGGGCAGCGTGCCGCCGTTGGTGTCGCAGAGCACGACCCAGCGCGCCCCGGCCTCCAGCGCGGCGCGCAGGCAGTCGAGCGCATAGGCCGGGTTGGCGCGGTAGCCGTCGAAGAAATGCTCGGCGTCGAACAGCGCCTCGCGGCCCTTGGCCACCAGATGCGCGATGCTGCTGCCGATGGTGGCGAGGTTCTCGTCCAGCGTGACGCCCAGGGCGGTGGTCACATGGAACTCATGCGTCTTGCCCACAAGGCAGACGGCGGGGGTACCGGCATCGAGCACGGCGGCCAGCACGTCGTCGTTCGCGGCCGAGCGGCCCGACGCGCCTGGTCATGCCGAAGGCGGTCATCGTGGCGCGGGTCTTGGGCGCGTCCGCGAAGAACTCGCTGTCGGTCGGGTTCGCCCCCGGCCAGCCGCCCTCGATGTAGTCCACCCCGAGGGCATCGAGCGCCCGCGGCGATCTGGGTCTTCTCGGCGGCGGAGAACTGGACGCCCTGCGTCTGCTGCCCGTCGCGCAGGGTGGTGTCGAAGAGGAAGAGGCGTTCGGGGGTCATGCGAGCGTCCGCAATTTGGCTGGATCGAAATTCGGGCCCCGGCTCGATGGACAATGCCCGGTCGACTGCATCTGGACTGTGAGCACCGGCGATCGCCGCAGGCTCTGCTTGAGATGCATCCACCGAACTGAAACAGTCCCGCGGTCGTCTTTCGCTGCGAGCCTCGAGTTGCTGAAGCCGATCCGCGAATTGTCGACCGAACCCGGCAATGGCATCACGCCGGATGGCCAAAAGCTGACCGAAATCTTATCGAACCTACGAGACATTCGCCGAGCAAATCGAGCGCCGGTCGCAAGTTCGAGTCGCCCATCCGCATGGTCTGCAAGCCGATCCAGTGCCACCAGTGCCGCATGTGTATTCAAATCGTCTGCAAGCGCGTCGATGACTTCATTGACAGGCCTGGCCGCGCGTCGCGACGCCGAGATCGCGCAGTACCGATCCATCAACATGACATAATCATCGAGCTTTGCGCGGCTGCCTGCAGCCTTCGTCCGCCGTCCAATCCATCGGCTTCGAGTAGTGCGTCTGGAGATAGACGAAGCGGATCACCTCGCCCGGCCAGCCTTGGTCCAGCAGGTCGCGCACGGTGAAGAAGTTGCCGAGCGACTTCGACATCTTCTTGCCCTCGACCTGCAACATCTCGTTGTGCATCCAGTAGCGGGCGAACTCGCCGTGCGGGATGGGCGCAGGCGCTCTGGGCGATCTCGTTCTCGTGGTGGGGGAATTGCAGGTCGATGCCACCGCCGTGGATGTCGAAGCTTTCGCCGAGCAACTCGTAGCTCATCGCCGAGCATTCGATGTGCCAGCCGGGCCGGCCCCGGCCCCAGGGGCTGTCCCAGCCGGGCAACGACGGCGTCGGAGGGTTTCCACAGCACGAAATCCATCGGGTCGCGCTTGAACGGCGCCACCTCGACCCGCGCCCCGGCGATCATGTCGTCGACCGACCGGCCCGACAGGCGGCCATATTCCGCATAGCTGCGCACGTCGAACAGCACATGGCCGTCGGCGGCGTAGGCGTGACCGTCGGCGATCAGCCGCTCGATCATGGCGATCATCGGACCGATATAGTCGGTGGCGCGCGGCTCGTGCGTCGGACGCAGATTCCCGAGGCCGACCGGGCCATCCGGCAATGCTCCATATCCTCGTGATACCAGCGGATCGTCTCTTCGGTACGCTCGTGGATCAGCTCTTCCAGTGTGCCGGCGGCACCCGCCTGCTTGCGCCGCTGCGCCTCGGCGTTGATCTTGTCGTCCACGTCGGTGAAGTTGCGCACATAGGTGACGTGATCCGCGCCGTAGACATGGCGCAGCAGCCGGATAGAGCACGTCGAACACGATCACCGGGCGCGCGTTGCCGATATGGGCGCGGTCATAGACGGTCGGGCCGCAGACATACATGCGCACGTTCGTCGGGTCGAGCGGGGCGAACTCTTCCTTTCGGCGGGTCCGCGTGTTGTGCAGCCTTATCGTGGTCATGGTCCGTCCCCTTGCGCAGGCGCATTCCCGGGGCGGGCTTACCAACTTCGTCCATTCCTGGAAACAGAAGACCTGGCCCGCCTGACGTAAGTCAGCGGGAAATGCAGCCGATGCAGATGATGCCCTTGGTCGTCATGCCCACGTCATAGCTCAGCCGGACAAGCCGGCCAAGCGGGAAGTTGGCCGCCGACCGTCTGTCAGTCGCCCGCGCGGCGGAACGTCCGGCGGATGTCGGGACCGGCGCCAAGCCAGGCGGCGACGGTCGCGCGCAGATGGGCGGTGATCTGCGATTTCTGCGTTTGCCCGGCGATGCGCGCCTGGATCATCTGCACACCGGCGAGGGCCGGAAGTGCCGCCTCGATCGCTTCAGGCCCGGCGAGGATCGCGCCCGTCTCCGCGTCGACGGCCTGGATCGTGAAATTGATGTTGTGCACGCCGGCGTTCGACACCCTCTGTTCCGCCTCGTAGGTCAGCGCATGAAAGCGCGAGACGGTAATGTCGAGCATCACCGGGCGCGATCCGCGCAGCCCGCTTGCACCCTGCTTCGCGGCAGTCTCGACGATCGTGGCAACCTGGGCGCGCCGGTCGCCCCGGGGATCCTCGCGCCAGACGATATCTGCTGCGGGAAGAATCGCCTTTGCTTCGCTGACGCTCAGGGATTTTGGCACGGTCACGCGGACATCCACCACGCGCCAGCCGCGCGAAACCTCGGGCGGCACGCCGGAGTCGTAGTAGGTCCGGAAGGTTTGGGCACAGCCCGCGAGAAACGTCAGCGACGCAACTAGGAGAAGTGCCGCAGCACGACGACTCATGACCATTTTACCATATCCACGCTTGTTTGAGCACGATCCGACCCAGGCCGCGGCAGGCAGCCGCCCCGCACCTTTTCCGCAGGGTCGTCGCTCCGGGTTAATTTTGCGCTAAATTCACAGCGATCCGCAGGGCGGGCGCGCACCGCGTCTGCGGTCGGACCCGATACGCGGTGCAGGCGATGGCCGACGCCCGGGCAGTCCCCTGGGGGTATTGTGAAGCTGCGGGATGTCTCGGGTCCGGCACGGCATTGCCAAGCTGCACCTGATCGGCAGCCGACCCCGGGTTGCCGTCAGGCGGAGGCCTTTTCTTCGAGCGAGAGCCAGTCAGCTTCGGCGCGGGCAAGGGCATCCTGACGCTCTGCCAGCAGTCTGGACGCCTTTTCGAACTTCTGCGGCTCGCGTGAAAACAGCGTGTCGTCGGACAGAAGGACCACGAGCCGGGCGATTTCGGCTTCGAGCTTTGCGATCTGTTCGGGAAGGCTATCCAGCCGCGCACGTTCGGTGAAGGTCAGCGACCCGGCGGGTTTCGATCCGGCCGATCTGGCGGCGGGCGCGGGGCTGGTGTGCGGACGGGCATCGCGCTCGGCCACGGCGACGCCGCGCTGTGCGGCGTAGTCGGACCAGCCGCCGGGATAGGCCGTCGCCCGGCCGCTCGCCCTCCATCGCGACCGTCGTGGTCGCCACGCGGTCGATGAAATCGCGGTCGTGGCTGACCAGCAGCACCGTGCCGTCATAGTCGCCGAGAATGTCCTGCAGAAGGTCCAGCGTCTCGACGTCCAGATCGTTCGTCGGTTCGTCCAGGATCAGCAGGTTCGACTGCTGCGCCATGAGCCGCGCCAGCAGGAGCCGCGCCTTCTCGCCGCCCGACAGCGACCGGACCGGTGCGCGGGCCTGCGCGTCGCTCGAAGAGGAAGTCCTTGAGATAGCCCACCACATGCCGCGGGACGCCCGCGCACCATCACCTGATCCGACGCGCCCGAGACGCGCATCGGCGGATCGCCCGTCAGGTTGTCCCACAGGCTGGCATTCGGGATCGAGCTGTGGCGCGGGTCTGGTCGAAGACGGCGATCTCGAGGTTGGTGCCCAGCGTGACGGTGCCCGCATCCGGCGCGAGTTCGCCGGTCAGCATCTTCAGAAGCGTGGTCTTGCCCACCCCGTTCGGGCCGACGAAGGCCACCCGGTCGCCGCGCAGCACGCGCAGGTCGAAATCCTGCACGATGGTCTTGTCGCCGAAGCGTCTTGGTCAGGCCCTTCGCCTCGATCACCGCTTGCCCGATTGGGGGCCGCCGTCGAGTTCCATCGCCGCCGTGCCCTGCCGGCGGATCTGCGAGGAGCGTTCGGCGCGCAGCGCGGCAAGCGCGCGGACGCGGCCCTGGTTGCGCTTGCGCCGGGCGCTGATGCCTTCGACGGCCCATCTCGCCTCGGCCTTGATCTTGCGGTCGAGCTTGTGGCGGGCGTCGTCTTCCTCGGCCCAGACGGTTTCGCGCCAGTCCTCGAACCCGTCGAACCCGGCTTCGCGCCGGCGCACCTGGCCCCGGTCGATCCACAGCGTCGCCTTGGACAGCGCGCGCAGGAAGGCGCGGTCGTGGCTGATGAGGACAAGGCCGTGCGGGTGTCGCGCAACTCGGCCTCCAGCCACTCGATGGCCTCGATGTCGAGGTGGTTGGTCGGCTCGTCCAGCAGCATCAGTTCCGGCGCCTCGGCCATCAGCTTGGCCAGCGCGGCGCGGCGCCGTTCCCCGCCCGAGGCCGTGGCGACGGGGGTGTCGGGGTCGAACTTCAGGCCCTCGGCGCGCCATCTCGACGCGGTAGATCTCGCCCTCGTCCAGCCCGCTTGCGGCGTAATCGCCCAGCGTCGCGAAGCCGACAGGTCGGGGTCCTGTTCCATGTAGCCGACGATGCACGCCGGCGGGCACCACGCGGTCGCCCCGGTCCGGCTCGACCAGCCCCGCCATCACCTTCATCAGGGTCGACTTGCCCGAGCCGTTGCGCCCGACCAGCGCGACGCGGTCGCCGGGCTGAACCACCAGCGAAAGGTCGTCGAAGATGGGATCGCCGCCAAAGGTCAGCGAGATGCCGGAGAGTTGCAAAAGGGGTGCGCGTGCCATCGGGCGGAGCTAATCGCGCCGCAGCGAAAGGTCAACGTTCCCCGCACAACTAACCCGCGACACCGCGAAGCAGCCTTGCCCTGGCGGGGGGGATCGCCCTGATCTCAAGCCCCGTGAAGACATGCAGCGTGTTCAGGTCGCGGTCGACCACGGCATGATCGCTGACCCATCCGCCCATCAGGAGATAGGTCCGCAGCAAAGGCGGCATCGCCTGCATCGCGCGCTTGGCGTCGGGGCGGAAGCGGCGAAGCGCCCGGGCGAAGCGGAACACGTCCGGGGCCTTTACGCGAGGGAGCCAGCGCTTCGGGGCAAGATGGCGGTCTTTCAGCATGGCAAAGGCATCGTGATAGGCCGCAGCTTCCGTTCCGTGGAAGGACGAGCACCCGAACAGCATCTCGACCCCCTGCTCATCGACGATGCGCGTCATGGCCCCCCAGGCCACGCGCAGGATATCCGGATCGTGCCAGTCGGGATGGATGCAGAAGCGACCCATCTCGACCATCGGCCCCTGGAAGCCGGACAGGGCAGACAGGTTATAATACTGCGCCGAATAGCTTGCGCCGATCTCGGCCCCGTTCGTCAGCGGCAGCATCCGGAAGCAGGCAACCAGCGTGTCGCTGCGGGTGTCCTCGACCAGGACGTGCTGGCAGCGGTGGTCGAAGGCATCGACATCCCGGCCTTCGCCGCGCGCGGCGTCCTGCGAGGCGCCGGTGCCGGCGATGAATGCCAGGTAGCGCAACTGCTGCGCCCGGCGGAGATCCTGCCCGGTCGCCGCCAGCCGGGCCGTGTAGCGCCCTTTGCGAAGTGCGAGCATCAATGCCTCCTTCCGGCTTGCGACGGGGAACCTGACTTCTACATATAGCGCACGGGCTTTAGCATACATCAGGTAACGGGATGACGAAGCCGGTTCTCGCTCAACGGAAGGACTTAGGATGGACAAGGTCATCAAGACGGATGCCGAGTGGCGTTCTCAACTGTCGGAGTTGGCCTACAAGGTGACGCGCAAGCACGGGACGGAGCGGGCGTTCACGCATGACAATTTTCCCAAGGACGCCGGCACCTACATGTGCGTGTGCTGTGGTGCGCCGCTTTTCGACCAGGAGACGAAGTTCGACAGCGGCACAGGATGGCCCAGTTTCTTTGCGCCGCTGTCGCCCGAGGCGGTCGGCGAGACGGTCGACCGCAGCCTGTTCATGCGCCGGACAGAGGTGCACTGCGCCCGGTGCGACGCGCATCTGGGCCATGTCTTCCCCGACGGCCCGGCGCCTACCGGGCTACGCTACTGCATGAACGGCGTGGCGCTGGCCTTCGAGCCTGAAACGTAAGCTCAGGCGCGGCAGGGGATGTTTCCCCTGCCGGCCGACGCCGATCACTGCGCCGGCGCGGAGCCCAGGAACTGGCTCGCATCGAAGCGACCGAAGTTGCTGAAGAGTTGCCCGAGGAACGTGACACCCTTGATATTCGACTCGGTCACACGGCGCGACAGGGCGACGACCTGGCCATCCTCCAGCCCGAAGCGTTCGATGTTGCTGACCGTGCCACCCG
Organism: uncultured Alphaproteobacteria bacterium; assembly: GCA_963777765.1. Classification (GTDB taxonomy): domain Bacteria; phylum Pseudomonadota; class Alphaproteobacteria; order Rhodobacterales; family Rhodobacteraceae; genus Aliitabrizicola. Next base: position 253,640 of record CAVZRP010000004.1, on the reverse strand, counting down.
CATTGAAGCTGATGACGACGACCTGCCGGTCGACCTCCAGCGGCGGCTTCGGGCCGCGCTGCTTGTAGCGGCTTTGGACGTAGAACCACTGGTCGTCGTTCAGCAGGCCCGAGGCACTTGGCCGTCCCACGGCCTGTGTCACCGTCTCGCGGTTGTCCTTGCCCACGACGACGGCCTTCAGTTCGGCCTCGGTCGGAGCATAGCCGTGATCGCGGAACACCGGCTGACACGCGGATACGGCAACCGCCAGGATCAGCAGTGCAAGTTGCACCGGCCTCAAAAGCAATCGCGCCAGAACCGTTGACCGGCTGATCGCGCTCGATGCCATGCTTCGCCTCCTGCCGCCTCTTGCCATGTCGGCTTTGGCCCCTTATCCGACGTGCTGACCGGCTTACAGAAGGTCGCGGTCCTGTTCAAGAAAGGAACGCGCTGCGCCGGATATCCGCAAGGAGCAGCTATGGCCGATCCGCTTCCCGTCAGCCATCCGTTTCGCACCGGGGCCTTGTCGTCCCGCAAACCGACGCAGTTCTCGCTTGTCGCCGATGCAGCGGCACGGGATGAGGTTGCGCGCCTGCTGGGCATCAGCGCCGTGCCGAGGCTTTCGTTCAAGGGGGCGATCCGGCCGGTCGGGAGGACGGACTTCGAGCTTGAGGGGAGACTGGTCGCGACCGTCGTTCAGCCCTGCATCGTCACTCTCGACCCGGTGACGACTGACATCGACGAGCCTGTGAACCGGCGTTACATCTCGGAATTCGTCCTGCCCGCGGATGACGAGGCGGAAATTCCGGCTGACGACACCGCAGAACCCCTGTCCGAGATCATCGACCCGGGTGCCGTGATGTTCGAGGCGCTGGCCCTCGCCCTGCCAGATTATCCGCGTGCCCCGAATGCCGAGGTGACGCAGACCGTGCATGCGGCCCCCGGTGTCACCCCCCTGCGCGACGAGGATTTGCGACCCTTCGCCGGCCTTGCCTCGCTGGCCAGGAAACTCTCGGGGGACGATCCCGAAGCGGGCGGACAGGGCGACAGGTGATGCCGCGACGTCGGAAAACCGCGCAAGAGAAAGGGCTTGCGCCCCGGCAGAATCCCGCTATGTTCCGCGCCTCGTTTATGGGATCGGGCCTGTGTCGCAGCCGTACTGTGGCATGTCTGTATTCTTATTGAAAATCAGGGGCATGTCCCCGCTACCCGAGGTTGAGACATGGCTGTCCCTCAGAACCGAGTCACCAAGTCGAAGCGCAACATGCGTCGGGCGCACGATGCGCTGGTTGCAGGCAATCCGGCTGAATGCCCGAACTGTGGTGAGCTGAAACGCCCGCATCACGTTTGCGGCGCCTGCGGCCATTACGATGCCCGCGAAGTGGTTGCCCTGACGAAGGAAGTCGACCTGGACGAGGACGCGGCGTAAGCCGCATCCTCCGCGCTGCCGGGCCATGGCGAACGGATCAGACATCCCGACCGCTGGCGGCAAGCGTTTCGTCATTTCCATAGACGCGATGGGAGGCGACCGTGGGCCTGCCGCGGTTGTCGCGGGCATGCTCGAGTCTGCGTCCAAGAACCCCGACGTTGCGTTCATCGTCCATGGCGACGAGGCGGAACTGTCGAAGCTGATCGGTCGCCGCAAGGGCCTGGCCGGCCGCTGCGAGATCCGCCACGCCCCCCGCACCGTCACGATGAGCGACAAGCCCAGCCAGGTGATGCGGCATGGCGAAGGCACGTCGATGTGGTCGTGCCTTGAAAGCGTGCGCCGGGGCGAGGCCACCGTGGCTGTCTCCTGCGGGAACACGGGGGCGCTGATGGCGCTTTCGATGATCCGCCTGCGCAAGCTGCCCGGCGTGAACCGCCCGGCGATTGCCTGCCTGTGGCCCTCGCGCAATCCGGGCGGATTCAATCTTATGCTCGATGTCGGGGCGGATATCCGTGCCGATGCCGAAGACCTGCTGCAATTCGCCACCATGGGCGCATCCTATGCGCGCAACGGCCTGAACCTGGAACGACCCAGGGTCGGGCTGCTGAACGTGGGGACGGAAGAGCACAAGGGCAGGGCCGAGTTGAAACTGGCGCACGACCAGATGGCGGCCGCCGCCAACGCAGGCGATTTCGAGTTCATCGGCTTTGTCGAGGGCGGGGACATTCCCGGCAACCGCGTGGATGTGATCGTGACCGACGGCTTCACCGGGAACATCGCGCTCAAGACAGGCGAAGGTACGGCGAAGCTGATCTCGGATTTCCTGAAGGAGGCGTTCAACGCCACGTTCCTGTCCAGGATCGCGGCGCTGCTTGCGCTGACCTCCCTGAAGCGCCTCCAGAAGCGCATCGACCCGCGCCGGGTGAATGGCGGCGTGTTCCTTGGCCTGAACGGCACAGTCGTGAAATCCCACGGCTCGGCGGATGCGACGGGTGTATCGGCTGCGATCAAGCTGGCGTTCCAACTGGCGCAGTCCGGCTTTCAGGAGCGTCTGGCGGCGCGGGTTGCATCGGCTGGGCGGGCGGGGCAGGATGCCGCTGCGGATGGCACCATAACCGGTAAGGCTGAATGACAATACGCGCCGTGGCGAAGGGCGTCGGGCACTACCTGCCTGACCGTGTGGTGCCGAATTCGGAGTTCGAAGCGACCCTCGATACGACTGACGAGTGGATCCGCTCGCGATCGGGCATCGAGCGGCGGCATTTCGCGGCAGAGGGCCAGCCCACGTCCGATCTCGCCACACGGGCGGCGCGCGCCGCGCTGGACGATGCGGGGCTGCGCCCCGATGACATCGACGCCATCGTGGTCGCCACCTCCACGCCGGACCTGACATTTCCCTCCTGCGCGACGATGGTGCAGGCGGAGCTTGGCATGACGCGCGGCTTCGCCTTTGACATTCAGGCGGTCTGTGCCGGATTCGTCTATGCTCTGGCCAGTGCCAATGCCCTTATCATTGCGGGCCAGGCAGAGCGGGTGCTGGTCATTGGTGCCGAGACATTCTCGCGGTTGATGGACTGGACCGACCGTTCCACCTGTGTCCTCTTCGGCGACGGGGCCGGTGCGCTGGTGCTGGAACGTGCCGAGGGCGCGGGAACGGGGGCGGATCGCGGTATTCTGTCCTGCGATCTGAATTCCGACGGCAGGTTCAAGGAGCTGCTCTATGTCGACGGTGGCGTGTCCACCCACACGACCGGTCAACTGCGGATGCAGGGCAAGGAAGTGTTCCGCCATGCGGTCGAGAAGCTGGCCCAGACCGCACACACCGCGCTCGACAAAGCCGGATTGACGGCGGCCGACGTGGACTGGATCGTGCCACACCAGGCGAACCTGCGCATCATCACCGCCACGGCCCAGCGTATGCAGATTCCGATGGAGCAGGTGGTGGTCACGGTTCAGGACCATGGCAATACCTCGGCCGCCTCGATCCCGCTTGCGCTATCGGTCGGCGTGCAGCGCGGCCAGATCAAGCGTGGCGATCTGGTCGTCACGGAGGCAATCGGCGGCGGACTTGCCTGGGGATCGGTCGTCCTGCGTTGGTAAGGCGTCTGAATAGGCCGCTTCAAGCTGTTGATATTGACTTGGGTTTTCAAAGCGCCCAATCTGTCCCAAAACCGGGGGGTCGGACATGAGTGAAAAGACTTTGACGCGCATGGATTTGAGCGAGGCCGTGTTTCGCGAAGTTGGCCTGAGCCGCAACGAGTCCGCACAGCTGGTCGAATCTGTGCTTCAGCACATGTCCGACTCGCTCGTCGCCGGCGAGACAGTGAAGATTTCGTCCTTTGGCACCTTCTCGGTGCGCGACAAGTCGGCCCGCGTGGGGCGCAATCCCAAGACTGGCGACGAGGTTCCGATCAGCCCGCGGCGTGTGCTGACGTTCAGGCCGTCGCATCTGATGAAGGACCGCGTCGCTGCCGGCAGCAAGCGCTGAAGGACAGCACCGCATGGAAAAGTCGCGCGACGCCTTCCGCACCATCAGCGAGGTCGCCGAGTTGCTTGATACGCCTGCCCATGTGCTGCGCTTCTGGGAGAGCCGCTTTCCCCAGGTCCGGCCGGTCAAGCGCGCGGGGGGGCGGCGCTACTATCGCCCGACAGATGTTGCGCTTCTCTCCGGTATAAAGCGGCTGCTGCACAGCGACGGGCTGACGATCCGTGGTGTGCAGAAAGTGCTGCGGGAGCATGGCATCCGGCATGTGATGGCCATGGCGGACGCCAGCATCGAGGCAGAGAATACCCGGCTTGCCGAACCCGAACCCAAGCCACCGGCCGACGTGCTGATTCTCGGCACGCCACGCCCGGCGATGCCAAAACCCGAGCCTTCCCCGGAGCTTCCGCTCTTTGCAGGCAGTACCGAGGCAAAAGCGCCCGAGGAACAGGGGGCGCCAAGCTCACCAGAGGTTTCTCAGGCCCCTGCGGTCTGGATGCCGACTCTGCTGCGTGCAACGTCGCCCGAAACCGCCCTGCAAAACCGCGTAGCGCTGGCGAAGATCGCCCGACGGTTGACCGAACTGCGGGATCGAATGCAGCCGGGCACCGATGAGCGTAGTCGCTGACCTTCGGGGATGAGCTTTCCTGCTTGCCCCTCCGAAGAATCCAGGTATGTATCCGCCTCGTCGGGCCGTAGCGCAGCCTGGTTAGCGCGTCCGTCTGGGGGGCGGAAGGTCGCGAGTTCGAATCTCGCCGGCCCGACCAACATGAAGCCGCCCGCGCCCGAAACGGTGTCGGGCGGTTTCGTTCTGGGGGAGTGAAGCTGGCATGAACGATGGCGTGCTTCCCTCGCAGACCCTTCAGGCGATGATCGACGCTGGCGCGATCCGCGCTGACATGCCCGTCGTCGCCGGACAGATTCAACCGGCCAGCCTCGATCTGCGGCTTGGCTCGGTGGCCTATCGGGTGCGCGCCTCGTTCCTTGCCGGGCGTGCCCGCCGGGTTATCGACCAGATTGATCTGTTCCGGATGCACAAGGTTGATCTGACGGCGGGCGCGGTGCTGGAGAAGGGCTGTGTCTACGTTGTGCCGCTGATGGAATCGCTTGCCCTTCCTGCCGACATTTCGGCGGTTGCGAATGCGAAAAGCTCCACCGGGCGGCTGGATCTTCTGACCCGCACGATCACCGATGGCGGGGTGGAATTCGACCGTATTCCTGCGGGTTACAACGGGCCGCTCTTTGCCGAGATCTGTCCGCGCAGCTTTTCCGTCCTCGTCCGCCCCGGGATGAGGCTGAACCAGATCCGGTTTCGCCGGGGCCATGCGGCACTGTCGGATACGCAACTCGCGGTCCTGCACGCCCGCGACCCCTTGGTGGACAGCCAGCCGGTGATTTCGGAAGGGTTGGGCTTTTCGGTGGATCTGAACCCGGCAGAGGGCGATCTGGTTGGATATAGGGCCAAGCCGCATACCGGGCTGATCGACCTTGACCGGATCGCGGCCTATGAGCCTGCCGACTATTGGGAAGAGGTGCGCGCACGAGACGGGCGCATCATCCTCGATCCGGGGGCGTTCTACATACTGGTCAGCCGGGAAGCGGTGACGATCCCCCCCGACCACGCCGCCGAGATGGCGCCTTACATGGCCGTGGCGGGCGAGTTTCGCGTCCACTATGCAGGATTTTTCGATCCCGGGTTCGGCCACCACAGTGCGCGTGGGTCAGGCTCTCGCGGGGTGCTTGAAGTCCGCTGCCATGAAGCGCCCTTCGTGCTGGAGCATGGGCAGGTCGTCGGGCGGCTCGTCTACGAGCGGATGGCGGCAGTGCCCGAGATGCTTTACGGCGCGGGTCTGGGCTCGAACTACCAGGGCCAAGGGCTTAAACTGTCGAAACATTTCCGGTGACCTGTCAGTCCTCGAAAAGCTCCGACTGCCCCAGAATACTCGCTTCCTCGTCATCCTCCTTCGCCTCGGCACTGCCAGGCAAGGGGCGGTTATCCAGCAGGCCGGCCTGGCGCAGTTCCTTGAGTCCAGGCAGGTCGCGCGCGGATTCAAGGCCGAAGTGATCGAGAAAGGCTTCGGTCACCACGAAGGTCACCGGTCTGCCCGGTGTCATCCGTCTGCGTCCGAAGCGAATCCAGTCCAATTCCATCAACTGGTCGATCGTGCCGCGACTGACGGCGACGCCCCGGATTTCCTCGATCTCGGCGCGCGTGGCGGGTTGATGGTAGGCGATGATCGCCAGCGTTTCGATGGCGGCGCGGGACAGCTTGCGCTGTTCGACGGTTTCCTTCTGCATCAGATAGCCAAGATCGGGCGCAGTGCGGAAGGCATAGGCATCGCCAACACGCACCAGGTGAACCCCCCTGCCCTCATAGCGGCGGCGCAGATAGGCCAGCGCCTCGCCGGCATCGCAGCCATGCGGAAGCCGCGCGGTCAGTTCTGCGAGGGTGATGGGCTCGGCGGTGGCATAGAGGATCGCCTCGACCATACGCTCCTGCTCCGCCAGGGGCGGGGCTTCGAACAGGCTCTTCTCCGTCGGTTCGGTCACCGGTCCCTCCGCCGGATATGGATCGGCGCAAAGGTTTCGCCCTGCCGAAGCTCGATCTGACCCCGCTTTGCCAGTTCCAGCACGGCGGCGAAATGGGCGGCGGTGGCCGAGCGGCGGCGCTGCGGGTTCGTCTCCCAGCCGTCCGGCAGGTAACTGGAAAGGTCGGTCCAGTCGCCCGCATAGCCGATCAGCCCGCGCATCCGGTCCAGCGCCTGCTCCATCGTGAACACATGGTGACGGTCCATCACGAAGGGGCGGAACTCGTCCCGGGTGCGGGTGCGTGCATAGGCGTGCATCAGATCCAGCAGCGTCGCCGTGTAGCGGATGCGCCGCACGCGGGTCACATCCTCGGGGATACCGCGCGCGAAGAAATCGCGACCCTTCTGGTCGCGCGCCATCAACTGCGCCGCCGCCTCGCGCATCGCCTGCAACCGCTCCAGCTGGTAAGCGAGGTGAGCGGCGAGATCGTCCGCGCTCGGTCCTTCCTCGGTAGGGTCCGGCGGAAGCAGCAGGCGGGACTTGAGGTAGGCCAGCCAAGCGGCCATGACCAGATAATCCGCCGCAAGTTCGATCCGCAAGGCCCTGGCCTGGTTCACAAAACCAAGATATTGCTCAGCCAGTTGCAGGACCGATATCCGGCGCAGGTCCACCTTCTGCGTGCGCGAAAGCATCAGCAACAGGTCAAGCGGCCCTTCGAAGCCGTCGACATCGACAATCAGCGCTTCTGCCGCGACCCGCGCGTCAACACCGCCTGCATCGCCCCAGTCATCAGCCACCCAGATCCCCCTGCGTCAACGCCGCCAATTCTGCGTCGACTGAAGCAAGATCGCAATCGTCCGGCACATGACGCCACGCCAAAGCGGCGTCCGCCCGCGCCCGCTCTTCGGGCTGCATCGCGCCCGCGGCAGCAGCCACCGCAATCATCTCGTCCATTTTTCCGTTGCAGTGCAGTACGATATCGCAACCCGCAGCCCGCGCGCGGGTGGCTCGTTCCGCAAGTGTACCGGACAGCGCCTGCATCGAAAGATCATCTGTCATCAACACTCCCTGAAAGCCGATGTCTTCGCGTATCACCCGAACCATCACCGGCGAGCAGGTGGCAGGCCGTTCATCATATGCGGTGAAGACAATATGCGCGGTCATGCCGATTGGCAGGTCGTTCAGCTTGCGAAAGGCCGCGAAATCACAGGACAGGAGCGTTGCGGCAGGTTCGGTGACCCTCGGCAATTCGAGGTGCGTGTCCATCGTGGCCCTGCCGTGTCCGGGAATATGCTTCATCACCGGCAACACGCCGCCCTCGAGCAGCCCGGCCGCAACTTCTCTCGCTATCGCAACGACCGTCTCCAAATCCTCGCCATAGCACCGGTTCCTCAGAAACGGATGGGTCAGGTCAGTGGCGATATCGACCGTGGGGGCGCAGTTCCCGTCGATGCCGACGTCCCGCAGTTCCGAAGCGATCAGCCGGGACCGCAGGTGCATCGCCCGTGCTGCCTTGTCGCCAGCCCGGCGCACCGTGTCCAGCGGTGGCGACCATTCGCGCCAGTGCGGTGCGCGAAGGCGCTGGACGCGCCCGCCTTCCTGATCGATGAACACGGGTGCATCGCGTCCGACAGCCGCGCGCAGGTCTGATGTCAGCCGCCGAAGTTGCTCCGGTGTCTCGACATTTCGGGCGAACAGGATGAACCCCCAGGGGTCAGCCTCGCGATAGAAGTCCCGCTCCGAGTTGTCCAGCACCGCGCCGAGGCAGCCAAAGACCGTCGCTCCTTTGGCGCTCATGGCCGGTAGGTCACCGGGATGCAGGTCGCATTCTCGGCCAGCAGGGCCGAACAGAACCGGCGCGCGTCGGCCTCATCCTCGAACCCTAGCGCGCGCAGTCGAACGAAGTTGCGCCCGCCGCTCTGCGCGTCCTCAAGCACCAGCACCTTCGCCGCGATCAGATCGCCGAACCGGGCCTGAAGCGCCGCCCACTCCGCCCGCGCACCTGCCTCGTCGTCAAAGGCTCCCAGTTGCACCAGCCGTGTTCCCGGAGCCAGCGAGGCGATATCAACCTCGGCGCCCGCATCCTCGCCTGTGGCGCTTGCCGCAACGGGTGCTGCCGTCTCGGCAGAGCCATCCCCCTCGGGCCGCCGCGCAGGGCGCGGTGACTTGGTGATCGTCCCTGCGGGGGTGGGCGCAGCCTCGGTCGCCTCGACAACCGCCACGTCCGTGCCAAGCGCCTCGGCCAAAGCAACGTCGACCGAGGATTCCAGGGCGTCGGGCGCAGTTGCCGCAATCGCGGCGTCTGCTTCCGGAGCAGCACCGGTCATCGCGTCCATCGTGACGGGGGCGTCCAGCGGCGTCTCGGTCAATTCGCCCGGCGCAAGGACCGGCAGGCCGGGATCTGCGGGAGCGGGCGCCGCAGCATCGCTCACCGCCGCGAGCGTCGTCGTTTCGGGCGCCGCGGCCGCAGCAAGCGTCGCGGCGGGCTGATCTTCCGCCGTCAGATCAATGGGTCGCGGAGCAAGGACCATCTGCTCCGGCAGATCCGCCGCAGCGCCCTCTGCCGCAATCTGATTCACCGAAAGCCCGGTATTTGCCGCGATCTCGCCGCCCGGTTCCTGCGGGGCGATCCGCATCGGGCCTTCCATCGCGCGGACGACCGGTATCCCCGTCACGTCGCGCACGGCGAGATTGTAGCCCCACACCCCCACACCGATCACCAGCGCGACCGACGTTACCGCCCCCGCCATGTTGATGAACCATTGTACCCGCTCCGCCGATGGCGAAGCCGGGGCCATGCCCGCGATATCCCTGTCGTCCACGACTGCCATGCTCTGCCCCACTGGCCCGACGTGTCGATCGCCGGGCTTGTCTTGCCTGTTCGCTCGGGCAGAGGCGCCTGTCAGTCAGCGCATTTCTTCCGCCGGAGTGACGCCGAGAATACCAAGACCTGCAGAAATAACAACGCCTACGCTTCGCGCGAGGGCGATTTTCGCCTGCGATATGGCCGGATCGTCCTGAATAAATCGCAGATTTGGGTCGTCATTGCCCCGGTTCCACAATCCGTGGAAGTCCGACGCGAGTTCGTAGAGGTAGAACGCCACCCGGTGCGGCTCGTTGCTGCGTGCCGCGATCTCGACCAGCCGGGGCCATTCGGCAACCTTCCGGGCCATGGTCAACTCCGCGTCGTGGCTCAGAACGCCCAGGTCGGCCGCCGCAAGCGCCGCATCGCTACAGTCGATCCCCGCCTCGCGCGCCTTGCGCAGGACCGAATTCACGCGGGCATTGGCGTATTGCACGTAAAAGACCGGGTTGTCCTTCGACTGCTCCAGCACTTTGTCGAAGTCGAAGTCCAGCGCCGCGTCGTTCTTGCGGGTCAGCATGACAAAGCGCGTCACGTCCGGGCCTGCCTGCTCGACGACATCGCGCAGCGTCACGAAGGTGCCCGCCCGCTTGCTCATCTTGAACGGCTCGCCGTTCTTCCACAGCTTGACCAACTGGATCAGCTTGATGTCCAGCGGAACGCGGCCCTGCGACAGCGCGGCAACGGCCGCCTTCATGCGCTTCACATAGCCGCTGTGATCCGCCCCGAAAATGTCGATCAGGGCATCAAAGCCGCGCTGCACCTTGTCGTAATGATAGGCGATGTCGGGGGCGAAATAGGTCCAGCTCCCGTCGGACTTCATCACCGGACGGTCCACGTCATCGCCATGCGCGGTCGAGCGGAACAGCGTCTGCTTGCGCGGCTCCCAGTCCTCGGGCGTCTTGCCTTTCGGGGGTTCCAGCACGCCTTCATAGATCAGGCCCAATCCCCGCAACGCCTCGATCGCAGCCTCGATCCGCCCGGTTCCGTAGAGTGCCTTTTCCGAGGAATAGACGTCCATCGTCACGCCAAGCAGCGCAAGATCGGCCCGGATCATGTCCATCATCCGCTTGGTCGCGAAGTCGCGGATGGGGATCAGCCATTCTGCCTCGGGCTTGTCCAGCAGGGCGGTGCCGTAGGTTTCCTTCAGCGCCTCGCCCACAGGGATCAGGTAGTCGCCGGGGTAAAGCCCCTCGCGGATTTCCGGCTCAAGCCCGTTGGCCTCGCGGTAGCGCTCATAGGCCGAGCGGGCGAGCACGTCGACCTGCGCGCCGCCGTCGTTGATGTAATACTCCCGTGTCACATCGAAGCCGGTAAAGGACAAGAGCCGCGCCAGCGCGTCGCCGAACACCGCGCCGCGCACATGGCCGACGTGCATCGGGCCGGTCGGGTTGGCCGAGACGAACTCGACGTTGACCTTCTGCCCCTGACCCAGCGTGGAACGGCCGAACTCCGCGCCCTCGACCAGCGCCGACCGCACCAGGCCCTGCCAGACGGCGGGCGATAACCGCAGGTTCAGAAAGCCCGGTCCTGCCACCGCGGCCTCGGTGATCCGCGGGTCGGCCCCCAGGCGCGCGGCCAGTGCCTCGGCGATAGCGCGAGGGCTGCAGGCCGGCGGGCTTTGCCAGCACCATCGCCGCATTGGTCGCCATGTCGCCATGGGCCGGATCGCGCGGCGGCTCCACCGCGACCTGTGCGAAATCGAGTCCGGCCGGCAGCTCTCCGGCAGCGGTCATATCGGCAAGCGCATCGAGCACGAGGGCGCGGAGATCGGCGAAAAGGTTCATCTGCGGGTCCTGATTGTTGCCACAGCCTGTGCCAGAGGGCTATCGGTCGCGTCAATCCTGACGGGTCTCGCCGGCCCGCCTCCAGCCGCAGAGCCGCTGATGTTCCTGCAGGGCGAAGCGGTCGGTCATGCCGGCGACATAGTCGGCGACGATGCGGGCCAGCTCGGTTTCGTCCTGCGCGGCCGCGCACGTCGGCCTGCCATTCGGCGGGCAGGAGGTCCGGGTGTGCCAGGAACAGCGGGAAGAGGTCGTTGACCACCTGTGTGACCTTGGCCCGTTCCGCCATCACCGAGGGCGCGCGGTACATGCGGTGAAACAGGAAGACTGCGGATCGCCTTCAGGTCCTGATAGAGCGGTTTCGAAAACCGGATCACCGTCGTGCCCATGTGCGCGGATCTCGTCGACCGATTTCGGTTGGGCGGCGTCGAGGCGGTTCTGCGCGACGGCGATCACATCCTCGACCATGCGGCCGAAGACGCGGCGCAGCGCCTCGTGGCGGCGGCGCATCGGGTCGAGGCCGGGATAGAGCGCGTCCACCTCGGCGAAGGCGGGGCCGGTGACGGGCAGGTCCATCAGGTCGGCCTCGGTGAACAGGCCCGAGCGGAGGCCGTCGTGCAGGTCGTGGTGCGAATAGGCCACGTCATCGGCGATGGCCGCGACCTGCGCCTCGGCGGAGGCATGGGTGTGCAAGTTCCAGATCCCACTGCGCGTTGACTTCGGCCAGGGCATAGGCAGCGGCCCTCATGCTTGGCATCGGCATTGGGCCGTGACCGGGCCGTTGTGCTTGGCAATGCCTTCCAGGGTTTCCCAGGTCAGGTTCAGCCCGTCGAAGTCGGCGTAGTGGCGCTCCAGCCGGGTGACGATCCGCAGCGCCTGGGCGTTGTGGTCGAAGCCGCCATAGGGCGCCATCAGCGCGCTCCATCGCATCCTCGCCGGTGTGGCCGAAGGGGGTGTGGCCAAGGTCATGGGCCAGCGCGACCGCCTCGGCCAGGTCGGTGTTCAGGTCCAGGACGCCCGGCGATGGTGCGGGCGACCTGGGCCACCTCGATCGTGTGGGTCAGGCGGGTGCGGTAGTAGTCGCCCTCATGTTCGACGAAGACCTGGGTCTTGTGCTTCAGCCGGCGGAAGGCGCGAGGAATGGATGATCCGGTCGCGGTCGCGCTGGAAGGGCGAGCGGAAGGTGCGACATCCGTTCGGGCCAGAGGCGCCCGCGGCTGGCGTCGGGCTGGCAGGCGTAGGGGGCGAGCATGGGGGCCTGTGCCTTGTGAGGTGCGGTCCGGTCCCGAGCCTATATTCAGCGAACGGCCGAAGGATACGGGAACAGCCATGGAACCTGACGCTGCCCCCCAAGGTGACCGACCGGGCCTTTGCCCGGCTGGCCGAGATTGCCGCCGCGACGGGCGATGCGCGGCCCTTGCGGGTGGCGGTGGATGGCGGCGGCTGTTCGGGCTTTCAGTATGACATCAAGCTGGACGAGCCCGCTGCCGGACGATCTGGTGCTGGAAAAGGACGGCGCAGAGGGTGCTGGTCGATGCGGTGTCGCCTGCCCTTCCTGGCAAACGCGGTGATCGACTTCTCCGACGAGCTGATCGGCGCGCGGTTCGTGGTGCAGAACCCGAACGCCACGTCCTCCTGCGGCTGCGGGACGAGTTTCTCGATCTGAGGCACGGTCCGCGTCTCACGCGTGTGACGTTTGCCACTTTTCTGGAATCGTTGAGTTTCCCCCGCGGCGTGAACCTTTCGTTCAGGGTTTGCTACGCAGGCGAGGCGCGTTTCGACGCGCGTGCCTGCGGTCGGCCTGCCATCCGGACGAGCCGCTGGAAGGTGGGACAGTCCATGTGCGAGGGGGCCGGGCAGTCTGCGACATGGCGCAACGCATTGCGCAGGGTGGTCAGGTTCCGGATCTGCCGGTCGAGCTGCATCGGCCCGCGCGTGAAGGCCGCTTCGCGCAAGGTGAGGCTCGCCCTTTCGATCGAACATCCCCGCAATCTCGGCCAGTGAAAACCCGGCTGTCTTTCCAAGCGCGATCAGGGAAAGCTGAAGCAGCGTCTCGGGGCCGAACTGGCGACGCAGGCCGTGGCGGGCCTGCGAGGTGATGAGGCCGATTTCCTCGTAGTAGCGCAGCGTCGATGGGGCGATGCCGGAGCGGTCCGACACCTCGCCGATATCCAGAAGTTTCATGCTTGACCTAAAGTTGACTTGAAGTCGTAGGGTGCCCCTGGATGACGATTCGGGCAAGGGGAACAGGCGATGGAACAGACCGGACAACAAGACCACCCGATGTCGGCGCGCGGGGCGATGGTCGCGCTGGCGCTGGCGATGCTGCTGGCCTCGATGGGCGTCAGCATAGCGAACATCGCCTTGCCCGCGCTGGCAGACGGCTTCGGTGCTCCCTTTCCGCAGGCTCAATGGGTGACAATCGCCTATCTGCTGGCGGTGACGACGCTTGTGGTGAGCGCGGGCGGACTGGGCGACAGGCTGGGCCATGCGAGAGTCCTGCTGGCGGGCCTTGTGCTGTTCACCGGGGCCTCCGTGCTGTGTGCCGTGGCCCCTGCCCTGCCGGTGCTGATCGCGGCGCGGGCGGTTCAGGGGATGGGCGGGGCAATCCTTATGGCGCTGACGGCGGCGCTGGTGCGCGACGCGGTGCCCGCGGAGCGGACCGGCCGTGCGATGGGCCTGCTGGGGACGATGTCGGCGATCGGCACGGCACTTGGCCCGTCGCTGGGCGGCGTGCTGATCGGCGGTTTCGGCTGGCGGGCCGTGTTCTGGGTGCTGGTGCCGATCGGGGTGGCGAACTTTGCGCTGGCATACCGGTTTCTGCCGCGCGCGGCGCGGCCCGTGGAAGATACGGCAAGACCGTTCGACGTGGGCGGAACGGTCGTGCTGGGGGTGACGCTGGCGGCCTATACCCTGGCGGTCACGGTGGGGGGCGGATGGAGCGGCGCCCTGTGGGCTGTCGCGCTGCTGGGACTGGCAACGTTCGTGCCGATGCAGTTGCGCGCCGCACACCCCCTGGTCCAGCTTCGCATGTTGCGCGAGGCGGTACCGGGCACGAGTCTTGCGATCAGCCTGCTGGTTGCCACGGTGATGATGGCGACGCTGGTTGTGGGGCCCGTCTACCTGTCCCGCGGGCTGGGTCTGCCTGCGACGCTGGTCGGGGCGGTCATGACGGTCGGGCCGGTGATCTCGACCCTGAGCGGCGTGCCGTCGGGCCGGATCGTCGATGCGCTGGGTCCGTGGCGGGTTGCCGCCGCGGGGCTGGTGGTGATGGTCGTGGGCGTTCTCGCACTGGCTCTGCTGCCCGGACTGTTCGGCGTGGCGGGCTATGTCGCGGCAGTCGCGGTGCTGACGCCGGGCTATCAGATGGTGCAGGCCGCCAACACGACGCGGCTGATGGCCGACGCTGCGCCGGACCGGCGGGGTGTGATGTCGGGCCTGCTGAACCTGTCGCGCAATCTGGGGCTGGTCACCGGTGCCTCGGTGCTGGGGGCGGTCTTTGCCTTCGGTGCCGGGGGGGTGGACGTGACGCTGGCGCAACCCGCCGATGTGGCGGCGGCGATGCGGGAGACGTTCCTGATCGCACTGGTGCCCGTGGGTCTGGCGCTGGGGCTGACGTTTTCCGTGAGGCGGAGGGGGATGGTGCCGGCCTGACGCTCGCATCACATTCCCTTCGGCGTGGCTTCGCCCTAGACTGGGGGAAAGCGAGAGGCGGGCCATGAAGATCGCGACCTTCAACATCAACGGCATCAAGGCGCGGATCGAGACGCTTCCGCCTGGCTGCGGCGACGCAAGCCCGGACGTGGTCTGCTTGCAGGAGATCAAGTCGGTCGACGAAGGCTTTCCGCGCGAGGTCTTCGAGGACCTTGGCTATCGGGTGGAAACGCATGGGCAGAAGGGCTTCAACGGCGTCGCGATCCTGTCGAAGCTGCCGCTGGAGGATGTCACGCGCGGGCTGCCGGGCGATGACGGCCGACGAGCAGGCGCGCTGGATCGAGGCGACGGTGATCGGGACGCGGGCGGTGCGGGTCTGCGGGCTTTACCTGCCGAACGGCAACCCGGCGCCGGGGCCGAAGTATGACTACAAACTCGCCTGGATGGAGCGGATGCGGCCGCGGGCGCGGAGCTGCTGGCGACCGAGGAACCGGTGGTGCTGCTGGGCGACTACAACGTGATCCCGCAGGCCGAGGATGCGGCCAAGCCAGAGGCCTGGGCTGACGGATGCGCTGTTCCTGCCGGAAAGCCGCGCGGCCTTCCGGCGGCATCTGAACCTCGGGCTTCACCGATGCGTTCCGCGTGCGCGACAGCCGGGCCGGGCATACACGTTCTGGGACTATCAGGCGGGGGCCTGGGAGCGGAACAACGGCATCCGCATCGACCATCTGCTGCTGTCGCCCGCAGGCGGCGGACCTGCTGGAGGATGCCGGGATCGACGGCGGTGCGGGGCGGGGACAAGCCGTCGGACCATGTGCCGGTCTGGGTGGAACTGGCGGGGTGAGTTCGGGTCTCTTGGGGCTGGGCGTGGGCGGACGGATTTCGGCGGCGCGACCCCCGCCCTACGGGAGCGGGCGCCGCATGAAGACGCTGAGGCCGTCGAGCGCCGGGGGTGGGGCGCGGAACGGTGGGCAGGTGCGAAATCCAGCTTTGCCGTAGAGTGCGATCGCCCCGGTCATGAAGGTTGCGGTTTCCAGGCAGGACGCAGAATAGCCCGTGGCGGCCATTTTGGGGATCAGCGCCTCGATCAGCGCGCGGCCCGCGCCCCTGCCACGCGCCGCTGGCGTGACGAAGAATTTCTGCACCTCGGCGGTGTCTCGATCGAAACGGTCGAAGCCGAGGAACCCGAGGAGATCGTCGTGATCGTGCGCCATGAGCATCGCGGCGCCGGGGGCGGTCAGCAGAGCGTGCAGATCATCGGCACTGTCGCGGTAATAGGCAGCATGGACGGCTGCGGAGGGGAACCCTGCGGCCTGCGACATCGCGGCATCCCAGAGGGACATCTCGCCGATCAGGCTGTGGATGCGGGAGAAATCGTCGCGGGTTGTCGCGGTGCGGATCGCAATCATCTTTCGGACCTTGATCGTTTGCCCCGATGCCGGGTGAAAGCGTAGCGAGGCGGACCGCTCAGGGCCAGAGATACATCAGGATCGGGGCGGGAGTCGTGGCCAGCGCAATTGTGAGGATGTAGGCGGGCAGGCGGAACAGGCGGCTGAAGCCTGCGATCAGGGCGATGCCGCCGCCGCCGCCGATCAGCATGTTTCCGGGCGTGTTCACCGACACGGCGAGGGCAAGGTAGCGGCTGCGCAGGAGGAAGGGCAGCAGGCGGGAATGGGCGTTGCGGGTCAGGTAGATGAGCCGCGCCTCGGTGCCCAGGGGTTCGAGTTCGGTCATCAGCCGCTCGGCGCGGGCAAGGCGCAGGGTCCGGAACAGGTTTCGGACCGCTCGTTCAGGGACGAGACGGCCGATCAGGAAGCCGACGGTCAGCGCAAGAACCGTGGCGCCCCAGACAAGCGGGACGACGGGCGTGCCCAGCACCATCATCAGGGTCATTCCCAGCTCTACCGCCGGGACGAATGGCAGCAGCAGCATCACGGCGTAAAGCGCCACGAGGGCCAGGACGAGCGGTTGCATCACCGAAGCGGTTCCGGCGGAGACGCCGGGCAGCAGCCGGTCGGCGGCCCAGCCGCCCGCCCAGGTGGCGCCGAGGATCAGGGCGACGGGCAGAAGCGCGCGCAGGAGCGTCGGCCAAAGCCGGGGCCGACCGTCAGCCATTGCGCGGCGCGGCGCGGCGCCGATCGAGGATCGCGCCGATGTTCAGTTCCACCCAGTCGGTAAGAAGGCGCACCTTCTCGGCTGCCCCCTGCCCCAACGGTGTAAGGGTATACTCCACGTGCGGGGGCACGACCTCGTAGGCGTGGCGCTGCACGAGACCGTCAGCCTCGAGTTGCTGGAGGGTCTGGGCCAGCATCCGCTCGCTGACCCCGCCGATGCCCCGGCGAAGCTGGCTGAACCGCTGGGTGCCGGTTTCCAGCGCGATCAGCACGAGCACGCCCCAGCGGCTGGTGAGGTGGTTCAGCACGATCCGCGACGGGCAGTCGCAGGCCATCACATTGCCGCGCCGGCGGGATTGCGCCAGCAGGCTGGCCGGTGGCGGGCGGTGGAGGGGGCCGTCCATGACACTTACCTTTCCGTGCGTACTTCTCTTTCGTCAGTATGCAGCTATCACAGCGGGGTCAACATGCTTTGAAGGAGCGACTCATATGACCATCGGGATCACCGGCGCCACGGGCCAGCTTGGCCGTCTGGCCGTTTCGGCGCTGAAGGCGCGCGTGCCTGCGGGGCAGATCGTGGCACTGGCGCGCGATCCGGCGAAGGCCGGCGATCTGGGCGTTGCCGTGCGGGCCTTCGACTATACCGCGCCGGACGTGTCGGCATTGCGGGGAATCGAGGTGCTGGTGCTGATCTCGTCCAGCAGTTTCGACGACCGGGCGGGCGACCACCGCCGCGTGATCGAGGCGGCAAAGGCGGCGGGGGTGAAGCGGATCGTCTATACCGGCATCCTGAAGGGCGAGGCGTCGCCCATGCTGATCTCGCAGGACCATATCGCGACGGAAGCGGCACTGCGCGCGTCGGGCGTACCCTACACGCTGCTGCGGAACGGCTGGTACATCGAGAACAAGACCGGGTCGCTGGCGGGGGCGGTCGCGGCGGGGGCGTTGATCGGATCGTCGGGTGAGGGTCGGTTCTCGGCGGCGGCGCGGCGGGACTTCGCCGAGGCAATCGCGGTGGTGGCGAGCGAGGCGGGGCACGAGGGAAAAGCCTACGAGTTGGCGGGCGACACATCCTTTACGATGGCCGAACTGGCGGCAGAGGTATCGAAACAGACGGGAAAATCCATTCCGTACAATGATCTGCCAGCGGATGTTTATGCGGGTATCCTGAGCGGGTTCGGCGTGCCGGAGGGGTTTGCCCATGTGCTGGCGGATTCGGATGTGCAGGCGGCGAAGGGGGCGCTGTTCGATGACAGCCGGACGCTGTCGCGGCTGATCGGCCGCCCGACGACGCCGATGGCGGTGGTGGTGGCCGAGGCGCTGGCGGCAAGCTGATCGGGCGGCAGGGCGAGGCCCCGGCCTGCGCCGGGGCGCGTCACGCTTCGGCGGGCGCGCAGCCTACCCTGCCGTCACGTCGTGGCCGTAGAGCCAGTCGAAGCGGCTGAGCAGCGCTCCGGGCGCGAGGCGCTGGCCGAGGCGCAGGCCGCATGGCGCGATCTCGCGCGGCGGGCTGGACAGGTGATAGGCGCGGGCATTGCCGTTGGCGGCCTGCGACGATGCGGGCGCAGCGCGGGGCGCGGGCCGGCCTGGTAGGCGGCAAGAGCCGCCTGCGACCGTGTCGTGGCGTGGCAAGACGTGCGGCCAGCACCCAGGCATCCTCCAGCGCCATGTTCGCGCCCTGCGCCAGGAAGGGCAGCGTCGGATGGGCCGCATCGCCCAGGATGGCGGCTGCGCCTGGGCCCGTGCCAGTGCGCGGCCACCGGGTGGCGGAACAGGCCCCAGAGGTAGACATCCTCGACCTGGTCCAGCCAGCCGCGGACGCGGGGAGAGAAGCCCTCGAAGGCGAGGCGCAGGTCCATCGGATCGTCGCGCAGGGTCCAGCTTTCCTCGGCCCAGCGGCGGCGTTCCTCGACCGCGACGATGTTGCGCAGGGTGCCGCCGCGCAGGGGATAGCTGACGAGATGGCGGCCCGGCCCCATGTGGACCTCGGCCACGGGCGGGGCGCCGGGGTCGCAGGGGATCACGGCGCGCCAGGCGACCTGACGGGTGAAGAACGGCGTGGCCGGGCCGTTCAGCGCGGCGCGGACGCTGGAATGCAGGCCATCGGCGCCGATCAGCAGCGTCGGCCTCGATGGCGGTCGCCCTGCGCGGTCGTCGACGCGGGGGCGGGTGCCGGACAGATCGACGGTGTCGACCCGCTGGCAGCAGGCGGAGTGTGCACGCCGGCCTCGCCGCGCGCCGTCGAGCAAGAAGCGTCGATCAGGTCGGCGCGGTGGAGGAAGCGATAGCCCACGACCGGCTGCAGGTCAAGCCGCAGCACCGGGTCGCCCGTGCGGGCCATCGATCAGTTCCACCGCCTCGGCCCGCGTGCCTGCCGCGTCCAGCGCGGCGACCAGGCCAAGCGCCCGCAGGACGGCGGCGCCGTTCGGGCGAAATCTGCAGGCCTGCGCCGACCTCGCGGATCGCATCGGCCTGTTCCAGCACGGTGACCGCCGCGCCGCGCAGGGCCAGCGCGCGCGCCACGGCGAGGCCCGCGATCCCCGCGCCGAGGACGGTGACGTGCTGGCCGATCAGGCTCATGGGCGTGGCTCCCGATACAAGACAAGCGCCGGACGTGATTGCCCCGGCGCCATACTGCGTCATGATCCCGTCTGCGGGCAGGTCAGTCGTCGCGGTGGACCGTCTCGCGGCGTTCGTGCTTTTCCTGCGCTTCGAGCGTCATCGTGGCGATGGGACGGGCATCGAGGCGCTTGCAGGCTAGATCGGCTCGCCCGTCACTTCGCAATAGCCGTATTCGCCGTTCTCGATCCGCCGCAGCGCAGCGTCGATCTTGGCACCAGCTTGCGCTGGCGGTCGCGGGTGCGCAGTTCCAGCGCGCGGTCGGTTTCCTCGGACGCGCGGTCGGCGATGTCGGGCACGTTGCGCGCCGCTGTCCTGCAGGCTGTCGATGGTCTCGGCGCTCTGGTCCAGCAGTTCCTGCTTCCAGACCAGCAGCTTGCGGCGGAAATATTCGAGCTGACGCTCGTTCATGAACGGCTCGTCTTCGGCCGGGCGATAGTCGTCTGGAAGAAAGACTTCGGCCTTCATCGATGCTCTCTCCTGCTGCGCCGGATCGCTCCGACAGGTGGGCTTGCTGTCATCGCGGCACTCCTGTCTGCCGGCGCCATAGCGCAAGGCCTGATGGATTGTCACTAGCGGTTGCGACGGGTTGCGGCGAATTGGGGCGGCGGCTAGGGTGTGTCCGGCCCCCTGCCCTGCCGCGAACACAACCCTTGATAGCGCAATGAAATTTTCCTCGACCGACAGCTATATCGCGCCCGACGACCTGACGGTTGCGGTCAATGCCGCGGTGACGCTGCAGCGGCCCCTGCTGGTGAAGGGCGAACCGGGCACCGGCAAGACCGAACTGGCGCGGCAGGTGGCGGCGCGCTGGGGCTGCCGATCCTGATCGAATGGCATGTGAAATCCACCACCAAGGCGCAGCAGGGGCTTTACGAATACGATGCGGTCAGCCGGTTGCGCGACAGCCAGCTGGGCGATGCGCGGGTGCATGACGTGCGCAACTACATCCGCAAGGGCAAGCTGTGGCAGGCGTTCGACGCGCCGGGCCGGGTGGTGCTGCTGATCGACGAGATCGACAAGGCGGATATCGAGTTTCCCAACGACCTGTTGCAGGAACTCGACCGGATGGAGTTCCACGTCTACGAGACCGGCGAGACGGTGCGGGCGCAGCATCGCCCGGTGGTCATCATCACCTCGAACAACGAAAAGGAACTGCCCGACGCCTTCCTGCGGCGCTGCTTCTTCCACTACATCCGGTTTCCCGACGCCGAGACGCTGGCGGCGAATCGTCGCGGGTGCATTTTCCCGGCATCAAGGAGGCGCTGCTGACCGCGGCGCTGACGCAGTTCTACGAGCTGCGCGAGACGCCGGGGCTGAAGAAGAAGCCGTCGACCAGCGAGGTGCTGGACTGGCTGAAGCTGCTCCTGGCCGAGGATCTGGCGCCCGAGGATCTGCGGCGCGAGGGCAAGAACGCGCTGCCGAAGCTGCACGGGGCGCTGTTGAAGACCGAACAGGATGTGCACCTGTTCGAGCGGCTGGCCTTCATGGCGCGGGCCGGGCGGTAGCGGCGCGCGGCGAGAGGGCGCGGGATTGACACTGGCCTCGCGCAGGGCCGACATGGGTATTGCGTCTGTCATGCCCATGCGGGGCGACTCGCTGCCCCGGACCGGTCGATGACACAGAACCCAGCCCTTGCGATCCGCCCTCTGGCCGCCCCGGACGAGGCGGCGTGGCGCGACCTGTGGCGGGGCTATCTGGACTACTACGAGACGGTCCTGCCCGAAGCGGTCTATGCGACCACCTTTGCACGGCTGCTGGCTGGCGGACCGGGGGAATTCCGCGGGCGGATGGCGCTGCTCGACGGGCGGCCGGTGGGTCTGGTGCATTTCCTCTTTCACCCGAGTTCCTGGAAGTGGAGCCGAGGTCTGCTATCTGCAAGACCTGTTCACCCTGCCCGAGGTTCGGGGCCATGGCGTGGCGCGGGCGCTGATCGAACGGGTCTATGCCGAGGCCGACGCGGACGGGACGCCTGCGGTCTACTGGTTCACGCAGGACTTCAACGCGACTGCGCGCAGGCTTTATGACCGGATCGGGGAGGCGACGCCGTTCATCCGCTACAACCGGCGGGCGGGCGAGACGGGTGCCGCCGGACCGGGCGTGGTGATCCGCCCGGTCGAGGCGCGCGACGAGGACGCGTGGCGGGGATTGTGGGCCGATTACCTGACGTTCTACGAGGCGGAGCTGCCGGAGGCGGTGACGGCGTCGACCTTTGCCCGGATCACCTCGGATGATCCGCTGACGATGCGGGGGCTGCTCTTGGAGGTGGACGGGCGGGCAGCGGGGCTGGTGCAGTATGTCATGCACCGCACGTGCTGGAAGGACGAGCGGGTGACCTATCTGCAGGATCTTTACGCGCGACCCGAGCTCCGGGGGCGCGGTCTGGGGCGGGCGCTGATCGGGGCGGTCTATGACCGGGCCGATGCGGCGGGCGCGCCTGCCGTCTATTGGCTGACGCAGGCGTTCAACGCCACGGCGCGGCGGCTCTATGACCGGATCGGGGTGCTGACGCCGTTCATCGAATATGACAGGCCGTCGTGATGTCGGGCGTCGGGATGCGGGTTGCGGCAATCCTCGGGGTCGTCGCGCTGCTGGCCGGCTGCGGCGGCTCGATGCCCGAAGTCCCGCAGCGCCGCGTGATCGCGGTCGAGGGCCTGCCCGCGATGAAGACCTTTCCGCCGACCGTCGCCCTGCCCCCGAGCGGAGCAAT
Source organism: uncultured Alphaproteobacteria bacterium (assembly GCA_963777765.1). Taxonomy (GTDB): domain Bacteria; phylum Pseudomonadota; class Alphaproteobacteria; order Rhodobacterales; family Rhodobacteraceae; genus Aliitabrizicola. The sequence continues at coordinate 231,477 of CAVZRP010000004.1, read as the reverse complement.
GCCGCGATGGCGCGGGATATCCTGGAGCTGGAGTTCCAGATGGAAAGCGGGCGCGAGCTGCCCGTGCTGACGCGGTTCGAGGGGCCGATCACGATTGCCCTGACGGGTCAGGTGCCGCCGACCGCGCCGGTTGACCTGGCGCGGGCTGATCGGGCGGTTCCGGGCCGAGGCGGGGCTCGACATCACGGCGGTGCCGCACGGACCGGCCTCGATCACCATCGAATTCATGCCGCGCAAGCGGTTGCAGGCCGTGGTGCCGCAGGCGGCCTGCTTCGTGGTGCCGAATGTGGCAAGCTGGTCGGAGTACCGGGCGGCGCGGCGGACCGACAGGGTGGACTGGGTCACGCTGACCTCGCGCGAGAAGGTGGCGATCTTCGTGCCCTGGCGACACCTCGCCCGCAAGAGGTGCGCGATTGCCTGCATGAGGAACTGGCGCAGGCGCTGGGGCCGCTGAACGACCTGTACGAGCTGTCGGACTCGGTGTTCAACGACGACAATTTCCACACCGTCCTGACCGGCTTCGACATGCTCGTGCTGCGCGTTCATTACGCGCCCGAACTGGCCAACGGGATGACCAGGGCCGAGGTGGCGGCGAAGCTGCCTGCGCTGCTGGCCCGGTTGAACCCGCGTGGCCAGTTCGGGGGTGGTGCCGTGACCGACCCCACGCCCCGCGCCTGGATCGACGCGATCGAGACGGCGCTGGGGCCGAGCACGCCGCTCCGTGGACCGCAGGGTGGCGGCGCAGCAGGCGCTGGACATCGCCCGGGCGCAGGGCTGGCGGGATTCGCGGGCGGGCTTCAGCTAGTTCGCGCTGGGGCGCCTCGCCTGGCCGACGAGATGGACCTTGCGGTGATCGCTTTGGCCGAGGCGGCGCAGATCTATCGCACGCTGCCGGGGGCGGCGATCCATCTTGCCCATATCGACATGCAGATGGCGGCCTTTGCCCTGTCTGCGGGCCAGCCAGAGGAGGCGATCCGGCTGATCGACCGGTCGATACCCGCGGTGATCCGGGGCCGAGAATGCGGCCCTGCTGGCCAGCCTGATGATGATCAAGGCCGAGGCGCTGCGACATGCTGGGCGACACGGTGGAGGCGCGGGCGCTGCGGCTCGACAGCCTAGGCTGGGCGCGCTATGGCTTCGGCGCCGAGGCCGAGGTGCAGGCGCGGATGACCGAAATCTCGGTGTTGGCGCCGGTGCAGGGCAATTGAGCGGTGCCGGGCCGGACGGGCTGCGGCCCGGTGGAAAGGCGGAACGGATGGTCATTCTTGCGGCGCTGGTGTTTGGCGCGTTGATGGGATGGGGTGTCGCGCGCAGGCGCGGCGGGCGCGGGCTGGACCAGCTGCAATATGCGGCGGGCTATGGCGATCGCCTGGGGCATCGTGGGTGTCTTCGTGACGGTCCTCCTCGACCGGATGGGGTGAGCCGATGTTCCTGCCGTTCTTCGAGACGCTGCAGACGCACCGGGGTGCCGGTTTCGCTGCGCGAATATCTTGCCTTTCTGGAGGGCATGGCGGCGGGTCTGGTGACCTATGACGCCGAAGGGTTCTACTATCTGGCCCGCACCGCGATGGTGAAGGACGAACGCCATCTGGACCGCTTTGACCGGGCCTTTGCGCGAAAGCTTCGCGGGGCTGGAGGCGATCACGCCCGAGCAGGTGCTGGAGGCGGTGGACCTGCCCGCGCGACTGGCTGGAGAAGCTGGCCGAAAAGCACCTGACGGCCGAGGAACGCGCGGCGATCGAGGCGCTTGGCGGGTTCGACAAGCTGATGGAGACGCTGCGCAAGCGGCTGGAGGAACAGAAGGGCCGCCATCAGGGCGGCTCGAAATGGATCGGCACGGCCGGCACCTCGCCCTTCGGCGCCTATGGCTACAACCCCGAAGGCGTGCGGATCGGGCAGGACGAAAGCCGCCACCAGCGCGCCGTCAAGGTCTGGGACCGGCGCGAGTTCCGCAATCTGGACGACACGGTGGAACTGGGCACCCGCAACATCAAGGTCGCGCTGCGCCGCCTGCGGAAATGGGCGCGCGACGGGGCGGCGGAGGAGCTTGACCTGGACGGCACGATCCGCGCCACCGCCGAGCATGGCTGGCTGGACGTGCAGACCCGGCCCGAGCGGCGCAACGCGGTGAAGGTGCTGCTGTTTCTGGACGTCGGCGGGTCGATGGACCCGTATGTGACGGTGATGGAAGAGCTGTTCAGCGCGGCAAGGTCGGAATTCAAGCACCTGAAAGTCGTTCTACTTTCACAACTGCCTCTATGAAGGCGTCTGGACCGACAATGCCCGCCGCTGGGACGCGCAGACCCCGACCTGGGAGGTGCTGCGCACCTATGGCTCGGACTACCGCTGCATCTTCGTCGGCGATGCCTCGATGAGCCCTTACGAGATCCTGCATCCGGGCGGCGCGAACGAGCACTGGAACGACGAGGCCGGGCAGGTCTGGCTGCAGCGGGCGCGGGCGCAATGGCCGCACAATCTGTGGATCAACCCGGTGGCGGACCGGTTCTGGGAGCACAGTCACTCGATCCGCCTGATCCGGGGCATCTTCGAGAACCGGATGGTGCCGATGACGCTGGACGGGATCGCGCGCGGGATACGGGAGCTGTCTCGGTGAGCGGTCGGCGCGGGATCGTCGCGGCGTTTCTGCTGGCGCTTCTGCTGGCGCTGGGGTTTGCGGGACATGCGGTCTGGACGGTTCTCGTCGTCGCGCGGGAGTCCGCCCCGGTCGAGGCATGGATGACGCCCGGATTGATTGCGAAAAGTTACGGGATCACGCCCCGCGATCTTGCCGCGATCCTGAACCTTGGTCCTGACGAGGTCGAAGGCCGGACGCTGGACGAGATTGCGGCGGCTGAAGGGATGCCCGTCACGGCGCTTGTCGCAGCGCTGGAGCGCGAGATCGCATCGCGCGAGGCCGCGAAGTGACGGACGTGCTCTATGGGCTGGTGTCCGTCCACGGTGCGTGGATCGTCTTTGCCATCACGTTTGCGGCCTGTGTGGCGCTGCCGATCCCTGCGTCGCTCGCGATGCTGGCGGCGGGGGCCTTTGTCGCGTCAGGCGATCTCTGGGCCGCAACCGTCCTGCTTGCTGCGCTTGGCGGGGCCGTTCTGGGCGACCAGACGGGCTATGCCGTCGGGCGGGTCGGCGGGCCATGGGTGCTGCAGCGGCTGGCCCGGCACGCCCGCCTTGCCGGATGGATCGTCCGCGCCGAAGAGCGTCTGGCGGCGCGGCCCGGCCCGACCGTGTTCATGAGCCGCTGGGTGGTCGCGGCTCTTGGACCCTATGTCAACCTCGCGGCCGGGGCAGCAGGGGTGGGATGGGTGCCGTTCACCGTGCCCGCGCTGCTCGGCAAGGCGGTCTGGGTCGGTCTGTATGTCGGGTTGGGCTATGCCTTTGCCGCACATCTCGAGGCGGTGGGGGCGAGCATCTCGTCGGCTCTGGCCGCGATGGCGGCCGCGCTTGTGGCTCTCTGGCTTGGCCGGATGCTCTGGCGCAAGAGACGCGCCTGACGGGCCGGGCGTCTTGATTGATGTAACGGACTGTCGGATGCTGCGGGAAGTTCGGGCCCGCGCCCGACGACGGGGAGTTCTGGATGTCTGAAACGCCGGGCCGAAATCTGCTGCTGGTCGCAGGATTTGCGCTGGCGCTGGCGCTTGGCCTGGGCTTCGCGCTGGATGCGGCCTGGCGGTTTGCGGGCCATGTGACAGGCGGGTTCGACAGCCGGGTCGAGGACTGGATGTCGCCGCGCCATGTCATGTCGGTCTACGGTCTGCCGGCGACGGCGCTGGCGCCGATCCTGAGGTTCCCGCCCGGGGACGTTCCCTTTGCGTCGATCCGCGATCTTGCCGTCGCGTCCGGACGGACGCCCGAGGCGGTCGTTGCCGAAGTGCAGGCGCAGGTGGATGCGCTGGGGGACGGACCCTGATGGAGAACCTGATCCACGAGCTTTATGCGCTGATCCCGCGTCACGGGGCGCCGGTGCTGTTCGCCGCCGCCCTTCTGTCTTGCGCCGGGGTGCCGATCCCGACCTCGGCGATGATGCTGGCGGCGGGAGCGTTCGTCGCCTCGGGCGATCTGGCGCTGTGGCCGGTGGTCGCGGCGACGCTGTTCGGGGCGCTGGCGGGGGACCAACTGGGGTATCTTGCCGGGCGGTTCGGGGGCGAACGGCTGTGGGACCGGTTCCGCGCGCAGCCGAAGCTGCGCCCGACGATGGATCGGGCGCAAGCCGAACTGGCGCGCAGGGCGCTGGGGGCGGTCGTGCTGAGCCGGTTTCCCTTGTCGGCTCTGGGGCCGTGGATCAACCTGGCGGCAGGGGCGACGCGGGTCAGCTGGCAGCGCTTCTCGGCGGGGACCGTGCTGGGGGATACGGTGTGGGTGGCGGTCTATCTGGTGGGCGGCGCGTTCTTTGCTGGTCAGGTGAAAGCGCTGGGGACAACGCTGACCTCGATGCTGGCGGCGGTGGCACTTCTGGGGCTGGCGGTCGTGCTGGGGCGGATGATCCGCGTGCGGCGGCATGGATAGGGATGTTGCGCGGGCGGGCGCGCGCCCTATGTCTGAGCGATGCTGAAGGTTCTGCCGCTTCTTCTGATGATCGCCTATGGGTTTGCCATGTACCGCTTTTCGGTCTGGCGGACGCTGAAGACGCTCGACGCGCAGTCGCGCCCGCTGAACGAGCCGGGGATCACGGCGCTGACCGACCGGATGGCGGCGGCGCTGGACCTGCCGGCGATCAAGGTGCATGTGTTCGACGTGGACCCGGTGAACGGCCTGGCCGCACCGGACGGGCGGATCTTCCTGACGCGCGGCTTCGTGCAGAAATACCGCGCCGGGGCGGTGAGCGCCGCCGAGACTGGCGAGCGTGATCGCGCATGAGCTGGGCCATGTGGCACTGGGGCATTCGCGGCGGCGGATGATCGACTTCACCGGCCAGAACGCGGTGATGATGGTGCTGTCCACGGTGCTGTCGCGGCTGATCCCCGGTCTTGGGGTTTTGATCGCGCAGGCGATCACCCGGGCGCTGGCGGCGCACCTGTCGCGCGGCGACGAGCATGAGGCGGACGCCTATGCCTCGGCCCTGCTGGTGAAGGCCGGGATCGGCACCGAGCCGCAGAAATCGCTGTTCCGCAAGCTGGGGGCGCTGACGGGCGCGGGGGCGGCGGGGGTGCCCGCCTGGCTGATGAGCCATCCGTCGACCGACGAACGCATCCGCGCGATCGAGGCGCGCGAGGCGCGCTGGGTGACGGCGGAGTAGTCAGGCGCGATGCAGGAGGAGCGCGCGCGGGCGATTCACACCCCGTCGCCGATTGGTTTTCGAACCAATGGCGAACCATCGGCTACCCCTGTGGGATATTTCTCCAAGATGAAGGACAATTTGAGTCAGCTTGTTCGGATCAGGCGGCGGAGAGCGCCTTGGCCAGCCGGGGAAGATGCGCGCGCTTGAGGAGCTGGCGCAGCGGTTGCGGCTGGCCCGAGAGGCGTTCGGCCTCGGCGCGGACGGGCTCGATCGCGGCGGCGACGGTTGCGGGATGGTGCGACCACAGCTCCCACAGGAAGCCGTCGGGATCGCGCCGCGCGATGCCGTCTTCGGCCAGGATGTGCCGCGGGAAGTCGGCGGCGTTGAAGGTGAGGATCGCATCGGCCCGGGCCGCGATGGCGATGGCCAGAACATGGGTGTCGTTCGCGTCGGGCAGCAGCAGGCGCGCCTCGATGTCGGGACGGGCGGGGATGCAGGCCCTGGGGAAGGCGGCGCGGGCAGCGCGATTTCGCCGCGCGCCTGCGCCTCGGCCCCCGGCCCGAGCTTGCGTGTCGCGCGCGCCCATTCCTCGAGGATGCGGTCGGACCAGAGCGGCGTGAAGAGGCCCGCCCGTGCCACGGCCAGCAGGATTTCGCGCAGGACCGTCGGGTAGAGCACGCAGGCGTCGAGGACGGCCTTCACCCGTCCAGCCGGAAGAACAGCGCCTTCAGATAGCCGGTTTCGGCCAGTTGCGGCAGCATCGGGTGGTCGGGCCCGGCAAAGCCCGTGTGCAACAGCTGCGCGCGCCGCCCGCCGCGCCCGATGCCGCGCGCCGAGGCGTTGCGGAAGGCGGTCAGGTCGGCGGCATGCGAGCAGGAACACAGCACCAGATAGCCGCCGGGAGCCACCAGCGGGGCCGCCAGCCGGGCGAGCCGTTCATAGGCGCGCAGGCCCGCCTCCAGCGCGGGCTTCGCCGGAGCAAAGGCGGGCGGGTCGCAGATCACGAGATCGAACTGCGCGCCGTTGTCGGCCACGAGCGCCTCGAGCACGTCGAAGGCATCGCCCTGCCGGGTGGTGAAACGGTCGGCGACGCCGCCGGCCGCTGCCCCCTGCTTCCGCCAGCGCCAGCGCCGGGGCCGAGGCATCGACCGCCAGCGCCTCGGCGCCCCGCCGGCCAGCGCGGCAAGGCCGAAGCCGCCGACATGGGCAAACATGTCCAGCACCCGCGCGCCCTTGCGCGAGCGTCTGCGGCAAAGGCATGGTTCGGGCGCTGGTCAAAGAACAGGCCGGTCTTCTGCCCGCCGAGCAGGTCGGCCATGTAGGTGGCCCCGTTCATCGGCACCGGGAACGGGCCCGGACAGCGGCACCCAGCAGCACCACGGTTTCCTCGGGCAGCCCTTCCAGCCCGCGCGACCGGCCGGTGCCGTTCTTGACGACGGTGGTCACGCCCGTCACCGCCACCAGTGCCGCGACCAGCGCCGTCCAGATGCGCCTCGGCCCAGGCGGCATTGGGCTGGATCACGGCCATATCGCCGAAGCGGTCGATGACGACGCCGGGCAGGCCATCGGCCTCGGCATGGACCAGCCGGTAGAAGGGCGCATCGAACAGGCGCGCGCGCAGGGCCAGCGCGGTGCGCGAGCCGGCGCGGCGAACCAGGCCTGAGTCGATCTGCGCCTCCGGGTCGCGGTCGAGCATCCGGGCGATGATCTTGCGAGCGCGGTGTTGACCGTGACCAGGCCCAGCGCCCGACGCTCGCCATCCTCCAGCACCGCCAGCGCGCCGGGGGCGAGCGCCTGGGTGCGCCGGTCGGTCACCAGTTCGTCGGCATAGACCCAGGGGAAGCCGTGCCGGATCGCCCGCGCCTCGGCCTTGGGCTTCAGGCGGACGACGGGGCGGGACCACGAGGGGCCGGGTTCGGAGGGGGTGTTCATGCGCCCCCTCTACTGCGTTTGAGCCTCGTTAGGAAGGGTTCTGCACGGGTTGCTGGCGAGACGGACGCGGGGCCTCCGTCCTGCGACAGCTCACGCAGGATGGATCTGGGACAACGCCTCGACGATGACGACGCGCTGGGTGCGCCCGATCCGCTCTTCTGCGATGGCCCCCGCGCCGCCGCTGGCCTTCACGTCGGCCTTGACGAGGCGCGGGCCGTCGACCACCGCGCCCGTCGTCGCATCGCGCACGGTCAGCATGAAGTGCAGCGGAATGAATGCCGCCAACCGTGTTGCGGGCCTTTTCCGTCAGGGCGTGAAAGCGCGTGAGTTCAACGGTCGACCCGCACATGAGGGCCGCTCTGCAGGTCGGCAGATGCCTGTCGCCATCGCGTCGGCGAAGATCGCCGGCGATCTGGTCATACCGATCGCCCAGCGGATCGCCGCGCCAGACGATGTCGGCCATCGGGTGGAAGGACATTGGCTTCGGACACGACAAGGGTGCGCGGGACGCGGATGTCGAGCGCGTCGACCGTCGTAACGCGGCGCGACGAGCCGGATGTCCTGCACCGGCGGTCTGAGCTGGTCGGCGACCGTAAGCGTTGCGCATCGCGGGTTCGGTGCCGCCGCAGGCGGACAGGGCCGAGCAGCAGGCGCGACGACGCGCCGGAGATGGGCCATGGGCTTCATGCTCCGGTGGTACGCGAATGCGTCAGAGATTTCCATCTGGATGGCGAAATGCGGCGCGAATTGGCCTGAACGGAGTTATTGTTTCAGATTTCGTGACCGAACGGAGGACGCGCATCGGGACAGCCGACGGAATATCCTGCGGCAGAGTTCTGATAACCTCAGTGGCATGGTCGCGATGAGTCGCGGTGACAGTGATGTTGTTAGCGCTAACAGATCCTGCTAGACCGCATCGGCACGCCCCAGCCAGGAGGACCGCGAATGTCGCTTCACCCGCACCATCGCCCGTGTCACCGACCGCATCCGCGCCCGGTCCGAGCCAGCGCGCGAGCGCCTATCTGGACCGGCTGGCGCAGGCGGTGGCGCAGGGGCCCGGCGCGGGCGCATCTGGCCTGCGGCAACCAGGCCCATGCCTATGCGGCGATGGGCGAGGACAAGGCGGCGCTGGCGGCGGACCGCGCGCCCGAACATCGGCATCGTCACCGCCTACAACGACATGCTCTCGGCGCATCAGCCCTATCGAGACCTATCCCGGACCTGATCCGCGCGGCGGCGCGCCGCGCCGGGGCCACGGCGCAGGTGGCGGGCGGCGTTCCGGCGATGTGCGACGGCGTCACGCAGGGCCAGCCGGGGATGGAGCTGTCGCTGTTCTCGCGCGATGTGATCGCGCTGGCGGCCGGGGTGGCGCTGTCGCCACAACTGCTTTGACGCGGCGCTCTATCTGGGCGTCTGCGACAAGATCGTGCCGGGCCTGATCATGGCCGCGGCGACCTTCGGCCATGTCCCGGCGGTCTTCGTGCCGGCGGGGCCGATGACCTGCGGCCTGCCGAATGACGAGAAGTCCAAGGTCCGCAACGCCTTTGCCGAAGGGCGAGGTCGGCCGCGACGCGCTGATGGCGGCCGAGATGGCCAGCTATCACGGCCCGGGCACCTGCACCTTCTACGGCACCGCCAACACCAACCAGATGCTGATGGAGTTCATGGGCCTGCACCTGCCCGGCGCGAGCTTCGTCAACCCCGGCACGCCGCTGCGCGAGGCGCTGACCGACGGCCGCCGTGGAGACGCGCCGCCGCGATCACCGCGCTTGGCAACGACTTCCGCCCGGTGGGCGAGATCCTGGACGAGCGCGCCTTCGTCAACGGCATCGTCGGGCTGATGGCCACGGGCGGCTCGACCAACCTGGTGCTGCACCTGCCCGCGATGGCGCGGGCGGCGGGCGTCCTGCTGGACCTGCAGGATTTCGCCGATATCTCCGACGTGGTGCCGCTGATGGCCAAGGTCTATCCCAACGGCCTGGCCGACGTGAACCATTTCCACGCGGCGGGCGGCCTGGGCTTCATGATCGGCGCAGTTGCTGGACGCGGGGCTGCTGCATGCCGATGCCAAGACCATCGCGGGCGACGGGCTGGAGCCGTACCGGCAGGAACCGAAGCTGATCGACGGCAAGCTGGTCTGGGCAGGACGGGCCGGCGCGCACGCTGAACGACAAGATCCTGCGCCCCGCGGCCGATCCCGTTCGCAGCCGTCGGGCGGGCTGAAGCAGCTGACCGGCAACCTCGGGCGCGGCGTCATCAAGGTCTCCGCCGTGGCGCCCGAGCGGCATGTGATCGAGGCCCCGGCGCGCATCTTCCACGACCAGGACGCGGTGAAGGCGGCCTTCAAGGCGGGCGAGTTCACCACCGACACCGTGGTCGTCGTGCGCTTTCAGGGGCCGCAGGCCAACGGGATGCCGGAACTGCACTCGCTGACGCCGACGCTGTCGGTGCTGCAGGACCGCGGGCTGAAGGTGGCGCTGGTGACCGACGGCCGGATGTCGGGGGCCTCGGGCAAGGTGCCCGCCGCGATCCATGTCTCGCCCGAGGCCGCGCTGCGGCGGCCCGCTGGCGCGGCTGCGCGACGGCGACATCGTGCGGCTGGATGCGGTGGCGGGCACGCTGTCGGTGCTGGCCGCCGATTTCGAGACCCGCGAGCCGGTGGTGGCCGACCTGTCCGCCAACGAGTCACGGCATGGGGCGCGAGCTGTTCGCGGCCTTCCGCCGCAATGTCGGCGCCTGCCACCGATGGCGCGGCGCTGGTGGTCTGACGCACGAACGAGCTTTCTGGCCTTCGGCGAGGATATTTTAACCAAGATGAAAGGCATGCAGGGTCAGTCTCGGCTGCGGTACAGGCGGGGACGCCGATGACCGTCCAAGGTGAAAGCGCCCTGCCTCCCCCGCGCATGCGGCCCGAGGCAGGGCGTGATCCGTCCGCTGCCATTCATCTTGGCAGAAATATCCCCGCCGGAGGCATCCGCACCTGTCGCAGCCGCGACGCCAGCGAAGGAGCCTGACGATGACCCCCGCCGACCAATCCGCCGCGCCGCCGAAATCTGCCGCCTTGCCCCGGTCATCCCGGTGCTGGTGATCGACGATCTGGCCCATGCCCGCCCGCTGGCCGAGGCCCTGGTCGCGGGCGGCCTGCCCGCGCTGGAGGTGACCCTGCGCACGCCCGGCGGCGCTGGACGCGATCCGCGCGATGGCCGAGGTGCCGGGCGGCGTGGTCGGCGCGGGCACGCTGCTGACGCCCGCGGATGTGAAGGCGGCCAAGGCGGCGGGGGCGACGTTCGGCGTCTCGCCCGGGGCGACCGACCGGCTGATCGCGGCCTGCGAGGACGAGGGCCTGCCGCTGCTGCCCGGGGCCGCCACCGCGACCGAGATGATGGCGCTGCTGGAAAAGGGCTACACCGTGCAGAAGTTCTTTCCGGCCGAGCCAGGCGGGCGGCGCGGCCTGCCTGAAGTCCATCGGCTCGCCGATCCCGCAGGTGCAGCTTCTGCCCGACCGGCGGGCATCAGCCTGAAGAACGCGCGGGACTATCTGGCGCTGCCGAACATCCTCTGCGTCGGCGGCAGCTGGGTCGCCCCGAAGGAGGCGATGCTGGCGGGCGACTGGGCGGCGATCACCGCGCTGGCCGCAGAGGCGGCGGACTGCGCTGACCCCGGCACCTGGACAAGCCGATCTGGCCTTCCGGTTTCCCGAGTCCTGCGGGAAATCCGCAGTCCAGGTTCCCTGAGCTGCCTATCCGCCGACCCGGGCAGCGCGCCCGCCGCGACGCTTGGGCGGCGGCGCTTCGACCAGTCCCTCGCGCAGGACCTGACTCATCGGGTGGTCCGGGTCGGCCGCGGCGTCATACGCGTCCAGAAGCGCACGGATGGCGTCGGGCATGATCGGCATCCGACCGGCAGGCTCAGCGCCCAGTCGATGAAGATCGACCGGCATTCGCCCAGCGGTGATGCCCGTCGATCCGGTAGCTTTCGCGCATCAGCCCCTTGGGGTCCGCCTCAGTCAGTCGCATCGTCGCGTCTCCCCATCGCTGGTCGCCCAGCCGTTGCGCGATCACCGTCGGCCGCTGCCGTCCGTCAGCGCTGCGAGCCGCGCCGGTCAGCGCGGCGGCGTCCGCCGTCGCCGGTTTCGCGCAGCAGGAAGCGCGCGGCCCCCTTCCCCAAGGTCCGCCGGATCCAGCGGTGCGGTCGGTCAGCAGGCGCAGCCCGCCTGCAACGCGCCAGCACAGCCTGTAGGCTGCAAGCGAGCCTGTCGTCCTCGTCCGCGCGACAGGAAGCCCGATTTCACGCCGGCGCGCAACTGCGCTTCCACGCCGCGCGGCGGGTCGCCTGCGCGCAGGGCGGCGGTCTGCGCCAGAAGCTCGATGTCCATCAGCCGGCCGGGGCCGTTCTTGGCCTCCCACGCGCCGCGTGGCGGGCTTGGCGGCCTGCAGGCGCGCGCGCATCGTCGGCCACATCGGCCAGCACCGTCGCGCCCCTGCCCTTTTGCGGCCAGCAGCTCGCGGCGGAAGCGCCTCGACCTCGGCCGGCCAGGCCGGCGTCGCCCGCCAGCGGCCGGGCGCGGGTCAGGGCCAGGTGTTCCCAGGTCCAGGCCTCGGTCTCCTGGTAGCTGCGGAAGGCGTCGAAGGACGTGGCGACCGGCCCCTGCCGCCCCGAGGGGCGCAGCCGCATGTCGACCTCGTAGAGCCGGCCCTCGGCCATCGGCGCGGTCAGCGCGGTGACCAGCGCCTGGGTCAGGCGGGCGTAGTAGGGGCGCGGCGGCAAGCGGGCGCGGGCCGTCGCGACTGCTCGATCGCCTGCGGCGTCGTAGATCACGATCAGGTCGAGGTCGGAGCCCGGCGTTCAGCCGCGCCGCCCCGAGGCTGCCCATGCCGAGCACCACCGCCCCGCGCCCCGGCGGCGGCGCCGTGCTTGCGGGCGAACTCGCGCGGCACCACGGGCCAGAGCGCGGCAACCACCGCCTCGGCCAGATCGGCATAGTGCTTGCCCGCCTCGAACGCGTCGATCAGCCCGCGCAGGTGGTGCACGCCGATGCGGAAGTGCCATTCCTTCATCCAGCGCCGGGCCGCATCCAGCCTGCGCTTCGTAGTCCGGCACGCCCGCCAGCGTGCCGGTCGAGTTCCGCCGTCAGCGCCGCCGCGCCCGGCCAGGGCGCGAAGAAGCTGCCGCCGATCACCGCGTCGAGCACCGCGGCGTTGCGCGACAGATAGCGCGCCAGCGCGGGCGCGGTCGCGGCGATGTCGACGATCAGGTCGACCAGCGGCGGGTTCGGCCTCGAACAGCGAGAAGATCTGCACCCCCGCGGGCAGGCCCGCGAGAAAGCCGTCCAGCGCCACCAGCGCCTCGTCCGGGTTGGCCGCCCGGGCGAGGCTGCTTGCAGCAGCGCCGGGCGCAGGCGGCGGAAGATCGCCGTGCGCGCGGTCGGAGCGCAGCGCGGGATAGTTGGCCCAGCCGGCGACGATCGGCGCGAGCTGCGTCGGACAGCTCGGGGCCGTCTTCGGCCTCGGCCGGGGCGAAGAAGCCTCGGTCAGGTGTTCGACGCGGGTCAGCCGCGTCGAGCAGGTCCTGCGCGGAAAGCCGCCACATCGCTCGCGCCCGCAGAAGTGCGCGATGCGGGCGACCACCCTCGGCCGTGGCGGGCATGTCGTGGGTCTGGGCGTCGTTCACCATCTGCAGGCGGTGCTCGACCTCGCGGTGGGCGCGGTAGTGGGCGGTCAGTTCGTCGGCCACCTCGGCCGGAATCCAGCCCTTCGCGGCCAGCGCCGCAAGGCCGCCCACCGTGGTGCGGTCGCGCAGGGCGGGGTCGCGGCCCCCGGCGATCAGCTGGCGGGTCTGGGTGAAGAACTCGATCTCGCGGATGCCGCCCTGCGCCCAGCTTCATGTTGTGGCCTTCGACCTGCAGCGGGCCGTGCAGGCCGCGGTGGTCGCGGATGCGCAGGCGCATGTCATGGGCATCCTGGATCGCCGCGAAATCGAGGTGCTTGCGCCAGACGAAGGGGGTCAGCGCCTTCAGGAACCGCTCGCCCGCGGCAAGATCGCCCGCCGCAGGGCCGCGCCTTGATATAGGCCGCGCGTTCCCAGGTGCGGCCCTGCGCCTCGTAATAGGCCTCGGCCGCGGCCATCGACAGGCAGACCGGGCGTGACCGCCGCATCGGGGCGCAGGCGCAGGTCGGTGCGAAAGACATAGCCGCTCGGCCGTCACGTCCGACAGGAGCGCGGTCATGCGGCGGGTCACGCGGATGAAGGCCGCGCGCGCCTCTGGCACCGCCTCGGGATAGCGGGTCTCGTCGAACAGGCAGATCAGGTCGATGTCGGAGGAATAGTTCAGCTCCCCCGCCCCCATCTTGCCCATGGCCAGCGCGACCATGCCGCGCCGCGGTGGCGGCATCGTCCGGTCCGTGGCACCGGGCAGCTTGCCGCGCCGGATCTCCTCGGCGACAAGCGTGGTGCAGCGCAGGTCTGGACGGCCCGGTCGGCGAAGCGGGTCAGGGCGCCGGTCACCTGCTTCCAGCGGCCAGACGCCGCCCAGGTCGGCCAGCGCCGATCAGCAGCGCGACCCGGCGCTTGGCCTGCGCGCAGGGTGTCGGGCAGCCGGGGGCAGATCGACGGTTGCCGCGGCGAGGAGGTCGGCGAAGGCAGCTTCCGGCGGTCGCAAGAGCGCCTCGCGCAGCCAGCGCCTCTTCGTGCCGCATCAGGTCGCGCAAGTAGGGGCTGCAGCCTGCGGCGCCTTCCAGCAAGTCCGCAAGCTGTGGCCCGAGGTCGGCAAAGGCGCGCGCCCCTTCGGCCCCCGCCCCTCGATCATGGGGGATGGGCAGGCGGGTCAGGCGGCGGGCAAAGGCCATGGGACAAGTGTGAATGTGTGAGGAGGAAGGGTCAACAGCGCCGGACCGTTGCGGGCCTATGGCAGGCAAGATCCCGGGCGAACCGCATTGGCTGAAATTCGCCAGCATGTAAAATTGATTTACATCACCCCTTGCGGTCGGCCTGGGCGATCCCAATATCGTCATGTGAAAGAGCTTCACATCCATCCAACGGGAGACCGCCCATGACGACACTGACGAGTACCGGCATCCTCGGCTGGCCAGCCCGGGCGGAAGCCTGGCTGGACGACCGGGGAAAGCCAGCGTGGATCGCGGCGATGGTCCTCGGTTTCATCTTCTTCTGGCCCGTCGGGCCTTGCCCTTCTCGCCTACTGATCTGGAGCAAACGCATGTTCAACCGGAACCGTTCCTGCGGCGGGCGCCGCATGCACCGCATGGATCGCTACGCCGGGCGCCTATGCCTCGTCGGGCAACAGCGCCTTCGACGCCTACAAGTCGGAGACGCTGCGCCGCCTGGAAGACGAGCAGCAGGCGTTCGAGAGCTTCCTGCAGCGTCTGCGCGAGGCCAAGGACAAGCAGGAATTCGACGCCTTCATGGAAGACCGCGCCCGCGCGGCCGCAGACTCCTCCCGTCTGCCGACGCGACCGAAGGCCGGTCGCTGCTGTCGACATCCCTCCAGGCGTGGCCCGCACGGGCCACGCGCCCTATCCCGTGAGAGCGAGACGATGACCTACATGGACCAGCCCCACTGCCTGCCCGACCCCGACCTTCAGGCCGAGTTCTATGCCGACGTGCCGCTGAAGCGGGCGCTGGCCTGGATTGTCGACATGATCCTGATCGCGCTTCTGACGACGGTGATCGTCCCGTTCACGGCCTTCACCGCGCTGTTCTTCCTGCCGGTGCTGTTCCTGATGGTGAGCTTCACTCTACCGCCTGGGCCCTGGCCGCGCGGTCGGCCACGCCGGGAATGCGGCTGATGGCGATCGAGTTCCGCGACCGCGACCGGCGCGCCGGTTCGACTTCGGCACGGCCTTTCTGCACACGCTGGGCTACACGCTGACGCATCGCCCGTTGCTGCCGCAGATCCTGTCGATCGCTCTGATGCTGACCACCGCGCGGCGGCAGGGACTGACCGACATCGTGCTGGGCACCGTGGCGATCAACCGGGCCTGCGCCGGACTGTAACCAAACTCGGCGCTTGGCGGACAGGATCGGGCCTTGCTAACGTCACCGTTGTTCCTGAACCTGTCGGCCATGCGTCACACCCTTCCCATCGCGCCCCAGTTCTATGTGACGGCCCCGCAGCCCTGCCCCTATCTCGACGGGCGGATGGAACGGAAGCTGTTCACGGCGCTGCAGGGCGAACATGCGCAGAAGCTGAACGACACCCTGTCGAAGCAGGGCTTCCGCGCGGTCGCAGAACGTGCTCTACCGCCCGTCCTGCGCCGAATGCTCGGCCTGCATCTCGGCCCGCATCCGGGTGGCCGACTTCGCGCCCTCGCGCACCCAGAAGCGGGTCCTGAAGCGCAACGCGCGACTGCGGCGCAACGCGACCAGCCCCTGGGCGACCGAAGACCAGTACGCGCTGTTCCGCCGCTACCTCGACACGCGCCACGCCGATGGCGGCATGGCCGACATGGACATCTTCGAATTCGCCGCGATGATCGAGGAAACGCCGATCCGCAGCCGGGTGATCGAATACACCCGCCCGCCCGACGACGGCGAGACGCGGCCGGCCGCTGGCGGCCGTCTGCCTGACCGACGTGCTCGATGACGGGCTGAGCATGGTCTATTCCTTCTACGACCCCGACCTGATGGACCAGAGCCTGGGCACCTATGTGATCCTCGACCACATCGCCATCGCGCGCGAGGCGGGGCTGCCCTATGTCTACCTCGGCTACTGGGTGCCGGGCAGCCGCAAGATGGGCTACAAGGCCAAGTTCGCCGCGCTGGAGATCTACAAGGGCGGCGCGCTGGCAGGACATCGGCGATCCCGCCGACCACAAGGCCGAACTGCATCCGCTGTCGGTCGATCCGATCGCCGAACAGGTCGCGCGCATCACCCTGCCCGACAGCCGCGGCGCCGCACGCGAATGAGCGCGCGCCGCCTTGGCGCCGTCGCGCTGGTCGTGCCCGACTATGACGCGGCCATCGCCTTCTTCGTGGGCGTGCATGGGCTTCCGGCTGACCGCCGACATCGATCAGGGCCGCAAGCGCTGGGTCACGGTGGAGCCGCCGGGCGGCGGCGCGCAGCTGGTGCTGGCCCGGGCCGAGGGCGCGGCGCAGAGGGCCGCCATCGGCAACCAGGCCGGCGGGCGGGTCTTCCTGTTTCTGCGAAACCGACGACTTCGCCCGCGACCATGCGCGGATGATGGCGGCCGGCGTGCAGTTCGAGGAAGCGCCGCGCCACGAGCCCTATGGCACGGTCGCCGTCTGGCGCGACCCCTTCGGCAACCGCTGGGACCTGATCCAGCGGACCTGACACCGCTCGGGGCCTCGATTCGGGTCGTTGGTCAGGCTTCGGCAGCGCCAAAAGGGCGGGGGCCCGTCGCAAACGCACCCGTCATTTGCACAAGATTACCGCAATGACCCTCTCAACGAAAGAAAACATCAAGTTTTGCCCATCCCGCGACACTTTATGCGCGGTTTTGCCGTTGACGGCCCTTCGCCCTGCCCCTAGGTTCCCTCCGATCACGGGAGAGATGGCCATGTCCGGCATTCTTGTACTTGTAGGAAAGACGCGCATGGGCCGGTAACGGTTGACCATCACGGTTCCCATGCGCCCCCGATTGAAACCCGGGGGCTTTTTGTTGCGCGGAACGCCGCGGATCGCGGACGCAGAGGATGAGACGATGAGCAAGGCACAGGCCGGCACGATGACCGGCGCACGGATGGTGGTTCAGGCGCTGAAGGATCAGGGCGTCGATGTGGTGTTCGGCTACCCCGGCGGCGCGGTGCTGCCGATCTATGACGAGATTTTCCAGCAGAACGACATCCGTCACATTCTGGTGCGCCATGAACAGGGCGCGGTCCATATGGCCGAAGGCTATGCCCGCTCGACCGGCAAGCCGGGCGTTGTGCTGGTCACGTCCGGTCCCGGTGCGACCAACGCGGTGACCGGTCTGGTCGATGCGCTGATGGACTCGATCCCGCTGGTCGTTCTGACCGGGCAGGTTCCGACATTCATGATCGGAACCGACGGGTTTCAGGAGGCCGACACCGTCGGCATCACCCGCCCCTGCACCAAGCACAACTGGCTGGTGAAGGACACCGACGAAGCTGTCCGAGGTGATCCATCAGGCCTTCCACGTCGCCACGCACGGGCGGCCCGGCCCGGTGCTGGTCGACATTCCGAAGGACGTGCAGTTCGCGACCGGCACGTACACGCCGATGGAAGCCACGCGCACCTCGCACTACCAACCGCGCGTCCATGGCGACCCCGAGCAGATTGCGCGCCTGGTCGAGATGATCGAGACGGCGGAACGCCCGGTCTTCTACACCGGCGGCGGCGTGATCAACGCTGGCCCCGAGGCAAGCCGCACGCTGCGCGAACTGGTCGAGGCGACCGGCTTCCCGATCACCTCCACCCTGATGGGGCTTGGGGCCTATCCCGCCAGCGGCAAGGCCTGGCTCGGGCATGCTGGGAATGCATGGCCTCTATGAGGCCAACCTCGCCATGCATGGCTGCGACGTGATGATCAACGTCGGCGCGCGGTTCGACGACCGCATCACGGGACGGGTCAAGGATTTCTCGCCGCATTCCCGCAAGGCGCATATCGACATCGACCCGTCGTCGATCAACAAGGTCATCCGCGTCGAGGTGCCGATCATCGGCGATGTCGGCGACGTTCTGGCCGAGGTTCTGGCGCTGTGGAAAGCCCGCGGACGCCGCGTGAACCGCGAGGGGCTGGCGAAGTGGTGGCGCCAGATCGCGGAATGGCGCGCGGTGGACTGCCTGTCGTTCCGCAACTCCGACAAGGTCATCAAGCCGCAGCACGCGCTGCAGCGGCTCGAGGCGCTGACCAAGGGAATGGACCGCTACATCACGACCGAGGTGGGCCAGCACCAGATGTGGGCGGCACAGTACCTCGACTTCGAGGCACCGAACCGCTGGATGACGAGCGGCGGCCTCGGCACGATGGGCTACGGCCTGCCCGCCTCGATCGGCGTGCAGATCGCCCACCCCGAGGCGCTGGTGATCAACGTGGCGGGCGAGGCGAGCTGGCTGATGAACATGCAGGAAATGGGCACGGCGATGCAGTTCCGCGCGCCGGTCAAGCAGTTCATCCTGAACAACGAACGGCTCGGCATGGTGCGCCAGTGGCAGGAACTTCTGCACGGCGAGCGGTATTCGCAAAGCTGGTCCGAGAGCCTGCCCGACTTCGTGAAGCTGGCCGAGGCCTTCGGCTGCAAGGGGATGAAGGTGTCGGACCCGAGGGATCTGGACGATGCGATCCTGGAGATGATCCGCTATGACGGGCCGGTGATCTTCGACTGCCTGGTCGAGAAGCACGAGAACTGCTTCCCGATGATCCCCTCCGGCAAGCCGCATAACGAGATGCTGCTGGGCGATGCCGACACGCAGGGGGTAATCGGAGCGAAGGGGGCGGTGCTGGTCTGATGCAGAGAGCGCCGGGGGACTTTGCGTCCCCCGGACCCCCTGCAGGATATTTGTGAACAGAAGAATGGAAGGGAGCAGGCCGATGTCGGCGCTCAATATCAAGAAGGGCTCGTCGAGCCACTCGGCCTATGATCTGCGCGACCCGAACAAGGTGGTGAACGAGACTCATACGCTGGCGGTGCTGGTGGACAACGAGAGCGGGGTGCTGGCGCGGGTGATCGGGCTGTTCTCGGGGCGGGGCTACAATATCGAGAGCCTGACCGTGGCCGAGGTGGACCATCAAGGGCACCGCAGCCGGATTACCGTGGTGACGACCGGGACGCCGCAGGTGATCGAGCAGATCAAGGCGCAGCTGGCGCGGATGGTGCCGGTGCACGAGGTGCACGACCTGACGGTGGACGGGCCTTCGGTGCAGCGCGAGCTGGCGCTGTTCAAGGTGTCGGGCAAGGGCGAACAGCGGATCGAGGCGCTGCGGCTGGCAGAGATCTTCCGGGCCAATGTGGTGGATTCGACGCTGGAGAGCTTTGTCTTCGAGATGACGGGGACGCCGGAAAAGATAGATGCCTTCGCCGATCTGATGCGCCCGCTGGGCTTGCGGGAAATCGCGCGGACGGGGGTGGCGGCGCTGGCGCGGGGGGTCTGAAAACGGCCCGCCAATGATCCGGTGTCGCACAGTGCGACGCGTTTCCAATATTCTGATTTCGCTGGGTTTCCCCGGTTTCCGTTAACCGGTTCTGAGGCGTTATGCCTGTGTCGCGCGGGAGGGCGGCACGGCCAGTCCTGTGCCCACCCGGGGCGGCTACAGCCCGCCTTCGGACTTGAGGAACGCCACCACCTCGGCCACGCCCCGGCCTGACCTCAGGCTGGCCATGACAAAGGGGCGCGCGCCGCGCGCCGCGCGCGCATCGCGTTCCAGCAGGCCGGGATCGACCCCGACATAGGGGGCGAGGTCCACCTTGTTGATCACGAGAAGGTCCGAGCGCGTGACCCCCGGCCCCTTCTTGCGGGGAATGTCCTGCCCCGCCGCCGTGTCGATCACGTAGATCGCTGAGATCGGCAAGTTCCGGGCTGAAGGTGGCCGCCAGATTGTCACCGCCGCTTTCGATCAGGATCAGGTCGAGATCCGGGAAGGCAAGGTTCAGGTCGGCCACGGCGGCGAGGTTGATGCTGGCATCCTCGCGGATCGCGGTATGCGGGCAGCCGCCGGTCTCGACGCCCCGGATACGCTCCATCGGCAGGACCTGGGCGCGCATCAGGTATTCGGCATCCTCGCGCGTGTAGATGTCGTTGGTGATGACCGCCACCGAGTAGTCGTCGCGCCAGCGCGCGGCAGAGCGCCTCGGTCAGCGTGGTCTTGCCTGCGCCCACGGGGCCGCCGATGCCGACGCGGAGGGGGCCGTTGGGAGAGGTCATGTCCGGAATATCCTTACATCCATCGTCTCGTGCCGCATCGCCGCCAGATCGCCCCGGATCGCGCCGGACCCGATATCGTCGAGGTCTGCCTTCGCGGCTTCGGCTGCGACCAGCCGGATCAGCGGATGCAGGCTGGCGAGCATCCGTTGCCCCTCGGTCTGGCCGAGCGGCACGAAGCGGACGGCGGCGAGGGTAAGGGTGGTGGCGAAGGCGTGCAGGTAGAGGGCGGCGGCCTGTTCCGCCGCGACCCCGAGCCCCCGCGCGGCAAGGCCGAGCGCCACGGGATAGGGCAGCGGGGGAATGTCGCGCCCCGTCAGCGCGCTGACGGTAAGGGCGAGCGCCCTGCCCTGCTCCATCGTCTCCACCCAACGCTCGCGCGAGGCGGCGAGGGCTTCGGCCAGTGCGCCGAGATCGGCAGGGTCATGCCCGCCCTCGAGCGCGTGGGTTAGGAGGATGGCGTCGGTGCGCCCTGCGCCTTCGCAGAGGATGGCGGCGATCCATGTCTGCGCCGTGTCTGACGAGTTGACCTCGCCTGCCGCGATGGCCCATTCCAGCCCGTGCGAATAGGCGAAGCTGCCCACCGGGAAGGCGGGCGAGAGCCATTGCACGAGGGTGAGCAGGCCCGCATCGGTCATGCGACGGAGCCGGGCATATAGGGGTGCGGATGATCGTGGTCATGGGGATGGGGATGGTCATGGCCCGGTCCGTGGTCGTGGCCCATCGTGCGGCCATGGCCGTAGGCGCCGCCTTCGGGGGTGAAGGGTTCCAGCGCGTCGGTGACGGTCGCGCCAAGCTGGCGCAGCATCGCCTCGAGCACATGATCGCGGCGGATCAGCAGGCGGCCCGCCTCGATCTGGCAGGGGGTATGGCGGTTGCCGATATGCCAGGCGAGGCGCGCGAGATCGCCGGTGATGACAAGGACAGGTTCCTCGGCGGCCGCGATTTCGATGAGGCGGCCGTCCTCTGTCACGAAACAATCGCCGTGATTGACACTGATTGTTTCCGGAAGGTCGAGAAGGAAGCTCGCCCCTGCATCCGTCTTGAGGCGTTTGCGGCGGAGAAACCGGGCGTCGTAGCCGAGGGTCACTCGGGCAGCCGGCAGCACGACAGCGAGGCGGTCGGCGCTGCGGAGGAGGGTTCGGGCGGGGGGAAGGTCAGGCATGGCGGGCTTTCAAGGGCTCAGGATTTTGGAGGAGCGGCAGGACACGCTCCCGCGGAGCGTTTCTGCGGTTCGGTTGCCTGAGGGCGAAAGCCCGTTGGCCTGACGGGGTTGGAAATCCGGCAGGATAGGGAACAGCGAGAGACATGGCGGGAACACGTCGCATCCCTCAGAACATGAAGTAGCGCTGCGCCAGCGGCAACTCTTTCGCGGGCTCGCAGGTCAGCAGCTCGCCATCGGCGCGCACCTCGTAGGTTTCGGGGTTCACCTCGATCAGCGGGGTGGCGCTGTTGTGGATCATGTCGGACTTGCCGATGCCGCGAGTGCCTTCCACCGCGAGCGTATCCTTGGCGAGGCCATACCTGCCGCGCACGTCATCCTGCTGCGCCGCGCCGCTGACGAACACCACGGCGGACCGTTCGACCGAGCGGCCAAAGGCCCCGAACATGGGCCGCGTATAGACCGGCTGGGGCGTCGGGATGCTGGCGTTCGGATCGCCCATCTGGGCGCAGACGATGGTGCCGCCGATCAGCACCATGTCGGGCTTGGCCCCGAAGAAGGCAGGCGACCAGAGCACGAGGTCGGCGCGTTTCCCCTCGGCGACCGAGCCGATGTGCTGCGCCAGACCATGCGCGATGGCGGGGTTGATCGTATACTTGGCCACGTAGCGCTTCACGCGGACGTTGTCGTTCGCGCCGGTTTCCTCGGGCAGGCGGCCGCGCTGGAGCTTCATCTTGTGCGCCGTTTGCCAGGTGCGGGTGATGACCTCGCCCACCCGGCCCATGGCCTGGCTGTCGGACGACAGGATGCTGAACGCCCCCATGTCGTGCAAAATGTCTTCCGCCGCAATGGTTTCCCGACGAATCCTCGACTTCGGCGAAGGCCACATCCTCGGGGATCGACTTGTCGAGATGGTGGCAGACCATCAGCATGTCCAGATGCTCTTCCAGCGTGTTGACGGTGTAGGGCATGGTCGGGTTGGTGGAACTGGGGATCACGTTCTGGCTGGCCACGACCTTGATGATGTCGGGCGCGTGGCCGCCGCCCGCGCCTTCGGTGTGGAAGGCGTGGATGGTGCGGCCCGCGATGGCCTTGAGCGTGTTCTCGACGAAGCCGCTCTCGTTCAGCGTGTCGGTATGGATCATCACCTGCACGTCCATCGCGTCGGCCACGGTCAGGCAGCAGTCGATGGCGCCGGGCGTGGTCCCCCAGTCCTCGTGCAGTTTCAGCGCGCAGGCGCCGGCGCGCACCTGTTCCTCCAGCGCCTCGGGCAGGCTGGCATTGCCCTTGCCCGCGAAGGCGAGGTTCATCGGGAAGGCATCGGCGGCCTGCATCATCCGCATCAGGTGCCACGGGCCGGGGGTGCAGGTGGTGGCGAGCGTGCCGTGCGCGGGGCCGGTGCCGCCGCCGAGCATCGTGGTAAGGCCGGAGTAAAGCGCGTCGTCGATCTGCTGCGGGCAGATGAAATGGATGTGCGCGTCCATGCCGCCCGCCGTCAGGATGCGCCCCTCGCCTGCGATGATCTCGGTTCCCGGGCCGATGATGATGTCGACATTGGGCTGGGTGTCGGGGTTTCCGGCCTTGCCGATCTTCAGGATGCGCCCGTCGCGCAGGCCGACATCTGCCTTGTAGATGCCGGAATGGTCGAGGATCAGCGCGTTGGTAATGACCGTGTCCGCGGCGCCCCCGGCGCGGCTGATCTGGCTTTGGCCCATGCCGTCGCGGATCACCTTGCCGCCACCGAATTTCACCTCTTCCCCGTAGGTTGTGAAATCATGTTCAACCTCGATGACAAGGTCCGTGTCGCCCAGGCGCACCCGGTCGCCGGTCGTGGGGCCGTACATGTCGGCATAGGTGGCGCGGGGAATGAAGGCGGGCATGGGCGACTCCGGGTGTCAGGCGGGAATTGACTTGGGGGCGAAGGCGTTCAAATTGGCGGGGCCGAAATCACGGCAGGCGGTCGGGGACAACCCCGGCGCCCGGCACGCAGATGTCACGAGGGAGAAACGAAGATGCCGAACACGAAGATGGCAGGCGCGGCAGTGGCCGCAGCCCTTTGCCTTGGGTCCGCCGCACTGGCCGAAGGGAGCGTGGCGCGCGGAGAGTATCTGGTGCGCGGGCCGATGGGCTGCGGCAACTGCCACACGCCGATCGGACCGAACGGGTTCGAGATGGACAAGGAGCTGACCGGGCGTCTGGTCGACGACAACGAGGCGTTCACCGCCTATTCGCCGAACATCACGCCCGCAGGCGAGATCGCCGGGTGGAGCGATGAGGCCCTGGGCCGGGCGATCCGCGAGGGGATACGGCCGGATGGCAGCCTGATCGGGCCGCCGATGCCATTCACCATGTATCGCGGGCTGTCGGATGACGATCTGGCCTCGATCGTGGCGTTCCTGCGGACGGTTCCGGCGGTGGCATCGGAGGTGCCGAAGTCGGTCTACCGGATGCCCCTGCCCCCGGCCTATGGCCCGCCGGTGCAGAGCGTGGCCGCGATTCCACAGGGGGTCACGGTCGCATACGGGGCCTACCTCGCCGGGCCGGTGGCGCATTGCATGGAATGTCACACGCCGATGGGGCCGCAGGGGCCGATGGTCCAGACCAACCTCGGCCAGGGCGGGTTCGAGTTCCACGGGCCCTGGGGCGTCTCGGTCGCGCCGAACCTGACCAGCCACCCCGATGGCCTGGCGGGTTACAGTGATGACGAGATCGCAACCATGATCACCAAGGGCGTGCGGCCCGACGGCAGCCAGATGCTGCCGCCGATGCCCTACGGATATCTCTCGGCCTTCACGCCGGACGATCTGAAGGCGGTGATCCTGTACCTGCGCAGCCTGCCGCCCCTGCCCGACGCGGGATAAGACGAACGGGCGGTTCGCGCGCCTCACGCGAGGAACCTGTCGTCGGTTTCGACCTGAAGGGCCGTGGCGAGGGCATTCGTCTGGCTCGCCATCGCGATCACGGCCAGCAACTCGCCATGCTGCGCCGCGGTCATGCCCTTGGCGCGGGCTGCGGCGGTGTGGGAATGGGTGCAGTAGCCGCACCCATTCGTCACCGAAACGGCGATATAGATCAGCTCTTTCGTCAGCGGATCCAGAGCGCCGGGTGCCATGACCGCCTGAACCCGCTCCCACGTCTGTTGCAAGAGCGCGGGATCGGCAGCAAGGGCGCGCCAGAAGTTGTTGACGTAATCGGTGCCGCGCCTGGCGCGGATATCGTCGAACACCGCGCGGGCCTCGGGCGCCGCCTCGGCATCCGACAGGAGCGGCACCGTCGCCATCAGATCACCGCCATCACGCGGGCGGGGCCACCGGTGCCGGTCTTGTGCTTCGGCGCGCCGACGAAGATCGTGGCCCCCGCAGGCGGCAGGGCATCGAGATTGGCGAGGTTCTCGATCCCGTAGCGCCCGCCCGGAAGCCAGCTGAAATGCACGGCAAAATCGGCGGAATTGCCGGGATCGAGCGACAGGGTATCGACGCCGATCGCTGCCGCCCCCATCTCGGCCAGCATGTCGGTGGCCCCCTTGGAGAAGCCGGGGAAGGCGAACTTGCCATCGGGCGTGTTGCGATACAGTGCATCGCCCACCTTCGCGGCCCAGCCGGAATTCATCGCGACGCAGGCCCCCGCCGGAATCGCGCCGTTTGCCGAGACCCAGGCCTCGATATCGCCCGTCTCGACCATCGCATTGGCGTCGTCTGCCGCCTTGGCCTTGATGTCGATGATGCAGAGCGGGCACATCAGGCTTTCGGGCGGAAGGTCGGCCACCGAGGTTCCGTCCTTGCTGAAGTGCAGCGGCGCGTCGACATGGGTGCCGGTATGTTCGTAGATCGTGAGCTTCCAGAGCTGGTAGCCGTTCTTCGCAAAGTCCACGGCGGTTTCGTACAGGATGCCGGGATTGCCGTCGAAGGTCGGGAAGCTGCCATCATAGGCATGGGTCAGGTCCACCACCTTGCCCGAGGATTGCGCGAGTGCGGGCCGCGCCGCCATCGACCCGGCAGCAATGCTCGCCATCCCCGCCGCAGCGGCGGACGCGAACAGCGACCGGCGCGACAGCATGGATTGTTTTACGTTCTCGATCACACAGACATTACACACGGCTTTTTCTCTCCCTTACATAGAGTTAACAAGCAAACCTCAGATCAGTTGCGAGCTTGCCGCGCGGCCAGGCTGGCGCCAGGGCCAGAACGGATGACGGGCAGGCGCGACGTGGATCATGATCCCATCCGCGCGGGTTTCATCAGACGGCGCACATTCGCCTTGGTCCGGCGGCGCATCGGGGTCATCGCGGCCATGGCAATGGCGGGCATCGCGGCCCCGGTCAGAAAGGCGCGCGAGGCGGCAATCCCGGCTTCCTGCATCGCCGAGGTCTTTTCATCGACCATGCGCCTGTTCTCGCCCGCAGCCACAGGCAGCACCCCGGCCATGCCCATCAGGCGCAGCGAGATCACGATATGGGATTCCATCATCATCTGACCCATCAGCATGGTCGGGTGGAAAAAGTCGAAGGGGGTCGGCAAGCGGGTCATTCAAAGGCTCCGGCAAAAGGAAAATCCTTCATGACATAGCCCGTCCCGCTCCCCGGCCCAGTCACAATGGCCCCATGACGGTCTGGTTGAAGCCGTAGACGCGGCGCAGCCCGCGATAGGGCACAAGGCGCACCTCGCGCATCTGGCCCGGTTCGAACCGCATCGCGGTGCCTGCGGGCAGGTCAAGGCGCATCCCGTCGGCCTCGGGACGGTCGAAGGCGAGTGCGGCATTCGTCTCGGCGAAGTGGTAGTGGCTGCCGACCTGGATGGGACGGTCGCCGGTATTGGCGACGAGCATGGTCACAACGGGCTGGCCCGCGTTGATCTCGATCTCGCCGTCTGCGGGGAATACTTCGCCGGGGATCATGGATGGCTCCTTCAGCGGATGGGATGGTGGACGGTGACGAGCTTGGTGCCGTCTGGAAAAGTCGCCTCGACCTGCACGTCGTGGATCATCTCGGCGATCCCGTCCATGCATTGCGCCCGGGTGATGACATGCGCGCCCGCCGTCATCAGGTCTGCCACGGACCGGCCGTCGCGCGCCCCTTCGACGACGAAATCGGTGATGAGCGCGATGGCCTCGGGGTGGTTCAGCCTGACCCCGCGCGCCAGCCTGCCGCGCGCGACCATGGCGGCGAGGCTGATGAGCAGCTTGTCCTTTTCGCGGGGGGTCAGGTTCATTCCATCCTCACAACTGCCAGACGCGGGGCAAGGGACGCCGCCGCAGCACATTCAGCACCGCAGCCACGGCGCGCTTCACCGGGCGCAGGTCATGGGCCGCGACCCTTACGATCAGTTTGCCGTTCCATGCCGTGGCGGCGGCTTCGACGCCTTCCGTCAGGGCGGCACGCACGGCCGGCAGCGCATCTTCGGCACCTTGCGCCACGAGGGCGACGGTCGCGATGGCGCGCCTGCCGCCAAGGGCCGCCGGGCCGGCCGCCAGCGTCGCTTCGGTGATCCGCAGCGGTTCGACGAGGACGGGGCAGCCTTCGCGCTTCACCTCGCGCAGATCATCGAGGCGCAGAAGCGCGACGGTCTCGCCCATTGCGGCACGGCCCAGCACGACCGTCTCGGCCAGCACGAGCCGCGTGTCGCCCGCGAGATCGACGCGGGTGCGGCGCTGCAGGGTGGAGCGGTCGAACAGGATGGTTTCCTGCGGCAGCCAGTCGAGCGCGCCGCCCGTGCCGACCGTCAGGCGCACGTCCATCCGGGCGCGGCCCGCACTGCTGGCATAGGCGCGTTCCGCGGTCTGTGTGGTGCCCGTGGCATGGCCACCCGGCCCCACCGACAGCTCGAACGACAGCCGGTCGCCTCCGGTCAGCCCGCCCGCGGTATTCAGGAACACCACCTCGGGCACCGTGGCATGGATGCGCGGCAGAAAGACCTTGGCCGATCCGTCCTGATGCAGCCGGTCCAGGCGCGTCGCCCCGTCACGGCAGGACAGGCCGACCGCCGCATGACCCGTCGCCCGTTGCATCCGGGTCCGGGCCGCATCACTGAAGCTGCCATCTTCCGGCACAGCATCCCCCCGCATCCGGCTCAAGCCTAGGCAGGCGATGGGGCCGTCTCAACCTGCCCCGGTCCGCTCTTCCGGCTGCACTCCGAACCATGCCCGATGCGCCTGTTTTATGTGCGCCGTCGCCCAAGAAACATGCGCTTCGAAAAGCCGCGCTCCGCTTTCGGCACTGGAAAAGCGCGGGCCGATCGGCTAGCCGGAAGACATGACCGACCGCCTGACGATCCGCCGCCCCGACGACATGCATCTGCATCTGCGTGACGGCGCAATGCTGGAGGGCGTCCTTCCGGAAAGCGCGCGCCATTTCGCCCGCGCCATCGTGATGCCGAACCTCGTGCCGCCGGTCGTGACCGCCGCTGAGGCCGCAGCCTACCGCGACCGCATCCTTGCCGCCCTGCCCGAGGGAATGGCCTTCGAGCCGCTGATGACGCTGTATCTGACCGAAGGCACCGACCCCGGGGATGTCGCGCGCGCCCATGCAAGCGGGCTGGTGAAGGCGGTGAAGCTTTATCCCGCAGGGGCCACGACGAATTCGCAGTCCGGGGTGCGGGATTTCGACCGGGTGCGCGCAGTGCTGGAGCGGATGGCCGAGATCGGCCTGCCGCTCTGCGTGCATGGCGAGGTGACCGACCCCGAGGTGGACATCTTCGACCGCGAGGCGGTGTTCATCGAGCGCGTGCTCGACCCGATCCGCAGGAAGACGCCGGGCCTGCGGGTGGTGATGGAGCATATCACGACCGCCGAAGGGGTGGCCTATGCGCGGTCCGGCGACAGCGATCTGGCGGCGACGATCACCACCCATCACCTTGTCATCAACCGCAACCACATCCTCGCAGGCGGTATCCGGCCGCATTACTACTGCCTGCCGGTCGCCAAACGCGAAATGCACCGGCTGGCCCTGCGGCAGGCCGCGACCAGCGGCGAGGCCCGGTTCTTCCTCGGGACCGATTCCGCACCGCATCCGGATGCGCTGAAGGAACAGGCCTGCGGCTGCGCCGGCTGCTTCACCGCGACGAACACGATGGCCATCCTCGCGCAGATCTTCGAGGAGGAGGGCGTGCTGGGGCGGCTGGAGGCCTATGCCAGCCTGAACGGCGCGGCGTTCTATGGCCTGCCGCCGAACGAGGCGACGCTGACCCTGACGCGGGGGGCGCCGGACTATCCTGCCAGGATCATCACCGGCGCGGGGCCGGTGACCGTGTTCGATCCCGGATTCGCCCTCACATGGTCGGTCGCCGCCGACTGACGAGGAAAGGAGCAGCGCCATGCCCCAGACCCGCCGCACGCTGCCCCGCACGCTCGGGCAACTGGCCCTCGCCCTGTTGAACGCCACGCTGCTGCTGGCGCTGGCCCTCGTGATCGCCGGGATCGTCCTGATCGGACGGGTCCAGGGATTCGCCGCCGACACCGCGCAGGTCGCTGCCGCAGCCCTCACGCCCGGCCTGCGCGCGCGGATCGACGCGGGCTTTGACGGGGTGACGCAGGCGATGGCCCGCCTTGATGCGATGGAGGCGCGCCTCGCCACAGCGACCGCCGCGGGAGCCGCCGCGCCGCAGCTTCAGGCCCTGCGGGCCGAGCTTGCCACGCTGACCGGTCAGGTGGCCCTGCTGAACGCGAACCTGACCGAGCTTCGCGCCACTGCCGGCGGCGGGCTGCGCGATGCCCTGCGCGCGGCGCTGACCGAGGCCGCGCATGCGCTCGACACCCCTGCCACTCCCTGAAGGATACCCTTGATGATCCCCTCCAGCTTTCCCCCGAAAGACGAGATCGCCCGCCTCTCCGCGCGGATGCTGCTTGAAATCAGGGCCGTGCATTTCAACGCCGAAACCCCCTTCACGCTCGCCTCCGGCCTGCCCTCGCCCACCTATATCGACTGCCGCAAGCTGATCTCCTACCCGCGCATCCGCTCCACCCTGATGGATTTCCTGACCGTCACCGTGATGCGCGATGCAGGGTTCGAGGCGTTCGACAACATCGCGGGCGGCGAGACGGCGGGCATCCCCTTTGCGGCCCTGGTGGCCGAGCGGATGGCCCTGCCGATGACCTATGTGCGCAAGAAACCCAAGGGCTACGGCCGCAATGCGCGGATCGAGGGCGCGATGACCGAGGGGCAGCGGGTGCTGCTGGTCGAAGACCTGACGACCGACGGCGGCTCGAAGCTCAGCTTCGTCGATGCGATCCGCGAGACGGGCGCGACCTGCGCCCACACGGCGGTCATCTTCTACTACGGCATCTTCCCCGAGACGACGCAGCGCCTGGCCGATCACGGCGTGGCGCTCCATCACCTCTGCACGTGGTGGGATGTGCTGGCCGAAGCCCGCGCGACCGCGGCCTTCGATGCGGCGACGCTGGCCGAGGTGGAAACCTTCCTGCGCGATCCCCGGGCCTGGCAGGCAGCCCGCGCCAAGGCGTGAAGCCGCCGACCGGGCCGCGCCGGGTTTTCCACCCCCACCGGCTCGAATCGCGGCACGCTACCCGCCATAGACAGTGTCGCGCGAAATCGCCCCCATATCTGGTGGCCAGAATCGCCCCGGCGCGTTATCCTCACCGTTCCGGGCGGGTTCTCCACAGGCTTATCAGGCGCTTGCCTCGGCCCGGTCGAACAGGCATCACCGCAGCACCGGCGGCAGACCGGGCAAGACAATGTCGGGGGGCAGTCATGAACGAAATCGCAGCCTTGCGCGTCACGGTTCCCGCGACCGTCGCCGAGGGCGAGGCGCTGCCGCAGAATATCGAGGCGGAACAGCAGCTTCTGGGCGTCATCCTGACCAACAACGACGTCTATGATCGCATCTCCTCGCTGGTCCGCGCCGAACATTTCTTCGATCCCGTCCATGCCCGCATCTTCGAGATCGCCGCCGCCCGTATCCAGAAGAACGCCCTCGCCTCGCCGGTCACGCTCAAGGCTTTTCTCGAGGACGATGCGGGGCTGAAGGAACTCGGCGGCCCGGCCTATCTCGCCCGCCTCGCCGGGGCCGCGATCTCGGCCTATGCCGCGCGCGACTACGCCCAGATGATCTACGACCTCGCCGTGCGGCGCGAACTGATGGCGCTTGGGCGCGACATCTCAGCCAAGGCCGCGAAGGTCGAGGTCGAAAGCGAACCGCGCGAACAGATCATCGAGGCGGAACAGCGGCTCTACAAGCTGGGCGAACAGGGCGTATGCCGAACGCGGATTCCAGAGCTTTCTCAAGGCTGTGACCGATGCGGTGAATGTCGCCAACGCGGCCTACCAGCGCGACGGCGGGCTGGCCGGCATCTCCACCGGCCTGATCGACCTCGACAAGAAGCTGGGCGGCCTGCACCCGTCCGACCTGCTGATCCTCGCCGGGCGCCCGTCGATGGGCAAGACCTCGCTCGCCACCAACATCGCCTTCAACATCGCCAAGGCCTACAAGCGCGGCCGCCTGCATGACGGCACCGAAGGCGCGGTCGAGGGCGGCGTCGTCGGCTTCTTCTCGCTCGAGATGTCGCGCCGAACAGCTCGCCGCCCGCATCCTGTCCGAGGCCTCCGAGGTGCCCTCCGAACAGATCCGCCGCGGCGACATGACCGAGGCCGAGTTCCGCCGCTTCGTCGAGGCCGCGAAGGCGCTCGAATCCTGCCCGCTCTACATCGACGACACCCCCGCCCTGCCGATCAGCCAGGTCGCCGCGCGCGCCCGGCGCCTGAAGCGCACCCACGGGCTCGACGTGCTGATCGTCGACTACCTGCAACTCCTCAAGGGCTCCGCCAAGGAGAACCGGGTGCAGGAAGTGTCCGAGATCACCCAGGGCCTCAAGGCCATCGCCAAGGAGCTCGACATCCCCGTCATCGCCCTGTCGCAGCTCTCGCGCCAGGTCGAAAACCGCGACGACAAGCGCCCGCAGCTGTCCGACCTGCGCGAATCCGGCTCGATCGAGCAGGACGCCGACGTGGTCATGTTCGTCTACCGCGACGAATACTACCGCGAGCGCGAGAAGCCCGGCGATCACGAACTGGAAAAGATGGCGCAGTGGCAGCAGACCATGGAACAGGTCCACGGCAAGGCCGAGGTGATCATCGGCAAGCAGCGCCACGGCCCGATCGGCACGGTCGAGCTCAGCTTCGAAGGCCGCTTCACCCGCTTCGGCAACCTGGTGAAACCCTGGCAGCAGGGCGGCGGGGCGGAAGGCTTCTGACCGCGCGCCCGGCAGCAGGTCCGGATGCCTCCGGCGGGGATACTGCGGCCAAGATGAATGCAAGGGCTACCTGAGTTTTCATCTTGGCAAAAATATCCCCGCCGGAGGCTCCCGCACCAGCCACCCGCACCGACCTGCCCGTTTTGGCCGCGCCAGCGCCGCCCGAGGGGGCTCGATGCCCCCGAGGGCGGCCCGTCCCGACGGCTTTCCGCTTGACCTCTGCCCCCCGCCAGTCAAAACACGCACCAACCATGGCGCACGGCAACCCTTTCCATCGACCTCGACGCCATCGCCGCCAACTGGCGCGCGCTCGACCGGCTGTCGGCGGCCGCGGACGCAGACCGCGGCGGTGGTCAAGGCCGATGCCTATGGGCTCGGGGTGGCGCGCGTCGCGCGGGCGCTGGCGCAGGCCGGGGCGCGGCGGTTCTTCGTGGCGATGGCCGAGGAAGGCGCTGCGCTGCGCCAGGTCCTCGGCCCCGGCCCGCAGATCTGCGTCCTCGGCGGCCACATGGCGGGCGATACCGAGATGGTGCAGGATCTCGACCTGACGCCGATGCTGAACTCCATCGACCAGGTGACGCGCCATCTGGAGGCGCTGCCGGGCCATCCCTTCGGCGTGCAGCTCGACACCGGGCATGAACCGGCTCGGGCTGGAAGCCGGCGAATGGGAGGCGGTGGCGCCGATCCTGCTGGAGGCCGGTCCGGAGCTGCTGATGAGCCACCTCGCCTGCGCCGACGAGCCGGATCATCCGATGAATGCGGCGCAACTGGCCGAGTTCCACGCGATGACCGACGGCACCGGCGTGCCGCGCAGCCTTCGCGGCGACGGGGGGGATCCTGCTGGGGCCGGACTATCACTTCGACCTGACCCGCCCCGGCATCGGCCTCTACGGCGGCCTGCCCTTCGATGCGGGCCAGCCGGTGGTGACGCTGACCCTGCCGGTGATCCAGACTGCGCGACGTGCGCCCCGGGCGAGACGGTGGGCTACGGCGTGCAGCTGGACGGCCGAGATCCCGACGCGCGATCGCCACCGTCGCGGGCGGCTATGCCGACGGGCTCTGCCGCGCACGCTGTCGAACGCCGCCGTGCTCTGGCATGGCGATGTGCCCTGCCCGCTGGTGGGGCGGGTGTCGATGGACCTGATCACCGTCGATGTGACGCATCTGGCCGAGGTGCCGCGGGCGCTCGACATCATCGGCCCGCACCAGACCGCCGACGATCTGGCCGGGATCGCGGGCACCATCGGCTACGAGATGCTGACCGCGCTCTCGGCCCGCGCTATACCCGCCGCTACATCGGCAGCGGCGCATGAGCCTGCTGTCGCCGGTCGCGCGGCCTGGGTCGCGCCGGTGCTCGCCGCGCTGGCGGCGCTGGGCCGGGTCGCGCTGTTCGCGGGCGAGGTTCTGGCGACACCTGGTGCGCCCGCCGTTCTACCTCCGCGAGTTCGGCCATGCCGTGATGCAGATCGGCTGGTTCAGCCTGCCGGTGGTCGGCCTGACCGCGATCTTCACCGGCGGCGCGCTGGCGTTGCAGATCTACTCCGGCGGCGCGCGCTTCAACGCCGAAGCCGTGGTGCCGCACGATCGTGGCCATCGGCATGGCGCGCGAACTTGGGCCGGTGCTGGGCGGGCTGATGGTGGCGGCGCGGGTGGCCTCTTCCATCGCCGCCGAGATCGGCACGATGAAGGTGACCGAACAGATCGACGCGCTGGTCACGCTGTCGACCAACCCGATGAAGTACCTGGCCGTGCCGCGGGTGCTGGCGGCGACCCTGACGGTGCCGGTGCTGGTGGCCGTCGGCGATGCCATCGGCATCGTGGGCGGCTGGCTGGTGGGGATCAACCGGCTCGGCTTCAACTCGGCCACCTATCTGCAAGACACCGTCGATTTCCTCGAGGTCTGGGACGTGGCCTCCGGCCTGGTGAAGGGCGCGGTGTTCGGCTTCATCGTGGCGCTGATGGGCTGCTACTACGGCATGAACTCCGGCCGCGGCGCGCAGGGCGTGGGGCAGGCGACAAAGGCGGCGGTGGTTGCGGCCTCGGTCCTGATCCTCGCCTCGAACTACGTGCTGACGGAGGTGTTCTTCACCTCATGATCGAACTCACGCGGCGTCACCAAGGCTTTCGGGCGCAACGCCGTGCTGCGCGGGGTGAACCTGACGATCCCGTCGGGGCAGAGCATGGTGATCATCGGCGGCTCGGGCACCGGCAAGTCGGTGCTGCTGAAATGCATCCTCGGCCTCGTGCAGCCCGACGCCGGCAAGATCACGCTCGACGGGCAGGACGTGACGACGGTGGAGCGCGACGCCTTCCTCGCCCGCTTCGGGATGCTGTTCCAGGGCGGCGCGCTGTTCGATTCGCCTGCGGGTCTGGGAAAACGTCGCCTTCCGCCTGCTGCGCGGCGAGAACCGCCGCCCAAGGCGCGAGGCGCGCGGGATCGCCATCGAGAAGCTGCGCCGCGTCGGCCTGACGCCCGCCGTGGCCGACCTCTACCCGGCGGAACTGTCGGGCGGCATGCAGAAGCGCGTGGGCCTTGCCCGCGCCATCGCCGCCGAGCCCGAGATCATCTTCTTCGACGAGCCGACGACCGGGCTCGACCCGATCATGGCCGGCGTCATCAACGACCTGATCCGCGAGATCGTGACCGAAATGGGCGCGACCGCCATGACCATCACGCATGACATGTCCTCGGTCCGCGCCATCGCCGACCGGGTGGCGATGCTGCATGCCGGGGTGATCCACTGGACCGGGCCGGTGGGCGAGATGGACGCGACGCGATGACCCTTACGTCCAGCAATTCATCACAGGCAGTGCCGAAGGGCCGATCGAGGCTGTTCGATAGGCAGTTCTCCGCCGCCTGTCGGTGTCGGAGAAACATCCTCTGGGTGAGTCGGACAGGTTGCCTACAATTTGACATAGAGTCGTAAGAGCCTTTTCGAGTTCGTGAGCAACGGAGGATTCCATGGCTGCCAACGTGGTCCCTTTGGTCGTGTCCGGGCTGATGATCTGCCTTCTGTGCGGACCGCCCCTGCTGGCGATGCACGTGCTGCGCCGCCGTGCCGCGTGGTCGCGCCCCGAACATCGGGCGGCATATCGTGGCGCGATGGGCTTTGCGGCGGGTGCGCTGGCGTTCAACCTGATCGTCTCGACATTCCTTCCCCCCGACGGCACCGATGCGGCTGTGTCGGACGTGTTCGGGCGTGTGCATCTGTTCGCGCTCGGGCTGTCGTGGCTCTGCTTCTGGGGCGCCGCTCGCGCTGTCGGTGCTGGTCCGCCGCCGTCGGCGCTACGCCCGCTAACGCGGCGGCTATCGCCACGGGCAGGGCTGCGCTATGTCCGGCGCCATGCTGCGCCTTGCCAACCTCGCCCTGCTGATCCTGTTTCCCGTCGCCTGGTTCGCGCCGCTGCTGCGCGCGGCCTGCTGCCGATGTTCGGCCTGGTCGGAAATCTCGGTGATCACCGGCCTGCAATCGCTGTGGCAAACCGATGCCGCGCTGGCCCTGCTGGTCACCTTCCTTGCCATCTTCGCGCCCTTCGCCAAGACGCTCGGCCTGGCCCTGCTGCAGTTCGGCCTGCTTTCGCCGCGAACCCTGCCCGCGCTGCACGTCCTGGGCCGGCTGGCCATGGCCGACGTCTTCCTGATCGCGCTCTACATCGTGGTGGTGAAGGGCGTCGGGCTGGCGCACGTCGAGGTCGCCTGGGGCCTTTACCTGTTCACCGGCTGCATCCTCGCGTCGATGGCGCTGGCCTGGGCGACGGAGCGGTGGCTGACCAAGGCTTGATGCCCGCCCCCGCATCCGGGCAAGGAGGGGCATGGCCAGACCCGCCCCCCAGTTCACCTGCACCGCCTGCGGTGCCGTCCATCGCAAATGGGCCGGGCGCTGCGAGGCCTGCGGCGCCTGGAACTCCATCGTCGAAGAAGCGCCGCTGTCGGTCGGGCCCAAGTCGCTCGGTGGCCAAGGGCCGCACCGATCGCCGCTGACCGACCTTGCCACCGAGGACGCCCCGCCGCCCCGCGCATCGTCCGGGCATGGACGAGCTGGACCGGGTGCTGGGCGGCGGCCTGGTGCCGGCCTCGGCCATTCTGGTCGGCGGCGATCCGGGCATCGGCAAATCCACGCTGCTGTTGCAGGCCGCGGCCAGCTTCGCCCGCGCAGGGCTGAAGTGCCTCTACATCTCGGGCGAGGAAGCGGCGGCGCAGGTGCGGATGCGCGCGCAGCGGCTGGGCCTGCCGACGCGCCGGTGCACGCTGGGGGCCGAAACCAACCTGCGCGACATCCTGACCACGCTGGACGCCGAACGCCCGGCGCTGGCCATCATCGATTCGATCCAGACCATGTGGCTGGACACCGTCGAGAGCGCCCCCGGCTCGGTCAGCCAGGTGCGCGCGGCGGCGCATGAGCTGGTCACCTTCGCCAAGCGGCGCGGCGTGGCGGTGATCCTGGTCGGCCATGTCACCAAGGACGGCCAGATCGCCGGGCCCGCGCGTGGTCGAGCACATGGTCGATACCGTGCTCTATTTCGAAGGCGAGCGCGGCCACCAGTTCCGCATCCTGCGCGCGGTGAAGAACCGCTTCGGCCCGGCGGACGAGATCGGCGTGTTCGAGATGACCGGCGACGGGCTGGCGGAGGTCGCCAACCCCTCGGCGCTGTTCCTGTCCGACCGCGACCAGCCCGCCCCCGGCTCGGCGGTCTTTGCCGGGATCGAGGGCACGCGGCCGGTGCTGACCGAAATTCAGGCGCTGGTCGCCCCCTCGACCCTCGGCACGCCGCGCCGCACGGTGGTGGGCGCTGGACTCGGGCCGGCTCTCCACCATCCTCGCCGTGCTGGAGGCGCGCTGCGGCATTCCCTTCGCCGGGCTGGACGTCTTCCTGAACGTCGCCGGCGGCATGCGGGTCAGCGAACCCGCCGCCGACCTGGCCGTCGCGGCGGCGCTGCTTTCGGCCCGCGAAGATGTGGCAATTCCGCCAGACATGGTGCTTTTCGGCGAAATCAGCCTGTCCGGCGCGCTGCGTCCGGTGGGTCAGACCGAAAACCGGTTGAAAGAAGCGTCGAAACTTGGTTTCTCACAGGCGACCGTGCCGGCCGCGGTCGAAACTCGGGCGGCGCCGAGGGCATGACGGTGCGGCAGATGCCCGACCTGACGGCCTTCGTGGGCGAAATGTTCGGGGCAGGATAAGCCCTGCGAGGGAGCAGGACGTATGGAAGGCTTTACCCTCGTCGATGGCATGGTGGCGGCGGTCATCGTGCTGTCGGCGATCCTCGCCTATTCGCGCGGCCTCGTGCGCGAGGCGATGGCGATCGCTGGGCTGGATCGGGGCGGCGGTGCTGGCCTATATCTTCGCGCCGCGGCGCAGCCGCTGGTCAAGGAACTGCCGGTGGTCGGCGAGTTCCTGGCGGACAGCTGCGAGCTTGTCGATCATCGCCGCCTTTGCCGGCGTCTTCGCGATCGGCCTGGTGGTGATGTCGCTGTTCACGCCGCTGTTCTCCTCGGTCGGTGCAGCGCTCGGTGCTGGGCGGGCTCGACCAGGCGCTTGGCTTCCTGTTCGGCGTGGCGCGCGGCGTGCTGCTGGTCGCGGTGGCCTTCATCGTCTATGACCGCGCCGTTGCGGCCGATACCATCCCGATGGTCGACAATTCCCGCTCGGCCAAGGTCTTCGCCTCGTTCCAGGGCAGCATCGACGAGACCATTCCCGACGATGCGCCGGGCTGGATCGTCGGCGCGCTACAACGAGCTGACGGCCAGCTGCGGCGCCCCGGCCGCGCCCGGCCGACCCGGCCGACACCGCCCCGGCAACCGGCCTGCGCCCGCGAACTGACCGGCCTGACCCTGCGCCGGTGCGGCACGCGTGACGCACGCATATCGGGGCGTGACAGCTCCCGGCCGCAGACGGCCACTAAATGACACGCGCATCGCCCCCCGGATTCGGAGACGCCTGCCATGCGCCCATTCCTCGCCCACCCCTTCGATGACGACAAGCTGAAGGAGGAATGCGGCATCTTCGGCGTGATCGGCGTGGCCGACGCGGCGAACTTCGTGGCGCTCGGCCTGCACGCGCTGCAGCACCGCGGGCAAGAGGCGGGCGGCATCGTCACCTACGACCCCGAACACCGGCTTCAACTCGGCCCGCCGCTTCGGCTATGTGCGCGACAACTTCACCAACCCCGACGTGATGGACACGCTGCCCGGCACGCTGGCCATCGGCCATGTGCGCTATTCCACCGCCGGGTCCAAGGGCGCCACCGCGATCCGCGACGTGCAGCCGTTCTTCGGCGAGTTCTCGATGGGCGGCGGCGCCATCGCCCATAACGGCAACCTGACCAACGCCACCGCCCTGCGCCGCGAACTGATCGAGCGCGGCTCGATCTTCCAGTCCTCGTCCGACAGCGAATGCATCATCCACCTGATGGCGCGCTCGATCCAGAAGAACATCTCCGAACGGATCAAGGACGCGCTGCGCCGGGTCGAGGGCGCCTTCTCGCGTCGTCGCCATGACCCGCACCAAGCTGATCGGCGTGCGCGACGCGCTCGGCGTGCGCCCGCTGGTGCTGGGCCGCATCGGCGACGAGGGCTGGGTGCTGTCGTCGGAAACCTGCGGCGCTCGACATCATCGGCGCCGAATTCGTGCGCGAGATCGAGCCCGGCGAGATGGTGGTGATCGAGGACGGCAAGGTCGAAAGCTTCCGCCCGTTCGAGCGCCGCAGCCTCGCGGTTCTGCATCTTCGAGCACGTCTATTTCTCGCGCCCCGACAGCATCCTCGGCGGCCGCTCGGTCTATGAAACCCGCCGCCAGATCGGCGTGGAACTGGCGCGCGAGGCCCCGGTCGAGGCCGACCTCGTCTGCCCGGTGCCCGACAGCGGCACCCCCGCCGCCATCGGCTACAGCCAGGAATCGCGGCATCCCCTACGCGATGGGCATCATCCGCAACCAGTACATGGGCCGCACCTTCATCGAGCCGACCGAGCATATCCGCAACATGGGCGTGCGGCTGAAGCTGAACGTCAACCGCGCGCTGATCAAGGGCAAGCGGGTGATCCTGGTCGACGACTCCGTCGTGCGCGGCACCACCAGCCGCAAGATCAAGGACATGATCCTCGAGGCCGGCGCGGCCGAGGTCCACTTCCGCATCGCCTCGCCCCCCACCGCCTGGCCCTGCTTCTACGGCGTCGACACGCCCGAACGCTCCAAACTCCTCGCCGCCACCATGTCCGAAGACGAGATGCGCGACTGGATCGGCGTCGACAGCCTGAAGTTCGTCTCGCTCGACGGCCTCTACCGCGCCGCGGGCGAAGCCGCGGGCCGCGATCCCGACGCCCCGCAGTATCTGCGATGCCTGCTTCTCGGGCGACTACCCGGTCGCGCCCTCCGACAAGATCGAGGAAGGCTTCCAGATGAAGGCGGCACAGTAACCCCGATCCTGAATTTCTTCCGTTCGCAAATATCCCACGGGGGTCCGGGGGTGTGAAACCCCCGGCGCCCGCCACAAGAGAAGCCGCATGACCCGGAAAATCGCCCTTATCACCGGGGCCTCGCGCGGCCTCGGCGCCGCCTTCGCGCTGGAACTGGCCTCGCGCGGCTGGCACGTCGTGGCCGTCGCCCGCACCGTGGGCGGGCTGGAGGAGCTGGACGACCGCATCAAGGCCAACCGCCAGCCCGGCGGCGGCGACGCGACGCTGGCCCCGATGGACGTGACCAATGACGACGCCATGCGACACCTCTGCCTGTCGGTGCATGACCGCTGGGGCCGGGCCGATCTCTGGATCCATACCGCCGTTCACGCGGCTCCGCTCGCGCCCGCCGGCCACATCGACACCCGCGACTGGGAGAAATCCATCGCCACCAACGTGCGCGCCACGGGCACCCTGATCCCGATGGTGGAGCCGCTGCTGCGCGCGGCTCCCGCACGGCACGGCGCTGTTCCTCGACGACTCCGCGCGCGGGCGAGAAGTTCTTCGGGAGCTACGGCGCCACCAAGGCCGCGCAGATCGCCCTTGCCCGAAGCTGGCAGGCCGAGACGGTGCGCACCGGCCCGCGCGATACGGATCGAAACCCCCGCCCCGATGCCCACCGCCACCCGCGCGCGGTTCTTCCCCGGCGAGGACCGTGCAAAGCTCGCCGATCCGCGCGCCGAGGCCGCGAGGATGGTCGCAGGCCTGCACCTTACCGTCGCCTGACCTGCCCGGCCCGCCGCACCCCCGGGTCAGGCAGAACCGGCCCCGTACTCGTCATGCAGCTTCCACCAGCGATAGGCCGGTCCCTGGGGAACCCAAGGGGGGGCCTCCTGCCAGTCTTCCTGTCGGCCCATCGGCGTCATGTCGAGCAGACCCCACACGGTGGTCGCCCGCTCGGTCTCGCGCGCGGTGCAGCCATAGGTATGGAACACCGCGTCTCCTTCCCGGAAAAAGACCGAGAATCCCGGTCCGTGTGTCCCGCGCCCCATATCCTGGTTCAGGCTGTCCGTCGTCTCGACCCAGGGAACGCTCCAGCCCATCCGCAGCCGGAACGCCTCGATCTGGGCCAATGGGGCGCGAGAGACCATGACAAGCGTGGTCTCGCGCGCATGCAGATGCGCCAGTTCCGGCAACTGGTCCGCCAGCAGGCAGCAGCCGCGACAGGGTGCCGGATCGTCGGCGCGCAGCATGTGATGATAGACGATCAACTGCCGCCGCCCGTCGAAAAGGTCGGCCAGCGTTGCATCACCCCGGGGCGTCACGAACCGATAGGTCTGGTCCACCCGCCGCCACGGCATTGCCCGTCGCAGCGCCGCCACCCGGTCGGAGGCTTCGGTCAGCGCCTTTTCCTCGGCCAGCAGCCGCGCCCGCGCCACGTCCCAGTCAGCGGCCTCCACGACCGGCTGGCGATCCTCGATCACGTCGCTCATTTCCCCGCCCCCGGCTCGTTGATGGCCCAGGCAAGGCCGAACGGGTCGCGCAGGCGCCCGTAGCGGTCGCCCCAGAACTCCGGCGTGAAGGGTTTCGTCACCTGGCAGCCTGCATCGACCGCACGGTTCCACCACAGATCGCCCTCATGCGTCACCAGTTGCAGCGTCGATCCGCGCGATGTGGCCGCGTCCCCCTCTCCGTCGCAGAACTCGGGAAAGACATCCATCAGCATCAGGACGCCGCCGTTGATCTCGAGCATCAGGTTCATCACGCGGCCCTGTTCGTCCTTCACGGCGTCGCCATGCTGGACCGCGCCGAATGCAGCTTTGTAGAACGCAGCCGCGCGTTCGGCCCCGTCGATCGCCAGATAGGGGATCACCCCCTGCATCAGGCGGGCAAAGTCAGGTTTCTCTGTCATCTCCGCTCCTCCTTGCGGGTTGAAACAGCAGCACCAGATACTGTCGCAACATGCCGATGCTCTCGCGCACCACCTCTGCGCCCCCCTGCCCCTTGGCGAGGATGAAGGCGCCCTGCAGCACCACCTGCGTATAGAGCGCGAGACGCAGCGGATCGGGCGCATCGTGCGGCCGGTAGAGTGCAACCGCCTCGGCGAAGTCCTGTTCCAGCGTGGCCGCATGGCTCGCGACCGAGGCGTAGGCCGCCCCCGTGATCGCGGGCGATGTCTGGTGAACTTCCTGCAACAGCGTGCCCGCAAGGCAGGTGAAGTCAGGCACTCCGCCCGTCAGCAACGCCTCCCGCAGGTCGAGATAGGCCATGATCCGGTCGAAAGGATCGGTCCGCGCGTGATAGGCGGAAGCTGCGAAAAGTGCCCCCGTCGTCTCCTGCCAGAACTCGGCGGCGGCGACGCCAAGCGCCTCCTTGCTGGCGAAATGGTGGAAGAACGCCCCTTTCGTCACCCCTGCGGACAGGCAGAGGTCATCGACCGTAGTGGCCGCAAAGCCCTTGGTGCGGATCAGCGTCCGGGCGGCTTCGAGCAGCTTCAGGCGGGCCGAGGGGCGAAGGGGCTGGGTCATGTCCGACAACATACCGACTGGTTGGTATGTGAAGTCAATCGGGAAGGTGGAAGGCCGTGCGGGTCCGGAGTGTTCTGGATCAATGGCGGGACAAGAATGGCACGTCCGTCAGGTGCGCCCGGCCCGATCGGGCAACTCTCCAGTGGAGAGTTGCCCGGGCCGTTGCCGAAGCGCGCAAGCGCGCAGGCAATGGGCTCTCCGCTGGCGCAGGCGCTGCCAATCCGTCCGCGACTGCCTGGGCGGGCGCGGCTACGCGCCTGCCAGATGGCAGGCAGGCGCGGACGGATTTGTCGCGGGACAAATCCGTCAAGACAGATCGCTGTTCGCGAATACCTTTGGGTCCCCCTACTCCAGCCGCGCCGGAAACCCGTCCGCCCGCAGGTCGGTGCCCAGCACGTCTTCCAGCAGCTTCACGATCTGCGTCGATTGCGCCTCGCCCGCCATAGGCCGCCTTCGCCGCGACGAAGGTCTGCTCCGTCATCGCGGCCAGATCCAGCGGCACCCCGAATTCGCGGCCGAAGCCCAGGGCAAAGCCCAGATCCTTCAGCGCCAGATCGTTGGTGAAGGCGATGTCATAGCTGCCGTTCAGGATCAGCTTGCCTTCGGTCTCATGCACGAAGCTGGTGCCGGACGAGGCCGCGATCGCCTCCCACGCCGTCTTCAGGTCCAGCCCGCCGCGCTTGGCCAGCATCAGCGCCTCGCCATCGGCCTCCAGATGGATGAAGGCCAGCATGTTGGTGATCACCTTGATGACCGCCGCCGACCCCAGCGGCCCCATGTGGAAGATCCGGTCGCCCATCGCCTGCAGCGCGGGCAGGTGCAGATCGTAACAGATCGCGGTCGCCCCCCGCCAGCACGGTGATCTCGCCCCGCGCCGCCAGATGCACGCCCCCGGTCACCGGCGCCTCCATCAGCCGCACGCCATGCTCCGCCGCCAGCGCCCCCAGCCGCAGCACGTCGTCGCGCCCCAGCGTCGAATTCTCGATCCAGGTCGCGCCCGGCTTCATATGCGGCAGCATCTCGCGCAGCACCGCCTCGGACACGGCGGGCGACGGCAGGCAGGTGATGACATGATCGACCTGCGCCGCCAGATCGCGCCGCGCTGTCGGCCCAGTGCTGCCCCCGCCGCCAGATGCCGGTCCGCCAGCGCCCGGTCGCG
The DNA here is from genome assembly GCA_963777765.1 of uncultured Alphaproteobacteria bacterium. GTDB lineage: Bacteria > Pseudomonadota > Alphaproteobacteria > Rhodobacterales > Rhodobacteraceae > Aliitabrizicola. Next base: position 189,016 of record CAVZRP010000004.1, on the reverse strand, counting down.
GTCATGCACCGTGACCGGAAAGCCCGCCTGCAGCAGGCTGGCGGCCAGATGGCCGCCAAGGTTGCCCAAGCCCGATATAGCCGTAGTGCATCATGCGCCGTAGCCGACGATGCCCTTGACCTCGCAGAAGTCGTGGATGCCCCAGTCGGCATATTCGCGCCCGTTGCCGGACTGCTTGTAGCCGCCGAAGGGCGCGAAGGTGTCCCAGTCCGGGTAGTTCAGGTTCACCGTCCCGGCCCGCAGCCGCCGCGCCACCGGCCGCGCCTCTTCCACCGGCCCCGGCGATATAGGCGGCAAGGCCATAGACGCGTGTCGTTGGCCATCTCGCACCGCATCGTCCACGCTGTCATAGGACAGGATCGCCAGCACCGGGCCGAAGATCTCCTCGCGCGAGATGGTCATCTCGTTGGTCACATCGCCGAAGACCGTCGGCTTGACGAAATACCCCCGGTTCAGCCCGGCGGGCCGCCCGACGCCGCCGGTGACCAGCGTGGCGCCTTCGTCGATGCCCTTCTGGATCAGCCCCTGGATCTTGTCGAACTGCACGCCGGCTCACCACCGGCCCCAGCGTCGGTCGCCTCGTCGCGCGGATCGCCGGTGACGAACGCCTCGGCCTTGGCCTTGGCAATCGCCAGCGCCTCGTCATGCCGGTCGCGCGGCACGAACATCCGCGTCGGCGCGTCGCAGCTCTGCCCCGTGTTGCCGAAGCAGCCCTCGACGCCCGCCGCCACCGCCGCCGCGAAGATCGGCGGTCGGCAGGATGATGTTGGCCGACTTGCCGCCCAGTTCCTGCGCCACCCGCTTCACCGTCGGCGCCGCCGCCTGCGCCACCGCGGTGCCCGCGCGGGTCGATCCGGTGAAGGACACCATGTCCACCTCCGGATGCGACGACATCCGCGCGCCCACCTCCGGCCCGGTGCCGTTCACCAGGTTGAACACGCCCGTCGGCACCCCCGCCTCATGCATCACCTCGGCGAACAGCGCGCCCGACAGCGGCGCGATCTCCGACGGTTTCAGCACCATGGTGCAGCCCGCCACGATGCGCCGGGGCCACCTTGCAGGCGATCTGGTTCATCGGCCAGTTCCACGGCGTGATCAGCGCGCAGACCCCGATGCCCTCGTGCACGATCCGGGTATTGCCGCGCATCTATTCCCAGTGCATAGCCTTCGGCCGCCTTGATGGTGCTTTCGATATGCACCTGCCCGGCCCAGAACTGCGCGCCGCGCGCCCAGGCGAGCGGCGCGCCCATCTCGAGGCTCATCGCCTCGACGAAATCATCCTCGCGCGCGTTGTAGACCTCGAGCATGCGCTTGCAGCAGCGCGATCCGCTCGGCCACCGGCCAGACGGTGTAGCCGTCAAAGGCCGCCCGCGCCGCCGCGATCGCCCGGTCGGCATCCGCCACCGATCCCAGCGCCACTTCGGCCACGATCTCCTCGGTGGCCGGATTCTCGACGCCCATCTTCGAGCCGCCCAGCGGCGCAACCCAGTCCCCGTTGATGTAGAACTTCGAAAGATGCTTCGATATCATGGTGTTCTCACTTGAAGTGGATGTTGTAGGCAGCCCGGATCGCCGCGTCGATCTGCGGGTCGATCTGGCTGCCCGCCTTGGCCAGGATACTGTTCTTCCGCGCAATCGCCCTGTCAAGCAACTGCGGTTTTCCGGCCTCGACCCATTCCTTCGGACTCATCCGGTTGCCGACCGCCGGATAGATGTATTCGGTCTGCATCAGCGCCAGCGTCTGGTCGACGCCAAGGTAATGCCCCGGCCCGCCCAGGCAGACCTGCTTCATCGCCTCGATGCTGGTGCTGTCCTCGGTCACGTCGATCCCGCGCACGCAGCGCAGCACCTGCCCGAGGATGTCGTCGCCCAGCACCAGGCTTTCCAGGCAGAACCCCAGCAGCGAGGCATGCATCCCCACCGCCTCGTAGCACCATGTTCAGCCCCGACAAGCCCGGCCAGCGTGTTGGTGATCCCCTGCTCCCAGCCGGCCTGCATGTCCGGCAGCTTGCTGTCGGAAATGCCCGCCGCCGCCCCGCCCGGCAGGTCGTAGAACCGGTGCATCTGCGCGCAGCCCGCCGTCAGCAGCGCCTGTTCGGCCGAGCCGCCCGACATCGCCCCCGTGCGCAGGTCGCGACACGAAGGGCCAGGTGCCGAAGATCGCAGGGCGCGCCGGGCCGGATCGCGTTGACATAGACCACCCCCGCCAGACATTCCGCCATCGCCTGCACGATGGCCAGCGCGATCGGCGCCGGCGCCGTCGCCCCGGCCTGCCCGGCGCTCAGCAGCAGCATCGGCATGCCCGGCGCGGATGCAGGCCTCCATGGTGATGCAGCTTTCCTCGGCGAACTTCATCGGCGGCACGACGAAGCAGTTGGAATTGCTGACAAAAGGCCGCGCCCGCCAGGCCTCCTCGCCGCCCGCCACCATGTGCAGCAGATCGAAGCAGCCCTTCACATGCGCCGGGTCGCTGAAACGAGGTGCCGACATGCTTCGTCGTCCCCGCAAGACAGGCGTAGAGCGTGTTGATATCCATGTCGTAATTGTCCACGACATCGCGGCAGACCATGGCCCGCTGGAAGAAATGCACGTTGTCGAGGTTCTGGGTCAGCCGCGCCGCGTCATACAGGTCCTGCGCGGTCGACTCGCGATACTCCAGCGTGACCGGATCGACGATATGCACCGCCGCCCCCGCCGTGCCGAAATGCACCTTGGTGCCCGTCAGATGCAGGTCGTGCTTCGGGTCGCGCGCGTGCAGCGTGATGTCGCGCGCCGCCACCGCCAGCATGTCCTCGACCAGCGCGCGCGGAAACCGGATGCGCCCGTCGTCGCCCTGCACCGCCCCCGCCCCGGTCAGCAATCTCCACCCCCGAGGGCGGCGCCTGGCGACAGCCCGATCACCTCCAGCGCCTCCAGCGCCGAAGTCGTGGATCTTCGCCATCCCCGCCTCGGTCAGCGGCCGGTACTGCCCGCCCGGCATCCCCGCCCGCACCGGGCGCAGCGTCCTCCGCCAGCGGCGCCGAGCGCACCGCCACCCGCGTCGCCCGCCCGCCCGACCGCCGCGCCCGCGCCGGTTCGCAAACGTCGCCCACGTCGCTCATCGTTTCAACTCCCGTTCCCATCCTGTTTCTTTTCGGCCCGAACTACCCCACGGGGTAGCCAAGTGTTCGCCACTGGTTCGAGAACCGCTTGGCTACCGGGTGTGCAACCCCCGGCTCCCGCTACCCACCCGCGCCCCGCCGGAGAAGCGCATCAATCTCACCGCCCGCCGCCGCCCGCTTCAGCGGCGCGAAGGACCCTTCGCCCAGCATCGCCCCCACCGCCTCGCGGATCGCCGCATGGGTGACCCGCGCGATCTGGCTGCCGGTCGAGATGCGCCGCACGCCCATCGCCGCCAGCTCCGCAACGCCCAGGTCGCGCAAAGGCCCCGCCGCCAGCGCATTGACCGGCGCGCTGACCGAGGCCAGAACCCGCGCCAGCTCCACCCGCCCCGGCGGGACCGGCAGATAGAGCAGGTCCGCCCCCGCCGCCTCAAAGGCCCTCAGCCGCCGGATGCCCTCGTCCAGATCATAGAGCCCGTTCATCACCCCGTCCGCCCGCGCGCAGAACACGAAGGGCCGCCCGAGCGCCCGCGCCGCCGCGACGCCGGCCTCGATCCGCTCCACCGCCGCGTCGAAGGCATAGGCCCGCAGCCCGCCCTCGGCCGTCGTATCCTCGACCGAACAGCCCGACAGCCCCGCCTCCGCCGCCAGCCGCACCGTCTCGGCCACCACCTCGGGCGCGTCGCCGAAGCCGTTCTCGAAATCGCCCGACACCGGCAGGCCCGTCGCCGCCACGATCGCCTCCGCATGGGCCAGCGCCTCGTCCCGGCTCACGCCGCCCATGTCCGCCCGCCCCAGCGTGAAGGCATGGGCCGCCGACGAGGTCGCCAGCGCCACCGCCCCCAGCGCCGCCATCATCCGCGCCGACCCGGCATCCCAGGGATTGGGAATGACGAAACATCCGCTCCGATGCAGGTCCGCGAACCGCTCATGCCGCTCCGCCTGTTTCACCCGATCCTCCTTCCCGCTTCTTCCGTTCAAAAATATCCCGGGGTCCGGGGCAGCGCCCCGGTTCCACATTCGTCACATCCGCACCCGTTCCGACTTCGGATCATACATCGGCACCAGCGAGGCCACCGCCTCATGCCGCACGCCCGCGATCTCGATCTCGTAGCGCGAGCCCAGCACCTCCGTCGGCGCTCTCGCCCGTGCAGGGCACATAGCCCAGCCCGACCGCGCCGCCAAGGAAATGCCCGTAGTTCCCGCTCGTCACCGGCCCGACGATCCGGCCGTCCCGCACCACCGCCTCGTTGTGGAACAGCATCGGCTCGGGGTCGGTCAGCCGGAACTGCACCAGCCGCCGCTCCAGCCCCGCCTCCTCCTTGCGCAGCACCGCCTCGCGCCCGATGAAGTCGCCTTCTTGCCGGCTTGACCGCAAAGCCCAGACCCGCCTCCAGCACATGATCCTCGTCGGTGATGTCATGGCCGAAGTGGCGATAGGCCTTCTCGATCCGGCAACTGTCCAGCGTGTGCAGCCCGCAGAGCTTCAGCCCCAGGTCCGCCCCGCCTCCTCCAGCGCCTCGAACACATGCGCGGTCTGATCGGACGAGACGTAAAGCTCCCAGCCCAGCTCGCCGACATAGGTCACCCGATGCGCGCGGGCGAGGCCCATGCCGATCTCGATCTCGCGCGCCGTGCCGAAGGGATGCGCGGCATTGCGAGAAGTCGTTCGGGCTGACCGCCTGCATCAGTCGCGCGGCTCTTCGGCCCCATCACGCAGAGCACCGCCTCCGCCGCCGTCACGTCGGTGATCACGGCGAAATCCTCGCCCACATGCGCCCGCAGCCAGGCCAGGTCGCGCTGCAAGCGTCGCCCCCGGCACCACCAGCAGGAAGGCGGTCTCCGACAGCCGCGTCACCGTCAGGTCGCTCTCGATCCCGCCGCGCGCGTTCAGCATCGGTGTAGACGATCCGCCCCGCCGCCACGTCCATCTCGGCCGAGCAGAGCCGGTTGCAGGAAGCGCGCAGGCATCCCGCCCCTCGACCCGGATCTTGCCGAACGAGGTCATGTCGAACAGCCCGACCCCGTTCCGCACCGCCAGATGCTCGGCCTTCTGGTTGTCGAACCAGTTCTGCCGCCCCCAGGAATAGCGGTACTCCCGCTCCTGCCCCGGCCGCGCGAACCAGTTCGCCCGCTCCCAGCCCGCCACCTCGCCGAACACCGCGCCGCGCGCCTTCAGATGCGCGTGCAGCGGCGACCGCCGCACGCCCCGCGCGGTCTCCACCTGCCGGTAGGGGAAATGGTCGGCGTAAAGCAGCCCCAGCGTCTCGCGTCACCCGCTCCTTCAGGTAGCGGCGGTTCTTCTGGAACGGCTGCGCGCGGCGGATATCGACCTCCCACAGGTCGAACGGCGCCTCGCCTTCGGTGATCCAATGCGCCAGCGCCATCCCCGCCCCGCCCGACGAGACGATGCCGACCGAGTTGTAGCCGGCCGCGATCCAGTAGCCCGCCAGTTCCGGCGCCGCGCCCAGGTAGTAGCGGTCGTCCGGCGTGAAGCTTTCCGGCCCGTTGAAGAACGTGTGAATCCCGGCGGTCTGGAACAGCGGCATCCGGTTCATCGCCGCTTCCAGGATCGGCTGGAAATGGTCGAAATCCTCGGGCAGCGTGTCGAAGCAGAAATCCTCGCGGATGCCCTCCATGCCCCAGGGCTTCGCCTTGGGCTCGAAGGCGCCGAGCATCATCTTGCCCGCGTCCGCTTGTAATAGGCGCATTCGTCCGGCACCCGCAGCACCGGCAGATGCCCCAGCCCCTCGATCGGCTCGGTGACGAGGTAGAAATGCTCGCAGGCATGCAGCGGCAGCGTCACGCCGTTCTGCGCGGCCAGATCGCGCCCCCACATGCCGCCGCAGTTGATCACCACATCGGCCGCGATATGCCCCGGCTCGCCATCCGCGCACATAGTCCACCCCCGTCACCCGGCGCCCGGCCTCGGTCACGCCCGTCACCTTCACGCCCTCGAAGATCTGCGCGCCCGCGCATCCGCGCGCCCTTGGCCAGCGCCATCGCGATATTGGCCGGGTCGCACTGCCCGTCCAGCGGCAGCGCCACCGCGCCCACCACGTCCGCGACGTTCAGATGCGGATACTTCGCCTTCACCTCGGCGGGCGAGATCTCGTGCACCTCCACATCGAAGATCCGCGCCACCGTCGCCTGCCGCAGCAACTCCTCGTGCCGCGCCGCCGTCAGCGCCACCGAGATGCTGCCCACCTGCCGCATCCCCGTGGCCACCCCGGTCTCGGCCTCCAGCTTCACGTAAAGATCGGCCGAATACTTCGCCAGCCGCGTCATGTTCGGCCGACCCGCGCAACTGCCCGATCAGCCCCGCCGCATGCCAGGTGGTGCCGCAGGTCAGCTGCTTGCGCTCCAGCAGCACCACATCGGTCCAGCCCGGCCTTGGCCAGATGATAGGCCACCGAACAGCCCGAGATGCCGCCCCCGATGACCACCGCCCGCGCCCTTGCCGGTATCTCAGCCACGTCCCGCCCCCGATGTCATCTTGGCAAAAATATCCCCGCCGGAGGCATCCCCGGCCCGCCACAGGCCACACCCCGTCATGTCAGCACATGCCCCCGCGCCGTCAGCCGTTTCGCAATCGCCGCGATATGGGCGGGCGTCGTCTCGCAGCACCCGCCGATGATCGTGGCCCCCTGCCCGACCCAATACTCGGCAAAGTCGGCGTAAAGCTCCGGAACCATCTCCGGCCGTGCTTCCAGCGCATCCACCGTGGGGCGATCCTTCAGGAAATCCTCGGTGATCTGCACGAAGCCGTTGGCATAGCAGCCGAAGGGCAGGCCCGAGTGGGACAGCGCGTCGATCGCCGCCGCCATCGCCTCGGGGGCCGAGCAGTTCGCCAGCACCGCCGCCGCCCCGTCCCGCGCGATCGCCGCCAGTTCCCGCACCGGCTCGCCCGAGCGCAGACGCGACCCGTCGCGGTCGTCCACCGTCACCGACAGCCACACCGGCCGCCCCGCGGGCAAGGCCCCCTCCAGCAGCGCCCGCGCCTGCGCCAGCGTGGCGATGGTCTCGCCCAGGATGACATCGACCTGCGGCGCGATCACGCCTGCAACCTCGGCATAAAGCGCCACCGCCCGGTCATGTTCCGGTCCCACATCGGTGCGGTAGGACGCGCCAAGCGGCCCGATTGACCCCGCGATCCGCCCGCCGCCCGCCGCCTCCCGCGCCGCCCGCGCCTCGGCCAGCGCCTGCGCGTGGAACGCGGCAAAACGGTCATCCAGCCCGAAGTCGCGCAGCCGGTCATGATGGATCGCATAGGTGTTGGTCGTCGCGACCGTCGCCCCGGCGGCGAAGTAATCGGCATGGATCGCCTGCACGAGGCCGGGATGGTCGATCATCACCTGCGTCGCCCAGAGCGGCGTCGGCCCGTCGCCCGACCGCGCCAGCAGTTCCTGGCCCATGCCCCCGTCCAGAAGCGTGATCATGCCCGTTCCTCCTGCGGCAGAAGCACCAGTTTGCCCGGATAGCGCCCGCGGCAAGATCGGCCTGCGCCGCGGCAATCTCGCGCAGCGGATAGGTCTTCGACACCAGCGGCCGGAGCCGCGCCGCGTTGATCAGCGCCACCAGTCCGGCGAACACCTCGCGCGGCTGATGCGTCGCACCGATGGATCGTCAGGTCGTTCAGATAGATCGTCCGCAGGTCACCCTGCACCACCGGCCCGCCCACGGCACCCGCTTGTCGCATAGCGCCCGCCGGGCCGCAGCGCCTCCAGCCGGTCCTGCCAGCCTGCCCCGCCCACCACGTCGATCACCACATCGAAGCTGCGCGCCTGCGGCACCTCGGCCCGGTCGATCACCTGCGCCCCCATGTCCCGCACCGCCCCGGCCTTGGCCGCCGAGCATTGGCCCGCCACCCCCGCCCCGCGCAGCAGCGCCAGCTGCACCGCCGCCAGCCCGACCCCGCCCGACGCGCCCGTCACCAGCACCCGCTCGCCCGCCGCCACTCCGGCGCGGGACAGGAGGTTGTTCGCCGTGCCGTAGGCACAGGGCATCGCCCCGATCTCCACATCCGACAGCGCCGAATCCGAGTCACATCATGCAGATGCCGCGCCGGCACCACGCAATACTGCGCGAAGGCCCCGTCATATTCCGACCCGATCGCCACGAACCGCAGCGGGTTGTCCGTCGCCGGCTCCGGCTGATTGGTCGGGCAGATCACCCGCGCGCCGAGCGGCGAGCCCTCGACCCCTTCGCCCCGCGCCACCACCCGCCCGCACAGGTCCGACCCCTGAATGCGCGGAAAGGCCAGCGCCCCGGCCCAGCCCGCCGCCCCGCCTGACGCCGTACCAGCCGATCCGCGTGTTGATGTCGGTGGCATTCACCCCCGCCGCCAGCACCCGCACCAGCACCTCGCCCGGCCCCGGGCTGCGGCACCGGCAGGTCGTCGCGCCAGACCAGCGCCTCCGGCCCGCCATGGCGGACAAGCTGGACGCCGGACATGGTGGCGGGAAGGCGTCATGCCGCGACGTCCTTTCGAAGCGCAGGTGCCTGGCACCTGGCCGCGCGCGGGGGTTTCACACCCCCGCACCCCCGTGGGATATTTGTGAACAGAAGAAGGCGCAGACAGCGTCACGCCCGGATTCGTTCGTTCTTCGCATCCCAGACCGGCGCCATCGCGCCTGAACCACCGCCGGATAGCGCGTGCCGAACACCTCGATCTCGAGCCGCCGTCCCCGGCACCGCCAGATCGGCGCGCAGCATGCCCAGCGCCATGCAGGCACCGACCCGATGGCCCCAATAGGCGCTGGTCGTCTCGCCCACCACCTTGCCGTTCGTGCCAGAGCGTCGACATGTAGGGCGGATCGCAGTCGCCCGACCTGCGACCGTCAGCGTCACGAAGCGCTTCGTCACCCCGCGCCTGCTTTTCCGCCGCCAGTGCCGCCTTGCCGCGGAAGTCGGGCTTCGTCCAGTCGACGAACCGCTCCAGCCCGCCCTGCAGCACCGTGTAATCGGTGGACAGATCGCCCTTCCAGGCCCGGTAGCCCTTCTCGATCCGCAGGCGAGTTCAGCGCGAACATCCCGAAGGGGCGCAGCCCGTGGCCCTTGCCCGCCCGCATCACGATATCCCAGACCGCCGGCGTATCCGCGATGCGGCGAATGGATTTCCCAGCCCAGCTCCCCGGCGAAGGAGACGCGCATCAGCAGCACCTCGCGCCCCGCCGATCTCGGCCCATCTGCCAGGTCAGCCAGGGCGCGTCAGGTCGGCCTCGGTCACCTCCGCCAGAATGGCCGCGCGCCGCCGGGCCCGGTCAGGATCTGGCAGGACCAGTCCGTCGGTCTCCTCCGACAGCGTCAGGCCCGGCGCCAGATGCCGCAGCAGCCATTCGCGGTCATGCGCCTGCGCCGTGGCGGCGGTGATCAGCAGCACCTCGTCCTCGGCCAGCCGCGCGATCGACATCTCGGTGACGATCCGGCCCTTGTCATCGGCGAAATAGCCCAGCCCCAGCCGCCCGACCGCCGGCACCTTGCCGGTGATCTGCCGCGCCAGCCAGTCCGCCACGCCCGGCCCGCTGAGCCGGAAGCGCGAGAAGCCCGGCAGGTCGAGGATGCCCGCCGCATCGCGCACCGCCAGCGCATTCCTCGCGCACCGCGCCGAACCACGGCCCCTCGCGCTCCCAGGTCTGCGTGCCCTCCTCCGAGGTGTCGTCGCCCGGGCCGCGCATACCACAGCGCCCGCTCCCAGCCGTTGTAAGGCGCCGAACTGCGCGCCCAGCGCCGTCAGTCCGGTCATGCACCGCCGACAGCTTCCGGTCGCGCCCCTCGGGCCAGGCGTGATGCGGGAAGTGGATGGCGTATTCGTGGCCGTAGACCTCCATCCCCTTCTTCACGCAGTAATCCTGATCCTCCCAGCCCGGTGAAGCGGCGCGGGTCGCAGGACCACATGTCCCATTCCGTCGCGCCTTCGGTCACCCATTCCGCCAGCACCTTGCCCGCCCCGCCCGCCTGGCAGATGCCGAAGGTGAAGACGCAGGCCTCGAAGGCATTCGGCACCCCCGGCATCGGCCCGATCAGCGGGTTGCCGTCCGGGCGTATAGGGGATCGGCCCGTTGATCACCTTGGTCAGCGCCGCCTTCTCCAGCAGCGGCACCCGCGCCATGGCGTCGGCGATGTACCACTCCAGCCGCTCCAGATCGTCGGGGAACAGCTGGAAGCTGAAATCCTCCGGGAAGGGATCGTCCGGCGTCACCCAATGCGCGCGGCAGTTGCGCTCGTAGGGGCCGAGGTTGAAGCCCATCTTCTCCTGCCGCAGGTAGTAGCTGCTGTCCACATCGCGCAGCAGCGGCAGCTTGTGGCCGACCTCCGCCGTCCAGGCCTCGAGTTCGGGGATGGTGTCGAACAGCATGTACTGATGGCTCATCACCATCATCGGCACGTCGCGGCCGAACCATCGTGCCGACCTCGCGCGCATAGTATCCGGCCGCGTTCACCACGATCTCGCAGCGGATCTCGCCCTTCGGCGTCTCGACGCACCCACTCGCCGCCCTCGCGCCGCACGCCGGTCGCCGGGCAGAACCGCTCGATCCGCGCGCCCAGCGCCCGCGCGCCCTTGGCCAGCGCCTGCGTCAGCTGCGCCGGGTCGATGTCGCCGTCATAGGGGTCATACAGCGCCCCGGTCAGGTCGTGCGTCTCCAGGAACGGATAGCGCGAGCGGATCTCGTCCGGCGCCAGGATGTCCAGGTCCATCCCCTGATAGCGCCCCATCCCCACGACGCGCTGGAACTCGCGCAGCCGCTCCGCCGTATGCCCCAGCCGCACCGAGCCGGTGACGTGGTAGTTCATCGGATAGTCCGACCGCCTCGCCCAAGCCCCCGGTAGAGCTCGGCCGAATAGCGCTGCATGTTCATGATCGACCAGCGAGACGAAAAGGTCGGCACGTTGCCCGCCGCATGCCAGGTCGACCCGGCGGTCAGCTCGTTCTTCTCCAGCAGCACCGCATCGGTCCACCCGGCCTTCGCCAGATGATAGAGCGCCGAGGCCCCGACCGCCCCGCCCCCGATGATGACCACCCGCGCGCTGCGCCGGAAATTCCGCCACGTCCCGCCTCCCCAAATCCTGCCGCAGTATCCGCCGCGCACGCGCAGGCTTTCAATTCGGCCACGCCCCGGTCTATTGATCGGAAAACCCGATCAGGACGGCCGTGCATGACCTCGAACTTCTCGACACCTTCCTCGACCTGGTCGAGACCCGCAGCTTCCACCGCACCGCCGAACGGCTCGGCCTGACGCAGTCCACCGTCTCCGCCCGCGTCGCAGGCGCTGGAAGCCGCGCTCGACGCCGCGCCTCTTCACCCGCTCCCGCGCGGGAACCGACCTCACCACCGAAGGACTGAAGTTCGAACCGCACGCCCGCGCCCTGCGCCACGAGATGGAACGAGGCGCGCCGCGCCGTCACGCCCTCGGGCACCGCCGCCGTCACGCTGCGCATCGGCATCCAGAACGACCTTGCCGCAGGCCATATCGGCGACTGGGTGGTCGGGCTTCCGCCGCGCCCTGCCCGAGACCGCCTTCTACATCGAGCCGGACTACTCCGCCCAGATGTGCGCCGACCTCGGCACCGGGCATCTCGACTTCGCGGTGCTCTCTCGCCCCGCGCGCGCTGCCCGACCTGCATTTCACGATCGTCGGCGCACGTCACCTACCGCCTGATCTCGTCCGACGACGACCAGCCGCGCCGGCACTCACGCCCGACCGCTACATCCGCGCCAACTATTCCCCCGCCTTCGAGACGGCGCACGCGGCAGCTCCTGCCCGACCTCTGCCGCAACCCCCCTCGCCGCCGGCCAGAACGCCGCCGTCGCGGGCCTGCTGACCTCCCTCGGCGGCGCCGCCTTCGTGCTGGAGGACACGGCAGCGGCGCTCGCCCCGCAGGGCTTCCGCCCGGTCGCCGACGTGACCCCGATCACCCAGCCGGTCTTTGCCGCGACGCACCTGCGCCACCGCACCAGCGCGCTGCACCGCCGCCTCCTGAAGATCGTGGAACGCCAGCTCAACCGCCGCTGACGCCCCCCTCCCATTCATCTTGGCGGAAATATCCCGGGGGGAGCGGGCAAAGCCCGCGGGGGGCAGCGCCCCCCGGCAACGCCTCGTCCCGGCGAGCCACGCCCCAATTCCCGAGCGTTTCTGTCTGCATACGAGTTGCGTACGGAATTCATATGCCGATCATATCCCCCGGATCGGTCCCCTCAGACCATGGTATGCAGCCGGTAGCCCGGCGCATGGGCCAGCCGGACCGAGGTAATCGGCGCCTCCGCCGTCCAGGTCGTGCGCTCCACGATGAACAGCGCAGCCCCCTCCGGTACGCCGAACACCACCGCCTCCTCCTCGCTGGCGCCCGCCGCCGAAAAGGTGATGTCGCCGCTCGAATAGGGAATGTTCGCCACCAGCCATTCGTTGGCCGACACCACCGCGAAATCCGGGGCCGCCCCGCCCAGCACGGCGGGGTTCAGCCAGCGCTGCTCGTAAAGGAACGGGCGGCGATCGGCGAAATGCAGCGCCACCAGCCGCCGCATCCGCGCCCCCGGCGGCAGGCCCATGGCCGAGGCCACCGCCACCGGCGCCACCTCCGTCCGTCCTCGATCAGGCGAATAGGCGTAGCGCAGCCCCCGCCCCTCGATCTCCTGCCGGATCACCGGGATCTCCAGCGTCGCCCGCCGCACCGGGTTCAGCGCCACGCGCGTGCCCGCCTTGCGCCGCCGCTCCAGCACCCCCGCCTCGGCCAGATCGCGCAGCGCCCGGTTCACCGTGGCCCGCGCGCAGCCGAACTCCGCGGCCAGCGCCTCCTCGCCCGGGATGACCGCGCCCGGCGCCCAGTCCCGCGCCCGGATGCGGCGCAGCACCTCGGCGCGGATCGCCTCCCAGCCGGTCATCACAGCGCGTCCCGCAGGCCGCGCCATCACGCGGCGGTAGCGGTGCGTGATCGCGCCCTGCCGCACATGCGCGCCGCCGCTCACGATATGCCGGCCGGCCGACCAGACCTCGGCCACCATCCGGTCGTCGCCCGCGAAGATCCAGGCGTCGAGGATCGCATCGCCCCGCCCGCCCCTCCAGATCCGCCGCTCCCATGTCCAGCGCCAGCAGGTCGGCCCAGTCCCCCACCCGGATCGCGCCCGAGCCGCGGCCCGCCGGCCTGCGCCCCGCCCGCGCACGGCGCTCTCGTAAAGCACTCGCCCCGTCGACCGTTCCTCCGTCGCGAGCATCGCCCGCCCCCGGTCGCGCAAGCGCTGCGAATATTCCAGCAGCCGCAACTCCTCGCTCAGCGCGATCCGCACGTTGCTGTCCGATCCCACACCCCAGCGCCCGCCCGCCGCCCGCGAAACGCACGCCGTCGAAGATGCCGTCGCCCAGGTTCGCCTCGGTGATCGGGCACAGCCCCGCCACCGCCCCCGCCGCCGCCAGTCCCAGCGTCTCGGCCGGCTCCATCTGCGTGCAGTGGATCAGGCACCAGCGCGCATCCACCGGCGTGGTTCGCCAGCAGCCACTCCACCGGGCGCGCGCCATAGGCCGCCTGCACCTCGCGCCACCTCGGCCACCTGCTCGGCCAGGTGGATGTGCAGCGGCGCATCCGGCGCGACCGCCACCGCCTCGGCCAGCTGTTCCCGGCTCACCGCGCGCAGCGAATGCGGCGCCACGCCCAGAACGGTGTCATCGGGCAGGCGGCGCCAGCGCCCGCGCCGCGCCCTCCCACAGCGCGAGGAACCCGTCCATGTCGTTGCCGAACCGCAGCTGCCCCGCCGTCAAGGCCCGCCCGTCGCAGCCGCCCTGCGCGTACAGCACCGGCAGCAGCGTCAGCCCCAGCCCGGTCTCCGCCGCCGCCGCCGCGATCCGCGCCGACATCTCGGCCCGGTCGGCATAGGGACGCCGCCCACCGGCCGTGGTGCAGGTAGTGGAACTCGGCCACCGCGGCATAGCCCGCCTCGGCCATCTCCATCTGCACGAAGGCCGCGATCGCCTGCACATCCTCGGGCGTCAGCCGGTCGAGAAAGCGGTACATCAGCGTCGCGCCAGGTCCAGAAGCTGTCCTGCCCGGCGCTGCGCCGTTCGGTCATCCCGGCCATCGCGCGCTGGAAGGCATGGGTGTGCAGGTTCACCGGCGCGGGCAGCAGGCAGCCCAGCGCGCCGGTCGTTCGGCAACCCCCGCGGTAATCCGTGCGATCCGCCCGCCGACGATCTCGACCTCCACATCCCGCGCCCAGCCATCGGGCAGCAGAGCGGTCTTCGGCAGAAAGGACAGTCATCGCAACCTCGCTTGACAGGCGTCATTATGTGCAGACATATTATCGTCAAGCGCAGACATAAGGCAAGCGGTCCGGACGATGATTCTCGACCAACGCCACCCTCGCCACGATGACCGGCGGCTATGGCCTGATCGAGCACGGGCGCGGTCGATTCTCGAGGACGACCGTATCGCCTGGGTCGGTCCTGCCGCCGACCTGCCGCGCACCGACCTGCCGACACATGACCTTGCAGGGCCGCCTGGTCACCCCCGCCCTGATCGACTGCCACACCCACATCGTCTTCGGCGGCGACCGCGCCGCGCGAATTCGAGATGCGCCTGCAACGGCGCCAGCTATGAGGAGGTCGCCCGCGCCGGCGGCGGCATCCTCTCCACCGTCACCGCCACCCGCGCTGCCTCCGAGGACGAGCTGTTCGCCGCAGGCCCTCGCCCGCGCTCGACGCCGATGCTCGCCGGAGGCGCCGCCACGGTCGAGATCAAGTCCGGCTACGGCCTTGATATCGAAACCGAACTGCGGATGCTCCGCGTCGCTCGTCGCCTCGGTGCGGCACGCGCCCGTGTGCGGTCCGCACCACCTTCCTCGGCGCCCACGCCATGCCGCCCGAATACAAGGGCCGCGCCGACGCCTACCTCGACGGAACGGGTGCATCCCCGCCCTCGCACGCCGCCCATGCCGAAGGCCTGGTCGACGCTGTCGACGCCTTCTGCGAAGGCATCGCCTTCTCGCCGCGACCAGGTCGACCGCCTGTTCACCGAGGCCCGCCGCCTCGGCCTGCCGGTGAAACTGCACGCCGAACAACTCTCCAACCTGGACGGCGCGGCGCTGGCCGCCCGGCACGGCGCGCTCTCCGCCGACCACCTCGAATATCTCGACGAGGACGGCGTCGCGCGCCATGGCCGCCGCCGGCACCGTCGCCGTGATCCTGCCCGGCGCCTTCTACACCCTGCGCGAAACGCAAGTGCCGCCCATCGCCGCTGCTGCGCCAGCACGGCGTGCCGATGGCGGTCGCGACCGACTGCAACCCCGGCTCCTCGCCCATGACCTCGCTGACGCTCGCGATGAACATGGCCTGCACCCTGTTCCGCCTGACGCCGGAAGAGGCGCTGCTCGGCACCACCGCCCACGCCGCCCGCGCCCTCGGCCTGACCGACCGGGGCACCCTCGCCCCCGGCCAGCGCGCCGACCTCGCGGTCTGGGACGCCCGCCACCCCGCCGAACTCGCCTACCGCATCGGCGCCACCCCCCTTCACGCCCGCATCTTCGGAGGCGCCCTTGACTCTGAGATCCTCACCCCCGGCGCCGCCTCGCTCGACGCAGCTCGAACGCCTCTACCGCCTTGAACTCCCGGCGAAGCTCGCCCCCGAGCGCCCGCCCGGGCGTCGAGGCCGCCGCCGCCCGCATCGCCGCTGCCGCTGCCGGCGACCGCCCCGGTCTATGGCGTCAACACCGGCTTCGGCAAACTCGCCTCGCTCAAGATCGCGGCCCGCAAGACACCGCCACCCTGCAGCGCAACCTGATCCTGTCGCATTGCTGCGGCGTGGGCGATCCGATGCCCCGCCCGGTCGCCCGCCTGATGATGGCGCTGAAGCTCCTCTCCCTCGGCCGCGGCGCCTCCGGCGTGCGGTGGGAGATCGTGGCCCTGCTGGAAGAGATGCTGGCCACGGGCGTCACGCCCGTCATCCCCGCGCAAGGCTCCGTCGGCGCCTCGGGCGACCTCGCCCCCCTCGCCCATATGGCCGCCGTGATGATCGGCCACGGCGAGGCGACGCTCGACGGCCACACCCTGCCCGGCGCACGAGGCGCTCGCGATGGCGGGCCTCAGCCCCGTCACCCTCGGCCCGAAAGAGGGTCTCGCCCTGATCAACGGCACGCAGTTCTCCACCGCCTATGCGCTGGCCGGCCTCTTCGACGCCTGGCGCGCGGCGCAATCGGCGCTCGTCACCTCGGCGCTCTCCACCGACGCCATCATGGGCTCCACCGCGCCCCTGCACCCGCAAATCCACGCGCTGCGCGGCCATGCCGGCCAGATCGAGGCCGCAGCCACGATGCGCGCCCTGCTCGACGGCTCGCGAGATCCGCGAAAGCCACCGCGAGGGCGACACCCGCGTGCAGGACCCCTACTGCATCCGCTGCCAGCCGCAGGTCACCGGCGCCGCGATGGACGTGCTGCGCATGGCCGCCCGCACGCTGGAGACCGAGGCGAACGCCGCCACCGACAACCCGCTTGTCCTCGACAGACGGCCGATCGTCTCCGGCGGCAACTTCCACGCCGAACCCGTGGGTTTCGCCGCCGACATGATCGCCCTGGCGATCAGCCGAGATCGGCGCCATCGCCCAACGGCGCGTGGCGCTGATGGTCGACCCGACGCTCAGTCTTCGACCTGCCGCCTTTCCTCACCCCGAACCCCGGCCTCAACTCCGGCCTGATGATCGCCGAGGTCACGACGGCGGCCTTGATGAGCGAGAACAAGCACCTCGCCCATCCGACCGTGACCGACAGCACCCCCACCTCCGCCAACCAGGAGGATCACGTCTCGCATGGCCGCCCACGGCGCCCGCCGCCTGCGCCAGATGGTCGCCAACCTGCACGTCATCCTCGGCGTCGAGGCGATATGCGCCGCCCAGGGGGTCGAGTTCCGCGCGCCCCTGACGACCTCCGCCCCCCTCGCACGCCGTCCTCGTCCGCGCTGCGCGCCGGAGGTGCGCGACGCTGGGCGAGGACCGCTACCTTGCCCCCGATCTCGAAGCCGCCGCCAGCCTGATCGCCAGCGGCGGGCTTGCCGCCTCTGCGGCACTGCCCCTGCCGCTTCTTTCGTTCTGAAATATCCTGCGGGGGTCCGGGGGTGCGAAACCCCCGGCGCCTGCCGCCACAACCGGAGCTCGCCCGATGAACACCCGCCACAACCTGCGCGACATCTTCCCCGCCACCGGCACCGAGATCACCGCCAAAAGCTGGCTGACCGAGGCGCCGATGCGGATGCTGATGAACAACCTGCACCCCGACGTGGCCGAAAACCCGCATGAACTGGTGGTCTACGGCGGCATCGGCCGAGCCGCGCGCACGTGGGAGGATTTCGACCGCATCGTGCGCCACCCTGCAAGACGCTCGAACGACGACGAGACGCTGCTTGTCCAGTCGGGCAAGCCGGTCGGCGTGTTCCGCACCCACAAGGACGCGCCGCGCGTGCTGATCGCCAACTCCAACCTCGTGCCGCACTGGGCCACCTGGGACCATTTCAACGAGTTGGATCAGAAAGGGCCTGGCGATGTATGGCCAGATGACCGCCGGATCGTGGATTTACATCGGAACCCAAGGCATTGTGCAGGGCACCTACGAGACCTTCGCCGAAGCCGGACGCCAGCATTACGGCGGCAACCTCACGGGCAACTGGATTCTGACCGGGGGCCTCGGCGGCATGGGCGGCGCGCAGCCGCTGGCCGCCGTGATGGCCGGGGCCTGCTGCCTCGCCGTCGAATGCGACGAGACCCGGATCGATTTTCGTATCCGCACCAGATACCTCGATGCCAAGGCTCATACGCTGGACGAAGCGCTGGCGCTGATCGACGACTGGACGCGTCAGGGCGAGGCGAAATCCGTGGGCCTCGTGGGCAACGCCGCCGACATCTTCCCCGAACTCGTCCGCCGCATGAAGGCGGGCGGCCACCGCCCCGACATCGTCACCGACCAGACCTCGGCCCATGACCCGCTGCACGGCTACCTGCCGCAGGGCTGGAGCGTGGCCGAATGGCGCGCGAAGCAGGAAACCGACCCGAAGGCGGTCGAAAAAGCCGCCCGCGCCTCGATGCGCACCCATGTCGCGGCGATGGTCGATTTCTGGAACGCGGGCGTCCCGACGCTCGATTATGGCAACAACATCCGCCAGGTCGCGCAGGACGAGGGGCTGGAGAATGCCTTCGCCTTCCCCGGCTTCGTGCCCGCCTATATCCGCCCGCTGTTCTGCCGGGGCATCGGCCCGTTCCGCTGGTGCGCGCTGTCGGGCGACCCGGACGACATCCACGCCACCGACGCGGCGATGAAGCGCCTGTTCCCCGACAACCACCACCTGCACCGCTGGCTCGACATGGCGCAGGAGCGGATCGCCTTCCAGGGCCTGCCCGCGCGCATCTGCTGGATCGGCCTCGGCGACCGCCACCGCGCGGGCCTGATGTTCAACGAGATGGTCGCCTCCGGCGAACTCAAGGCCCCCATCGTCATCGGCCGTGACCACCTCGATTCCGGCTCGGTCGCCTCGCCCAACCGCGAGACCGAGGCGATGAAGGACGGCTCCGATGCCGTCTCCGACTGGCCGCTCCTGAACGCGCTCCTGAACACCGCCTCGCGGCGCCACCTGGGTTTCACTGCACCACGGCGGCGGCGTCGGCATGGGGTTTTCGCAGCATTCCGGCATGGTCGTCGTGGCCGACGGCACGCCCGACGCGGCGCGGCGGCTGTCGAACGTGCTCTGGAACGACCCCGCCACGGGCGTCATGCGCCATGCCGATGCCGGCTATGACATCGCGCTGGACTGCGCGCGCGAGCAGGGGTTGCGCCTGCCCGGGATTCTGGGGAACTGACCGGAAGGTGGTGCCTCGGGATGAAATCCAGCGACCTTGACGGCGGTATCGCTCAGCGCTCTGGGTTCCTGTAAGCTTCCCAAGACGCATGGGAGGTGTATGGGAGGTGCAGCGTGCCGATAGTCAGGGTTGAGGTCGCAAAGGGAGTTGCCTCGGTCGAGCAGAAGCGCGCCGTGATCCGTCGCATGACTGAGGTGATGGTCGAGGAGCTGGGACGCGACCCGGAGTACATCTTTGTTGTGATAGACGAAGTGGACACTGACAACTGGGGCCGCAAGGGTAAATCCCTCACCGAGTTGTGGAAGGAGAAGTGATCCCAAAGGTCGGAACGGACAGACGCGCCCCGCCGCCTTAGCGTAGGCAACGCGCCCTCAGCGCGCAAGCTGCGACAGCCAGCTCTCCACCCGCGCCCGGTTCACGCCGAAGTCGCTTTCGCCGAACCGCGCCCGGGCAAAGATCGTCACGGCCGAGCCTGCCCCGTCCGGCACCACCTTGACCGAGGTGTAGTCCGGAAACCCCCAGAGCGCCGAGCGCGTGACATAGGTCACCCACAAGCCCTCGCCCGCCACCCGCACCGTGCGCGGCGTGGCGAGCGCGATTGCCTCCAGCCGCGCCGCCACCTCGGCGGGCGGCTGCGCCAGCCGCAACGTCGGCAGATCGCCTCCATCGCGCACGAGGACGCTGTTGCGCGCACCCCGTTCGGTCACGGCATCCGGATCGACATGCCACTGTGCCGGGTCCGCCACCGACAGCCGCACCCAGGCCCCGAACACCGACGCCGCTGCCAGCAGCAGGGCCAGCAGAACAAGGGCGATCTTCATCGCCCCGCCCTCGCCGCCGCATAAAGGGCGATCAACTCATAGGCCACATGCGCCCCGGCAATCGCCGTGGCCCCCGTGGTGTCGTAGGGCGGCGAGACCTCCACGATGTCGCCCCCCACCATGTTGATCCCCGCAAGGTCGCGCAGCAGTGCCGCCGCCTGCCATGAATGCAGACCGCCCCAGACCGGCGTGCCCGTCCCCGGCGCATAGGCCGGGTCGAGCGCGTCGATGTCGAAGGTCACATAGGTCGCGCCCTGCCCCACGATGGACTTCACCTTCGCCAGCACCGCCGCCACGCCCGCCTCGTGCACCTCGCGCGCGTCGATCACGGTGACGCCCAGGTAATCGTCGGTCGTCGTCCGGATCCCGATCTGCACCGACCGCTTGGGGTCCACGTAGCCCTGCGTCACCGCCTTGTACATCATCGTGCCGTGGTCGATCCGGCTCAGGTCGTCGTCCGGCCACAGGTCGGAATGCGCGTCGAAATGGATCACGCCGAGCGGGCCGAACCTCTCGGCATAGGCTTTCAGGATCGGGAAGGTGATGTAGTGGTCCCCCCCCAGCACCACGCTGCCCGCCCCGGCGGCGAGGATGCCGCGGATATGCGCTGTCAGCGTCTCCGGGAAGTCGGACACCTTCGCATAGTCGAAGGCCAGATCGCCATAGTCGACGATGTCGATCGCCTCCAGCGGGTCGGTCGTCCAGCCATAGGGCGGCTCATAGGCCTGCAGCGTGCTCGCCTCGCGGATCGCGCGCGGGCCGAACCGCGTGCCCGAGCGGTGCGTCACCGCCTGGTCGAAGGGCACGCCGGTAATGGCAAGGTCCACCCCGCTCAGATCCTTGGTGTAGCGCCGCCGCAGGAAACTCGTCGCCCCGCCAAAGGCGTTCTCGAAGGCGTAGCCGCGCAGCCCCTTGCGGGTAAAGGCGGTGTCAACCTCGTTCTTCGCGTCTTCCAGTGCCATGATGTCATTCCGGATGAACCGCGCGTCATTCGTATCCGGAGACGGCGCTGATCCGGTCGCGGGCGAGGAAGCCCTGAAGCCCCCCGCCTGTCAAGCCCGGCGCGTCAGCCGATCCGCGCGCCGTCCGCACCAGACGTCCGTCACCTGCATGATCGCCTTCTCCAGCGTGTCGGCCACGAAATCCACCTCATCCTCGGTGATGATCAGCGGCGGCGACATCACGTTCAGATGCCCGATCGGGCCGCACCATCAGCCCCATCGCCTCCGCGGCGTCCGAGATGCGCTTGCCCTCGTTCAGCCCGTCCGGCAGCAGCGCCTTCGTCGCCTTGTCGGCCACGTTCTCCACGCAGATCATCAGCTTGCGGCCCCGCACGTCGCCCGACCAGCGGCAGCGCCGCCAGGTCCTGCAGCCGCGCCTCGAAAGTCGCGCCCGACCCGCGCCGCATTCCCCAGCAGATCCTCGCGCTCCATGATCTCGATGTTCTTCAGCGCCGCCGCACAGGACACCGGATGCCCGGAATAGGTGAAGCCCGAGGTGAACCAGCGCTCCCCGTCCGCCGCCATCGCGTCCCAGATCGCGGTCCGAGAAGATCACGCGCCCCGATCGGGATGTAGCCCGAGGTCAGCCCCTTGGCAGTGCAGATGATGTCGGGCTGCACGCCGAACTCGTCCCACGAGGCGAACCAGTGGCCCAGCCGTCCGAAGGCCGTCACCACCTCGTCAGCGACGAACAGGATGTCATGCCGCTGGCAGACCTCCCACATCCGGCGCAGGTAGCCCTCGGGCGGCACGATCACCCCGCCGCTGGCCTGGATCGGCTCGGCGATGAACCCGCCGATCCGGTCGGCGCCGACCCGCGCGATCAGCGCCTCGAACTCGGCCACCAGATGGTCGCAGAACTGCGCCTCGGTCATGCCCTGCGGGGCGACGATAGGGGTTCGGCACGCTCAGGTGATGGATGCCGTCGGTCTTGTAGCGGAACTCCTCCACCCGGTCGCCGGGCCGCTTGCCGATCGCTCTGCGACAGATAGGTGGACCCGTGATAGCTGTGGTCGCGCGCGACGATGTCGCGTCTTCTCGGGCCGCCCCATGCAGTGCTGGTAATACTGCACCATCCGCACCGCCGTATCCACCGCGGTCGACCCGCCGGTGGTGAAATGCACCCGGTTCAGATCGCCCGGCGCAAGGCTCGGCCAGTTTCGCCGACAGCCGCGCCGCAGGTTCGTTCGTCATGTCGACGAAGGTGTTCGAAAACGCCAGCCGCACCGCCTGATCGGCGATCGCCTGCGCCATCTCGTGCCGGCCCAGCCCGATGTTGGTGCACCACAAGCCCGCCCACGGCATCGAAGTATATCGCCGCCCCTCGGCATCCCACAGCTACCAGCCCTCGCCCCGGCTGATGACCAGCGCACCCTGCTCGCTCGAACGGGCCGAAGTTGGTCCAGGGATGCAGGGCATGTGCCCGGTCCATCTCCCACGAGGTCTGCGGCGCGAAGATTCTGGACGGTCAAGGATCACTCCATCGGTTGCACGAGTCGTATTGACTGCACAGTCAGAATATCAGATTTGATCAAATAACGCCAGCCCTGCCGGAGGCAACCATGCGCGAACGCCGATGGCCCCAGGCGAAAACTGCCGCTCGCCGCCTTCGTCCTGCGCGCCGCCCTGGCCTAGCTTCGCCATCGTTTTCGCCGATCGCCTTCGTGCTCGGAACCCTTCGTACGCTGGTCCTGACACCCTGGCTCGGGCCGGTTCCCGCCGTGCTCCTGGAACTGCCGCTCGTCCTGATGGTCGCGTGGTGCACCGCCGCCCGCGTGCTGCGCCGCTGGCCTGTCGCCTTCGGCGGCGTCCCGGCCCTGCTCGCCATGGGCGCGGTCGCCTTCGCGCTGCTGATGATGGCAGAAGCTGCACTCGCAACGCTCGCCTTCGGCCAGACGCTCGAAGACTGGATCGCCACCCTCACCACGCCAGAAGGTCGCACGGGCCTTGCCGGACAGATCGCGTTCGCCCTTATTCCAATCGGCCATCGCCGCTGATTTCGGTTCCCGCGCCGAAACCTGGCAGCTCCGGTCCCCGGTTCTCGCCGCGACCGATCCCCGTTTTCATCTTGGCAGAAATATCCCGGGGGGTGAATTGGCCTTCAGGCCAAGAGGGGGGCTGGCCCCCCCTTCCCGCGCGCCGCTCTCGCTTATGCCAGCGGCTGCGCCCGCTCGACCAGCCGCGCAAAGAAGCGTCGCCCCGACCGGCGCCGCCTCGTCGTTGAAGTCGAAGGCCGGATGATGCAGCCCCGCCCCCGGCCCGGTGCCGAGGAACAGGTAGGCCCCCGGCCGCGCCTCCAGCATGTAGGCGAAATCCTCGGACCCCATCTCGCGGTTGGCCCGCGCATCGACCGCATCCTCGCCCGACACCTCGCGCGCGACCTCGGCGGCGAATTCCGTCTCGTCCGGGTGGTTGATCGTCGGCCGGATAGCCCAGCTCGTAGTCGACCCGCGCCGTCGCACGCCATAGGCCGTCGCATGACCCTCGCACGATCTCGTGGAAGCGCCGCTTCACCAGGTCGCGCACCTCGGGCGTGAACGTCAGCGGATCGTGGCGCAGAACCACCGCCTCCTCGGGGATGATGTTGCGAGGCCGTCCCGGTGTGGATCTGCGTCACCGACAGCACCAGCCTCGTCCAGCGCATAGACGTTGCGCGGGATGATCGTCTGGAGCGCCTGCACCATGCCGACGATGGCCACCACCGGATCGACGCATTCGTGCGGGGTCGCGCCATGCCCGCCCTTGCCGGTGACATGCACGATGGCCGTGTCCACCGCGGCCATCAGCGGCCCCGGCGTGGTCTCGAACTGGCCGAAGGGCACGTTCGGCGCGTTGTGGATGCCGAAGACCTGCGCGATGCCGAAGCGGTCCATCATGCCTTCCTGCACCATGACCTCGCCCGCCGCCGCCATCCTCCTCCGCCGGCTGGAAGATCAGCGCCACGCGTGCCCGGGAAGTTCCGCGTCTCGGCCAGGTACTTCGCCGCCCCCAGCAGCATCGTCACATGCCCGTCATGGCCGCAGGCGTGCATCTTGCCCGGCACGGTGGACTGGCATGCGCGCGCCCCGGTCATCTCCTCGATCGGCAGCGCGTCCATGTCGGCGCGCAGGCCGATGATCGGCCCGTCGCCCTGCCCCTTGATCAGCGCGACGATCCCGGTCTGCGCGATGCCCTCGTGGATCTCGTCCACCCCGATCTCGCGCAGCCGCTCGACGATGAAGGCCGCCGTCTGGTGGCAGTCGAAGGCCAGTTCCGGATGCCGGTGCAGATGCCGCCGCCAGCCCTTCATCTCCTCGGCATAGTCGGCGATACGGTTCAGGACGGGCATGGCATGGATCTCCGGCAAGTGGCACGGTTGAGCGATCGCAAAACCCCAAATCGGAAGGCCCCGCAATGCAGGCAAGCGCCCCTTGACCCTGCGGCAAGCGATGCCCTGATCGCCGACCCCGAGGGCGGATCTGCCGCGGCTTCTCGAGATCATGGCGCCGCCTGCGCGACCCCGCCACCGGCTGCCCCTGGGACATCGCAGCAGACCTTCGCCACCATCGCCCCCTACACCATCGAAGAGGCGCACGAGGTCGCCGACGCCATCGACCGCGCAGGCCTGGGGCGAGCTTCGCGGGCGAGCTGGGCGACCTCCTGCTCCAGACCGTCTACCACGCCCAGATGGCCGCCGAGGCCGGCCTCTTCACCTTCGCCGACGTCGTCCGCGCGATCTCCGACAAGATGATCGCCCGCCACCCGCATGTCTTCGGCACCGAACGCCGCGACAAGACCGCCGAACAGCAGACCGCGCGACTGGGAGGCGCTGAAGGCCGCCGAGCGCGGCCCCGCCCGCACCCTTGACGGCATCGCCATCGGCCTGCCCGCCCTGACCCGCGCGGTGAAGCTGCAGAACCGCGCCGCCCGCGTCGGCTTCGACTGGCCCTCGACCGACGAGGTCCTCGACAAGACTCGCCGAAGAAGCGCGCGAGCTGGTCGAGGCGCGCGACACCGCTGACCCAGGCCGAGATCGACCGAGGAATTCGGCGACCTCCTCTTCGTCATGGCCAACCTCGCGCGCCACCTGAAGGTCGACCCCGAAGCCGCCCTGCGCGCCGCCAACGCCAAGTTCACCCGCCGCTTTGCCCGGATCGAGGACTGGCTGGCCGAAGAGGGCCGCAGCCCCGCCGACAGCGACCTGGCCGAGATGGACGCGCTCTGGAACCGCGCCAAGGCCGAAGAAAAGGCCCGCAGCACCTCTGGCGAAATTTCCTGACTCCTTCACTCAGCTATTGACCTGACAAAAACACTCAGGTTTAACGTCCGGGCAATTCCCGACCAAAGGAGTCACCCGATGACTCCGCCTCCCGCTCCTCGCCCTCCTCGCCTGCCACCCCTGCGCTGGCGCGAGAGATCAACGTCTACTCCCACCGCCAGCCCGAACTGATCCAGCCCCTCGTCGACGCCTTCACCGCCGAAACCGGGATCGCCGTCAACGTGGCCTTCGTCGACAAGGGCATGGTCGAGCGCCTGCAGGCCGAAGGCGACCGCTCGCCCGCCGACCTCGTGCTGACCGTCGACATCGCCCGCCTGACTGCAGATCGTCGAAGCCGGCGTCACGCAGCCGGTCCAGTCCGACGTGCTGAGGCCAACATCCCCGCCGAACTCTCGCGATCCCGGCGACCAGTGGTTCGGCCTCACCACCCGCGCCCGCATCGTCTATGCCTCGCAAGGACCGCGTGGCACCGGGCGAAGTGACGACCTACGAAGACCTCGCCTCCGACAAATGGAAGGGCCGCCTCTGCACCCGCTCGGGCCTGCATGACTACAACATCGCCCTTCTTGGTGCCGATCATCGCCCATCACGGCGAAGACGCCGCCACCGCCTGGGCCGAGGGCCTGAAGGCCAACCTCGCCCGCAAGCCCGACGGCGGCGACCGCGACCAGGTCAAGGCCATCTGCGGCCGGCGAATGCGACATCGCCCTGGGCAACACCTACTACATGGGCCAGATGCTGGCCGACCCCGAACAGAAGGCCTGGGCCGAAAGCGTCAACATCGTCTTCCCGACCTTCGAAGACGGCGGCACCCACCTGAACATCTCGGGCGTGGCGATGACCAAGGCCGCCCCGAACAACGACAACGCGCTGAAGTTCATGGAATGGCTCTCGCGTCCGACGACGGCGCAGAAGATCTACGCCGAGACCAACCACGAATTCCCGGTCAAGCCCGGCGTCGACCGCTCCGCCCTGGTGGAAAGCTGGGGCGACTTCACCCCCGACACCACGCCCCTGGCCGACATCGCCGCCGCAGCGCGCCGGCGGCGCTGAAGATCATGGAAGACGGTGAACTTCGACGGCTGACCGTTCTCCCCGCCGTCAGGGATCAGCCGCGACCCAGCCGCGAGGCAAGGCGCGCGGCCACATCCCGCCCGACTGGTACGCGCCATGCGCGGTCGCGTACCAGTTCGGCGAGAACGCCTCTCCCGCAAAGACGATATCCCCCGTTTCGGCCGCGATCATCTGGTGCCGCCGCGCCGATAGACCGGGCCGGGTGTAGCTGTAGGCCCCCTGCACGAAGGGGTTCGCCTGCCACGCCGTCACCGCCGTGCCGAGGATATCGCCGCGCACCGCCGACCCGAAGGCCTCGGCCAGCCGGTCCGTCGTCAGCGCCACCATCGCCGCCTTACCCGCCGCCGCCAGGTCGCGCGCATCGTCGGCCCCGAAATGCGCGATCAGCATCGGCACCTCGCCCGGCGCGACCTGCAGGTTCACCCCGCGCCCGCCCTCGCCCGCGTCGATCCAGCAAAACTGGGTCCGTGTCTCCACCGGCAGGCGGCGCAGGGCAACCGCCACCTTCTCGTAAGCGCCGCAGGGCACATCGGCGACACAGTCCAGCACCGACTGCGCCTCCGCCGAGTCAAAACGGATAGCTCCAGAGGCCAGCACGTTGGTCGACGCCGTCACAATCACCGCTTTCGCCGTGATTTCTTCCTCGCCCGCGCGGACCCGCACACCGCCCGCGCGCTGCGCGACCCGCCCCACGGGTGCATTCAGGCGGATCGCCATCCCCTCGGCCATACGTTCGATCAAGGCCCCATAGCCGCTGGTGACGGCGTAATTCACCTGCGTATCGGCATAGTCCGCATAGCCGCGCGCCGACACCTCGCTTGGCTCGCCGCTCGCCATCAGCCGCGCGATGTTGCGGATCACCGGGGCCGCGTCACCGTCTTTCGGAAGCAGCGCGTCGAGCGACGTGTCGCCCGTCCCTTCGGCATAGCCGTAAATGGCCCCGAACGCGTCGTCGATCGCCACATCCACCGCCGCGCCCCTAACGCCGTCCAGCCAGTGCCCCGCACGCCAGATCGCGGTGCTCATGCCCGCGCGGTCCTCATAGGTCGCGCCCAGTTTGTCCGCCCAGGCCACCAGCGGGTTCACGTCGGCGCAATGAAACCAGTGGCAGCCCTGATCCCACGGTCCGGGCAAAGACGCACGGTCGGTAAAGGCGCGCCCGCCCACCCGGTCCGACGCCTCGAGGATGACGAACGGCACCCCGCGCGCCTGCAACTCCAGTCCCGCGCCCACGCCGGCGGCTCCTGCCCCCACGATCACGACGTCCGGCTGCATCCCGTTTCCTCCAAGGTCCGCGGTGACCTTGGCCGATCCGCCGCCCTCTGGACAAGCCCCCCGCGCTCGGGTTTCCTCCGCCGCGACAGAAGGAGCCTGCCCATGACGACCCCGCGCAAGATCATCATCGACACCGACCCCGGCCAGGACGACGCCGTCGCCATCCTGCTGGCGCTGGCCTCGCCCGAGAGCTCGAGGTCCTCGGCATCACCGCCGTCGCCGGCAACGTGCCCCTGCCGCTCACCGAACGAAACGCCCGCATCATCGTGCGAACTCGCCGGCCGCCCCGAATCCCGGTCTTCGCCGGCTGCGACGCGCCCGCTGCCGCGCAAGCTCGTCACCGCCGAGCATGTCCACGGCAAGACCGGCCTCGACGGCCCGCACCTGCCCGAGCCCGTCATGCCGCTTCAGGCCCAGCACGGCGTCGACTTCATCATCGACACGCTGCGCGCCGAGCCCGCCGGCACCGTCACCCTCTGCCCGCTCGGCCCGCTGACCAACATCGCCACGGCCTTCCAGCGCGCCCCCGACATCGTCGCCCGCGTGCCGGAGATCGTGCTGATGGGCGGCGCCTATTTCGAGGTCGGCAACATCACCCCGGCCGCCGAGTTCAACATCTACGTCGACCCGGAAGCCGCCGACATCGTGTTCAGATCCGGCGTGCCGCTGGTCGTGATGCCGCTCGACGTCACCCACAAGGCGCTGACCACCGCGCCGCGGGTCGAGGCCTTGCGCGCCATCGGCACCGCCGTCGGCCAGATGCCGTCGCCGCCTGGACCGATTTCTTCGAACGCTTCGACGTGGCGAAATACGGCAGCGACGGCGCCCCGCTGCACGACCCCTGCGTCATCGCCTACCTGCTCGAGCCCGACCTCTTCCAGGGCCGCCACATCAACGTCGAGATCGAGACGCAGAGCGAACTCACCCTCGGCATGACCGTCGCCGACTGGTGGGGCGTGACCGAGCCGCGAGCCCAACGCGATGTTCATGGGCGATGTCCATGCCGATGGCTTCTTCGCGCTGCTGGCGGAACGCATCGCGCGGCTCTGATCCCCGGCGGGCCGGCGCCCTCCGGCCTTCCGAACCCAGCCACCGCACCCGCCCGAAACCAGCATGCCGCGGCCCGACGCTCCGGACAGGGGGCGGCCCGGCCGGGCCGAGGCCTAGCCGCCCGGTTCCCTGCAAACAACATAGCCCACCCTGGGCGGGATGACCCCGCACCGCGCTTCTTCTTGGCCGAAGTGCCCTGGAGGTGCGGGGGCTGGCCCCCGCGCGGCCCGCTCAGAAGACCCCGCACGAAAATCCCCGGACATCGGCGCCGCGACAAAATTAGAATTTATTCTCATAGCCTTGGAAATCATTACGCACGTAGCAAACCCGGCGCATCACACCGTCGGAAGGATGACGCTGAAGGTGCTGCCCCGGCCCTTTTCACTCTCGATCCGGAACCGCCCCCTGTGCCGGTTCACGATATGCTTGACGATGGCCAGTCCCAGTCCGGTCCCCCCCCGCTCGCGCGACCGGTGGCTGTCCACCCGATAGAACCG
This sequence comes from uncultured Alphaproteobacteria bacterium, assembly GCA_963777765.1. GTDB lineage: Bacteria > Pseudomonadota > Alphaproteobacteria > Rhodobacterales > Rhodobacteraceae > Aliitabrizicola. Next base: position 160,116 of record CAVZRP010000004.1, on the reverse strand, counting down.
CTCGGTCAGGCGCGGCAGGTGAAGCGCATCGATTCCCTCCCCCTCGTCGATCACGTCGATCCTGACGGCGGGCCCGCGAAGCGAGATGTCGCGCTCTTGCCGCGCGACCCGAACCGTCACCTTCTTCCCCCCGCCCCCGTACTTGACTGCATTCTCGATCAGGTTCTGGAAGACTTGGGTCATCTGGTCCGCATCCGCCGCCACGATCACCGGCCCCGCCTCGCCCTCCACCGCGACCGTCACCCCCGCCGCCTCCGACAGTTGCCGCAGCGCCGCCACTGCGGAGTGAAGGTGCCCCACGATGTCGATCCGCTCGGTCGGCCGCACCCGCTCCTCCGCCTCGACCCGGCTCAGGCTCAGCAGATCCTGCACCAGCCGGTTCATCCGTTCCGCCTCGCGCTCCATGATGTTCAGGAACCGCTCCCGTGCCACCGGATCCTCGCGCGCCGCGCCCTTCAATGTCTCGATGAACCCCAGCAGCGCCGTCAGCGGCGTGCGCAGCTCATGGCTCACATTGGCCACGAAGTCGCGCCGGATCTGCCCCGCCTGCTCCAACTCGGTGATGTCCTCGAAGGCCGCGAGAACGCCGGCCTTGTCCTCGCCCTCCACCGGCGTCACGGTCACACGAAAGGTCTGCTCCCGCGCGGGCCCTGTCACCACCATCCGCGCCTGACCCGGCTGGCGGAATCGGAAAGTCGCCTCGATCGCGTCAAGCAACTGGGGCTGCCGCATCGCGATGATGTAGTGCCGCCCCAGGATCGCCTCGCCGAACAAGGCTGCCGCTGCCGTACTGATCGCGGCGATCCTTTCGTCCTGCCCGATCAGGACGATCGGAATCGGAACGCCTGCCAGCAGTGACCGGGTGAATTGGCTGTCCACGTCTGAAGTCCCCAAAGCATTTCATCCTGCCAAGGCTGCGGCGGGGCCACGCCAAAGTAAACCCGCAGGGCCGCCCGCTGCGCGCGGAACACTGTCGCGCCAAAGATTTGACACATACTTTTGCCCTAACATCGGTTGAACCGCTTGGAATGCCGCACACTTGCAGGGAACGAGGGACCGACACGATGACTGGGCCACGGCACAGCCGCGGTGAAGGGAATCCCGACACCACTCAAGAGACGCCAGACACGGTTCTGCTGATCGGGCGGGCGTCGCCCGGCACCTCCAAGCATTTCAATCAACGCAACGCTTCGATCGTGGTCGCGGCCTATGGAACGGTAGACGCCGACCTGCTGGCGCGCGTCGCACCGCAGGCAGTGGCCTTTCCCCTGATGGGAAAGATCTTTGATGCGGCGCAGGTGCTGGCGCATCTTGCAACGCTGGGGTTCGCGGGCGAGGCCATCATCTTCGCGCCCCGCTTGCCGGATCGCGGGATGGTGCTGCGGGAACTGAGGCCGCTGGCCCCGCGCCTCTCGGCAATCCACCTTCTGGAACTGCCAGACGCCTAACCCGACGCCTGCCGTGCAGCAGCGATGCCGGCCTCGAAGTCGCGCATCAACAGGTCGATATCCTCGACCCCGACAGATACCCGGAAGAAGCCCTCGGAAATGCCGAGCGCCGCGCGCCCCGCCGGGGTCAGGGCACGGTGGGAACTCGTTGCAGGATGCGAGAGCGTGGTGCCGACATCGCCAAGCGTCGGGGCGAACGCGACGTCGGGCATCGCGCGGGTGAGGGCATTCGCGGCAGCCCGGCCGCCGTCGATCTCGAAGGACAACATGTTGCCCCCGCGCGGCCCGAGCAGCGCCGCCGCCCGGTTGTGGTCGGGATGATCCGGCCGGAGCGGGTAGAGCACCCGCTTCACGCCGGGCAATCCCGCGATGTGATCGGCCAGCCGCGCTGCATTCGCCTCGGCCCGGTCATAGCGCAGGTGAAAGGAGAAAAGCCCCCGCTCTGCCAGCCAGCAGTCAAAGGGACTGGGCGTCATCCCGACGGTTACCGCAAAGTCGTAGATCGCCTTGCGATGCGCCGGATCGCGCGCCGCGACATAACCAAGCGTGACATCGGAATGCCCGGCCAGCAGCTTGGTCACCGAATGGATGACGATATCCGCTCCATGCTCCAAGGGGCGGTAGGCGCGGGGCGTGGAAAAGGTGCTGTCGACGGCAAGGATAAGACCCTTCTCACGCGCCAGGGCTGCTATGCCTTCCATGTCGGCAATCCGCAGCGTCGGGTTGGAGACGACCTCCACAAGGATCATCTTCGTCTCCGGACGGACAGCGGCGGCCATCGCCGCCACATCGGTCGGATCGGCCAGTGACGTGGCGATGCCGAAGCGGTTCAGATCCTGGGTCATCAACCGCAGCGAGCGACCGTACAGCTGGTCGCCCCCGATCACGTGATCGCCCGCCCTGAGCAAACCCATCAGTGCCGCGGTGACCGCCGCCATGCCGGAGCCGAGGATCAGGCCGCCCGCAGCCCCTTCCAGCGCGTCGATCTTGGACGCAATCAACTCTGCATTCGGGTGCCCCTCGCGCGCGTAGGTGTAACCCTTCACCTCGCCCTGATACTGCGCGTCGAGCTGATCCGGAGTGTCCGAGGCATAGACGACCGAGGGCTGGAGCGGCGTGCCGACGGCACGGCTGACGCTGGCGGGCCAGGGCGTGCGGCGGACGAGGTTCGGGGGAATGTCATCGGTCATCGGCGTCTCCTTGAGCGCCTTTCGTGACATGGCGGGGCGGGGGCTTCAAGCGACAGGGTTATCGCGCCGGAAAATCCAGTCGTGGTCCGGGTCATTCTTAAATCGCCACTTGCGGATCGGGCCCGCCATGACGTTGAGGTAATACATCTCGTACCCATACGGCGTGCCACAGGGATGATGGCCCTTAGGCACCAAAACCACATCGTGGCTGCGGACGGCCATCGTCTCGTCCAGAGTGCCGTCCTCCGTATAGACGCGCTGCAGCCCATACCCCTGGCCGGGGTTCAGGCGGTGGTAGTAGGTTTCCTCTAGATAGGTCATGCGGGGAAAGTCGTCTTCGTCATGCCGGTGCGGCGGGTAGGACGACCAGTTGCCCTGCGGCGTGAAGACTTCGGTCACCAGCAGGCTGTCGCACCAGTCCTGCGCCTCCATCGCGATGTTGTTGATGTGGCGGGTGTTGGCCCCCTGCCCGCGCGGTGTCAGAACGATGCCGTCCGGCCCGGTCCGTCGCATCTGGTGGCCGCCATGCGCGGGGGCAGAGCAGACGGCAAGCGTGCAGGACGTTGTCGCCGTCGCCGTCCAGTCGGTGCCGTTCGGAAGATAGAGGCAATGCGGCGGCGACTTCTCGAACACGTCCATCCGATCGCCCATCTCGCCGTGATCGAGGCCGCCGGCGGTGATCCGAGCCTTGCCCTCGACAAGAACGAGGATGACCTCGCGGTCCCCTGTCGCTTCGGCCGCCTGCTCGCCGGGGGCGAGACGGTAGAGACCGAATCCGACATAACCCCAGCCGGCTGAGGCGGGCGAGATATCGTGGACCTTGCCCGTCAGGCCGGTCGGCTTGCGCAGAAGCTGTGTCATTCAGGGCCCATTTCTTCCGTTCAAAAATATCCCACGGGGGTCCGGGGGTGTGAAACCCCCGGCCTCGCCCTCGTCACGCCTTACGATCAAGTCCTGCGCGCCTTGCAAGCGCCTTCAAAGCGCGAAGGCCCATGGACTGGTACTCCGCAGGATGTCGCACCGCGGGATCCTGTTCGGCCTCGATCACCAGCCAGCCCTGATAGCGATGCATTGCCGCGACTTCGAGCACAGGGTGGAAATCCACCACCCCTTCGGCATCCCCCGGCACGGTAAAGACGCCGCGCCGGACACCTTCAAGGAAGCTCAGGCCCTGGTCGCGAACCTCGTGCAGGATCGCGGGGCGGACATTCTTGGCATGGATGTGACGGACGCGCGCCATATGGCGTTTTGCCACGCGGACCGGGTCGCCGCCGCCGAAATAGCAATGGCCCGTATCAAGCAGCAGATGGGTTGCGGGGCCGGTCTCGGCCATCAGGCGGTCGATCTCCCACTCCGCCTCGACAATCGTGCCCATGTGGTGGTGGTAGACGAGCGTGATGCCCTGGCTCGCCGCGTGCCGGGCCAGAGCCTCGATCCCCTTGCCGAAGCCCTTCCACTCGCTTTCCTTCAGGCGGGGGCGGTCGTTCACCGCCACGCCATCATTGCCGTGGATCGCGTTCGATGTTTCGCAGACGATGATAACGTCGCTGCCCATCCCCTTGAGCAGGCTCAGGAACGGGTCCATCGCCTGTTTCTCGGCCTCGACGGAGTTCACCAGAAGGTTGGTCGAATGCCAGCCGGAGATGAAGCGCAGGCCGCGCGGGTCCAGCGCCGCCTTCAGGCCCTCGATCGTGCCTGGAAACTTGTGGCCCTTTTCGATCCCGTCGAAGCCGATCCGCGCCGTGTCGTCGAGGCAGGTCTCGAGAGAGATGTTGGCCCCGAGCGTCTGGTCGTCGTCATTCGACCAGGCGATGGGGTTGGTTCCGTACAGGATCATGTCAGCCTCGGGGGTTCAGTCGGCAAGCCGCTGGGTCTTGGTTGCGTGTTCATAGGCGCGGCGGGCCGAATTCACCTCGGCTCGGGGGCTGACCTCGGGCACGGCCACGTCCCACCAGTGCCCGCCCGCCTCGGTCGAGGGCATCGGATCGGTGTCGATCACGATGACCACGGGGCGGTCGGCGGTCTTGGCGGCGGCCAGCTCGGCCTCGAGGCTGGCGATGTCGGCGGCCTTCACAGCCCTGGCCCCCATACTGGAGGCATGGGCGACGAAGTCGATGTTCGCCGGGTTCACGTGATAGCTGTCGTCGAGCAGGTTGTTGAATGGGGCGCCACCGGTGCCTTTCTGGAGCCGGTTGATGCAGCCATAGCCCCGGTTGTCGGTGACAACGACCGTAAAGGGCACACCCATCATCACGGCAGTCGCGAGTTCGGAGTTGGCCATCATGTAGCTGCCGTCGCCCACCATGCAGATGACGTCGGCCTGGGGCCGGGCCATCTTGATGCCGAGCGCGCCGGCGATCTCGTATCCCATGCAGGAAAAGCCGTATTCCATGTGATAGCCACCGGGGGCCGCATCCCAGAGCTTGTGCAACTCACCCGGCATCGTGCCCGCAGCACCCATGACGATTGTGGCAGGCGTGGATGCGCGCTGAACCGCACCAATCACCTGTGCGTCGGTGGGCTTGGCGTTGCCCTGGGCGGGCGGGGCCTTTACGGCGGCGGTGGCCGCGAACCAGTCCTTCCGCAGGGCTGGATCGGCGGCTCTGAATGTGAGCGATCCGAGCGCTGCACCAAGGGCTTGCAGGGCGACCCTCGCGTCCGACACGAGGTGGATTGCCCCGTGCTTGTAGGCGTCGAATGGCTGGACGTTGATGGATAGCAGCTTGCGGGCCGGGTTCTTGAACAGCGCCCAGGAGCCGGTGGTGAAATCCTGGAACCGCGTGCCGACACCGATCACAAGGTCTGCCGTCTCGCAGACGATATTGGCGCTGGAGGCCCCCGTCACCCCGACGGGGCCGAAGTTCAGCGGGTGGGCAAAATCCATGACCGACTTGCCCGCCTGCGTCTCGACCACCGGGATGCCGTGCGCCTCGGCGAACGCGGTGAGGTCGGCCTCGGCTTCGGAATAGATCACCCCGCCACCGGCAACGATCACGGGCTGCTTTGCGGCCTTGACGGCGGCGATGGCGGCGGCGAGTTCGACAGCGTCGGGCTCGGGGCGGCGGATGCGCCAGACCCTGGGGGTGAAGAAGCTTTCGGGATAGTCATAGGCCTCGGCCTGCACGTCCTGACAGAAGGCAAGCGTGACGGGGCCACACTCGGCAGGGTCGGTCATCGTCCGCAGGGCTCTGGGCAGGGCCGTCAGCAATTGTTCGGGCCGCATGATCCGGTCGAAATAGCGCGAGACGGGGCGGAAGCAGTCGTTCACCGTTATCGTGCCGTCACCGAAATCCTCGGCCTGTTGCAGGACCGGATCGGGGGCGCGGTTGGCGAAAACGTCGCCGGGGATCAGCAGGAGCGGCAGGCGGTTGACATGGGCAAGGCCCGCCGCCGTGACCATGTTCAGCGCGCCGGGGCCGATCGAGCTTGTCACGGCCATCGCCTTGCGCCGCTTCATGGCCTTGGCATAGGCGATGGCAGTGTGGGCCATCGTCTGTTCGTTGTGCCCGCGCCAGGTGGGCAACACGTCGCGCACCCCGTGCAGCGCCTCGCCGATGCCCGCCACGTTGCCATGGCCGAAGATCGCCCAGACGCCCTCGATGAAGCGCCCGCCGTCTTCGGTCTGCTGGACCGAGAGCCAGCGCATCATCGCCTGCGCCGCCGTGAGCCGGATCGTCGTCATGCCGCCATTCCCTTGCTGCCCCGCGCGGCATCCCAGATGCGGCAGAGATTTTCGTAGCGTTGCGCCATCATCTCGACGGCCTCGGTATCGGCAATTGTCCCGGCGAGCCAGCCGCGCGCGGCGTCGCCGAAGATCGTGCGGCCCACGGCAAAGCCCCTGACCAGATCGTGCCGTGCCGCAAGGGCGAGCGAGGCGGCAAGTGCCAACTCGTCGGCATCGAGGCCGAGCACCACGACACCCCGCGTGCGCGGATCGTTCCGGGTGATGGCGCCGCAGGCATTGGCCCAGGCGGCGTCGGTCGTAAAGGGTTCAAGCTTCCACCAGTCGGGAAAGACGCCCAGATCATAGAAGCGCTGGATCACCTCGGCCGAGGTCGTGTCGGTCACCGGGCCGACCTTGGAGGGGATGATTTCAAGCAGGAATTCCAGCCGGTTGCGCCGCGCGGCGCTGAAGAGGCGAACGATGGTCGCCTCTTGGTCGGCCTTCACCTGCGCGGTGTCGTCGGGGTGGTAGAAGCAGAGCACTTTGACCACGTGCTCCAGCGGCCATTCCGACAGGCCGCCAAAGTCCGGCCCGATCTCAGGCTCCAGCGTCAGCGGACGCGAGCCGGGCCATTCCACCGGTCGGCCAATCCAGAAGTCCGGTTCCGGCAGCGGCGTAGAGGGCCTGCCGCCCGAGGCGGCTGTCGCAGAGAATGCCGTGGCCGGGCTGGCCGTCGGCCACGCGCAGCGCGGCGGCAAGGCATAGCTCCTTGAACGCGCCGATCTTCGCAGGTGTCGCGCCCTCCATCGCCTCGAGTTGCATCCGGTGATCGAAGGCAAAGACCCGCATGGTCGAGCGGTCGCCGTGGCGGTTGGTGGCCCAGTGGACCTGCTCCAGTTCGGCATCCTTGCGCAGGGCCGGGGTCTTTACGCCCCGGGCAAGGAAGAACTGAAGCTCCTCCCAGCTGGGATAGGCCGGTGTGCAACCGTGACGGCTGACGGCGAAGGCGCCGCAGACATTGGCGTATTTCAGCGCGGTGGGCCAAGGCTCGTCATCCAGCCAGCCCTTGAGCAGGCCCGACATGAAGCCGTCTCCCGCGCCCAGCACGTTGAACACCTCAATGGGGAAGCCCGGCCCGGCCTCGCCCTGGTCGAGCGAGCCGGGGATTTCGCCGCTGAAAGCGGCAGCGCCCATCGGACCGCGCTTGCAGACCAGCGTGGCATTGGAGACCGCGCGCACGGCGCGCAGGGCCACGATGGTGTCGGTGGACCCGCCGGCAATGTGGAACTCCTCCTCGGTGCCCACGATCAGGTCGAACAAGTGCAGCGTCGCCTGAAGCTTTGCGGTGACGGCGGCGCTTTCGATGAACCGGCTCTCCCCGTCGCCATGGCCGGCAAGTCCCCACAGGTTAGGGCGATAGTCGATGTCGAGTGCTGTCCGCGCCCCGTGTTTCCGGGCAAGGTGAAGGGCCTTCAGGACTGCGGCTTCGGTTCGCGGGTGCGACAGGTGCGTTCCGGTGGCGACGACGGCCCGCGCCTCGGCAATGAAGGCCTCGTCGATGTCATCCTCGCAGAGCGCCATATCGGCGCAGTTCTCGCGATAGAAAATCAGCGGGAACTGCTTGTCGTCGCGGATGCCGAGCAGAACCAGCGCCGTCAGACGCTCGGGATCAGTCTTCACTCCACGAACGTCGACACCCTCACGGGCCAGTTCCTCGCGCAGGAAGCGGCCCATATGCTCATCACCGACACGCGTGATGAGCGCGGATTTCGAGACCGAGTCGCGCCGTGCCGGTTGCCATGTTGGTGGGAGATCCGCCGACATATTTCTGAAAGGATCCCATGTCTTCCAGCCGCCCGCCGACCTGAGCGCCGTACAGATCGACAGAGGACCGCCCGATGGTTATGACGTCCAGTGCCTTCATGCGCTACACTCCTCGGTAAGGCGCAGATCGGGCCGAAAACTCACGGCAACCGGTCTGATTTTGGAATATTTATTCCATTTTCTGTCCGGACAAAAGTGTTTTCTTTGTAACTCCTCGAAATCTCCTCAGCCTCGGGCCGAGCCGACGGCGACAGCGAGCGTCAACGCCAGAGCGATCGTCGCAGACAACGAGCGAAAGGCGCCGAAATCAACTTCGGGCACAAGAAGAACCAAGTCGCAAAGTCGTGCCAGCGGACTGGTGAGACGATCGGTCAGGCCGACCACGGGCAGGCCCCTGTCTCGGGCATCCTGCGCCAAGATGAGCGTTTCCTCGGAATACGGTGCGAAGGTGATGGCAAGCATCGCATCTCCGGGGCGGAGCGCGAAGCGGTGGTCCAGCCTCCCCACACTGTCATGCAGCATCGCAGGAACCTGCATCTTCTCGAAGACATAGACGAGATAGGCCGCAACCGGAAAGGCGCGCCGCAAGCCGACGATATGCACCGTTTCCACCTGCGAAAGAACGGTCACAGCCGACTGAAGCGCGGTGTCGTCCAAAGATTTGGCGAGCGCCTCCAGCGACAGACGTCCTGCTTCGACAAATTCGGCGAGCAGCGCGCCCGGACTGCCGCTGCCCGTTTCCTTGAGGTTTCGAAGGCGAGTGGAGTAATCGGGCCACCCAGGGGAATAGGCATCGCGGAACAACTTCTGCATCTCGGAATAGCCCGAGAATCCCAGGATCTGGCAAAAGCGCATGAGCGCCGAAGGCGGCACATCTGCCCCGAGGGCAAGTTCAGCCACTGTCGAGACCGCAATCCGGTCGCTATGCGCGCCGATGAAATCGGCACATTGGCGTAGCCGCCTGGGCAGGTCCGGCGTGATCGCGGCCAGACGATCGCGAAACTCTTCCACCGTGTTGGGAGCCGAGATTGGCGCTGGGGCGTCCATGCGTTTTCCCTTGAAAGATCAGGTGCAAGTGAAGCTACCAGCGTGGAACAAATATTCCAACATTAAAGCGAAGTCAGGGCGGTGAAACGGACCGGGGCGGGCCTGATCGGCACGGGTATCAGGGGGAACCCCCATCCGCTCGCGTGGCACAGCGCGAAGGAGGCGATGGGCGGACCACGCCATCGCGCAACGTGGGCGCGAGGAGCGGCGGATCAGTCTTTGATCTGGAGCAGACCGGCACGGAAGCGGCGCATGTTGGCCTGATAGGACTCGGCGGATTTGAGCAGCCGGGCCTGGCCGTCCGCATCGAGCTCCCGCACGACCTTGCCCGGAGCGCCCATCACGAGGCTGCCGTCGGGGATATCCTTCGCTTCCGTTATCAGGGCCCCTGCCCCGATCAGACAGCCCCGACCGACCGTGCAGCCGTTCAGCAGGGTGGCCCCCATTCCGATGAGCGTGCCCTCGCCAATCGTGCATCCGTGCAGCATTGCCTTGTGTCCGATGGTGCAATTCGCACCGATGGTCAGGGGAAAGCCCATGTCGGTGTGCAGCACGCAGTTTTCCTGCACATTCGATCCGGCGCCCACCCGGATCTCCTCGTTGTCGCCGCGCAGGGTCGCGCCGAACCAGATCGAGGCACCGGCCTCGATCACGACTTTTCCGATGATGTTGGCGTCCGGCGCAACCCAGGTGTCTGCATGAATCAAGGGACGAAGATCACCCAGCCCATAAATCATCTGGCGTCGAACTCCCGGTTCAATTGGCGGACGACGTCGGACAGGCCGGGCTGGCGGTCGCGACGCAGCCGTTCTGCACGAACGATTGCGCGCAACTCGTCCTCGGCAAGATCGAGATCGCGGTTCACCAGCACATAGTCATATTCGGCCCAATGGCTGATCTCGTCACGGCTTTTCGCCATTCGGCCTGCGATCACTTCGTCGCTGTCCTGACCTCGACTGCGCAGCCGCCGCTCAAGTTCGTCCAGTGATGGCGGCAGGATGAAGATGGACACCACATCGTCTCGCATCGCCTGCTTGATCTGCTGCCCGCCCTGCCAATCGATATCGAAGACCGTGTCACGTCCCTCGCTCATGGCGGCTTCGACAGGTGCGCGCGGCGATCCGTAGAGATTGCCGAAAACCTCTGCATGTTCGATCATTTCGCCAGCTTCGACCATCCGTTCGAACTCCGGCCGCGACCGGAAGAAATAGTCGCGGCCATCCACTTCGCCGGTGCGGGGCGCGCGGGTCGTGGCCGAGACGGAGAAGCAGATCGTCTTGTCCCAGGCCATCAGGCGCTTGGTGAGCGTGGACTTGCCGGCACCGGAGGGCGACGAGAGGATCAGCAGGAAACCACGCCGCACCATGACCTATTCCACGTTCTGAACTTGCTCGCGCATCTGATCGATGACGGTTTTGAGGTCAAGCCCGATCCGTGTAAGTGCCATGTGCTGGGCTTTCGAGCAGAGTGTGTTGGCTTCGCGATTGAACTCCTGTGTCAGGAAATCCAGTTTCCGTCCAACAGAACCAGGTTCAGACAGAAGCGCGCGCGCGGCCACGACATGGGCAGTCAGTCGGTCGATCTCTTCGGTGACGTCGGCCTTCACGGCAATGAACGCCAGTTCTTGTGCAAGACGGGTTTCGTCTACGCCCTCGGCGTTGGCAAGGACGCGCGACAGTGTTTCCCTCATGTTTGCCGACATGGCGGCGCGGCGCTCCGCCAATGCGGTCGCGGCGGCCTGAGTCAGGCTTGCGACGAGATCGATCTGGGTTCTGATGACCGCTTGCAGCGCATTGCCTTCCGCCTGTCGAACGGCGCTGAAATCGTCGATGAGAAGACCGAGGTCGGCCATCAGGACCAGCAGCAGGTCGGCTGTGTCCTCGTCCACTGTCATTGCCTGTTCCAGCACCCCGCGCATCGCAAGGACCTCTGACGGCGAGGCGGGTGCCAGGATCAGCCCCCGCTGCTCGGCCGCTGCGGAAACTTCGGACAGCGCAGCAAGTGCGTGGTCCAGGACCGCGCGGTTGACCCGCAACGCTTCGGTGGCGGCATCGCGCTGCAACTTCAGCGTAAGCGATACATTTCCCCGCTGGATCCGACGTGCCAGCTCAGCACGCACCAGTGGTTCGAGACCATCAATCCATTCGGGCAGGCGCAGCCGCAGGTCGAGGCCCTTTCCATTGACCGAGCGGAGTTCCCAATGCCAGCTGGCCCCTTTTCCCTGTCCCTTGCGCGTGGCGAACCCGGTCATGGATGTGGTCATCAGCCTGTCCTTCCTCGGTGAAGTTAACCAACTGCAATGAAACTGCTGCCAGCAATCTCGCGTCCAGTATAGCTTTACCGAAATGTAAGCTTTGTTGATGCAGAGTTAACCCAGCCGCAGCGCAAGCTTGTGCATCGACAAGAGCAATCGTGGCGGAACGTCGGATCGGAAGCAGTGCCGGGCGATGACGCGTTGGAGTTGAGATGAGATCGTGACGTTCACAGAACAGGGATTTCCCCCGCCCGGCAACACCGCGATTGCCCTTTTGCAGCAGGTCCGCGGGTATTGGGAGGGGTTGCGCAACGATGGGGCGGTGCCGAAACGGGCCGACGTGGACCCCCGCGGAATGGAACAGGCGCTGGCGCATGTGTTCCTGCTGGAACGCATCGCACCGGGCATTGCGAAGTTTCGACTGGCGGGCCTCCACATGACGCAGTTGCTACGAATGGAAGTGCGGGGAATGCCTCTGACGACGTTCTTCCTGCCAATGTCGCGCAGTGCCGCAGAATTGCTGGTGGAGAAGGTCTTTCTATCACCTGCGATCGTGGACCTTTCGCTGGAGGCGGCGCGGGAGATCGGAGGCAGCCGACTTGAGGGCCGGCTGCTGCTGCTGCCTCTGATGGATGGCGGCGTCTGCGACAAGGCGCTTGGTTGCTTCGTTACGCACGGCGAGATCGGCCGCAGACCCCGCCGGTTCGGCATTGTCCGCCAGAGGACAGAGATTCTTGCGTCGGCCGGTCGCCCGTTCACGGCTCACGCAGACAGGACTGCCCAGCCCGAGTTTGCCGAACCTGCAACGCCGTTCAGGCCGAAGCAACCTGCACAACCCAGCCGCGGCGCCCCGCATCTGCGGCTCGTCAAGTCAAGCGACTGAACCCGGGTGGCCCAAGCAAAAAAAGGCAGCGCCGGGCGCTGCCTTTTGCATAGGACTGGTTCAGTCAGAGCGCGATTCGGCGCGCATCGTTCCGAAGGCTCGACAGCTCTTCCGCAACCAGGAATGCCAGTTCGAGGGACTGCGACGCGTTGAGGCGAGGATCGCAGGCGGTGTGGTAGCGGTCTGACAGGTCTTCGTCCGTGACCGCACGCAACCCTCCGGTGCATTCCGTCACGTCCTTGCCGGTCATCTCGAAATGCACACCCCCCGGAATCGTGCCCTCTGCCTTGTGGATCTGAAAGAATTCACGAACCTCACGCAGAACGCTTTCGAAGGGCCGCGTCTTGTACCCCGAAGCAGCCTTGATCGTATTGCCGTGCATCGGGTCGCAGGACCAGACGACCGTTGCCCCTTCTTCCCGCACCGTCTTGATCAGGCGCGGCAGGTTCTCGCCGACCTTGCCTGCGCCGAAACGCGCGATCAGTGTCAGGCGGCCAGCCTCATTCTGCGGGTTGAGCTTGGCCATGAGAACCTTCAGATCTTCGGGCGTCGTGCTTGGTCCGCATTTCAACCCGATGGGGTTCAGGACGCCGCGTGCAAACTCGACGTGCGCGCCATCCGGCTGCCGGGTCCGGTCGCCGATCCAGATCATGTGACCGGAACCTGCAACGGGCTGGCCGGTGATCGAATCGATGCGGCAAAGGGCCTCTTCGTATTCAAGCAGCAGGGCTTCGTGGCTCGTGTAGAAATCCACGGTGGACAGCGAGTGTGCCGTGTCAGAATTGATCCCTGCGGCATTCATGAAGTCGAGCGCGTCGGAGATGCGGTTCGACAGCTCGCGGTAACGCTCCGCCTTATCATGCTCCGCGAAACCCAGTGTCCAGCTGTGGACCCTGTGGATGTCTGCAAACCCCCCCGTCGAGAAGGCACGGAGCAGGTTGAGGCTGGCGGCGGCTTGCGTATAGGCCTGCAGCATCCGCTGCGGGTCGGGCACTCGGGCGTCAGGGGTGAAGTCGAAACCGTTGATGATGTCCCCGCGGTAGCTCGGCAATTCCTGCCCGCCGATCATTTCGGTTGCGGCCGAACGCGGCTTGGCAAACTGGCCAGCCATGCGGCCAACCTTCACCACGGGTACCTTGGCTCCGTAGGTCAGCACGACAGCCATCTGCAACATGACGCGGAACGTGTCGCGGATGTTGTCGGCCGAGAATTCCGCGAAACTTTCCGCGCAGTCGCCGCCCTGAAGCAGGAACGCCTTGCCCTCCGCCACCTGACCCAGCGCCTTCTTCAGCTTGCGCGCCTCGCCTGCGAATACCAGGGGCGGATACTTCGCAAGCTGCGCCTCGGCGGCTGCAAGGCTTGCCTGATCCGGGTAATCGGGCATCTGGATCCGCGGTTTTGCGCGCCAGTCCGATTTGCTCCAGCCCTTGGTCATGGGTCGTCTCCGCGAAAAATGGTTCAGCCGCGTATACGAAAACGGGCCAAGGTTGGAAAGGGCGAAGCGTCAGGGGCGACATCGCCACGCCGTTTCGATGCGATGGCCGGCCGGTGCCAGGCAACAGCATGATCGGAAGACACTTGGTTTACCCCCCCTTGCAGCCCATCGAAATCCCTGATTGAGTGACGATGAACGACACGATCAGGTCGCAAATGGTCTCTCCGCCGACCCACCCCGAAGCACGCCGCCGCGATTCGAACCGTCCTCGCCGGTTCGTGTTTCTGCTTCTGGACAGCTTCACGATGTTGTCTTTCGCTGGCGCGATCGAACCTCTTCGCATTGCAAACCGCGTCGCAGGGAAGAAGATCTATCAGTGGCATCTGGTGGGTGAAGGGGGCGTCGCCGCTACCTGTTCGAACGGGGCGGCGTTCAAGCTCGACATGGGGCTGGGCGAACTGGACCGAGACGACACGCTCCTGGTGTGCGGGGGCATCGATGTTCAGAAGGCCACAACGAAATCCATCATCGCCTGGCTTCGCCGCGAAGCACGGCGCGGGATCGCCATCGGCGGGCTTTGCACCGGGGCCTGGACACTTGCCAAGGCGGGCCTTCTCGATGGCAAGAAGGCTACCATCCACTGGGAGAACCAGGATGGCTTCCTGGAAGAATTCGAGGATGTGAAGCTTACGAAGTCGGTCTTTGTCGTCGATGGGAACCGCTTGTCGACGGCAGGAGGCACGTCCTCCATCGACCTGATGCTGAAGCTGATCGCAGCGGATCACGGCGACGAGGTTGCCAATACGGTGGCCGACCAGTTGATCTATTCGTCGATCCGGACCGATCAGGACACGCAGCGTCTGTCGATCCCGACACGGATCGGGGTGCGTCACCCGAAGCTGAGCCAGGTGATCCAGATGATGGAGAACAACATCGAGGATCCGATCAGTCCGGCCGACCTTGCCGAAGATGTCGGCATGTCGACGCGCCAGTTGGAGCGGCTGTTCCGCCGCTACCTGAACCGGTCGCCCAAGCGGTATTACATGGAGTTGCGGTTGCAGAAGGCGCGCAACCTGCTGATGCAGACAGACATGAGCGTGATAAACGTGGCGCTGGCCTGCGGCTTTGCCTCCCCCTCGCATTTCTCGAAGTGCTACAGGGCGCACTACAACACCACGCCCTATCGCGAACGCGGAACACAAGGCGCGGGCGTGCCCGGAGTGGCGCGGCTTTCGATCTGACGGGCGCGGGCAGGCACAGCTATTTGTGCCGCGTCCGCCGCTTCGCCCTGGCGCCCCACACAGCTTTTTCGCCGCATTTTTGGACGCTTTCCTTTTTCAGCGCAGGCCACTAGTTTGCCCGCAGGACAATGTTCCAACATGGGAGTACAATATGAAAAAACTGCTCACCGCGTCCGCAGCCTGCGCGCTTTTCGCAGGCGTGGCGAACGCCGAAGACATCAAGCTGGGAATCCTGATTGGCTTCACCGGCCCGATCGAATCACTCACGACATCGATGGCCGCGGCCGCCGAGATGGCCATGGCTGAAGCGACAACGTCAGGGCTGCTGCTGGACGGATCGACAGTCACTTCGGTACGCGGAGACACGACTTGCGGCGACTCGGCGATCGCCACCGCCGCCGCAGAAAAGATGGTCACGGCGGATGGCGTGAAAGGCATCGTCGGAGGTGACTGCTCGGGCGTGACGGGAGCCGTCCTGCAGAACGTGGCGCGCCCGAACGGCATCGTCATGATTTCACCCTCGGCAACGTCCCCGGCGCTGACCACGGCCGAGGATGACGGCCTGTTCTTCCGCACTGCCCCCTCGGACGCGCGCGAAGGCGAGGTCATGGCCGATATCCTGACCGAAAAAGGCGTGAAGTCGATCGCGCTGACCTACACCAACAACGACTACGGCAAGGGTCTGGCAGAGGCCATCGCAACGTCGTTCGAAGCGAAGGGCGGCAAGGTCACGATCAACGCCTCGCATGAAGACGGCAAGGCCGACTACTCGGCAGAAGTCGCGGCGCTGTCCTCGGCCGGAGGCGACCTTCTGGTGGTTGCGGGTTATCTTGACCAGGGCGGCAAGGGCATCATCCAGGCCTCGCTCGACTCCGGTGCCTTCACGACCTTCGGCCTTCCCGGCGGCATGGTCGGCGACAACCTGCCTTTGGCAATCGGGCCGGCGCTCGACGGCTCCTACGGCCAGGTGGCACAGTCCGACAGCCAGGGCGCCGCTACCCTGACGGAAATGGGCAAGGCTGCCACGCCGCCGTTCGATGCGGCGTCGCCCTACACCATGGAGTCGTACGACGCCGCCGCGCTTCTGATGCTTGCGATGCAGGCGGCAGGATCGAGCGATCCGCGCGTCTACAAGGACAAGGTTCTGGACGTGGCGAACGCTCCCGGCGAAAAGTTCTACCCGGGTGAAATCGCCAAGGCACTGCAGGCGATCAAGGACGGCAAGGACATCGACTGGGAAGGTGCATCTGCCGTCGAATTGATCGGACCGGGTGAAAGCGCTGGCCGCTATCGCCAGTTCGAGATCAAGGACGGCAAGTACGAAACGGTTAAATTCCGCTGAGTTTCGCGAGTCATTGACACAAGGCAACGGCCCGGCGCATAGCCCGGGCCGTTGCCACAAGAAAAACGCCCCCGGCACGGTCACGCAGACCGGAGACACGGGCGGCACAGGGGAGTTACGGATGATCGTCGTCGAGGATCTGCACAAGCATTTTGGCGGATTCCATGCCGTCGACGGCGCATCCATCGAGATCAGGGGCGGTTCGATCACCGGGTTGATCGGACCGAACGGGGCGGGCAAGACCACGTTGTTCAACGTGATTGCCGGGCGCCTGCCGCCCACCTCCGGCAAGGTGTTCATGGATGGCGAGGATATCACCGGCCTTCCCCCGCATGACCTGTTCCACAAGGGATTGCTCCGGACCTTTCAGATTGCCCATGAATTCGGCTCGATGACCGTCCGCGAGAATTTGATGATGGTGCCCAGCGGGCAGGCCGGTGAGACGTTGTGGAACGCGTGGTTCCGTCGCGGGAGCGTGGCGGCCGAAGAGCGACACCTTCGCGAAAAGGCGGAGGACGTGCTCGACTTCCTGACGATCAGTCATCTGGCGGACGAAAAAGCTGCCAACATCTCGGGCGGACAGAAGAAATTGCTGGAGCTTGGTCGGACGATGATGGTCGACGCCAAGATCGTCTTTCTGGACGAAGTCGGCGCCGGTGTGAATCGCACGCTGCTGAACACGATCGCCGACGCGATCATCCGTCTCAACAAGGACCGTGGCTATACCTTCTGTGTGATTGAACACGACATGGATTTCATTGCCCGGCTCTGCGATCCGGTGATCGTGATGGCCGAGGGAAAAGTGCTCGCCCAGGGTACGGTCGACGAGGTGAAGAACGACGAACGGGTGATTGAGGCCTATCTTGGCACCGGCCTGAAGAACAAGGTCGTCGCCCATGGCTGAACCGTTCCTGATCGGCGATGCGATGACCGGCGGCTATGGGGCGGCCGATATCCTTCACGGCTGCACCATCGCGGTCGAAAAGGGCCAGATCGCTGTCATCGTCGGCCCCAACGGTGCTGGAAAATCGACGGCGATGAAGGCGGTTTTCGGCATGCTCAAGCTCCGCTCGGGCCATGTCCGACTGGGTGGCGAAGACATAACGGCACTCAGCCCGCAGGCACGGGTGGCCAAGGGGATGGCCTTCGTGCCGCAGACGCAAAACATCTTCACCACGATGACCGTGGAAGAGAACCTTGAGATGGGCGCCTACCTGCGCCGCGACGACATCCGCACGACGATGGGCCAGGTCTATGATCTGTTCCCCATCCTGCGTGACAAGCGCCGCCAGGCGGCCGGCGAGTTGAGCGGCGGGCAGAGGCAACAGGTCGCCGTTGGCCGGGCGCTGATGACCCAGCCCAAAGTTCTGATGCTGGACGAGCCGACGGCCGGCGTCAGTCCAATCGTCATGGACGAGTTGTTCGACCGGATCATCGAAGTCGCGCGGACCGGGATCTCCATCCTGATGGTCGAGCAGAACGCCCGGCAGGCCCTGGACATAGCCGACAAGGGCTATGTGCTTGTGCAGGGCGCAAACCGGTTCACCGACACGGGCAAGGCACTGCTGGCCGACCCCGACGTGCGCCGCACGTTCCTGGGGGGCTGAGGCATGGTCAGACAATGCCTTGCATTCGCCCACGGCTTTGGCGATCTGGTAGCGCGAGTGGTCGAACCCGCGTTCGTGTCCTGCACGATCGACAGCGTGCGAGTGCCTTTGAGACGGGTGAGCCCGTCCGGGGCCGGGATGATCCGCGTCCTGCCCGCAAACGATGCATCCGTCACCGCGCTGCCGACTCCCCATCCGGTCGTAACCCCTGCCCGGCTGGCACATGATGAAACCAACCGACCGCATGGCGGAACCGGCTTTGGCAACTGCGTCGAGGACATGTGACGATGGATTTTCTCAACGCGCTCGTTGCCTTCACGAACTTCGTCTTTGTTCCGGCGCTCGCCTATGGCGCGCAACTGGCCATAGGCGCGCTGGGGGTGACACTGATCTATGGCATCCTGCGCTTCTCTAACTTCGCGCACGGCGACACGATGGCGTTCGGCACGATGATCGTCATCCTGTTCACCTGGTGGTTCCAGTCGAAGGGCATCACCTTCGGCCCCCTTCCCACCGCCCTGCTGGCCTTGCCCATCGGGATTGCGTTGACTGCTGCCTTCGTCTTGCTGACGGATCGCGTCGTCTACCGCTTCTATCGAAAGCAGCGCGTCAGCACCTCGATCCTGGTGATCGTGTCGCTGGGTGTCACCTTCATCATGAACGGGATCACCCGCTTCATCATCGGCACCGAAGAACAGAACTTCGCGGACGGGGCGCGCTTCCTGATTTCCGCTGCTGATTTCAAGGCGGCAACCGGCCTTTCCGAAGGGCTCGCAATCAAGACGACGCAGGCACTCACTTTGGTCACTGCGGTGATCGTCGTCGGCTGGCTCTTCTGGTTCCTGAACAAGACGCGCACCGGAAAGTCGATGCGTGCCTTCTCGGACAACGAGGATCTGGCGCTGCTGTCCGGCATCAACCCGGAGCGTGTCGTGGCCGTCACCTGGATCATCGCCGCAGCGCTTGCGACGATCGCAGGTGTCCTCTACGGCCTCGATAAGAGTTTCAAGCCCTTCACCTACTTCCAGCTGCTGCTGCCGATCTTCGCAGCGGCGGTCGTCGGCGGTTTGGGTAGCCCGCTGGGCGCCATCGCGGGCGGCTTCGTCATCGCCTTCAGCGAAGTCACGGTCACCTACGCGTGGAAGAAGGTGCTGGGCTACCTGATGCCCGAGGGGCTGGCGCCAGACAGCCTCGTCCAGCTTCTGACCACCGATTACAAGATCGCCGTAAGCTTCACGATCCTGATCGCCGTGCTGCTGCTGAAACCGACAGGTCTGTTCAAGGGGAAGTCGGTATGAACCTTCGCAACATCGCGCTTTTCGGGGCAATGGCCCTCCTCTTCGTTGCAACCGGCATGTGGTTCAGCTGGAACCTCGCGCTGACCATCCTCAACATGTCGCTGATTTCGGCGATCATGGCGATGGGAGTGAACATACAGTGGGGCTACGCGGGCCTCTTCAACGTCGGCATCATGGGCTTCGTGGCACTCGGGGGACTGGCGGTGGTGCTGACATCTGCCATCCCTACGCCGGGGGCATGGCAGGCCGGCGGCGCGGGCATCGTCATGGGTCTGCTGATGGGGGCGGCGACGCTTGCCTTGGCGATCTTCACCTACAACCGGCTTCCCGCCGGGCGGACCCGCTTCCTTGCCGTCCTCGGCATTCTCGTGGTCGGCTTCTTGTTGTATCGCGCTGTCTTCGATCCCGCGGTCGTGGCCGTCGAGGCCAACAATCCGGAGACCTACGGCAATCTGGGGGGCCTCGGACTGCCTGCGCTTGTCGCATGGCCAGTAGGAGGGTTGCTGGCAGCCGCCGCTGCATGGGCGATCGGCAAGACCGCCCTCGGCCTGCGGTCGGACTACCTTGCCATTGCTACTCTTGGCATTGCCGAGATCATTATCGCGGTTCTGAAGAACGAGGATTGGCTGGCGCGCGGCGTAAAGAACGTCATTACCCTGCCTCGTCCATGGCCGGTGCCATACGAGGTCAACCTGCAGCAGGATCCCGGTTTCCTCGCATGGGCGGCAGGATGGGGTCTGGACCCTGTCGTGACCTCTTCGATCGTCGTGAAGCTCGCCTACAGTCTGCTGTTTGGCGCTGTCCTGTTCGTGATCGTGTGGCTTTCCGAACGCGCGCTGCGCTCTCCCTGGGGAAGAATGATGCGCGCCATCCGCGACAACGAAGTCTCCGCCGAAGCAATGGGCAAGGACGTGACCCGCCGTCACCTTCAGGTCTTCATCCTTGGCTCTGCCATCGTCGGAATAGCGGGCGCGATGATGACCACGCTCGACGGCCAACTGACCCCCGGCACCTATTCCCCGCTTCGTTTCACCTTCCTGATCTGGGTCATGGTGATCGTCGGCGGGTCGGGGAACAACTGGGGCGCGGTCCTCGGCGGTTTCCTGATCTGGTGGCTCTGGGTCATGGTCGAGCCGCTGGGTCTGGGGCTGCTGGCCATTCTGACCTCGGGCATGGCCGACGGATCATGGCTGAAAGCCCACCTGCTGGAAAGCGCCGCGCATATGCGGCTGCTGACGATGGGCATCGTGCTTCTCGTCGTGCTTCGGTTCAGTCCGAGAGGGCTGATCCCGGAAAAGTGACCTGTCGGCTGGAAGGTCCATCCGGGCCGTCCAGACCAGCACCTCAGCGGGCAACCAGCACCCCGGTCAAGGGTGCAAGGGCGACACCCCCGGCCCGCCCCTGGAGCGACCATTCCATCAAGGCGGCTATGGTTTCCGGCTGGGTCTTTCCGACCACCACCACGCGACCGTCCTGCGCGGCCTTGAACGCCGCCCGGTCGAGATAACGTCTGATCGCTGTTGCAGACTCGTTCTCGGCATCAAGCGCGCGGAAGACGGTTGCCGCACGCAACCCCTCACGACTGGCAACCTGGTCCGCCGGGTTCAGGCCATGCTTGTAGGTCAGCAGTCCCCGTCCCTGCCCCTTGACGATCGGAACGATCTGCGTGGCGAGGGGACGATCGTTCTGAAAACCGCCCTCGGCCAGGTCGAGCACCGCGACCGCTTCCGGCAAAGCCGCCGCGTGGGCGCTGAACGTCACCTCAAGGTCGGCCGCCGTAGCGCCGGAGGGAATTGCCGTCGCCAGCATGACCACCTCTTGCCCGGCCGCAAGGTAGGGGGCCGCAAGTTCCTCGACATTCGGCAGAGTGGGATCAAGCGCGAAGGTAACGGGGAACGGAAGTGCCGCCAGCTTTGCACGGTCGACGCCCGGATCCCCGGTATCGACCAGCACGATGGCGAAGGCAGGCTTGCCCTCGGGATTGTCGAAGGGGCGCGCGTAGCGCTCGATCGGCGGCTGGTTGGCGGGGTCCGCGTCTGCCGCAACCTGGGCGTTTTCGGTTGCGTCATCGCCGATCCGGGGAAGCCGTCCGACTTTCACGCCATCAACATGCCCATCGAAACCGGCGACAGGTCGCTCGATCTCGGTCGAGTTGGTTCCCGGTAACGGGGCTACAGGGGATAGGGGTGAGTCCGAAGGCAGCATGGCCGCCTCACCTTCCGGAACGATCTCCGGCGTGGGTTCCACCTGTGCCTCTGCCTCGGGTACTTCCGGCGGAGGGGCGGGCGGCAGATCGGCGGCCGCGGGCTTGGTGTCGGCAGTCGGGGCAGCCGGGGCAGTCACCGGCGCAGCAGGCTCGACGGCAGGGTTGTTCATCGCGGCAACGACCGCGTCCTCTGCTGGGGCTTCCGGCACGGGGCTGGCGGGTATGGCCAGGTCAAGCGCAGGAACCGTTGCCGCATCCGTGTCCGTCTGCGGCGGGGCGGGGTCGGAGGTTGGGGCTTGAACCGGCGGCGCTGAGGCGGATTCGACCGCAACGCCGCTCGCAGGGGCTTGCGGTCCGGCATCCGGCGTCGGCTGAGCGGCCTCGACACCTGCGGGAACGGCAGGCACCTCTACCGATGGAGCGGGCTCGACGTCGAGGCTGGCAGAGGCACCACCAGCCGGAGCTTCCGGTTCAGTTGCGGCTTCGGCAGGCGCGGGTTGATCCTGTTGGTTTTCTGCCTCTGCGGGGGCCGAAGCATCGGCTTCGGACGCGACCGGCTCCGCCTCGACTGCGGGCGCAACGGGCGGCGCGGGTTCCTCGGCATCCGTCGTTGGCGCCGGTTCGCTGGTCGAATTGGCAGCTTCGAGTCCCGAAAGTTCGTCCGGCATCGGAGAAACTTCAGACACGATGACAAGACCGGCAATGCCGATGATGCTGCCCCAGATCAGGCCAGTTCCGAACCTTTTCACTACCGCCCCCGTCGCTGCCCCGGTTCACGCCGCGCCTGTCAGGCATCTTTGCCTTGACGCCTCTGCGCTGCTCAGCCCATGTATAGCGCGACCCTGAACCCGGATCACCCCCTAACCGCCAAGGCACCCGAGGCATGCTGCTTCTGATCGACAATTACGACAGCTTTACCTACAACCTCGTGCATTATTTTGGGGAACTTGGGGCCGAGGTCGCCGTCCATCGCAACGACGCGCTGGATGTGCAATCCGCACTGGCGCTCAACCCCTCCGCGATCGTGCTGTCGCCGGGGCCGTGCGACCCGTCGCAGGCTGGCATCTGCCTCGCGCTGACGGTTGCGGCGGCCGAAGCCCGGATTCCGCTCTTGGGTGTCTGCCTCGGCCACCAGACCATCGGGGAAGCGTTCGGCGGCAAGGTTGTCCGGTGCCACGAGATCGTGCACGGAAAAATGGGTGTGATGCACCATGCGGGCCAAGGCGTTTTCACAGGCCTGCCCTCGCCCTTTCTGGCGACGCGGTACCACTCGCTGATCGTCGAACGAGAAAGCCTGCCCGATTGTCTGGAAGTCACATCGTGGCTGTCCGACGGCACAATCATGGGCCTGCGCCACCGTGGCCGCCCGATCGAGGGGGTGCAGTTTCACCCCGAAAGCATCGCCTCCGAACACGGTCACCAGATCCTGCGCAATTTTCTCGACCTCGCCAAGGCCACGGCATGAGCGACCGACTTCGCCCGCTGATCGGGCTTGCGGCCGAACGCCCGCTGACCCGGGCAGAAGCCGAGATTGCCTTTGACTGCCTTTTTGAGGGCGAGGCGACCCCCGCCCAGATGGGTGGTTTCCTGATGGCGCTGCGGACCCGGGGCGAAACCGTGGCGGAATATGCGGCCGCGGCCACGGTCATGCGCGCCAAGTGCAACAAGGTCCGCGCACCGGCAGGCGCGATGGACATCGTCGGCACGGGCGGCGATGGAAAGGGCACCCTGAACATCTCGACGGCGACGGCGTTCGTTGTCGCGGGAACGGGCGTTGTGGTGGCCAAGCATGGCAACCGCAACCTGTCGTCGAAGTCTGGCGCCGCGGACGCGCTGACAGAGCTTGGCATCAATGTGATGGTCGGCGCCGAAGTCGTGGAGCGGTCGATCGCCGGTGCGGGAATCGGCTTCATGATGGCGCCCATGCACCACCCCGCGATCCGGCACGTCATGCCCGTGCGCAGCGAACTCGGGACGCGGACGATCTTCAACATCCTCGGCCCGCTTACCAATCCGGCCGGTGTGCTCCGCCAACTGACCGGCGCCTTCTCGCCTGCGCTGATCCGCCCCATGGCCGAGACATTGCTTGCGCTTGGCTCGCAGAAGGCCTGGCTCGTCCATGGCAACGACGGCACGGACGAGCTTTCCATCGCGGGCAGCAGCCGCGTCGCCGCGCTTGCAGACGGTGCGGTGACGGAATTCGAGGTTCACCCCGATGATGCCGGCCTGCCCGTCCACCCGTTCGAGGCGATCATCGGCGGAACCCCGGCGGAAAATGCGTTCGCGTTCCGCGAACTTCTCGACGGCGCGGCCGGAGCGTATCGCGACGCCGTCCTGTTGAACGCCGCCGCCGCGCTGATCGTCGCAGATCGGGTGACCTCGCTGAAGGACGGCGTCGCACTTGCCCGCGAAAGCATCGACAGCGGGGCGGCGAAGGCAAAGATTGCTGCCGTGGCGGGCATCACCCAGGGGACGTGAGGCATTCCGTCTCAGAGCTTCGCCCTTTCCCGGGCGGAGCGATTTCAATAGGCAGGCGTGATGAGCACCATTCTCGACAGGATCAAGACCTACAAGCTGGTGGAAATTGCCGAGCGCAAGGCGAAGACGCCGCTTGCCCGGCTGGAGGAGGCTGCCCGTGCCGCCCCGTCGCCGCGCGGATTTGCCCGCGCCCTGACCGAGGCGGCCGGCTCCGGCTACGGACTGATTGCCGAGATCAAGAAGGCCAGCCCCTCCAAAGGCTTGATTCGGGCTGACTTCGATCCCCCGGCACTCGCCCGGGCTTACGAGGCCGGTGGAGCGACCTGTCTCTCGGTTCTGACGGATGAACCCTCGTTCCAGGGCTCCGACAGCTTCCTGAAGCAAGCCCATGACGCAACCGAACTTCCCTGCCTCCGCAAGGACTTCCTCTACGATCCCTATCAGGTGGTTGAAGCCCGGTCCCTCTCTGCCGACTGCATCCTGATCATCATGGCCTCGGTGTCGGACGCGCAGGCCAACGAGCTTGAAGACGCCGCCCGGCAATGGGGCATGGATGTGCTGATCGAGGTGCATGACCTTCCGGAACTGGAACGCGCATCGCGCCTGAAATCGGGCATGATCGGGATCAACAATCGCAACCTGCACACGTTCGAGGTCTCGCTGGAGACCACGCGCTCTCTTGCGCGCCATGTTCCTGCGGACCGGATGATCGTCTCCGAGAGCGGCCTTTACACCGCCGATGACCTTGCGGACCTGGCCCGGTTCGGCGCGCGGTGTTTCCTGATCGGGGAAAGCCTGATGCGCCAGCCGGATGTCGAGGCCGCGACGCGCACGATCCTTGCCCACCCCTTCGTCGCCCAAGGGGGCGCATGATGAGCGGACCGAAGACCCTGAGCCATTTCGATGCAGCGGGAAATGCCCAGATGGTCGACGTCTCGGCCAAGCCTGTGACAGACCGCATCGCAATCGCCCGTGGTTCGGTGGTGATGGCGCCCGAAACGCTTGCCCTCATCAAGCAAGGCCGCGCCAAGAAGGGCGACGTCCTTGCAGTCGCCCAACTGGCGGGCATCATGGGTGCGAAGCGGACCGCGGATCTGATCCCGCTCTGTCATCCTCTTTCTCTCACAAAGGTTGCGGTCTCCCTGACCGTCGATGAAACATTGCCCGGCATCACCATCGAGGCCACGGTAAAGACCGGCGGACAAACCGGGGTGGAGATGGAAGCATTGACGGCGGTGAGCGTTGCGGCTCTGACTGTCTATGACATGGTCAAGGCTGTGGACCGCACGATGCGGATCGAGGGGATTCGGCTGATCCTGAAAGATGGTGGAAAATCAGGCCTCTACGAGGATAAGCTGTGATTCTTGTCGAAGAGGCGCTTGGCAGGGTTCTCGCTCTCGTCGGGCGCCTTCCCGAGGAAGCCGTTCCTCTGGATCGCGCAGCCGGGCGCTACATGCCGCAACCCGCCATCGCGACGTGCGACCAACCCCCGTTCGACAGCTCGGCCATGGATGGCTACGCTCTGATCGGCCCGGCGAGCGGCGGCGACCGTTTCCGCATCATCGGCATGGCCGCGGCGGGACATGCCTTCGCTGGCGAACTGGGGATGCGACAGGCCGTTCGCATCTTCACAGGCGCGCCGCTTCCGGCTGGGGCGACCCAGGTTGTCATTCAGGAAGACGTGACCACCGAGGGTGATACGATATCCATCAGGGCCGATGTCGAGACTGGCATCAACATCCGCGCCGCAGGTCAGGATTTCCGCCGTGGCGACGCCCTGCCGCCGCGGCAGCTTCGTCCCGGCGATCTGGCGCTTCTCGCCGCGATGAACATCGCGAAGGTGCAGGTCTCGCGGCGCCCCGTCGTTGCGATCATCCCGACAGGCGACGAGTTGATCATGCCGGGGGAGGCCCCTCGACCCGAGCAGATCGTCGCGTCCAACGTCTTTGCCCTCAAGGCGATGGCCGAAGCAGAAGGGGCGCAGGTGCGCCTTCTGCCGATCGCCAAGGACACGGAAGCGTCATTGGCTGCCGTCTTCGACCTTGCCCGGGGTGCCGATCTGGTTGTGACGGTCGGCGGTGCCTCGGTCGGCGATCATGATCTGGTCGCGCGCGTCGCTGACACCCTGGGGATGGAACGCGCCTTTTACCGGATCGCGATGCGGCCCGGAAAACCGCTCATGGCCGGCCGACTTCACGGTGCCGTCATGCTCGGGCTGCCGGGCAACCCCGTGTCCGCCATCGTGTGCGGACACCTTTTCCTGCGGCCGGTCGTGCGGGCCATGCAAGGGCTTCCGACGGCCAATCTAGTCCTGCGCGCCTCGCTGAAAACCGCTGTGCCCGCCAACGGCCCGCGGGAACATTACATGCGCGCCCGGCTGTTCCCCGGGGACGGTCTGCCGCAGATCGAAGCCTTCGAGCGACAGGACTCGGCTCTCCTCTCGATCCTGACGCAGTCAGACGCGCTGCTGATCCGGCCCATCGGCGGCCCGGCCCTGCCAGCGGGGGCGAAGGTAGATTATCTGCCGATCTAGCGGAACGCCTTGACACAAACAGGGAACACGGGCAGAACATGCCGAGAACCCTTTCGCCCCCGAGACAGGAGGCCGCGCCGATGCTGACCCGCAAGCAACTGGAACTGCTGGATTTCATCCGGATCCGAATGGATGAGGATGGCGTCCCCCCGTCCTTCGACGAAATGAAGGAGGCGCTGGACCTGCGATCCAAGTCAGGCATCCACCGGCTTATCACCGCTCTTGAGGAGCGCGGCTTCATTCGTCGCCTCGCACACCGGGCGCGCGCGATCGAGATCGTGAAACTTCCCGAAGCGATGGAACGGCCCGGATTTTCCCCGCGCGTCATCAATGGCAGCAGACCATCTGCGCCACCGGCTGGTGCGGTGCCGGTCGAGGCGATCCATGCCATGGAGCTTCCCGTCATGGGACGCATCGCCGCCGGCGTTCCGATCGAGGCGATCTCCCACGTGTCGCACCACGTTGCCGTCCCTGGGTCCATGCTCTCGGGTCGCGGCCAGCATTACGCGCTGGAGGTGAAGGGCGACTCCATGATCGAGGCCGGGATCAACGATGGCGATATCGTCGTGATCCGAGAGCAGCAGACCGCCGAGAATGGCGACATCGTCGTCGCCCTGGTCGAGGATCAGGAGGCAACACTGAAGCGCTTTCGCCGCAAAGGCGGCATGATTGCGCTGGAAGCGGCCAATCCTGCCTACGAAACGCGGGTCTATCCCGATCACGCCGTAAAGGTGCAGGGTCGGCTTGTGGGTCTGATCCGCAGCTATTGACCGGTCTCGGCTGCGCCTGCGCGGTCGATCCTCGGTCCAGCGGGGGCTGGAGATACCTGACGCGACCAGCGCCGGCTGCCGTCATCGGCCGCCCGCATTTCGAGTGCTCCGCTCGTCGTGAGGTTGATCGCCAGGGCGCCCGTACGCGACAGCAGGGCCTGGTCGATGACCAGACAGGCGGTATGCGTGAATGGGGCAGTCCCGGACATCACGACAAGGTCATTCGCCGCGCAAGCAGCAGCAAAATCTTCGGCCGCCTTTTTCCCCCTGAGGTGCACGGCTCGCATGGTCCCCAGATGGAACCGCCGCGCCCCGTTCGGCCCTTCAAAGCCGGGCCGGAGGGCCGCTTGTGCCTGATCCGTCAGGTCTCCGTCATTTTCCAGCCAGGTTCGCACCGCGAAGCCACCGCCGCGTGGTGTGGACACGGCAC
This sequence comes from uncultured Alphaproteobacteria bacterium, assembly GCA_963777765.1. GTDB lineage: Bacteria > Pseudomonadota > Alphaproteobacteria > Rhodobacterales > Rhodobacteraceae > Aliitabrizicola. Next base: position 132,466 of record CAVZRP010000004.1, on the reverse strand, counting down.
GGCCCTGGGGCCCCATCAGGCCCGCGACGGCACCATCCCCGCTGACCAGCAGCATCGGCCGGTCGCCGTCCGCCCAGTACCCAAGCGCCGCAGCCATCACCAAGATGCCGCCCCAGCGCGCCCTGCCCTGCCACAGCACCAGCCAAAGCGCCCCCAGGGCCATCGCCGGTATCACCCATGGCCCGGGCATCGGAATGCCGGTGACCGACCCCTCCCACCCCGCAACCCAATGCGCGATGCGCAGGATCCACGCCGAGCCGAGTCCCATCATCCAGATACCCAGAACCTCAAGCCCGATGGGCGCGAGCAGCATCGTGACGACCGCCCCGGGCATGATCAGGAGCCCCATCGCAGGGACCGTCAGAAGGTTTGCAACCAGCCCGTATTCGGTGAACCGGTTGAAATGCGCCGCTGCCAGGGGTGCCGTCGCAGCGCCCGCCAGCACCGATGAGAGCACCAGCGTATAGACCGGTCGCGACCACCCCAGCAGTCCGTCACGCCGGACCGCACGGTCGAGGATGCCGAAGCCCGCAACAAGCACCACCGTCGCGGCAAAGCTCATCTGAAAGCCCGGACTCAGCAGACTTTCAGGCCGCAAGAGCAACAGCACTAAGCCCGCAATGGCGACGGAACGCAGGGACAGGGCGCGCCTGTCGGCGAGCACGGCACCCAACATCACGGCCACCATCACGAAGGCCCTCTCGGTTGCCACGTTCGCGCCGGACAGCGCGAGGTAGAACGCCGCCACGCAGAGAGCCGCGACCGCCGCGATCTTCTTCGAATTGACCCGCAGCGCGGCCGGTGGAACCAGCGCGATCCCATAGCGCACCAGGGCAAAGACGAAACTCGCGATAAAGGCCATGTTCATCCCCGAGATCGCCAACAGGTGCGACAGGTTGGAGTCGCGCAGTGCGCCAACCGTCTCCTGCGTGATCCCGGATCTGTCCCCTGTCACGGCACCCGAGGCGAAAGCGCCCGTCTGACCGGGCAGGCGTTGCATGATGGCGGCCGAAAGGTGCGCCCGCAGACGGTTGATTGCGGCCTCACCCCGCTCCGGTCGGGCCAGCAGCAGCACAGGCGTCCTGGAATAGCCGACTGCGCCGAGCCGTTCGAAATAGGCCATCCGCCTGAAGTCGAAACCGCCCGGTTCCGACGGGCCGGGGGGGGCCGTCAGGTGCGCTGTCAGGATCACCACCGATCCCGGCTCGGGCAGGTAGCCCGGCTCGGTATCGTGCAGCGAGATCCGCACGGAATGCGGCGTTCTGTCGGGGGGCACGTCGTCCAGCACCACGCGGTCAAGCGTGATCCGCAGGTCATCGCCCTGCGACCGGTCGGTTTCGATCACACGGCCCTCGACAGCGCCATAGTAGCGAAACTCCAGAACCGGTGCCGCGACCATCTGGGCACGAAGCCCGGCGGCAAGCGGCCCGGCCAGAAGGCAGGCGACAGCGACCATCAGCGGTCGCACCCCCTCGATCTCAAGGCGCGCGGCTAGGACAGCCGCAACAACTCCGCAACCGAGCAACGCGTAGAAGACCGCGCCCGGCTCCCTCGGCAGCGCAAACCAAAGCCCGATCCCGATTCCGATGCACACCGGCGCCCAGGGAAAGAGCGATCCCCGCGCCGCTTCCAGGGCGTGCAAGGGTTGCATCGGCCACCGCACCTTGCCACCCAATCCCCGATTGCCTAGACAGGCGCGAAGGCTACTTCCGACAAAGTTTCCGAAAGGTTAATGGTCATGACCGACCACCCCGCGCGCCCCGTCGTGACGCGCTTTGCCCCTTCGCCGACGGGTTATCTGCACATCGGCGGGGGGCGCACCGCGCTGTTCAACTGGCTTTACGCCCGCGGCCATGGCGGGACGTTCCTGCTGCGCATCGAGGATACGGATCGCGAACGGTCGACACCTGAGGCGACCGCCGCCATCCTTCGCGGCCTGACGTGGCTTGGCCTCGACTGGGATGGAGAGGCAGTCAGCCAGTTCGAGCAGCGCCACCGCCATGCCGAGGTTGCCCGCGAGATGCTTGCCAGAGGCTCGGCCTACAAGTGCTTCTCGACCCAGGCCGAGATCGAGGCGTTCCGCGAGGCGGCTCGTGCCGAGGGCCGCTCTACCCTGTTCCATAGCCCCTGGCGCGATGCAGACCCCGCGACGCATCCCGATGCGCCTTATGCGATCCGGATGCGTGCCCCGCGCGACGGTGAGACGATCGTCGAGGATGCGGTTCAGGGAACCGTTCGCTTTCGCAACGACCAGCTCGACGACATGGTCGTGCTGCGCTCCGACGGCACTCCGACCTATATGCTGGCGGTGGTGGTGGACGACCACGACATGGGCGTGACCCATGTCATCCGGGGCGACGACCATCTGAACAATGCCGCGCGCCAGCAGATGGTCTATGACGCGATGGGGTGGGAGGTGCCCGTCTGGGCGCATATCCCGCTGATCCATGGCCCCGATGGCAAGAAGCTGTCCAAGCGCCATGGCGCCGTCGGAATCGAGGAGTATCAGGCGATGGGTTATCCCGCCGCAGGGATGCGCAACTATCTGACCCGCCTCGGCTGGTCACATGGAAATGACGAGTTCTTCACCAGCCAGCAGGCGATGGAATGGTTCGATCTGTCCGGAATAGGGCGATCACCGGCGCGACTCGACTTCAAGAAACTCGAAAGCATCTGCGGCCAGCACATTGCGGCGATGGAAGATGCTGCACTGCTGCATGAATTGGAGGGATACCGTGATGCCATTGGCCAGCAACCGCTCACCACACTCCAGAACGACAGGCTGACGCGAGGGCTGTACAGCCTGAAGGACCGGTCCAAGACCTTTCCGGAGCTTCTTGAAAAAGCTCACTTTCTCATGATCGAGCGGCCCATCGTCCCGGATCAGGCCGCGGCTCTGTTTCTCGATACGGCATCCCGCGGTATACTGAAATCCTTGACGCCGCAGCTGCGAAATGCTCACTGGACAAAGGAGACGCTCGAGGCAATTCTGTCTGCAGAGGCGGCCGCCCATGGGATCGGTTTCGGCAAGATGGCCGGACCATTGCGCGCGGCGATTGCAGGCAGAACTGTTACACCGAGCGTTTACGACATGATGCTGATCATCGGTCGTGAAGAAACGGTTGCGCGTCTGGAGGATGCCTCGGCCTGAGTTGCCGATCTCCGGATCAGAACCGCCGTCCTCGCCGGGCGGCGAAAGGGACAGGGGATGAACCATGCCGGACACCAAGGTTGATACCAAGACAGCGACGCTGACCTTCGGGAACAGAACGATCGAGATGCCGATCCACTCGCCCACGCTGGGGCCGGACGTGATCGATATCCGCAAGCTGTACGCCGATGCCGATGTCTTCACCTATGACCCCGGCTTCACGTCGACCGCCGCCTGCGAAAGCGCGATCACCTACATCGACGGCGACAAGGGCGAGTTGCTCTATCGCGGCTATCCGATCGAGCAGCTTGCCGAAGGATCGAACTACCTCGAGGTCTGCTTCCTGCTGCTCTACGGCGAACTTCCGAGCGCGGCGCAGGTGGCGGACTTCAAGCACCGCGTGACGCATCACACGATGGTGCACGAGCAGATGCACTATTTCTTCCGCGGGTTCCGGCGGGACAGCCATCCCATGGCGACGATGGTGGGCGTCGTCGGCGCGATGAGCGCGTTCTATCACGACAGCCTCGACATCAACGATCCCTGGCAGCGCGAGGTGGCGGCGATCCGGATGATCGCCAAGCTGCCGACGATCGCCGCGATGGCCTACAAGTATTCGGTTGGCCAGCCCTTCGTCTATCCGAAGAACAGCCTCGATTACGCCGGCAACTTCCTGCACATGTGCTTCTCGGTTCCGGCGGAGGAGTACGTCGTGGACCCGATCCTTGCCACGGCGATGGACCGGATCATGATGCTGCACGCGGATCATGAGCAGAACGCCTCGACCTCGACCGTACGGCTGGCGGGGTCTTCGGGGGCAAATCCGTTCGCCTGCATCGCCGCCGGCATCGCGTGCCTCTGGGGACCGGCGCATGGCGGGGCGAACCAGGCCTGCCTCGAGATGCTGCGCGAGATCGGAAGCGTGGACCGCATCCCGGAATACATCCGCAGGGCCAAGGACAAGGACGATCCGTTCCGCCTGATGGGCTTTGGGCACCGCGTCTACAAGAACTTCGATCCGCGCGCGAGGGTGATGAAGCAGAGTGCCGACGAGGTGCTGGACCTGATGGGCATCCATAACAATCCCACGCTTCAGGTGGCCAAGGAACTGGAGCGGATCGCGCTGGAGGATGACTACTTCATCTCGAAGAAGCTCTACCCGAACGTCGACTTCTATTCGGGGATCATCCTGGATGCGATGGGCTTCCCGGTGTCGATGTTCACGCCGATCTTTGCGCTGTCGCGGACGGTGGGGTGGATCAGCCAGTGGAAGGAGATGATCGCGGACCCGACCCAGAAGATCGGGCGGCCGCGGCAGCTTTACATCGGGGAGAAGCAGCGCGATTACGTGCCGGTGGACAAGCGCTGAAGGTTCCGGATCTTCGGCGAGTGTCGCACGGTGCGACACCCGCTCGGGCCCTTGAAAACACAGGACTTCATGAGTTCCATTAACCAGATCTCCTGCCTCAGGCGGGGAGACTCACTCGTGCCCGCGTCCCGTGCGACGCGTGCACCGCACCAATTTCCGGGGTGACACTGGCCCGGGTGCGGTCGTATCACAGGCGTGGGGCGGAGCGGGGGAACTGCGGCATGAACATTCGCGATGCGGGCCACAAGGCACGGCCGATCACGGCGGCGGCGGCGGCGGCGATGGTGCGGCCCGGAATGTGGCTGGACTACGGGGCAGGCCTTTGCCAGCCCGACGAATTCGACATCGCGCTTGCCGCACGGCGGGACGAGCTTCACGACGTGAAGATCCGGGGCTGCCTGTCGACACGGCCCCGCGCGGTGTTCGAGGAAGACCCCGAGGGTCGGCACTTCTATGGGCTGAGCCTGCACTTTTCGGGTTATGACAGGCGCAAGCATGATGCGGGCCGGATCGGCTACATGCCGGTCAACCTGGGCGAAATCCCCGACTATTACCGCCGTTTCATCCCGCCCGTAGATATCGTCGTGATCCGCACCTGCCGGATCGACAAGGACGGCTTCTTCAACTTCAGCGCCGCGAACCTGTGGCACCGGGCGATCCTCGAGCGGGCGAAATGCGTGATCGTCGAGGTGACGGACGGGTTGCCCTATTGCCTTGGCGTCGAGAACGGCGTGCATGTGAGCGAAGTGGACTTCATCATCGAGGGCGACAACCAGCCCGCCCCCGTGCTGCCGAACCCGCCCGCGACCGAGGTGGACCGCGCGGTGGGGCGGCTGATCGCTGCCGAGATCGAGGACGGTGCCTGCCTTCAGATCGGGATCGGGGGGATGCCGAACGCCGTCTGCACCGAATTGCTGCACAGTTCGGCCCGCGATCTTGGCGTGCATACCGAGATGATGACGGACGGGATCGTGGAGCTATACAAGGCGGGCCGGATCAACGGCGCGCGCAAGCAGACCCAACCGGGCAGGCTGGTCTATTCCTTCGGACTGGGGTCGGCCGATCTGTACGCGACGCTGCACCACAACCCCGATTTCCAGTGCCTGCCGGTGGATCAAACCAACCTTCCGCACAGGATCATGGCGAATGACCGGGTGGTGTCGATCAACAACACGACCCAGATCGACCTGCAGGGTCAGGCGGCGTCGGAATCGGACGGGTTGCGGCATATCAGCGGCACGGGCGGGCAGTTGCAGTTCGTCCGGGGCGCCTACGCATCGGCCGGAGGCAAGACCTTCATCTGCCTGTCCTCGACCTATGACAAGAAGGGCGACCGGCGGAGCCGCATCGTGCTGAGCCTGACGCAGGGCAACATCGTGACCACGCCCCGGTCGGACGTGATGTATGTGGTGACGGAATACGGGATCGTGAACCTGAAGGGCAAATCGGTGGCGGAACGGGCGCAGGCGCTGATTTCGATCGCACATCCGGATTTCCGCGAAGATCTGGAGCGGCAGGCGCATGAGCACCGGCTGATCCCGAGGGGGTTCACGTTCTGAGGGGGATAAGGTCGGGCGTCCCGTGACCGTGGTTTCCGAGCGCCCGGCCCGATCAGCGGACCCTACAGTGTAGGGTCCGCCGGGCCGTTGCCAGAGTGCGCAAGCGCGTTGGCAAGGGGCTCTCCGCTGGCGTGGCGCCTGTAATCCGTGCGCGCCTGACTGGGCGGGCGCGGCAACGCGCCTGCCGCGGGCAGGCGCGCACGGATTTGTCGCGGGGACAAATCCGTCAAGACACGAAGCGTTTTGAGGCAGACGACCTGCCGTACATCGGTTCGAGAGCGCGGCGTCACACCACCCCGTCCAGTGTCGCGACCGCGCCATAAACCTCGGGCCGCCGGTCGCGGAACAGGCCCCAGGTCCGGCGCAAGGCGGCGATGGCGTCAAGGTCGAAGGTCGCGACCAGCACCTCCTCGCGGTCGCGCGAGGCGGTGGCGACCTTCTGCCCCGTCTGGTCCGCGATGAAGGACGAGCCGTAGAAGGTGACAGATACGCCTTCGGGTGCGGTCTCGGTCCCGATGCGGTTCGACGCGACGACGGGCAGGATATTGGCCGCTGCATGGCCGCACATCACCGTCTGCCAGTGCGCTGCGGAATCATAGCCGGGGTCGGCGGGTTCCGAGCCGATGGCGGTGGGATACATCAGCACCTCGGCCCCCTGCAGCGCCATGGCGCGCGCGGCCTCGGGGAACCACTGATCCCAGCAGATCGCGGTGCCGATGCGGCCCACCGCCGTCTCCCACACCTTGAAGCCGGTATCGCCGGGCGAGAAATAGAACTTCTCCTCATAGCCCGGGTTCTGCGGGATATGGGTCTTGCGATAGTTTCCCAGCACGCGGCCGTCGGCGTCGATCATGGCGAGGCTGTTGAAACAGGCGGCGCCCGCCCGCTCGAAATAAGACAGCGGCAGCACCACGCCAAGCTCGCGCGCCAGGGCCGAGAAGCGGGCGATCAGCGGATGTCCCCGCATCGGTTGGGCGAGGTCGAAGATACTCGGCGCGCTGGGTGATGCAGAAATAGGGGGTTGCGAACAGCTCCTGGATCAGCACGGCCTGCGCGCCCTGCCCGGCTGCGTTGCGGATCAGCGCCTCGGCCCGGTCGGCATTGGCGGGCAGATCCCAGGAACAGGCGAACTGGGTGGCGGCGAGGGTGACGGGGCGCATGGGTGACTCCTGACGAACGGTTCGGCGTGAGGATGCGACGCGGGCGCGGCGATGGGAAGGGGGTCAGACCACAGGTGGCGGATCGCAGCACGCCTGCCAGCGCGCCCGACCCCTGCCTCGGCCACGCTGGGATGGATATGCTCGGACCGGTCCTGTCCGATCCGGCGGCGGTGGCGCAGAAGGAAGGCTTTGCCGGACCCGCGCCAGGTGCCGCAGGCGGGCGCCGAGGGATCGCAGGGGAAACGCGCCTGCCAGCGCGGCGGCAGCGGCAGGCCGCACCGTCTCGGCCCGGTCCAGCATCCAGACGAGCGGGATGTTCGACAGCGGTCGCGCGGCATGAAGCCCGCCGAGTTGGCCGCCCACATCGCCATGCGCGCCGCGGAACCACATCTGCTCGACATTGCCGTGCCAGTCGGGCGGGTTTTCCCAGAGCACCGGGGCGAAGGCATCGCGCGTCTCGTCCAGCGCCAGCGCGTGGAAGCCATGGCGGATCGGCACGACCCAGATGGGGCGTGTGGAAGGCATGTTTCTGTTCGGTCAGCATCCAGAGCAGCGGCAGGCGCAGGCCAAGCGCCTTGACCGTATCCCAGACGCCGACCATCTCGATCATCAGCTCGGCATGGCAGTTGGCGCGCACGAAGGCACGGGCCGACGGGCTGTCCGGCGCAGTGCGGTAATGGCGGTAGGCGAGGTTCACGTTACGCTCGGTCGCCTGATCCTGCCGCAGCAGGCCGATGCGGTCGATGACACCGGCAAGCGAGCGCACGGCATAGGCGCCGCGCGAGTAGCCGAAAAGAAAGATCCGGTCGCCGGGGCGGTAGCGCGAGGCGAGAAAGCCATAGGCGCGGCGGATCTGGCGGTTCAGGCCGCGGCCCTGGATCACGTCCTGCGCCTGGGTCCAGCTTGTCCACTGGATGCCGGGTTCGTAGTAAAGCGACAGGCCGTGGCGGCGGCCACCCTCGCGCAGCAGCCGGAAGGTGAGGCCCGCGTTCGTCTCATGCCCCGGATGGAGCGAGGACATGGTGCCGTCGAGAATGACGACGTGATCGACCGGCCTGCGCCCGCCGCCCTTCTGCGGCTCGGGCGCGGGCATCGGCGTGCGCAGCGCGACGGGCGGCCGGCGCAGCCATCGGCTTATGCGGTCAACGAGGATCAGGTGCCGCCTCCTGCAACCATCGCCAGATGCGCGACGGGGTGGAGGGCATGTCGACAGTCGTCACACCGCGCGGGGCGAGCGCATCGCGCACCGCGTTGGTAAGGGCGGCGAGGGCGCCGACGGTTCCCGCCTCGCCACAGCCCTTCATGCCGAGCGGGTTGCCGGTGGAGGGGACTGGTTCCGTGGTGAAGCGGAAGAAGGGCAGGTCATCCGCGCGGGGCATGGCGTAATCCATGAAGCTGGCGGTCAGAAGCTGACCCCGGCGCGTCGTAGACTGCCGTTCTCGGTCAGCGCCTGACCGATGCCCTGGGCGATGCCGCCATGGACCTGACCCGCGACGAGCTCGGGGATCGAGAAGGTTGCCGAAATCATCGGTGACGGTGTAGCGCAGGATCGTCGTGGAACCTGTGTCGGGATCGACCTCGACCTCCGCCAGTGGCAGCCGTTGGGGTAGGAGCGGGCGGCGATCTTGGCGCGGGCTTCGTGGCGCAGCAGATTGCGTGTGCCCGCGCGCCCGGGCAAGGTCGGCGGCCTCGATCAGCGTCAGGGTGCGGTTCGAGCCGGGGACGCGGAAGGTGCCGTCGTCGAAGTTCACCTCGGAGGCGTCAAGCTCGGCAGACAGGAAAGTCGGTGAAGGCGTCGATCATCACGTCGACGGCGGCGATGGTGGCGTTGGTCTGCACGGTGACCGAGCGCGAGCCGCCGGTGCCGCCGCCGCGCGCGATGCGGTCGCTGTCGCCCTGCACGACGCGGATCAGATCCATCGGGATGCCGGTGCGCTCGGACAGGAAGCGGGCATAGACCGTCTCGTGCCCCTGACCGTTCGACTGGGTGCCGACGAACAGAAGCACCGTGCCGTCGGCCGCGAATTCGATACGTGCGCCTTCGGAAGGGTCGCCGAGGATGGCCTCGATGTAGAAGCAGAGCCCCAGGCCGCGGAGTTTTCCCTGAGCGCGGCTTTCGGCAAGGCGTGCCGGGAAGCCTGCGGCATCGGACTCGGACAGCGCGCGGTCGAGGACGCGGGGGAAATCGCCCACGTCGATATATTCGCCGGTGGCGGTCATGTAGGGGAAGTGGCGGATGAAATTCCGTCGCCGCAAGTCCACCGGATCGGCCCCCAGCACGCGGGCGGCATGGTCGATCGCGCGTTCGATGGTATAGATCGCTTCGGGCCGCCCTGCCCCGCGATAGGCATCGACGGGCGCGGTATTGGTGTAGACCCCCTTGGCCGACAGCGCGGCGATGGGAATGTCGTAGACGCCGGTCAGCACCTTGGCGAACAGTTCCGACTGGATGGCCTGCGCGAATTGCGAATTGTAGGCACCGAGGTTCGAGACGAGATCGACCCTGTAGGCGGTGATGCGGTGGTCGCGCGTCAAAGCCGAATTCGGCCCAGGCGATCAGGTCGCGCCCGGCATTGTCGGTCAGCATCGCCTCGGTCCGTTCGCTGGCCCAGCGGACCGGGCGGCCAAGCAGGCGCGCGGCCTGTGCGATGACGACATATTCGGGGTAGGTCATCGACTTCATGCCGAAGCCGCCACCGACATCGGGCGTTGTCACGCGCACGGCGTCGGCGGGCAGGCGGAGCATCCGGGCCAGTTCGGTCTTCTGGGTCCAGACCCCCTGCCCGTTCACGCACAGATGCAGCCGCGCGCCATCCCATTCGGCCCAGGCGGCGCGCGCCTTCCATCGCGTTCACGATGACCCGGTTATGCTCCACCCGCAGCCTGACCCGGTGGGCGGCAGCGGCGAGGCTCGCCTCGACTGCCTCGGGGTCGCCGATAGCCCAGTCGAAGGCGTGGTTGCCGGGCGCTTCGGGGTGGATCGTGGGGCCGCCCGGGGCGACTTCGACCGATACGGGCAGGTCTTCGGTCTCGAAGGTGATCAAGCTCCAGCGCGTCCATCGCGGCCTCGCGGCTGTCGGCCACCACCATCGCCACCGCTTCGCCCACGAACCGCACGCAGCCATGCGCCAGCACCGGACGTTCGGGCGACGCGCCCCGCGTGCCGTCGCGGTTCGTGACGGTCGTGCCCTTCATCCCGAGGATCACGTCGGCGGCGAGAAGATCTTCAGCGGTCAGGACAAGATGAACCCCCGGCATCTGCCGCGCCTCGGTCACGTCAAGGGCGACGATGTCGGCCATGGGCAATGGTCGAGCGCAGGAACAGCGCGTGGAGCGCGCCCTTGGGGGCGATGTCATCGACATAGCGCCCGTTGCCTGTCAGAAAACGGAAATCCTCGATGCGCCCGAATGTCTGCGCGGTACCGAATTTCGTCATGCAACACTTCCCCTTGGCTGTGATGCCACAGGGTAAGCCCCCGGCAGGGAATGTCCAGCCGGGGGCGAACGATCGGTTACGGTTTGAGCGACAGCACCGTAGCGATGCTCAGTTCGCCAAAGCCGTTGAACCGCGTGTTGGTCACGGTGGAATAGGCCCCCATGCCCGCCGAACATCACGTAGTCGCCCTCGGCGATGTCCGAGGCGAGCGACAACTCGCCCGGCAGCCGGTCGACCGAATCGCAGGTCGGGCCGAACACGATGAAATCGCGCTTCGTCCCCTCGCGCATCACCCCCTCGGGTGCCAGCACGACGATGCGGTCGATCACGCCGATCATCGGCATTTCGAACAGCGAGCCGTAGACGCCGTCGTTCAGGAAGACATGCGCGCCGTCGCGCACGGCCTTGACCGGGGCTGCCAGCGCAGAAGGCATCGGCCACGAGGCCGCGACCCGGCTCACACACCAGCGCCGGACGATCGTCGCCGAAGGTCTCGGTCGCGACACGGTCGATCAGCGCGAAGATCGCCTCAAGCGGCGGGGCTTCTGCCGAGACGCGGTGCGACGGGAAGCCGCCGCCCACGTTCAGTCGGGCGATCCGGACGCCCGCGCCGCGCGCGATCTCGCCGGCGGCGCGGATGTAATGCTCCCACGCGTGCGGGATCGATGCATTGCGTGCCGGGATGGAAGGTGAGCGACGGGATGAAGCCCGCCTCCGCCACCTTGCGCAGCAACTCGGTCGCCAGTTCCACCGTCGCGCCGAACTTGGCGCCGAAGTTGTAGGTGGCGCCCGTGACCGGCAGCTTGAAGCGCACGGTGATCTCGGTGCCCTTGGCCGGAACAAGCTCGATCAGCTTGGCGAGTTCGGAGGCCGAATCGACCGAATAGCTGACCACGCCCGCATCGACCGCAACGGCAATTTCCGACCGCGAGCGCACCGGGTTGTTGTAGTGCATCGCCGCATCGGGGCAGAGGCGCTTGATCAGACGGATCTCGAAGGGCGAGGCGACGTCATAGCCGCGCACGCCGGCGGCGGCGAGGTTTTCGACGACCGCTTCTTCGGGGTTCGACTTGACCGCATAGGTCACAAGACCGGGGAAGCCATCAATGAAGCGGCGCGCGGTTGCCTGCAGCACGGCCGGAGAGAAAAACAGAACCGGCGTTTCGGGCCGGTTAGACCGCATGAATTCGGACGGATTGGTCCAGATCGTTTTCGAGAGTCCCATCGGCGTTTCCTTCTCTCTGCCAACAAGACGCAAGCTTTTCTCTTGCCCCGGCTCGACGGGTCGGGAGACGCTTTGCGCGTTCATTCCAACCAGGCCAGGTGCGTATGAGCCGCCCTTTCCCTGCATTCTGAGGATGTCGCATATGCTATGACATTTTCACCGATCAAAAGAGTAGATTTGCAGCGATCCGTCGTTATAATGACGAAGCGGGGAAGAAAAATGTATGGATGAGCTTGATCGCAACATAGTGGCGCTCCTCGGGGCCGATGCGCGGATGTCGATGGCGACGCTGGCGCGGCGGTTGAAGGTCGCCCGCTCGACCATCCAGGCGCGGCTGGAGCGGCTGGAAAGCTCGGGCGTGATCGTCGGCTACACGATCAAGCTGGGGGAAAGCGCGCGCGAAGGCCGGCTGCGGGCGAGCGTGCTGCTGACGGTGGAGCCGCGGGCGCAGGCCAACATCCTGACGCGGCTCAAGGCCATCTCCGAGGTGGAGCGGGTGTTCACGACATCCGGTCGGTTCGACCTGCTGTTGCAGATTGCCGCCCCTTCGACGAAGCTTCTGGACGATGTGCTGGACCAGATCGGGGCGATGACCGGGGTGCGGTCTTCGGAAAGCCTGATCCACCTGTCCACCCGTATCGACCGGGCCGTGTGATGGCCGAGACGCGGGAAGAGCATCTGCTGCGCACGTCGGAGGTGTACCGGCGTCTGCGGGCGCCGGCGCTACCGGAGCGGACGGTGCCCGCCATCGACCTTGGGCGCGACGCGACCCCGCCCGATACCGCGCGCGCCCTGCCCCAGACAGCGGAGGACGAGGCGTTTCCCCCGCCCGCGCCGGGGCCGAGTTTCGTGACGCGGCTCTTCACGCGACCGCTCGAACCGCGCGAGTTCGCGCTGCTGGCGCTGGTGGCGCTGGCGCTCTGGTACAGCTTGCGGTGAGCAAGGCGCTTTTCCTTCGCGGCTCAGCGCGGTAGACAGCCCGCAACAACGCGGGATGCCCAGAAATGCCGATGGAAAAGACCTTCAACGCCGCCGAGGCCGAGGCCCGGATTTACGCGTGCCTGGGACGAGGCGGGAGCCTTTCGCGCCGGGGCCAACGCCCAGGCCCGGCGGCACCCCCGCTGCGACCTTCAGCATCATGATCCCGCCGCCGAACGTCACCGGCTCGCTGCACATGGGCCATGCCTTCAACAACACGCTGCAGGACATCCTGATGCGCTGGCACCGGATGCGGGGCGATCGACACGCTGTGGCAGCCCGGCACCGACCATGCCGGGATCGCGACCCAGATGGTGACCGAACGCGAGATGGCGCGGCATCAGGCAACCCGAGCCGCCGCGAGATGGGGCGCGAGAGCTTCCTCGCCCGCGTCTGGGAGCAGAAGGAGCAAGTCGCGCGGCACCATCCTCGGCCAGCTGCAAGCGGCTGGGCGCGTCCTGCGACTGGGACCGCGAGGCCTTCACCATGTCGGGCGCGCCCGGCGCGCCTGCGGGCGAGGAGGGCAACTTCCACGACGCCGTGATCAAGGTCTTCGTCGATCTTTACAACAAGGGCCTGATCTATCGCGGCAAGCGGCTGGTGAACTGGGACCCGCATTTCGAGACGGCGATCTCCGATCTTGAGGTCGAGAACATCGAAGTTGCGGGCCATATGTGGCACTTCAAGTACCCGCTGGCGGGCGGCGAGACCTATGAATACGTCGAGAAGGACGCCGACGGCAACGTGACCCTGCGCGAGACGCGCGACTACATCTCCATCGCCACCACGCGGCCCGAAACCATGCTGGGCGACGGCGCGGTGGCGGTGCATCCGTCGGACGAACGCTATGCGCCGATCGTCGGCAAGCTGTGCGAAATCCCGGTGGGGCCAAGGAGCAGCGCCGCCTGATCCCGATCATCACCGACGAATACCCCGACCCGACCTTCGGCTCGGGTGCGGTGAAGATCACCGGCGCGCATGACTTCAACGACTATGCGGTGGCCAAGCGCGACGGCATCCCGCTGCTACCGCCTGATGGACACCCGGGCGCGATGCGCGCCGACGGCGCGCCCTATGCCGAGGCGGCGGCGCAGCGCGCCGGCAGATCGCCGCAGGCGCTGCGTTCACCGACGAAGCCGAGGTCGACGCCCTGAACCTGGTGCCCGACGAGTTCCGCGGGCTGGACCGGTTCGAGGCGCGCAAGCGCGTGGTCGCCGACGATCACCGCCGAGGGGCTGGCGGTCGACCCTGATGTCGCGATCGACCCCGAGACCGGCGCCGAACACCTGACCCGCGTAGCCCTTCGTCGAGGCCAAGAAGATCATGCAGCCCTTCGGCGACCGCTCGAAGGTCGTGATCGAGCCGATGCTGACCGACCAGTGGTTCGTCGATACCGCCAAGATCGTCGAACCCGCGCTGGAGGCGGTGCGGACGGGCGACACGAGGATCATCCCGGAGCGGGCGAGAAGACCTATTTCCACTGGCTGGAGAATATCGAGCCCTGGTGCATCTCGCGCCAGCTCTGGTGGGGGCACCAGATTCCGGTGTGGTATGGGCCTGGACATCTGGCCGACCGGCTTTCACGACGACGAAGGCGACGACGCGCTGGACGAGGTCGAGATTCTCGAGCTGCTTGGGCGACGGCGGCTATGTCGACCGCGACCGGCGCGCGCATCATTGCGCCGCCGATCTTGGCCGGCGTCGGCGAACGTTCCGCGACGATCTTGCCGCGCTGCCCACGCCGCTGAACCATGCCCGCATGGTCGAGGTCGCCGACCGGCACGCGGCCGTTGCGCCGCTTGCGGCAGCCCTGGCGGACTACAACCTCAGCCAGGACCCGACGCATCTGGTCTATCCGATCTGGCGCGACCCCGACGTGCTCGACACCTGGTTCTCCTCCGGCCTCTGGCCGATCGGCACGCTCGGCTGGCCGGAACAGACGCCGGAACTGGCAGAAATACTTCCCCACCTCGGTCCTCGTCACCGGGCACGACATCCTCTTCTTCTGGGTCGCCCGGATGATGATGATGCAGCTGGCCGTGGTGAACGACGTTCCGTTCCACACCGTCTACCTGCACGGCCTCGTCCGCGACGCCAAGGGCAAGAAGATGTCGAAGATCGCTCGGCAACGTCATCGACCCGCTGGAGATCATCGACGAATACGGCGCCGACGCGCTGCGCTTTGCCAATGCCGGCGATGGCCTCGCTTGGCGGCGTGCTGAAGCTGGATACCCAGCGCATCGCGGGCTACCGCAACTTCGGCACCAAGCTGTGGAACGCCTGCCGCTTTGCCGAGATGAACGGCGTGTGGGAGGGTCACGCGACCCGGCCGCCCCGCCCGCCGCCGCGGCCACCGCGAACCGCTGGATCATCGGCGAAACCGCGCAAGCGCTGGCCGAGGTGAACGCGGCGCTGGCCGACTACCGCTTCGATCAGGCCGCCGACGCGCTCTACAACTTCGTCTGGGGCAAGGTCTGCGACTGGTATGTCGAATTCGCCAAGCCGCTGTTCGACGGCGCCGACGCCGCGGAGACCCGCGCCACCATGGCCTGGGTGCTGGACCAGTGCATGATCCTGCTGCACCCGATCATGCCCTTCATCACCGAAGAGCTGTGGCAGACCACCGGCACGCGCGCCAAGCTGCTGGTCCACACCGACTGGCCGACCTATGGCGCGGAACTGATCGACGCCGACGCCGACGCGCGAGATGTCCTGGGTCACCGCCTGATCGACGAGATCCGCTCGGCCCGCGCGCAGATGCATGTGCCGGTCGGGCTGAAGCTCGACCTGGTGCAGCTGTCGCTGGACGACGCGGGCCGCGCGGCCTGGGCGCGCAACGAGGCGCTGATCAAGCGCCTGGCCCGGATCGACAGCCTGACCGAGGCGGCCACTGCCCCGAAGGGCGCGATCGCCATTGCGGTCGAAGGCGGCGGCCTTCGCCATCCCGCTGGAGGGCATCATCGACATCGCCGAGGAAAAGGCCCGCCTGTCCAAGACGCTGGACAAGCTGGAGAAAGACCTGAACGGCCTGCGCGGACGGCTGAACAACCCGAACTTCCTCGCCTCGGCCAAGGAAGAGGTGGTGGACGAGACGCGCGACAAGCTGGAGCAGGGCGAGGACGAGGCGGCCAAGCTGCGCGCGGCGCTGGCGCGGCTGGCGGAGGTGGTGTAGCGGGGGCGCCAAACCAAGGAGGCCCCGCCTCAGCCGACGAGCCACTCTCTTTCCTTGACGGATTTGTCCCGCGACAAATCCGTCCGCGCCTGCCTGCCCCTGGCAGGCGCGGACGGATTGACAGCGTCCGGTAGGTGGAGAGCCGCTTGCCTGTGGTCTTGCGACCGCCGGCAATCGGATCGCGGAAACGCTCCACTGGAGCGTTCCCGACCGATCCTCTATCACCGCGCTCTCGGCAATGGTAAAGTGACAGCGCATCTCCATGATAGGAGCCCGCCCATGTCCTGGTCCGACCGCATCGCCGAACGCCGGATGCGCCTCGCCGAGGCGAAGGGAGAGTTGCGCGGTCTGGAGGGCGAGGGCAAGCCCCTGCCCGAGCGCCCGGGCGACGCGCTGATCGACGCGGGCGATGCGGTGGGCTTCCGGATCATGGCCGAGGCGGGCGTGCTTCCCGAGGAGATCGTGCTGAAAAAGCAGGCCGCAGTGCAGCGCGACGTGTTGGCAACCCTTACCGATCCGGACGCCCGGAAGGCCGCGATGGCCGAACTCGCCCGGATCGAGATGCGGCAGGCCATGGCGGAGGAGGCGCGGCGCGCCTTCCTCAAGGGCTGAGGCTGGACGGCGTCCGCGTTTTCCGCTTCTGATGCCGTCATGACCGGACCCCGCTACACCCCGCTTGCCACGTCGCTGCCCGCCACCGTGCCCTTCGTCGGCCCCGAGGCGCAGGAGCGGACGCGCGGGCGCCGCTTCGCGGCGCGGCTTGGAGCGAACGAGAGCGTCTTCGGGCCGTCTCCCGGGGCGGTGGCGGCGATGGCGGCGGCGGCGGGCGAGGCCTGGATGTACGGCGACCCCGAGATGCACGACCTGCGCGCGGCGCTGGCGGCGCATCACGGGGTTCCGCCTGCGAACATCATCGTGGGCGAAGGGATCGACGGGCTGCTGGGGCTGCTGGTGCGGCTGCTGGTCGGCCCGGGCGATGCGGTCGTCACCTCGGACGGGGCCTATCCCACCTTCAACTTCCACGTCGCGGGCTTCGGCGGCGTGCTGCACAAGGTGCCCTATCGCAGCGACCACGAAGACCCCGCAGCCGCTGCTGACAAAGGCGGCGGAGGTGGGCGCAAAGCTGATCTACCTTGCCAATCCGGACAACCCGATGGGATCGTGGCACGGCGCGGCGGCGATCGAGGACATGATCGCGGCATTGCCCGAGGACACTCTTCTGGTGTTGGACGAGGCGTATGTGGACCTTGCGCCGGACGGCAGTGGCGCCACGGGTTGCCGCCGATGACCCGAGGGTGATCCGGATGCGCACCTTCTCCAAGGGCTATGGCCTCGCCGGGTTGCGGGTGGGCTACGGGATCGGCGCGCCAGACCTGATCCGGGCCTTCGACAAGGTCCGCAACCATTTCGGCGTGGGCCGGATCGCGCAGGCGGGCGCGCTGGCCGCGCTGGCGGATCAGGACTGGCTCGCGCGGGTGAAGGCCGAGGTGGCCGCGGCGCGCGAAGGGCTGTCGGCGATTGCGCGGGCGAACGGACTGGTGCCCCTGCCCTCGGCCACGAATTTCGTGACGATGGATTGCGGGGGCGACGGCGCGCGGGCGCGACGGGTGCTGCAGGGGCTGATCGCGCGGGACGTGTTCGTGCGGATGCCCTTCGTGGCGCCGCAGGACCGCTGCATCCGCGTGAGTTGCGGGCGGGCGGCGGATCTGGAGGCCTTCGCCCGCGTTTTGCCCGAGGCGCTGGCGGAGGCACGGGGGTGACGGGGGCGTGATTTGCGCTCTCGTCCTGCCGGTTCCAAGGTGCGTCGACAATCACAGGAGGATGACCATGCGACAGTTCGGATTTGCGGCGGTGGTTCTGGCAGGACTGACCGGGGCGGCGCTCGCGCAGGAGGGCGGCGGGATGCCGATGATGCACGAGATGGACGGCGTGATGATGATGATGGCGCCCGACGGCGCGTCACCCGCAACGCAAGGCTATGTCGATGCGATGAACCGGATGAGCATGGGCATGATGGTGCCTTTCACCGGCAATCCCGATGTCGATTTCATCACCGGGATGATCGCCCACCATCAGGGGGCGGTGGATGCAGCGAAGGTGGTGCTGGCCAATGGCAGCGACCCCGAGGTGAAGGCCTTTGCCGAACGTATCATCGCCGCGCAGGAGTCCGAGATCGCCTGGATGAAGGGCTGGCTGACCGCGCAGGGGCAGTAGTCAGCCGCCTGCGACGACCCTCGCCGCGGCGCTGAGCGCCCCTGGTCCGTGGTCGATGTTCAGCGCGACCATCCCCGCCTCCATCACCGCGAGCGCGCCCAGCGTCATGTGGGCGTTGACGTGGCCCATATGCGCGACACGCAGGAACCCGTCCCCCCGCGGATCGGCGGCGGAGGACATGCCAAGGCCGATCCCGAGGGTCACCCCTCCCTCTGACTCGGTCCATTCCCGCAGGCGGGTGGCCTGGGGCGCGCCGAGGCGGGCGGAGGTGACGGAGCGGCCGCGATGTGCCGGGTCAGGCACGTTCAGCGCGATGGCCGGGTTGCCCTGCCCCCAGGCGTCGAAGGCCGCCCAGACGGTGCGGGCCAGCGTATCGTGCCGCGCCCAGACGGCGGGGAGCGTCTCCTCGGCGATCATGTCCAGCGCCTCGCGCAGGCCGTAGAGGTGGTGGGTGGGCGCGGTGCCGCAGAAATACTGCCAGAACTCGGCTCCGGTGGCGCGGGGCATCCAGTCCCAGTAGGGCGTGCGCAGGTCCGAGGTGCGGCACACCTCGGCCGCACGGGGCGAGAACCACACGAAGGCGAGGCCAGGCGGGGTCATCAGGCCCTTCTGGCTGGCGGCCACGGTCACGTCCACGCCCCAGTCATCCATCCGGTATTCGTCGCACCCGAGCGAGGCGATGCAATCGACCGCCAGCAGCGCGGGGTGATCCGTCTGCATCAAGAACCTTCCGCAAGGACTTGATGTCGCTTCGTATTGTGCTGGCGGTATCGACCTGCGTCACGAGCAATGCGCGGATCGCGCGGCGGGTGTCGGCCCGAAGGGCGGCCTCGACACGCGCGAGGTCGGGCGGTGCCGTGCCGAAGTCGAGCAGGTCAACCTCGATACCCAAGGCGCGGGCGGCGTTCGCCCAACTGATGCCGAAATGGCCCGAGGCGAGGACCAGGGCCTTGTCGCCGCGCGAGAAGAGATTGGTATTCGCAGCTTCCCACCCCGCATGGCCGTTGCCGATGTAGAGTGCCAGATGACCGGCCGTGCCCGCGACCGACTTGAGATCGGGCCAGAGCGTTTCGACCATGTCGGGGAGCGCGCCTGCGTAGATGTTCGGCGCGCCGCGATGCATGGCCTGAAGCACCCTGTCCGGCATGGTGGATGGCCCCGGAATGGCGAGGTAGGGGCGGCCGTTGGCAAGGGTCATGTGCGTCTCCGGAAAACAGCCCTCTGGGTAGGATGGCCGCCGGGGAAGGTCAATGCCGGCGGTTGTGGCGCGCTGCCAGCAGGCCTATCTTGGGCGTTCAGGCGGAGGGCAGGATGCAGGGTGAACGGGCGGACGACAGGACGGTGATCGGGCTTTCGGGGGCCGATGCGCTTGGGTTCCTTCAAGGCCTGGTCACGAATGACCTGCGCCCGCTGGAGGCGGAGCCGGGCATCGTCTGGACGGCGCTGCTGACGCCGCAGGGAAAATATCTGGCTGATTTCTTTGTCGTCCGTGTCGACGACCGGCTGTTGATCGACATCAAGAGCGACATCGCCGCGAGCGTGCTGAAGCGGTTGACGATGTACCGGTTGCGGGCGGATGTGCAGTTGGCTCCGCTGCGGCTGCATGTGACGCGGGGTCTGGGTGCTGCACCGGCAGGCGCGCTGGCCGATCCGCGCGATCCGGCGCTGGGGTGGCGCGGTTATGGCGATACGGCCGGATCGGAGCCGGTGATCGACTGGGATGCGATACGCGTGGAGCGGATGGTGCCGGAGACGGGGATCGAGCTGCTCCCGGACGAGAGCTATATCCTGGAGCAGGGATTCGAGCGGCTGCACGGTGTGGATTTCCGCAAGGGCTGCTATGTGGGCCAGGAAGTGACGGCGCGGATGAAGCACAAGACCGAGCTGCGCAAGGGACTGGCGCGGGTGCGGGTCGAGGGGGACGCGCCGGCGGGCAGCGAGATTTTCGCCGGAGACAAGCCGGTGGGGCTGCTGGGAACGCGCTCGGGCGACCGGGCACTGGCCTATCTGCGGTTTGACCGCACCGAGGGCGAGATGCGGGCGGGGTCGGCCCGGGTCTGGACCGACAGCTAGGACGCCGCTTGCAAGTCTTCTTAGACGTATTTGAATTTTCGCAGAAAATTCGGTCAGGCGCGTTCTGAGTATTCCATCAGTTCGGTGTGAACGATGATATCCTCGTCGGGGCCGATGAAGGGCGGGATCATCAGGCGCACGCCATTGTCCAGGATTGCAGGCTTGAAGCTGTTTGCGGCTGTCTGACCCTTTTGTACCGGCTCGGTCTCAACGACGCGGCAGCGGACTTTCTGGGGGATGCGGAGCGAGAGCGGCTCGTCGCCGTAGTATTCGACCGTTGCGCTCATGCCGTCCTGAAGGAAGGGGCGACGGTCCCCGAGAAGTTCGGCGTCGATCTCGATCTGTTCGAAGGTTTCGGAGTCCATGAACACCAGCTTGCCGTCGGCTTCGTAGAGGAACTGCTGGTCCTTGTTGTCGAGCTGGACCTGTTCCACCTTGTCTTCCGAGCGGAAACGCTCGTTCAGCTTGCGGCCGTCGCGCAGGTTCTTCAACTCAACCTGAGCGAATGCACCGCCCTTGCCGGGCTTGACATGGTTGACCTTCACGGCAGCCCAGAGGCCGCCGTCATGTTCGAGCACGAAACCGGGGCGGATTTCGTTTCCATTGATCTTCGACATTGTGACAAAACCTTGATGAAAGGTTGAAGGGGCTTTGGCCGACCCTATATATGGGCGGTGTTCCGCGCACAAGCCGACCAGATGCTGTAGGTGTTTGTGAAAAGCCATGCTAGGAACGCATGACAGTTATGACAAACGAATTACCCCGAATCGCCCTTTAGTGGCCATATTCGGCGGCACATCGAAAAGACAAGAACAAGAAAAAGGACGACGAGATGGTCGATTTCGTTGATGGTACCGCTTTTAACTACGAACAAGGGCAACGTGCCCGGAAATTGTTCGCTGCCGTGGTACTGGCTGCGCTGGATGACGCCATCGCAGACGACAAGAAGTATGGCAACGGCCCCGAGCAGATTGCCCGGTGGGCGCGCTCGCGTGACGGGCGCGAAGTCTTGTCCTGCGCCGGGATCGACCCCAACGAGCGGGTCGTGAAGGGTCTGATGGAATTCGTGAGCAAGGGTGTACGCACCTCGGTCGCGCTGTCGCGCGAAGAGAGCGAACGCCGGCATGCGGCGGAACTGGAGCAGGCCGAAGCGGCCTGAACCCGGCAATCCGGTTTGCTGATTGAACGCGTCCCTCGGGGCGCGTTTTTCGTTTTCGGCGGGCTGCGGGCGATATGCAAACCGTATGACCCCGATATGAAAAGCGTATGCATACTCAAACAGTCGGGAATTGGCGCCCCGCCCCCTTCAGCCGTGCACCATCACGAGGAACATGAGGCCAGGAAGAAGCTCGGCCACGGCACCGATCAGGATCAGCGTGCGGGCGAACCAGCCGTTGAAGCGACGCCAGAGCATGACGGAGAGGCCAAGGCACACCAGCACCTCGATCGGCGCGGTGATCCGGCCGTGGTGGTGCGGATCCCAGTAACTGACCGGGCTGCGAAAGACATGGTCGGAGAGTGGCCAGAAGTGGCGGCGGGCATCCTCGTTGTGCAGCGGCAGGTCGAAGGCAAGGTGCAGCAGACCTGCCCCGGCAAAGGCGATGACGACGCGGTTTCTTGTGAGCAGGCCGAAGGCAAGGCCGAGTGCCCAGAGCGGGATCGAATTGTCGACGGCGAAGATGTTCTGCCAGGCAGGGGAGAAATAGAGCTGCCCGAAGACCGTTTCGGGCGGAATGCGCAGGACAAAGAGCGACCAGCCCGCCAGCAGATAGAGCGACAGGTCCGGCAGCAGCGCACCGGAAAGCGCTGCAATATTTACCGGACGGTCGTTCGGACGGGTGAAGGCGGCGGCGCCGAAGATCAGGTGCGCCGGGGTGTTCACCGGGTGCTGTCAGTCGAACTCGCGTGAGACGAGCGCGCGGTTGATTTCGGACCGGACCAGCTTGCGCACGTTGCGGGTGATCCGCTCGCCCAGCGCGCCCTGAAGCTCTTCGCGCAGGATGTCGCGGATCAACTCGCGCAGCACGTCTTCGTCGATGAAGGCGGTGGGATCATCCTCGACAAAGGAGAAACGGTGGGCGGCTTCTGGCTGGTCTGGCTCGGCTGGCGGCGGATCGAGTGTATCGGTCCAGTCCATCGGGGCCTCGTCGACGTCCGGCGCGTCGGCGGGTTGGGTAGCGCCGGGATGCGCGGCGGCGGGTGGGGCGCTGCGGGTTGGGCGGCGGTGGGCTGGGGTGCCAAGGGTTGGGCGGCGGCAGGGTGAGACACGGCGGCACGGGTGGACACGAACTCGGGAAGCGACGCCGCAGGGGCTTCCCATTCGACGGTCCAATCCTCGGAGCCTTGCGACGCAACCTCGCTGCCGTCGGGTTCCCAGTCGTCCGGGCGGCCCGAGAGGGCGGCTTCCAGCACGGCGGCAGCGGCGCGATGCGAGATGGCGTCGAAGGCTTCGGTCGTTTCCTGCGCCACGATCCGGGCAGGTTCCGTCTGTGCCGGCTCGTCGGAGACGATACGGAGTGCGGGCGTCAGCACAAGCTTGTCGGTCAGCTTGCGCGCGGCGGGCTTGCGCGGAGCCGGGCGGTTGTCTTCCGAAACAAGACGGCGGATCGAGGAAAGAACATCCTCGATCTGGACATTGGTCATCGGATCCGACATCTGCGTGCCCCTGCTCGTCTCTTATGCTTTTGCAGCGATGGTAGCGCGATGCGATCCCGGACACAACATCCGGGACGCGGCGCCGGAGAGTTCCCGCCGAAAAACGCAGCCGGTCAAGGAGCCTGCTTGCCGATGGACTTCATGATCCGGTCGAGTTTCTTGCCCTGCGCGCTGTGCGCCGGGGCGCGGCGCACGGCGTTGTAATAGGCGGCGGGATCGTAGGTCGGGATGCCGAGCCTCAGATGCTCGACCGTCAGCAGGCCCATCGCGGAGAGCAGGCGGTAGACGGCCTTGTAGCGCGTGGCCTCGGCGTTCAGGCGGGCGTTGCGGGCGTCGAGCAGGTTCTGTTCCTCGTCCAGCACGTCAAGCGTGGTCCGGGCGCCAAGGCTCGCCTCTTCCTTCACGCCGTCAAAGGCGATCTGTGCGGCGACGATCTGGGATTCGGTCGAGGTCACGACCGCTTCGGCGGCGTCGATGGTGCTCCAGGCCGTCCCCACGTTCTCCGAGATGGTCACGCCCGCCTGCTGCAGGTTGGCGATAGCCGAATCACGGTTGGCCATTGCCTGACGCTGAAGCGCCGACAGCCGCCCACCGGCATAGAGGGTCTGGTTGAAGTTCAGCCCGACGCCGTTCTCCTGAAAGCCGCCATCGTTCATCTGAAGCTGCGCCTCGCCGGTGATCGACGGGCGCATGTCGGCCTTGGCGCGCTGGACGTTCAGTTCGGCCGCCGAGACCTGCCGCTGCGCCTGGCGGATCTGCGGGTGGGTGCGCAGCGCGACCGACCGGGCCGCCTCGAGCGAACTTGCGGTCGGCGGGGTGGGCGGCAGCGACGCAAGGGTGCCCGGGTAGGCACCTGTGGCGGAGCGGTACGCTTCGCGCGCGATGGCAAGGTCGCCCTCGGCGACGATCAGGTTCGACCTCGCCTCGGCAAGACGGGCCTCGGCCTGCGCCACGTCGGTGCGGGTGACTTCGCCCACATCGAACCGGTCCTGTGCCGCGCGAAGCTGTTCGCCGATCACCCGGACGTTGTTCTGGCGCAGTTCGACGACGGAAAGCTGAAGGCGGACATCGACATAGGCGACGACGGCAGCCAGCAGCGCCTGCTGTTCGATCGAGATCAGCGCTTCGCGGGTGGCGAGAACGATTTCCTTTGCGGCCTCGATGGCAAGCTGGGTGCGACCGAAATCGTAGACCGTCATCTGTGCGGTCAGGTTGTAGAAGCCCGACAGATCCTCGAAGCTCTGCTTCGTGACGACATCCGCCCCGGCCAGCTGTTCGGAATAGCCGTACTGGCCGTTGGCGATGAAACTGATGACGGGGCGCAGCGAGGCCACGGCCTGCGCCACATCCTCGTCAGCGGCGCGGAGCGCGGCGCGGTTCTGCTCGATCAGGTTGGAATTCCGGTACGCGGCGATCAGGGCATCGGCCAGCGTCTCGGCCCGTGCCGGGAGGCTGGCGAGGCCGAAGGCCAGTGCCACGATGAACGGACGGGCCGTGGCCCCGAAGACGCTGCGCATTCCTGCAAGCCCCACTAGAGAATGAAACCGGACCGGGCCTCGAATCCGGGAAGGACCGGGGCGGCGGCGTTGAACACGAAGCGCCAGGTGACCACGCCATCGACCTTGTAGCCGATGCGGGCGACGCCGAGCGCGCCTTCCATGAAGACGCATCCGATGCGGCCGCCTTCCTTGAGCTGTGCCGCCAGCGCGTCGGGCAGCACTTCGATGGCGCCCTGGATGGTGATGACGTCATAGGGGCCGTGCTTCGCGCTGCCGGCGGCAAGCGGACCCGCGATCACGGCGGCATTGTCCACCCCTTCGGCGGCGAGGGTCTTTTCCGCCTCGGCGGCGAGGCCGGGATCGTCCTCGACCGCGATCACCGCTTCGGCGAGACGGGCGATGACGGCGGAGGAGTAGCCGAGGCCGCACCCCAGATCGAGCACGATCTCGTCCGGCTGGATATCGAGCGCGTCGAGCAACTTGGCCAGCGTGCGCGCCTCGAGCACGACGCGACGGGGGGCGATGGCGAGGTTTTCGCCCACGTAGGCCGCTTCGCGCATGTCGCGGGGCACGTAAACCTCGCGCGGGACGGCAAGCATGGCCTCGATAATGGGAAACTTGGTCACGTCCGACGGGCGCACCTGCGTATCGACCATCATGGTGCGGCGTGAGGCGAAATCCGTCATGTCTGAACTCGTCAGTCTAGTTCCTGTCCCCTTGGGTTTGCCACAGATAGCCGGGCACGGCAACAAGTCGCGGCACGGGAACGGGTCGGCGCGCGGATTATTTGCGCAACCGCAAAGGGAAGGGGCGCGACCCTGCGGTCGCACCCCTGTACCGTGTCGGAAACGCGCCGGAAGATCAGGCAATCGGCTCCATCTTGCCGCCGGTTGGAATATCGGGGGCGGTGGTGTTGTCGACCACGACCAGATCGAACGTGCCGTCGGCCTTGCGCCGCCACTGGCCGCCCACGAGCGGCGTCTTGCAGACGTTGGCGGCGGCGAAGGGCGGCACGTTCGCGCCGTTCCAGGCGACCTTGCCGACGATCGTGGACAGGTCGGTGGCGGCGATGGCGGCGGCGACCGCTTCACGATCGGTCGGGTCGGCGGCGCGGCCCATGACGTTCGCGGCAACCTCGAACAGCGAATGGACGAAGCCGATGGGCTGGGTCCAGGGACGGTTGACCTTGGCGGTGAAGTCGGCGGCAAGCGCGGCAGACGATTGGCCGGTGAGCGAGGAGGTGAACGGGTGGGTGGAGGACCACCACACCTCGGACGACAGGTTGTGACCGGACTCCCCCAGCGCCTCGACCGATTGCGGGAAGAGGATGGCCTTGGCGACAGTGGCAGCCTTGGGCGTGAACCCCTGCTGCTTGGCCTGGTTCCAGAAGGTGGTGAAGTCGGGCGGGATCACCACGCCGGTCACGATATCGACGCCCGCCGCCTTGAAGGCGTTGATCTGGGCGCTGAAATCGTCGGTCAGGTTCTGGTAGCGGCCCGGATCGGTGAGGGTATAGCCTGCCGCCGCAAAGCCCGGGCCGACGCCGACCTCGGGGTTGCCCCAGGCGTTGCCGTCGGCGTCGTTCGGGAACAGGCCGCCGACCAGCTTGTTGGTGTCGAGCTGATTCCACATGTTCGTGAAAACGGCGATCACGTCTTCCAGACCCCAGAAGTAGTGGAATGCGAAGTCGAAGGGTTTCCACGAGGCGGGATCGCCGGGGTTGCCCTGCTGGCCGATGAACCAGGGCTGCCATGGTGCCATCGTGGAGATCAGGGGGATACCCTCGCCCTCGCAGGTGGTCGAGACGGGGTTGGTGGTCTCGGGGGTGGAGGCCACGAGCATCAGGTCGATCTCGTCATCGAGGATCAGTTCCTTGGCCACATCGGCCGCGCGGTTCGGGTTGGACTGGCTGTCCTTGACGATGACCTCGAAGTTCTTCCCGGCCTCCGAGGCGAGAAAGGCGTCGATGTTGTAGCCATCGCTTTCGGCGAAGGCCGCAAGCGGACCGGTCTGGGGGCTGACATAGCCCAGCTTGATCTTTGCGCCCTGCGCGATGGCCGGGGCGGCGAGGCTGCCTGCGGCGAGGGTCAGACCGCTGGCGGCGGTCGATTTCAGGAAACGGCGTCTGGTCAGCATGGGGTCTCCTCCCGTTGGTCGTGGCTGCGCCGACCTTGTTGGGGGGCGGTCGCATCGGTTGATCGTACACCAGGGCAGGCCTGCGGCGAGGTCTTCCGGGTGTGTCGCAGCCGGCGGGCGCGGGCTGTCATGGGCGTGGCCGGGCGGCAAGCGTGGCAAGCATCGCGTCCAGCACGTCTATTTCGGCATCCGATACGGTGTGGGATCGGCCGGGGAAGCTTTCGGCACGAAGGCTGGCCCCATGGGCGGCCAGGGTTCCGGCGGCATCGGCGAAGGCGGCGGGCGGAATCCAGGGATCGGCGTCGCTGCCACTGATGTAGGTGGCGAGCCCCTGCAGCGGGCGGACGGGGCGATGGCAGGCGGGGGTGCCGACACGGCAACCGGTGAGGACCGCGAGGGCGTCGGGCGACATGTGGCCGCGCAGGGTCAGTTCAAGCGCAAGGCAGGCGCCCTGGCTGAAGCCCGCAAGCAGGAGGGGAAGGCCGGACGACGCCGCGGCGGCGGCCGATGCGACGATCGCCATGGCGGCGGTGAGGTCCGCTTCGGTGCCCGGCGTCAGACGATCGACGGCACGCGCGCCGTACCAGCTTTTACCGGGCGCGCGCGGCAGAACGTAGGCGATGCCGGGGTGCCCGAGCCGCGAGATATTGTCGGCGATCATCTCTTCCGGCGTCTGGCCGCGCCCGTGGAGAAAAATGCACAGGGCCTGCGCCGCATCCAGAGGCGCGCCGCAGACAAGGGGGGACGGGCCGGCATGGATCATCGGAAGTCGGCGGGTTCCAGACCTGCCACAAGCTCGGCCCGGCGATCTTCGAACCACGGCGGGAATACGAGCGACTGGCCGATGGCATCGGCGGGTTCGTCCTTGGCCCAGCCCTCCGGCACCGTCCAGGCGATCTCGAACAGCGCGCCGCCGGGCGAACGGACATACATCGACTTGAAGTAGTTGCGGTCCTTTTGTTCGGACACGTCGGTGAAGCCCATGCCTTCGAGCTGGGCCTTCAGCCTGATCTGGTTGTCCTCGGTTCCGGTGTTCAGCGCCATGTGGTGAATGGTGCCGCCCGCGAGCATCCAGGTGCCCTGCGGGCTGGTATTGTCGTGCAGAAGCTCGACGACCGAATGCGGGCCGAGGGTGTCGGGGACCGAGAACACGCGGCCTTCGCCGGATGCACCTTCGGGCACCAGGTTCATGCCGCCAACCAGGAATTCATCCATCGACGCAAGGTCATAGACCGCGACGCCACAGCCATAGATGCCCCGGATCGCCACCTGCGGGCCGGTTCCCTGCGCCTCGTTCACGATGGGCGGGCGGGTGTCGGCGGGGTTCTCGACCAGTTCATGCGGGATGCCGCAGGGATGGGTGAAGATCACCCGCGTCAGGCCAAAGCGGCTGCCCTTGGTCGCCGCAATGCCACGGGCGTTCAGGCGGTCAACCCAGAAGTCGGAGGCGCCGACGGGGATGACCTGCATGATCGTGCGGGTCTGGTTGGTGCCGCGGCGCCCGTAGATCGCCGGCTTGCGAAACGGGAACGTGGTGATGATGGTCGAGGCGTCGCCGTGCCGCGAGCCATAATACAGGTGGTAGACCGGGATCGTGCCGTCGAACAGCACGGTGCGCTTGACCGAGTAGAGGCCAAGCGACTTGGTGTAGAACTCGAAATCCTCCTGCACGCCGTCGGTTGACAGCGTCAGGTGATGAAACCCGCTGACCAAAGCCATCGTTGCACTCCTCCCCCCCGGTCAAGACCTTTGCGGTCCGGCGACGACATGAGCCTTCGGTTGCGGGTCTTCGCCCGGATTGCCTGCCAACTCGGCGTCGAACGATAGTCTAGCGCAAGAGCAAGGCAATATGATGCATTTCCTGTTGGACTATATAGCGCGTGGTTATGTTGGGGGGCGGTTCCGGAAGACCCGTCGCGCTAGAAGCAGCCGTGCGGTCGCAGTGACGAGGCAGAGCGCGCCAAAACCCCAGCCAAGCGCGGCGAAATGCTGCGGGATCAGGCAGAGGAGCGCGAAAAAAGCGATGGTCTCGGTCCCTTCCAGCAGCCCCGCGCTGTAGTAGAGCGACTTTTCACCCTGCGCGCGGGTTTCCATGCCGCGCCTGTCGGCCAGCAGGGCAAAGCCCAGGAAACTCGCGCCGTTGATGTAGAAGGCCGCAAGCAGAAACGCCGCGGCGAGGGCGTTGCCATCGGGGTCGCGCAGGGCAAAGGCCAGCGGGATCGCCCCGTAGAAGACGAAGTCGCAGGTGATGTCGAGATAGCCGCCGAAGTCGGTCTTTGCGCTGGCACGGGCCACGGCGCCATCGAGGCCGTCGGCGAGGCGCGACAGCGCGAGCGGGACCAGGGCCGACACCCCTGCCCCGCCGGCGATCATCGCGGCCATGACGAGGCCGGCCGCAAGACCTGCAAGCGTGACCGCATCGGGCGTGACGCCGCGCCGGGCGAGCGCGCGCCCTGCAGCGTTGAGCGGCGGGTCGATGAATGGTCTGAGTGTCGCGTCGAGCATGGGCGTCCCCTGCCCCATCCCTTGCCGATCACGCGGTGCGGTGCAAGGTGGCTCACAACCTCGTGCGGGTCGGAAGGTTTCGGTTGCCTTCACGCCGGGGACACGGCGACATCGGCGGGAGTGACATGGGAGTTTGCCGATGAGACGTTTGCTGACCGCTGCGGCGCTTGCCGTTCTTGCGCTACCCGCCGCCGCGCAGCCTGACCCGACCGACTGGGACGCGGTGCTGGTCGAGGCGAAAGGGCAGACGGTCTATTGGCACGCCTGGGGCGGTGATCCGAAGATCAACGATTTCATCGCCTGGGTCGGGGAACAGGCCGAGGCGCGCTACGGCGTGACGCTGGAGCAGGTCAAGCTGGCGTCGACGACAGATGCGGTCGCGCGGGTCGTGGCCGAGAAGCAGGCCGGGCAGGATCAGGGCGGCGCCGTGGACCTGATCTGGATCAACGGCGAAAACTTCGCGGCGATGAAGGCGGAGGGGCTGCTGTTCGGGCCGTTCGCCGAGAGCCTGCCGAACTGGCCGCTGGTCGACGTGATTGGGAAACCCGCCGTGGTGAAGGACTTCACCCAGTCCACAGGGGGGCTGGAAAGCCCCTGGGCCATGGCGCAACTGGTGTTCGAGCATGATACCTCGCGGCTGGCCGCGCCGCCGATGTCGGCCGCCGAGTTGCTCGACTGGGCGAAGGCCAATCCGGGGCGCTTCACCTATCCGCAGCCGCCGGACTTTCTGGGCACGACCTTTCTGAAACAGGTGCTTTATGGCGTGATCGACGATCCCGGCGTGTTGCAGCAGCCGGTGGACGAGGCGACCTATGACACGGTGACGGCACCGCTCTGGGCCTATCTGGATGCGCTGACGCCGGACCTGTGGCGGCAGGGCAAGGCCTACCCTGCGAACGAGCCGGCGCTGGGGCAGTTGCTGGCAGATGGCGAGATCGACCTGTCCTTTGCGTTCAATCCCGGTCGCGCCTCGGCCGCGATCGCGGCGGGAGAGTTGCAGGACACGGTCCGCACGAGCGTGTGGAAGGGCGGGACGATCGGCAATGCAAGCTTCGTGGCGATTCCCTACAACGCGGCCCATGCGGCGGGGGCGATGGTGATCGCGAACCTGCTGCTGGAGCCGGAGGTGCAGGCGCGGGCGCAGGACCCGGGCGTGCTTGGGTTCCAGACGGTGCTGAACCTTGCGGCACTGCCCGAGGCGGACAGGGCGCGGTTCGAGGCGCTGGACCTTGGTGTGGCGACACTGTCGCCCGATGCCCTTGGGCCGGTGTTGCTGGAGCCGGATGCAAGCTGGATGGTGCGGATCGGGCAGGACTGGATCAGCCGGTACGGGGTGGTGCAGTGAGGCAAGGTGGGGGGCTGCGTGCGGTTCCCCGGTTGACGCTTCTGTTGATGGCGGGGCCGGTCGCGGCGGGGCTGGCGGGCACGCTGGTGCCGGCGCTGCACGGCGGCATCGGGGCGCTGGTCGCGTGGCCCGGGCTGTCGCGTGCGCTGTGGCTTTCAATCTCAACGGGGGTGATCGCGACACTGCTGGCGCTGGGCCTGACGCTGCTGATCGTGGCAGGGTTGCAGGGGGGGCGGCTGTTCGGGGTCATCACGCGGCTCTTGTCGCCGCTGCTTGCCCTGCCCCATGCGGCGGCGGCGCTGGGGATCGCCTTTCTGATCTCGCCCTCGGGCTGGATCGCGCGCGCGCTCTCGCCCTGGGCGACGGGCTGGACCGAGCCGCCGGACCTGCTGATCCTGAACGATCCGCAGGGGATCGCGCTGATCCTGGGACTCGTGGTCAAGGAGGTGCCGTTCCTGCTGCTGATGGTGTTGGCGGCGTTGCCGCAGGCGGATGCAGACCGGCGGACGATGCTGGCTGCAAGTCTTGGCTACGGGCGGGTGGCGGGATGGATGCTCGCGGTCTTGCCCGCCGTCTGGCCGCAGATCAGGCTGCCTGTCTATGCCGTGCTGGCCTATGCGATGACCAATGTGGACATGGCGGTCATCCTCGGGCCAGGTCTGCCGCCCACGCTGGCCGTGCAGGTGGTGGGCTGGATGATGGAACCGGACCTGGGGCAGCGCGCGCCTGCGGCGGCGGGGGCGCTGGCGCTGCTGGCGATGGTGCTGGCCGCCCTGCTGGCGTTCCGGCTGGGCGAGCGGGTGACAGGTGCGTGCGGCCGCCGCATGGCGATGGGCGGGCAACGCCTGCGCGGGCTGGACCGGCTGGCGCGCCCTCTGGCCGGGCTGGCAGGGCTGCTGGTCGTCGGGCTGGTCGGCGGCGGCATGGCAGGGCTGGCCCTGTGGTCGGTGGCGGGGGTATGGAGCTTTCCCGATGCCCTGCCCGAGACCCTGAGCGGGATGGTCTGGATGCGCAGCGCGCCGGACCTGACGCAGGCGGCGGGAATGACGCTGGGTCTGGCTCTGGCGTCAACCGTCGTTGCAGTGGCGCTGACCCTGGGGTGCCTGGAGGCCGAGGCGCGGTTTGGCCTGAAGCCGGGAGCGCGGGCGCTGTGGCTGTTGTGGCTGCCGCTGATCGTGCCGCAGGTGGCGTTCCTGCCGGGGTTGCAGGTGCTGTTCCTGCAGGCGGGGCTGACCGAGGGCGTGGCAGTGGTGGCCGCGGCGCATCTGGTTTTCGTGCTGCCCTACGTGTTCCTGTCGCTTGCCCCGCCGTGGCGGGCATGGGATGGGCGCGTGGGTCTGGCGGGGGCGGCGCTGGGAGCTTCTGCCACGCGGGTGTTCTGGCGGCTGCGGCTGCCGATGCTGCTGCGCCCGGTGCTGACGGCAGCCGCGGTGGGGATGGCGGTGTCGATCGGGCAGTACCTGCCGACGCTGCTGATCGGCGGCGGGCGGATCGCGACGCTGACAACCGAAGCGGTGGCGCTCTCGTCGGGCGGGAACAGGCGGATCATCGGCACCTATGCGGTGTTGCAACTGATCCTGCCCGCAGTTGGCTTTGGATTGGCACTGGCGCTGCCTGCGGTGGTCTACCGGCACCGGCGGGGCATGTGGGCATGACCGGGCTGGTGCTGGAGCGGATCGAAGTTCGGCGCGGGGGCGAGACCATCGTCCGGCTGGACGCGCACGTCGCGCCGGGCGATGTGCTGACGATCATGGGCCCCTCGGGATCGGGCAAGTCCACCGCACTTGCCGCAATCATCGGAACCTTGCGGCCGGATTTCACGCTGTCGGGGCGGCTTGTGCTGAACGGACGCGACGTGACCGGGCTGCCGACCCAAGAGCGGGGCATCGGACTGCTGTTTCAGGATGACGTGCTGTTTCCGCATCTGTCGGTGGGCGGAAACCTTGCCTTCGGACTGCCTGCCTCGGTGCGCGGAAGGGCGGTGCGGCGCGCGGCGGTGGAGGCGGCGCTGGCCTCGGCCGATCTGGCGGGGTTCGCTGACCGCGATCCGGCGACGCTCTCGGGCGGGCAACGGGCACGGGTTGCGCTGATGCGGACGCTTCTGGCGCGGCCCGGCGCGCTGCTGCTGGACGAGCCCTTCGCCCGGCTGGACACCGAGCTACGCGGGCGCATCCGGGCCTTCGTGTTCGGGCGAATCCGGGCCGAGGGGCTGCCCGCCGTGCTGGTGACGCATGATCCGGACGATGCGCGCGACGCGGGCGGGCCGGTGGTCGATCCGCTGGGACGAGCGGTTCCGGTGTGACGAAGCGCCCGGCACGATCGTCGCCGGGCGATGTATGTCCCGGCCCAATCATGTGTTTTCTTGACGGATTTGGCCGTCGACAAGTCCCTTCGCGCCAGGTGTGTGGAGAGAACCTTGCCGTCGCGCCTGCGCGCTTTGGCAATCGCACCGCGGAAACGCTCGACCGGAGCTTTTCCGGCCGATCCTCAGAACACCCCGGACACCGCTCAGCGCGCCAGCACCAGCTCGGCCTTCAGCCCGCCCAGCCGGGCGCTGTCCGACAGCGTCAGCGCGCCGCCATGGCTGCGGGCGATGTCGGCGGTGATCGACAGGCCAAGGCCAACCCCGCCGCCGCTGTTCGGATCGCGCGCGGCGTCGAGCCGGGTGAACGGGCGCATCGCCTCGTCCCGCCGCTCGGGCGGAATACCGGGGCCGTCATCCTCGACACAGATGCGCAGGCTGCGCTCGGTCAGAGTGACGGTCACATCCGCCCGCTTGCCGTAACGCAGGGCATTGCCGACCAGATTCTCGACAGCACGCTTCACGGCATCGGGACGCAGCATCGCCTCACCCCGGCCATCGACATGAAGCGTCACGTTCTGGCCGGAACGTCTCGCGTTTTCGACGACCCTCGTGACGATGGCGACCGGATCGGCCGGAACCGGCGTCTCCATCGCGTCGCCTCGGGCGAAGGACAAGAACTCGTCCACAAGCCGCTCCATGTCGGCAACGTCGCGTTGCGCGGCCTGCACCTCGTCATCCGGGGGCAGCAGGGAGAGGCTGAGCTTCAGCCGCGTGAGAGGGGTGCGCAGATCATGGCTGACGCCCGAAAGCATCAGGGTGCGCTGCTCGATCTGCCGCTCGATCCGGCTGCGCATATCGAGAAAGGCAGCACCCGCCGCCCGCACCTCGAGAGCGCCGCGCGCCCGGTAGGGCACAGAGCGGCCCTTGCCGAACGCCTCGGCCGCGTCAGCCAGCCGCTTGA
The DNA here is from genome assembly GCA_963777765.1 of uncultured Alphaproteobacteria bacterium. Taxonomy (GTDB): domain Bacteria; phylum Pseudomonadota; class Alphaproteobacteria; order Rhodobacterales; family Rhodobacteraceae; genus Aliitabrizicola. The sequence goes on along the minus strand of CAVZRP010000004.1, from coordinate 98,723 downwards.
TCGGGCGCAACTGGTTGCGCAGGAAGAGATAGGCGATGATCGTCATCAGGATCGAGGTCGCCAGCATCCAGACCAGCAGCTGGTGCGGATTGGACGCCGAGACGCGGCGGCGCGGGACGCTGACCGAAAGTGGGCCGAGATCGGTATCGAGCAGCATCCGGACCTCGCTGTCGCCCAACTTGTCGGCGCTGACGAGATCGACCGCGCGCAGGTCCGGCAACCCCTGGCGCAGGGTGCTGATCACGGCGCGGCCGGACAGATCGTAGAATTCGCGCAGGTCGGTGTCCGAGGTCCAGGGCGACGGAAGGGCGACCTCCAGTTCCAGCGGCTTGGCGATCCGCATCGCGCGCGCCCGCGCCTCGTCCGGCGAGCCGCCCCGGTCGGCCTCGGCCAGCAGGAAATTCACCTGGATGACGAGGCTTTCCGTCATCTGCCGGGTGACAATCTCGAAATGCCGCTGGATGAAGGCCAGCGATACGACGATCTGGATCGTCACAATCGGGACGACCAGAATAAGGGCCGCGCGGCCATACAGCCCGCGCGGCAGAAGCGGCTTGAGAGAAACGACCATGCCGGTGATCCTAGCGGGCGGACAGGCTGAAAGGAAGGCGATGACGGAATCGTTGATCGGAGGGCAGGTGCGGCGGGTTCTGGCACCCAACCCCTCGGCGATGACGGGGCCGGGAACCAACACCTGGATCGTGGGGCGCGGCGCGGTGGCGGTGATCGACCCGGGGCCACAGGATGCGCGGCACCTGTCCGCGATCCTTGCCGCACTGAACCCGGGGGAGCGTGTGGGCCACATCGTGGTGACCCATGCACATCGCGACCATTCGGCGCTGGCCCCCGCCCTAGCGCAGGCAACAGGCGCGCCGGTCTGGGCCTTCGGCACCGCGCGCGATGGCATCCGGCCGGCGATGGCCGCGCTGGAGCTGGAGGAAACCGGCGGCGAGGGGGTGGATGCAGCCTTTGTTCCCGACCGGACCCTGGCGGATGGCCAACGGATCGCCGGGACTGGCTGGGAGCTGGAGGCGATCCACACGCCCGGGCATCTGGGCAATCACCTGTGCCTTGCCTGGGGCGATCTGTGCTTCACGGGCGATCATGTGATGGGGTGGTCCAGTTCCATCGTCTCGCCGCCGGAGGGCGACATGGCCGCCTACATGGACAGCCTTGCGCGGCTTCAGCAACAGGCCTGGCGGGCGTTCCTCCCGGGGCACGGCGCCATCATCGACGCTCCGGCCTCACGGCTGGACGAGCTTGTTGCGCACAGGCGGGGACGCGAGGCGGAAATCCTCGCCGTGCTGGCCGAACGGCAGGCCGACCTGGCAGCGCTTGCGCGTCGCATCTACACGACGACGCCCCCCGCCCTGTTGCCCGCCGCGGAACGAAACATTCTGGCGCATCTTATTGATCTTGAAGCCCGAAATCTGGTTCGGCATGAGGGCAGGCTTGGCCGTGCCACCGTGTTCGGACGAAGGTGAGGCCGGCGAAGGTTTTCCCGCAATTGTCTCTGGACGCTCCCCGACCACCTTGCTATAGACCCGACGGTGTTCCGGCGTAGCTCAGCGGTAGAGCAGTTGACTGTTAATCAATTGGTCGTAGGTTCGATCCCTACCGCCGGAGCCAAATAGTCCCGCATATAAGAAAAGTCGCGCCTCGTGGGGGGTCCGGACAGGACCACCAGCAACGCGGCCGCATTGCCATAACTGCCCGGTCACCGCTGGCCCGGACTGACTGACTTCAGTTTCGAAGAATGGTACCGACGCCCCGGCTCGAACGGGGGACCCCCAGATCCACAATCTGGTGCTCTAACCAACTGAGCTACGTCGGCACTCGACGCGCGATGTATCGCCCTGCCCCGGTGATTGCAAGGGCCATGCAGGCTAGAGTTCGACGCACCAATGCTGTTCGACAAGGTCCTGGCCGAAGGAGTGGACGGGCTTCGAGGACACCAGCGCAAAGCCCGCGGCTCGGTAGAGGGCGCAGGCGGCTTCGTGGCTTTCGTGGGTCCAGAGGGTCATGCGGCGGTACCCGGACGCGCGGGCGAAGGCGAGGCAGCGGTCGAGCATCCGGCGGCCAAGACCCATGCCGCGCGCGGCGGGCTCCAGCAGGAAGAGGCGCAGTTTCGCGGTTTCGTCATCGAGCCGCACGCAGAACACTGTGCCAAGGCGCTGACCGGCACGTTCCGCAAGAATCCCCGCCTCGCGAGAGGGATCGTGGCCGCGGGAACCAATCGTCGAGGATGCCGCGCACCAGCGGGCCGAAGCTGTCATCGAACGCCGCCTCCCGTGCATAGAGTGCGGCATGACGCTGCACGATCCAGTCGAGATCGTCTGCCGTCACGCTTCGGAACGAAACCTGGTCCATGCTTCCCCCTGTGCATCATCGTGCCGATCCGCGGGACGCAATCAAGGCCTTGCTCTTGCCAGATCGGCGGATCGGCGCTAGGCCAGCCCGAACGGATCAGGAGCCCGACCATGGGGATCGACAAGCAGAGCGAGGTAGCGGCGAACCTGCAGATCGGGCCGACGAGCCTTGGCATGGTGCGCATCTATGTCGAAGCCGAAGGCGTGGACCTGCCGCTGGATTTCGAGCCGGAAGAGGCCGAGGAGATCGCCGAGGAACTGCGCGCTGCGGCCGAACGCGCCCGCGCGATGGGCGGATCACCAGCGCCCAAGGCACCTAGAGGGCGGCGAGGCTGAGGCTGTTGCCGGGATCGCGCAGCGCGTGCAGGCGAAGCGCCGCGTGGCGGGCGAACTTCTGCACCATGACCTTGCGCCGCGCCGGGGCGAGCGGCGTCTCCGGCCCCATGCGGATGATCTCGGCATCATAGGGATCGGCCAGGATCAGGCCCGTCCCCTCGGGCAGGAGTTCGGTCGGAAAATCGGCGTCCACCGCCCAGAAGAAGCGGTCGCACCAGTCGAGATAGCCCTGCCATTTGCGGTCACTGCGAAAGTCGGCCACGCCCGACTTGCATTCGATGACCCAGACCTCGCCCTTTGGGCCCAGAGCCATCACATCGACGCGCAGACCGGGCGTGGGGACAAGCTCTTCCACCGAGACGAAACCATGGCCGAGAAGGTGCCGACAAAGGCCGCGGGCCAGAAGCCGGCCCGGCAGGGTAGGCATGCTTGGGTCTGGGGTCAGCAGCATCATGCGCAATATATGAACCAAAGGTGAACATCGCACAAGCCTTGCACGCAGGCCCCGCGCGGCCTATGTCTGAAGGTGGCGGGTTCTGCCCTTCTCGTGCGAGGCCCTTTTCCAGTGGCCGATAAGCACTTCCGAGGGAGCTGGCTCTGCCAGGATCCTGGTCCTGGTATCTGGCGCCCACCTGGTCAACCAGGCTCTCGGGAAATTCACGTCTCCACGGCTGCCGCGGTTCCCGCCACTCTTTCCATCCAGCAGGCACGAAAAAGACCGCCGAGGCGGTCTGATCGGCGTACACGTTTAGGTCTCAGCGGTGCGCGCTATGGCGCGGCTTCGTCCGTGCTACGGCTTCCACACGGATGGGCTGCAACGTGCCGCGTGGGGCGCGGTGTCCTCCGGACGGGCGATCGACATCCTCGGCCAGGCGCATGACGGCGATTGCGAACTGCGCCCCCGCAAAGACGATGCCGTTCGACAGCACAAGAAGCGCGAAGGCGAGGTAGCCCTTGTCAGTCTCCAGGATCAGGTGCCGCAGGTTTGCCACGTCGAGCCAGACCAGCGATGTCACGAACGCGAGGGCGAGCGCGAAACCGATCAGGACGTTGACCACATACAGACGCACGAGTTTGGGCACATCCAACCTCCACAAGTAATGGCGAAATGATACACGTCTTGGATCGACTTGCCAGAAGAAACTCGTGCGCGGGTGACGCACCACCGAAACGTGGAGGATAACCTCAATGCTGTCTCATTGTTTCGTTGGAGTGAACGATTTTGAGGCGGCGCTGCGGTTCTACGCGGCAGTCCTTGAGCCGCTGGGGCATCGGCTGCGGTTTTGTGACCGGGATCGGCCCTGGGCAGGATGGCAGGAACCGGGCGTGGCGCGGCCGCTGTTCCTGATCGGCGCTCCGGAAAACAGGCGGTCGGCACATCCGGGAAACGGTCAGATGGTGGCCCTTCTCGTGCCGACGCGTGCTCTGGTGACGCAGGTCTATGAGGCGGGACTGGCAGCAGGGGGCAGTGACGCGGGCCAGACCGGGCCTGCGGCCGCAGTACCACGCGGACTATTTTGGTGCGTACCTGCGTGATCCCGATGGCAACAAGCTCGGCCTCGCCTGCCACGCACCGGAATGATCTCAGCCGGGGAAAGCCAGGGGTTTTGCCTCGCGCGCCATGTGATCCAGGACGGCGTTCACGAATTTCGACTCCTTCCCCTCGGGGAAGAAGGCCTTGGCGATATCGACGAACTCGGTGATGACGACCTTGGGCGGCGTATCCGTTTCCAGCATCTCGCCGCCCGCCGCACGAAACAGGGCGCGCAGCACGGGGTCGATCCGGCCGATGGGCCATTTTGCGACAAGCGCGCGATCGGTCATCTGGTCGATGCGGGCCTGCAGGTTCACCGCATGGTCGATCAGCGCGCGGAAGTGATCCACGTCGCCCTCGGCCATCTCGTCGCCGTCATAGACCGCGCCGAAGCGATGCGTCTCGAACTCGCGCGTCACGGACTCCACCGTCTGGCCGGAGCTTTCCATCTGGAACAGCGCCTGCACGGCGTAGAGCCGGGCCGCAGACTTCATCTGTCGCTTGTCGGGCTTGCCGCTCACGCCTTGGCCTCCGCGCGGAAACCAAGGCTGCCCTTCGGCGCGGCCCATTTCCGCGACAGTGCGATCAGGTGCAGCGCCGCCGCGGCCGCGCCGCCACCCTTGTTCTGGCCAGCCGGATCGGCCCGAACCTGCGCCTGGGCGCGGTTCTCGACCGTAAGGATGCCGTTGCCGATGCAGGCCCCCTGCAAACCCAAGAGCGACAGCGCGCGCGAGCTGTCGTTGCAGACGGTGTCGTAATGCGTGGTCTCGCCCCGGATCACGCAGCCGAGGGCCACGTATCCATCGTACTTCGCCATTCGCTCGGCCATCGCCACGGCGGTCGGCACTTCCAGCGCGCCGGGCACCTCGACAAGATCCACCTCCGCCCCGGCGGCGGCAGCGGTGGCGCGGGCGCCCGCGATCAGGTCATCAGCGATGTCACGGTAGTAGGGAGCGACGACGATAAGCAGCTTCACCGGCCGGTCGAACACAGGCAGCGGCAGTGTGTAGTGGGTCTCCTGTCCGGCCATGTTCAATCCTCGGAAATGGCGCGGGTGCCGGAGATGGTCAATCCGTAGGCATCCAGACCGATGATCTTCGGCGCCTTGGAGTTGGTTACAAGGGTAATCTCCGACAGGCCCAGCGCCGACAGGATCTGCGCGCCGAGCCCGTACTGGCGCAGGGTCTGCGGCGAAACCTCGTCCCCCATCACCAGCTTCATCGTGGTGTCGCGCAGCAGCACGACGACCCCGCGCCCTTCTCTGGCGATGGTCTGCATGGCGCCGCGCAATTCCCCCGCATGGTCGGGGTTGATCCCCAGCACATCCTCGAGCGGATTGAGCGCGTGCATCCGGACAAGGACCGGCTCTTCGGTCGAAAGATCGCCCTTGCTGAGGACGACATGCTCGGCGCCTTGCGTCTCATCCGCGAAGACACGCATCAGCCAGTCACCGCCATAGGCCGAGGTGACGGACTTCACGGCCTTTTCGCTGACCAGATTGTCGTGGCGACGGCGATAGGCGATCAGGTCCGAGATCGTGCCGATCTTCAGGTTGTGCTTCTGCGCGAAAGCCACGAGGTCGGGCAGGCGCGCCATGGTGCCGTCTTCATTCATCACCTCGCAGATGACGCCCGAGGGGTTCAATCCTGCAAGTCGGCTGACGTCCACCGCAGCCTCGGTATGACCGGCGCGGACCAGCACGCCCCCGTCACGCGCGCGGAGCGGAAAGATATGGCCGGGCGACGCGATATCCGCCGCGCCCTTTGTCGGGTCGATGGCGACGGAAACGGTCAGCGCACGGTCGGCGGCGGAAATGCCGGTGGTTACGCCCTCGCGCGACTCGATGGACATCGTGAACGCCGTCTCGTGACGGCTGGAGTTCTTCGGGCTCATCAGCGGCAGGCCGAGCGCGTCGATCCTCGTTCCCGGGAGCGCAAGGCAGATCAGCCCCCGCCCGTGCGTTGCCATGAAGTTGATCGCAGACGGGGTGCACATTTGCGCCGGGATCACGAGGTCGCCCTCGTTCTCGCGGTCTTCATGATCGACAAGGATGAACATCCTGCCGTTACGGGCATCGTCGATGATCTCTTCGATCGACGAGATCGCATCGGAATATTCGGTCTTGGTCGTATCGCTCATCTGGTGCTCTCCGGCTGTGCCAGCGTCCTAGCGCGAGCCGCGCAGGAAGGCCAGAGCAAGCCGAGCGCGGAGCCTGTGCGCCAGGGCACGGTCAGGGGGCGGCAAAGAAACGTTCGGCGGGCAGGTAGGCGGCAAGGCGGGCGGCGGCGCACCATTCGCCTTCAAGCGTCGTATCGCCGACAAGGATCACCCGATCGCCCGGCAACTTGCCCAACGCGGCGCGCAGGCTTGCGCGCGCCTGCGCGAAGGCCGCGAGCGGCGCAGGTGCGGGATGGGTGGCGTCGAGCACCGAGCGGGCCGCGATGGCGAGGTCCGCAGGCGACAGCGGGGATTGTGCGAGGCCGATCCGCAGGCAGTTTGTGATCGCACCAAGCTTCGCCGTCCGGTCGGGTGGAACGTCCAGCCGGGGAGGCAGAACGCGCAGCGCATTCGACGAAAAAAGGAACGCCACAACGTCATGCCCGGTCGTCGACCGGACCGAGGCATAGGTGCGATAGTCGAGGCCGAGTTCGCCGGCACGACGGACGCGGGTGCGGAGCACCTCGATCGGAAGGTGCGGCAGCAGGTCGGCACGGGCCTTGCGCCAGCAATGCAGCCGCCAGGCTCCGCCGGGTTCCATGGTGGGGCCGCCGTTATGGCCCTGCATCACGCCTGCCAGTCGCGCAGGCGGGCGACGTAGCGCGCCATCGTGTCGACCTCGATGTTCACCGCATGACCCTCGGCCACGTCGCCCCAGGTGGTGACCTTCTGGGTATGCGGGATCAGGTTGATGCCGAAATCCGTGCCGTCCACTTCGTTCACCGTCAGGGAGGTGCCGTTCAGCGCGACCGAGCCCTTGGGCGCGATGAAGCCGGCAAGCGCCATGGGCGCGCGAAGCATCACCCGCAGGCTGTCGCCTTCGGCCATGACGCGGATCACCTGGGCAAGACCGTCGACATGGCCAGATACGATGTGGCCGCCCAGTTCGTCACCCACACGCAACGCGCGTTCAAGGTTCAGCCTGCGTCCTTCTGTCCAGCCCCCCACGGTCGTCTTTGAAAGCGTCTCGCCCGAGACCTGCACGTCGAACCAGTTCCGCGGCGAAGTGCCGGTCGCGATGACCGTCAGGCAGACGCCATCGCAGGCGATCGAGGCGCCAAGGTCTATTCGCGATACATCATAGGCCGTGCCGATCCGTGCGCGCAGGTCTCCCTGCTGCTCCATCTCCAGCACTTCGCCGATATCCGAGATGATCCCGGTGAACATGCACACCTCCTGCGAGACCTGACCGAAAGCAGGTAGCCTTCTGCACACGGACCTGCAAGTCCCCTGCCCTCCCGCCATGCCCACCAAGCCTGCGATGCCGCATCAATCCGCGTCATTTTGGCTTTTGTGGATCGTTAACCACTTTGCCGCGCCGATGGTGTAGGATCATGGGTGACAGGCAAGTTAGGACAGACGTGACCGACCGCCGCTTCCTTCTTCTGCAGGGCCCGCACGGACCTTTCTTCTATCGTCTGGGCCGTCTGCTTGTCACAGCGGGGGCCGATGTCTGGCGCGTCGGCTTTACCGGTGGAGATCGGGCATTCTGGCCTCAGAGGGCGGGCTATATTGCCTATACCGGAACCGAGGGCGACTGGCCCGCGACGTTCGGAAAGCTTGTGGCCGAAAAAGGCATCACGGACGTGGTGGTCTATGGCGATACGCGTCCCGTCCATGCTTCGGCGGTCAGCATTGCCCGCGCTGCGGGGGTGACCGTCCATGTCTTCGAGGAAGGCTATCTGCGGCCGTACTGGATCACATACGAGCGGGGCGGATCGAACGGACATTCCCGCCTGCTGACCATCGACGTGCCATCCATGCAGCGGGCGCTCGAAAATCGGGACGGTGAACAGGCCGAAGCCCCGGCGAGCTGGGGCGACTTGCGCCAGCATATCTTCTACGGCGCGCTCTACCACGGCTTCGTGATGTTCGGGGCACGCCGCTACCGTGCGTATCGTCCGCATCGCGCCATCCCGGTTGCCGCAGAATTCAGGCTGCACCTGAAGCGTTTGGTGTTGATGCCCTGGCACCGGCTTGAACGCGCGCTCGCCACCCGACGGATCGAGCAGGGCAGCTTTCCCTATTACCTCGTCCTGCTGCAACTGGACCATGATGCAAGCTTCCGCGCCCATGGTCCCTATCGCGACACGACCGAATTCCTGGCCCAGTGCATCGAGGCGTTCGCGCGCAGCGCGCCGCGCCACCATCACCTCGTCTTCAAGGCCCATCCTCTGGACGATGACCGTGTGCCTCTCTCCGCCGGGATCTTGCGGCTTGCCCGCATGTTCGATGTGGCGGATCGTGTGCATTTCCTGCGTGGCGGCAAACTTGCCCGCGTTCTGAGCGGGGCAAAAGCGGCGGTGACGGTGAACTCGACTGCAGGGCAGCAGGCGCTCTGGCGCGGGCTGCCGCTCCGGGCCTTCGGGACTGCGGTCTATGGCAAGCCCGGTCTTGTTTCGGACCAGCCGCTTGCAGAGTTCTTCTCGGACCCGCATCGGCCCGATGTGCAGGCCTACCGCGATTTCAGGCAGTTCCTGCTGGAAACGTCGCAGGTTCCGGGCGGCTTCTATTCGGCTCGCGGGCGGAGGCAGGCGCTGCGACGGGTCATCGACATGATGCTGGCACCCGTCGATCCCTATGACGCCGTGCTTCTTGCAAGCGCGGCACCGAGGCAACAGTTGCGAATCGTGACATGACAAAAAGAGGCGGCACTGGCAATTTCCTGCATAATTGACTAGGGTTGCGAGCAAAAGATAAGGCAGCTTCCGGTGAAGGAGCCCGAGCAGTGACGGCAACAGCAGTGTGGGCAGGCAAGTGCCTTGCCCTCTTTATGGTTTTGGGAGCGGTGGCTGCCTGCGGTCTGCCGCGCTCGGGCCCGACAAAATCCGAGATTTTCGATGGATCGATCCAGAAGAGCGGCGATGCCTATGTCGTGACGGTGAACGACCGGGTTACCCGTGCCACATCCGTCGTTCCCGCCTTCGGTTTCGGCTCGCAGTTCGAGAATGCGGAAGTGATCGGGTCCGACCTGATCGCGCCCGGCGATGTCCTGGGCCTGACGATCTTCGAGAACGTCCGCGACGATCCCCTTCTGGGCAATACCGGCCAGCGTGTTTCCGCGTTGAACGAGGTTCAGGTGGATGGGCAGGGGTACATCTTCGTCCCCTATGCGGGACGGATCCAGGCGGCCGGACAGACACCGGACGGGTTGCGCCAGATCATCACCGAAAAGCTTGACCCGCAGACCCCCGACCCACAGATCACCGTGCAGCGTCTGGCAGGAAACGGGTCTACCGTTTCGGTCACCGGGGGTGTGGGCGCGCAGGGCGTCTATCCCATCGAGCGCCCGACGCGGACGCTCAGCGGAATGCTCGCCAAGGCGGGCGGCGTGGTTCTGGAGCCTTCCGCCGCGCTGGTGCGTGTCACGCGGGGGGGCAAGACAGGCAAGGTCTGGCTAGAGGATCTTTATGACAACCCGTCGCTCGACATCGCCCTGCGCCCGGGCGACCGGATCGTCGTCGAGCGCGACCGGCGGTCCTTCGTGGCGCTTGGGGCCACCGGCCAGCAAAGCCGCATCCCGTTCGAGACGCAGACCGTCTCGGCCATCGAGGCCATCGCCCAGGTGGGTGGGCTGAACACCAATGTGGCCGATCCGACGGGCGTCTTCGTTTTCCGCAACGAACCGGCCGAGATCGCCAATGCGGTGCTGGGTCGCGGCGACCTGAAAGGGGATCAGCGCTTCATCTATGTGCTCGACCTGACCTCGCCGACCGGCGTGTTCGAGGCGCGCGACTTCGTCGTGCGTGATGGCGACACCGTCTATGTCACCGAGGCGCCCTTCGTGCAGTGGACCAAGACGCTGGCCGCCTTCAATGGCACGGCGGTCGCGGCGAGTTCCGTCTCGGGCCTCGGTTCGGGCGGCTGAGGGCGGGGTGGACCCGGAAGACGAGGTCGCGAAGTCCCGCGCGGGACAACCACGGCGGCTCTATTGCTACAACACGGGGCTGATGCGGCCGGGCCGGATCAGGCGCATCCTGACCCTTGCGGGATATGCACCGACCACGGGCCGTCCCGGCAAGGATGATCTTGTCGGTGTCTGGGGCCGCAGCCCCTACGCCGCGCGAGGCGAGGCGATGGCGCGCAAGGCCGGGGCCAGCGTGATCCGCATCGAGGATCCCTTCCTTCGCTCGCTTCGCCCGGGCCGTTCGGGAGATGCGCCGCTGGGTCTGATGATTGACCCGCTGGGCGTCCATTTCGACGGCAGCGCGCCGTCGTGGCTGGAGCGGATCCTGTCGACCAATCCGTTCGACGACCACGGGCTGCTCGTTCGGGCGCGCGACGGCATGGCCCGCGTCGCCGCCCTGCGGCTGTCGAAGTACAACCTGCACGATCCCGACACGCCCCCCCCCGCCCCCGGCTATGTGCTTGTCGTGGACCAGTTGCGTGACGATGCCTCGGTCCGTCACGGCGGAGCGAACGCGCAGACCTTCCGCGAGATGCTGGTGCGGGCGCAGCAGGATCACCCGAATGCGCGCATCGTGGTCAAGGTTCACCCCGAAACCATCCTCGGCCTGCGGCCCGGCCATTACGCCCCCGAAACCGAAAATGGCCGCATCTCGCTGCTGGCAGCCGATGTCTCGCCACAGGCGCTGCTGGAAGGTGCCGTCGCTGTTTACACGGCAACGTCGCAACTGGGCTTCGAGGCGATCCTTGCCGGGCATCGACCGCATGTCTTTGGCCAGCCCTTCTACGCCGGCTGGGGCCTGAGCGAAGATGAGGCCGTCTTTCCGCGCCGCCGCCGCACGCTGACCCGCGTTCAGCTTTTCGCTGCGGCGATGATCCTTGCGCCGACCTGGTACGACCCCTGCCGTGACCGGCTGTGCAGCTTCGAGGAAGCCGTCGATCAGTTGGAAGCTGACGTGCGGGCCTGGCGCGAAGATCGGCATGGCTACGTCGCGATGGGCATGCGGCTTTGGAAGCGGCGGGCCGTTTCGGCGATGTTTGGCGGCGTGCGCGGGGTGCGCTTTGCCAACGATGGCGCGCGGGCCGAGCGTCTGGCGCACCGGACGGGCCGCCGCGTGATCGCCTGGGCTGGGAAGGTGCCAGAGGGGTTTGCGTTGCCGCTGTCACGGGTCGAGGACGGCTTCCTCCGGTCACGCGGGCTTGGGGCCGAATTGGTGCCGCCGCTGTCGCTTGTCGCCGATGACCTCGGCATCTACTATGATTCCGCACAGCAAAGCCGCCTCGATCGCCTCGTTCTCGCCGGTGCCCCGCCCGGCGGCGAAGCGCGGGCGGAGCGTCTCGTCGCGCGGTTGATTGCGGGGGGCGTGACCAAGTACAACCTCGGCGGCCCTCCTCCCGATCTGCCCCCCCCTCCACGCATCCTGGTGCCCGGACAGGTGGAGGATGACGCCTCGATCCTGAAGGGTGCGGGCGAGGTGCGCACGAACCTGTCGTTGCTCGAGACTGTCCGGCAGGCAAACCCGCAGGCGACGATCCTGTTCAAGCCGCACCCGGACGTGCTGGCGGGACTGCGCCCCGGCGCCGTTCCAAACGATCAGGCGCTGCGCTTTGCGGATTCAATCATCGAAGCAGACCCGGCTGCCCTCCTGTTGCCCGGCACCGAAGTCTGGACGATGACCTCGCTGCTGGGGTTCGAGGCCCTGCTGCGCGGGCTGGCGGTCACCTGCCTCGGCACGCCCTTTTACGCCGGCTGGGGATTGACGCGAGATCTTGGCCCGGTTCCGCCATGGCGCAACCGCAAGGTCAGCCTCGCAGCACTCGCGCATGCCGCCCTGATTGCCTATCCGCGCTACCATGATCCGGTAAGTGGCCTGCCCTGCCCCGCCGAAGTCGTCGCCGAGCGTCTCGCAATGGGCAAGGTCGGAAGGACGGGAGTTGCCAACAGGATGCTGTCAAAGGTGCAGGGGCTGCTCGCCAGTCGAGCGTCGATCTGGCGCTAGTCGGCGCGCACCCACCGGCACATCACGTCGCCCCCGACCGACCGCAGATCGTGCAGCCGGAAACCGCGCGCCTCGGCCAGCCGATCCAGCCCCATCGGCCCCAGCGCCGCCAGGCCCTCTGCCCCGATCAGCTTGCCTGCGGTAAAGCCGATCAACTCCCCCACCAGATCCGCCCTCAGCAACGAGGCCGCAAGCTGCGCGCCTCCTTCGCAAAGGACGCGGGTCAGGCCCTCACTCGCCAGTTGCCGCAAGGCATCGGGCAGCGAGACGAGGCCACCCTCGGTTGCGCAGCAGATCAGGTGCGCGCCGGCATCCTGCCACGCCGAGCGGTCGCGCAAGGCTGCGCCATCGCCGTGGCAGATCCAGACGGGAACCTCGCGCGCCGTGCGCCCAAGGCGGCATTCCGGGTCCAGTCGCAAGCCGGTATCGACCACGATCCGCACCGGCTGACGCACCGGCCCCATATCGCGGACGGTCAGTTCGGGATCGTCCGCGCGCACCGTGCCACCGCCGACCATGACCGCATCATGGCTGAGCCGCAACGCATGGACCGCGCGGCGCGCCTCGGGCCCGGTGATCCATCGGCTTTCGCCCGAGGCGGTGGCGATGCGCCCATCGATGCTGGCCGCAAGCTTCAGCGTCACAAGGGGCACCCCCTTGGTCATGCGCCGCAGGAAGCCGCTGTGGCTCTGCCGCGCCGCCTCCGCCTCGACCCCTTCGGTGACGGCAATCCCCGCAGTCCGCAGCGCGGCAACACCGCGTCCCGAAACCCTGGGGTCGGGATCGCCCAGGGCCACGACCACGCGCGCCACGCCCGCAGCTATCAGCGCATCGGCACAGGGTGGCGTTTGTCCATGATGAGAACAGGGCTCGAGCGTCACATAGGCCGTGGCCCCGCGCGCCAGCCCCCCAGCCTGCCGGAGGGCCATCACTTCACCGTGCGGGCGCCCGCCGGGTTGGGTCCAGCCCCGGCCCACCACGCGGCCGTCACGCTCCAACACGCAGCCGACGGAAGGGTTGGGCCAGCTCGAGCCCAGACCGCGCGCACCAAGCGCCAGCGCATGGCGCATGTGCCGCCGGTCGACCTCGGGGATCACTCGTCCTGTTGCCCTTGCGGGCGCAGTTCCGAAACAAACCTGTCGAAATCGTCTGCTGCCTGGAAGTTCTTGTAAACACTGGCAAATCGCACGTAAGCGACCGTGTCGATGCGGGCCAGCGTCTCCATCACGATCTCACCGATCACCTTTGAGGGAATGTCGGTTTCGCCCATGCTCTCAAGCCGTCGCACGATCCCCGAGATCATCTGGTCGATCCGTTCAGGTTCGATGGGACGCTTCTGCATCGCGATCCGGATCGAACGCTCCAGCTTCGTGCGATCGAAATCCTCGCGCTTGCCGCTGGTCTTTATGACCACGAGGTCGCGCAACTGGACTCGTTCATAGGTCGTGAAGCGTCCGCCGCAGGCGGGGCAGAACCGACGACGTCGGATCGAGACATGATCTTCGGCCGGGCGTGAATCCTTGACCTGCGTATCAATGTTTCCGCAAAACGGGCAGCGCATCGCCCCTCCCTTGGTGGATGCTGTGATCTATCCACAGGGACTATAGGCGAGGCGCAAGCCTTTGGGTAGTGGTATCCGCATTCGCAAGATATAGCGGTCAGAACCCGTTCAACTGCGGCACAAAGGACTTACACAGGTTATAGGCGATCGTCGCGGATACACTGTTCTTCGGCCCGCTGTTGCCGAAGATGCTGACGCCCGTCTTTTCGGACGCGCCGGCCGGATCAAGCGAGAATTCGATGCCCTTGCCCCGCTGCCGAGGCGGCGGAGTCAGGCGATAGATCGGCGTCTTGTTCGGCAGGCCGAGGCCGCGCTTCACGAAGTCACCGGCCGCGCACCAGAAGGCCTGATCGGCGGTCAGAGTGGAGAGGGGCACGTAGAAACTGTTCGCGCCCGTCGGCTCTACCCGCAAGCCGTTGATTGCAAGGAAGGCCGATGCCGAAGTAGCAGCTGAGGTCAGGCACGCGGCGAGGGTGAAGGCAAAAATCTTGCGCATAGCGGCACCTTTTTTCATAACGTTCACTTGACCTTAGGGCATGGACATAAGGGTTGCCGGTGTCGTGCCCGCAGTCATCGATAGAAGATCGGGTCGCAGAAACTCTTGGCGGCGACCGCCGAGAGGCTGTTCTCGGGTCCGGAGGTCAGAAGACTGGTCACACCAGTCCGCGAGGCCGCCCCTTCGGCATCCAGCGTGAACCAGATCCCTTCGCCCGCGCGGCGAGGCGGTTCCGACAGGCGGAAAATTCGTGTGCCCTGGGACATCCCGAGGCGCCGGATCACATAGTCGCCCGCCGCACAGAAAAAGACGTTCGGGCCAGGCTCGCCATTCCATGGCACGTAGAACTTGCGCGGCGTTTCCGGCTGGACCCACATGCCGTTCACCGCGCGGAACCAGTCAGCCGGAATCGCGAAAGCGGGTGCGGCAAGCGAAAGCAGGATCGCTGTTCCTATGGCAAGGCGGGACATCTGAATGACCTTTCGAACTGATATCGCCCAAGGATATGCCAAAGCGGCAAGCACTACCAGAACAGACGCGGACGCAGGATGGGGCCGTCCCGCGCTGTAGGCTCATGTGCCGGAGGTGAGGCGAGATAACCTCGACCGACTGATGGCGGCTGCGGAATCTGTCACGGTCGTGTTACACTCTTGTGCATGTGGATGCGACTCGGCCTCTCGTTCTGCGTTTCCGCCCTGCCGGTCAGGGCGGAAAGCCCGATTGCCGAGGTGATCTGCGCACCGCGCGCCGAGATGGTGGACCGGCTGACCGTTCGTATGGGATCGCGGGTGGCCGCGACCGGGATTCGCGACATCGAGGCTGTGATCGAAGTGTGGACCGCGCCTTCGGGCCAGTGGACCTTGGTGCAGACCTATACCGACGGACAGAGTTGCATCGTGGCAATGGGCGAGGCCTGGGACATGGCCACAGCACCGCCTGAAGCGGGATGAGTTAACCGCTGGTTACCGGGGCTATGCGCTGAGTGCATGGCGACATGGCATCCATGGGCCTTCAATGTGAGCGCTAACGGCGTATCTCTGATCTCGACGCGACGGGCAGTATCCGGCGCAGAGAAAGAGAGAAAGACGATGACCACAACAAACACGACCTTCACCCCGGCATTCGGCGGCCTTTCGGGTGCCTTCACCGCCATCCGCAAGTCGCTGGCCGACAAGGCCCGCAGGGCCCATGCCTACCGCGAGACCTATCGCCAACTCGACGCAATGTCGGACCGCGACCTCGCCGATATCGGCATCTCGCGCCTGCAAATCCGCGACATCGCCGAAGAAGCCGCCTCCTGCGCCTGACGACCGGCAGCCGCGGCTGTGAAACGGGCGCCCCGATGGGGCGCCCTTTTGCATTCCGTCATCCAGAAGGAAGCAAGTTGGTTACGTGCTTCCCAGGTAGTGAATTCCGAATGCCTTGTTGGTGAACAGCAACGCAGTCACTGCGCCTTCGGCAGAGGCACCATGCGTGCCTACGCTGCCCTCCGGGTACCAGACGAAGTCTCCGGGCGCAAAGGTGCCATCTTGCGTCTCAAGATGTCCGGAGATGACCAGCAGTCCGTGCCCACAGGGGTGATGATGCAATGGCGTCATGGTCCCAGCGGGATACTGCACCATGAACACCTCCATATTGCTCTCGGCATCCTGCATCAGCCGCGCTGACTTGTAGGATTTGCCAGCAGGATTGATTCGATCGTTCCACGGGGTTTCTGCCAATCTCCAAGACTGCATTTGTGACAATCCCTAATAAGAGCAGCATTTCGTCGAAACAACTCAGACCTACTGATCCAGAAAACTCCGCAGCTTTCTCGACCGGCTCGGATGCTTCAGCTTCCGCAGCGCCTTCGCCTCGATCTGCCTGATCCGCTCGCGCGTGACGCTGAACTGCTGGCCCACCTCTTCCAGCGTGTGGTCGGTGTTCATGCCGATGCCGAAGCGCATCCGCAGGACACGTTCCTCGCGCGGGGTGAGCGAGGCGAGGACGCGGGTCGTGGTCTCCTTGAGGTTTTCCTGGATCGCCGAATCCAGCGGCAGGATCGCGTTCTTGTCCTCGATGAAATCGCCTAGCTGGCTGTCTTCCTCGTCGCCGATGGGTGTCTCGAGCGAAATCGGCTCCTTGGCGATCTTCATCACCTTGCGGACCTTCTCCAGCGGCATCTGGAGCTTTTCGGCCAATTCCTCGGGCGTGGGCTCCCGGCCGATCTCGTGCAGCATCTGGCGGCCGGTGCGGACCAGCTTGTTGATCGTCTCGATCATGTGGACCGGAATGCGGATCGTGCGGGCCTGATCGGCGATGCTTCGGGTGATGGCCTGGCGGATCCACCAGGTTGCATAGGTCGAGAACTTGTAGCCGCGGCGATACTCGAACTTGTCCACGGCCTTCATCAGGCCGATATTGCCTTCCTGAATAAGATCAAGGAATTGCAAGCCACGGTTCGTGTATTTCTTGGCGATCGAGATAACAAGGCGCAGGTTCGCCTCGACCATTTCCTTCTTGGCCTGCCGGGCCTCTTTCTCGCCCTTCTGGACCTGATTCACGATCCGCCGGAATTCGCTGATGTCGACGCCGACATACTGGCCGACGGTCGCCATTTCGGAGCGGAGTTCTTCCACTTTGTCGCGGCTGCGTTCCATCAGCGCCTGCCAGCCCCGCCCGGACTTCGCCGCCATCCGGTCAAGCCATGTCGGGTCCAGCTCGTACCCCTGATACTCGTCGATGAATTCGCGCCGGTTGATGCGCGCGGCGTCAGCCAGTTTCACCATGCCCGAGTTGATCGACATGATCTTGCGGTTGATGCCGTAGAGCTGGTCGATCAGCGCCTCGATGCGGTTATTGTGCAGGTGAAGTTCGTTCACCAACAGAACGATTTCACTGCGCAATTTCTGATATGCCGCCTCGTCGTTCACCGAGAAGCGGTTCACATCGTTCAGGGTGGCGTGCATCCTGAGTTCCTGCATCCCGGCCAGGTGAACGTAATCGCGTGCGATCACGTCGAGCGTTTCGAGAACGCGGGGCTTCAGCGCCGCTTCCATCGCGGCAAGGGACATGGCCGAAGCTTCGTCATCTTCGTCGTCATCTTCGACACGGGCGATGGGTTCGCCATCGGCATCCAGTTCCGGCTCGTCGGAGGCGGCGCGGCGGGGGGCGGCGGAGGATGTGGGCAACTCCACCTCGTCAAGACCCGCGCCTTCGA
Source organism: uncultured Alphaproteobacteria bacterium (assembly GCA_963777765.1). Taxonomy (GTDB): domain Bacteria; phylum Pseudomonadota; class Alphaproteobacteria; order Rhodobacterales; family Rhodobacteraceae; genus Aliitabrizicola. Next base: position 81,105 of record CAVZRP010000004.1, on the reverse strand, counting down.
GTTCGCCATCTCCATCAAGCGAGCGACCGAAGGTGGCTTCGAGGTCGATCACGTCGCGAAGCAGGATGTCTTCGGACAAGAGTTCGTCACGCCAGATGGTGATGGCCTGAAAGGTGAGCGGGCTTTCGCAGAGGCCCGCGATCATCGTGTTCCGACCCGCCTCGATACGCTTGGCGATGGCGATTTCGCCCTCGCGGCTGAGAAGCTCGACAGATCCCATCTCGCGCAGGTACATCCGCACCGGATCGTCGGTGCGGTCGAGCGTTTCGGTGGTGCTGCCCGCGACGGCAATCTCACGCGATGTGGAGGACGTCTCGACAAGCTCGCCCGCAGGTTCGCCCTCTTCCGCCTCATCGTCCTCGATGATGTTGATGCCCATTTCCGAGAGCATCGACATCACGTCTTCGATCTGTTCGGACGACACCTGCTCCGGCGGAAGGACCGTGTTGAGCTGGTCGTAGGTGATGTAGCCACGCTCTCTGGCGTCGGCGATCATCTTCTTGACGGCGGCCTGGCTCATGTCGAGCGAAACCTCGGCGTCCTGCTCTTCCGGTTTTGCGTCGTCGGTGTCTTTGAGTGCCATGCGTGCTCCTCGGGGCGAATCAGGTCGGCGAATCATTTGACCGCGATTCGATTCAATAGCGCGAATCACGGCGAGGGAAAGCGGCGTCAGTGCCTTTTCTTCACCCAGATGGCTTGTTCGATCAGACTATCCAGGCTTCGTGACGGGTCGATCTTGTCATTCTCTTGTGTGCGCTGTTCCTCGATGGGAATTCTTTCGGACCGGTGAACAGCCTCGCCGGCCTGGGCAAGTCGCCACGTCATTCCTTCGTCCGGAAGCCCCGATATGTCCTCTTCGGCATGTTGGACTTCGGTTCGCTTGCCTCTGCGCGCCTTCAGTCGTGCAAGATCGTTCTCGAAACACCGCGCTGCAAACTCGGTATCCGACCCGCGTCTTACGGGCGGGGCGATCAGGACATGGCGGTGGGACATGAGCGTTTCAAGTGTCGCTCCGGCCTCCTCGGCGATCTTTCGGGGAATTTCCTCTAGCGGAATCCGATGGGCCAGCCGCAGCATGACGGATTGGACGAAGGCATATGTCTCATTCGTGAACTCGATCGCCTCCACATCACTCTCGTATCGGAGAATGAGAGCGGGATGCAGGCAAAGTGTCGCGAGAAGCACCGCCTCGATGATGCTTTCCGCCTCGGAGACATCGCCTTGCCGCGCAAGCGCCGAACCGCGCGTGGCGGCCGTCGGGGGCAAAGGTTCGTCCTTGCGGCGGAAGGTGCCGGGAACAAAGGGGCGTTTCGTGGGCTTTGTGCCGAAAAGCTCCCACCTGAGGCGTTTGATTTCCTCGCCGTAATGGCCGCGGATGGAAGGGTCTCTGATCCGCATGAGGGCTTCGCGCAGCGCCTTGTCGAGTGTGGCCTTGCGTTCGGGGCTGTCGAAACTCTTGCCGTCCGTCTCACGTTGCCAGAGCAGGCTGACCATGGGCTGGGCGTTGTCGATCACCCGCTGCATCGCCGTCGCGCCCTGCGCCTTGATGAGATCGTCCGGGTCGAGGCCGGGCGGCAGGATCGCAAAGCGCAGGCCCTTGCCGGACTCCAGCAGCGGCAGAGCAAGGTCGATCAGCCGAAGGGCCGCGTTGAAGCCCGCCTTGTCCCCGTCGAGCGCGATGATCGGCTCGTTGTGAATGCGCCACATCAGGCGCAGTTGATCCTCGGTGATCGCCGTGCCGAGCGGGGCGACGGTCGAGCGGAACCCCGCCTCGCTCAGCGCGATGGTATCCATGTAGCCTTCGGCCACGATCAGCGGGCTTCCCTTGGCCGCCGCCTCGCGCGCCGGGGCGTGGTTGTAGAGGTTGTGGCCCTTGTCGAACAGCTCCGTCTCGGGGCCGTTCATGTACTTGGCCTTGTCATTGGGGTCCATCGCCCGACCACCAAGGCTGATCGCACGGCCCCGCCCGTCCCGGATCGGAAACATGATGCGGTTGCGGAAGCGGTCGTAGTCGGTTCGCCCCTTATCGCCTTCGGCTCGCAGCCCGGCCGCCAGAATCAGGTCTGGCGCGATGCCTTTCTGGGTCAGCGCAGCAAACAGCGCCTGCCCGTTGCCCGGGGCAAAGCCGATCTCCCAGCGGTCCTGCACCTCGGGGCTGAGCTTGCGGGTGGCGAGGTAGTCGCGCGCTCCGGCCCCGGCCGAGGTGCGCAACTGCAAGCGGAACCATTTTACCGCCTCTTCCATTACCTCGATCAACTGGGTGCGGCGGTCCGCCCTCTGTGCGGCCTGCGGATCGCGGGCGGGCATCGGCATCCCCGCCTCGCGGGCCAGCAGTTCGACCGCCTCCATGAAGCCGAGGTTCTCGGACTCCTTGAGGAAAGTCAGCACGTCGCCCTTCGCATGGCAGCCGAAGCAATAATAGAAACCCTTGCGGTCATCGACGTGGAAGCTGGCCGATTTCTCCTGGTGGAACGGGCACGGCGCCCACATGTCGCCCTTGCCCTGGTTCGACTTGCGCATATCCCACGTGACCTTGCGCCCCACGACCTGCGAGAGGGAGATGCGGGTGCGAAGCTCGTCAAGGAATCCGGGCGGCAGGGACATGGCGTATCATATCGGGCCGAGGGGGCGCAGAGTCCAGCAAGAGGGACGGTTTTACGCCGATGCCTTCACAGATCTGAACGGTGGCGGTTGTGCCCTGCCCGATCACGCAACTTTCCGATGGGGCGTGACCCGGGTCGCTGCCGGAGCGCCCAAGCGTGTCGGCTGGGGCACCCCCACACGCATGACGCCCGCATTTCAATCACTATAACAAAGGATTGCGAGCCTTACCTCGTAAAAAGCATGATGAAGCGCCTACCCTAACGCCGCCCGCGCAGCGACAGCGGACATGGCGGCCTCCACCTCGTGCCAGGCGGTTCGCGCCATCGAGCGGAAGACGAGGATTTCGAACCGTTCTGGGGCGGTGCGGATCAGGAGGCTCGACATGTGGTTGAGCGGCGCGCGGGCCGCGGTTCCGGGCGGCATCGTGCGGACGTCGAGCGGGAAGAGGCGGGCGAGGATGTCGGTAACGGCCGGGCCTTCGATGGCCAGGCCCGCCCAGCCGTCGGACTGGTCGGTGAGGGCGGCATGGGCGGCCAGAGGCGCGGGGTCGGCCCCCATCAGGACGGCCTGATCGCGGGCGGTCCAGACGAGGCGGGCGCCCTCCGCCACGGAGATCGCGTTGGGCGCGGGGAAGGTCAGGCCAAGTGTCTTGAGCGCGCGGGCGAGTGCCTTGTCCTGCCCGCGGAACGGAGCGATGGACGTGAGGCGCGGCAAGAGCAGTTCCGACAACGTGGCCGTTCCGAGGGTGAGCGGCGGGTGTCCCGCAAGCGGGGATTTCGCGATGAGATCAGGCACGGAGTTTCACCCCTTCCTTGTCGTGGAACACCGGATCGCAGACTTCGACCATCAGGTCGATGCCGCGCAGGTGATCGACGAGGCGGACCACCTCGCCATGCCGCGACCGTCCGTTCTTCAGGAAGGCCAGCCCCAGCGAGGCATTCAGCGTGGGCGACCAGCCGACCGAGGTGACATAGCCCTGGTCATTCTCGCGCTTCGCCTCTGCGCCGCGCGTGAACAGGTGCGCGCCCGAGGTCAGCATGTCGGCCCCCTGCCCCTTCAGGCCGACCAGTTGCTCGCGCTCGGGGCCTGACAGGCCGGGACGCTGAGCGGCAGCCTTGCCGATGCAGTCCTTCTTCGCGCTGACCATCTTTTCCAGCCCGATGTCGAAGGCCGTCACGCGGCCATGGATCTCGGCGTGGGTGATGAAGCCCTTCTCGATCCGCAGCACGTTCAGCGCCTCCATCCCGTAGGGACCGCCGCCAAGGGTCTCGGCGCGGGCCAGCAGGTCGCGGAACAGCGCCTCGCCGTAACGCGTCGGGACGGCGAGTTCGTAGCCTTCCTCGCCCGAGAACGAGATCCGGAACAGGCGCGCGTCGACGCCGCCCACCCGCGCGGGTGCGCAGCCCATGAAGGGCAGATCGACCGGCGCATCCAGGATCGTCGCCAGCAGCGTCTTCGCCAGCGGCCCGGCGATGGCGAACTGCGCCCAGCTTTCGGTGACTGAAATAGTCCGCACGTCCCAATCGGCGCAGAACGCCTGTTGCACGAAATCGAGGTGCCGCATGACCTGTCCGGCGGCGGCGGTGGTGGTGGTCATCAGGAAGCGGTTCTCGCCGATCCGCGCCGAGGTGCCGTCGTCCATCACCATCCCGTCTTCGCGCAGCATCAGGCCATAGCGGACGCGGCCCACGGGAAGGGTCGAGAAGGTGTTGGTGTAGACGAAGTCAAGGAAACGGGCGGCGTCCGCGCCCTGGATATCGATCTTGCCCAGCGTCGAGACATCGGCCACGCCGACCGTGGTGCGTACCATCGTCACCTCGCGGTCGCAGGCCTGCTTCCACGTCGTCTCGCCCGGTTTGGGGAAGTAGCTGGGGCGATACCACAGCCCGGCTTCGATCATCGGCGCGCCGCGGTCACGGCTGGCCTGGTCCGAGGTCAGGAAGCGCTGCGGCGCAAAGCCCTCGGCCCGGCCCCCGGCCCCCATCGCGGCGATGGAGACGGGGCTGAACGGCGGGCGGAAGGTTGTGGTGCCCGTCTCGGGGATCGCCCGGCCCGTCACGTCGGCCAGCACCGCCAGAGCGGCGACGTTCGAGTTCTTGCCCTGATCGGGGGCCATGCCCTGCGTCGTGTAACGCTTCATGTGCTCGACCGAGCGGAAGTTCTCCTGCGCCGACAGCTTCACGTCCTTCACGGTCACATCATTGGCAAAGTCGAGCCAGGCGCGGCCCTTGCCCGGTACCTGCCAGTGGGGCTGGATGGCATAGGGGGTCGCGTCAGCTTCGGGCGGCCGTGTCGCCTGCCCCTTCCGCCCGAGCGCGGCCAGCGCCGTTTCCGCAGCAGCGATCCCGTCGGCAAGACAGCCGGACGTGGCGAACGTGCCGTTGGCAGAACCAGCCGGGATCAGCCCCGGCACGGCGTTGGGCGCGGGCACGAAGGCCGCGAGTCGCTCGTCCCAGACCGGGCGGCCGTTGAGGTGGCAGGTCAGGTGCAGCGTGGGGTTCCAGCCGCCGCGACATCCCAGCAGGTCGGTCTCGATCCGGGTCTCCTTGCCTTTGTGGCGGACGGTGATCTCGGTCAGCCCCAGGCGGCCCCTGGTGTCGATCACCTCGGCCCCGGCTTGGACGGGGAAAGGCTCGTCGGTCGGCGCATCCGGGCGCACGTCGATCAGCGCGGCCACGCGGATGCCCGCCGCGTGCAGGTCGCGCGCGGTGGCGCGGGCATGGTCATTGTTGGCGAACAGCGTAACGCGCTGACCAGGCACCACGCCGTAGCGGTTGAGCCAGGTCCGGATTGCGCCTGCCAGCATGATTCCAGGACGGTCGTTGTTTCGGAACGCGATGGGGCGTTCCAGCGCGCCTGCCGCGAGCACAGCCCTGCGGGTCACGATCCGCCAGAAACACTCGCGCGGCAGGTCCGGGTCGGGGGCGACATGCAGGCCCACCCGCTCCAGCGCGCCGAAGGTGCCGTCATCATAGGCACCCGATACCGTTGTGCGGGTCATCAGCCGGACGTTGGGCATGGCACGAAGTTCGGCCACTGCAGCCGCCGCCCAGTCGGGGGCGGGAACACCGCCGATCATCGCACTGTCGGACAGCGCCTGCCCGCCCATGATCGGGTTCTCGTCGGCGAGGATCACGTCGGCCCCGGCCCGCGCCGCCGTCATCGCGGCCATCAGTCCGGTCGGTCCCGCGCCGATCACCAGCAGGTCGCAATGCGCCCAGGCTTTCTCGTAACTTGCCTCGTCATGCGCCCCCGACAGCCTTCCCAGCCCGGCGGCCCGCCGGATCGCGGGCTCGTAAATCCGTTCCCAGAAGGCCCTCGGCCACATGAAGGTCTTGTAGTAGAATCCCGCACTCAGAAAGGGCGCGGCAAGGTCGTTGACCGACATCACGTCATGGCGAAGCGAGGGCCAGCGGTTCTGGCTCTGCGCGTCCAGGCCGTCGTAGATCTCCTGCACCGTGGCGCGCACGTTCGGGGTCTGCTGGTTGCCTTCGAGGATCTCCACCAGCGCGTTGGGTTCTTCGGACCCTGCTGTCAGAGGCCCGCGCGGGCGGTGATACTTGAAGCTGCGGCCCATCAGCCTGACGCCGTTCGCCAGCAGCGCCGACGCGAGCGTGTCCCCGGGATGGCCGGTGTAGTCCTGCCCGTCAAAGCGGAAGCGAACCGTTCGGCTGCGGTCGATCTGGCCCTTTCCTGCGATCCTCATGCCTTTGCCCTCCGCCGGGGCGGGGCTGGCGGCGGCGCGGCGCGGTCGGCGACAAGGGCGACTTCGTGGATGTCGTGCGTGACGGTGTTGCGGGTGATCACCAGCCAGCTGGCGCAGCCGCCCTCGTGATACCACAGATCTTTCGTGATCCCCGCCGGGTTGTCGCGCAGGTGCAGGTAATCGTCCCAGGCCCCGGGCGCCGCGTCCCCGGCGGGGCGGTTCAGGTAGTCGTCGGAACCGTAGTAGTAGAATTCGCGCCGGTCGCGGCGGCCGCAGAGGGGGCAGGTGATGCGCATGGGACGGCCTTCGCGGTTAAATGGAAAAAGAACGGGGCTCTGCCCCTCGGCCTTCGGCCTCACCCCGGGATATTTTTGCCAAGATGAAGAGAGACCCGGATTTCATCTTGGCCAAAATATCCTCGCCGAAGGCAGTCGACGGCAGAACCGGGCGCAGGGGGAGAACGGCGCGCATCGTCAGTGCAGGTTGTGCTGCGAGCCGGTGCCTTCTTCGTCCAGAAGGTGCCCGGTTGCGAAGCGGTCCAGGCGGAAGCGGCGCGCCACCTCGTGCGGCTGGCCCGTCGCCATCAGATGCGCCATGCACCAGCCCGAGGCCGGCACGGCCTTGAACCCGCCGTAGTTCCAGCCACAATCGATGAACAGGCCGTCGATATGGGTCTTGTCGATGATCGGGCTGCCGTCGGGCGTCATGTCCATGATCCCGCCCCAGGACCGCAGCACCTTTGCCCGCCCGATCATCGGCATCAGCGTCATGCCCGCCTCCATCACATGCTCCACCATCGGCAGGTTGCCGCGGCTGGCATAGGAGGCGTAGAAGTCGAGGTCACCGCCGAAAACAAGGCCGCCCTTGTCGGACTGGCTGATGTAGAAATGGCCCATGCCGAAGCTGACGACGTGGTTGATGACGGGCTTCAGCCCCTCGGTCACGAAGGCCTGCAGGATGTGGCTCTCGATCGGCAGGCGCATCCCCGCCATCGCCGCCACCTGGCCCGAGCGGCCGGCGACGATGATGCCCACCTTCTTCGCCCGGATCGCGCCGCGCGTAGTCTGTACGCCCCTCACCACGCCGTTCTCGATGTCGATCCCCGTGACCTCGCAGTTCTGGACAAGGTCCACGCCCCGCTGGTCCGCGCCGCGCGCATAGCCCCAGGCCACCGCGTCGTGCCGGGCGGAGCCGCCGCGCGGATGCAGCAGCCCGCCGTAGATCGGAAAGCGCGTCTGCTCGAAATCGAGGTAGGGCAGATGCTCGCGCACCCCCTCGCGGTCCAGCAGGATCGCGTCGTCGCCCTGGTTGATCATCGCATTGCCGCGCCGCACGAAGGCGTCGCGCTGCCCGTCCGAATGGAACAGGTTGATGAGGCCCCGCTGCGAATGCATGACGTTGTAGTTGAGGTCGGCTTCCATCCCCTCCCACAGCTTCAGAGAATGCGAATAGAACTCCGAGTTCCCCGGCAGGAAATAGTTCGCGCGCACGATGGTCGTGTTGCGTCCGATGTTGCCCGAGCCGAGATAACCCTTCTCCAGCACCGCGATGTTCGTCATCCCGTGGTTCCTGGCGAGGTAATATGCGGTCGACAGGCCGTGTCCGCCGCCGCCGATGATGACGGCGTCGTATTCAGACTTGGGCGCGGGGTCACGCCACGCAGGTGTCCAGCCGCGGTTGCCGAACAACCCTTCGGTGATGACCCTCAAGCCGGAATAGCGCATCTGGTGGAACCTTCTCGCGGACGACGCACAGAACCCCGTCCGCGCGGAGTTTTCAAGGGATCGCCGCCAAAACCTTGCCTGCCCGCGACAAAAGGTGTCGTGATCGGCGTCGGCGCGTCACCGTTGACGCAGAGGCCCGCGGACGGTCAGTGTGGCCCGAACAGAAAGGCCCGCCATGCTCGACAGCACCGATCCGAGGTTCGACATTCTCTTTCAGCCGCTCCGGATCGGTCCCGTCACCGCGCCCAACCGCTTCTGGCAGGTGCCGCACTGCACGGGGATGGGGAACCTCTACCCCCGGACGCTGGCCACCATGCGCGGCGTCAAGGCAGAGGGCGGCTGGGGCGTGGTGAACAGCGAATACTGCTCGATCCATCCCTCGTCCGACGACACGCCCGCCCCCTATGCCTCGCTCTGGGACGAAGGGGATGTGGCGAACATGGCGGCGATGGCCGAGGCGGTTCACGCCCACGGCGCGCTGGCGGGGGTGGAGCTGTGGCACGGCGGGGCGCGGTCGGGCAACGTGCTCAGCCGCGCGGCCTCGATGGCGCCCGAAAGCCTGCCCGCCGACAGCGTTCCCTGGCAGAGCCGCCGGATGGACCGGCAGGACGTGGCCGACCTGCGCCGCTGGCACCGCGCGGCGGTGGAGCGGGCGGTGACGGCGGGCTTCGACGTGGTCTATGTCTATGCCGCGCACACCTACCTGCTGTCGCAGTTCCTCGACCCGGTCATCAACCGCGACGGTGGCGCGACCCTGCGCGAGCGTGGCGCCCTGGTGCGCGACCTGATCGCCGAGGCGCGCGACGCCGCCGGCCATCGCGCCGCCATCGCCTTGCGGATCGAAGTGACCGACGAGGATGGCGGGGGGGCCGAGGCGCGCGCGGAATATCTCGCCTCGCTCGCACCCCTCGTCGATGTGTTCGACGTGACGATCCCCGACTACGCCGTCGAGATGGGCCCCTCGCGCTTCGTGCGCGAGGCCCCGCTGCGCGCCCACATCGCGCATGTGAAGGCGGCGACGGGCAAGCCGGTGGTCTCGGTCGGCCGCTTCACCAGCCCCGAGACCATGCTGGCCGAGGTCCGGCAGGGACGGCTTGACTTCATCGGCTCCGCCCGCCCGTCCATTGCCGATCCCTTCCTGCCCGAGAAGATCCGCACGGGGCGGCTGGACGACATCCGAGAATGCATCGGCTGCAACATCTGCTACGCGCATGATGGGTTGGGCGCGCCGATCCGCTGCACGCAGAATCCGACGATGGGCGAGGAATGGCGGCGCGGCTGGCACCCCGAGCGGGTGCCCGCGGTCGTCGGGCGGACCGAACCCGTGCTCGTGGTCGGTGGCGGCCCGGCGGGGCTGGAGGCGGCGCTGACACTGGGGCGGCGCGGCGTGCCGGTGATGCTGGCGGAAGCCGAGGAGGCCCTGGGCGGTCGGGTGACGCTGGAGGCGCGCCTGCCGGGCCTAGCGGAATGGGCGCGTGTGCGCGACTGGCGGCTGCACCAGATCGGCAAGCTATCCAATGTCGAGGTCTTTCCGGCCAGCCGGATGACCGCAGGGGATGTGCTGGCGACTGGCGCGCCGCATGTCATCTGCGCGACCGGCAGCCGCTGGCGTCTGGATGGACGCGGACGCAGCTTTGCGGGTGCTGTCCCCAGCTACACCGACGCCCGGACGCTGTCCCCCGAGGCAATTCTGTCGGGGCAACGGCCCCCGGGGCCGGTCGTGGTGTTCGACGACGACCTGTATCACGTGGCGGCGGGGATCGCCGACCTGCTGGCCGCAGAGGGGCTGGACGTTACCTATGTGACACCGGCGGGCCGCGTTGCAGACTGGGCGGGCTACACCGTGGAACAGGCGGGGCTCCACGCCCGGCTGATCGAGCGCGGCGTGCGGATCGTGACGGGCCATACCGTGGCGGCGCTTCTGCCCGGCGCAGCGCGGCTCGACTGCGTCTACACCGGTCGCAGCCTCGAGGTGCCCTGCGGCGGCCTCGTGCCCGTCACCTCGCGCGAGCCGCAGGACGGTCTTTGGCGCTCGCTGGCCGATGCAGGGCTGGCGACGCTCTTGCGCGTGGGCGATGCCTCCGCCCCCGGACTGATCGCGCACGCCGTCCATGACGGACACCGCGTGGCGCGTGAAATGTTCGGCGGACCGGCGGCGGTGCTGCGGGAGCGGGTGGTGGTGTAGGAGAATCGAGCGGTGCCTGTCTTGACGGATTTGCCCGCGACAAATCCGTCCGCGCCTGCCATCCGGCCGCGCCACGGGCGCGGCGTTCTTCGCGGAAATCCTCCACCGGACGATTTCTGATCGCTCATCACCCCCCGGCAGGCGCGTTGCCGCGCCCGCCCAGTGAGGAGCGACCGGAATGTAAGCCTCACGCGAGCGGCGCCTCCCTTGCCTCCGCGCTCACGCGATCCTCTAAGCTCTCACAAGCCTTTCGACTGATAGGTCGCGGCGACCCGGCTGATCGACACGATATACGCCGCCACCCGCAGGTCGTGCACGTCGTTGCGGCCGTGCCAGACGTCGCGCATCGCCTGGTAGGCTGCGCGCATCGTATCGTCGAGGCCCGATCGCACCAGTTCCAGTTCCCCGGCCCCGCGCAGGTACTGCTCCTTGAAATCCGGCGACATCGTCCAGCCCAGGCCCTTGTCCGCGCTCAGCCGTTCCAACTCGTCCACCAGCAGGATGTGGCGCGCCTCCTCGGCCCGGCGCTGCATCCGGCCGAAACGGATGTGGCTCAGGTTCTTCACCCACTCGAAATAACTCACCGTCACGCCGCCCGCATTGGCATACATATCGGGGATGATGACGCAGCCCTTCTTGCGCAGGATCTCGTCGGCCCCGAAGGTGATCGGGCCGTTCGCGGCCTCGATGATGAGCGGTGCCTTGATGTTGTGGGCATTGCCGAGGTGGATAACCCCCTCCATCGCGGCGGGAATGAGGATGTCGCATTCGCCTTCCAGCGCGGATGCGCCTTCCGGTGAAAAGATGCCCTCCGGGCAATCCTTGATGGTGCCGCGGGCTTTGATCCACTGTGCGACAGCCTCGACGTTCAAGCCCTTCGCATTGGTCACGGCCCCGTCACGCTCGATGATCGCGGTGACGATCGCACCGTCTTCCTCGGACAGAAACTTCGCCGCGTGATAGCCCACGTTGCCAAGCCCCTGAACGATCACCCGCTTGCCCTCGATCTGCCCGGACAGCCGGGCATGGGCCACGTCCTCGGGATGGCGGAAGAATTCGCGCAGCGCGTATTGCACGCCGCGCCCCGTCGCCTCGACCCGTCCCTGAATGCCGCCCGCGTTCAGGGGCTTGCCCGTGACACAGGCCTTGCCGTTGATGTCGGTGGTATTCATCCGCATGTACTGGTCGGCGATCCAGGCCATCTCGCGCTCGCCCGTGCCCATGTCGGGGGCGGGCACGTTCTGCGCGGGGTTGATGAGGTCGCGCTTGATAAGTTCATAGGCGAAGCGGCGGGTGATCTGTTCCAGCTCATGCGGCTCCCACGCGCGGGGGTCGATGCAGAGGCCGCCCTTGGAGCCGCCGAACGGGGTTTCGACCAGTGCACATTTGTAGGTCATCAGCGCCGCCAGGGCCTCGACCTCGTCCTGGTTCACCGAGAGAGCAAAGCGGATGCCGCCCTTGACCGGCTCCATATGCTCGGAATGGACCGAGCGATACCCCGTGAAGGTTTCGATCTTGCCACGCAGGCGGACACCGAAGCGCACCGTGTAGGTGGAGTTGCAGACCCGGATCTTCTGTTCCAGCCCCGGGCCAAGGTCCATCAGCGCCACGGCGCGGTTGAACATCAGATCAACGGATTCACGGAAACTTGGCTCGCCAGCAACAGACATGCAATTCCCTCCAGACGTTAACTTTGGGCCGGGTCGGGGCCGGTCCTTGCCACATTAATAGGCAAACTGGGCGCGCAAGTCCGCTCCGATTTGCACCTTGGAGTCGGCCGTTTGCGCAATCCGGTCAGCCGGAGTGCACAGTTTGGGAATACCTGTCCCGGAACCGCTACAAGTCCGAGTGATTCGTTGGTTAACGGCTCATCGCGAAACCACAGGTTGATTGGCGAGAAACCGCTCATCGGCGATTGTTTGCCGATCCGGCACAGTCCCCGAAGGTCTGTCATCACCGTTTCTGGGCCACCCGGAAAACCCTTAAAACCTTGATGATTTGCCACATTTTCGCCCTACGGTGGCGGATAGTTGACTGTGGTGGATGGCGACGTGTGTTGGGTGTCTAGCCCGCTGCGGGTGTCTGGAACGAGTTTTTTGAAAGGCTGCTTGGATGTTTGGTAAACCAGAAAAGCGCGCGCGTGACACGGTGATCGGTCGCTTCTTCCTTCGGGAAGACGGTAACATGATCATGCTGGGCCTGATGTTCTTCACCCTTATGGTCATGATGGGTGGCATGGCCGTGGACCTGATGCGGTTCGAGGAGCGCCGGACGCAGCTACAGCAGACAACCGACCGTGCAGTCCTCGCCGCCGCAAGCATGCGCCAGACGCTTGATCCTACGTCGGTCGTCAACGACTACTTCCTGAAGGCCGGGCTGAGCGAAAAGCTGAAATCTGTCAACGTCGTGCAATCCTACAACGCGAAGTCGGTCGCCGTCACTGCAGCGACCGACATTCAGCCGTTCTTCATGCAGATGATGGGCATCAAGGAACTGACCGCGCCTGCAGCAGGCACCGCTGTCGAGAAGATCTCGGACGTGGAAATCTCGATGGTGCTGGACGTATCGGGTTCGATGGCGACGAACAACAAGATCGGCAACCTGAAAACCGCTGCGAAGGAATTTGTCGACACCATCCTGACGACCTCTGAAGACGGCCGGGCCAGCATTTCGATCGTGCCCTACAACATGCAGGTCGATCCGGGCGTGACGCTTGCCCAGGTGCTGGGATACCAGACATACCATGCGAACTCGTATTGCGTGGATTGGAAAGAGGCCGACTTCAACACGACGGCACTTGGCACGTCTGCTGCCGCCTCGCTTCAACAGACGGCATTCGCGGACTTTGCCACGACCTCGACGGCGACCTCCAAGACGCCCTCGACCAGTGTAACCTCGCAGTCCTATTATGCCTGCCCGAAAAACCTCGCGACGATCCTGCCGGTCAGCAAGAATGCGACGACCCTGAAGAGCAAGATCGACTCCTTCACTGCCGCCGGCAACACGTCGATCGACATCGGAATGAAATGGGGCGTCGAACTGCTCGACCCGGGTTCAACCTGGATCGTCGATGGTCTCGTGTCGAAGGGTGCGGTCAGCAACGTCTTTTCCGGTCGGCCGCTGAACCCGGCGGACAAGGAAGTTCTGAAGGTCCTCATCCTGATGACCGATGGCGAGAACACCACGCAGTACGGCTTGAATGACCCGTACGACGGTTCGACCACACTCGTCGGCTCGAACCCTGTCGTCGTCAAATCGCCCGTATACCGGGACTCCTCGGGAAACCTCGCGATATATTATCCCGCTGCCAGCAACGTCTGTGGCACCTACTACTCGCCCGCCAAGACCTACAGCATCAAATGCGGGGGCAGCAACAAGGCGACGACGACCAACTGGGCGCCGAACCCCTTCAACGCGACCACGGGCTGGACGCAACTGACCTGGCCTGAAGTCTGGACCTATACGACCCTCAGCTATGTGGAAAAGTTCCTCTATGCCGGCGCGTCGGGACAGTCGCAATCCACCTGGACCAAGACGCTGCAGGCGATCGTGGACAAGACGACCACGAACGTCACCGGCGGCACGACCAAGGACGCGCGCCTGAACAAGATCTGCACGGCGGCCAAGGCCAAAGGCATCGTGGTCTTCGGGATCGGCTTCGCGAACTCGGCCACCACGCCCGTGTCGGGCAAGCCGCAGATCCTGTCCTGCTCGACCTCGTCCGCTTACTATTACGATGTGGCGGGCCTTCAGATCACGACGGCCTTCCGGTCAATCGCGAGCCAGATCTCGACCCTGAGGCTGACGCAATGACATCGCTCAGGCTGCTTGCGGCGGCAATCAAGACTTTGCGCCGCTTCCGCCGGCGCGAAGACGGTGTTGCGACGATCGAATTTGTGCTCATGGTTCCAGCCTTCATGGCGCTCTTCATGGCCTCGTTCGAGTCCGGTCTGTTGATGACGCGCTATATCCTGATCGAGCGCGCGCTAGACATGACGGTGCGCGACCTGCGCCTGGGGATCATGGTGTTCCCCAACGGCGCCAGCGACCAGCAGAAGCATGACATTGTAAAGAAGGCGATCTGCGACAAGACCATCATGATCCCCAACTGCACCGACGTGATGCAGCTTGAACTGACGCTCGTCAGCAAGACCACCTGGGGCCCGCTGCCCGTTTCCACCACCTGCATCGACACTTCGGCCAACATCAAACCGGTCACCCAGTTTTCGCTGGGTGACGACAACCAGATGATGCTGTTGCGCGCCTGCACGGTGTTCGAGCCGATCTTCCCCGGCACCGGCATCGGGCTGCAACTCCCAAAGGACGGCGGGGGCAAGGGCTATCTCCTCGTCGCACGTTCCGCTTTCGTCAACGAACCAACCTGAGTGACCAGTATGCGCCGCAGTTTTGCAAATCGCAGATTTCTGAAGGACGAGGGCGGGGGCGCCATTGTTGAGACGGTGATCATCCTCCCGATCCTATTCTGGGCCTTCGTTGCGATGTTCGTATACTGGGATGCCTATCGCGCCCAGAACACCGCCATGAAAGCGAGCTACACGGTGTCGGATATGATCACCCGCGAAATTGCGGATGTGACCCCGGCCTATGTCACTGGCCTGAAGACCGTCTACGACTACCTCGTCAACACCACGCAGCCGACCAGCATGGTGGTGACCAGCGTGACCTGGAGTCAGGCCAACAACCGTTACGAAGTCCTCTGGTCCGAGGCTCGCGCTTCGACAGGGATGCAGAACCCATTGCCGAAGCTGGGGACCGGTTTGATCGCCAACTACAACACACAATTGCCCAACATGTCGGACGGCGACACCGTCATCGTCACGCAGACCCGCATGAACTATAACCCGGCCTTCCAGGTGGGTGTGCCGGACTTCGTCTATGACCAGTTCATCGTGACACGTCCGCGCGGCCCGAAAATCACGTGCCCCACCTGCGGCGTGGGCACCTGACCGCCATGGTGTTCTGTTCGGCTTGCAGGTCTGCGCATTAGGCCTGTAACGTCGGGCCATGGCACTGCCGTTCCCGTTCCCATTCCCAAGGCGAGCCACGCACAGTGTCCGGTGGTCGGTCTTGTTTGCCGTATTGCCCCTCATGGCCTGCGATCCCCCCGTTATCGATACAGGCCGCGAGTTGACCACTCACGGGCCGCCGCCGGTCATCCTGCCCTTAAACGAGGTTCTGGCGGAGACCGACGTGCCGGGGCTGGAGCCTACGGATACTGCCGCACTTCAGGCCCGCGCGTCCGGCCTTCAGGCACGCGCAGACACGATCGCCATTACCGAAGCCGACCCCGAGACACGTGCGCGCCTTGACGCAGCATTGGAGGCGAAGAGCGATTGATCCGCTTTGTTGCAAGCCTCTGCGCAACCCGCTAACAGGGCGCGAGTGCTGACCTGCCCGGGCCCACTGCCCCGGCCCGATACGACGGAGCCACCCATGCCCGCCCCCTTGCGTCTTGGTCTTGCCGGTCTCGGAACCGTCGGCATCGGTGTGGTCAAGATCGTCCAGGCCCATGCCGACCTGATCGCCGCCCGCGCCGGTCGCCCCGTCGACTGATCACCGCCGTCTCGGCCCGCGACCGCACGAAGAACCGCGACGCGGACCTGTCCGGCTACGCCTGGGAAACCGACCCGTCGCGCTGGCGCAGCGCGCCGACATCGACGTCTTCGTCGAGGTGATGGGCGGCTCACGACGGCCCTGCCAAGGACGCGACCGAAGCCGCCCTCGCCGCCGGCAAGCACGTCGTCACCGCCAACAAGGCGCTTCTCGCCCATCACGGCCAGGCCCTTGCCGAAGCCGCCGAGGCCGCGGGTCTCGCCCTGCGCTTCGAGGCCGCCGTCGCCGGCGGCATCCCGGTCATCAAGGCCCTGACCGAAGGCCTTGCGGGCAACCGCATGAAGCGCGTCATGGGCGTGATGAACGGCACCTGCAACTACATCCTGACCCGGATGCAATCCGCAGGCCTGCCCTATGAGACGGTGTTCGAGGAAGCCCGCCAGCTGGGCTATCTTGAGGCCGACCCGAACCTCGACGTCGGCGGCATCGACGCCGGCCACAAGCTTTCGCCTCCTCGCCGCCATCGCCTTCGGCACCCAGCGTCAGCTTTGACGCCGTCGAACTGGAAGGCATCGGCAACGTCTCGATCGACGACATCCGCCTGGCCGAGGACATGGGCTACCGCATCAAGCTTCTGGGCGTCGCGCAGATGACCGGGCGCGGCCTGGAACAGCGCATGACCCCCTGCCTCGTCCCCGCCGACAGCCCGCTTG
This sequence comes from uncultured Alphaproteobacteria bacterium, assembly GCA_963777765.1. Taxonomy (GTDB): domain Bacteria; phylum Pseudomonadota; class Alphaproteobacteria; order Rhodobacterales; family Rhodobacteraceae; genus Aliitabrizicola. The sequence goes on along the minus strand of CAVZRP010000004.1, from coordinate 64,599 downwards.
GGCCAGTTGCAGGGTGGCACCAACATGGTCGTCCTCGAAGGCGACAGCGTCGGCCAGATCGTCCTGCGCGGCCCCGGCGCGGGCATGGGCCCGACCGCCAGCGCCGTGATGGCCGACGTCATCGACATCGCGCGCGGCTTCCGCCTGCCGACCTTCGGCCAGCCCGCCGCCACCCTCGCCGCCCGAGCCCGCCGCGCGCCGCCACGCCCGCGCCCTACTACCTGCGCATGACGCTGCTCGACAAACCCGGCGCGCTCGCCAAGATCGCCACCTGCCTCGGCGAGGCCGGCGTCTCGATCGACCAGATGCGCCAGTACGGCCACGCGGGCGAGCGACGCCCCGGTCCTGATCGTCACCCACAAGGCCGCCCCCGCACGACATCGCCCACGCCATGGCGCCGCTTCGCCGCGACCGGCGTGCTGGTGGGCGAGCCGGTCGCGATCCGGATCGAAGAGGTCTGATGGCCCGGTCCGGACGTCGCCGCGGGGGTTTCACACCCCGCAGCCGACTGGTCTTGAACCGGTGGTGACCAGTCGGCAACCCCCGTGGGGTATTTCTGCCAAGAAGAAACCCAAACAGGTCTCAAAGGTGATGCGCGGCTTGCCGCGTCACGGCCCGTCGCGCTAGACGGTGGCCTGAGAGCTTTGCACCCTGAAGGACCCATCATGGCGGATGCCACAGAATTTCATGACCGACTGCTTTCCCTTGGCCTTGCCCGCGTGTCCGAAGCGGCAGCCCTCGCCTCCGCCGGCCTTATCGGGCGCGGCGATGAGAAGGCGGCCGACCAGGCTGCCGTCAATGCGATGCGCGACCAGCTGAACCTTCTCGACATCGCCGGCGTCGTCGTGATCGGCGAGGGCGAGCGTGACGAAGCGCCAATGCTGTTCATCGGCGAAGAGGTCGGCACCGGCAAGGGCCCTGCCGTGGACATCGCGCTCGACCCGCTGGAAGGCACCACGCTGACCGCCAAGGACATGCCCAACGCCCTGACGGTCATTGCCATGGCGCCGCGCGGCTCACTCCTCCACGCCCCCGACGTCTACATGGACAAGCTCGCCATCGGGCCCGGTTTCAAGCCTGGCACCGTCACCATGGCGATGAGCCCGTCAGAGCGAGTCTCGATGCTCGCCGCCGCCAAGGGCTGCTCGACCGAGGACATCACCGTTTGCGTGCTGGAACGGCCCCGGCATGAAGAAATGATCGCCGAACTTCGCTCGACGGGGGCGTCCATCCGCCTGATCACGGATGGCGACGTGGCGGGCGTCATGCACTGTGCCGAACCCGACAAGACCGGCATCGACATGTACATGGGCTCAGGCGGCGCGCCCGAAGGGGTGCTGGCCGCCGCCGCGCTGAAATGCATGGGCGGGCAGTTCTTCGGCAAGCTCCTGTTCCGCAACGAGGACGAGAGATCGCGCGCGCGCAAGGCCGGGATCACCAACTTCGACCGCGTCTACACGCGTGACGATCTTGTGCGCGGCGAGGTGATCTTTGCCGCGACCGGGGTCACCAGCGGCTCGCTTTTGCAGGGCATCCGGCGCGAGCCGGGCTGGGTCACCATGGAGACGATCCTGATGCGCTCGAAGACAGGGTCGGTCCGCCGGATCGAATACCGCACGCCGGTGAAATGAGCGCCTTTCTGGGCGTCGAGGCGTCCCTCACCGGCCGCCGCTGGGTCGGCCCCACAGGCGAAGAGGATCGCCTTTCCGAGGCAATGGCGCAGATAACCCGCCTGCCGTTGCCCCTGTGCCGAACACTGGTTCGGCGTGGCGTTCCGCCCGGGGAGGCCGAGCGCTTCCTTGCACCGCAGTTGCGCGACCTGCTGCCTGATCCGTTGAGCCTGCGCGACATGGGGCTGGCGGCAGATCGGCTGCTGGCGGCGGTGCGGAACGGCGAGCGGATCGCCGTCTTCGGCGACTATGACGTCGACGGCGGCGCATCCTCCGCACTGCTCATCACCTGGCTGCGCGCAATGGGACGGCCGGCCACGCTCTACATCCCCGACCGGATCGACGAAGGCTACGGGCCGAACGAGCCCGCCATGGCCGCCCTTGCCGAAAGAGCACGACCTTGATCCTCTGCGTCGATTGCGGCACCCTCAGCCATGGGCCGATCGCGGCGGCGACCGGCGCTGATGTGGTGGTGCTGGACCATCACCTCGGCGGCGAGACGCTGCCGCCGGCGTTTGCCGTGGTGAACCCGAACCGGCAGGACGAGGACGGGGTGCTGGGGCATCTCTGCGCGGCGTCGGTCGTCTTCCTGCTGTTGGTCGAGGCTAACCGGCGGCTGCGGAACGCAGGCGTTCAAGGTCCGGACCTGATGGCGATGCTCGACCTCGTGGCACTGGCGACCGTGGCGGATGTGGCCCCGCTGGTCGGCGTGAACCGCGCGCTCGTGCGCCAGGGCCTGAAGGTGATGGCGCGGCGCGAGCGGCCCGGCCTTGTGGCGCTCGGCGATGTGGCGCGGATGGATCAGGCGCCGACGCCCTATGCGCTGGGGTTCCTTCTCGGCCCGCGCGTGAACGCCGGTGGGCGGATCGGGCGGGCCGACCTCGGCGCGCGCCTGCTGGCGACCGACGACATGCAGGAGGCGGTGTCGATCGCGGCGAAGCTCGACGAGCTGAACACCGAGCGACGCGACATCGAGTGCGCGTGCGCGACGCGGCACTGGCACAGGCCGAGGCGCGGGGGCTGGACGGTCCCCTGGTATGGGCGGCCGGCGAAGGCTGGCATCCCGGCGTCGTCGGGATTGTCGCCGCGCGACTGAAAGAGGCGACGAACCGCCCCGCCGTGGTGATCGGGATCGAGGGTGGCATCGGCAAGGGCTCGGGCAGGTCGGTCACCGGCGTGGATCTCGGGGCGGCGATCCAACGGCTCGCCGCCGAGGGCCTGCTGCTGCGCGGCGGGGGGCACCGTATGGCGGCCGGCCTGACGGTGGAGCAGGGCAAGATCGAGGCGGCGATGGAACGGCTCGGCGACCTCCTGGCGCGGCAAGGCAGAGGCACCGGCGGGAGTGGTGACCTGCGCGTTGACGGCCTGCTGATGCCCGGTGCCGCGACCCTTGCACTCGTGGACCAGATCGAGGCTGCGGGCCCATTCGGTGCCGCTGCCCCTGCCCCGCGCTTCGCCTTTGCCGACCAACGGGTTACCGCCCGCCGCGTCGGCGAGGCACATCTCCGCATCACACTTACAGACGGCCAGGCACACCCCCTCGAAGGGATCCTATTCGGGGCTTTCGACACCCCCATCGGGCCTGCCCTTCTGACTCCCGGTGCACAGCGGTTCCACCTTGCCGGAAGGCTGGAAGTCAGCCACTGGAACGGCCGCAGCAAGGTGCAACTCAGGGTCGAGGACGTGGCGTGCGCCTGAAGCAAGCTGGCGCGAAAAGAGCCGAGAAGAATTGGCTTGCGCTCTTTCAGCGGCTCGCCTAAACACCGCCCCAGACCGAGCGTGGCCCGTTCGTCTATCGGTTAGGACATCAGGTTTTCAACCTGGTAAGAGGGGTTCGACTCCCCTACGGGCTGCCACTTCCATCCTTCACCGGCTGATTTTGATGCGGCATTTCGGGTCGCTGAATTCCACTACAGAGTTTCGTCAACGGAAAGTCGGCCGCTTTGATCCGTTGCACGCAGGTGGCGGAATCGCGGGCGACAACTTGGTTGGCTGTCCTCCCTGGCCTCCTGGCGACGCGGTTGCGTAACCCCGAAACTGCACAGGGCTGTGAGTGCGCTGCTTCTGGCCGCCTCACCGTCGTCTGCCGTTAGGGAAGCGCCCTGGTGGCTTTCAATGGCGGTACATCCTGCCAACGAATTGCGTCCGGCGGAATGGCAGCCGGCCATGACTGGCACGAAATGCGGAAAGAACCACCCGATTGCCTGTTGCAAGGTATGGTTCGGGCCGACTTCGCAAAGACCGAACCCGCCAGCAAGTGCGTCACGCCTTACGTGCAACGGCCATGAAGTGCGTTACACGGTCGCGATCCACCGGGTTCCACCAGACGCCGTCTGTCTTCAACGAACTGGCCACGATGACACCGTTGGTGCGGGCAAGAATGGCTGCCACATTCTCCTTCGTCACGCCGCTGCCCACCAAGACGGGAAGATGCGTCGCCTCCCGGATCGTGTCGATCTCGGCCATTGTGGCGCTGTCGCCCGTGCGCTGGCCGGTTGCGATCACGGCATCGGCGCTGAAGAAAGCCAGATCTCGGGTCAGTTCCTCGACGGAGCGGTCTGCGACGATGGCATGTGCGCCATGCTTCACGTGGCTGTCGGCGAACACCGCGATCTCTTCGGCCCGCAGGCTGGCCCGATATCGCAGCGCGCGGGCGGCATCGCCCTCGATGATCCCTTCGTTGGCGACATAGGCGTTGGCCCACTGGTTTACCCGGATGAAGCGCGCGCCCCCCGCCTTTGCCACCGCAAGGGCCGCCATCGCAGCATTGGCCAGCACGTTGATGCCCAACGGCACGCCCACGGCCCGCCCGATCCGGTCCGTAATCACCGCCAGATGTGCGGCTGTCTCAGGCCCGAGATCGGCGGGTTTCAGGAAGGGAATGTCGCCATGGTTCTCGATGATCAGGCCGTCAACGCCCCCCCCGACATAGGCCTCGGCATCGCGCAACGCCTGATCGTAAAGCACCGTGACCGGTCCCCCCCGGTAGCCGGGCGATCCAGGCAGGGCGGGGCAATGGACGACCCCGAGCAAGCACCATCGCGCCACGATGTCGCTCACCGAGCCGGCCGGCGGCACCAATATCGACGACACCACCCAGCACGGCCGGACCATCCGCACCATCGCCAAGCTCGAGGGCGACGAGTGGGTCATCAACGGCGCCAAGATCTGGCCCAGCGGCGCCAGCGTCGCGGACATCGGCTACATGACGCTGTGCACCACCGACCCCAGCCTGGGCGAAGAGGGCATCAGGTTCATCGTCGTCCCCTGTGACGCCGAAGGACTCTCGTTCGGCAAGCCCATCCCCACCATGGGCATGTGCTGCACCGACACCAACACCGAGATCTTCTACGACCACGTGCGAGTGCCGGTCGAGAACGCGGTCACCTGGGGCACCGACGTGCGCGACGCCGACCTCTTCAAGGAGCTCGCCGTCGAGGACAAGATCACCACGCCGGGCTACGTGAACGGCTGCGTGCAGTCGTGCATCGAACTGCTCCTCGACTTCTCCCGCGACCGCATCATCGCCGGCAAGCCCATGCGCGAGCACTCGGTGTTCGTGCACGCCCTGGGCGGCATCCTGACGCAGTGGACCACGGCGCGCGCCGCCTACATGGAAGCCTGCTACATGTTCGACCATCCCGAGAAGTACGGCATGCCTTGGGAGAAGTTCATCTACAGCCGCGCCGCGGCGGTGGACCAGATGGTGATGATGGGGGTCCGGCAGAGCCTGCAGACGATCATGGACCTCATGGGTTCGTACGGCTCCGCGCACGAGTACCACGTGGAGAAGTACATGCGCGACGTGAAGCAGGCCGAGCTCTGGCTCGGTGGGCGCTTCCGCACGCAGATGGACGTGATGCTCGACTACTACGACTACGAGTGGGCCGGTCCGAAGTGGGAGCCCACCGCGAAGAGGGAGGTCACGCGCGCGTGAGCGCGTGACCGGTGCGCCCGAGAACGGGCGGCGGCTCAGCCGGCCGGCCGGTCGTCCGGTCGGCTGAAGCCCCGCTCGAGAGCAGCAGCGAAAGGGAACCGAGGTGCAGATCCTTGTCTGTGTGAAACAGGTGCCGGACACCGAGGCCAAGGTCGTCGTGGCCGAGGACGGCGTGTCCATCAGCGAGCGCGACATCACCTTCATCATGAACCCGTACGACGAGTTCGCGGTCGAGGCGGCCGTACGCATCAAGGAGGCCGCCGGAGATGTCGCTGTCTCGCTCGTCACGGTGGGCCCGCCGCGGTCCGACGACGCCCTGCGGCTGGGTCTTGCCATGGGCGCGGACAGTGCTACGCGGGTGTGGGACGACGCCCTCGTGGGCGTCGACGGCGCGGCGATCGCCCGCGTGCTCGACGCGGTCGCACACCGCGCCGGGTTCGATCTGATCCTCTGCGGGCGCATCGCCATCGACGACGCCATGGGCGAAGTCCCACTGCGGCTCGCCGCTCGGCTCGGGCTCCCTCAGGCCAACGCCGTGACCGAACTGCTCGTCGAGGGCGGCCTCGCGCGTGCGCGCTGCGAGGTCGAGGGCGGCTCCCAGGTGGTCCAGCTGCAGCTCCCGGCCCTGGTGACGACGCAGAAGGGCCTCAACGAGCCCCGGTACCCAGCCATCCCGGCGATCATGAAGGCGCGCCGCCTGCCGATCGAGGTGCTCACGCCGGCAGATCTCGGTCTGGACGCGGCAGAGGTCGCCGGCGCCGGCAAGAAGCGCGTCGACGGGCTCGACGTCCCGCCGGCGAGGGGTGCGGGACGCATCATCGCGGCGGATTCGCCCGAGGACGCCGCTCGTGAGCTGGCGCGCCTGCTGCGCGACGAAGCCAAAGTCCTGTGAGGGGGGAGTGACATGAGCTCTGGCATCCTCGTGTATTGCGAGATCAAGGACGGCGCGCTTCGCAGGGTGTGCGGCGAGCTGCTCACGCGGTTCCGTGCCGTCGCCGACGCCTGGGGGCAGCCGCTCGTGGCGGTCGTCGCCGGAGATGCCGGACCCGATGAGCTGCCACAGCTGTCGGCATGGGCGGCCGACAAGGTGGTACACGTCGGCGGCCCTCAGCTGACCGAGGCTCCCGAAGCGCTCGCCGGCGTCCTCACTGCCTACGTGGCGCAGTCCGGCCCCTCGCTCGTGGTCTTCGGCAACACGCCGCTCGCCCGCGCGGTGGCCCCCCGCGTCGCTGAAGGCGTCGGCGCCGCGTACGTCGCCGACTGTGTCGGCATGGAGGGCGAGGGCGACGGCCTGCACCTCGTGCGGCCCGTCTACGGCAGCAAGCTCCTGTGCAGGGTGAGTACCGTGCCGGGGGCAGTGGCCGTGCTCACCTTCCGGCCCAATGCGCTCGGGTTCGTCGAGGTCAGCCCGACGAGCCCCGAGCAGGAGATCGTGGAGATCACGCTCGACGGGACGCTGCGCATGTCGTCGGTCGTCGAGACCGCGGTGAAGACCGGCGGCCGTGTGAGCCTGCAGGAGGCGGAGATCATCGTCTCCGGCGGCCGCGGCCTCGGCGACGCGAGTGGCTTTGCTGTGATCGAAGACCTCGCCGACGCGCTGGGCGGCGCCGTCGGTGCTTCGCGCGTCGCCGTGGATTCAGGCTGGATCAGCGTCGACCACCAGGTCGGTCAGACAGGCAAGGCGGTGTCGCCGAACCTCTACGTGGCGTGCGGCATCTCGGGCGCCATCCAGCACTTCGCCGGCATGGGCTCGTCGCGGGTCATCGTCGCCATCAACAAGGACCCCGACTGCCCGATGTGCGAGGAGGCCGACTACACGCTGGTCGGCGACCTGTACAAGCTCGCTCCCGCTCTGGCCGCCGAGGTGCGACGGATCGGCGAAGAGAGCTAGCGCGGCAAGGAGGCGACGGTGGTCACGCGAGAGATCTACTGGGCGATCCCCGGCCACGAGTGGCTGTATGTGCCCGCCGCCGTCGCGACGGCGGTCTTCCTCTACGGCATGTGGGCACGCCTGCGCCTGGTCCGCCGCGGACCAGGCGGGACGCTCGCGGCGTCCGGCTGGGGTCGCCGCACCAAGGCGCTCGTCGTCGACGGGTTCCTGCAGCGCAGGTTCTGGACCGACCTCTACGCGGGCCTCATGCACCTGTTCATCCTCTGGGGGATGATCGCGCTCGCGTTCGGAACGCTCATGGTGCTGCTCAGGGCCGACCTCGGACTGCCGGTGTTCCAGGGCGACTTCTATCTCTGGCTATCGCTTCTTCTCGACGCGCTCGGCCTTGCAGCCGTCATCGGCGTCGTGATGGCCGCGGTGCGCCGCTACATCATCCGTCCCCGACGGCTCGACAACAGGCCGGACGACCTGATCGTCCTCGGCGGCCTGCTGGTGGTCCTCGTCGTGGGCTTCGTCCTCGAGGGCCTGCGCATGGCCGCCGTCCCCGACGCCTGGGAGGCGTGGAGCCCGGTGGGGTGGGCGCTCGCCGGGCTGTTCTCCGGCATGTCGCTGGGGGCGCTGGAGACCACGTACCAGGTGCTGTGGTGGTTCCACCTGCTGACCGCCTGTGCCCTGATCGCCATCGTCCCGTTCACCAAGCTGCTGCACGTTGCGACGGCGCCCGCCAACCAGATGAGCGCGGCCGACCGCACCGTGAAGGGACGCCTCGAGCCGATCGACTTCATGGACGAGACCAGGGTGTTGTACGGGCTCGGGGACGTCGCCGAGCTGGACAGGCGGGCGCGGCTCGCGCTCGAGGCCTGTACGCGCTGCGGCAGGTGCCAGGACGTATGCCCGGCCTTCGCGTCGGGCAAGTCGTTGACGCCCAAGCAGGTCGTCCTCGACCTGCGGCGCTGGCTCGAGGACGCTCAGCTCAGCTACAGGGTCGGGGGTGACGACAGGACGGCGGAGGGCGAGACCGAGCCGGCGCCGACCCAGCCGGCCGAGCCCCAGCCGAGCCCGATCGCCCACAACGTGATCTGGGCCTGCACGACCTGCGGGGCCTGCACGCAGGTGTGCCCCGTCGCCATCGAGCACCCGCCCCTGCTCGTGGAGTTGCGCCAGTACCTCGTGATGATGGAGGGCGACATCCCCTCCGAGGGACAGCTCGCGCTGCGCAACATCGAGACCAACTACAACCCCTGGGGCATCGGTTGGGCGGATCGCGCCGACTGGTCTGCGGCGAGCGACAGAGCCGGGGATCTGCGCGAGGGCGTCTCTGCTGCAGCAGGTGAAGGCGGGCCGTCATGAACGAGACGTGGCTGTACTGGGTGGGCTGCGCCGGGGCCTTCGACAAGCGCAATCAGCAGGTGTCGCGGGCCATCACGGCGCTGCTGCAGACGGCCGGCGTGCCCTACGTCACTCTGGGCACGGGGGAGAAGTGCTGCGGCGACCCGGCGCGGCGTCTCGGCAACGAGTTCCTGTTCCAGACACTGGCAGAGGAGAACACAGCCGCCATCACGGCGTCCGGGGCCCAGGCCGTGGTGACGGGCTGCCCGCACTGCTACCGGGTGTTGAAGCACGAGTACGAGCTTCCCGGTGTGCGGATCCTGCATCATGCCGAGCTGCTCGCGCAGCTCATCGCAGAGGACCGCCTCGACCTCTCGGGCTCGGCGACCGAACACGGCCGCACGGCCTACCACGACTCCTGCTACCTCGGCCGCTACGAAGGCATCTACCGGGAGCCGCGCACGGCGCTCGCTGCCGTGGGCGGCATGCGGCTGGTCGAGCTCTCGCGCTCCGGGCCGGACTCCTTCTGCTGCGGCGGAGGAGGCGGGCGCGTGTTCCTCGAGGAGCCCGAGGGCGAGCGCATCAACCACCTGCGCACCGACGAAGCAGTCGCCGCCGGCGTGGACACGGTCGTCACCGCGTGTCCGTACTGCATGACCATGCTCTCAGATGGCGCCAAGGACAAGGGCGAGGCGTTCACGGTGCTCGACCTCGCAGAGGTGCTGGCGCAGCACGCCACGGCCGGGCACGCGGAGGCCCCGCGTGGCGCCTGAGCGCCCGCACGCGGTCGTCTTCCAGCCGTCCGGGCGGCGGGGCCGGGTAGCGGACGGCACCTCCGTCCTCGAGGCCGGCCGTCAGCTCGGCGTGGGCATCGAAGCGCTCTGCGGCGAGAAGCAGACCTGCGGCAAGTGCAGGGTCCGCATCGAGGAGGGCTTCTTCGGGGCCCTCGAGGCGGAGTCATCGACCGCGCACGTCTCGCCGCGCACCTCCGACGAGGAGGAGCTCTTCACGCCGCAGGAGCTGGCTCAGGGGTACCGGCTCGCCTGCAAGACGATGATCCACGGCGACCTGGCCGTCTTCGTGCCGGAGGAGGCACGGCTGGACGGCCAGGTGGTGCGCAAGTCCGCGACCGATCGCCTGATCGAGGTCGATCCGTCGGTGCGCACCTACTACGTGGAGATGGAGCCGCCGACGCTGCTCGACCCCCTCGGCGACTACGAACGCTTGTGCGAGGCGCTGGAGGCACGGCACGGCCTGGACCGGCCGTTGATCGACCACAGGGTCCTCGTCGGGCTCGGCGGGACGCTGCGGACCGCATCCTGGAGGGTCTCGGTGTCGGTCTGGACGGGAGGGCAGGCGCCCGAGATCGTGCGGGTCGCGCCGGGCAGGGTGCAGCGCAGCGTGGGGCTGGCCGTGGACGTGGGCACCACATCCGTCGCCGCCTACCTGTGCGATCTCGAGACCGCGGAGGTCCTCGCCTGCGACGCCATGATGAACCCCCAGGTGTCCTGCGGCGAGGACGTGATGAGCCGCATCGCCTTCTCCATGTCGTACGACGACGGCGTCGAGAGGCTGCGCGCCGCCGTCGTAGAGGGCGTGAACGCACTGGCGGCGCGCGTCGCCGAGGCGGCCGGCCTTGCCCGCAGCGACATTCTGGAGATGGCGGTCGTCTGCAACACGGCGATGCATCACTGCCTCCTCGGCATCGACCCGCAGTACCTGGGAGTGGCCCCCTACGCACCCGCGTTGCAGCACTCCATCAACATCAAGGCGCGCGACCTGGGGCTCGACCTCTGCCCCGGAGCCAACGTCTTCGTACTGCCCAACGAGGCGGGGTTCGTGGGGGCCGACAACGTCGGGGTGCTCATCGCCGAGGAGCCGTGGAATCGGGACGAGCGCCAGCTCATCGTGGACATCGGCACCAACGGTGAGCTCATCATGGGCGACGGCCGGCGGCTCATCTCGTCGTCGTGCGCCACGGGCCCGGCGTTCGAGGGCGCCCAGATCCTCTTCGGCATGCGCGCGGCTCCGGGAGCCATCGAGCGTATCTCCGTCAGCCCCGAGACCGGGGAGCCGCGCTACCGGGTCATCGGCAAGGACGCGTGGAGCGACGAGCTGGCGCCCGAGACGATCGGCTGCAAGGGCATCTGCGGGTCGGGGATCATCGACGGCGTGGCCGAGCTGTTCAAGGCCGGCATCATCGACAGGTCCGGGCGGTTCGTGAAGGGCGTGGACAGCCCGCGCGTACGCCGCGGCGACGCGGGCGACGAGTACGTGCTGGCGTGGGCGCCGGAGACGGCGATCGGCCGTGACATCACCATCACCATCGGCGACGTGCGCGCCGTGCAGCTGGCCAAGGGCGCGATGTACGCGGGCGCCAGGATCATGATGCGCGAGCTCGGCTACGACGGTCTCGACCGCGTGGTCCTCGCCGGCGCCTTCGGCTCGCTCATCGACCGCGAAGAGTCGCTGGTGCTCGGCATGTTCCCCGACGTGCCTCCGCAGCAGATACACGCCGTCGGCAACGCTGCCGGTGATGGGGCGCGCATGGCCCTGCTCAGTGCCGCCAAACGGCGCGAGGCCGACCGCGTCGCGCGCCAGATCGAGTACCTCGAGCTGTCCCTGGAGCCGTCCTTTGAGGGTGACATGGCGCGAGCCATGTACATCCCGCACATGAAGGACCAGTTCGCCAACCTCGCCGGGGTTCTGGCCGCCGAGGGCCTGTCGGCGCGGCTGGAGAGGGAGAGCCGATGAGGTACGCGACGGCACCGGGCGCGGAGCTCCGGGTGGAGCAGACCGGCGATGACGACCACTTCCCGGACAGCTGCATGCACCCGCGCTTCGCGCGCGAGCTCATCGACATCATGCCGGGCGCACGACTGCACGTGATCAAGGGTGCCGGCCACATGCCGGGCGTGGAGGACCCGGCGGTCTTCACGGCTGCGGGCCGGCGCCTTCCCTCTGGAGGACGGACCGGGGTGCCACTGGCGGAAGGAGAGTGCTGGAATGAAACCTAAGGAGCGGTTCCTGAAGGCGATGGGTCTGGACGAGACCCCCGACCGGGTGCCCGCCGCCCCGCCCTTCCAGGGCTACTGGGCTCTCGAGTCCTTCGGCGTGACTGTGCCGCAGTCGATCGCCGAGCCCGCCCGGGCGGTCGATGCCGTGAAGCGTGCGCAGGAGGCGTGCCCGTTTGACGCGCTCGAGGTCGTCTGGGACTGGTTCGCGTTCCTGGACGTGGTCGGCTGCACATCGCAGATCGCCGATGCGGGCAGCCCCATGGTCGTCAAGAACCCCATGAGCTCCATCGACGAGGTCGCGGACCTCAAGCCGGTCGACACAAGCGGCGACGCGCGCGTCAAGGCTACTCTTGTCGCCGCCGAGGCGCTCCTGCCCGAGTTCCGCGGCGAGTACTTCTGCTACGCCACCGTCCCGCTGCCGTTCACGCTCGCCGGCCACATGCGGGATGCCGCCCACCTGATGAGCGACATGATCAAGCGCCCCGAGCAGACACACCGCCTGCTCGACTACTGCACCGACCTGGTCGTCCGGCACCTCAAGCTCTACCAGGATATCGGGGTCGAGGGCTTCTTCATCTGCGACCCGTCCGCATCCGGCAACCTCCTGTCGCCCAAGCACTTCGAGGTGTTCGTCAAGCCGTACACCGGGCGCGTCATCGAGGCGGTGCACGCCATGGGGCTGCCGACGATCCTGCACATCTGCGGCAACACGACCAAGGTCCTGCCCATGGTCAAGGAGCTCGGCCCCGGCGCCCTCAGCTTCGACCACGCCGTGGACCCCGCCGTCGCCAAGGAGGCCATCGGCGATACCGTGTGCCTGCTCGGCAACCTCGACCCGGCCGACACGCTGCTCGCGGACGTCGGCACCGTCAGGGAGGCCGCGACGGCCTGCCTCGAGAAGTGCAAGGCAGGCGGAGGTTACGTCATGGGCGCCGGCTGTGACCTGAGCGTCGACACGCCCATCGAGAATGTCAGGGCGATGATCGACGTCGCCCACGAGGCCGCGTACTGACGACGTGTCACTCGGAAAGGGGGCACGGCTGCCAGGGGACCAGGCGATCGAGATCGATGTGCACACACGTGACGAGCCCGAGAGCCGTCGGGCTGGAGCAAGGAGGGGAGACAAGTGCCAGTACGTGACCAGATGACCTCGCAAGAGCGGTGGGAAGCGCTCGTCCGTGGGGAGGACCTGGACCGGGTGCCCTGCCTGCAGTTCATCCTCGGCCACACTGCGGTCATAGCCGGATTGCCCATCGCCAAGGTGTACGACGATGCCAAGGCGAGCCTGGCCTGTCAGCGCAACGCCATGGAGATGTACGGCTACGACGGGTTGGTGCTGCACGGGTGGGCCAACGCCGGCGGCGCCGAGTTCGGCGGTGAGATCGAGTACCCGTACCGCAAGTACACCGGTGCTCCGATGATGAAGAAGAACCCGGTACAGGACGAGGACGACGCCTGGAGCCTCGCGGTCCCAGAGGACATCACGCGCGTCGGCACCATCCCCATCGCTCTCGAGTTCTCGCGGCTGCAGTACGAGGCAGGGATGAACGTCACCATCCAGATCGGCTCGCCGCTCACCTGGGCGGGGTCCATCTGCGGCGAAGAGCGACTCATGCGCTGGATGATCAAGAAGCCGGACCTCGTGCACCACGTACTGCGCGTGATCACCGACTTCGTCCTGGCCAAGGTCGATTACTGGGTGAAGGAGTTCGGGCCCGAACGCATCATGGCCTTCGACCTGTGCATCGAGACCAACGTCCTGTACTCGCCCAAGCAGTTCGGGACCTTCGCCTTCCCCTATCTGCAGGAGATCCACTCCTACGTCACCGCCCAGGAGGTCGCGATCGTCGCCAGCCACATCTGCGGGGAGCAGAACAAGAACCTGCCGTACTGGTCGCAGCTCGAGTTCGGCAAACGCGGCTTTGTGAGCGTGGGCCGCGAGGTCTCCATCACGTCCGCCCGAGAGGCGTTCCCCGGCAAGGTCGTGATGGGCAATGTGGACCCCATCACGATGCAGGAGGGCACCCCGGAGCAGGTGATGGAGCTGTGCGAAGCGTGTGTGCTGGAGGGCAAGGACCATCCCGGTGGCTACGCCCTCATGACTGGATGCGAGGTGCCGCCGCAGGCGCCACCCATCAACGTCTATCAGATGGTGAAGGCATGCCGGACGTTCGGCCAGTACTGAACCACACGAACGACTGCTTGAAGGGAGACAGACAATGAGCGACGAGCAGGCGATCCTCGCGCAGATGACCAAGGCCGTCGAGGACGGCGACGAGGACGTGGCCGCGAGCGCCGCCGAGGCAGCCGTGGCTGCCGGCATCGATCCACAGAGGGCCATACTCGAAGGCCTCGTACCGGGCATGGTCGAGCTGGGCAGGCAGTACGAGGTGGGCGAGTGCTACGTGCCCGAGCTCGTCGTGGCGGCAGAGGCCCTGTACGCGGGCCTCGCCATTCTGCAGCCGCTCGCCGTGGCGTCGTCCGAGGGTGCTCACGGCAAGGGCGTCGTCGTCATAGGCGCCGTCCAGGGTGATGTCCACGACATCGGCAAGAACCTCGTCAAGCTCATGCTGGAGGTGGCCGGCTTCGAGGTGCATGACCTGGGCCGTGATGTGGCGATGGAGCAGTTCATCGAGGAGGGCAAGACTCACGACGCCGACCTCCTCTGCATGTCCTCGCTGATGACGACCACGATGAAAGCGATGAAGGACTACATGCCGGCGATCAAGGAAGCGCTGCCGCACACCAGGGTGATGATCGGCGGCGCGCCAATCAGCCAGCGTCTGGCCGACGAGTGGGGTGCACACGGCTACGCTGAGAACGCCGTCGAGGCGGCGAGAGTTGCGGAGGAGCTCATGGGGGTATCGGTCGGTTAGGGTGGCGCAAGCTCCCAGGTCGAGCCGCTGCCGGCGGCGTCACTGAGAGCCGGCGCGGAGCAGAGCGCAGATGGTCCACGCTCGCGAGGCGGGCGTTCCACGGGCCCGGCTGCACCCATCCCCCCGGGTCTGCAGCCGGGCCCGGCCGTCCTTGGTGATCGTCTTCCCAGCGACGTCGACATCGCCGACGCTCCTGGACGTGTACCCGACGCCGCGGCGGCTCGCCCCTTCCGCCACGGCGAGCGGTGCCTGGCGGTGACCGTCACCCTCGGCGGCGTCACGGCCTCGGAGGAGAGCGCCGAGGAGTTCGTGGAGATGGCCCGGCAGGTGCTCGTGGAGGCCAAGGGAGCAGGTGCGAATAGGTCGTGACCGGCGTCAAGGCCCTGGTGGAGCCGGTGATCAGCAACCTGTGGTCGATCTGACGGGGTGCGCTCGACTTTCGCGAGGTCAGGGAGCTCCAGTCCGACGGCAGGTGCCCATGTCGCGACAGGGCGTTGGCGTTCGCGGCGAACGCGGTATCCTCATCTCGAGGCGGTGACGGGACCGAGGCGTCGGGATGCCGGAGCTGTGGCTCGTGAGGGGCGGGTCGAGTGGGCGGTGCGGGTGCGCACCGCGCGCAGGGGTCATGCGCGCCCGATCGTTGGCCCCCTACGCCCTCGTCGCCCTGGTCGTGGCTCTCGTCGCCGTGTCCGCCTGCGGCGGCGAGGCGGACGAGCGCGCGGCGTTGCGTGCGGCTGCGCCGCGCACCGGCGGCTTCAGCGTGATCCCCGTCCACGGGGTGGACGCGTGGAAGCTCTGGGTCCAGTGAAGGGCGAGCCGGCCGCTGCAGCGGAGCCCGGCCGGCGGGGGGCACTGTGGTCGGTGCGCACGCGCATCGCCCTGGCCTGCGTGTGCTGCGCGGTGATCCCGCTGTTCGCGTATGCCGCCTACACCTACGTGGCGACGGCGCGCACGTTGCGCGACCTCGAGAGCGTGCGGCTGGTCGAGCGGGAGGTCGCGGTCGGGCGGGCGCTGGACGACTTCACCACGCTGAGCCTCGACGCCGGCGAGGACTACGCCTCGTGGCCGCCGCTCCTCTCGACCCTCGCCGCGGGCGACAACACCGAGGTGCGGCGGCACCTGGAGACGCTGGCGGCCACCCCCGGCGCGCTTGCGCAGGTGTACACGACGGATGGGGACCTGCTCGTCTCCGGGGGTGGCGGCGTGATGGCGTCTCCCCTGTGGCGGCTGCCCGAGGTCCAGCGCCTGACCGAGGGCTTGAGCGGCGGCGAACCGGTCGCCGGCTTCGAGACCGTCGACGGCGGGCTGTGGGTGATCGGCGCAGAGTACCTGCACGAAGAAGGGTCGCGCGTGCCGCTGGGCGTGCTGGTGACGGCCCGGCCACTGGACGAGGACGCGCTGTCGTCCATCGGTGCGGCCACCGACGTCACGCTCACCCCGGCGACGGAGGCGGAGGCAGAGGTGGCCGGCACAGACCAGACGGCCGGGGCCTCCAGCGGCGTGCTGTACCAGGTCGGCGCGCCCTTCGACGAGGGGACGGCGCGCAGCGTGTACCTCGCCGTGTACGACGCCGACGGCTACCGCTCGGGGCTCGTGAAGATGGCGATGGACAGGTCGATGGTGCTCGACGCGACGGCGGACCTTCGCGACACCGCCGCCGCGGCTCTCCTGCTGGCACTGGCGGCATCCGTGGTCGCCGCCGTGCTGCTGTCCCGGCGCATCACGCGGCCGCTGCGCCGGCTGGCCACGGCGGCGGTCGCCATCGCCGGGGGCGAGACGCGGCAGCGCATCGAGGTGCGCGGGTCGGACGAGATCGGGCGGCTCGCCGGCGCCTTCAACACGATGTCCGAGAGCATCTCGGAGCGTGTCGCCGACCTCTCCGGCAAGCTGGGGACGCTCACCTCCGAGCTGGCCGGTCTCAACGTGGTCTTCGGGCAGTCGGTCGGCGAGACCGTCGACTTGCCGGCCGAGCTCGACCACATGCTGCCGCGTATCGCCGCCATGGTGCAGGCAGACGAGAGCTGTCTGTTCCTCTCTGTGGATGGCGGCATGCGCGTGGCTGCCGTGTGCCGGGGCGGCGGCTGTGACGGCGCCGAGGGTCCGGCGCCGTGTGCGTCGCCGGCGGCGGCGGAGCTGGCCACCGGCGTGGCCGCCGCCGCGAGCCCGGCGCAGTCCGCGGCCGCGGTCGACGGCGTCGCCGCGCCGCTGCGCCTCGCCGCCGCGCCGCTCGTGCGCGGCGGCTCGGTGAGCGGCGTGCTCGTGACGGGCCGGCGGGGAGGACGACCCTACGACGACCAGGAGATGGCGCTGCTGTCCATGCTCGCCGGTCAGGTGGCCGTCGCCCTGCGCAACGCCGAGACCTACGAGCACCTCGAGCAGGGCTTCCTCTCCGCCGTGGCGTCGCTGGCCGGGGCGCTCGAGGTGGGCGAGGGACACCCGCCCGACCACGCGCGCGCCGTGGCCGACGTCGCTGCGGTCGTCGCCGGGCGACTCGGGCTGGGACCGTCGGAGATCCGCCTGGTCCGCTACGGCGGCGTGCTGCACGACATCGGCAAGATCGGCGTCCCCGAGCGGATCCTCCACAAGCCGTCGCCGCTGAGCGACGAGGAGCTCTCCGTGGTCGCCACGCACCCGGTCATCGCGGAGAGCATCCTGGCGCGCATCGACTACCTGCGTCCGCTCGGCCCCGTCGTGCGCTCGGCGCACGAGCGCTGGGACGGCGCCGGCTATCCGGACGGCCTCGCCGGCGCGGACATCCCCCTGCCGTCACGCATCATCTTCGCGGCCGACGCGTACGTCTCCATGATGGACGACCGCGCGTACGGCAAGGCGCGGTCGCACGGCGCCGCGCTCGCTGCCATGCAGGACGGCGCCGGGAGCCGGTTCGACCCCGAGGTCGTCGCGGCGCTGGTCGCCGCCGAGGAGGACGTCGTCCGTGCCTCCGGCGCCTCCGCGCGCCGCGAGGCCGTCGCCGACCGCGTCCTCGCCACCCTGCTGTTCGTCGACATCGTCGACTCCACGGTACGCGCGGCGGCGATGGGGGACGCGGCGTGGAAGGAGGAGCTGCGGCGCTTCCACGCCACCGTGGCCGCGCACCTGAGGGAGTATCGAGGCACCGAGATCGACCGCGTCGGCGACGGTGTCTTCGCGCGCTTCGACGGCGCGGCCCGCGCGGTGCGCTGCGCTCTCGCGCTCCGGGACGCTCTCGCCCCGCAGGGGCTGCTCGTGCGGGCCGGCTGCCACACGGGCGAGATCGAGCTCGCCGGTGACGAGGTGCGCGGCCTGGCCGTGCACATCGGCGCCCGCGTCGCCGCTCAGGCCGTCCCCGGTGAGGTCCTCGTCTCCGGCACCGTTCGCGATCTCGTGGAGGGCTCGGGCCTGGGCTTCTCCGACCGGGGAGAGCACGAGCTCAAGGGCGTCCCCGGCGCCTGGCGGCTCTACGCCGCCGGGGAGTGAGCCCGCAGGTAGCCCAGAGCGGCGAGCGCGAAGGCCACCGCGAACAGGGCGATCGAAGCGCCGCGTACGGCTCCGGCGACGAGGCCGGTCGACGCCAGCAGGTCGAGCTCCCTCAGGATGTTGTGCCAGTCGTGCCCGGCCCCGGAGCCGTCGTCCCCCACGAGCGGGAGCACCATGGCCTGGGCATCGGCCGCGTACACGGCCACGTTGTTCAGGCTCTCGGCCGCCCAGGCGACGAGCACGATCACGGCGAACCCGTCCCGGCGGTACCAGAAGTAGGCGGCGAGGATGAGGGGGACGGCCACCTGGGCCACCGAGCCGGCCAGTGCGCAGAGCAGCGGGGGCGCCCAGGCGGTGAAGAAGTGCCCGGCCTCGTGCACGACCAGGTCGACGCCGGAGAGCAGCGGTACCCAGCCGTCGCCGGCGAAGGTCAGCACCAGCAGGAGAGCCGTGACCGCGGCCGCTGACGCCCACTGCCAGGAGCGGCTCCAGGCGCCGGCCGGCGCCTGTCCGCGGGGCAGCAGCGCGTCGAGGGCGCGGCGTGCGCGGCCCCGCGCGGCCCCGCCGGACTGTCCGGCCTGGTGGAGCGGTGGGGCGATGCCTCGGTGCGGCTGTCGGTCCATGAGCCCTTCTGCGTCGGCGAGCGTCCACTGCAGACATCGGACGAGGTGCGACCTCGCTTGACGCCTCGCCGGCGCTCGCTGTCCTGCCCGGCAACGCTTTGCCGGCGCCGGGCAGGCCGTCGCAGTCACGGGCCGGGGCGGTCCCGGCCCGAAGAGGCGTCCGCCCCTATGCAGAAAGGGTATTCCCGTCGTCGACCCCAGAATCGAGAGGAGAGGAACGCCACGAGCGTGCCTGGGGAGGGGATCGACGTGGACGTACTGATCGCGCACGTCAGCGAGAGGTCCCGCGCGGCGCTGGCGGCCGCGCTGGACGGCGAGGACTTCACCTTCATCGAGACCGGCGACGGCGCCCACGCCCTCGAGGTGCTGATGCGCGATGACCCCCCGCGGCTCGCGCTCATCGAGTGGGACCTGCCGGACATCGAGGGACCCGAGCTGTGCCGGATCCTGCGGGACTTCCACCTGGGGCGGCCACCGTACGTGATCCTGCTCACGCCGGAGAGCCCCGGGCGCGACATGAAGAGCGGCCTGGTGGCCGGCGCGAGCGACTTCGTGCGCACGCCGGCCTCCACCGCCGAGCTGCGCGCCCGCGTCGAGTACGGGAGGTACGTCGTCGAGCTCCCGTGGGGCAGGACGAACGTGGGTCAGGAGCCGCCCGCCTCCGGGCCGGCTGACGGGCCTGCCCAGCTCTCGGCCATGATCTCCGACCAGTGGGCCTCGGCGTTCGGCATGTGACGGGCTCGGCCGCCCGACTTCCCGCTGCGCATTCCCCTCCGTCGCATCGCCAAGATGCGGGCAGGTTCACCCGAGCCGGGTGAAGACCGCCTCCCGCGCCGCGCTCTACGCTGGCCGTGGCACCAGCAAAGCGTCGTCGGGAGGAGCCATGAGTTACGCAGCCACCCACAGGCAACACCACATCCACGTGCCGTGGATGACCCTCGTCGCCGTCGCGGTCGCAGTGGCCGCGGCCGCCGCGGTCCTCGTCCTCGTGAACCGGCCGGACACGAGGACGGCCGCGGGACCCGCCGAGATCGTCCCGGCGGTGGCGGTCGAGGCCGCCGCCGTCCCGGCGCCGGAGAGCCCGGCGCTGCGCCGGCTGCTGGCCGAGGAGGTCGCCACCCCGCTCGTGCAGACGGAGGGGCTGGCGTACCCGCGCAACCACGTCATCGGGACCACCCTGGCGCCGCTGGGTGCGACCGCCGCCGTCCCCGGTCGCGCCGCAGCTCTGGCGGCACCGAACGACCCGCATCCGCTGAACCACTTCCCGTCGGAGCCGTGAGCGGACGGGCCGCGCCCAGGGGCCGCGAGCCGAGGGGCAGAGAGCGCACCGCCTCTGGGCCCCCTCGGTCCGGACGGCCGGGGCCGGGCCGGGGCCGGGTGGCGCCTCCGCCCGGCCCCGGTGGCGCCTCCACCCGGCCCCGGCCCTTTTGGTCTGCGCGCCGGCCGGGTACACCGGCCCCATGACCAGCCAGCAGGGACTCACCTACCACGAGGTGCTCGCCGCCGGCCGCAAGGCGGTGCGGCGCGGACGCAAGGACGAGTTCGTCTACCTGCCCCAAGGCATCACGTTCTGGCGCTCGCTCGAGCCGAAGGGCCCTCGGACCTACTGCTGCTCGCTCCCCGTGGCGGACCGCACGCTCCCCGCCGACGGCTGGGTGCACGAGCAGCCCTGCGACTGCCCCTTCTGTCTGCCGGTCTGAGCCGCGCCCAGGCATTCGAGTCCGTGCCGGCCGGAGGCGTGCCCGACGTGGCTCCGCCCGAACCTTCCGTGATCTGGCCCAAGCTTTCGGGCGGCGCAGGGGGCGATCCTCGAGGGCGTGGCCGTCCCCTCTCGACTTCAGCGGCAGCGAGGCCGGCGGCTGTTCGGTTCGGGCCCACGACGAGGTCAGGGCGACCAGGCGACGCTGGTACATGCGTCTAAGCCGCCTTGTGGCGTCCCGGTCTCTACCCGGTGTCGCCAAGCCGTGACCCTACGCAGGACAGGGTGCGTTGCTCGGCAGTCCTTGCGCCGTTGTGCCGATACCCACGCAGGATCCTCGCCGTCTGGATCACGTGGTCCTCCGGCAGGCTCAACCGATCGTCGCCTTCCCGGCCACGGCCGACTCCCTCAGCATCCTCCCTCGCCGCGCGGATGGAACATTCGTCGCCGGCTTCGTCGGCAGCGCCTGAGGTCGATGCCTCCCGGCGTTGCGCAGAGGCCCAGGAGAGCCAGGTAGGTGACTCATAAGACCGCCCCCGCCGTTGTCGATAGTCATTTCCGACAGGTTCAACGCACAGTCGCGACGCAGGTGTCGCAACTCGGGAGGTAATCATGAGCACCACGCTGGCCCACAGGCATCACGTGCAGATCCCGTCGGCCACGATCGTCGCCGTACTGGTTGCGGTCGTGGCAGCCGCGGGCGTGCTCGTGCTCATCAATCGTCCGGACTCGACGCCCATCGGCGGACAGAGCGCCGTTGTGGCCCCGGCGAGCGTCGGCGCCGCAGCCGCCGTCGCGCTGCCCGAGTCGCCGGCGTTGCGGCACCAGTTGGCGGCCGGGCTCGTGACCACCGTCCCGCAGCAGCAGCCGCTCGCGTATTCGCGCAACCACGTAGAGGGCGCTACCCTGGCCCCGGCGAGCGTCGGCGCCGCAGCCGCCGTCGCGCTGCCCGAGTCGCCGGCGTTGCGGCACCAGTTGGCGGCCGGGCTCGTGACCACCGTCCCGCAGGAGCAGCCGCTCGCGTATTCGCGCAACCACGTCGAGGGCGCTGACCTGGCTCAGTAGCTTCGACTCGGGCCGTGCGTTGCACCGGTCCGGCCCCCGTCGCGATCCGCTCCCCTCGACCTGGAGCGGCTCCCGGCGGGGGCCGCTTTCGTGGCTCACCGTGCGCGCGCCCTGAAGCAGACGATCACAGGTCGCCGGCGCGTGGGGTCCATCCCGTGACTCCTCGCCGTCGCGGTCGTCTTGGCCGTGGTCGCCGCGGATCGCACCCGCCGGTGTCTTCTCCGGTGGGAGCCTCGGGCGGTCCTGTTGATGGCGAACAGATGTTCATCTACCGTGACCGACACGGGCGGCCCGCCCGCGACCGGGGAGGGACGACCATGAACGAGACGATCCTGGTGCTGGGCGGATACGGCACGACGGGCGGGACGCTCTGCGAGCTGTTGCTCGAGTACGGCGACGGGGACATCGTCGTGGCCGGCCGGAGCCTTGACAAGGGACGGGCGGCGGCCGCCGAGCTCGCGGCGCGGTTCCCCGGCAGGGTGACGGCGCGGGCGGCCGACGCCGCGGACGCGGCGTCGCTGGCCCGCGCCCTGGACGGCGTCGGCCTCGTCGCCGTCGCCGCCAGCGTGCTCGGGTACGCCGGAACGGTGGCGCAGGCCGCGCTGGGCGCCGGCGCCGACTACTTCGACCTGCTGCTCAGCGGCGAGGCCAAGTCCGCGGCGCTCGAGGGGCTGCGGCCGCGCCTCGAGGCCGAGGGCCGCTGCTTCATCACCGACGGCGGCATCCACCCGGGGCTCTCGGCCCTGCTGATCCGCGCGCTGGCGCCGGCCTTCGGCCGGCTGGAGCGCGCCGCGGTCGGCGGCCTGCTCAAGGTCGACTGGAACGCCTACGAGTTCCAGCAGAGCACCATCCACGAGTTCGCCAACGAGCTCCGCGACTACCGTGTCGAGGCGCTGCGCGACGGCGCCTGGACGAAGCTCGCGTGGCGCGACGCCACACGCTCGTTCGACTTCGGACCGCCCTTCGGCCGCGAGCGCTGCACGCTGATGTACATGAGGGAGCTCGAACTGCTGCCCCGGCAGATCCCCTCGCTGCGCGACTGCGGGTTCTACGTGTCCGGCTTCAACAAGGTGGCGGACACAGTGGTGGTCCCGCTCGGCATGCCGGTCATGAAGTGGTCGCCCGACACGCTCGGCAGGCCGTACTCGCGTCTGCTCGCCTGGTCGCTGCGCCGCTTCGGCAGGCCGCCCTACGGCACCGTGTTCCAGGTGGAGGCGGAGGGCGAAGGGCCGGCCGGCGGGGCCCTGAGCGCCGGCCTGCGGCTCACCCACGACGACGGCTACCGGCTCACGGCCGCCGCCGCGGCCGCCTGCCTGCTGCAGTGGCAGGACGGCTCGCTGCGCGAGCCGGGGCTCCACCTGCAGGCCCTGGCGGCCGACCCCGCGCGCCTGCTCCGCGACCTGCAGCGGATGGGCGCCTGCCTCCAGGGGCGCGGCATCGACGTCGGCGCGCTGCTGTAGCGTTCATGGTCGACCTCGATGCGCAGGCTCATGACAGGCCTCTCGCGTCTGGCTGGACGGTCTTCAGTCTGCTTGATGGTACAGGGCGGCTCGTGAGGCGTCACGGAGACCGTTGTCGCGGATCGAACGCCGCAGGATTTGCTACACTCCACCGGCCAACAGCCCCCGCAAGGTGCGCGGGCGCGAAGCACGAAAGGACCGGTCACCTCATGACCCTGCACGTCTCCCTCCCCGACGGATCCCCCCTCGAGCTCGCCGACGGCGCCACCGTGCGCGACGCGGCGGCCGCCATCGGCCCGCGCCTGGCGAAAGCCGCCATCGCGGGCCGCGTCACGGCCGCCGGGCCGGGCGCGCCGGACGCCGCAGGCGCTCCGGCGCTCAGCCGCCTCGTCGACCTCTCCGCGCCGCTGTACGAGGGCGACCAGGTCGCCATCGTCACCTTGAAGGGTGACGACCCCGACGCCGTCGACATCCTGCGCCACACCGCTTCGCACGTCATGGCGCAGGCCGTCCTGCGCCTCTTCCCGGGCACCAAGTACGCCATCGGCCCCACCATCGAGAACGGCTTCTACTACGACTTCAAGTTCCCCGAGCCCATCGCCGAGGCCGACCTCGCGCGCATCGAGAAGGAGATGGCGAAGGTCGTCTCCCAGAACCAGGAGCTCGCGCGCCAGGAGCTGCCCCGCGAGGAGGCCCTCACCGTCTTCCGCGCCGCCGAGCAGCCCTTCAAGGTCGAGCTCATCGAGGACCTGCCCGACGAGGAGACCATCAGCGTCTACTCGCAGGGCGAGTTCACCGACCTCTGCCGCGGCCCGCACCTGCCCAGCACCAACAAGCTCGGCAGCGGCACCTTCAAGCTCACCAGCCTGGCCGGCGCCTACTGGCGCGGCGACGAGAAGAACCCGATGCTCACGCGCATCTACGGCACCGCCTTCGCGAGCAAGGAAGAGCTGGCGGCGTACCTCGAGGCGCTCGAGCTGGCCCGCCAGCGCGACCACCGCCGCATCGGCCGCGACCTCGACCTCTTCAGCTTCCACGAGGAGGGCCCCGGCTTCCCGTTCTTCCACCCCAAGGGCATGCGCCTGTGGAACGCCATGGTCGACTTCTGGCGCGCCGAGCACGTAAGGGCCGGCTACGAGGAGATCAGCACCCCGGTGATCCTGCGCCGCGAGCTGTGGGAGCGCAGCGGCCACTGGGACAACTACAAAGAGAACATGTACTTCACCGCAGATCGACGAGCAGCCCTACGCGGTGAAGCCCATGAACTGCCCCGGCGGCCTGCTCATCTACAAGAGCCGCCGGCGCTCCTACCGCGACCTGCCGCTGCGCATGGCCGAGCTCGGCCGCGTGCACCGCCACGAGATGAGCGGCGTGCTGCACGGCCTCTTCCGCGTGCGCTACTTCACCCAGGACGACGCGCACATCTACTGCACCCCCGAGCAGCTCGAAGACGAGGTGCTCGGCGTGGTGCGCTTCATGAAGCACATCTACGCCTCGTTCGGCTTCAGCGACGTCAAGATCGAGCTCAGCACCCGGCCGGCCAAGAGCATCGGCTCGGACGAGGTCTGGGAGCTGGCCGAGGGCGTCCTCGCGCGCGTGCTCGACGGCGAGGGCATCGACTACGTGCTCAACCCCGGCGACGGCGCCTTCTACGGCCCCAAGATCGACTTCCACATCCGCGACGTCATGGGCCGCACCTGGCAGTGCGGCACCATCCAGGTGGACTTCGCCATGCCCGAGCGCCTGGACATCAGCTACACCGGGGCCGACAACGAAGAGCATCGGCCCGTCATGATCCACCGCGCCCTGCTGGGCAGCATCGAGCGCTTCATGGGCATCCTGCTCGAGCACTACGGCGGCAACCTGCCGACCTGGCTGGCGCCGCGAGCAGGCCGTGGTGCTGCCCATCGCCGACCGGCACGGCGACTACGCGCAGCAGGTGCTGCAGGCGCTGCGCGCCGGCGGCGCGGCCGACCCGGCCCGGGCCCCGGTCACCCTGCACGTCGACATCGACGACCGCGGCGAGAGCGTCGGCAAGAGGATCCGCGACGCGCAGCTGCAGAAGGTGCCGTACATCCTCGTGGTCGGCGACCGCGAGGCCGAGGCCGGCACCGTGGGCGTGCGCGAGCGCGGCGAGGACAAGGGCGCCCGGCCGCTCGGCGAGCTCGTCGACCACCTGGTCGCCGAGGTCCGCGAGCGGCGTCTGCCCTGACGGCTGGGCGTGAGCGGACGCCGTGGACGTCGTGCGTGACAGGGCGCTGGGGGTCGAGTTCGAGATCGACCCGCGCTTCGTGCGCACCGACGCCGCTGCTGAACCTGTCGAGGGCGCGGACGCCGCACCTCCCCGACCTGCCGTCCGCGCACTTCATCGCCGGCGATCCGGCGGCCGGCTGGATCGCCGCGCTGGCCATGGTCGCCGTGCGGTCGTGGGGCGGGCCCCGGCGAGGACTGGCTGGAGCCGCACCTCGCCAGGGCCCGCGCCGCGTTCGCCGCGTGGTCACCGGCGTCGCACACGATGCTCGTGCCGCCCAAGGCCGGCTGGCTCGCGGGCCGGCCTGCCGCTGCACGTGCGGTACCGGCTGACCGGCGGCGCCCTGGAGGACGCGTCCGGCGACGTCGCCGGGCGAGACCCCCCCGACCCTGGTGGAGCAGCTGGACGGTGCGCGTGGCGGAGCGGGACTGGCTGCTCGCGCTCGAGCTCATGGTGCAGCCGCCCGAGCGCTGGGACGCGCGAGCGCGAGGCGCTCGACCTGCCGTTCCGCTCGCTCGACGCTGGTCTGACGCGGAGCCGCCCGCGAGGCGTCCGCGCGGCGCCCGCGGTCTCCACCGTCGCGCACTGATCCATTGTCATCGTGACCACTTCTGGTCACGCTGTGACCATGGACCCCGTGACCGTCGCCGAGCTCAAAGCCAGACTCAGCCACTACCTTCGCGAGGTGCGCGAGGGGCACTCCTTCACGGTGCTCAGCCGCGACATCCCGGTCGCCACCCTTGGTCCGTACGAGCCGCCGGCGGTCGACGACTTCGAGATCATCGAACCGACGACGACCCGGCCCTGTGGGGGGTCACCGACCTGCCGCCGCTGAGGCTCTCCGTCGATATCGCCCAGATCCTCGAAGACGTACGCGCCGATCGGGACTTCGGTCTGTCCACGCCGCACGAAGCGGCCGACGAGTGATCGCCTACGTCGACTCGTCGGTGCTCATGCGCATCGTCATGCAGCAGCCGGACAGGCTCACCGAGCTGGCGTCCCTCGACGAGCGCGTCACCTCGCGTCTGTCGCAGGCCGAATGCCTGCGCACCCTCGACAAGGCGAGGCTCGTGGACGGGCTGGGCGCCGACGACATGGTGCAGCGGGCGGCGCTCGTCCACCGCTTGATGCGGCAGATGCGTCGCGTGGCCGTCTCGCGCTCCGTCCTCGACCGGGCGGGGGACGCATTCCCGCTGCCGATCAAGGCACTCGACGCGATCCACCTGGCCACCGCGCTGCACCTCCGCGATCGCCTGCGGGACGACCTCGTCTTCGCGACCCACGACCGCATGCAGGGCAGAACGGCGCTCGCTCTGGGGTTCGAGGTCATCGGGCTCTGACGACCGCTCCGCGTCTCCCGCGGACGTGACGGCGAGGTACGCGTCGCCACCCGCGACCAGCGGTCCTTGCCCGCACAGTGTGAGCGCCCCCGGCAGCAACACACCACCACGCACGGTCCGAGGGTGCCGGTCTGGCCACCCCGGCGCTTGACGCGGCCGGTCCGAGGCCGTGTGATTGGGGGACGGTGTCGGCGACGAAAGCGAGTGTGACATGGGGTCCGGAGGACGGCGGCAGGTCGGCTGGGTCGGACGGCGGACGGTGCCCGCGGTCGGCGCGCGCAGCTGGTGGCTGGAAGAGGCGCTGCGCGCCGACCCCGGGGCGGTGTGCCCGGCTCTGGCCGGCGACGCGGCCGCCGACGTCTGCGTCGTCGGCGGCGGGTTCGCCGGCCTCTGGACCGCGTACGAGCTCACGGAGCGCGACCCCTCGCTCGGCGTCGTGCTGCTGGAGGCCGACGTCTGCGGCGCCGGCGGCAGCGGGGCCAACGGCGGCTTCTTCTCCACCTCGTGGCTGCAGCTCTCCAGCCTCTGCCGCACGCTCGGGGAGGAGGGCGGCGTCACCTGGGCCGCCACGCTGGCCGACATGGTGGGTGAACTGGACGAGTGGATCGCGCAGCACGATGCTCGCATCGACGCGCATCACGAAGGCATCCTGTACGCGCGCGCCGGGGAGTGGCAGGCGGGACCGGACGACGAGACCTTCGGCCTGCTCGAGCGGCACGGCTACGCCGACCGGCTGCGGCGTGTGGACGCCGCCGAGGCGCGGCGCGTCGCAGACTCGCCGCGCTTCGTCGGCGGCGTGCTCACGCCGGACCTCACGGTGCTCCAGCCGGCCAAGCTGGCGCGTGAGCTGCGCCGCGTGCTGCTGGAGCGCGGCGTGCGCATCTTCGAGGGCACGCCGCTGCTGCGACTGGAGGCAGGCCGACCGGTACGGGTGGTCACGCCGGCCGGCGAGGTCCGCGCCCGTCAGGTGGTGCTGACCACGGGCGCCTGGGCGGGCCGCGAGCGGCACTTCCGTCGCGCCTTCACCGTGTGCGTCGACTACATGGTCGTCACCGAGCGTATCCCCGAGCTGCTCGAACAGATCGGCTGGACCTCGCACAAGGGGGTCGCCGACCTCCGCGAGATGCTGTTCTACCTGCGGCCCACCGACGACGGGCGCATCGCCATCGGCGGCGGGGCCATGAAGATCACCTACGACAACCGCATCGGCGGCGGGGTGCTGACGTCCGCACGTGTGGCGCAGGTCGCGGCCGGCGGCCTCGTCTGGCTCTTCCCACAGCTCGAGGGGGTGCGCTTCGAGGCCGCCTGGAGTGGGCCCATGGACCTGACCAATACGGGTCTGCCGTTCTTCGAGAGCAGCCCTTCGCGCACCGTGCACGCCGGCCTCGGCTTCTCCGGCCACGGCCTCACCTCCACCAAGGCCGGCGGCAAGATCCTCGCCTCGCTGGCGCTCGGCGCCGACGACCGCTGGAGCCGCTTGCCGGTCGTCGGTCCGCCGCGGGCGTGCCCGCCGCCGGAACCACTGCGCTGGCCGCTCGTCAGCTCGGTCGCGTGGGCGTACGAGCGGCACGACGGGGCTCACGCGCGCGGCCGGCGCCCGGGCCTGGTGCCACGCGCGATCATCGGGTCGTACGGCAGGTACACTGCGATGAACTCCGCCACCGGGACGGCGGCGCCCGACGACGCAGGCGTCGCCTGACCGGCCGTCCCAGGCCCGTCGGAGCTCCCTCGTCAGCGGGCGTCGGCGGACACGGTCACCGACGCCGAGCAGGGGACGACCGGCGCCGCTCGGTGACGTCAGAACGGAATGATACTTTTTCTCATGTAGCGGGTATCTTGATGGCCGAGATACTTCTCGACCGAGGGACGACCGATGAGCGCTCGATACAAGCCAGAAGACATCGCCGGGGCGACGCGGCGCCTCGACATCGCCATCTCGAGGATCAACATCGCCGTCGCCCGCGAGATCGGAGTCAGCGTGCCTGAGCTGCTGGCCCTCGAGCACCTCAGAGACGGGTCCGGTCTGGGCCCGAGCGAGCTCGCGCGCCGTCTGCAGCTCACCACCGGTTCCGTCACCGCCCTCGTCGACCGCCTGGAGGCGGGCGGCAACGCCGTGCGTGCGCCGCATCCGAGCGACCGGCGGCGCGTGGTGGTCCGGTGCACCAGGCAGGCGGCTGCGAGACTGAACGACGGGTTGACGCCGTTGACCAGGGAGGTCCTCGCCCTGGCGGAGAGCCTGAGCGAGGACGAGCGGGCGGTCGTGGGCCGCTTCCTCGACCGCTTCGTGCAGATCGTCGAGCAGACGGCGGAGGAGTCGTGCGCGGCATGACCCGCCTCCGCCCCCATCACACCAGCCGGGCCGGCGGCCGTCGCGGGCCGGCCCATCAGACAAGGAGCACACGATGAGTGCCCAGCCAGACTCGGCCAATGGTCTGCCGGTCGCCTCGCGCGCCGGATCCCAAGCCGCCTCCAGCGACGTTCAGCGCCGCCTGGGCCGCCTGCGCGTCTGGAACGTCGGCGTCGGTGTCGTCCTCGCCATCGAGGCCGTCGCCATCGCCTTCCTGACCAACGGCTTCTCACTGCCGGTCACGGCGACGTACATGACCGGCCCTCCCGGCACCGCCTCCAAGCTCACCACGCTCTTCGACGTGCCGCTGGGCTGGGGCGTCTTCGCCTTCGTCGCCATCTCTGCCGCGGCGCTCTTCATCATCGCCTCGCCGCGGCGTGTTCGGCTGGTACAAGGCGAACCTGCTGCAGAGCCGCAACTACGGGCGCTGGATCGAGTACTTCTTCAGCTCCAGCATCATGATCGTGCTCATCAGCATGATCACCGGCGTCAGCGACATCGCCGCCCTCATCGCCATCTTCGGCGCCAACGCGAGCATGATCCTCTTCGGCCTGCTCATGGAGAAGTACGAGACGCCCGGCAAGCCCAGCTGGCTGTCGTTCTGGTTCGGCTGCTTCAGCCGGCATCATCCCGTGGGTCATCGTCGGCCTCTACGTGTGGAGCCCCGGCCTGGACGGTCCCGCGCCGCCGAGCTTCGTCTACGGCATCATCATCAGCCTGTTCATCTTCTTCAACATCTTCGCCCTCAACATGTGGCTGCAGTACCACAAGGTCGGCAAGTGGCGTGACTACCTGTTCGGCGAGAAGACGTACATCATCCTGAGCCTGACGGCGAAGTCGCTGCTGGCCTGGTGGGTGTTCTCCGCCGTGCTGGCGAGCTGAGACCCGACCACACACCGAGCTGAGCCGGGGCCGGCGGCGCGCAGCGCCGCCGGCCCCTGCCCGTCTCCCGCGCTCCCGCGCGCACAGGCGAGACGGCGGGGACGGAGCCGAGCGGTGACGAGCGCGTGCTTCTCTGAGCGCACGCGCGAGACCGGCGGTCCCACGTCGCGCGAGCAGGCATCCTCGAGGCCCCTGACCGAGACCGGCCGCTCTCGGTTGGTTGTATTCTGCAACGAACCGGCAGCGCTCCGGAGGCGGATACCCCCGTGGGAGGTCGACGAGATGCCCGACGTCAGCGCAGGACTCCTCATCTACCGTCGCGTGCCCGGCGCGGATCACGCGGCCGCCGGGCTCGAGGTGCTGCTCGTCCACCCAGGCGGCCCGTACTTCGCCAAGAAGGACGCCGGGGCCTGGAGCATCCCCAAGGGTCTGGCCGAGCCGGAGGAGCTCGGCCCCGAGCCGGCCACGGTGACGGCGGCCAAGGCCCGCAACCGCGCGGCCACGGCGGACCTGCTGACCGTCGCTCTGAGAGAGGTGAGGGAGGAGACGGGCCTGGAGCCTGCCGGCCCGTTCCTGCCCCTGGGCGGCGTCAAGGCCCACGGTCACAAGCTCATCTTCGCGTGGGCCGTGGAGCACGACTGCGACCCGGCGAAGCTCACGAGCAACGCGTTCACGATGGAGTGGCCGCCGCGCTCGGGTCGTCAGGCGCAGTTCCCCGAGGTGGACCGGGCCGCGTGGTTCACGCTCGACGCGGCCCGTGAGGCCATCGTGCCGGCGCAGCGCCGCTTCGTCGACGACCTGCAGGTCGTCGTGGCGGCGGCCGACGCTCAGGCCGGCGGGCCTCCCGCGTCCTGAGCGTGGGCGGGCGCCGGCTCCGGCTGCCGTACCGCCGGCACGGGCGTCGCTTGCCCGCCGGCCGTGGCGCTCGAAGGCCCGGCCGCGTCGCCGCTCCCATCGGGGTCCTCGAGCGTCGCCACCTCGTCCGAGGCGGAGTCCTCCACCTGGTCCGCCACCGGCGGCTCGTACGGCGGGATGCTCGGCAGGTGCGGCTTGCCGGCGATGAGGTCGAAGAACGCCTCGCGCCACGCGCGCCAGGTGCGGTCCATCTTGTCCTCGCGACGCCGGGCGCGGGCCAGCTTCTTGGGCTTGTCCGCGTACCTCTTCCGCGCCCATGGGGAGCTCGGCCGCGCCAGCCGCAGGGCGCCGACGACGCCGATGATGGGGATGAACACCCCGAAGAACCCCGTCCAGTACTTGCCCTTGAACAGACAGATGACGGCCCAGACCATATTGAAGAAGACGGTGATGGCGACGCCGATGCCGACGACCACGCCACCGCCTGCCGACGTCGTCCCGGCGTCCAGCCCCCCCGGCCGGAACCCGAGGATGAAGAGCAGGCCTGCGCACACGGCGATGATCACGGCGTCCACCGAGATCCGTCCTTCGGCTCTCCAGTAGACGTCCTGCAGGCGCAGGATGAGGGCGAACTCGTCCAGCGTCAGAGCCACGCCCGCGCCGAACACCAGGGCGCAGAGCTGCAGCCAGAGCTGCGTGGGCGTGAAGGCGATGAGGGCGATGCCCATGGCCACCATGAGGACCACGCCGATCACCATGTGATGGACGTGCACGCCGCCCTCGGACTCGATGTCGTGGAACCACCAGCTCACCTTGGCGCGGATGAGGCGCGTGTTGATGCGCACGCCCAGGAAGGTGAGGAGCAGTCCGATCGTGAACGCGGCCATCGCGGCTCGCTGCTCGCCCAGATAGTGCTCACCGATGGCGCTGACGGCGATGTGCAAGCGACTCTCCTCCGTGCGGGCGGGCACCTCGTGTGCCGCGTTTCATCCCAGCCTATCGGCAGAGCGCGCGTGCGGGAACAGCGGTGACGTGTGCCCCGCGTGGTAGCGACGCGAATACCGGCGCACGGATGGCTTGGATAGACTGCACAGCGGATGTCTCCGGCGGGCGTCGGGCGCGTGGCGTGTGCGCCCCGTGACAGTGGAGGTGCGCATGGGTTCTCGAGCCGTCAGCCTCGGGGCGGTCGGTCGGGCGGTGGGGGAGGGCTGGGTGGTGCTCTCCCGTGGTGCTCCGCGGGGAGAGTCGCTCCTCACGCCCTCCGGCAGCCTGGGCATGACCGGCGAGCCCATGGCCGACATGAACACGGGCGCCATCTTCGACTCCTTCGCGGCGGAGCGCGACCTGCGGGCGTTCGTGGCGCGGCTCCGGGCTCGGGGACTGCCGGGAGAGCTCATCGTGCTGTCCCCGGCGGCGGCCGAGGTGGGCTCCCTGCCGGCAGAGCTCGGCTTGTCGCCGGGCGGCGCCGTGCCGCTCATGTGTGCGCGCGCGGCGGATGCGCGCCGCGCCGCGTCGGAGTACCCGGCGTGGCGCGTGCAGGACCAGGCGGGCGTGGAGGACGCGGCCGGCGTGCTGGCCGACGCGTTCGACGCCCGCCCCGAGTGGTGTCGTGACTGGTTCGGGCCGGACTTCCCGCACCTGCCGGGGGCCGACTTCTTCGCCGCCGGCCACGACGGGCACGCGGTCGCCGTGGCCGGCACCGGCCGCATCGGCGACATCGTGGGTGTGTACGCGGTCGGCACGCGCAAAGCGCAGCGCCGCCGCGGCGCCGCCGCGGCGGCGCTGACCGCGGCGATCGACCATCACGTGGCCCGGGACGCGCACCTGTTCTGTCTGGTGTCCGCGCCGGCCGCCGAGCCGCTGTACCGGGGCCTCGGCTTCACCGTGGTCGACCACGCGTCGCTGTGGCACGTGCCGGCGGGCTGAGCGCGCGGGCGCCCGCCTACAGCCACTCCTTGCGGCGGAAGAGCCACACCATCACCAGCACCGCCGCGACCTGCGTGGCCACTCCGAGCGCGAGGAACGCCGGCCAGCCGGACACGGCCCGCACCATCCAGGCGAAGTTCATCCCGAAGAACCCGACGATCCACGTGAGCGGCATGAACACCGTGGCCACGATGGTCAGCCGCTTCATCACCTCGTTGAGCCGGTTCGAGACCGTCGACAGATAGACGTCCATCGCGCCGGAGAGCAGGTCGCGGTAGCTGTCCAGGTAGTCGTTGATGCGGATGAGGTGGTCGTAGAGGTCGCGGTAGTACCGCTCCATGTCCGGCGTCATGCCCGGCACCGATGACGACGCCGCTGACCACTCGTGCGAGCAGGTCGCGCTGAGGAGTGACGACCTTGCGCCAGGTGATGATGCGGCGCTTGAGGCGGAAGATCTCCTGCAGTTGCTCGTCCCTGGGCCCGTGCAGGATGCCCGCCTCGAGCTCGTCGATGCGGTTGTCCAGCTTGGTGAGCTCCGGGAAGAAGCTGTCCACCAGGGCGTCGAGCACCGAGTGCAGCAGCAGGCGCGCCCACCGCCGGGGGGACGCTGCTCCCTGGCCGCGCGCTAGGCGCATCTCCTCGAAGCTGGGGCAGTCGTCGCGGTGCACCGTGACCAGGTACCTGCCGGAGATGAAGCAGTGCACCTCCACGAGCCCGTCCCTGTCCGCGTTGGCGCCGTAGGCGACGAGCAGCAGGAAGTCGTCGTACTCGTCCAGCTTGGGCCGCTGGCCGAAGTGCTCCGCGTCCTCGAGCGCCAGCGGGTGGAAGCCGAACAGCTCCTCCAGCATGGCCTCGTCGCCGGCCTCCGCGCCGTGCAGGTCCAGCCAGAAGAACCCGCCGCCGGCGAGGTGCTGCTCGACCAGGCTCGCATCGACGTCGTCGTGCGAGCCCGTCGCGTCCATCAGAAAGCGCTGCGGGCACGCGCGCCATAGCTGCCTCCGGTCTCGGGTCTCCCACGCGATGCTACCTCGCACGACCGAGGTGCTCCAGCGGCGCACGGGCGGCCGGCCGGCTTGCCGGCTGCCGTTGGCGCCATGTGAAGATGGTGTGAACCTGCGGCGAAGACCGTGTGAAGGTGGACGCCGTGCCGAGCGTGCCGGGGGCCGGGCGGGTTGCATGCGCCGTCGCACTGGTTTTTACTGCCCGGAACCTCAAATGGACCCAGGGGGTTCGACGTGCCGCACCGCTGTGACAGCCGCCGCCCAGAAGTCCGATCCTCTCCGCCTTCTCCTCCTTCTCGCGCTTGTGCTCATCGTCACGAGCGTCGTGGCGGCGGCGCCCGCGCTCGCGTACGAGTCGTGGGAGCACGCGAGGGGCCGGGGAGTCCACCTGCAACACGCAGCGGCTGCCATCAGGACCGCACGCCGTCCAACACCTCGTGTGTCACGGCCAGCCTGCCACGGCGGCATGACGACGTCGGGCGCGCAGCTCTGCTGGCAGTGCCACGAGCCGGGCAACGCCCCCGACCGTCGCCTGCTCGGGCAGCTGTCACCTCTATCGCGAGAGCGGAGAGAACCCCGCCTACGACGTCGCCTTCACGCACGGCGCGTCGCCGCACCTGGGCGCCTCCGGCTACGGCAAGACGTGCGCCGACTGCCACCAGGACGGGATCCACCACGACGCGGCGGCCACCGCCGAGCCGTCCTGCGCCGACTGCCACAACGGCACGCTCGCCAAGCTGCCGCCGGCCTCCCACAACGACGGGCAGCACACCGTCTGCGCGTCGTGCCACGGGACGACCATGAGCCTGCCTTCCTGCGCGGGCTGCCACGTGGGCAATCCTTCGTCCGGCGGCCCCCAGGTCACCTACACGAACGACCTCTCCTGCGACGACGCCGGTGCCACGGCAAGATCAAGAACCACGTCGGCACGACATCACGCAAGGCCGCGTGCACAGACTGCCACACCGCGCACTACCAGTCCCTCGGCGCCTGCACCAAGTGCCACACCGACCCGCAGACGTTCCACCACGCGACGACCGCAGGCCATCCCGCTCGCCCAGTGCGCCACCTGCCACGACGGCGGCATCGCCAAGGCGCCGTCCAACCACACCGGCTTCGGCACCGACTGCGTGAGCTGTCACACCGGCATGGACAAGCCGTCTCTCGCCGACTGCGCCTCGTGCCACGTCGGCAAGCCGGGGTCCACGGCGCCGCAGGTCACGCTACACGGGCGTCGAGGCGTGCGCCGATTCGGGCTGCCACGCGAAGATCAAGAACCACGCCGGCACGCCCATCGCCAAGGCGGCGTGCACCACCTGCCACGACGCCCACTACGAGGCCCTCGGGACCTGCACCACCTGCCACGACGACACCGACGGCTACCACCACGGCACCGCGCAGCCGATCCCGCTGAACGACTGCGCCGGCTGTCACGACGGCGCCATCGCCGCGGCGCCCAAGGGCCACTCCAGCTACGGGACCGACTGCACCGAGCTGCCACAAGGGCATGGACATCCCCTCCGGCCAGTGCATGACCTGCCACGACAAGGCCCAGGGCAAGGTGCCCGCGGTCAAGTCCACCAACGACCTGTCCTGCGGTGACGCGTCGTGCCACGCCAAGGTCCGCAACCACCAGGGCACGAGCATCGCCGAAGGCGGCCTGTACCACGTGCCACCAGGAGCACTACAAGACGCTCGGCACCTGCGCGACCTGCCACGGCGACGCGCAGAAGTACCACCACGGCACGACCAAGGCCACGCCGCTCAACAAGTGCGAGACCTGCCACGACGGCAAGATCGCCAGCGGCCAGGCAGTCGCACGCCGGCGCGGCCTGCAGCGTGTGCCACGACGCCATGACCCCGCGCCGCGGTGCCGGTCGCGTGCCAGACCTGCCACAGCTCGGCCAAGTTCGGCACGCAGAAGTGCACCGCCTGCCACAGCAAGGACGTCGGGCATGTTCGGCGACAAGGAGCAGGTGCACGCCAAGGACCCGAAGGTGGCGTGCACCACCTGCCACAAGACCATGTACGCAGGACGTCGGCGGCTGCGACACCTGCCACGGCAGCCACGCGCAGGCGCACCACGGCACGGCCGCTCCGGCCGGCAGCGACGCTGAAGGCCGCGCGTCTCGCAGAAGCGCATCAAGAAGGGCGCCCGCATCCGCCGTGAGCGGCACGCTGTCCGGCGCCGCCGGGCCGCTCGCCGGGCAGAAGGTCACGGCTGCAGGCGCGGACGAGCTCCAAGGCCGCGTACAAGACCGTCTCCACGCTCACCACGAAGACGGACGGCACGTTCGGGCGCCTGCTCAAGCCGAAGAAGTCCACCGCAGTACCGCCTGATCTACGGCGCGGCCGGCGACAGCGGCCTCACGCAGCGGCCGGCCGTCAAGCTGCTCAGGGTGAAGGTCACGCGCCGGTAGCGGGTCGCCGGGCGGGCGTCGCGCGCCCCGGCCCGGCCTGTTAGACGCCCGGTGAGGGGTCGTGTATACTCCCACGGCCACAAAGTGGGAGCTTGCGAGCACCCCACCCTGCGCCCGGTGGTAGGTCGACAGGGTCCATCACGAGAAAGGAGATCGTGAGGGCTCGCCGTTGGCGAGCCTTTTTCCGTCTATGGGTAGACCATTTTCTCCAAGAGACAGATTCATGCGGGACCGGGCCAACGAGCCCCGTATCCGCATCAACGACGGCATCACCGTGCCGCAGGTGCGCCTCATCGATGAGAACGGCGAACAGATGGGTATCAAGCCCATCCGCTTCGCCCAGGACTACGCGGCCGAGAAGGGCCTCGACCTGGTCGAGGTAGCGGCACAGGCCGACCCGCCTGTGTGCCGCGTCATGAACTACAGCAAGTACCGCTACGAGCTCGAGCTCAAGGCCAAGCAGGCGCGCAAGCACCAGAGCCAGATCGTGATCAAGGAGATCAAGTTCCGGCCCAAGGTGGGCGTGCACGACTACGAGACCAAGAAGGGCCACGTGGTGCGCTTCCTGCAGCACAAGGACAAGGTCAAGGTCACGATCATGTTCCGCGGCCGCGAGATGGTCCATCCGGAGCGCGGCGAGCAGCTGCTCCTGCGCCTGGCAGAAGATGTCAAGGAGTTCGGTGTCATCGAGTCCATGCCGCTGCAGGACGGGCGCAACATGGTCATGATGATGGCGCCTGTGAAGTAGCGGGAGAGGGTGCAGATGCCGAAGATGAAGACACACAGCGCCACCAAGAAGCGCTTCCGCCTCACCGGGAGCGGCAAGCTGGTGCGCCGTCACGGGATGAAGAGTCACCTCCTGGAACACAAGAGCGCCAAGCGCAAGCGCGGGTTCCGCAAGCTCTACGACGTCAGCAAGGTCGACTCAAAAGAGATCAAGCGCCTGCTCGGGCTCCGCTGAGCCCGCGATAGTTCCAAGGAGCAACCACCATGTCGAGAGTCAAAAGAAGCGTCTCCGCGCGCAAGAAGCGCCGCAAGGTACTGGAGCAGGCGAAGGGCTACCGCGCGACTAAGAACTCGTCCTACAAGAGGGCGAAGGAGCAGGTCCAGCGCAGTGGCCAGTACGCCTACCGCGACCGCCGCGTGCGCAAGCGCGAGTTCCGCAAGCTGTGGATCATCCGCATCAACGCGGGCGCCCGTGAGAACGGCATGTCGTACAACCAGTTCATGCACGGCCTCTCCCTGGCCGAGGTCGAGCTCGACCGCAAGATGCTGGCCGAGATCGCCGTGACCGACCCCACGTACTTCGCCTCGCTCGCCGTCCAGGCGCGCGCGGCCCTCGACGCGGCCTGAACGCCGGCGGGGCGGGCGAGTCGCTTGGGGTTTTAGGAGAGCCGCTCGGCAGCACGCAGAACGCCCTCGTGAAGAGGGCGGCGTCGCTGCGCCAGCGCAAGTTCCGTGACCGGGAAGGCGCCTTCCTCGTGGAAGGCGCCGACCTCGTCATGGCCGGCCTCGCCGCCGGTCACCGGCCGCAGGTGGTGTTCGTGCGCGCGGAGCGCGCCGACGAACTGGTCCTGCGGCTGGGGCTCGCCGGCGGGGCCGGCGGCGTTGAGGCGGCCGGCGCCGTCCGGCGGGCCGCCGCCGGCCGTCTATCCGGTGACCGAGCACGTGGCCCACAAGATCGGCACCCTCGACACGCCGGCCGACGTGATGGCCGTCTTCCCGCTGCCCGGGCGGCGCCGGTTCGCGCCGCCGCCCGGATCCGGCGAGGACGTGCTCGTCGTGTACGCCGACGCCGTCGGCGACCCCGGCAACGTCGGCACGCTGCTGCGCGCGGCCGTGGCCTTCGGCGCCGCCGCCTTCGTGGCGGCGCCCGGCACCGCCGACCTGTACGGCCCCAAGACGGTGCGCGCCGGCATGGGCGCCGTGTTCGCGCTGCCGCTGTACCAGGATGTGGCGCTCGCCGACCTCGTGGCGCGTCTGCCGGGCGCCGAGGTCGTCGGCCTCGCGGCGCACGGCGGCGAGCCGCTGCACGAGGCCGAGCTGCGGCGCCCGGCCGTGCTCGTCGTCGGCGCCGAGCGCGCCGGCATCTCGGCGCAGGCGGCGCCGCACGTCACGCGGCCGGTCACCATCGCGCTGGCGCCCGGCCGGCCGCAGGCCGTCGAATCGCTCAACGCCGGTGTGGCCGGCGCCATCGCCCTCTACGAGCTCTCGCGCCGGCGGGCCGGCGCTCACGACATGCCGCACTCCCCCGCGGCGGCCAAGGAAGGATGACCATGGACGACGCCCACCTGCACGAGCTGCAGCAGCGAGCCCCCGGCCTCGCCGCCATCTACCACAGCGGCCGCGAGGCCGATCCAGCACGCGCGCGACCTGGCGGCGCTCGAGCAGGCGCGCGTCCACGTCCTCGGCCGCAAGAGCGCGCTCACCGAGTTCCTGCGCTCCATCTCCGGCATCGCCGCGGCCGATCGTCCGCTGGTCGGCAAGGGCGGCAACCTCATCCGCAAGGAGCTCGAGGCTCTCGTGGAGGAGCGCGAGGCCGCGCTCAAGCGCGAAGCGCTCTCGGCCTCGCTGGCCACCGAACGCCTCGACGTCACGCTCCCCGGCGTACCGTTGCCGGCCGGCCACGAGCACCTCATCAGCCAGACCATGCGTGAGGTCGAGGACATCTTCATCGGTCTCGGCTACACGATCTCCGAAGGACCCGAGGTCGAGCTCGACTACTACAACTTCACGGCGCTGAACACGCCGCCCAGCCACCCCGCGCGCTCCGCCCACGACACCTTCTGGGTCGTCGAGCAGCGCGAGACCATGCCCGAGGCGGTCGTGGACGCCGACCGCGGCGTCCTGCTGCGCACCCACACCTCTCCCGTCCAGGTGCGCGTCATGGAGCAGCAGCAGCCGCCCGTGTACACGGTGTGTCTCGGCAAGGTGTACCGACGCGACTCGGACGCCACGCACACGCCCATGTTCCACCAGGTAGAGGGCCTCGTCGTCGACGAGGGCATCACCCTGGCCGACCTCAAGGGCACTCTCGCCTGCTTCACGCGCGAGTTCTTCGGGCCGGACCGCAGCATCAGGGTCCGGCCGCACTTCTTCCCGTTCACCGAGCCCAGCATCGAGGTCGACGTGAACTGCGGGCTCTGCGGCGGCAAGGGCTGCCGCTCGTGCAAGCACTCCGGCTGGCTCGAGATCATGGGCGCCGGCATGGTCGACCCGGCCCTGTACGACTTCGTCGACTACGACGCCGAGAAGTACACCGGCTTCGCCTTCGGCATGGGTGTCGAGCGCATGGCGATGCTCAAGCACGACATCCCCGACCTGCGCCTGTTCTACGACAACGACGTCCGCTTCCTGCGGCAGTTCTGAGAGGAGGCGGTCGAGATGCGTGTACCGTTCAGCTGGCTCAAGGAGTACGTCGCCTGGCAGGGCACCGTCGAGGAGCTCGCCGAGCTGCTCACCATGTCCGGCACCGAGGTGGAGGGCATCGACTGGGTCGGCGCCCCGCGCGACCCCGAGAACCTCAGCCGCTTCGTCGTCGGCAAGGTCCTGACGCGAGAGCAGCACCCCAACGCCGACAAGCTCAGCCTGTGCACCGTCGAGGTCGGCGAGGCCAACGGCGGCGTCCGCCAGATCGTCTGCGGCGCCCACAACTTCCAGGCCGGCGACACCGTCGCCGTGTCGCTCAGCGGCGCCGTGCTCGAGAACGGCCTCAAGCTCAAGAAGGCCAGCCTGCGCGGCGTCGAGAGCGACGGCATGATGATGAGCGAGCAGGAGCTGGGCTACGAGGAGAAGAGCCCGGGCATCGTCGTGCTCCCGGGCGACTGGGTCGTCGGGGCGCCGCTGCAGGACTACCTGCCGGTGAGCGAGGCCGTGCTCGAGCTCGAGCTCACCTCGAACCGGCCCGACTGCTTCAGCATCTACGGCATCGCCCGCGAGGTCGCGGCGGCGGCCGGCGTGGAGCTCATGCCGCCGCCCACCGCCGGGCCGGCCGCCTTCGGCGGCGCGCCGGCGGCCGACGCCGTCGCCGTCGAGATCGCCGACCCGGACCTGTGCCCGCGCTACGGCGCCACGGTCATCCGCGGCGTCGCCATGGGCGACTCGCCGCCGTGGCTCAAGGCGCGGCTCACGCACGCCGGCATGCGCCCCATCAGCAACGTGGTCGACGTGACCAACTACGTCATGCTCGCCTGGGGGCAGCCGCTGCACGCCTTCGACGCCGCCAAGATCCGCGGCGACAGGCTCATCGCGCGCCGCGCCGACGGCGGGCGAGAAGATCGTCACCCTGGACGGCGTCGAGCGCACCCTGGACGACCACATGCTGGTCATCGCCGACGTCGAGCGCCCGCTGGTCATCGCCGGCGTGTTCGGCAGCCAGGACGCCGAGATCGACGAGCACACCACGGACATCGTCCTGGAGGCCGCCAACTTCAGCGGCCCCGGCATCCTGCGCACCGAGCTGCACACCGGCATCCGCAGCGAGGCCAGCAACCGCTTCGAGAAAGGCATCGACGCGAACCTGGTGCCCGGCGGCCTCATGTTCGCCTCGCGGATGTTCGCGGAGCTGTGCGGCGGCACCGTCGCGCCGGGCATCGTGGACGAGGGCTCGGCGCCCCCGGAGGCGGTCGCGCTGGCGTACCGGCCGGGCCGCTGTGAGGCTCTGCTCGGCTACGCCGTACCGGGCCCCGAGCAGGCAGGCATCCTGCGGCGCCTCGAGTGCGGCGTGGACGAGGGCGACGCCAGCGCCGCCGACGCCGACGCCACCTGGACCGTCGCCATCCCCACCTTCCGCCCGGACCTCACCCGCGAGGTGGACCTCATCGAGGAGGTCGGCCGCATCGCCGGCTATCACCGTGCGCCGGAGACCCTGCCCAGGCACACCACCGTGGGCGGCCTCACGCAGCCGCAGCGGGTGCGGCGCGCCGTGCGCGCCGCCTTGACCGGGTGCGGTCTCGACGAGGTCATCACGTACAGCTTCATCGCGCCCGACGCGATCGCGCCCCTCGGACTTGCAGGAGGGCGACGCGCGCCTCGACCCCGTGCGGCTGTCCAACCCCATGAGCGTGGAGCAGTCGGTGATGCGCACCATGCTGCTGCCCGGGCTGCTGCAGGCCGTCCGCGAGAACGTCGACCGGCTCAACGACCCGCCGAGCATCTTCGAGATCGGCAAGGTCTACCTGTGGGACGAGCCGGTGCCGGCGCCGGAGCACGCCGCCGAGCCGGGCGCCGTCCTGCCGCATGAGCCGGAGATCGTGGCCGTGGTCATGACCGGCCGGCTGCAGCCCGAGGCCTGGACCGGGCCGGCGCGCACCACCGACTTCTACACGCTCAAGGGCGTGGTCGAGCGTACGCTGGCCGCCGTCGGTCTCGCGGCCGAGTACGCGCCGGTCGGCGACGACGCGCGGTACCCGTTCCTGCACCCGGGCAAGACGGCGCTCGTCCGGCTGCCGGGCGTCGGCGAGATCGGTGTGCTCGGGCAGCTGCGTGCGGACGTCGCCGCCGCCTTCGGCCTCGACGACCTCGAGGTCTACGTCGCCGGGCTCAGCGCCGACTTCGTGCCGGCGGCGCTGCGCAGCCGTGCCGTTCACCGACCTCGGCCAGTACCCGCCGGCCGCACAGGACCTCGCCGTGGTCGTCGGCCGGGACGTGCCGGCGGCGGCGGTGGTCGACGCAGGCCGCCCGGGCCGGCGGCAAGCTCGTGCAGAGCGTGCGCGTGTTCGACGTGTACGAGGGCGACCAGGTGCCGGCGGACAAGCGCTCGCTGGCCTTGCGCGTCGTGATGCGCTCGGCGGAGCGCACGCTCAACGACAAGGACATCGCCGGCGTGCGCGCCAAGATCCTCAAGGCGCTCGAGCGGGAGTACGCGGCGACGCTGCGGTAGCCGCCGCCGGAGGCCTCACGTGACGAGGGGCGAGGGAGCGGCCGGGCGGCCGCTCCCTCGCCCCTCGTCGTCTCCGCCGGCGCGAAACGAGCCGCGCCGCCGTCCCGCTAGCGGCCCTCGCCGCCAGAGTACGTGCTCCACTTCGCGTCCACCCGCGCCTGCACGTCGGCGGCCTGCTCGGGCGACATGATGCGGAAGCGCGATTGCGTCTTCAAGTACTCCTGCACCGGCTTCCGGGTGCCCTTCTTCAGTGTCCGGGCAGACGCGCCGGTGAGCCGGAACTCGCCCGTCTCCACCTCGTAGAGGTCCCAGTAGCCCGTCTCCACGGCGAGCTCACCGACTTTGACGGTGTAGCGCGCCTCGAAGCCCCACCCGGGCGGGCAGGGCGTGTGGATGTGGATGTACTTGACGCCGCTGAGAGTGATCGCCTTCCTGATCTTGTCGTAGAGGTCGAGCGGGTAGGCGGCCGAAGCGGTGGCCACGTAGTCGATGCCGTGCGCGGCCATGATGGCCGCCACGTCCTTCTTCTGCTGCATCTTGCCCTTGAAGGGCGTGTTGGCGGTGATCGCCCCCTGCGGCGTGGTGCCGGAGCGTTGCACGCCGGTGTTCATGTAGCCCTCGTTGTCGTAGCACATGAAGAGGAAGTCGTCGCCACGCTCCGAGGCTCCCGAGAGCGACTGGATGCCGATGTCGGCCGTGCCGCCGTCGCCGGCCCAGGCGACCACCTTCGTGTGCTCGTTGCCCTGTGCCTTCAACGCCTCGAGCACGCCGGTGGCGGCCGCGGCCGTGGAGGCGAAGGTCACGTTGAGGCTGGGCAGCTTGGTGGAGGCCACGGGGAAGAGGCCCTGCAGCACGGTGAGGCAGCTGGGCGGGACGACGACGATGGTGTCGGGGCCGAGCGCCTTCGTACCGATGCGGTACGCGATGCCCAGGCCGCAGCCGGTGCAGGCGCGATTACCGGGGTGGACGTACTCTTCTTTCGGTAGCGAGAGGATCGTTGTCCGCGTGCTCATGCCTGCTCCTAGAGTTGGATCGCGATCCAGTTCGGTTCGGGGACGCTGCCCGCGAGGGCGGAGCGGAGTGCGTCGCAGAGGTCGGCGGTCCTGATCTCGCGGCCGCCGATGCCGGCGATGAGACCCTTGACGAACGGCGCCTCGCTCTTGTCCGCGACGTGGTCGTACAGGGCGGACTTGAGGTCCGAGCAGAGGGCGCCCTCATAGCCGTACGACAGCGCCTTCTCCACGACGAACACGCCGCGCGCGCCCTGCAGAGCGGCCGCGACGGCGGCGTCCGGGAAGGGCCGGTAGAGCCGCACCCCGAGCACGCCGATCCTGTGCCCCTCGGTCCGCAGGGTCTCGATGACGTCCCGCAACTGGTAGGTGAGCGACCCCATCGCCACGACGATGTGCTCGGCGTCGTCGCAGCGGTACGGCTCCACGAGGGGCGCTCCGCCGCGCCCGAAGATCTCCTGGTACGCGGCGTCGGTCTCCTCGACCACCTGCACGGCCTTGCGCAGGTCCTCCTGCAGCAGGTAGCGGATCTCCATGTAGCCGTGGGCCAGCTCGCCGTGGACGTCCAGT
This sequence comes from uncultured Alphaproteobacteria bacterium, assembly GCA_963777765.1. Classification (GTDB taxonomy): domain Bacteria; phylum Pseudomonadota; class Alphaproteobacteria; order Rhodobacterales; family Rhodobacteraceae; genus Aliitabrizicola. The sequence goes on along the minus strand of CAVZRP010000004.1, from coordinate 21,093 downwards.
CGGGCCTCGGGCAGCGTGACGGTGTTGAGGTTGGCTGGAGAGCCCGGATCGAGCGCGTAGGAGGGGTGGAACGGCGGCAGGAACCCCGCCACCTCCTCTTGTCCCGGGACCGCGAAGGGCATGTAGGTGTGCGACAGCAGATAGCCGTCGTAGCACACCATCACCGGGATGCTGGTGGTCTCCGCCACGCGGAAGGCCTTCAAGGTGTCGTCGATGATCTGCTGGTGGTCGCAGGAGTAGATCTGGATCCAGCCGGTGTCGCGCTGCGACACGGAGTCCTGGTGGTCGTTCCAGATGTTCCAGGGAGCGCCGACCGCCCGGTTGGCCACGCACATGACGATGGGCAGCCGGGCGCCCGCGGCCCAGTGCACCTGCTCGTGCATGTACAGAAGCCCGTTGGCGCTGGTGGCCGTGAAGGCGCGCGCGCCGGCCGAGCTCGCGGCGATGCAGACGGCCAGGGCCGAGTGCTCGCTCTCCACCGGGACGTACCGGGCCTCCATCTCGCCCGCCTCGATCAGCTCGCTGAGCTTCTCGGTGAGCGGCGTCTGCGGTGTGATGGGGTAGGCGGCCACCACCTGCACGCCGGCCAGCTTGACGCCCAGTGCGGCGGCAACGTTGCCGGTCTCGATGATGTGCACGGCCTCAGCCCTCCGCGTGTTCGTGGTAGTCCGACTCGTCCGCCATGGTGATGGCCTTGGCGGGGCACTCCTCGGCGCAGATGCCGCAGCCCTTGCAGTACGCGTAGTCGATCTGCGGTGGGATGGTGCGTGACACCACGCAGTCGGGGCAGTAGAGCCAGCAGGCGAAGCAGGCTTCGACGCCCCTCCTGGCCGGAGTGCAGCGGGCCAGGTCGATGACCGGGCGCTGCACCCGCCACGACCCGGTGTTGCCGCCGTCGCCCGGGCCGGGCAGGCTGTGCGACGTCTTGAAGCGATACTCTCGAGTGCCCATCACGCGACCCCCACGGTGGTGTTCTCGTAGGCCAGGCGCGCCGCGGCGGCGTTCGCCTCGGGCTTCTTGCCGGCGAACTCGGCCTCGATCTCTTCGAGGACCGCCGCGAACGGCACGATGTCGAAGGCCCGGCACAGCGCCCCGATGATGCCGGAGTTCACCCTGCCCTGGGGCAGTCCCGCCTCCACCGACAGGGCGTTGACGTCGGCCACGGCCAGACGCACGCCGCCGAAGTCGTACGCGGTCGCCGCCTTGGGGGTGTTGAGGACGATGAGCCCGTCCTCCTTGAGGCCCCTGGCCACGTCGACCTCGTCCAGCAGCAGGTGGTCCAGCACCACGACGATGTCGGGCGTCTCGATGGGTGAGAGGTCGTAGATCTTCTCCCGGGCGATCTTCAGGGACGAGAAGATCGGGGCTCCGCGGCGTTCCGTCCCGAAGGTCGGGATCATCACCGCTCCGGTGTACCCGTTCTTGAACGCCGCCGTAGCGACGATCTTCGAGGCGGTGATGGCTCCCTGCCCGCCCCGGCCGTGCCAGCGAATCTCGATCATGCGGTCTCCCAGCTTGCGGCCACGCACCGACCTTCCCGACGGACCTGTCTCGATCAGGGGATCACGAGCGTCCGGGCCGTGTGCCGGCCCCAGTCGGGGCTGGGGCTTCGCTCGGGCGGCGTGCGGCCTTGTGAATACTATCGCATGCCGGCGAGCCGCTCCGGCCGGGCTCGCCGGCTACAGCCTGCTGCTCCGTCGCCATACGCCCATCCGCTGGGCATCGCGGACGAGCTCCTCGCGGAACTGCGGGTGGGCGATCGCGATCACGCGCTCGGCCCGCTCCCAGGTGGACCGTCCGTGCAGGTTGGCGATGCCGTACTCGGTGACGATGAACGGCGCCTGCGAGCGCGGGCCGGTGACGATGCTGCCCACGTCGAGCGTGGGTACCACCCGGGAGCGCATCTCACCGGTCTTCTTGTCGGTGTAGGTGGACGACATGCACACGAAGGCCTTGCCGCCGCGGGACATGTACGCGCCGGTGGTGAAGTCGAGCTGCCCGCCCGTGCCGCTGATCTGGCGGAGGCCAGACGACTCGGAGTTGATCTGGCCGAACAGGTCGACTTCCACGCAGTTGTTGATGGCCACCACGTTGTCGTTGGCGGCGATCACGGCCGGGTCGTTGGTGTAGTCCACCGGGTAGGAGGCCAGGCCGGGGTTGCGGTCCGCCCACTCGTACAGCCCTCTGCCCCCGACCGAGAACGCGAACGTCCCCTTGCCCCGGTCGATGCTCTTGCAGCGGTTCGTGAGCTTGCCCGCCTCGTAGAGGTCCAGGTAGGCGTCAACCAGCATCTCGGTGTGCATGCCCAGGTCCTTCAGGTCCGCGTCGCAGAGCATGCGGCCGATGGTGTCGGGCATCCCGCCGATGCCGAACTGGATCGTGGAGCCGTCCCTCATCTGCTCGACGATGAGGCGGGCGATGGTCTTGTCCACCTCGGTGGGAGTCAGCCGCGGCAGCTCCACCAGATCCGGGCTCTCGCCCTCGACCACGAAGTCCACCTCGGAGATGTGCACGCATTCCTCGCGGCCGCCGAGGCAGACCGGCAGCTTCTCGTTCACCTCCACGATGACCGTCTTGGCCTTCTCGACCATGGCGCGCGTCGACGAGTTGTACAGCGAGAAGTTGAAGTAGCCGTGCCTGTCCATGGGTGGCGTGGCCAGCATGCAGACGTCGACTTCCAGCGACTCGCGGTAGTGTCGCGGCTTGTTGCGATAGAGCAGCGGGATGTAGTGGACGAGCCCCTGATCGCACAGGCGCCGGTCGAGGCCGCTGAAGTGCCAGCACATGAACGTGAACGCCTCGTTCTCGGGGTCCGCCGTCACCACGGCGAGCGGGCGCAGCGCCAGCATCCAGCGGATCTTGACGTCGCGCAGCTCGCTCCTGCGCGCGGCGAGCGCCCGGTCGAGCGCCTGGGGGATGCCGTGGCCGAAGGTGTACTCCACCCAGTCCCCGGAGCGGATCACCTCGACGGCCTCCTCCGCGGTCCTCTTCTTGGCGTTGTACTGGTCCATCGCGTGCACGGCAGAACATCTCCTTCGCGTGTCCTCGGGTCTGGGCGCCGTCCGGCGACGGTCGCGCAAGGCATCCTCTCGTATTCGAGGGAGAAACGGTAGACGGCGGCGCCGCCCGGACGCCGTACTCGCGCCCGGCCGCCTGAGCGCGGACGGCGCCCCCGCAGCGCCCGCACCGCGCGGAGCTCCTCGGCGCCAACGGTTAGGCAGCGAGCATGCGTGGTACGGCACCATCAGAATGCGCACGAGCGACGACATACCGGTGATCGAGGTCAGCGACCTCTCGAAGACGTTCGGCGACACCCGCGCCGTGGACCACGTGAGCTTCGCGGTGGACCGCGGGGAGCTGTTCGGGTTCCTGGGCCCCAACGGCGCCGGCAAGACCACGACCATCCGCATCCTGGCGACCCTGAGCAAGCCGACGTCCGGTACTGTCCGCGTGGGCGGCCACGACGTGGTCAACGGAGGCCGCCGCAGGTGCGCAAGAAGCTGGGGCTGGCCATGCAGACGCCGGCGCTGGACGCGTTCTCCACCGGGCGAGAGACCCTGGAGCTCGCCGGCCGCCTCCATCGTCTTGCCGCCGGCCGACTGCGCAGCCGCGTCGACGAGCTGCTCGAGCTCATGGGCCTGACGGCCGCGGCCAGGAAGCTCACCGGCACGTACTCCGGCGGGATGAAGCGCAGACTCGACCTCGCCGCGGCCCTGATGCACGAGCCGCCCCTCCTCATCCTCGACGAACCCACGGAGGGGCTCGACCCGCAGAGCCGTACGGCGCTGTGGGAGGAGCTCGAGCGCATCGGCGCGCAGGGCACGACGATGCTGCTCACGACGCACTACATGGAGGAGGCCGACCGGCTGTGCTCGCGCCTGGCCATCATCGACGGTGGACACGTGGTCGTGGAGGGACGGCCGCCGGCCCTCAAAGCGGGCATCGGCGCCGACACGGTGACCTTGAGGCTCGAGCGCGGCGACGGTGACGGCGACGTGCCGCGGCTGTGCGGCATCCTCGACGGTATGGTGCCGTGCGAGGCCATCGAGGCGCACCCCGACGGGGTGGCGCTGTCCGTGCCCCACGCGGAGGAGGCGATCCCGGCGCTGCTCTACAGGCTGCAGGGCGGCGGCGTGCACGTCGCCGGCCTGAGCATGAGCCAGCCCAGCCTCGACGACGTGTTCCTGCAGTACACCGGTCGCCGCATCCGCGAGGAGGCCGCCGACCAGCCGATCATCCTGGGGTGGTGAGAGCCATGACGAGCTTCGCCTACGAGACGTGGTACCTGGGGTTGAGGGCCGCGCGGCGCTTCCTGCGGGTCCCGGCGAACTGGATCAGCATCATCTTCTTCCCGCTCGTCCAGCTGCTCGTGTTCAGTCAGCTGTACCAGAGCATCGTCGCCCTGCCCGCGTTCGGGGAGGAGAGCTACCTCACCTACCTCGCGCCCGGTCAGGTCGTGTTCGCGGCGTTCATGGCGGTCGGCTGGGGGGCGTACGGCATGCTCGTCGAGTACCGCAGCGGCTACCTGGACAAGCTTCGCGCGAGTCCCATCGCGCGCTGGTCGATCCTGGCAGGGGAGATCGCGCCGCTGTTCGTGCTGTCGGCGGTGATGGGGGCGATCATCCTCCTCGCCAGCCTGCTCCTCGGCGCCGACCTGGTCACCGGCGTGCCCGGCTTCCTCGTCATCATGGTCCTGTGCGGCGCGTTCGGCCTGGCGTTCTCGGGAGTCAGCTTCATCCCGGCGCTGCTCACCAGGAGCGAACAGGCCACGAGCGCGCTCTCGCTCCTCATCTTCCCGCTGCTCTTCATCTCGACGGCTTTCGTCCCGCGGGAGCTCATGCCCGGCTGGATGCAGGGCGTGAACGACTGGAACCCGATCACGTACGTGATCGAGGCCATCCGCGCCCTCATGGTCGAGGGGTTCGACTGGGTCGCGATCGGGCAGGCGTTCCTGGCCATCGCCGCGGTCGGGCTGGTCCTGCAGGCCGGCACGCTCTGGGCGTTTCGGCGTCTGACGCGGTGAGCGGCGTCGCGGCTCGGCCGGCGCTCATCCTCTGCGTCAGCCGGCGCCGGGCGCGCCGAGCGTGAACCAGAAGGTCGCGCCCTTGTCGACCTCGCCCTCCGCCCACACGGTGCCGCCGTGGCGGTTGACGATGCGCTGCACCGTCGCGAGGCCGATGCCGGTGCCCTCGAACTCGTCCGGTGTGTGCAGCCGCTGGAAGGCGCCGAAGAGATTCCCGGCGTAGCGCATGTCGAAGCCGGCGCCGTCGTCGCCGACGAAGAAGGCTCTGCCGGCGTCCGTCTGCGCGGCGCCGACGACGATCCGCGCAGTCTCGTGCCGCGAGGTGAACTTCCAGGCGTTGCCGAGCAGGTTCTCGAGCACGATGCCCGTGAGCCGGGCGTCGGCCTCGGCGACCAGGCCGTCGGCGATCGAGACGTCCACGTCGCGTGGCGCTTCGCCGTCGCGCAGGTCGTCCACGATCGCCGCCGACATCGCGCTGAGGTCGATCCGCTCGAGAACGAGATCCTCGCGACTCAGGCGGGACAGCTGCAGCAGCCCGTCCATGAGTGCGGCCATGTGGTTGGCCGCGCCCTTGATGCGACGCAGGCAGTCCCGGCCGGAGTCGTCCAGCGTCTCGCTGTGGTCCTGCAGCAGGATCTCGCTGAAGCCGTCAAGCGCACGCAGCGGCGCGCGCAGGTCGTGCGAGACGGAGTATGCAAACGACTTGAGCTCCCGGTTGACAGCCTCGAGCGCCGCGGTGCGCGCCAGGACGCGCAACTCGAGCTCGTCGTTGAGGCGCCGGATGCTCTGCTCGATCTCCTTACGCTCGGTGATGTCGCTGAACATGGAGATGAACTGCCCCTTTCGGGGGCTGTAGAGATGGACCGAGTACCAGCGCCGCAAGTGCTCCTGGTACTGCTCGAACTCCGCCTCCTCGCCGGTCAGCGCCACCTTGCCGTGGACACCGATGAAATCGAATGCCGACTTCTCGAAGCCGGGGATGATCTCACGGATCGTGCGTCCCTCGACGTCCTCCTTCTTGAGCTCTGTCTGAGCTTCGAAGGCGTCGTTGACCCGCAGGAAGCGGTAGTCGACCGGCCGACCCTGTTCGTCGAGCACCATCTCGCAGTGCGCCATCCCATTGAGGGAGGCATCGAAGAGCCGCAGGTAGTTGTCCGCGCTCTCGGCCGCGGCCTCCTCCGCCTGGAGTCGCTCGGTGACGTCGTCGTAGATCGCCACGATCTCGCCGGAGGGGAGCCTGAAGACGTGGTTCTCGTACCAGTTCGTGAAGTGCTCGTCCACGTACAGGCTGGAGGGGAAGAGGGCGGGCTCCCCCGTCTGCCAGACGCGCTGGAACACCGGGATGAGGCCGTACTCGTCGATCGTCGGCCGCAGCTCGAAGAGCGACCTGCCGACGACCTCCTCCTTGGTCTTGCCCTCGAGCCGCAGGCTCGTGGCGTTGAAGTCCCTGACGACGTAGTCGCTCCCCCTGGACCCGTCCCCACGGACCTCGTAGATGGCTGCGCCGCTCGGCATGGTGTCGAAGAGGCCGCGCAGCAGCTCGTCGCTCTGGCGCAGTGCCCGCTCCGCCCTTCTGCTCTCGGTGATGTCGAGGTAGGTCCCCAGCACCCCCACCACTTCGTCGCGCGCGTTCTTCAACGGCACCTTGCTGGTGAGGAGCTCGATCTTCTCGCCTGCAGGCGTCGTCTGCGGCTCTTCGACGAGGAGCCGTGGCTCCCCGCTGTCGATGACGAGACGATCGTCGGCCCGGTAGAGGTCCGCCTGCTCTCGCCAGCCCATGGCGTAGTCGTCTTTGCCGACGAGGTCCTCCGTGTTCTCGAACCCGGCGTCTCGGGCGAACGGCGCGTTGCAGCCCAGGTACGTCAGGTCGTTGTCCTTCCAGAAGACACGGGCCGGGATGGTGTCGATGACCGCGCGCAGGATCTCGCGTGACTCGCGCAGGGCTTCCTCGGCCGCTCTCTGCGCGGTGATGTCCTGGACCACCCCGTAGGAGCGCAGGGGCGTGCCGTCCGGGGCGTACTCCGTGCGGCACTGCTCGTGCACCCACTTGACGCGACCGTCCGTCATCAGGAGACGGTGCACGATCTCATAGGGCCGGCGATCCTTGAGCGACTTCGCGTAGGCGTCGTCGACTGCGGCCCTGTCGTCGGGGTGGATCGCCGCGAGAAACGCCTCGTAGGAGGCGGTGAACTCGCGCTGGTCGACCTCGAACAGATCGAAGATGCCGCTCGACCACTCGAGCCGGTCGCGTACGAGGTCGAGCTCCCAGCGGCCGAGACGCGCCATCGCCTGCGCCTCCTCCAGCGCAACCTGGCTCGCGCTGAGGATCTCGTGATCCTTGTCGCGGCGGATGGCGGCCACCCCGAGATCGCCGAGCATGCCTACGAGGTCGGCGATGAAGCGGATCGTCCGTTCGACGCGCTCGTGCGTGACGACGGGCACGCGCCCGAGGGCCTCGATGTGGGCGCGTTCGTCGAAGCCGAGCTCGCGGGCGCGCCGACGGAACTCGTCGATGTCGATGACGTCGTCGTCGTAGAAGAACTGGCCCGTGAACAGATCGGCGAGATGCTCGCCCTCGATCACCAGCGGGAACGCGACCTCCCGGAGTCCGTTGGCGCATCTGTAGGCGACGTGCCCGGGAGCTTCGAGTCCGGCGACGACGCGCTCGTTGATGCGCAGGTCGCTCTCGATGCACCCGGCCCGCGTCGTGCCGTTGCGACGGTGATACTGCGTGCAGATGTCCTGCCAGCCGGAGGCCACCAGCACCGTGCCGTCGGGGTCGAGGACGGCGAGCGACATGCCGCCCGCCTCGACGTAGTCGTCGCAGAGGCGCTGCAGGCGGGCGACATCGACGATGTCGGCCAGCTTGTGCCCGGGCCGCTTCACAGTCCCCGTGGCCTCCTGTGCTCCGGACGAGATGATCCGTGAACGATGAATCGTATCACGCCGTCCTGGAGCTTCGGCGTGGCGCCGTCGGCGGACGCCGCCGGCAGAGGGCGCTCATGCGGGATCGAAGGCGAACCGGCCGCGACGGCGGGCCTGCAGACCGCCACTGCCGGCCATTCGGCGTCTGACGCGGTGAGCGGCGTCTCGGGGGGTATACGCCCCCGGAAACGCTCTGATGCGTAGATGTGCATAAGTTGCATCCAAGTAAATCTCACCGTTGCATGATAGGTTTCATAGCTGTATAGTCCATCGCACATGAGCGACGCGTGCACATCCCTGTCCAACGGCGGACCCTCACGGGCCCCGTCTCGCCGCGCCGCGACGTCCCCCGCGCCCGACGTGCACGACGCGCGCCGGCCGGCGGGCGTCCCGGACCGCGGTAAGCCGCCGCAGCCGGATCGCGTACTCCCGCCGCCGGCGCACGCTCGTCCCGTCCCTGCGTCCACCGACGTGTCCCGGAGTGCCCCATGACACAACCCAGCGTCCAGACCACGACCTCCACCGCACCAGTCGCCGGCGCCGGCTGCGCCACGACCGCCGGCATCATCGGCGGCAGCGGCTACACCGGCGCCCTGCTGGCGGAGCTTCTGCTGCGCCACCCGTCCGTCACGCTCACCCATATCAGTTCGGAGACGCTGGCCGGCGAGCCCGTCGCCAGGCACCTGCCGCGCATCCGCACCGGCCTGTCGTTCTGCAGGGAGAGCGAGATCGAGGGCGTGGACGTGGCCTTCGTGTGCACGCCGCACGGCGAGGCGGCCAGGGTCGCCAGGCGGCTGCTCGACCAGGGCGCACGGGTCATCGACCTCAGCGCGGACTTCCGCCTGGACCACTCGACTTACAGGGAGTGGTACGGCGAGCACCCGCACCCCGACCTCCTGCCCGGCGTCTACGGCCTCACCGAGCTGCACCGCGACGAGGTCGCCGCGGCGCAGCTCGTCGCCAATCCCGGGTGCTACCCGACGGCGGCCCTGCTCGCGCTGACCCCCCTCAAACAACTCGGCCTGCTGGACGTCATCATCGACGCCAAGTCCGGCGTGAGCGGGGCGGGCAAGACGCCCAAGGCCAACACGCACTACTGCTCCGTGGACGAGGACCTCGTCGCGTACGGCGTCGAATCGCACCGGCACTACCCCGAGATCGCCGCCGGGCTGGCGTCCAACGGCTCCGGCCCCAGCGCCTTCGGCGCCGCCGCCGGAGCCTCGGGCCCGTCGCTCACCTTCGTCCCGCACCTCGTGCCGCTGCAGCGGGGCATCACCGAGACCATCTACGTGAAGCCGGCCACGGTGCCGCTGCCGAGCCGCGCGGAGCTGGGCGCCCTCTACGAGGACTTCTACGCCGGCGAGCGGTTCGTCGAGCTCAGCCACACGGTGCCGCAGCTCAAGGACGTGGCCGGCACCAACTACTGCCGCATCTACTGGCACGTGGACGAGCGCGCCGGCCGTCTCGTGGTCATCAGCGTGATCGACAACCTGATGAAGGGCGCGTCCGGCCAGGCCGTGCAGAACATGAACGTCATGCTCGGCTTGCCCGAGCACGAAGGGCTGGTGTGACATGCTGCCCAAGACGCGCTTCGCGACACTCCCGGCGGAGGCCCACGAGGTCGCCGCCGGCGTGACGCACCCCAAGGGCTTCAGCGCCGCCGGCGTGGCCAGCGGCGTGAAGAAGAAGGGCAAGCTCGACCTCGGCATCCTGGTGTCGGAGAAGCCGGCGGTCTCGGCGGCGACGTTCACGGGCAACGCCGCCGCGGCCGCGCCGGTCCGCCTCACGCGGGAGACCAGCGATTGCGCTCACCTGCAGGCCGTCGTGGTCAATGCCGGCAACGCCAACGCCGTCACCGGCAAGCAGGGTCTGGCCGACGCCGCCCGCATGCGCCTGCTCACGGCCAACGGGCTGCGGCTGCCGGTCGAGGCCGTGGCCGTGTGCTCGACCGGCATCATCGGCGTGCGGCTGCCCATGGAGAAGATCGAGATCGGCATCGCCAAGGCGTCGCGCAAGCTGTCCGCCGAGGCGTCTCACGACTTCGCCACCGCCATCCGCACCACCGACAGGCACGCCAAGTCCGGCGCCCTCGACGTCGACCTGCCCGAGGGGCAGGTGCGCCTCGGCTTCGCCGCCAAAGGCTGCGGCATGATCAGCCCCAACATGGCGACCATGCTGTGCTTCGTGACCTGCGACGCCGACGTCGCCGTGGAGGACTGGACCAGGCTGCTGCACGGCGCCGTCAAGGTCTCGTTCAACCGCATCACGGTGGACGGGCAGGAGTCCACCAACGACACCGTGATCGGCCTCTGCAACGGCGCCTCCGGGGTGAAGCCGGGCGAGGCGAGCCTGGCGGTGCTGGGCGCGGCGCTCACGACCGCCCTGCTGCGCCTCGCCATCTCCATCGTCGCCGACGGCGAGGGCTCCACGCGCACCATGCAGCTCACCGTCACCGGCGCCAACACGCACGAGCAGGCCGAGGCGGTGGCGAGAGCCGTGGCCAACTCGCCCCTCGTCAAGACGGCCTTCTACGGCAAGGATCCCAACTGGGGCCGCATCATGCAGGCCATCGGCCAGGCCCTGGGCCGGCACGGGCACACGGCACTGCCGGCCCACATCGCCTACGAGGACGTGGTCATCGTCGACAGCGGGCATCCCGCGGAGCTCGACGCGGCCGCGCAGAAGCGCCTCACCGCCGTCATGCACCAGCCCGAGATCGCCCTGAACGTGGCGCTCAACGGGCCTGGGGAAGAGGCCGTCATCTACTTCAGCGACCTGACCCACGACTACGTCACCCTCAACGCGGAGTACTCGACATGACCATACGCCATCAGAAGACGGTCCAGACGCTGCTGGAGGCCATGCCGTACATCCGCCGCTTCTGGGGGACCACCGTGGTGATCAAGTACGGCGGCGCCGCCATGACCAGTCCGCGTCTGCGCGAGCAGTTCGCCGAAGACATCGTGCTGCTGCGCCTCGTCGGCATGAAGCCCGTGGTGGTGCACGGCGGCGGCCCCGAGATCAGCAAGCACATGGCCCGGCTCGGCATGGAGCCGAAGTTCGTCGACGGCCTGCGCGTCACCGACGAGGCGACCATGGAGGTCGCCAAGATGGTGCTGGTCGGCAAGGTGAACAAGGAGATCGTGAGCCTCATCGCCCGCCATGGCGGCAGCGCCGTCGGCATCTCCGGTGAGGACGGCCGCATGCTCACCTGCGTGCCCAAGAAGCTGCAGGACAGAGCCGGCAACGAGGTGGACCTGGGCTACGTCGGCGACATCGTCAAGGTGGACGTGGGGGTGCTCGAGCTGCTCTCCGAGGCCAACATCCCGGTGGTCGCCACGGTGGGCATCGACGAGCGCGGCCACTCATACAACATCAACGCCGACACCGTGGCCGGTGAGCTGGCGGCCGCGTTGGGCGCCGAGAAGATCATCTTCCTCACCGACGTGGACGGCATCTACGAGGACCAGGGCGGCGAGATGACCTCCATCTCCGAGTGCGACCTCGCCTACCTGGGCGCCCTGCAGGCGTCCGAGCGCATCAGCGGCGGCATGCTGCCCAAGGTCGGCGCCGTGCGCCGCGCGCTCGAGTCCGGCGTGCACAGCGCGCACATCATCGACGGGCGCGTGGAGCACGCCGTCCTGCTCGAGATCCTCACCGACGCCGGCTGCGGCACCAAGGTGACTGCGTGATCGCGGACCTGGGTAACGCGGTCGCCGGCGGGCAGTCGGGTCGCATATTCTCGGCACCGTCGGTGTATTCTATTCATACATCCGCGCCCGGGGCGGCGCCCGGGCTCAGTGTGGTCGCCGCCGCGAGGAGGGTCCCGAACGACGTGATACCTCGTCCGCCCATGAGCAAGGCAGAGCGCCAGCGCCTCATCCAGACCGTGGTGCAGCAGCGTGACGTGGCGACCCAGAGGGAGCTCGTCGGCGCTCTCAGCGCGCTCGGCTGCGAGGTCACCCAGGCCACGGTGTCCCGCGACATCCGCGAGCTCGACCTGCAGAAGGTGCGCACGCACCTGGGCCGGGCCAAGTACGTGCTCAGCTCGCGCGAGCGGCCGAAGGACCCGGAGCAGTCCGCGCGCCACGTGATGCACGACTTCGCGCGGTCCATCGCCGTCTCGCAGCAGCTCGTCGTGGTGCGCTGCGAGATCGGTACGGCCAACACCGTCGCGCGGCAGATCGACAACCTCAATCACAGCGACATCATCGGCACGCTGGCCGGGGACGACACCTTCCTCGTCATCGTCGCCGACAACGAGGCGGCGGAGGGCATGAAGCGCTATCTGGACCGTCTCCGAGGGGCCTAGCGCGCGGGCACCGACTGGCGCGCACCCCAGCCCGGCGGCGGCCGGCTCCGCCCGCGCCGCCGCCCTCGCGCCCTCGCGGGCGCCTCATCGTCCACATCCCTGACCACAGGAGCAGCAGAACCGTGAGCACCGACAGCGCCCCCAACGGAACCGTCGTCCTCGCCTACTCGGGCGGTCTGGACACCTCGGCCCTCGTGCCGTGGCTCAAGGAGAAGTACGGCTACGACGTCGTGTGTTGCCTCGTCGACATCGGCCGCGTCAAGGACGTGCCGGGCATCATGGCCCGCGCCGAGGCCGCCGGCGCCATCGCCGCCGAGGCCATCGACGCCAAGGAGGAGTTCGCCGAGCACCACTGCCTGCCGGCGCTCATGGCCAACGCGCTCTACGAGGACAAGTACCCGCTGAGCACGGCCATCGGCCGCCCGCTCATCGCCAAGAAGCTGGTCGAGACGGCGCACAAGTACGGCGCCACCGCCGTCGCCCACGGCTGCACCGGCAAGGGCAACGACCAGGTGCGCATCGACATCGGCGTACGCGCTCTCGACCCGTCGCTCAAGATCATCGCCCCGGCGCGGGAGGCCGACTGGCCGAGCCGCGAGGTGCTGCTCGACTACGTGGCGGAGCACGACATCCCCGTGAACCTCACGAAGAAGAGCCCGTACTCCATCGACGAGAACATGTGGGGCCGCAGCAACGAGTGCGGCGTGCTCGAGGACCCGTGGGTCGCGCCGCCGGAGGACGCCTTCCAGTTCGTCAAGTCGGTGGACGAGGCGCCGGACCAGCCGCAGACCGTGATCGTGAGCTTCGAGAAGGGCAAGCCCGTGGCGCTCGACGGCGTTGCCATGGGCATGGTCGAGCTCATCGAGAAGATCGACGTCATCGGCAACACGCACGGCTTCGGCCGCGTGGACATGATCGAGAACCGGCTCGTGGGCATCAAGAGCCGCGAGGTCTACGAGGTCGCCGGGTCGCTGGCCCTCATCAAGGCGCACCAGGCCATCGAGGACCTCGTGCTCACGCGCGACCTCCTGCACTTCAAGAAGACCATCGAGAGCAAGCTGTCCGACATGATCTACGAGGGCCAGTGGTTCGACCCGCTCACCGACGCCTGCAAGGCGTTCCTCATGCAGAGCCAGGAGCGGGTGACCGGCGACGTGCGGCTCAAGTTCTACAAGGGCAGTTGCGTGGTCGACGGCCGCAAGAGCGACCTCTCCCTGTACAGCTACAAGCTCGCCACGTACACCGACGAGGACGAGTTCTCGCACACGGCCGCCGCCGGCTTCATCGAGCTGTGGGGCCTGCCCATCGAGGTGTGGGCCAAGGTCGGCAAGGCGCACCACCTGATGAAGGAGCTCGAGACCGACGACGCCCCGGCCGGGGCCTGAGGGCGGCGGGCGAGGGCGCGGCGCGATGACTGAGCGGAGCGAGCCGGAGGTCGGGCGGGCGACGGCGCGCTCGGGCCGCTTCGCCGGCGAGCGCGCGCCCTCGTTCGTGGCGCTGAACAGCTCGCTGGCGCTCGACTGGCGCCTGTGGCCCGAGGACGTCGAGGGCTCGGTGGCGCACGCCCGCGCGCTCCGCGGCGCCGGTCTGCTGGGAGCGGCCGAGCTCGAGGCCATCGAGGACGGCCTCGCCCGGGTCGGCCGCGAGATCGAGGCCGGCGCCTTCGTGCCGCAGGACTCGGACGAAGACGTGCACATGGCGGTCGAGCGCCGGCTCACCGAGCTCATCGGTGACGCCGGCGCCCGGCTGCACACCGGGCGCAGCCGCAACGACCAGGTGGTCACCGACGTGCGCCTGCACCTGCGCCGCGTCGTCGAACGGCAGGACGCGGCGCTGGCCGGCCTGCAGGAGGTCCTGCTGCAACGGGCCGGCGACCACGTCGAGACGGTGCTGCCGGCCTACACGCACCTGCAGCGTGCCCAGGTCACGTCGCTCGCGCAGCACCTGCTGGCGTACTTCTGGATGCTCGAGCGCGACCGCACGCGCTTCGAGGCCGCGCGCCGCGCCTGTCTCGAGCTGCCGCTCGGGGCGGGTGCGGCGGTCGGCCTGGACTTCGACCTCGACCGCGAGGGCGAGGCCGCCGACCTGGGCTTCGAGCGGGTCGCCGAGAACTCGCTGGACGCCGTCGCCAACCGCGACTTCGTGCTCGACTACCTGAACGCGGCGGCCCAGCTCGGCGGCCACATCAGCAGACTCGGCGCCGAGCTGGTGCTGTGGGCCACCAGCGAGTTCGGCTTCGTGCGCCTGCCCGACGCCTTCGCCGGCGGCTCCAGCATCATGCCGCAGAAGAAGAACCCCGACGCCGCCGAGCTCATGCGGGCGGCGGCGCCGCGGCTGGCGGCGGCTCTCGTCGGCCTGCTCGGCGTGCAGCACGGCCTGCCGCTCGCCTACAACACCGACCTGCGCGAGGACAAGCGCTACCTGTTCGACGCGGTCGACTGCCTCGACGCGGCTGCTGCCGGTGGTGCGTGGCCTGCTCGAGGAGGTCACGTTCGACGAGCAGCGCATGGCGGCGGCCTGCGACCCGTTCCTGGCCGCCACCGACGTCGCCGACTACCTGGTCGAGCGTGGCGTGCCGTTCCGCGAGGCGCACCATCTCACCGGCGCCCTGGTGCGCCGCTGCCTGGAGTCCGGCGCCGACCTGGCACAGGTACCGCTCGATGAGCTGCGGGCCCTGTCGCCGGCGTTCGACGACGGCTACTTCGCGCTGCACGACCCTGCGACGCAGCTCGCGCGCAAGCGCTCGCGCGGCGGCTCCGCCCCCGAGCGCGTGCGCGAGCAGCTCGGGCGCGCCCGCGCCGCTCTCTCCGCCCGCCCCTGCTGCGGCTGACCGGCGCCCGGCGGGCGGACGTGCCGACGCGGGCCGGTACACTGTCGCCATGACCGCGCCCGCGCCGCTCCAGCAGTCCTTCTTCGCGCGCAACGCCCTCGAGGTGGCGCGCGACCTCGTCGGCTGCTCGTTCTTCGTCGACGGCGTCGGCGGGCGCATCGTCGAGACCGAGGCGTACCGGCAGGACGACCCCTGCTGCCACGCCTACAACGGCATGACCGCCCGCAACGCCGTGCTCTTCGGCCCGCCGGGCCACCTGTACGTGTACTTCACCTACGGCATGCACTTCTGCGCCAACACGGCCTGTGAGGACGAGGGCGTCGGCGCCGGCGTGCTGCTGCGTGCGCTCGAGCCCGCGGCCGGGCTCGAGCGCATGACCGCGCGTCGCGGCGTGGACGGGCCGCGCCTGCTGGCCTCCGGCCCGGCGCGGCTCGCCCAGGCGCTCGGCATCGACCGTGCGCTCAACGGTCGGCCTGTCTGGCTGCCCCCTCTGGCGATCCTCCCGCGCCCGGGCGGCGCGCCCGAGCCCGAGGTCGTGACCACGGCCCGCATCGGCGTGCGCGGCGGTGACCAGAAGCCGTGGCGCTTCGTCGACGCGGGCAGCGCGTACCTCTCGCGCTCGCTGGCGCGGACTCCCGTTCTGCCCGGCGGGTAAGATACTCCCAGACTGCAGGCCGGCGGCCGCCGGCGGCCGTGCATCCGCAATGGGCGCCGGCGCCGCGTCGCCGTCCCCGACGAAAGGACCCGCTCGTGAGACTTCGCGAGATCTACGAGACCGCCGTGCGCATGGGCATCGAGGCCGACCCGCGCGGCAAGGAGGGCGTGGAGGAGTTCCTCGCGCGCCAGCAGCGCCGCTACGAGGCGCTCCCCGAGCACCTCAAGGCCCTCGCCGACCCCGAGGACCTCACCAATCCCTTCGCCGACACGCGCATCTACGTCGGCGATCCGGACGCCGAGGTCACCACCATCCTCGGCGGCATCGACATGAACTCGGCCGAGATCATGCTCGCCGACCGGCTGCGCGAGAAGGGCACGCCGATCGACGCCGTCTACACCCACCACCCAGAGGGCTGGGGACTCACCAAGCTCGACAGCGTCATGGAGATGCAGGCCGACATCTGGGCCACCGTGGGCGTCCCCATCCAGGCCGGCGAGAAGTTCATCACCGAGCGCATGGACGAGGTGCGCCGGCGCCTCATGCCGGTCAACTACGACCAGGCCATCGACGTCGCCCGCCTGCTCGGCGTGCCGTTCTTCTCGGCGCACACGCCCACCGACAACCTCGTGGTGCGACTACCTCAACCGGTACTTCGAGGGCAGGGACCTCAAGCTCATCGAGGACGTGCAGAAGGCGCTGCTGGAGATCCCCGAGTACCGCATCGCCGCGCAGAAGGGCGCCGGCCCGTACATCGGCAAGAGCAAGCCGGGCGCGCGGGCCGGCAAGATCCTCGTCGACATGACCGGCGGCACCGAGGGTCCCAAGCAGATGATCGAGAAGCTGGCCGATGCCGGCGTGGGCACGCATCATCGGGATGCACATGAGCCAGGAGCTCCGCGAAGAGGCGGACAAGCACAACATGCACGTCATCATCGCCGGGCACATGAGCAGCGACTCGCTGGGCATCAACCTGTTCCTCGACGAGCTCGAGCGGCACGGCGTGAGGACCATCGCGACGAGCGGCCTCATCCGCGTGTACCGCGACGAGGACGGCAAGGTCGTGCGCGAGGAGCCGGGGGCGCTGCCGGCGCGCTGAGCGCTCGCGCGTCGCAGGCGGCTGCGCAGCGCAGCCCCGGTCGCGACGCGGACCCTGCCCATGAGCACCCCGCCCCCGGCATCATGTCCGTGAACGCGTCGCCCGCCGTCGAGCTTCTGGCGCCGGCCGGAGGGCCGCGCGCCCTGCGCGCGGCCCTGGCCGCCGGCGCCGACGCCGTGTACTTCGGCCTCGAGCGCTGGAGCGCGCGCGCCTTCGCCGGCAACTTCGAGGGCGACGCGGCCGTCGTCGAGGCCGTCGACCTCGCCCATCTATATGACGCGCGCGCGTATCTTGCGCTCAACACGCTGCTCAAGGACGAGGAGGTGGGGCCGGCGCTGGCGGCGCTGGAGGCGCCGTACCTCGCCGGCCTGGACGCCCTCATCGTCGCCGACCTCGGTTTCGCCCTGCAGCGTTCGCGACGTGTATCCGGACCTGCCGCTGCACGCGAGCACGCAGGCGGGCACCCACAGCTCCTCGCAGCTCGCGGCGCTCGCCCGGCCTGGGCTTCGCTCGAGCGGTGCTGGCGCGCGAGCTGAGCCTGGCGGAGATCGCCGCTCTCGACACGTCCGGCCTGCAGCTCGAGGCGTTCGTGCACGGCGCCCTCTGCTACGGCTACTCCGGCGACTGCCTGCTCTCCAGCATGGTCGGCGGCCGCAGCGGCAACCGCGGGCGCTGCAGCCAGTCGTGCCGGTTGCGGTACGCCGTGAGCCGGGCGGACGCGGCGCCGGCCGGCGCCGCCGGGGAGCCGGCGGCTACACGGGTCATGTCCACCTCCGACCTCGCGGCCATCGACGTCCTGCCGCGGCTGGTCGCCGCCGGCGTCACGTCGCTCAAGCTCGAGGGCCGCATGAAGGACGCCGCCTACGTCGGCGTCACCACGGCCGTGTACCGTGAGGCGCTGGACGCGGCCCTCGCCGACCCCGGCGGCTACCAGGTCCGTCGCGAGTGGCGAGCCAGTCTCGAGCAGAGCTTCTCACGCAGCTTCACGACCGCGCACCTGGACGGCCGCCACCACGAAGTGCGCAGCAGCGGCCGCGGCGGGCACCGTGGCGTCCTCGTCGGGCGCGTCGCGCGCGTCGGCGAGGCCGACGGCTCCGTGGAGGTGCGCCTCTCCCAGCCGGTCTCCGCCGGCGACGTCGTCTATCTGTACACGCCGTGGGGGCAGTCGGAGCCGCAGCGCCTCGAGCAGGATGCCGAGGAGCGGCTGGTGCTCAGGGTGCGCGAGCGCGTGGCGGTGAAGGACCGGCTCTTCCGGCTGTCCGCCGCCGACACCGGCAAGCTGGCGCAGGACCTGGTCGCCGGCCGCGTCACACTCCGCCCCGTCCCGCTGTCCCTGCGCCTCGAAGGCGCAGAGGGTGAGCCCGCTGCGCTCACGGCGACCTGCGGCCCTCCGGGTCAGGCGGCACTCTCTGTCCGGGTGGAGTCGACCGAGCCGCTCGCGCCTGCGCGCACGGCGGGGCTCACCGCGGCGAGAGCGCGCGTGGCTCTGGCGGCGCTCGGCGGCACTCCGTACGGCCTCAGTGACTTCGACTACGCGGTCGCCGACGGCCTCTTCCTCGCCGTCGGCGACCTCAAGGAGCTCCGGCGCACGGCCGTGGCGGAGCTCGACCGCTTGCGCCTGGACCTGTGCCGGCGTGCGCCCGCCGGCCGGCTCCGGCCGGACGCCTCACCGGCCGCTCGCGCGCCGGCCGGCAGGCCCGTTGGCGCCGCCGCGCGGCCTGGGGCCGGGCCGGCCGCGCTGCCGCCGGTCGTCCTGCTCCTCCGTCCCGGGGAGCGGCCGCTGGCCGCCCCCGCCGTCGGGGCCCTGTGTCTGGACGTGTTCGCCTCCGACGGCGCGGAGGCGATCGAGGCGGCGGCGCGCGAGCTGGCCGGCCACGGGCTGCCGCTGAGGCTCCGCCTGCCGGAGATCCTCTTCGACGCCGACGAGTCGTGGTGGCGCGCCCTCCTGGCTGTGCCCTGGCAGGGCGTGTACGCGCGCCACCTCGGCGTGCTCGCCGCGCTCGCCGGTCCGTCCGCGCCCCGGGTCTTGCTCGAGTACCCGCTGCAGGGGCTGAACGGCTTGTCCCCGCTGGTGGCGGGAGGGCTCGGCACCGGGCCGCCGGAAGCGCTGGTGGTCTCGCCCGAGGCCTCGTTCGCCGAGGTCGCCGCACTGCCGTCGTCCCTGGAGCGTGCGCTCGGTGGTGCGGCCACCGTCCCTCGCCTCGAGATCCTCGCCTTCGGGCGCCAGCAGGTGCTGCGCACCCGCGACCGGCTCGGCCTCGCCGAGGGTCTCTTCGAGGCGCCGGGTCCTGCCGAGCACGTGGGTCTCGTGCTCGAGGACGTCAAGGGTTTCCGCTTTCCCGCAGACGTGGATGAGGGAGGCACGCGTCTGTTCAACGCGCGCGTGACCAACCTGGCTCCCCACGTGGCCGAGCTGCTCGAGGCGGGCGTGGGGTCGTTTCTCGTGGTGCAGTCCGACCTCGATGCCGGTGAGCGCGAAGCGTTCCGCGGTGGCGGCCTGCCCGCGCTCGCGCCGTTCGCGGCGCGCGAGCGCAGCACCACCGGCCACCTCTTCCGCGGCGTCGCCTGACGCGACCCGCACCTCGAGCGGCCTCGGCACCCCGCCGCCACCCCGGCGTCCGCCCGCCCCGGCGGGCCGGATGGTCGCTGTGGTATCATCCGCGACGGCCGCGCGGCTTCTCCGTCGCCCTCGGCGACGCCGGCCGCGAACCCGTCCGGAGGCTCGTCCCGTGACTGACCGCCGCCTTGTCGACGACCTCATGGTCGGCGCCGTCGAGGTGCTCCCCGAGGGCGCCCTCGAGCAGAAGCTCGACCTCGCAGAGCGCGAGGGCCGGCCCCTGCGCGTCAAGCTCGGCGTCGACCCCACGGCCCCCGACATCCACCTCGGCCACACCGTCGTCCTCAACAAGCTGCGGCAGTTCCAGGACGCCGGCCACATCGCCGTGCTCATCATCGGCGACTACACGGCCCGCATCGGCGACCCCTCGGGCCGCAGCAAGACGAGACCCCGTCTGGACGGCGCCATCATCGACGCCAACGCGAAGACGTACCAGGACCAGGCCTTCCTCATCCTGGACCACGATCCGGCCAAGCTGGAGATCCGCTACAACGGCGAGTGGCTCGCGCCGCTCACCACCGAGCAGATCTTCGAGCTGACCGCGACCACCACGGTGGCCCGCATCCTCGAGCGCGACGATTTCGCCAAGCGCTGGGCGGCGCATCAGCCCATCTCCCTGCTGGAGATGCTGTACCCGCTGGCGCAGGGCTATGACTCGGTCGCCATCCACGCCGACATCGAGCTGGGCGGCACCGACCAGAAGTTCAACCTCTTCATGGGCCGCGACCTGCAGGAGTACTTCGGGCAGCCGCCGCAGGCCGTCATGACCATGGATATCCTGCCCGGCACCGACGGCGTCGAGCGCATGAGCAAGAGCACCGGCAACTACATCGGAGTCACCGAGGACTCTCGCGACCAGTACGGCAAGGTCATGAGCATCCCGGACGAGACGATGATGACGTACTTCCGGCTCCTCACGCCGCACCACGCCGACGAGCTCTCCCGCATGGAAGAGGAGCTGGCGAGCGGCGCCGTGAATCCGCGTGATCTCAAGGCGCGCCTGGCGCGCGAGATCATCACGCGGCTGCGCGGCGCCGAGACCGCGGCCACTGCCGAGGACCACTTCGACCGCGTCTTCCGCCGGCACGAGGCCGCGGAGGACCTCCAGGTGCTCCGCCTCGAGGCTGCGGACCTGGAGGGCGGCAGCGACGTCTTCCTGCCCGCCGTGATGGAGCGCTGGTTCGGCCAGACCCGCTCCGAGTGGCGCCGGCGCATCCAGCAGGGCGGAGTCAGTCTGGACGGCGAGCCGCTCACCCGACTCGCCGTCCCCGCCGCCGAGTTGGCGGGACGCCGCCTCAAGGCGGGCAAATCAGCCAAGGTGCAGGGCCTGATCCAAGGACTCTGAGGCTCCGTGCGCGCTCCGCTTCGCGGTGTTGCGGAGGCGCACGAAGAAACCTTCGCCAAACAAGGTTGACATCGCTTTTTCACGGGGTATACTCCCCTAGCGCTTCAGGAAGTCCGCTCGTCGCACCAAGTAGCAACGATGACCAAGAGGCGCGGGCGGTTGACTCGCCCGGTGGCGTCCTGTAGTATTGGTCGTCCCGCCGGGCTTCGGTGGACGGCAATCAGACCTCGCTTCATCGGTCAGTGCGCTCTAAACCGGGATACAGCCCGACAGTGTGCCTACGTGGC
>CAVZRP010000003.1:0-276591 GCA_963777765.1 uncultured Alphaproteobacteria bacterium | reverse complement strand
GTTCTCGGTTTCTAGACTTCGTTTCGGTCGCACGGGCCTTCGCGGCGAAGGTGCAGGACCGAGGGTAATGGTGCGCCTCGGGCAGGTTTTTCTGTCCAGGGAGGTCGGCGAAGCGCCGATATCCGGCCCTCGACGCGCGTGGATGGCCGCGGGTTGTGGACCAGACTGCGTGACCGACTTGGCGCAATTCGGCGCCGGTGGACCCGGACAAGCTGCGACGGTGCGGCTTACAGGCGGGCCCCAAGGGCGAGGAGTTGGCGCAGGAGGGTGTCGTCCAACTCGACCCCTTCGGCCTCGATCCGATGGCGATTGGCGTGGCGGCGGTCGCCGGGGATGCGCACGCCCGGCTCGGCACGCATGTCGGTCAGCAGGCCCTCGATCCGCGCCGCAAAGCCTATGTCGCCCGGCTGAATGGCGATCAGAGTTTGGCCCAGCCGGGGCGGCCCACCCAGATCGTCGCCAAGTGATGAGGCCTGATGCGAGAAGTGCGCCCCCGTCAGGCCGGCGGCCAGGACCTCGACCATCAGGGCCAGGGCGCCGCCCTTATGGCCGCCTGCAGGGGCGATCGTGCCGGCCAGCGCCGCCTTGGCATCGGTGGTTGGCTGGCCTTCGGCGTCTAGCGCCCAATGGGGCGGGATCGGCTGGCCCCGAGCGGCGGCATTGGCCAGATTGACATAGGCTGTGGCCGAAGAAGAGGAATCGAGGATCAGGGGCGCGTCGGGCCTCGGCGCGGCCATCGACCAGGGGTTGGTGCCAAAGAAAGCCCGCCGCCCACCCCAGGGTGCCATGGTGGAGGAGGCATTGGCGAACATCAGCGCCACCAGACCCTGCCGCGCCAGCCTGGCGGTGAAGTATCCCAAGACCCCACAGGCATAGGCGTTGGTGATCCCCAGCATGGCGATGCCCTGTGACCGCGCGGCGCCAACCAAGGTCGCCTCGCCTGCCTCATAGGCGGGATGGGAAAAGCCGTCGGCCGCATCCACGTGGATCACGCCGGGCGCGGGCTGGGTGACCACGGGCAGGGCATGGCCCGCTATCTTGCCGGCCTTCAGGTGTCTGCAATACCACGGCAGATAGCCGAGCCCGATGCCGCGCGTCCCCTCGGCCTCGGCGTCGCGGATCGAGCGGGCAACGGCCCCCGACTGCAGGGGCGAGGCCCCGTGGGCTTTGAGGCAGTGATCGGCGACAGCTTCGACAGCATCGAGCATCAGGGTAAGAGTCATCGGTGCCTCGTCAGAACTTGCGGAACGTGCTGCCGTAGCCTGATCCCGGCGGGGCCGAGGCCCCGGCAGGAAAGCGTCCTTCGGCAAGGTATCGGTCATGGCAGCGCTTCAACGCGATCGGATCCAGCGTGACGCCAAGCCCGGGGCCTTCGGGCACCCTCACGACCCCCGATTTCGGCACGAAGGGGCCACCGTCGATCACGTCATCTGCATACCAGCGGAACAGGGTCTGGCTCGCCCCGCGCACATGTTCCAGCGCCGCCGAGAGATGCAGATAGGCCGCAGATGCCACCCCAGTTTCGCCGGAATGAAAGCGAAAGCCCACGCCCATGGCGGCACAACCGGCGACAAAGTCCATGCGTCCCGCGAATGCCGCCCAACTCATTGATGTTGGTCACGATGGCATCGGGGCATCCCAGCCGCGCAGCCTTTGGCAGATCGACGACATGGGTCGAGAAGGAACAGTCGAAGTGCTGGCGCAGGGCCGCCATTTCCTCGTAGGTCTCGCAAGGTTCCTCGAACCAGGCGATGTCGAAGGGCATCAGCTTGCGCAGGGCCTGCCGGGCGGTGGGCAGCGTCCAGACGCCGTTGGCATCCAGTTGGAGAGGGCGCGTGCCGATGGCAGCGCGCACCTCGGCCACCATGCGCAGTTCTTCGTCAAGACCCACAGTGCCGACCTTGCCTTCAAAGACGCGCGCATCGTGATCCTCGATCATCCGGGCGCAAAAGCGGGCAATCTCGGACGGGCTGGCCTCGCCCGGCTCGTCCTTTCCGGGAAGGCGGTAGCTGAAATACTCGGTCAGCGCGATATCCTGTCGTACCGACCCGCCCAGCAGGCGATAGAGTGGCTGGCCTTCGGTGCGCGCGCGGGCGTCCCACATTGCCATCTCGATCCCAGCAAAGGTGCGGCGATGGGCGGTCACGTCATCCCAAGGCGTATAGGCCATCCCGGGAACGCAGGCCCGTGCAGCAGGAAGGATATCGCGAATGTCCCGGCCGATGAGCTTTTCGGACATTTGCGAAATCCCGGCCGAGCGATCCCCGTCGGCACACTCGCCAAGGCCCGTCACCCCGTCCTCGGTCATCAGTTCGACGATCGTCTTGGTCAGTGACCCGGTCGAGCCGTAGCTGAACCGATACGGTGCCCGCAGCGGGATGTTCACCGGCGTGGCGCGGATTGATCTGATCTTCATGAGGTCACCGCACCTCCCCGTGCGGGATGGCGCCCCCTATGGCGTCACGCCAAGGGGGCGTTCAACTGTCAGCGATCCAGCCAGACGGCCTCAAGGTGCATCTCGCGCAGCGGATGGCGCTGATAGCCTTGGACCGCCGCGACCCGGTGCATGATCAGCTCGTTCCAATAGGGCTGGATGATCACACCACTGTCCTGAAGCATCTTCTCCATTTCGGCCATCAGCGGGCGACGCTTGTCGGGGTCAAAGATCCCGAGCGCCTCTTCCAGCTTGGCATCGAAAGCGGGATTCGAATGGGCGCTTTCGTTCCACGCCTCGCCCGTGCGATAGGCCAGAGCATAGATCTGAACACCCAGGGGCCGAGCACCCCATGATGTGGTCGAGAACGGGTACTTGGTCCATCCGTCCCAGAAGGTTGACCCCGGCAGGATCGTCCGCTTGACCTTCAAGCCTGCGTCGCGCATTTGGCCTGCGATGGCGTCCGAGGTCGTGGCCAGCCACCCTTCGTCAAGCGAGATCAGCTCGAGTTCCGTCTCGGCGTGTCCGGCTTCCGTCATCAGGGCGAGCGCCTTTGCAGGATCCGGGGCGACCCTCGGGATCTCGGCATATTCCGGGTGCACCGGCGCGACGTGGTGGTTCTCGGCAACCGTGCCGAGACCGGCGACACCCAGCTCCAGCACGACCGCGTTGTCTACGGCCAGCTGCACGGCCTGACGCACCCGCTGATCGGTGAAGGGTGCCGCCTGCGTGTTCATGCGTGCGACCATGGTGGTTGCAGTTACGGCGGACTCACGGATCAGCCCGGCGTCGTCGTTCGTTTGTGCGAAATCGGGGCTGGTTTCATCGTTCATGTCGATCTCGCCGCTGGAGAACGCCGCAAGGAACCCGGCCTCGTCCGTCCCCAGGTCGATGAACTCGATCCCGTCCAGAAGTGCCTCGCCACCCCACCATTTGCCGTCCTCGCGCCGCTTCACGACGGCCTTTATGCCAACGTCGAACGAGACGAGTTCAAACGCACCTGTCCCGATCGGCGCCGTCGCAAGATCGCCGCCGTCCGGGAAGGACGGATGCACGCAGAGTGCGGGGTAATCGCCAAAACTGGGAATGAGCGTGATGTCGGGGGTGCGCAGGTTCAACTGCACCGTGAAGTCGTCAAGCTTGACCACAGCATCGTCTGCCGCAGCTTTCTCTTCGCCGTCGCGCAGCGATACAAGACGTGCCGCCATCGAGTTGCCCTCGACATTCGCATCGGCCATGCGGCGGATGTTGAAGATCACATCATCGGCCGTGAAGGCGTCACCATTGGTCCATGTGGCGTTCTTGCGTACCCTCAGCGTATAGGTTCTGGCGTCATCCGACACCTCCCAGCTTTCCAGAAGTGACGGCGTGAAGCTGCCATCAGGCTGCCAGCGCACCAAAGGCTCGCAGAACTGACGTGCGACGTTCGATTTCGTCGGCCAGTCGTAGACGCGCGGGTCGTTGATCGCCAGCACCTGCTGGCCGATCCGCAGAACTCCACCACGCTTGGGCGTCTGTGCCGCCGACCTGCCGGGAAAGCTGGTCAGTCCCGCTGCGGCGCTGAGCCCAAGGACGCTCGAAAGCGCCAGAAATTCACGGCGGTCGATGCGGCCGTCTTTGGCGGAACGAGTCAGTGACGTGAACAGTCGCCTGCGCTTCTCTGTCATCTTCTGGGTCATGGTTTACTCTCCTCGGCGGTACCTGGAACGGGTGAAGGGCTCGAAACGCTCATCGCGGTGCCCTCGCAGACTGAACTGGTTTTGACGCATCCCGAATTGACAAAACGGACGGCTAACTTTTACCTCAGGTAAAAGAGGCCCGCTTATGCGCCATGCGCCGTCAATGACTGGTCTGCGTATGCTGGAAGCTGTCGTTCGCACCGGCTCGCTTTCGGCTGCCGCACGCGAGCTTTGCGTCACCCCGGCGGCCATCAGTCACCGCCTGCGCGATCTGGAGGGGCAGGGCGGCTCGGCGCTGGTGCAGCGCGTCGGCAACCGCTTCGTTGCGACGGCGCTTGGTCAGTCGGTGCTTGAGGCGCTTGGCGACGCTTTTGTCCGGATCCGGGCGGCGGATGCGATCCTGTCGGACCACAGGCCTTCGACCCTGCGCATCGTCGGATCCTATTCCTTTGCCGTGCTTTGGCTGGCCCCCCGCCTGTCGCGTTTTCAGGAACGCCACCCGGAGATCGGGCTGTTCCTTGAGCCCTCGCACAGCCCGCTGGATCAGGGCCCTGCCGATATCACCATCCTACATGCGGTCGAGCCACCCGAGAAAAGCGGTTGGACCATTCTCTTTTCCGACAGATGTGCCGCCGTCGCACGGGCCAGCCATCCGGTGTTTCAGGGACCGGACATCGGGCCGGAGGCGGTTCTTGGGGCCAAACTGGTTCACATTTCCCACGGCAGGGGTCCTGCCTGGGGCGAGTTCAGCTGGAAGGAGTGGGGCAGGAGCCTTGGATTGCCCCGGAACGTGCCCGCAACCGGCCCGACCGTGACCGCCGAACACCTCGCCGTCGATCTCGTGCTTGCCGAAGATGTGCTGGCTTTGGTCAGCCTCGTGAATACATCGCGACTGTTGGGCGAAGGCCTGGTGCGCGCTGTCCCCGGAAGCGCGGTCGCGTCGGGGTGCAGCTACTGGACCAGATTGAACCGCAAAGAAGGACGGGGCGGGAGACCCGTTCAGGAATTCCTCAAATGGATGCAGGACGAATTGGCCGAGTAACAGGCATCGGCTTGCTCGGCCGGGATGCGGCAAACCGGATAAACCGCACGCTGCCCATTCACTTTGCTGTTCAGGATGAGGGTTCTTGGGATAGCATCAGTCTTCTGGTATCGTTCAATCATGATTGTTTTCGAGCAGGAATGCCCGCCGATTTCCTGGGGAAAGCCAAGTGTCTGCCGCCTACGCCCTTGGCCACAGCGATAGTGAACTTCGCCGCCTGACAACCCAGGCGCGGGTCGTCGATCCCATCTCCCGGCGGTTCTTTCATGCGGCTGGTCTGAGCAAAGGCATGCGAGTCCTCGACGTCGGCAGCGGCGCCGGTGATGTGGCAATCCTGTTGGCGGAGATCGTCGGGCCGACCGGATCAATCGTCGGGACAGACAGGTCTCGAGACGCACTTGATTTGGCCCGCCGGCGCGTGGAAGAACTGGGGCTGGGGAACATCACCTTTCAGCTGGGCGATCCCTCGGAACTGATGTTCGATCAGCCGTTTGACGCAGTCGCTGGGCGATACGTTCTGCAATTTGTTTCTGAGCCATCCCGGTTTCTGGCCTTGCTACTACGTCACCTTGCGCCAGATGGCGTCGTCGCGTTTCACGAACTGGACTGGAACGGGGCACGCTCCTGGCCGCCGGTTCGATCCTATGACGAATGCTGTCACTGGTGTGCGGCAACGATCCGGGCAAAAGGTGCGGCCACCGATCTCGGCTCCCGACTTGCGTCCGTATTTGCCGACGCTGGCCTCAAGGCGGCAGAAAGCCGACTTGAAAGCGCGATCGGTTCGGGACCAGCGTCCGAAGAAGTACTTCGACTTGTCACTGACCTGATGGAGACGCTTGCGCCAGAAGCCGCCCGGCTGAAGGTCGCGAGCTTCGAGCAGATCGGATTGGAAACCCTGCACGCTCGCATCTCAAGGGACATCGAGATGGCCCGCGCCGCAATCATTGGCCGAGCCGAGATAGGAACCTGGGCGCGGCTGACGACGACCCATCACTGAGTTCTCCGGCACCGCTCCGTTTCGGTCGGGCATGGGGCACGGCAGCCTTGGTTTTCGCGTTGTCTGTGCTGTTCGCTGAGCCGCCGTTGCCACTGCTTTCAGCGGGTGCCGGCTGTCCGCCCCTCGCGCCGACAATCGGGGATCAGGCCATTTCGGGTCGTTTGGGAAGTGGTCAGCTTGCAGATGCTGGCAACCGCTGAAGCGCGTCGAGCGGCGCCGGGCGTTGCAGAGCGGCGGCTTCCACCCACGGTGCTGTCAGCCACAGCGCCCAACTCTTCGGGTCAAGAAGGAGGACGGGCATTGCCTTGGGATGTGCTTGCGCGACCAGTGGGTTCGCGTCGGTCGTCAGGAAGGCGAAAAGATCATCCGTCGACGGACCCTCCTTGAGTTTGCGGACAGAGGTCCAGCAGGGCACGTGGATCCCGGCGAAAAAGGCGGGCCGGTGATCGGTTGGGATGAACCACGCGGTCCCACCCCGGCCGATATCGGGCTCGGCAAAAGCCGTCAGCGGTACGAGACAGCGGTACCCGGGGCCGAGCCAGCGGCGCCAGTGGGCCGAGGCGGTATTGCGGATATTCGTTACGCCGCGGTCGGTCTTCTTTCCCGCAAGGTATTGCGGCGGGGTGGGCAAGCCCCAACGTGCCCGCGTAAGCTTAAGCCCTGTTGGACCGGACAGGATGACCGGTGCCATCTGGTCCGGATAGATCTCGGGCTGCTCCGGCAGGTTTCCCGCCAGATTCTCGAGCGGATCTGGCAGGAAAAGCTGGCGCATCGCGTCGACCGCCTTGGTCTGGGAATAGAGATTGCACATCGCTGTTCCCCCTTCTGTTTGACCCCTAGGGAACCCGCTCGGCGACGCGCTTCAGATAGGCGCCATAGTCGTTCTTGCGGTACGCCTCCGCCTGTTCGAGCAATTGTGCACGTGTGATCCAGCCCTGTTCGAAGGCGATCTCCTCGGGGCAGCCGGACTGCAGGCCCTGGCGCTTTTCCAGCGTCCGCACGAAGTTGCCCGCGTCAAGCAGGCTGCCATGTGTTCCGGTATCGAGCCAGGCATACCCGCGCCCCATCCTTTGGACGGACAGTTGGCCATCGGCAAGATACATCTCGAGCAGCGTCGTGATCTCCAACTCGCCCCGCTCCGATGGCTGCACCTTGCGCGCCCGCGCCGGGGCGGAGCCATCGAGGAAGTAGAGGCCCGTCACGGCAAAGTTCGAGGGTGGCACCACGGGTTTCTCGATGATCGAAACCACCTTGCCATCCGCGCCAAAGGCCACAACGCCGTAGCGTTCCGGATCGGAAACCTGATAGCCGAACACCGTTCCGCCCGTCGTTTTGCTGTTGGCGGCGGCCAGCAGTTCGGGCAGCCCGTGGCCGTAGAAGATGTTGTCGCCCAGGACCATGGCCGAGGGCGCGCCCGCCAGGAACGCCTCGGCGAGGATGTAAGCCTGTGCCAGTCCATCGGGCGAGGGTTGCTCGATATACGTGAAGCTGAGCCCCCATTTCGACCCGTCGCCCAAGGCCCGACTGAACTGCTCGGCATCTTGCGGAGTGGTGATGATCGCAATCTCGCGGATGCCTGCCAGCATCAGTACGGACAGCGGATAGTAGATCATCGGCTTGTCGTAGATCGGCAGCAGTTGCTTCGACACGGCAACAGTGATCGGGTACAGTCGGGTTCCCGAGCCCCCGGCCAGGATGATGCCCTTTCGGTCGGTCATGCGCGCTCTCCCAGATCCTTCAGTACGGTGGTCAGACTTCTGCGCCAGTCGGGGCGCGTGATGCCGAACATCGTTTCGGTCGTCCTGCAGTCGAGCCGCGAATTGTGCGGACGCTTCGCCGGGGTCGGATAAGCCTCGGTCGGGATGTCGATGACCTGCGTCTGCAGGTGAGCCCGGCGGAAGATTTCGCGGGCGAAGTCAGCCCACGAGACATCCGGCGCACCCGAAAAGTGGTAAGTCCCCGGGGCGCCGTCGCCGCGCGCCAGCAGCCGCGCCATATCGACAAGTGCCGCTGCGATGTCACCTGCGGCGGTTGGTCCGCCGACTTGGTCCGAGACGACCGCAAGGCTCTCTCTGGTCTTGCCCAGCCGCAGCATCGTCTTCACAAAGTTGGTGCCATGGGAAGAAAAGACCCACGACGTGCGAACGATCGCAAAGGTGCCGCCTGCGGCATGGATCGCATGCTCCCCTGCCAGTTTGGAACGGCCATATGCGCCCAGCGGGCCGGTCTCGTCATCCGGGTGCCAGGGCTTCTGGCCGCTTCCGTCAAAAACGTAGTCAGTCGAGACATGGACGAAGGGGATGTTTCGCAGCGACGCCGCCAGTGCCATCGCCCCGGGTGAAGTGCCGTTCACCATTGTGGCCGTGGCCTCGTCTGCTTCTGCCTTGTCCACCGCCGTGTAGGCGGCCGCGTTGATGACCGCATCGGCATCTGAGCGGGCGATCGCTGCGGCACAGGCCTGGGGATTGGCAAGGTCGGCATCATCCCGTGACAGGAACGTCGCGCCCGGCTGAAGGCGACGCAATTCCTGGGCGACCTGGCCCGTTGAACCGAACACAAGCAGCTTCATGCTTTCACACCAAGGCGCTGGCCCACGCCCTGCCTGCCCTGCAACGGTCTCCACCATGCTTCGTTGTCGAGATACCACTGCACCGTGCGAGCCAGCCCCTCTTCGACCGTGACCGAGGGGCGCCAGCCCAGCTCGGTCCGGATGCGCGTCGGGTCGATCGCATAGCGCAGGTCGTGCCCGGGACGGTCGGCCACAAAGCTGATCTGATCGGCATAGGGCGTTGTTCGGGGTCGTTTTTCGTCCAGGATCGCGCAGATCGTCCGGACGAGGTCGATGTTGCGCCGCTCGTTTTCGCCCCCGATGTTGTAGGTACGCCCGACAGTACCATTTGCGAGAACCGTCAGCAGTGCGTCGGCGTGATCTTCCACATAAAGCCAGTCGCGCACGTTCTCGCCCTTCCCGTAAACCGGAATCGGCTCCCCGGCCAGCGCTCGAAGGATGGCGACCGGGATCAGCTTTTCGGGGAAGTGGTAGGGGCCGTAGTTGTTCGAGCAGTTGGTCACAAGGACAGGCAGCCCATAGGTTTCATGCCAGGCCCGAACGAGGTGGTCACTCGCCGCCTTGGAGGCCGAATAGGGCGAGTTCGGCGCATAGGGCGTGTCCTCCGTGAACTGCCCCAACTCGCCGAGCGAGCCATAGACCTCGTCGGTCGAGATGTGATGAAAGCGGAAGGTCTCTGGCTTGCCTTTGCGCGTCCAGTGCACGCGCGCGGCCTCCAGCATGTTGAACGTGCCGGTTATGTTCGTTTCTATGAAATCTCCCGGCCCGTCGATGGATCTGTCAACATGGCTTTCGGCAGCAAGGTGCATCACAGCATCAGGGTCTTGTTCTGCGAAGATGCGATCCAGCGTTGTGCGGTCCCGAATGTCGGCATGTTCGAAAACATAAAGCGGGCTGTTCGCCACCGGCTCCACATTCGCAAGGTTGGCGGCGTAGGTCAGGGCATCGACATTCACTACCGAATGTCCTGCGCGAACCGCGTGGCGTACGACGGCAGACCCGATGAAACCCGCCCCTCCGGTCACAAGGATCTTCATGCGGCGGCCTCATAGCGGAAAGGTGAAGCGAAGTTTGCCATCAGTGGCGCGGTCGCGTCCTTGTCGCTCAGGATCGGGGCGCCAACGAGGTTCCATTCGATGCCGATCTCCGGATCGTCAAAGCGCACCGCGCCATCGGCCGAGGGAACGTAGTAATCGGTGCATTTGTAGATGATCTCGGTGTCCGGTTCCCGTGTCGCAAAGCCGTGCAGGAACCCCTCCGGTATCAGAAGTTGCTTGCCGTTCTCGAAACTCAGCTCCAACCCGAACCACTTGCCATAGGTCGGGCTTCCCTTGCGGATATCTACGGCCACGTCGAAAAGCCGCCCCCTGCCGCAGCGCACGAGCTTCGCCTGGGCATGGGGCGGGGCCTGGAAATGCAGGCCACGCACCGTGTTCACCTTCGCCGATAAGGAATGGTTGTCCTGCACGAAGTTCTGGAAAATCCCGTTCTCTTCCAGCGCCTTGCGGTTCCAGCTTTCCGAAAAGAAACCACGACTGTCACCAAACCGCCGCGGCATCAGGATTTTGAGACCAGATAGACCTGTTTCCTCGATCAGCACAAGGCAAGCTCCCGCAGTTGCGCGCTATGGGCATAGCAATTCGGTCTTGAACTGTCACGCCTGCTTCATGCTGCGGCTGCAAAGAACGTCAGAACCAGCGGCCCACTGCGAGCGCCCGCAGCGGCACCGCAGTGGCCCGGGATGCTGACGATATCACCCGAAGATTCACTGCGGTCACGCTGGGCACCCCGGCAACGAGCCAGCTGTCCATGTCGTCGACACCCCCTGTGACAACCGGGGCAACCGTGAACCCGGCTGGAAATGTCCACGCGACATCTGCCGAGCGAAAGAGTGCGCCACTGGCCGTGCTCGCGTTCGGGGCAGTCAGGTTCGTTTGGGTGCAGATTTGCGTTCCATCTGCGA
Organism: uncultured Alphaproteobacteria bacterium; assembly: GCA_963777765.1. GTDB lineage: Bacteria > Pseudomonadota > Alphaproteobacteria > Rhodobacterales > Rhodobacteraceae > Aliitabrizicola. Next base: position 265,907 of record CAVZRP010000003.1, on the reverse strand, counting down.
AGCGTACGAATTCCCCGTTCGCCACCGCCCCGCGCTCGATCACCGCCCCAGTCGGCAGGCCAGCGCTTTGCGAGACGGTTCCCAGCAGCGTCGAATGGTTGATGACCAGCACCCAGGCTGTCCATATCCCGCCCGAGGCGCGCCGCTGCCAGCTTCGTGTGGCGCTGTCGGCGGTCGACGCCGACCAGCGCTGGTGGATCGTGTCCCCGCCGGCGCCGAGGAACACTTCCAACAGTCCCGAAGATGCGGAAACCGGCAGGTTCGTTGTCGCGGTGTCGGTGCGGTAAAGCCCCGAGACCGTGATGGCATTCGCGGAAGCCGCCGCCGTGCCAAGGCTTTCGCCCTGCGCCACGCCCCAGCCGAACATTCCGCCCGTTGCGAACACCCGACCCAACCGCCCTGCCACCGCGTCATGGCTGTCTGCCTGTGCGGCGGTGCCGGTGACCGGGACATCGATCCGCAATGCCGCGCCGGACAACGCCGCCCGCTGCACGCCGCCCGCGACAAGCCCGAGCGTGTCGGCGGCGGTCCGGACAAGCCCCGTATCGGTATCGGCGGCGAATCGAAGCCCCGGTACCGCTGCCGTTCCGTCCGGCAAGAGCGCGCCGTTGGGCAGCGTCACCCCGCCTCCAGGCGCTACTCGCAACCCCTCGGCAAAGGTCGTCCCATCAGCGCTGACCTTGACCGAGAACGCGTCGTTCCCCGCAAGTCCCATCTCGGCCCGCCCCGAGAAATTCGTCTGAAACAGGAGGCTTGCCGTATCCGCAGCAGCAGCCTTGTTCAGCTTCAGTTGATGCCCGTTCCCCGCATGGGTCAGCAGCGTCGCTGCCGAAGACACGGCCAGCCGGTTTGTCATATCCGAGCTTGTGTTCACGCCCAGTTGTGAGACCGACTGCGGCAGGTCACCGACGCCGATCCAGGCCGCACCGCTATAGACGACGCCCACGTTTTCAGCGAGCACCTCCGCCCGCCAGCCGGGGAGGGGGGTGAAGAACACCCAACCCTCGATGTCAAAGACGGCGATCTTGCGGTCCTGTCCGGCCCACTCCCCCACGGCCCCCGCCGCCACGATATGTCGCGCCCCGATCACCGGGCTTGCGGGGGCCGCCGTCCGCGTCCTGTCGGCGACTGCCAGCTGGACGATGACGTCCAGCAGACGGAGCGCCTCGTTGTGAGTGACGTGCTTCTGCGCCTGCGCCGCCTGGATATAGGGCAGGGCAAGGACGGCCGAGACTTCGGACATTGGCGTTTCTCCGGGATGCATTCTCGGAGGAAAACGCTAGGCAGCAGGCGTGAATTCCATGTGGACGCAGCGCGCGCAGTCCCGCGAAACGCGCAACGGCAGGTCGGGTTACTTCCCCCCGCCCGCCGTTTCGCTCCCGCCCCGGGTCAGATAATATGCCAGCAGGATAGGAACGAAGGTCGCTGTGAAAACGACGATGGCCACGACGTTCGTTACCGGCCTCTGCCTCGGGCGGACAAGTTCGTTCAGCATCCAGATCGGCAGGGTCGATTGCTGCCCTGCTGTAAAGGTCGTGACAATGACCTCATCGAAGGACAGCGCGAAGGCAAGCATCCCGCCCGCGAGAAGCGCCGACCCCAGGTTCGGCAGGATCACATGACGCAGAGTCTGGAAACCGTTCGCACCCAGATCCATCGACGCTTCGACCAAACTTCCCGAAAGACGACGGAACCGCGCCACGGCATTGTTGTAGACGATGACGATGCAGAAGGTCGCGTGGCCCAACACGATGGTCCAGGTCGAGAACGGTATCCCCAGCACGTCGAAGGCCGAACGCAGCGACATGCCCGTGATGATCCCGGGCAACGCGATGGGCAGAAGAACCAGCAGAGAAATCTGGTCCCTCCCGAAGAAGCGCGCCCGGCTCATCGCTGCCGCCACCAGCGTGCCCAGCACAAGCGCCAGCGTCGTCGAGATCGCGGCCACCTTCAGCGACAGATAGAGCGGAGGCCAGATGTCTGGCCGGTTCCACGCGACGGCGAACCATTTCAGTGTCAATCCCGGCGGGGGGAACTGATACGTCCGCTCCTCGGTCGTGAAGGCATACAGGAAGATCAGCAGGATCGGCAGATGCAGGAAAAGAAGACCCAGAATCGCTCCGATCGTCAAGCCAAGCGGTGCGCGCGCGTCAGAGTGCATCGAACGCCCCCAGCCGCTTCGCGACGGCAAGATAGACCAGCATGACCATGATCGGCACCACCGCAAAAGCGGCAGCCAGCGGGATGTTCCCGGCAGTTCCCTGAAGGGTATAGACGGCCTGCCCGATGAACAGCCGCGACGACCCGATGATCTGCGGAATGATGTAATCGCCCAGCGTCAGCGAGAAAGTGAAGATCGAACCCGCGATTACCCCCGGCAGAGCCAGTGGCAGGATCACCGTTCGCAACGTCTGGCCCGGTGTCGCCCCAAGGTCGGCAGACGCCTCGAGCATGGATAGCGGCACTCGCTCCAGCGAGGCTTGCATCGGCAGGATCATGTAAGGCAGCCAGACATAGACAAAGACAAGAAACGTCCCGATATAAGACGTTGAAAGTGAATTTCCCCCGATCACCGGCAGCGCAAGAACGGCGTCGAGGATCGCAGTGGCGCCAATTGCGTCCGTCGCCCAGGTGACGATCCCTTCCTTCGCCAGGATCAGCTTCCAAGCATAGACTTTTACAAGATAACTCGACCATAGCGGCACCATGACGCCAACATAGAAGGCCGCCTTCCAGCGCCCGCGCGCATAGCGCGCGGCGAAATAGGCGATGGGAAAGGCGATGATCACGGAGCCGACCGTCACTGCGGCGGCCATGCCGACTGTGCGCAGGATGATGTCGAAATTCGACGGGCGGAGCAGTTCGAGGTATGTCTTGAGGGTGAATTCCTTCACCATCATCCCCGTGAACTCGTCGATCGAGTAGAAGCTTTGAAGCAGAAGTGCCGCGAGCGAGCCGAGATAGACGACTCCCAGCCAGATCAGCGGTGGTGCCAGCAGCAAGAACAGCAGGACGTTCGGCCTTCGCCAGAAAAGTCCCGTCAGCCTGTCACCCGGCCCCCGTTCCGGCAGCGTGACGGGGCCGGTCACGTCGCCTCCTCCATCACATGCAGCGCGTCGGGGGCGAAGGTAAGGCCCACGGTTGTGCCGGGCTCTGGCAGGGCTTGCCCGGTCGGAACCAGCACGCCAAGTTCGGCGCCCTGGGCGTCGATAACGACGCGGGTGCCTGCGCCCAGGTAGCGCAGGGTCATAACAGTGCCTGACACATTGGAACCGGCAGGAGCCACAAGCTTCAGCGCCTCGGGACGAAGGCTCGACCACCGTGCAGGGCCACCGAGTTGCTGGGTCAGCGCGGGCGGCAGGACATTCGATGAGCCTACGAAATCCGCCACGAACCGTGTGCGCGGTTTGCCGTATACCTCTTCCGGCGTACCGACCTGCGCGACTTTGCCATCCGAGAATACCGCAACCTGATCTGCCATGCTCAGCGCCTCGCCCTGATCATGGGTCACGAAGACAAACGTGATCCGCAGTCTCTGTTGCAGCGCCTTCAATTCGTCCTGCATCGCCTCGCGCAGCTTCAGGTCCAGCGCGCCGAGCGGCTCGTCCAGCAGCAGCACCCTCGGCTCGTTCACCAGTGCGCGGGCCAGGGCGACACGCTGCCGCTGCCCGCCTGACAACTGCCCCGGCTTGCGGTCGCCGTAGCCATCGAGCTTGACCAGCGCCAGCATCTCGTCCGCCTTGCGCGCCCGCGTTGACCGGTCCACGCCTTTCACCATCAGCCCGTAGGCGACGTTGTCTCGGACGTTCATGTGGGGAAAAAGGGCATAGTCCTGAAAGACGGTATTCACGTTTCGCCGGTTCGGCGGCACGGCGCCGGAATCCTCACCGAATATCCGCACGGTGCCGCCGGTAGGCTTCTCGAAACCCGAGATCAGGCGAAGGCAGGTCGTCTTGCCCGAGCCCGAAGGGCCGAGCATGGCGAAGAACGTGCCTTCGGCAATCGTCAGGTTCACCCCGTCTACCGCCCGCACCGGCCCGAAGTGGCGCGAGACGTTCTGAAACTCTACAGCAGCGATCATGGAAACACCGTCACTTCCGGGCAAGCCCCGGCGAAAGGAAGCGGCCCCGAAACACGTCCGGGGCCGTGCTGCGGCTCGCTCAGCGGCCGCCGATCACGCCGATGTAGTCGGACACCCAGCGGTAGTAAGGCACGCAGGCGCCTTCGCCTTGGGCGCAGTTTGCGGTCGGCGTCCTCCAGAAGCGGATCTTGTCGAAATCGTCGAAACCGTTTGCCGTGCAGCCTTCCTTGGTCAGCATTCCGCGCCCGTCGGTGCATGCTGCGGGAACCGACGGGTTGGCCCCGAACCAGACGGCGAGGTCGGACTGGAGGTTCGACGACAGCGAGTGTTCCATCCACATGTAGGCGCAGTTGGGATGCTCTGCCTCGGCATGCAGCATGGAGGTATCGGCCCAGCCGGTCGCGCCCTCCTGCGGGATCACCGAGGCCACGGGGAACTTTTCTCCCTGCAGCAGATTGACCTGGAACGGCCAGGTTCCCGAGGCGACGACACCCTCGTTCTTGAAATCATCCATCTGGATGAAGGCATCATGCCAGTAGCGGCTGACAAGTTCGCGCTGCTGGCGCAGCAGGTCGAGGGCTGCCTTGTACTGGTCCTCGTTCAGTTCGTAGGGCGAGGTGATGCCGAGTTCGGGCTTGTGGAACATCAGGTACTGGGCGGCGTCGGCGATGTAGATCGGGCCGTCATAGGCCTGTACGCGGCCCTTGTTGGACTTGCCGTCGGGCAGCGTCATCTCTTCGAAGACGACGTTCCATGAGGTCGGCGGCGCGTCCTTGAAAGCGTCGGTGTTGTACATCAGGACGTTCGGACCCCACATGTAGGGCACGCCGTAATGGACGCCATCCACGGTATACCACGGGGCGTCCTGGAGGCGGGGATCGACGGTGTTCCATGACGGGATCAGGTCCGTGTTGATCGGCTGGACACGCTTGCCGGCGACGAGGCGGAGCGAGGCGTCGCCGGAGGCTGTGACGAGGTCGAAGCCGCCCTCGTTCATCAGGGCCACCATTTCGTCCGAGGTGTTGGCGGTCTTGACGTTGACCTTGCAGCCGGTCTTTTCCTCGAACTTGGTGACCCAGTCATAGGCCTTGTCGGTCTCGCCGCGCTCGATGTAGCCGGCCCAGGCCACGATGTTGACCTGGCCTTCGCCGGGGCCGATCTCTGTCATCTGGGCGAGTGCCGGGCCTACCGCCAGAGTGGCGGCGAGGGCGGTGGTCGCCATCAGTTTCAACTGGTTCATGGTCGTCTCCCTGTTATCGGCCCGTTTCTGGCGCGCCGGATTTTTTCTGGAAGCGAGCCTAAGCGGGGCGGGGGAGGGTTCGCAATATCAAAACGGGGCCACGGGGCGCCGAGGCTGAAACGGTCGGGGTGTCGCACTGTGCGACACTTGCCGGGGCGGTTGATTTTAAAGGACTTCCACGATTTCTGTTAACCGTTGTGGGCGGGTCTCGCCGACGGAGGGGGGCCTTCTGCCCCCCGCCCGCGGCCCGAGGGCCGCGGCCCCCCCCGAGGATATTTCTGCCAAGATGAATGGCAGGCAGGCGTGTGACGGGCTGCCGGCAGGAGATGAGGACGCCACCAGTGAGCGTTCCGGCCCAAATCTGACCCATGCTGAAGACGCCCCGAACAGATGCGTTCGCCTGAAGGGGGCGCACCTTCCGGGCCGGTATGGCCGGATGAATGTCGTTGCTCCCATCGCTCGGGTCGGCCCCGACCCAGTGCAGGCTTTGGCGCGAAACACTGCCGGGTAACCTGTCCGGCGATATCGCCCGACCGCCGGGTCATGGTCGCCGCAGAGGCCGTCGGCGGGATCTGCACAGCTGACTTTGCCGATTTCATGATATGGTATATGGGTGGAACGACCGGAGGGTTCAGGGATGCCGCAACGCCCCTACGATGAGCGTCTGCTTCGTCGGACCTTCGATGTCGCACGCAAAGCCCGCGACGCCGGTGAACATCCCTTCGGCTCGCTGCTGGCCGACAGTGACGGCAACGTGTTGCGCGAGCAACTCAACGCCTACAAGTCCGGGGGCAACGACCGGACCGCACATGCCGAGAGACTGCTCGCCCAGTGGGCGCGGGAAAATCTGAGCCTCGAGGAGTTGGCGTCCTGCACGCTCTACACCTCCGCTGAACCGTGCGCGATGTGCTCTGGCACGATTTACTGGGTGGGAATCGGGCGGGTCGTTTTCGGGCTGGCCGAGCACGAAATGAAGGCGCTGACGGGTGCGCATGTCGAGAACCCTACGCTCGACCTGCCCTGCAGAACCGTCTTCGACGCCGGGCAGCGTCCGACGGAGGTGGTCGGCCCCTTGCTTGCCGGGGAGGCTGCCCAACTCCATGCTGACTACTGGAACACCAGGTAGCTGCCTGGCTTGAACAGGAGCGTTCCCCAAGACGAGATCGCCTTTCGGGTTGATTGGCCCAAAGTGCGGAACTGCCTTCCTTGCGGCCCGTCCGTGAGCAAGGTGCCGCCGCCAATTCTCCGGATATCCGGCCCCCCACCGGACCGGGGTCGGAGCCGATTGAGGGGCGGACGCCTTCCTGCGGGCCGCGCAGCATCAAGATGAACGGCAGATCCGTTCGAAGATCGCGCTTTGGCTTTGATCCGGCACGACGACGCCGGATGATCGTTCGAGCGCCAGGTCGGCGTCCAGGGTGGACTGCCTGGCCGAACATCCGTGGGCTGCGGTCAGGCTGCAATTCAGCCTGACCCCACAGTGTCAGTCGCCCAGTCGCCTGAACGCCCGGCGGGCATCGGGGCCGGCCCCCAGCCAGCCCGCGATGGTCGCGCGCAGGTGGTCGGTGATCTGCGATTTCTGGGTCTGCCCCCGTCCGCGCGCCTCGGCCATTTCGTTGCCGGACAGCGCCGGAAGGGCGGCTTCGATTTTTTCCGGTCCCGCGAGGACGGCACCCGAGCGCGCGTCGACCACCTGTATGGTGAAGTCGATGTTGTGCACACCGGCGTGCGCCAGGCGGTGTTCGGCTTCGAAAGTCAGCGCGTGGAAGCGGGACACGCTGATCTCAAGCCGGACGGGGAGTGATCCTCGCAGATTGCGGGCGCCCTGTTGGGCGGCAGTCTGGACGATGGCCGCGACCTGCGCGTGCCGGTCGCCGGGAGGATCCTCGCGCCAGACGATATCGGCCTGCGGAAGCAGCGTCTTTGCTTCGCTCACGCTCAGCGTCTGGGGCACGGTCACGCGGACGTCCACAACATGCCAGCCGCGTGAGACTTCGGGCGGGACGCCGGTTTCATAGTAGGTTCGGAACGTTCCTGCGCATCCCGCGAGAAACGTCACCGATACGACAAGCCACAGTGCCGCGGCACGACGCGTCAGAACCATTTTGCCAGCCCCACTCTGGATCATGTCAGATGCAAATAACGCAATGGAAGAAAGTTTGCACGTCGGCTTTTCGGCCGGGTCATGGTGGGGGCAAGCGGCGGCCCCCGCCCGGCCTGACGGGCAGTTCGCCTTCCGCCCGCTCTGTGGCCGATCTGCCGAATTCTGCAGGCATCTGCCGTGCCGCAGGGCCGCTGTGCGCCAATGGCCCTTTCCGCCTGTCATGTATTTGTTATGATAGGCTTGAGGATAGTGCAGGAACTGACAAAGCAGGACCAAAGCCATGAGGCGGCCCGTCGTCGGAATAATCGGGAACATGACCCTTCTGAACGAGACCTATGAAGTTCATGCGGGGGGCACAATGAACAGTCAGGCGGTCGCCGAAGTGGCCGGGTGCCTGCCGCTGATCATTCCGACCGACCCGCGATTTGTGTCCGTTCAGGAATTGCTCGATCTGTGCGACGGGTTCCTGCTGACCGGCGGTCGGCCGAATGTGCATCCGGAAGAATATGGCGAGGAGGCGACCGAGGCGCATGGCTGCTTCGAGCGGTCGCGCGATGCGGTGACGCTGCCCCTGATCCGCGCCTGCGTGGAGCGCGGCCAGCCGTTCCTGGGCATCTGCCGGGGCTTCCAGGAAGTGAACGTGGCCATGGGCGGCACCCTGTATCCTGAAATCCGCGACCTGCCGGGCCGCATGAACCACCGGATGCCGCCGGATGGCACGCTGGAAGAAAAGTTCGCCCTGCGCCATCCGGTGAAGTTCTCGCCGGGCGGGGTGTTTCACCGCCTGATGGGGGCGGAAGAGGTGATGACCAATTCGCTGCACGGACAGGGGATCAAGACGGCCCGGATCGCGCATCGTGATCGACGGCGAGGCGCCGGATGGCACCCCGGAGGCGATCTTCGTAAAGGATGCGCCAGGCTTCACGCTGTCGGTGCAGTGGCATCCCGAGTGGAACGCGTGCGACGATCCGGTGTCTCGGCCGCTGTTCACCGCTTTCGGTGCGGCGGCGGCGGCCTGGGTTTCGCGCGATATTCCGGCGCGCCGGCGGGCCTGAAACCTCAGGGCCGCTTCGCCTCCATCCCGTCGAGCACGATGGCGAGCGTCTGGTGCGCCCGGGGCAGGCGGTCTTCGCCGGGGGCGGCGGTGGCGGCCCACCAGGCAAGGTTCGAGATCGCGCCATTCAGCATCTGGGCCAGCGCCTCGGGGTCTACGGGGGCGACCCGGCCTTCGGCGATGAGCAGGCGCAGATCCTCGGTCAGGGTGCCGAGGCCTTCGTCCATCAGGATCTCGTAGGCGCGGGAGCCGAGCACCGAATGGGCATCCTGAAACATGATGCGGCGGCGCGAGGGATCGAGCGCCTCGTCGAGGTAGCGGGCATAGCAGTTGCGGAAGGCGCGCCACTTGTCGGGCTCGGCATCCCATTCGGCATCGAGCGCGGCGTCGACCTCGGAATCGACGCGGCGCAGCACGGCCTCGAACAGCCCGGCCTTGTTGCCGAAATGGTGGTGGAGCGCGCCGCGGGTCAGACCGGCCTCGGCCGCCAGTGCATCAAGGGATGTAGCCGCAAACCCTTGTTCTGCAAAGGCTTTGCGCGCGACCGTCAGCAGGCGGTGCATGGTTTGGTCCCGCATTTCGGCGCGGGTCCGGCGGGGTTCTGTTGACATACCGTCCGTATGTTAGTATCCGATGACATACGAAGCGTATGTTAGTCGGAGCTGCGGTGCAAGATGGGCGGGATGGTTCGGCAGATGCGGCGCGAGGTTCGGCCGCTGATGGGTTTGGCCGTGCCGATCATCATCGGCTATTCGGCCTCGATGCTGCCGGGGATCACCGACAGCCTGATGCTGGCCCCGCTGGGGCCGGTGCCGCTGGCGGCCGTCGGTCTGACCAGCGCGGTCTCGACAGTGTTGTTCGCCAGCGTCTGGGGCGTGCTGACGGTGATGGGGGTGCGGATCGGCACGGCCTGGGGGGCGGGCGAGGGGCGGCGCATACCGCATATCCTTCGCAACGGCCTGGTGCTCGGGGCGCTGGTGGGGAGTGTCGCCGCCTGCATCATGGGCGCGGTGTGGTTCGCGCTTCCCTGGTTTGGTCAACCGGATGAGGTGATCGCCGCGATGGCGCCCTATTGGGTGTGCATCGCGCTGTTCCTTATACCGTTCGCGGTGCAGACCGTCTTCACCTCGGCCTTCGAGGCGGTCAACCGGCCTTGGGTCGGGGTGGCGTTCTCGTTCCTGGCGGTGGTGGTGAACGTGCCGCTGAACTGGGTGCTGATCTGGGGGGCGTTCGGCGTGCCGGGGCTGGGGTTGACCGGGGCAGGGATCGCGAGCCTTGCGGCCGAGTCCCTGGCGCTGGCTGCGACCTGGATGTTCTGGGCGCGGGCGCGCTCGATGCAGCGGCTGCGGCTGCGCCGCTCGCTCGATTGGGTCGAGATTGGCTCGGCGTTCCGCGAGGGGGCGCCACTGGGGTTTCTCTATGCGGCGGAGTCGGGTGCGATGGCGGTGGGGACGATGGTGATCGGCACTTTCGGGACTATCGCGCTGGCGGCGAACCAGGTGGTCTCGTCGGTCGGCGGGCTGCTCTACATGGTGCCGCTGGGGTTCGCGGGGGCGGTGGCGTTGCGGGTGGCGCAGGAGAGCGGGGCGGGGAATGAGGAGGGACGGAGTGCGACGGTCTGGACCGCGCTGGTGATGACGACGGGTTGGCTGTCTGTCGCGGTCGGCGTGCTGGTGTTCGGGGGCGAGGCGATAGCGGGGGCGATCTCGGGCGATCCGGCGGTGGTGGCGCTTGCGGCGCAACTTTTCCTCGCGATTGCGGCGATGCAACTGTCGGACGGGGTGCAGTCGACGATGCTGGGGGCGCTGCGGGGGCTGTCGGATACGGTCTGGCCGGCAATGGTCTCGATCGTGGCCTATTGGGGCGTGGCGCTGCCGCTGGGCTGGGTGCTGGCCTATCCGTTGGGCTTCGGACCTGTGGCGATCTGGCTGGGGTTCGGGATCGGGCTGTCCGTGGCAGGGGTGGCGCTGACGGCGCGTTTCCGGTGGCAGACGAGCTAGAGGCGGGCGGCGAGCCAGGCCCGGAGGGCGAGGTCTTCGGCAAGGCCGAGGGCGCGGTTAAGGGCGGTCTGTCGGGCCTTAGTCGTCACGAAGGGCGATCTGATCGGAGGCTTCGTGGATCAGCAGCACGAAGGGGTCCGCGAGGGCGGGCCGGACGCAAGCGCAAGGGCAAGCGTGGCGGCCAGTGCGAGGCGGGTCGATGTCATGGGTCGCATCCTGTTTTCCCGAGGACGCACGATGCGCCTCTGACAGGGTGAGCGGCTTGGGCGCCGGATTTCGACAGCGGGGCGAAGTTCTATCGTCTCACCGTCGACGCGCGGTCAGATCGGGCCGACAGAGACGGGGGCTGACACCGGAATGGCCGGGGCGATGGGTTCCGGCGCCGGGGGCGGTGGCGCTTCGGCCTTGGCGACTTTCTTCGGCGCCTGTGGCGGAAGAACGATGTGCGACGGCACCTGCCCGTCGGCAGTGAGCACCACGACCTTTGCGCCGTCCGGGACACGGCTGTAAAGGTCGATGATGTCCTGATTGATCATGCGAATGCAGCCGGACGAGGCATTGTGCCCGATGGATTGCCATTCCGGCGTGCCATGAATCCGGTAACCGTAGTCGCGCCCGTCGGTCGTGAGGTAGAGCGCGCGCGCGCCAAGCGGGTTTTCGGGGCCGCCGGGCTGGCCCTTCTCCCATTTCGCGAGTTCCGGCTTGCGCTCGATCATTTCAGGCGGAGGGGTCCATGTCGGCCACGGCTTGCGCCCTGTTACCTGTGCAACGCCGGCCCATTCGAAGCCCGCGCGGCCCACGGCGATGCCGTAGCGGATGGCCTTGTCGTTGCCTGTGACAAAGTAGAGGTGCCGCTGGGCGGGATTGATGATGACCGTGCCGGGGGCTTCCGCCGTCGGGTAATCGACGATCTGGCGCTGGTACTCTGTCGGCAGTTTTTCGAGCGGAATCGCGGGAATGTTGAAGGTGCCATCCTGTCGCGCGACATAAGCGCTGCCGTCGACCTTTGCCGGTGCGGGGGCTGCCGCAAGGCCCGTTCCCGTCGTGCCGGTTGGCATCACGCACCCTGCGAGGGTGACGACAAGAACTCCCGCACCCACGGCCCTGCAAATCATACGTCCCGAATACATCCTGCCGCCTTCCCCTTTGCAACCGCCGCAATTTCGGCTGCGTTCGGGTTAAAACCCTAGCGCGGTTCGGTGCAGGGGTCAAAGGGCCGGAAGAAGCGGTTGTGCTGCTCCCGTCATAGTTGTGTGCGCAGATGCCAGAGTTCGGGGAACAGCTCCACCTCAAGCATCCGGCGGAGGTAGCTGACGCCGCCGGTGCCGCCTGTGCCGCGCTTGAGGCCGATGACACGCTCGACGGTGGTGACGTGGTTGAACCGCCAGCGGCGGAAGTAGTCCTCGAAATCCACGAGCTTTTCGGCCAGTTCGTAGGCTTCCCAGTGCGCCTCGGGCGCGCGGTAGACGATGGCCCAGGCGTCTTCGACTGCGCGGTTTTCCTGCCAGCTTTCGCGGAGGTCACGGGCAAGAACGTCTGGCGGGATCGGAAGGCCCGCGCGGGACAGGTAGCGCAACGCCTCGTCATAGAGGGTCGGGCGGGTGAGTTCGGCTTCGAGTTTCGCAACGATGTCGGGACGGTGCGCGTGGGGGCGCAGCATGGCGATGTTGCGGTTGCCGACCGCGTATTCGATGAGGCGGTACTGCCACGACTGGAAGCCCGAGGACTGGCCCAGCCCGTCGCGGAAGCGGGTATAATCGGACGGCGTCATCGTGCGCAGCACGTCCCAGGCGTTGTTGAGCTGCTCGAAGATCCGCGAGACACGGGACAGGAGCTTGAACGCGGGGCGCAGTTGATCGGCGGCAATCGCCTGTCGCGCCGCGTCGATCTCGTGCAGGGCGAGGCGCATCCAGAGCTCGGAGGTCTGGTGCTGGATGATGAACAGCATCTCGTCATGCGCGCCGGTCAGCAGATGCTGGGCGTTCAGGATCTGGTCGATGCGAAGGTAGTCGCCATAGGACATGCGCCCGTCGAAAGCCATCTGGGCACCTTCCTCGGCGGGGTCGTAGCGGGTCATCGGATGCTCCGTGGCTGGTCTCAGGCGGCGGCGATGCACTCCACCTCGACCAGCAGCGTCGGGAAGGCCAGGGCGGAGACGACGAGAAGAGTCGAGGCGGGGATGGGACCATCTCCCAGCCAGACATCACGGCGGGCGCGGTAGGTTGTGATCGCTTCGGGCGAACTGTCAGTCAGGTAGAAAGAAAGCTTCAGCACATCGGCGCGCGTCATTTGCGCCGAGATGAGGGCCGCGTCGATATTGGCAAGGCACTGGTCGATCTGGGCTGCGAGGCCTTCGGCGACGCGCCCGTCGGGCGCGATTCCGATCTGGCCAGCAAGGTGAAGCCAGCGCGTGGCGTCCGTGGTCAGAACGGCATGGACGTAGCGCGAGGCGGGAACGGCGATGCCTTCGGGATTATAGCGGCGGATCGTGGTCATGGGCCTGCCTTTCAGGTGACGCGGGCGCGGGTCTTGTATTCGGGGCGGTCCCAGAGGCCGTGCGCCATGATGTCGGCAAGGACGCGGGCGGCGGCGGTGACATCGGCGGGGCTGGTGTAAAGCGGGGTAAAGCCGAAGCGCAGGATGTCGGGGGCGCGGAAATCGCCGATGACCTTGCGGGCGATCAAGGCCTGCATGATGGCGTAGCCTTCTGGGTGGCGGAAGCTGACCTGGCTGCCGCGCTGCTGTCCGTCGCGGGGCGAGGCGAGGGCGAGGGTGGGGCAGGACGCCTCCACCTCGGCGACGAACTGGTCGGTGAGGGCGATGGAGCGGGCGCGGACATCGGCCATGTCGGCCATGTCCCAGATGTCGAGCGAGGCTTCCAATGCCGCCATTTGGAGGACGGGAGGTGTTCCGACGCGCATCCGTTCGATGCCCCGTCCGGGGCGATAGGACGTATCGAAGGCAAACGGCGCCTCATGGCCCAGCCAGCCGGAGAGGGCAGGGCGGGCGGTCTCGGCGTGGCGTGGGGCGACATAGATGAAGGCGGGGCCGCCGGGGCCTGAGTTCAAATACTTGTAGGTGCACCCGACGGCGAAATCGGCATTCGCGCCCGTGAGGTCGACGGGGATCGCGCCTGCGGAATGGGCAAGATCCCATATCGTCAGCGCGCCTGCGGCATGAGCGCGGGCGGTGAGGGCCGCCATGTCGTGCAAGCGGCCGGTGCGGTAGTCGACCTCGGTGATGAGGGTAACGGCAACGGTTTCGTCGATCGCCCGTTCCACATCCTCGGGGGCGACGGTTTTCAAGGTGTAGCCGTTGCCCAGGGTCCGGCACAGGCCCTCGGCCATGTAAAGGTCGGACGGGAAATTGCCGGTATCTGACAGGATCACGCGGCGTGTCGGGTTCATCTCGAGCGCGGACGCCAGCGCCTGATAGACCTTGATCGACAGCGTATCGCCCATCACCACGGTTCCCGGCGCTGCCCCGATCAGGCGGGCGATGCGATCGCCGATGCGGCTGGGCTGGTCCATCCAGCCTGCCTTGTTCCAGCCGGTGATGAGCATTTCGCCCCATTCCTCGGTCACCGCTTGCGCGACGCGGGCAGCAGCGGCCTTGGGGAGCGGCCCCAGCGAATTGCCGTCGAGGTAGATGACACCCTCGGGAAGGTGGAAGAGTGCGCGGGTGGCGGCGAAATCGGTCATCGGGGTCTCCTTGTGCGGATAGCGTATCGCTGAGGCGTTTGGATGGAAAGGGACGGCGCGCGAGAAAGGTTCAAGCTTGAAATGGTATGCGGTATCTGGATTGTCGAAAGCGTGCGAAGGGCGGAAACTGGCTCGAAAGGGGGGGGGCGGCTGTGCAGGTGAAACGTCCGATGATCGCGCGACTGGCGCGTCAGTGGGAAAGCCCGCCTGTCTGGCTTGGGGTTTTCATCGCTCTGGCCGTGCTGCAGTCGATCCACCTGCCGTTGCTGCCGTTGGGCCGGTTCGGCGAGATGCTGGGCGCGCGGCTGGTTGTGGCGGGGCTGGCGGTGTTCGTGCTGGCGCTGGTGCAGTTCCGCCGCCACCGCACGACGGTGCTGCCCCGCGAGGAGCCGCAGGCGATGATCCGGACGGGCATTTATGCGCTGTCGCGCAACCCGATCTATCTGGCCGATGCGATGATCCTTGCGGGTGTGGCGCTCTGGCTGGACGCCGCATCGCTTTTGCTGGTGCCGTTGTTCATGGCCGTGATCCGCGTCCGGTTCATCGCGGGCGAGGAAGCCGTGATGCGCAGGCGGTTTGGCGCCGCCTATGATGACTATACCTCCCGCGTCCGGCGGTGGCTGTGAGGCCGGGTTGCCTCGGCGTGACCGTGGCGCGCGAAACGTCCGCATCGAAACGTGCTGCGGCTGCGAAATATTGTTGCGCTTGGCTGGGGTGGCCCTTACGACTGTGCGGCCTAGTTGCGACCAAGGCCGATTCAGGCTGCTGACGGGGGATACGCTTTGAAGATCGGGGCTCTGACAGAGATTTACGAGGGCGAGGCGCGCGTCGCCATGACGCCCGACAGTGCTGTGCAGCTTCAGAAGCTGGGTCATTCCTGCCTGATCCAGTCAGGGGCGGGGGTGAAGGCCGGGTTTTCGGACGCGGTCTATGCCGCCGCCGGGGTGACGGTGGTGCCGGATGCAAAGTCGGTTTTCACCATGGCAGATGTTGTTGTGAAGGTGCGGGGGCCTGAATCTTCGGAGGCCAAGCATCTGCGCAAGGGGCAAACTCTCATTTCGTTCTTCTGGCCCGCGCAGAATGCCGAGCTTCTGGAACAGTGCAAGGAGAAGGGCGCCACCGTCATCGCGATGGACATGGTGCCGCGGATTTCGCGCGCTCAGAAGATGGATGCGCTGTCGTCCATGGCAAACATCGCAGGTTATCGGGCGGTGATCGAGGCAGGGAGCAATTTCGGCCGGTTCTTTACGGGTCAGGTGACAGCAGCAGGCAAGGTGCCACCCGCCAAGGTTCTGGTCGTCGGTGCGGGCGTCGCCGGTCTGGCTGCAATCGGCACGGCAACGTCGCTCGGTGCAATAACCTATGCCTTCGACGTGCGGCCTGAAGTGGCCGAGCAGATCGAGTTCGATGGGTGCAAATTTCGTCTTCCTGGAGTTCGAGGCGACACAGGACGGGGCGGCGACAGGTGGCTATGCCGCGCCCTCGTCGCCCGAGTTCCGCGAGAAGCAGCTGGCGAAGTTCCGCGAGCTTGCGCCCGAGATGGACATCGTCATCACCACCGCCCTCATCCCCGGCCGGCCCGCGCCGAAACTGTGGACCGAGGACATGGTGCGGCTGATGAAGCCCGGCTCGGTCATCGTCGACCTTGCCGCCGAACGTGGCGGCAACTGCGACCTGACGGTGCCGGACCAGAAGATCGTCACCGACAACGGCGTGACCATCGTCGGCTATACCGATTTTCCCAGCCGGATGGCTGCCCAGGCCAGCACGCTCTACTCCACCAACATCCGCCACATGCTGACGGACCTGACGCCCAAGAAGGATGGCGTGATCGTCCAGAACATGGAGGATGACGTGATCCGGGGCGCGACCGTCACCCATGACGGCGCGATCACCTTCCCGCCGCCGCCGCCCAAGATCGCGGCCATCGCGGCGGCCAAGCCCAAGGAAAAGCCCAAGGAACTGACGCCGGTCGAGCGCCGCGCCAAAGAGGTGGCGGCGTTCAAGGCGCAGACGCGCAACCAGGTGGGCCTCCTGGTGATCGGCGGGCTGTTGCTGGCGCTGGTGGGCTACGCGGCTCCGGCCAGTTTCATGGCGCATTTCATCGTCTTCGTGCTGTCCTGTTTCATCGGTTTCTCGGTGATCTGGAACGTCAGCCATTCCCTGCACACGCCGCTGATGGCGGTGACGAATGCGATCTCGGGGATCGTGATCCTTGGCGCGCTGTTGCAGATCGGCTCAGGCAACTGGCTGGTCGTGATCCTCGCCGCGATTTCAGTGCTGATCGCCACCATCAATATCGTGGGGGGCTTCCTGGTGACACGCCGGATGCTCGCCATGTTCCAGAAGTCGTGAGGAGCACGCCATGAGCATCGGAATCGTGGGGGCCGCCTATGTTGCGGCGGCCGTCCTCTTCATCCTCTCGCTGGGTGGGCTTTCGGGGCAGGAAAGCGCCAAGCGCGCCGTGTGGTACGGCATCGCCGGCATGGCGCTGGCGGTAGGGGCGACCGTGCTGGGACCACAGGTTGGCCATCACTGGGTAATCGCGCTGATGGTGGTGATCGGGTCCGTGCTGGGCTGGTTCGTGGCGATGCGCGTGCAGATGACCGAGATGCCGCAACTCGTGGCGGCGCTGCACAGCTTCGTGGGCCTCGCGGCGGTATTCATCGGCTTCAATGCCGATATCGAGGCGGGCCGGGTCGCGAGGATGACGGAAGAGGCACGCGCGGCGCTGACCGGCTTTGCCGCTGTCCTGGCCCACAAGACACCGGTCGAGATCAGCATCCTGCGGGTCGAGGTGTTCCTGGGCGTGTTCATCGGGGCGGTGACCTTCACCGGGTCGGTCATCGCCTTCGGCAAGCTGGCGGGCAAGGTCGACGGCAAGGCCAAGAAGCTGCCGGGGGGGCATCTGCTGAACGCAGGGGCCGCGCTCGGCGCGGTGCTGCTGGGAATCATCTACTTCCAGTCGGGCAGCATCCTTCCGCTGATCCTGATGACGGCGCTTGCGCTGTTCATCGGCTACCACCTGATCATGGGGATCGGCGGCGCGGACATGCCGGTGGTCGTCTCGATGCTCAACAGCTATTCGGGCTGGGCCGCGGCGGCGATCGGCTTCACGCTGGGCAATGACCTGCTGATCGTCACCGGGGCGCTGGTCGGCTCGTCGGGCGCGATCCTGAGCTACATCATGTGCAAGGCGATGAACCGCAGTTTCATCAGCGTGATCCTCGGAGGGTTCGGGAACACCACCGGACCGGCCATGGAGATCGCAGGCGAGCAGATCGCCATCGACGCCGAAGGGGTGGCTGCGGCGCTGAACGACGCGGATTCCGTCATCATCATTCCGGGCTACGGCATGGCGGTCGCGCAGGCGCAGCAGTCGGTGTCGGAGCTGACGCGCAAGCTGCGCGCCAAGGGCAAGACGGTGCGCTTCGCCATTCACCCCGTGGCGGGGCGTCTGCCGGGGCACATGAACGTGCTTCTGGCCGAGGCGAAGGTGCCCTACGACATCGTGCTGGAGATGGACGAGATCAACGAGGACTTCCCCAGCACCGACGTGGCCATCGTCATCGGCTCGAACGACATCGTGAACCCGGCGGCGCAGGAAGACCCGAACAGCCCCATCGCGGGGATGCCGGTGCTGGAATGCTGGAAGGCCAAGCAGGTGTTCGTGTCGAAGCGCGGGCAGGGCACCGGCTATTCCGGGATCGAGAACCCGCTGTTCTTCAAGGAGAACACGCGCATGTTCTACGGCGACGCGAAGAAGTCGATCGACGCGCTGCTGCCGATGATCGACTGATCCGGCGAGCGCCCAAGGAACGGGCCGGAGGATGCGAAAACGCCCTCCGGTCCTTCGCATACCGAAGTATTCCGGTAACTGCCTGAAACTCTTCGGCAAAGCTGTTTACACCGGCGCTGGCCCCGCTAGGGTGCCGCCAAAGGCCGGAGCCACGACATGCCGCCCATCGAAGACCACCCGCTGCGCTATCCGCTGACGAACGAGCTGCACGCGCGTCCCTTCCCCTCGCTGGAAGCACCCTGCACGGCGGTGTTCCTCGCCTTCAAGGAGCCGGTCGACGCCGCCAACCGCGACCGCGCGAAGGACCGGGCGCACCTGCTGGCGCTGCTGGACCGCAACGGCAGCCCCCATCCGCAGCCCGAAGCCACCCATTTCTCCGGCCCCATCGGCAAGCACGAGCTGAAATGGGAAAGCCATACCGAGTTCGTGACCTACTCCGCCTTTTCCCGCGGCGTCAGCGCGGTGCCCTTCGACCCGGCGGAGATGCGGGTGTTTCCGGAGGACTGGCTTGAGAAGGCCCCGGGCAAGCGGCTCGTGTCGGTTCTGGTGCGGGTCGAGGAGATGCCGACGGACGAAGACCAGATCCTCGCCAAGCTCGAGGACTGGTTCGTTCCCGAAAGCCTTGCCTGTTCGAAGGTGGTCGATGGCGCGGCCATCGTCGCGGGGGATTTCCGGATCGATTCGGCAGGCAACATGCGGTTCGCGGTGTTCGTGAAACCGGGGACCGGCGCGCGGCGGATCGGCCGGATCGTGCAGCGGCTCTGCGAGATCGAAACCTACCGCGCCATGTCCATGCTGGGCCTGATGCGGGCGCGGACCATGTCGAGCCGCCTCAATGCCATCGATCCCAAACTGTCGGGCCTCGTCTCGTCGCTGGACAGCGCGGCGCAAAGCCCCGAGGCGACGCTGCACGAGTTGCTCGCGATCTCGGCCGAACTGGAAAGCCTCGCGGTGCAGGTCAGCTTCCGGTTCGGTGCGACGGCGGCCTATGAGGCCATCGTGAACCAGCGGGTCGAGGTGCTGCGGGAAGAGCGTATCCAGGGCCGCCAGACCTTCGGCGAATTCATGATGCGCCGCTACGACCCGGCAATGCGCACCGTGAAGTCTTCGGAAGCGCGGCTGCGCAGCATGGCGGAACGGGCGCAGCGCGCGGCCGAACTGCTGCGCACGCGGGTGGACGTGGAGCGCAGCGCACAGAACCAGAAGCTGCTGGAAAGCATGGACAAGCGCGCCGACCTGCAACTGCGCCTGCAACGCACGGTCGAAGGTCTGTCGGTGGTGGCGATCAGCTACTATGCCGTCAACCTGGCCACCTATGCGCTCTACCCCGTGACCGAGCACCTGCATCTGTCCAAGGGGATGGCGACGGCGATTGCCACGCCGGTGGTGATCCTGATCGTCTGGCTGGCGATCCGCCGCATCCGCAGGCATATCGACTGACTGCATTCATCTTGGCGCAAATATCCCACGGGGGGTGCGGGGGGTGTGAAACCCCCCGTTTCCGCCCTCAGCGCCCGCGAATCCGCGGGTCGAGGGCGTCGCGCAGCCCGTCGCCGATGTAGTTCACGCTGAGAACGGTCAGCGAGATTGCAAGGCCCGGCCAGATCACCCGCTCGGGATACTGCTGCAGGTAGTCCACCCCGTCGAACAGCAGCCGTCCCCAGGTCGGGAAATCGGGCGGGAAGCCGAGGCCCAGGAAGCTGAGAGCGCTTTCGGTGATGATCGCACTGGCGATCCCTAGGGTGGCCGCCACCATGATGGGGGAAAGGACGTTGGGCAGGATGTGCCGCAGGATCATCCGGCGCGAGGGCGTGCCGATGGAACGGGCGGCGAGGACGAATTCACGCTCCTTCAGCGCGAGCACTTCCCCGCGCACGATGCGGGCGGACTGCATCCAGCTTGTCACCCCGATGGCGAAGACGATCAGCAGGAACGTCCCAAGCTCCGGCCCGAGGATGCCCGCCAGCGTGTCGCGAAACAGCATGACCATGACCAGCAGCAGCGGCAGCAGGGGCAGCGCGAGAAAGAGGTCGGTCATGCGCATGAGCGGGCCGTCGAGGCGGCGGAAGTACCCGGCAGATACGCCGATCAGCGTGCCGAGCAGGATCGAGATGGACATGGCGACCAGGCCCACGGCCATCGACACCTTGCCGCCCGCCATCATGCGCGCCAGCATGTCGCGCCCCAGCTGGTCGGTGCCCAGCGGATGCGCCCAGGTCGGCGGCTTGTTGCGGGACATGATCATCTTTGCCGCATCCGGTTCGATGAAGGTCGGATCTATGCGCCAGATGAAGGGGCCGATCACCACGAACAGGGCAAGCAGCATCAGAACCACAAGGCCCGCCATCGCGCCCTTGTGGGTGCGGAACTGGTCCCAGATGTCGCGCCACTGGCTGCGGGGTTTGGCGATGCTCGCGTCAGTCATAGCGGATCCGGGGGTCGAGGATGCCGTAGAGGATATCGGCAATCAGGTTGAAGAGCACGATCAGCACGGCGAAGATGAAGGTCAGCGTCTGGACCATCGGCAGGTCGTTGCCGTGGATCGCGCCGATCAGCGCGGCGCCGATGCCGTTCACCTTGAACACCTGCTCGGTGATGATCGCGCCACCGAAGATCGTGGGCAGGCCCAGGGCGATCACGGTGACGACCGGGATCAGCGAGTTGCGCAGGACGTGCTTCAGCACCACGGTCCGCTCGCTGAGGCCCTTGGCGCGGGCGGTTCGAACATAGTCCTGGCCAAGGTTCTCGAGCATCGACGAGCGGGTATAGCGGCTGATCTCGGCCGCGTTGAAGAGCGACAGGACCATAACGGGCATCGCCATCTGGCGGACTTGTTGCCAGAAGCTGGCCCAGTCGGTCACCCTGAGCGTGGTATCGTAGATCGAGGGGAACCACTGGAGCTTCACCGCGAAAATCACGATCAGCAGGATGCCGGTGAAGAAGGTGGGGACCGAATAACCCACCATCGCGATGAAGGTACCGGCCTGGTCAAACCAGGAATACTGGCGATAGGCGGAATAGATGCCGATGGGAAGGGCGATCAGCACACCGACCAGATAGGCTGTGCCGATCACGGTCAAGGTCTGGGGCACACGCTCGGCGATGATGTCGAAAACGGGGCTGCGGGATTGCCAGCTGATGATGCGCTGCGCGCCGCCGGCGTAGGACGTCCCGAAGATGTGGTCGATGGCGTAGAGCGGCTCGATCCAGAAGAACTGCTTCAGCCAGAGCAGATAGCGGACCCAGACGGGATCATTCGCACCGAGGCTTTCCATGATCTTCGCGCGGACTTCAGGCGGGACGGTCAGCGGGATCTCCGACATCGGACTGCCGGGCGCGAAATCCACCAGAAGAAAGATGACCAGGCTGATCAGAAGGAGCGTCGGGATGGCGAGAAGAAGCCTCCGGACGATGAAGGTGAACATGCATGTGCCTCGGACGGTCAGCCAGCCATGGATAAGTCAGGCGGCGCAGGTCGCCCTGCGCCGCCTGGTGATGGTTACTTCACGCGGGTCCAGTCGGATGCGTTCCACAGCTCGCTGTCCCAGGTGTTCAGCACGACCCCGCCGAGGCTGTTCGAGGCGGCCGACAAGCGGCCACGATCGACGAGAGCCACGATGACGAAGCTGTCCTTGGTCAGCATGTCGTTCAGCTTCTTGGCGATTTCTGCGCGCTTGGCCATGTCCGAGGTCTTGGCGAGTTCAGCCACGAGCGCGTCATAGGCAGGATCGCAGAAGCGGTTGATGTTCTCGCCCTGCCACTGGTTGTCCGGGCCGGGGATCTTGTTGCAGAGATACTGCGCCAGATAGGGCTCGGGGTCGGTCCCGTCGAAGTTGTTCGCGTACATTTCGACGTCGGCATAGAACTTCTGGAAGGTGTCGGGCGAACCCGCGTCACCGCCGAAGAACACCGAAGCGTCGACCTGCTTCAGCTCCACCTCCACGCCGAGTTCGTTCCACCAGCCCTTGACGAGCGCCTGGAAATCCTGGCGGACCGGGTTGACCGAGGTCTGGTACAGAAGCGCCAGCTTGGCGCCGTCCTTGTCGCGGATGCCGTCGCCGTCACTGTCCTTCCAGCCGGCCTCGTCGAGCAGCGCCTTGGCGCCCTCCATGTCCTGCGGGATGCAGCCGGTGTTGTCCGAGGCGAACATCTCGGGCGCGGGCACCAGATTGCAGGTCGGGCGACCGGCCTCGCCATAGCCCACGTCGACCAGAAGCTGCCGGTCGATGGCCTTGGACAGCGCCTCGCGCACCTTCATGTCCGAAAGGATCGGGTGCGGATGCTTGACGGTCGACCGCTCCCCCTCGGGCAGCGAGGGCGAGGGATCGGTCATGTTCATCTCGATCCGCTCGACAAGGGTGCCGAAGGCGTTGACGAACACGCCCTTGCCGCCGGCCTTCATCTGGGTCTGAAGCTCCGGGTTGATCTGGGTGTTCCAGGCGTAGTCGAACTCGCCGGTTTCCATCACCGCGCGGGCCGCTGCTGCCGCATCGCCACCGCCCTTGAGGGTCATGGTCGCAAAGGCGGGCTTGGCCGGATCGCGGTAGTTGGGGTTGGCGGCCAGCGTCACCACGTCATTCACCTTGAAATCGGTGACGGTGAACGGACCAGTGCCGATCGGCTTGGTATTCTGCTCGGTGCAGCTGGACGCCGCAGCACCCAGGCAATTGGCGAACTGCGCCTTTTGCAGGATCGGAGAGGTGGAGCCGACGAAGGCCTGGAACGGATTGGGCTTCGGCGCGTCGAAGGTGACGATGATGGTCGTGTCGTCCGGCGTCTCGATCTTGGAAATGCCTTCGTAGCGTGCGCCCTGCGCGCAGCCGCCTTCGGGGTGGGTGCAGTATTCATGCGTGAAGGCAACATCGGCCGAGGTGACCGGTGTCCCGTCGGACCACAGCAGACCCGGCTTCAGCTTCCAGGTGATCTGGGTCAGGTCGGCAGAGATGCCGCCATTCTCGGTCGAGGGAATCTCGGCCGCGAGGCGGGCAAAGACGTTGCCCTTTTCGTCGAAGCCGGCCAGCGGCTCGAGCACGAGCGAGGACGCTTCCACATCCTTGGTGCCGGACGACAGGTAGGGGTTCATGATGGAAACGGCTTGCCAGTAGAGGACGTTGACGTTGCCGTCTGCCCCCCGCTCGGCCAGAGCGGCAGATGCCATGCCGAAGCAGGCGACTGCGCCCATCAGGGCTGTTTTCAATTTCATCGGGTTACTCCTTGTTGATTGCGCTCTTTGGCCTCAATGCCGCCGGTTTGCCCGGCTGGCTGGTTATCTGGCGTGACGAAGTGGCAGGCGACACGGCGCCCCGGCCTTACGTCGATGAGATCGGGTTCCACTTCGCGGCAGATCGGCTGGACCTGCGGGCAGCGGGTGCAGAAGTTGCACCCCTGCGGCGGGTTGGCGGGTGATGGCACATCGCCCACCAGGATGATGCGGCGGCGTGTGGCTTCGGTTTCCGGATCGGGCTCGGGCACGGCGGAGAGCAGCGCCTTTGCATAGGGGTGCAGCGGATCGGCATAGAGATCGTCGCGCGGGCTGAGTTCGACGATCTTGCCGAGGTACATGACCGCGACGCGGTCCGCGATGTGGCGGACCATCGACAGGTCATGACTGATGAAGAGGTATGTCAGGCCGAGCCGGTCTTGCAGATCCTCGAGCAGGTTTACCACCTGCGCCTGGATCGACACGTCGAGTGCCGCGATCGGCTCGTCGCAGACGATGAACTGCGGGTTCAGGGCGAGCGCGCGGGCGATGCCGATGCGCTGGCGCTGGCCGCCGGAAAACTCATGCGGGAAGCGGTTGGCGAAGCGGCGATTCAGGCCGACCTGGTCCATCAGCTCGTAGATCCGCTCCAGCTTGTCTGCCTTGGAGAGGGAGGTGTGTTCGTCCAGCGGCTCGCCGATGATCTGCGCCAGCGTCATGCGCGGGTTGAGGCTGGCCTGCGGATCCTGAAAGACCATCTGCATCTTCGGACGGACGAGGCGTAATGCCTCGGGCGAAAGCGTCGCGACGTCGGTGCCGTCGATGACGACCGAGCCGTCGGTGACTTCGTAAAGCCGCAGCAATGTGCGGCCGACCGTCGATTTGCCGCAGCCGGATTCGCCCACAAGGCCCAGCGTTTCGCCTTCGTAGATGTCGAAGGTGACATCGTCGATGGCTTTCACGTCGCCGGAATGACGGCGCAAGAGGCCGGAATAGATGGGGAAATACTTCTTGAGGTTACGGACCTCGACAAGCTTGCGGGGGGCGGCCATGTCACGCATGGGCCAGCTCCGGAGTCCAGTGGCAGGCCACGTCGTGCCCGTTGCCGACCGGGCGGCGTTGCGGGTTCTCACGGTGGCAGCGGTCAAACGCGTGGGCACAGCGGGCGCGGAAGGGGCATGCCTCGGGCGCGGCGGAAAGGATCGGGGGCTGCCCCTCGATCACCTGAAGGCGGGCCGTTCGACCCCCGGCAAGGTGGGGGATCGTCTTGAGGAGCGCGCGTGTGTAGGGATGCCGCGGATCGGCGAACAATTCCTTGACCGGGGCCTGTTCCACCACCTGTCCGCCATACATGACCATCACCCGGTCGGCGATGCCCGCGATCACGCCCAGGTCATGCGTGATCCAGATGATCGCCATTCCCAGCTTCTGCCGAAGATCGCGCACCAGTTCCAGAATTTGCGCCTGGATCGTGACGTCGAGCGCAGTGGTGGGTTCGTCGGCGATGAGCACGCGCGGGTCGCAGGCCAGTGCGATGGCGATCATGACGCGCTGGCGCATCCCGCCGGAGAACTGGTGCGGATAGCTGCTCAGCCGCTTCCGGGCATCTGGAATGCCGACAAGGTCCAGCAATTCCGCCGCGCGCGTCTGGGCCTGCGCCTTGGACAAGCCAAGGTGGAGCCGCAGAGGTTCCATGATCTGGTCGCCCAGCGTGAAAACCGGGTTCAGGCTGGTCATCGGGTCCTGAAAGATGAAGCCGATCCTGGCACCACGGATCTTGCGGAGTTCTTCGGTGCTGACCTTGAGGATGTCTCGCCCGTCGAGAAGCACCTGCCCCTCGCGCACATCTGCGGGAGGTGAGGGCAGAAGTCCGATCAGCGACATCATCGTGACCGACTTGCCCGAGCCGCTTTCGCCGACGACACCCAGAAGCTCGCCCGGACGCAGGTCGAAGCTGACCGAGTTAACGGCGTGAATCTCTCCACCCCGCGTCCGGAAAACGGTCTTGAGGCCCCTGACATCAAGGACGGGCTGGGCCCCATCGGGCATATGACACTCCCCAGGTCGTTTTTCTTATTCGGCGCAGGGTCGTTGCCCGTCCGTTTGTTGGCGTTGAGTGTTAGCCCATTTTGGCGGTCCCGCAATATGGTTTCGTGCGGGAGTGCCCCTGCGTCACGTGGCGGGGAGGCAGGCTTGACCTTGTCCGGGGCGCGCCGCAGGGTGCCGCGAAAGGAGCCTGCCCATGCCCGTTGCGCTGACCCCGCGCCAGATCCTCGATCGTCTGGTGGCCTTTCCGACCGTAAGTCGCGACAGCAACCTGCCGTTGATCGACTGGGTCGAGGACTACTTCGACGGGTTCGGCATCATCGCGCACCGATTCTGGAACGAGGATCGCACCAAGGCCGCGCTCTACGCCCATGTCGGGCCGGAGGTGGCGGGGGCGGTGCTGCTGTCGGGGCATACCGATGTGGTGCCGGTGGATGGGCAGGCGTGGACGTCGGACCCCTGGGTGGTCGCCGAGCGGGACGGGCGGCTCTTCGGGCGCGGCACCTGCGACATGAAGGGATTCGACGCGCTGGCCATTGCGGCCCTGGTCGAGGCGAAGGTGACGGGCGTATCCCGTCCGGTGCAGATCGCGCTGAGCTTTGATGAAGAAGTGGGCTGCACCGGCGCACCGCCAATGATCGCCCGGATCGCGGCGGACCTGCCGCGGGCTGGTGCCGTGATCGTCGGTGAACCGTCGGGAATGCGGGTGGTGACAGGGCACAAGGGCGGCACGGGGTTCAAGGTGCACGTGAAGGGGCATGAGGTACATTCCTCGCTGATCCATCAGGGGGTGAGTGCGATCATGGCGGCCGCACCCCTGATCGACTTTGCCAACCGAGGCAACGAGGCGAATGCGGCGGCTGCACCGGGCGATGTCGCGCGGCTGTTCGAACCACCCTACACCACGCTTCATGCCGGGATGATCGAGGGTGGCACGGCGCACAACATCACGGCCGCCGACTGCCGTTTCAGCTTCGAATTCCGCGTGGTTCCCGGCGAGGACATTGAAGCCTGGGTGCGGCGCTTTGAGGCCGAGGTCGATGCGGCGATCGCGAAAATGCGCGCGATCCGCCCGGAAACCGGCATCGTGCTGGATCGCTATTTCTCGATTCCCCCGCTTCGGCCGGAACAGGGCGGTGCCGCGGAAGCACTGGCGCGGCGTTTGACAGGGGACAACGGCACACATGTGGTGAGCTATGGCACCGAGGCGGGGCAATTCCAGGCTGCGGGCTTCTCGGCCGTGGTCTGCGGGCCGGGCGACATTGCTCAGGCACATCAGGCAGACGAGTTCATCGAAGTGTCGGAGTTCAATGCCGGGCAGGCATTCATGCATCGACTGGTGGCCGGGCTGGCATGAGCTTTCCGATCAATGAGCGAAGCCCGCTCCGCTTTCCGGGGCCGCTGCCCGCCGCCTGCGACGTGGTGGTGATCGGAGGCGGGATCATCGGGGTGATGGCCGCATGGCATCTGGCCGAACGCGGGCTGTCGGTGACAGTTTGCGAGAAGGGCCGGATCGCTGGCGAGCAGAGCAGCCGCAACTGGGGCTGGATCCGCCAGCAGGGGCGTGATCCGGCGGAATTGCCGATCATGGTGGAAAGTCTTCGCCAATGGGAACGTCTGGCCAAGGAATTCGGCGACGCACTGGGGTTCCGGCAGACGGGCGTGATGTATCTGGCGAACTCTGCGAAGGCGCTTGAGCGGTTCGAGGCGTGGCTGCCCCATGCGCGCGATAACGGAATTGACAGCCGGATGCTGTCACGGAACGAGGTTGCGGGTCGGCTGGCCGGGTCGCAGGCGCACTGGCCGGGCGCGCTCTTCACCGCCAGCGATGCGCGGGCCGAGCCCTCGATGGCGCTGAGCGCGCTGGTGACGGGCGCGATCCGCCGGGGCGTGACGGTGATCGAGGGCTGTGCGGTGCGGGCACTGGACCGGACCGGGGGGCATCTGGCGGGCGTGATCACGGAGCGGGGCCGCATCGGTTGCGAGCAGGTGGTGTTGGCGGGCGGAGCATGGTCGTCCTTGTTCGCGCGGGCCGAGGGGATAAGTTTTCCGCAGCTTTCGGTGCTCTCCTCGGTCGCCGCGACCGAGCCGATGGCAGAGATTTTTCCTGGGGCGGCTGCGGACAAGGATTTCGCCTGGCGGCGGCGCGAGGATGGCGGCTATTCGCTGGCGCCTGGGACAGAGCACGACTTCTTCATCGGGCCGGACGCATTGCGCCATGCGAAGGCATATCTGCCAGTGCTCAGGAACGACTGGCGTTCCACGCATCTGCGGCCGACCGCTCCGTCCGGCTACCCCGATGCCTGGGCCACTCCGCGCCGCTGGGCGGCGGACGAACGCTCGCCGTTCGAGGCGGCGCGCATCCTCAACCCCAAACCCAACATGGGCGCGCTGCGCCGGGCACAGGATGCCTTCGCCCGTGCCTTCCCGTCGTTGGGTCGCCCGAAATTGCGCATGGCCTGGGCCGGGATGATCGACACGATGCCGGATGTGGTGCCGGTTATTGACCGGGTTGCGACGATTCCGGGGCTGATGCTGGCCACTGGCATGTCCGGCCACGGCTTCGGGATCGGGCCGGCCATTGGACGGGTGATTGCCGATCTCGTGACCGGGAACGCCACGGGGCATGACCTGCACCGCTTCCGTCTGTCGCGGTTCAGCGACGGCACGCAGATTCGTCCCGGTTCCTCGCTCTGAGGGGGGTTCGTCACGCGACCGGGTCGTGCTAGGTGTCGTCTTCGCCAGACGGAGCCTTGCGATGATGCGTTACGATATTGGCCGCGCGATCCGCGTGCCCGGTTGTCGGCCCGATCCCGAGACGTTCACTTGACCGCGCGGGCACTGGTCCCGGAGCTGCGGCTTGCTGCTGTTTCAGCCGGCGAGAAGATGCTGCACAGCGTGTTCGGATTCCAGCCAGACGGCTCGGGGCGGCTCCGGCTCGGCACGCAGCGTATCGTGCTTGCCGAGGCCAAGGGGCCGGTCGGCCACGGCCTGATCGACCATCTGGCACTCGCCGTGGACGATGTGGACGTGGCGATGGCGGCTGCGCTGGCGAGGGGCGGGCGGCTGGATGCGGGCGTGACACCCGAAGGTCCGCTGCTTATCCCCGAGTTCTGGGAGGCCGGCACACGCTATGTCTTTTTCGGCGGGCCGGAAGGCGCGCGGGTGGAGCTATGCGCGCGGCCCGGACTTACCCGCGCCGGTTTGCCGGGCCACGATCATATCGGCGTGGCCTGTCGCGACTTCGGAACGATGCGGCAATTCTTCCTGACGTTGGGTCTGAGCGAGGTGGCGTCAACCGTGCTCGACCGGCCGGATGGCAAAACCCCGGTGTCTTTCCTGGGGTTGGGGTCTACCGTGGTCGAGCTTTATGCGCCCCCCGGCCTGCCCAACGCCCAACGCCCGCCGGGGTTCTGGCACAGGTTGATCCTTGAAGGCGCGGACGAAGTCGGACCATTGGCAGGGCCCGAGGGAATAGAGATTTACCGGCAGGCAGCCTAGGTCGATTCCGGCGATGAAAGCATGGACCGAACCGATCTAGGCTTTGCCTTAGCCGCCCAGCACGGCGGGCACTTCGGTGATGCAATGGTCAACGAAAGCGCGCAGGCGGCGCGCGCTCTCGGCCCCTTCGGACAGGACGATCCCGAAGCGGAGGGCGGTCAGCGGCAGGGCCGGATCGTGCAGCGGCACGATGCGGAGCGGCATCCCATCAGGGGCCACATCCGAGCGCAGACGGACATTGGCGATGGAATAACCGAAGCCATTCGCCACCATCGCCCGCATCAGCCCCATGTCGCGCGTGCGCTCCACGACGCGGGGCTTCAGCCCGCGCTGGGTGAACACCGACAGGAAGTAGTCGGCGCTGAGCGGCATGTCGAGCAGCACCATCGGAAAAGGCGCAAGCTCGGTCGGAGTGAGGCGCGACTGGCCTGCAAGCGGGTGATCTGCGGGCAGCAGCACGTGCAGTGGCAGCGCCACCAGGGGGCGGAAGCGCAGGTCGGGCGGAATGTCGATCTCGTAGGTCAGCGCGGCATCGATCGTGCCAGACCGCAGCCCCTCGAAAAGGATCGCCTGGTTCCCCTCTGTCTGCCGGAACTCGACATCGGGAAAGGCCTCGGTGAAGCTCCGGCGCAGGCGCGGCAGAAGCATCTGGGCGACAGTCTGGATGCAGCCCACCGTCAGCGGACCCCGCACCGTGCCCGTGATCTCATTCGCAAGGTCGGTCAGGCGGGCACAGGCCAGAAGCGCACCCCTCGCCTCGGTCACCATCCGGCGTCCCGCCTCGGTCAGCGACAGGCCCTGGGCATGGCGGCGGACGAAAAGCTGGAGGCCGAACTCCTGCTCGAGCTGGGTGATCGCGGTCGAAATCGAGGGAGACGAGACGTTGACGCGCTCGGCCGCCGCGGCAATGGAGCCGGCCTCGCCGACGGCGACGAGGTACTCGAGCTGGCGGAGCGTGAATCGGACAGGCATGCGACGACTTTCGGTTAGCGAAATCCTAACCTGCGCCGGGGGAGTCCGCCACCTTTCTCAACGTTTGTCGCCGGGAACCCCGTAACCGGGCGCCATGTCGGGTGCCTCGGCACGTCGGACGTAGTCGGCGGCCTGCGGCGCATAGATATGCCACAGGCGGGCGAGTTCCCCGATGGGATCATCCTCGGCCCAGTCGACGCGCAGATCGGCCACAGGCCAACTGAGCCGATCGGCGATCTTGAGGCCGGCGGAATGAACGGGCCCCGCCTCGCCCCCCGCGGCGAGGCCGCCCTGCAGACCCGCAACGAGCCGGTCGCCGAAGGGACCGGTCGCCGCCTGATAGGCGATGAGCATCGCCTGGGGGACGTTGGCGCTGGCCAGCAGGTTCCCGGCTGCGACGGCTCCTTCCCCTACCATCTCTCCGACCGTGCCAAGCGCATGGCCGCCGCTATGAATCGCGCAGCACCCGTTCCGGTCGACGACAAGCAACTGACGCCAGTCGATGTTCGGCGCGTGCTGCGTGACCTCGGCCAGCGCCTCGGCTGCGGTGAGGCCCGACTCCAGCAGGTCGAGCAGGCGGGGGCCAAGGGCGGGGTCCGTGACGTTCTGGCTCGCCACCGCGCCGACGCCGGCGCGGACATGGGCGCAGCGCGCGGCCACTGCCGGGGACGAGGAAGAAATGACGATGCCGAACTGGCCGGTCTCAGGGCACCGGGCGGCAAGGGTGAAGGTCATGGGCCGGTCCTTTGTGGCAAGCTCCGGGGGACAGGAGGGTCGTCAGCGTCAACGTGGTCGAAACGCGGCGTCGAAGTCTGTCCACGACAAGACATCAGGCGGTGGAGCGAGTGTGCGAACCCCACACGCGACGGTCAGTCCGGGATCATTGCGGTGGCGTCGATTTCAACCAGCCAGTCGGGGCGGGCGAGCGCCGTGACGACGACACCCGTCGAAACGGGATGAACGCCCCTGATGTATTCGCCCATGGTCCTGTAGACCGCCTCGCGGTGCCGAACGTCGGTCAGGTACACGACGACCTTGCAAAGATGCTCCATCTTGCCGCCGCTTTCCTCGATCAGCTGGCGGATGTTCTGCATCACCTTGTGGGTCTGCTCCACGGGATCGTGGCTGTCGATGTTCTTTGCCGTGTCGAGGTCCTGCGGGCACTGGCCACGCAGAAAGATCATCGTGCCGCGCGCGACGACGGCCTGGCAGAGATCGTTGTCGAGCTTCTGCTCGGGATACGTCTCCTTGGTGTTGAATTTGCGGATGCGGGTATGGGCCATTGTGGACTTTCCGGCTGATCTGTTCGGGGATGTCCCCAAGATGTCGTGAGGGTTGAGCGGGCGGGACCGGGGCGCTGCCCCGGACCCCGGGATATTTGGAAACAGAAGAAGACCGGGGTGCTCTAGTTCGGCATCATTCCGGCGATGTAGCGGGCGAAGTCGTAATTCGGCCGCTCCAGATGGCTGAGCGGGCCGGGCGCGGAAAGATCGGCGCACAGGCCGCGATACACGCGTTCGACGCAGTCCTTGTCTTCCATGTTCACCTCGTCGAGCAGCGCCTTCAACCGGTCGAAATGTTCCTTTGCCTTCGGGTCGGTCACGAACTCCGGCGCGAGTCCGCCGCCGTAGAGCACGTTCACATGATCCGGCCCGTCAGGTGTCAGGCAGAGATACCAGAAGTAACCGGGTGAAAGGGTGATGAGGAGCGACGGGTAGACCGAGATCAGCCAGGTCGTCCGCCGCTCGTCACCCTGCAGCGTGGTATTCGTCGGGTGCGCCAGCGTCAGGTCGAGCGCATCGTTCTTGATGATGTAGTGATAGTTGAAGGCGGGCAGCCCCTCGGGGCAGGTCATCTTCAGCAGGTCCACATGGCCGCCGATTGTGTCGGCATGGCAGACCGGCAAGTGGTAGCTTTCCATGAAGTTCTCGGCCAGCACCTTCCAGTTGGTGTTCCAGCGGAACTCTTCGCGAAAGGCTTCGACATAGTTTTCCATGTGGAACTTCCCGACCAGATCGGTGACACCCGACAGTCGCGCGGCAGGGGGCGGTGCATCGGGGTTGAGCGTGACCATGATCCAGCCCAGCCATTCCTCGCAGCGCACATGGGGCAGGGCGATGTCGCTCTTGCAGAAGCTTTCGTTCAGCGTCATCGCGGGCGCACCGCGCAGCGAGCCGTCAAGGTTGTAGGTCCAGGCGTGGTAGGGGCAGATGATCGAGCGGGTATTGCCGCGCCCTTCCAGCAGTGTCGACATGCGGTGGCGGCACACATTGGACATGGCGCGCAGTTGCCCCTCGCGGTCGCGCAGCACGATGATCGGCTCGCCCGATATCTTCATGGTCAGGTAGTCGCCGGGGTTCGGCAGCGCATCGACGCGGCCCGCGCAGAGCCAGTCACGGGCGAAAATGTGGGTCAGTTCCTGTGCTGCGAAATCGGCTGAGGTATAGACCGACTTGGGCATCGCACGGGCCCGGTCGAAGGGCACGGCAACGTTTGCGCGCAGCTCCTCGATGGGGGAGAGGGCAGGGTCGTGACGGGTCATGATGTGCTCCGGTCCTGTTGAGTGGGACGCCTCGTCGATGCTTGCCGCGCGCGGATCAGGTGACAGCCTCGTCCGGCCCCGATGGAGCAAGCGTCGTGCCGGTCCGTGCGAGGAGTCAAGGTCATGGTCGCCGTCAGCATCGCGAAGCCAGAACGAGATGCCACAGTAAAGCAGGAATTGGACGACGCGGAGCGATATGGCAGGGGACTGATGCCGGAGGATCGCATCGGGCGGCTTTCATGCAATTCTGATCTGACGGTCAGACTGCACGTCGCACAGCTTCGGCGAAAGTAGGAATTGTTGTGGTCATGCTTAGTGACGGCCTAACAGGATGCATATCCGACAGGCAGGGGCTTTGGCTTAGGCGCGCGCTAAGCCTCGCTTTCGATTGTTTGGCTGGTGCACAGGCGCGTTCGCCGTAAGGTAAGGGCCGCAGGACGAGACCGCCGATAAAGGAGACGCGATGAAGCTGGCGATCTATCAGGGTTCTTCACCCAAGGGCGACATCGAGGTTGCGCTTGAGACCATCGACCGGGTTCTGACTGCGGCCGGGGCGGTGGGAACGCGGATGACCGTTTTCCCCGAGGTATTTCTGCCGGGCTACAATGTTTCTGACCCGGGCCAGGCCGCTCGGACACTGCAAGAGTGGGTCGGTCTGCTCAGCCCGCTGGCGCAGCGCGCGGGATGCGGCCTGACTGTGGGGGCAGCCGAGCGCGACGGCGACAAGGTCTACAACTCGGCACTGGCGATCGGCCCGGATGGACGCTTCTTGTCGCATTATCGCAAGACACAGCTTTTTGGAGCCAGAGAAAACAGGCTTTACGCACCTGGTCGCACGATGGCGATATTCGATTTTGAAGCAACCAAGGTCGCACTGCTGATCTGCTACGACATCGAATTCGCGCCGTTGATCCGCGATCTGGCCGGTCGCGGCGTGTCCCTGATCCTCTGCCCCACGGCAAACATGATGCCGTTCACCCATGTGGCGCGGCTGACCGTTCCCTCGCAGGCCGTGAACCATGCGGTCGCCATAGCCTATGCGAACTACTGCGGGGTCGAGGGCGACCTGGCCTATTGCGGCGGCTCGGTGCTGGTTGGCGCGGACGGTGCGGTCCATGTGCAGGCCGGCATGGGCGAGGCGCTGCTGATCGCCGATCTGCCCGCGCCCGATACGGCGCTGCTTTCAACGCAACTGCAAGATTTCCGGCCATTGGATTAGGCGATGCCCAAGGATACCCGACCCTCCCGCTACGACGTTCTCTTTGAGCCGGTTCGAATCGGGCCGAAGGTGGCCAAGAACCGCTTCTTCCAGGTGCCGCATTGCAATGGGGGAGGTTACCGCGACCCCTCTGCCGTGACCGAGATGCGGCGGATCAAGGCGGAGGGCGGCTGGGGCGTTATCTTTACCGAACAGACCGAAATTCACCATACGTCCGAGATCACCCCCTTCATCGAGCAGCGGCTTTGGGATGACCGGGACATTCCGGCGCTGGCGCGGATGGCCGAGGCGATGAAGTCGCATGGTGCGCTGGCCGGCATCCAGATGGCCTATTCGGGCATCAACGGGCCGAACCTTTATTCCCGCGAGGTTCCGCGTGCAGTGTCGCCGGGGCCGATCCTGACCTTCACCGCAGACCCGGTGCAGGCGCGGGCGCTGGACCGCGAGGGCATCCGCGACCTGCGGCGGTGGTATCGCAACGCCTTCCGGCGGGCGCAGGACGCGGGCTTCGACATCGTCTGCCTGTATGGCGCCCATGGATTCGGCATCCTGCAGCACTTCCTGAGCCGGGCGACGAACCAGCGCGGTGATGAGTATGGCGGTAGCCTGGAGAACCGCTCGCGGTTCGTGCGCGAGATGATCGAAGAGGCGCGGGAGGAGACGAAGGGCGAGATGGCGATCTCGATCCGGATGTCGCTGCACGAGGCGGGGCCGCTGGGCTTTTCCAACGCCGAAGTGCGCGAGTTCATCGAGATGAATGGCGAGTTGCCGGACCTGTGGGATCTCGCGCACGGAACGTGGGAAAACTGCTCCGGCACCTCTCGCTTTTCGGACGAGGGCGCACAGGAGGCGCTGGTGCGCGGGATCAAGTCGCTGACGCCGCGCCCGGTCGTGGGGGTGGGGCGGTTCACCAGCGCGGATGCGATGGTGCGGCAGGTGCGCGAGGGGATCCTCGATTTCATAGGCGCCGCGCGCCCCTCGATCGCCGATCCATTCCTGCCGAAGAAGATCGAGGAAGGCCGGTTCGACGATATCCGCGAGTGTATCGGCTGCAATATCTGCGTCTCGGGCGACATGACGGGGGCGATCAGCCGCTGCACGCAGAACCCGTCCTTCATGGAAGAGTGGCGAAAAGGCTGGCATCCGGAGCGCGTGACGGCGCGCGGGCGCAGCGAGCGGGTGCTGGTCGTGGGGGGTGGTCCCGCGGGACTGGAGGCGGCGATGGTCCTGGGGCGGCGCGGCTATGAGGTGGCGCTGGCGGAGGCGGGCACCACGTTGGGCGGGCGCGTGACGCGGGAGCGCGCGCTGCCGGGGTTGGCGGCCTGGGGGCGCGTGGCGGACTATCGGGTAGGACAGATCGGGCCGATGCCGAACGTCTCGACCTATTTCGAGAGCAGGCTTTCGGCGGAGGAAGTTCTGGAGTTCGGGTTCCAGCATGTCGCGGTGGCGACGGGTGCGGCATGGCGGGCGGATGTGGTGGCGCGGTATCATCCGGCGGCGATCCCGATGGGCGGGATGGCAGTGTTCACCCCGGACGATCTGATGGCGGGGCGGGTGCCGACGGGGCGGGTGATCCTGTATGACGACGATCATTTCTACATGGGGTCGGTGCTGGCGGAACTGCTGGTGGCGCGGGGGTGCGACGTGGAGTTCGTGACGCCGTCGGCCAAGGTGGCGGAGTGGACGGAGAATACGCTGGAGCAGCGGTTCATCCAGACCCGGCTGATGGAGCGGGGGGTGCGGCTGCATCTGAGCCATGCACCCGTTTCGTTCGGGGCCGGGGGGGCGCGGCTGGCCTGCACCTACACAGGGCGGGAGCGGGAAATCGAGGGTGAGGCGGCGGTTCTGGTGACCTCACGCCTGGCGGAGGACGGGCTGTACCTGGGACTGAAAGCGCGTGAGGCGGATTGGGCGGCGGCTGGCATCGCCTCGGTCAAGGTGATCGGGGATGCGGACGCACCGGGGCCGATCGCCTGGGCCACCTATGCGGGGCGGCGGTATGGGGAAGAGCTTGACGAACCGGACCGGGGGGACGCGTTGCCGTTCCGGCGGGAAATCGCGGCGTTGCTTGGCCAGGGCGCCGGGGCAGAATAGGGGTTCGTATCGCGGTGCGTCGCACAGCGAGACACTTTTTTATGTGTTTGATTAATAATGATTTGATGGTTTCTCGTTAACCGGTTTCTGACTGTGGTCGCGACGGAGTGGCGAAGATGTCTTTGGCGCGGAATTGTTCCGAAGGCTGCCAAGAAAAGCTTGATGCAAGTGCAAGACCCGCACAATCCTTCCTCACCTCACGTTTCACAGAAAGCGTCGGCTGACCTTATGCCTCATGCGACCGTCGAGACCGATGCCGACAATCTGCATCTGGCGGTCATCAGTTGCCAGCGAAACGAAGGGCTGTGGCTTTGCGAATGGGTCGCCTATCAGCGCGCGATCGGTTTCGGCCGTGTCTTCGTGATCTCCAACGATTGTACGGACGGGTCCGATCTGATTCTGGACCGGCTTGAGGAGTTGGGCGAGGTCGTTCACATCCGCCAGACGGTCCCCGACGGGGTGCCGCCGCAACCCGCAGGTTGTGCCCTGGCCCTTTCACATCAGATGATGGCGACCGTTGAATGGGCGCTTCATTGCGACATAGACGAGTTTCTGAACGTGTCGACAGGTCAGGGTCAGGTGGCGGACCTGCTCGGGGTGGTCGGCGAGGCGGATTGCATAGCGGTCAACTGGCGGATGTTCGGTTCGAACGGGCGGCGCGTCTGGGACCGGGGCGATGTTCTGACCCGAAACGTTCACACGCAGGGCTGGCTTCGCCGGGGATGGGTCTTGCAGAAGTGCCTGTTTCGCCCGGATCGGTTTGGCGCCGTGGTATGCCACATGCCCAAAGAGCCGAAAACCGAAGATGTCGTGCTGAAGAACACGGCGGGAGTTCGCATATCCGCTCAGTCGCTCTATGAGCCGGACGCGGCGCGCCAGGCCTTTGACAGCGCGGCCATGATTACCTGGCAGAATGCCGTCCTGAACCACTATGCGATCAAGTCCGAGGACCATTTCCTGTTGAAGAACGTCCGGGGGGACGGCATGGCGATGGTCCACTCCAAGTATCTGAAGAACTCGCTTTTCTGGCAGAATGCAGATGCGAACAGCGTCGAGGACCGGACGATCCTGCGACACTGGCCGGGCGTCGCCGAGCGTCTGGCGCGGTACCGGCGCGACCCGGTGATCGCCGAACTGGAAGATGCCGCCTGGAACGCCTTCGTGGCCCTTCGCGAGGAGGTTCTGTTCACACGGGGTGACTTCGGCTGGGACCGAAAGGACACGTCGGTTGGTGCTGCCTTGAACGCTGAGGAGTTGAAGGTGTCTGATGATCCTGACAAGGCCGGTGATGGCGACAAGACAGACGTTCCGCGCCCGCGGCCACGGCGGGCGCGCCTGCCCGATACGGCTGTCGCGACCCGCCATTTGCTGGACAATCTTCCGCTCGGTCGGGCAACGGTGGTGGTGGATGTCGGCGCAAATCCCCTGGACGATCCGCCCTACAGGGCCTTGCTCGACATGCATGGCTGCAATGTGATCGGCTTTGAGCCTCAGGCGGATGCCTTCGAGCGGCTGCAAACGTCAAAGTCGCCGCACGAGACCTATTTTCCCTTTGCGGTCGGCGACGGATCGAAGAAGGAGTTGCGCATCTTTCGCAACAGCGGGATGACCTCGGTTTTCGATCCCTACCTTCCAACGATGCGCCTGCTGGGCCGCACCAGGATGGGGCAGGTCAGGGATCGGCATGAGATGCAGACCGTTGCATTGGACGAGGTGCCCGAAATCGGGCGTTTCGACCTGCTGAAGATCGACATTCAGGGCGGCGAGGTCGACGTGTTCCGCGGGTGCGACCGAAAACTCCGCACCGCGATGGCCGTCATCGTGGAATTGCGGCATCTGCGCCTGTACGAGGGCGAGCCAATGGCGTCGGGTGTCGATCTCGAGCTGCGGAACAGGGGGTTCATCCTTCACAAGTTCCTGTTCAACAAATCCCTGCCGATCCAGAATTCACAGTCAGACCGACTGGTGAAATCCGAGAACCGCGACCAGCTTCTGGATGGCGATGCGGTTTACATCCGGGACGTGACGCGCATGTCGGACATTGACGATGACGGTCTGTCGCATCTGGCGGTGCTGGCATCATCGGTCTTTGGCAGTCATTCGCTTGCGATTGCCTGTCTTGACGCGCTTGCCGGGCGCGGACGCATCGGGCCAGATCTCGCGGCGCAGTATGTCGACAGGTTGCCGAAGCGGTTGCTCCGCGAGACCTGATGCATTGTTAGCAGCAGGGCCGCAGCCCGTCGGGGGGCGCTGCTGCCTTGGTTGCGGTGTCCGGCGGTTCATGTTGTAGGCGAGACCGGAAACTCGTGACAATGTCGCCCGCCCGCCCGGTCGCGGCCAGGTCAGGCGGAGACCGACCGCTTTAGGCCCTGACCCCCGAAAACCGCTGCTGCCAGTCGGCGCGCTCCTCGTCGGTGATCTTGCGGAACAGGTTTTCGGGCACGGTGAAGGCGTGGCCGGCGGGCAGCGTGCGCATCGCGGCGGACAGATGTCGTCGGGCCAGGTCCAGTCGTCCGACTCCCATCGCGCGCCATCATCGTCGCCGCCGCGTCGGGGATGAAGGGGCGCGAGAGGATCGCGTAGACGCGGATCAGGTTCAGCGCGAGGCGGATG
Source organism: uncultured Alphaproteobacteria bacterium (assembly GCA_963777765.1). Lineage (GTDB taxonomy): Bacteria > Pseudomonadota > Alphaproteobacteria > Rhodobacterales > Rhodobacteraceae > Aliitabrizicola. The sequence goes on along the minus strand of CAVZRP010000003.1, from coordinate 227,741 downwards.
ATCGCCTGCGGCCTGCTCGGGATCGGTCTTGACCGCGGACCAGGGGGCGGCCGCTTGCAGGTATTCGTTGCCGACGACCCAGATGCGCGCGCAGTTCGGCGGCGGCCTTGCGGACCTCCATCGCTTCCATCAGCGCCTCGTAGTCGCGCGATCCGCGCGCCGAGATCGGCGATCAGCGCGGTTTCCTGCGGGCCGAACTCGCCGCCGGCCGGGACGGTCGTCGCCGAACTTCGAGGCGGCGAACTTGGTGACGCGGCTGACGAGGTTGCCCAGCACGTCGGCGAGATCCTTGTTCACCGAGGTCTGGAAGTTTTCCCAGGTGAACTCGCTGTCGCTGATTCTCGGGCGCGTGCGACAGCAGCCACCAGCGCCAGTAGTCGGCGGGCAGGATCGACAGCGCCTGGTCCATGAACACGCCGCGGCCCTGCGAGGTGGAGAACTGGCCGCCGTCATAGTTCAGGTAGTTGAAGGACTTGAGGTAGTCGACCAGCTTCCACGGCTCGCCCGAGCCCATGATCGTGGCGGGGAAGCAGAGGGTGTGGAAGGGCACGTTGTCCTTGCCCATGAACTGGACGTAGCGTGACGTCGGCGGCGCCCTTGTCGGTGCGCCACCAGCGTTCCCAGTCGGCGTCGGGCTTGCCGTTGGCGTCGGCCCATTCGGCGGTGGCGGCGATGTATTCGATGGGGGCGTCGAACCAGACGTAGAAGACCTTGCCCTCCATCCCCGGCCAGGGCTGGTCGCCCTTCTTCACCGGCACGCCCCAGTACAGGTCGCGGGTGATGCCGCGGTCCTGCAGCCCGTCGCCGTCGTTCAGCCATTTCTTCGCGATCGAGGTGGTCAGGATCGGCCAGTCGGTCTTGCTGTCGATCCAGGCCTCCAGCTTGTCGCGCAGGGCGCGCTGGCGCAGGTAGAGGTGCTTGGTCTCGCGCACCTCGAGGTCGGTGCGAGCCGGAGATCGCCGAGCGCGGGTTGATCAGGTCGGTCGGGTCGAGCTGCTTGGTGCAGTTCTCGCACTGGTCGCCGCGCGCGCGTGTCGTAGCCGCAGTTCGGGCAGGTGCCCTCGATGTAGCGGTCGGGCAGGAAGCGGTTGTCGGCGATGGAAAAGACCTGCTTTTCCGACACTTCCTCGATCAGCCCGTTCTCGGCCAGCTTGCCCGGCGAAATGCTGGGTCAGGCGGTGGTTGCGCTGGCTGGAGGAGCGGCCGAAATGGTCGAAGGACAGCCGGAAGCCGTCGGCGATGTCCTTCTGCACCTCGTGCATCTCGGCGCAGTAACTGCTCGACCGGCTTGCCGGCCTTGGCGGCGGCAAGCTCGGCCGGGGTGCCGTGTTCGTCGGTGGCGCAGATGAACATCACCTCATGCCCGCGGCGCGCGCATGTAGCGGGCGAAGAGGTCGGCGGGCAGCTGGCTGCCGACCAGATTGCCGAGGTGCTTGATCCCGTTGATGTAGGGAATGGCGGAGGTGATGAGGATCCGGGCCATGCGGGGCGTCCTTCGGTTCGCTGTGCGTGCCTCGTTTAGCGCAAGGGTCGGCGAGAGGCGAGGGGGGTTGCGCGGGACGGCGGAAGCCGGGGGTTTTCCACCCCCGGACCCCCGGAGGATATTTCTGAACGGAAGAATTCCGCAGAGCGGGGTTTCAGTCGTCAGATGCCCGGTCGCGGCGCAGAAGGCGGCCGATCAGGAAGGACGTGCGGGGTTCGTAGGTATAGGCCGTGCGCGCGCCGGGGGCCGGGCGGGCGCGCATCCGGGCGAGACCGAAGACGATCAGCAGGGCATGGGCGGCGGCGATCATCAGGAACATGGCCGAAGGACCGAAGCCCGCGATCACCGCCGAAGCGATCAGCGGGCTGGCGATGGCGCCGACCGCGTAGAGGAACATGAGGGCGGCTGACAGCTCCACCCGCTCGATGTCGGTGGCGAAGTCGTGGGCATGGGCGGTGGAGACGGAATAGACGGGCAGGGTGGCCGCGCCGAAGAGGGCGGCGGCGGTGAAGATGGCGATGGTGCCGGAGCCGGCGAGAGCGATCGTGGCGAGGCAGGTGGCGATGCCCGCAACCGACAGCCCGATCAGGACCGAGCGGCGGTCGAACTTGTCGGCGAGCCAGCCGACGGGCAGTTGGGCAAGCGCGCCGCCAAGCACGTAGGCCGCAAGGAACAGCGCGATCTGGTCGGCACCGAGGCCGACTTCCAGCCCGTAGACCGGCCCGACCATGCGAAAGGCGGCACCCGTGATGCCCGAGACGACCACGCCTGCGGCAGCCAGCGGAGAACGATCCCAGGCGAGGCGCGGGCGCAGGCGCGGGGCGAGCGGCGTGACCGGCGCCTCGGCCTTGGTGAGCGTCAGCGGGAAGATCGCGGCGCAGCAGAGCAGCGCCAGCAGGTTGTAGGAGATGTAGGAGGCGGGTTCGAGCACGCCGATCATCAGCTGGGCGCCGAGCGATCCGGTGATATCGACGATGCGGTAGATCCCCATGGCGCGGCCGCGCGTCTGGTTGGTGACCTTGGCCTGCAGCCACGCTTCGATGATCGTGTAGCAGCCCGCGACGCAGAGGCCCGAGGCCATGCGCATGACGCTCCAAGCCCAGGGATCGACGATGAGCATATGGGCGAGGATGCCGATGGTGCCCGCGGCACAGAAGGCCGCGAAGGCGCGGGAGTGGCCCACTTCGCCCATCAGGCGGGGGGCCCACCAGCAGCCGATGAAAAAGCCGAGGAAATGGGCGGAGCCGAGCAGGCCGATCTCGGTCGTGGAGAAACCGAGCGCCTCGCCCGAGATGGCATCGAGCGGAGCCACGCCGCCGGAGCCGAGTTGCAGCAGGATGACCGACAGGAAGAGCGCGGCGAAGGAGATCAGGAGGCGCATGGGGCGTCCGGCAGGGGATCACGCCACCTGACTCGGATTCCGGGCGAAGGTAAAGGGGCGATCAGGCGCGCCCGCGCAGCATCCGGGTAAGGGTGCCGTCGCCCTCCATCTCGCGCTTCAGGGCGCCCGCGACATGCAGGAGAAGGACGGCCATCAGGAGTTTGGTGGCGATGCGGTGGACGGCCCAGCCGGCATTCTCCCACGCCTCGGAGACGGGGGCGATGGGCGGGACCACCCAGCGGTCGAAGAGCATCACATCGAGGCCGGAGGCGGAACTGGCGATCCAGCCGGAAAGGGGGATGACCAGCAACAGCACATAGAGCAGCAGGTGGGCCGCGCGGGCGGCACGCTGTGACCAGGCGTCGGGCGCGCCCTGCGGGCCGGGGGGCGGACTGATGCGATGCCAGACGATGCGGATCAGGACCAGCGCGAGGATGATCAGGCCGATCGACTTGTGCAGGCTGTAGAGCCAGAGGTTGGCGAGGCCGGGCTGCAGGTCGGACAGGCGTGTGCCGAGGGCCAGCATCCCGATGATGGCCAGCGCCATCGTCCAGTGGATGATCCGCGTGACGAGGCCGAAGCTGTCGGGCGAATTGCGCCAGGCCACGGGATCACTCCACGCGGGCGATGCGGGCGAGGATGTCGAGGCGGACCTGATCGCCCACCATGTCATTCCACCCCGTCGCGCCGAAATCGCTGCGGTTTACCGCGCCGGTCAGCCGCACGGTGAGGTGGCTCAGATCGCCCGCCTCGGACCCCTGCGCGCGGTAGATCTGGGCGGCCAGCGTCATCGGCCGCGTGACGCCACGGATGGTCACATTGCCTTCGACCGTGGCCCCTTCGCCCGCCTTGCGGACCGAGGTGCTGGCAAAGGTGATCTCGGGGTAGCTGCGCGCGTCCAGCACCTTGGGCCCTTTCATCGCCTGTGCGGCAAAAGGAAAGCTGGCTTGCGCGTTGCTGACGTCAAGGGTGACGGCGACATCCGAATTGGCGACCTTGTCGAAATCGAGCGTCAGGTCGGCGCGGGTGACGGGCATCTTCCCGGTGATCCGGTCGGGGCCGAAATCGGTCTCGAAGGCCACGGTGGACGCCTGTTCGTCAAGCGCATACTTCGCGGGTGCGGCGAGGGCGGGCGTGGCGAGCACGAGCGCGAGGCAAAGGGTCAAGCGAAAGCGTTTCATTCGGTCCTCCGGTGAGAAGCCTAGCACGGGGCGCGTCCGGCACGAGATCATTTCATCGGGAGGTGGCGGCGGGGCGCCGGTGGTGATGGGTGGACCCGGTCGGTTCGGTTACGCCCTTCTGACGGGCGAGGCGCAGTGATCCCGGCCGCCGGTGGAACCGGAGAGTTGACGGGGTGAGAGGAGGGGCGAATGCCCGACCGTGACGGCGTTCGGTCACGGTAACACGACTTGGCGGTGTTGCGGGCCGTTCGCGCGCATCGTGCGCGATGCTGCGAGGGACTCTATGCGACGATGTCGAAAATACTTTTCCATTTGGAAAACCGTCGCTATGCTTTCCCAAATGGAGAACCATCAAACAACATTGGATACGGCGTTCTTCGCACTCGCCGATCCAACGCGCCGCGCCGTGATTGCGCGGTTGATCCAAGGGCCTGCCTCGGTGAAGGAACTTGCGCAGCCCTTCGAGATGGGTCTGCCGTCGTTTCTGAAGCACTTGAAGGTTCTGGAAGCCAGTGGGCTGATCGGGTCCGAAAAGGCCGGACGCGTTCGAACCTGTCGCATCGTGCCGATGCGGCTGGCAGTCGCGGAAGATTGGTTGAGCCGGCAGCGTGCTGTCTGGGAGGGCAGAACGGACCGGCTGGCGGCCTTTGTCGAAAATCTGGAGCTATCTGGGGTGACCGATGACAAAGCATAACGAACTGTCTGTAACCCGGCTGATCAAGGCACCGCGCGCCAAGGTGTGGCAGGCATGGGCGGACCCGCGGAGCTTCGAGAAATGGTGGATTCCCGCCCCTTACCTCTGCCGCGTGAAGAAGATGGACCTCACGCCGGGGGGTGGCTTCGAAACCCTGATGAGCGAGAACGGCAGCGAATTCGGACCCCATGTGGAGGGCTGCTTTCTTGAAATCGTTCCGCAAGAGCGCATCGTTTTCACCACAGCGCTGAAAGAAGGATGGGAGCCTGCCGATCCCTGGCTGACACTGACGTCGATCATCACGATGGCAGACGAAGGCACGGGCACACGATACCTTGCCCGCGCGCTTCACAAGACTCCCGAAGATACCCGGAAACATGACGACATGGGTTTCTCGGAAGGCTGGGGCACGGCCATTGACCAACTTGCCAGGCTGGTCGAACGGCCATGACGCAGGGACTGCCGCGCAACTGACCGGCAATTTACCGGGATTCCGTTCGATCTGCCGACGGCAGGTCCATCCGCAATGCGGCGCGTGGCCGCCGGACGGCCGCGCACCCGTTCCCTTTTTTTCACCGGACCCAACCCGCGTCGGGAATGGCAGATGGTGCCGGGCCGGTACCGGGCAGGGGCGCGGCGTGCCGCCCCTTGCCATCGCGGGCCTGGCGGCTAGGGTGCGGGCCGGGCAGAACCGGAGGCCAAATGCAGCGCTTGACCCTTGGACGGACGGACCTTGCCGTGTCGGAGTTGTGCCTCGGCACGATGACCTGGGGCACGCAGAACACCGAAGCCGAGGCGCATCAGCAGATCGAGCTTGCCATGGAGCATGGCGTCACCTTCTGGGACACCGCCGAGATGTATCCGACCAACCCCGTGAAGGCCGAGAACGTGGGGCGGACGGAAGACATCATCGGGTCGTGGTTCGCCCGGAGCGGTCGGCGGGGCGAGGTTGTGCTGGCCACCAAGGTAACGGGCGACGGGCAGGCAGCGGTGCGCGACGGGGGGCCGATCACCGGCGCGGTGATGCGGGCGGCGGTGGAGGGCAGTCTGCGGCGCCTGCGGACCGAGGTGATTGACCTCTATCAGTTACACTGGCCCAATCGCGGATCGTTCCATTTCCGGCAGATGTGGAATTTCGATCCGCGCGGCACCGATCCCGGCGCGGTGACGGAGCATATGGTCGATGTGCTCGAGACGGCACAGGCGCTGATCGCCGAAGGGAAGATCCGCCATATCGCGCTGTCGAACGAGTCGGTCTGGGGGGCTGCGCGCTGGCTGCACCTGTCGGACAGCATGGGCCTGCCGCGCATGGCGAGCGTGCAGAACGAGTACTCACTGCTCTGCCGTCAGTTCGATACCGACTGGGCCGAGCTTTCCGTGCTGGAGGACATGCCGTTGCTGGCATTCTCGCCGCTCGCGACCGGGTTGCTGTCGGGGAAATATGCGGGGGGCGTGACGCCTGAGCGGAGCCGGCGCGTGGCGACGCCGATGCTGGGCGGGAGAATCACGCCTTTCGTTTTTGACGCGGTGGCGGCCTATCTGGGAATTGCCGAGCGCCACGGCCTTGATCCCTGCCAGATGGCAATCGCCTTCTGCCGGTCGCGGCCGTTCGAGACGATCCCGATCATCGGGGCGACGACGCTGGCGCAGTTGCGCACCAATATCGGGGCCGCGGGGCTGGTCCTTTCGGACGAGGTCCGGGCCGAGATCGGGGCCGCGCACCGGGCGCATCCCGCCCCGTTCTGAGCGGGCGCAGGTTGCAAATCGGCTTGCACACAGGGCGGGCTTGGGGCCATCTGACGGTCCATCCTGCCGAAAGTGAAACATGGTCCTGCTGCGTTCCCTGATGCTGTCGCTTGCCACCGCCGTCGCTCTTTCGGGCTGCGTCCTGCCCGGGGGGGCGGGCAAGGCGGCGCACGATGCGGCCCCCGGCGATATCGCGGTGACGGCGCTGCCGGGACCGGGGGAAGACGGGGTCGCCGGTGCAAGTGCCGTGGTGAAGCCGAAGGCGCGGCCGGGGTCTGAAGCGGCGGCGGCGGAGGCGCGGGCAACGGTGACGCCTGCGGCCGAGAGTGTGCCGACACCTGCGCCTGCGGCGGCGCCGGAGGCTGCTGCGGACGAGCTTGCACCGCTGGAGGAAGCGCCGCCTGCCGTGGTCAAGACGCCGGGCCAGATCGCCTGCGAGAAGGGCAAGGGTCGGTTCGTGAAGGCGGGCAACGCCGGAACCTACACCTGTGTCCGGCCCACGCGGGATGGCGGCAAGCGGTGCACCAAGGCGGGCAATTGCCAGGGCGTGTGTCTTGCACGGTCGCAGACCTGTTCGCCCTACACGCCGATCTTCGGCTGCCAGGAGATCTTGCAGGACGACGGGCTCAGGGTGACTGAATGTATAGAATAGCGCTGCTGCTGTCGCTGCTCGCGTCGGGGTGTGCGACGGCACCGCAGACAGGCTTCCGGGCGCAGGAGCGTAACATCTATTCGACGGCGGTGGTCGATGCTGCGCGGCTGAGCGGGCGGTGGAGCCAGGTTGCGGATTTTGCGCCGAAAGGGGCAGCGGCCTGTTCGGCGGGCGGCGTGCAAGTGGAGGCCGGACTGCGGGTGCAGGCCGACCTTTGCCTGGGCGGCAGGCGGGTCGGGTTCAGCGGGCAGGCCGACGTGACCGGGCCGGGACGGCTGCGGCTGGTCGGTGCCGATCCGGGCGGCATCGGGGCCGAGTGGTGGGTGCTGTGGGTCGATGCCGACTACCGGACGCTGGTCGTCGGCACACCGGACGGGCGGTTCGGCTTCGTGCTGAACCGCGATCCGGTGCTGCCCGCAGACCGGATGAAAGCGGCGCGCGAGATCCTTGCGTGGAACGGGTATGATCTGGCGCGGCTGCGCGCCGTGTCGGCGCCCTAGATCGGATCTGGTGATGAAGGAATCATCCGAACCGATCCAGCATTGTGATGTTCTGCAAGGCGGGCGGGAAATGCGCGGCACATGTTTGGCTGTCGTGCCCTACTCGATCTCGATCCGCAGCCTGCGCAGATAGTCGGGCAGGTCGCGGGCGCCGACGGCGGCTTCGCGGATCAGGCGGTCGAACTGGGCCGAGAGGCTTGCCACGCGGTCCGCTTCGCGGAAGGCGAGGTAGTGGCGGCCGATGTAGACGACGGCGAGCAGCGGGCCGAAAACGGTGATCGGGGCGGAATAGACCCAGCGCGCGTCGAAAAGATAGATCCGCAGCGCCGGGTAAAGCAGGTCGAGCAGGGTCAGGATGTCGGTCAAGCTGGGCGCGGCGCACCTCTGGCCGCAGGCCGGTGTAATAGCCCTCGGCGCGGGCGAACGCCTCGATTTCATGAAGGGGCATGGCGATCTCGTAGTCGGAGCGTGCCTCTCGCATCTTTGCGAGGCGGCGTTCCGAGGCGGCGATGGCGGCATCGGCACCCTCGCCGAGTTGCGCCGCATATTCCCACTCCATCATGTCGTGCGTCTTCAGCATGTCAGGCAAAGTGGCCGGGACGTGGCGGATCTTGTAGCCCGCGGCCTCCTGATGCCAGCCGAAGATCGTCTCGTCGATCAACGCGCGGGGCGCGTCGGTAAGGGAGAGGGCGCTCTCCAGCCGCTCTTCGAACGGCTCGGGGCGGTCGGTCAGGCCGAGAAGCCAGTCGCTGCTGACGCCAAGGGCGACCGCGCATTCGGCGGCAACCTGCGCGTTGGGCAGGCGGGCCGAGCCGGTTTCAAGCAGCTGCGACACGGTGGAACGGTCCACCCCCACCGCGCGGGCAAGCGCGCTTTGCGTCAGCGCGCGCGAGGTCATCGCCTGCGCCAGGCGTTGGCGGAACTGGTCAGCGCGGGTCCGCTTGTCGGTAATTCTTTGCATCACGTGACTATTATCACATCTGTTTAGTAAGTGTTGCGTATCTTCTGAATTCCGAAGCGAAGCGGCAAGTGGTATCGTGGAGAAGTGAAGGGTCTGGAGGATGCGTTGCGCGTCAATAGCCTGGGTGTCGAATGGCCGACGATCCTGCTTCTGGTCGCGACCTATGGTCTGTGGGCGATTGGCACGACGGTTTTGGCAGGCTGGTTCCTGCCGCTGGGCATCCTGCTGACGGCGCTGGCCATCGCGCAGTTCTCGTCGTTGCAGCACGAGGTGCTGCACGGCCATCCGTTCCGCTCGCGCAGGCTGAACGAGGCGCTGGTGTTCCCGGGGCTGACGCTCTTCGTGCCCTACATCCGGTTCCGCGACACGCATCTGGCGCATCACCATGACCCGATCCTGACCGACCCCTATGACGACCCGGAGTCAAATTTTCAGAACCCGAAGGTCTGGGCGGCTGCCCGTCTGCTGCGGTTCGTCCTGCGGATGAACAACACGCTTCTCGGGCGGATGGTGTTCGGACCGGTGGTCGGGACGGTGGCGCTGGCCGGTGGCGATTTGCGGGCGGTGATCCGGGGCGACCGGGCGGTGCTGCGGGCCTGGGGTCTGCACGCGCTCGGCGTGGTGCTGGTGCTGGGTTGGCTGGCGCTGACGGGCGGCAATGCCGGTCTGGGCCTACCTGTGTCGGCGGCTTATCTGGCCTTCAGTCTGCTGAAAATCCGCACCTTCCTTGAACACCGCGCGCATGAGGCGGCGCGGGCGCGCACCGTGATCATCGAGGATCGCGGTCCGCTGGCGCTGCTGTTTCTGAACAACAACCTGCATGTCGTGCATCACATGCACCCGTCGGTGCCGTGGTACCGCCTGCCCTGCGATGTACCGGGCCAATCGCGAGCACTACCTGCGGCGCAACGACGGCTACCTCTACCGCTCCTACGCCGAGATCTTCGCGCGCTACTTCCTGCGGGCGAAAGACCCGGTGCCGCATCCGCTCTGGCCGCTGGACGCCGCGCGCGCTGTGGACGAGACGACGCGCGAGCCGATCCCCGCCGAATTGCGCGTTGCGCCGGGCGAGGTGCGCTGGCACAACGCCCTGGTGGAACCCTGGATCATCGTCACGCTGGCCGCCGCTGCGGTCCAGACGCTTCGCCTTCTGCTCCAGAAGCGGCTGAAGGGGCTTGGCCTGTCCACCGGGGGCGCGACGTTTGCGCGGTTCTTCTTCAATGCGCCTCTGGTGATTGGCGGGCTGGTCGCGCTGCACATGGCCGGAGGGCATCGGCTGTCATGGCCGGGGCCGATGTTCTGGCCGTTCGTCGTGGCGGGGGGGCTGTCGCAGATCGTGGCGACGTTCTGCCTTGTCGCGTTGTTCTCCGAACGGAATTTCGCGGTCGGGATCGCCTTCACCAAGTCCGAGACGCTGCTTGTCGCCGCCTTTTCTGCGCTGGTGCTGGGAGAGGCGGTCTCGATGGCCGGGCTGGCGGCGATTGTTGTGGGCACCGCAGGCGTCGTCGTTCTGTCGCGTCCCGCGGGCGGGTGGAGTTGGGCGGGGATGGCAAACCGGGGGGTGCTGCTGGGGCTGATGGCGGGGGCGCTGTTCGGCATCTCGGCCATCGGATATCGCGGGGCAACGCTGGAAGTGGCATCGGACAGCGCGCTGGTGCGGGCGACGATGGCGCTGGCGGCGGTGACGCTGTTCCAGAGCCTGTCGATGGCGCGCTGGCTGGCCTGGCGCGAGCCCGGCGAGGTGCTGCGCGTCGCCCGGGCCTGGCGATCGACGCTGCTGGTGGGGATCACCGGTTTGCTCGGCTCGCTGGGCTGGTTCGTCGCCTTTTCGCTGATGAATGCGGCCTATGTTCGCAGCCTGGGGCAGATCGAGCTGATCTTCTCGCTCGCCGCCTCGGTCCTGGTCTTTCGCGAGCAGGTGACCTCGCGCGAACTGGCGGGGATCGCGCTGATCGCGGCGGGGGTGATCGGGATCGTCAGCGTGGCCTGATTGTCAGCCAATCCGGCGGAAGGTCGGAACCGGGCCGGAATTGTCGAAGAACGGCACGGGCGGCAGCGGGCCTTGGTGGCGCGAGCAGAGGTGCGACCTCGGCCAGAACGACTTCGGTGATGAAGGGCAGATCGAGGTGCGCGCGTCTTCGGCCAGCGGCAGCCAGTGCAGGTGGCTGAGTTCGTCCGAGGCGGCCGAGAAATCGTCGCTGTCGCCGGCGACGGCGTCGGCATCGGCCAGAAAGAACCGCGCGTCGAAGCGGCGTGTGCGACCGGGCGGCGTGATCGCGCGGAAGACGAAGCGCAGGGCGGCTGCATCGGGCAGCAGGCCGCGGGCGGAAAAGCCGGCCCAATCGCCGGGAAGTGTCATGGTGCCGGGCTGGCCCAGGGCCAGGCCGGTTTCCTCCCACAGTTCGCGGATTGCGGCGGCGGCCAGCGCGTGGGGGCCTGCGGTCGCACCGCTGGGCGAGGCGGCCGGCGCAGACGGGATCAAGCGGACGCGCCACGGGCACATCGGCGTCGCCCGCATCGAGGCCGCCGCCGGGAAAGACGTACTTCGACGGCATGAAGACCGCGCCGGCGCCGCGCTGGCCCATCAGAACCTCGGGGCCTGCCGGCGCGCGGCGCATCAGGACGACGGTGGCGGCATCGCGGATGGCGGGCGCTTCGTCAGGCACCTGCGCCGAATCCGTGCATCCGTCGCGCCCATTGGATCCCGATCAGCGCGCCCTTGAGGCGCGGCAGCAGATACAGCGACAGCGCGACGGTGCCGACCGAGAAGATGCTGGCGAGCATCAGCGGGTCGGGCCGGAAGCTCGACGAACGCCCAGAGCAGGAGCGGTGCCATGAGGTGCCCGACGATCAGGATCGTCAGATAGGCCGGGCCATCGTCGGCGCGCTGATGGTGCAGCTCCTCGCTGCAGACGGGGCAGCTGTCGCGGACCGTGAGATAGCCGCGCAGCAGCGGACCCGCACCGCAGTTCGGGCAACGCCGGCGCCAGCCGCGCAGCATGGCGGGACGGACGGGGCGATCTTCCGCAGCCGCCTGCGTGAGTGGGGTCGTTAGGGAGGGCATGGGATGTTCGTCCGGGGAAAATGTCTGCTTGCAATGTAGCGGCCTCGCCGCAAATGTGGAGAGGCGAGGGGACACGTTGCGTCCCGATGTCGCAACTTTTCGCGCTGGGCGCGACGGAATGCGCGCGCGTGCGGCGTTTGACCTGCATGAAGATGCGGCAGGGTGCCGTGTCCGCCAGATCAGGAGACAGACACCATGAGACGCGACCACAAGCCTTGCCGCGGCCACCCTGGCCGCCATCTTGCCGCTGCCTTGACGACGGCCGCTTCCTGCCACAGCCCAGGGACCGGGCTGACGGGCATGATGCAGGGGATGCACGGGCGATGGGCCCGGGATGATGGGCGACGGTCCGCTGTTGGCGATGCGATCTTCGACGATGTTCGACGCCGACAAGGACGGCAAGATCACCACCGACGAGATCGACGCCCACCGCAAGGGCCGAATGATGCACGGCGACGATGCCAACGAGGACGGCAAGCTGAGCGCCGAGGAACTGGCGGCGCAGGAGGTGAAGATGATGCCAGCCGATGGCCGCGGACCGCGCGCGAGCGTGATCGAGATGCTGGACGTCGATGGTGACGGCCTGCTGTCGGTCGAGGAAATGGCCGCGCGCCCGATGCCGGTGATGATGTTCGACCGGATGGACGCGGACGGTGACGGCGCGTATCGCCAGGAGGCCGAGGCGGATGCGCGCGCAGGACGGCATGAGCGGATCGCGGCGGCAAGCCCGGCGATGGACCGGGCGAAGGGCACAGCGCGGGCACGCGCAAGCATTCTGGATGGGCGACGGCAGCTCTGAGGCAGCGAGCGGGAGCTGCCGACGGCGCGCTGCCCGACTGGCCGGGGCCATCCTTGGCAGGCCGGGTGAAGTCAGGCTAGACCTCAGGCGCGATGGACGATGCCCTTCGATGCCCTTTCGGATGTCTCGGACGAGGCGCTTGCTGGTGCTCTATGCCAATGGCGATCCGGCGGCTGCACGCGCGCTGACGCTGCGGCTGACGCCGCGGGTTCTGGGCTTTGCGGCGCGGATGCTGGGCGACCGGGCCGAGGCCGAGGATGTGGCGCAGGAGGCGATGCTGCGGCTGTGGCGGATCGCGCCCGAGTGGCGGCAGGGCGAGGCGAAGGTTTCGACCTGGCTCTACCGGGTGGCGTCCAACCTCTGCACCGACCGGCTGCGCGCGAGCGCCGCGTCGAGCCGCTGGACGAGGTGCCGGAGGTCGGACGATGGCGCGCCCGGCGTCGTGACGCGGCTGATCGAGGCCGACCGGACGCTGGCGCTGGAAGCCGGCCCTGGCCGCCCTGCCGGACCGGCAGCGGCAGGCGGTGGTGCTGCGGCATCTCGAAGGGCTCGCCAATCCCGAGATTGCCGTGGTGATGGACATCGGGGTGGAAGCGGTCGAAAGTCTGGTCGCGCGGGGCAAACGGGCGCTGACGGCGCTGCTGTCCGGGCGGCGGGCCGACCTTGGGATATGAGGACGAGGGCTGACATGCCGGACATCGATCTCGACGATCTTTTCGCCCGGGCGCGCGAGGCGGCTGCCCTGCCGGCTCGGCCCTGATCGCAGCGGATCGAGGCCGATGCGGAATTGCCGAACAGGCGCGACGGGTCGCCGCGGCCGCGGCTGCCGGCACGAAGCGCGGCTCGCTTCTGGCGCGAGGCTCGGCGGCGCTGGGCGGCGGTGGCGTGTGTCGCGGGTCTGGCAACGACGACGCTGGCCGGGGTCTGGGTTGGGCTGGCGCAGCCTGCGCCGGTCGCGGCCTGACCGACGGGTGTCTCGGCGGCGCTGGGGCCGGACGAGACCTCGGACCAGGTCGAGCTGATCCCGCGGTTTCGATCCGCTTCGCTGACGGAGGGTTGAGGCGATGGCCGGATGTTCCCGTTCTCGCCGACCCCGGCCCGGGTCGTGGCGCGTGAAGACTGGCGCTCTGGCGGTCTCGCTGGCGCTGAACCTTGGCGTGCTCGGGATTGTCGGGGGGGCCGTCCTTGCATGGCGCCGCGCGGACCGGCCCGCCATGATGGGGCGCGACCTGGGCTTCGGTCCGTTCACCGAGGCGCTGTCGCCGGCGACCGCGAGGCGCTGCGCAAGGTCTTCCGGCCGAAGCCGGGACCATCCGCGCCAGACGCGGCGCGATGACGGCGGAATTCGCGAGCCTGCTGTGCCGCGCTGCGGACCGAACCTTTCGACCCAGCGGCGCTGGATGCCGCGGTGGCGGACAGCAGAAGCGGCGTGGCGCGAGCGGCTGGAACTGGGCCAAAGGCTGCTGATGCGACGGATGGTGCGCGATGACGCCCGGCCGAACGCCGGGCCTTTGCCGACCGGCTGGAAGGACGAATCGTACGTGGCGACGAGCGCGACCGCCCGCCGCCGGCGACTGAGCCGATCCGCGGTGACGAGCAGGCCGCCGGGCGTGATCGCGGCTCACGCTGGCCGGAACGGCTGATCGTGACCTGGTTGCGCCCCGCGCCTTGGCCGTCAGCAGGGCCCTGTCGGCCCGTTCGATGACCACCGGTCAGATCGACCGCCACGGATCCGGGCCCGGTGCCGCCGCGCACAACCGCCAGACCGATCGAAACGGTTACGCCCAGTCTGCCGCCCGCTCCCGGCAGGCCGATCGGGCGACTGCTCGATCGCGCGGCACAGCCGTTCGGCGGTCGGCGCGCCTCCGTCAGCCCGGTGTCGGGCAGGACCACCAGAAATTCCTCGCCGCCGATCCGGGCCAGCAAGATCGGTCCCGCGCAGGTTGGCCGTCAGTCGGCGCGCCACCTCGACCAGCACCGCATCGCCGGCGGCATGGCCCCAGGCATCGTTCACCGCTTTGAAGCGGTCGAGGTCGATCACCATCACGGCGAACCCGTCCGGCGATACCGCGGGCCGTTCCGCGATCCGCTCGATCTGCGCGAGCGCGTAGCGGCGGTTGTGCAGTCCGGTCAGCGGGTCGATCACCGCCAGACGCAGACCCGTCCTGCACCGTGGCGCGCATCCTGTCGGCCTGGCGCTTGCGCGCAGCAGCCGGCGCAGCCGCAGCGCCAAGCTCGCGCGGCTCCGCATCGGCCGCAACCAGATCGTCGGCCCCCAGATCGAAGGCCATCGCCGCCGCCGCCCCTGTCGACTCCGGCAGCATCATGCAGACGGCGGCGTGGCGGCTGGTCCGCCCTGGCTGCGCAGGTCCGACATCAGCCGCAGGCCGCCGCCATCCGCGGCCAGCGTCGGCCTCGATCACATAGACATCGGGTATCCGCCCCGCGCCCTCGGCCGCTTCGGCCAGCGCCTCGTCTCGCGACAGGACCACGACCCGGTCCGAAAGATGCCCGAGCAGTTCCTTGCGCCAGAGCAGGGCCGTCTCCGGGCGGCACGTCACCAGCGCCACCGTTCCCGGCGGCTCGAAACCCTCGGCGCCTCGGCGAAACCGATCACGCTCAGCGCCGCGCCGGGAGTCGACAATTCGGAATCCCGCTCGCGCGCCCGCAGCAGGTAGCGCAACCGCGCCATCAGCAGGGGATCGTCGATCGGTTTGGCAAGCACGTCATCCGCCCCGGCCCTGAGCGCCAACTGGCGTGATGCCGCTGTCCGCTTGCGCCAGAATCATCACCACCGGCACGTCGCGCGTGTCGCCGGGTCGGCGCGCAACCGCCGCAGCACCTCGATTCCGTCGATATCCGGCAGTGTCTGGTCCAGAAGGATCAGGTCGGGCGCACTCTCCCTGCGACAGCTGCAGGCAGGACCTGCCGTCCGTCGCGAAGAGCGGTCTCGTAGCAGGCCTCACCCAATTTGACCTTGAAGACGATCCGGTTTGTCGCCACGTCATCAACGATGAGGATCCGTCTCGCCATGGCTTCTGACTGTCCGCTTTACCCGCGTTCCAATGACGTGCAGTCTTGCCGACGATTGGTTAAGAAATCCTTTCCGTGATCTTCCGGCCAGCTCGGATCACGAACGCGGAGAGAGCGGGATGAAACGGCAAGAATCCGCCGAAATGCTGGCGCTGCAGGCGCTGGGCTGGCTGGCGGCGCAAGACGACGAGTTCTGCCAGTGTTTCTTGAACGCCAGCGGCGCTTCGGTCGGCCGATCTGGCCGGCGGTGCGCGCCAGACCGCGAATTCCTGGCCTCGGTGCTGGATTTCCTGCTGATGGACGATGCCTGGATCATCGCCTTCTGCGACGCGCACGGCTTGCCCTATACCGCAGCCGCTTGCAGGCGCGGGCGTTCCTGCCGGGCGGCCAGGCGATGCACTGGACCTGACCGAAGGCATGCGCGGTTGCATTCGCGCCCGGAAGCGGCCACGCTGCGGCGACGTTCCCGGGAGCAGGCGAAGGGTGAGCGCATGATCGACGGCGTGATTTTCGACAAGGACGGAACGCTGTTCGACTTCCGCAAAGCTGGGGCGGCTGGGCCGGCGGTTGCTGCGAGATCTGGCGCGGACGACGGATCACGCGCATCGCGCATGGCCGATTCGCTCGGCTTTGATCCCGCGACGGGGCATTCGACCGCAGACAGCCCGGTGATCGCCGCCACGCAGCCGAGATCGCCGACCACCTGCTGCCGCATCTGCCCGGGATCGGCGCTGGCGGCACTTGTCGACGCGGATGAACCTGCTGGCCGGTGCAGGCCGCAGATGTCCGAAGCGGTGCCGCTGCGCCCGCTGCTGACCGCGCTGCGCGCGCGCGGGCTGCGGCTGGGGGTGGCCACCAACGATATCGAGGCAGCGGCCCGGCGCATCTTGCGGCGCAGGCGTGACCGGACTGTTCGACTTCATCGCGGGCTACGATTCCGGGCATGGCGCAAAGCCGGGCCCGGGCATGTGCTGGCCTTCGCCGCGGCGACCGGGCTGGAGCCCGGCCGCGTGCTGATGGTGGGCGACAGCCGGCACGACCTGGATGGCCGGTCGCGCCGCCGGAATGCGCACCGTCGCGGTGCTGACCGGGATCGCGCCGCGCCGACGACCTGCGCCCCGCTGGCCGAGGTGGTCCTGCCCGACATCGGCGCACTGCCGCGCTGGATCGACGCGCAGCTGGCAGGGTCTGAGCCGACGCGCAGGTCGCAGCCCGCCAAAAACGACGCATTTGCGTCGGTAACGAGGTGCCCATCGCCCGGCGCGCATCGGTCAATCTTCAGCGCAGGGACGATGCCCGGAACGGAGGGAGAGCCGCGATGAACGAGGATGCAGGCCGCAAGCGCCGCGCCGGGGGCCGGGCGGGCAACAAGAGCCGCGCCGGAACCGCCGTCATCGACCAGATGCCCTGGCGCATTCCGGTCAACCCCGACCGCCCGACCGAGCCGCTGGATGCCGACGGCGTGCAGCGCGATCCACAAGGCGGCGATGCGCATCCTGACGGACATCGGGATCGAGTTCCTGAACCCCGAGGCGGTGGCGCATCCTGCAAGCAGGCGGGCTGCATCGTGAACGGCACCAACGTCCGCATGGACGAGGATTTCGTGATGGAGATGGTCGCCCGCGCGCCCGAGCACTTCACCATCACCCCGCGCAACCCCGACCGCGAGATCATCATGGGCGGCAAGCACATGGTGTTCGTCAACGTCTCCTCCCCGCCGAACGCCTGGGACCTGGAGCGCGGCAAGCGGTCGGGCGACTTCGAGACGTTCAAGGAATTCATGAAGCTGACGCAGTATTTCAACTGCATCCACGTCGCGGGCGGCTATCCGGTGGAGCCGATCGACATCCACCCCTCGGTCCGGCACCTGGACTGCCTGTATGAAAAGCTGACGCTGACCGACAAGGTCGTGCACGCCTATTCGCTGGGGGCCGAGCGGGTCGAGGACGTGATGGAGATGGTCCGCATCGCGGGCGGGCTGACGCGAGGACGAGTTTGAGGCGAAGCCGCGGATGTACACCAACATCAACTCGGTCTCGCCCGCTGAAGCATGACTATCCGATGCTGGACGGGGCGATGCGGCTGGCGCGGCGCGGGCAGCCGGTGGTCGTGACGCCGTTCACGCTGGCGGGGGCGATGGCGCCGGTCACGATGTCGGGGGCGGTGGCGCTGTCGACTGGCCGAGGCGTTGGCGGCGATCGCGCTGCTGCAATACATCAACCCGGGCTGTCCGGTGGCGATCGGCACCTTCACCTCGAACGTCGACATGAAATCGGGCGCGCCGGCCTTCGGGACGCCGGAATACATGCGGGCGACGCAGATGACGGGGCAGCTGGTGCGGTTCTACGGCTGCCGATGCGGTCGTCGGGGGTCTGTGCCGCGAACGTGCCGGACGGGCAGGCGATGTGGGAGACCTCGAACAGCCTGTGGTCGGCGGTGCAGCGCCGGACCAACATGGTCTATCACGCGGCGGGCTGGCTGGAGGGCGGGCTGATCGCCAGCCCCGAGAAGTTCATCATGGACTGCGAGGTCCTGCAGATGATCCAGCGCTACTTCGAGGAGGCGACCTTCGCCACGACGCGACGAGGACCTCGCCTTCGACGCGATCCGGGAGGTCGGGGCCGGGCGGGCATTACTTCGGCGTGCCAGCACACGCAGGACCGCTATTCAGCACGGCCTTCTATGCGCCCTTCGTGTCGGACTGGCGGAACTATCGAGGCCTGGCAGATCGACGGGTCGGTCTGGACGCCGGAGCGGGCGCACCGGATCTACAAGCAGATCCTGGCCGAGTTCGAGGCCCCGGAGATGAACGGGGACCATCAGGAAGAGCTGCGCCGCTTCGTGGCGAGGCGGAAGCAGGAAGGCGGCGCGCCGACCGACTTCTGACGGTGTGAGCGAGGGGGGTGTCGCACAGCGGGACGTGCGGAACGGACCTTGAAAAACCTGCCTTTTCGACATTTCGTTAACCGGATTCCTGCGATCTTGGGCTGTGCCGCTCGGGCGCTGCGCGCGTTCTGCGACCATGGTATGCTTCCTTCGCGGCCACGTTCACGTAGCCTCGCGTCGGTTGAGTTCGGGCCGCGTAGGGCTACCCAAGGCCACCCACGGCCACCCACGGCAAAGGAAGAATGGCATGTCCGCGCACCGGCCCCGGCGCGGGATATTCGGACCGGTGGAGGGACTGGTCCCGGATCAAGAAGGCCTTGCAGGCTTCGGCAGGGGCGTGCGCGCGGAGGCTTCGGGGAAACTTGCCGGTTTGTTAACCCTGAGGCGGCTAGTCTTTCGCGGAAAGCATGGGGCGTGCGCGATGCATGGGCTGATCAATCGGTCGATCGAGGTTTTCCTTCGCGATACCTATGGGGCGGAGCTGTGGCTGACGGTCGCGGGCGATGCAGCGCTGGGGTTCGAACTCGTTCGAGGCGATGCTGAGCTATGAAGACCGGCTGACCGAACGCGTGGTGACGGCGGCGGCGGCGCGGCTGGACAGACCGCGGGAGAGCCTGCTCGAAGATCTGGGAACCTATCTTGTGTCGCATGCCTCGCTCGAACGGCTGCGGCGGCTGCTGCGCTTTGGTGGGGTGACATTCGTCGATTTCCTTCATTCGCTGGATGATCTGGAGGGGCGCGGGCGGCTGGCGCTGCCGGAACTGGACCTGCCTTCGCTTCATTTGCGCGGCGTTTCGGCGGATCGCTTCGTTCTGCGCTGCGAGGCTGGCCTTCCCGGGGCGGGTCATGTGATCGTGGGCCTTCTGCGCGCGATGGCCGACGACTACGGCGCGCTGGTGCTGATAGAACATGTCGGAGCGGATGACCGGGGCGAGACGGTGTCGATCCATCTGCTGGAGACACGGTTTTCGGCGGGGCGGCGATTCGATCTGGCGGTGCGGCAGGGTTAGGTATGGACGAGACGGCGCCGACGGGCGGAGTGCAGATCGGATCCGCCGCGCTGGCGCGACTGATGCCGATGCATGTTACCCTTTCGTCCGACGGCGTCATCACCGGCTGCGGACCCACGCTACAGAAGCTTGCAGGTGCGCGACAGGTTGTGGGACAGGCGTTCTTCGCGCTGTTCGACGTCCGCCGCCCCGATGGCGTGGGCGATTTGCGGGGGCTGCTGGCGCTTTCGGGACAGCGGCTCCACATCGCCCTGCGCGACGGCGGCGCGCCGGGTTTTCGCGGACTGGCCGTTCCGCTGGACGGCGGGGGTGTGCTGATCAACCTGTCCTTCGGGATAACGGTTGTCGAGGCCGTGCGCGACCTAGAGCTGACCGATGCCGATTTCGCGCCGACCGACCTTGCGATGGAACTGCTGTACCTGGTCGAGGCGAAGACGGCGGTGATGGAACAACTGCGCGACATGAACCGTCGGTTGGAAGGGGCGAAGACCGCTGCCGAAGAGCAGGCGCTGACGGATACGCTGACGGGGCTGAGCAACCGGCGGGCGATGGACATGGCACTCTCGAGGCTGATCCTGCGGGGGGCGCCGTTCGGGCTGATGCATCTGGATCTGGATTTCTTCAAGGCGGTCAACGACACGCTGGGCCATGCGGCGGGCGATCATGTTCTGCGCCAGGTGGCGCGGGTGCTGCGGGTCCAGACGCGGGGCGGCGATACGGTGGCGCGGATCGGCGGCGATGAATTCGTGGTGCTCCTGCCGGGTCTGGTCGATGCGTCGACGCTGGAGGCGATTGCCGCGCGGATCATCGCGCAACTGGCGCAGCCGATCCTTTTTCAGGGCGAACAGTGCCGGGTGTCGGCCAGCATCGGGATGACCGTCTCGACCGTCTATGAGCAACCCGTCCGGCCCGACCGCCTGCTGTGCGACGCCGATGAGGCACTCTACGAGGCAAAGCGGGCAGGCCGTGGACGTGCCGTGTTCCGGGTGGCCGAGGCGTAGGCGGGGCCGATCTGGCGAGGCGGGGTGAGCCGAGGCCGCGGGACACATCCGCCAGGCTGGGAGAGGGCGGCGATTTTGCTCAGCGCAGGCTGACCGGGGCCCCGGCCTTTGTCGGTGCAAGAAACGCGAAACCGTTGGGGCCAAGCGTCAGCCTGCCCGACTCCAGCGACGCAGCCTGCGACGGACCGATGGGCGTGCCGCCCGTGGCGGCCAGCGTCTGCGCCTCGGGCGAGAGGTTGAAGACACAGGTCAGCGGCGCGTCGGCCGCGCGTTCGTAGGCAAGGAGCGGTTCGGGCAGGTCGAGAAAGCGGGTGCGGCCGCCGCGCAGGGCGGGCGAGCTTCGGCGGAAGGCAAGCAGTGCGCGGTAGGTCTCCAGCACCGAGCCGGGCACACCCGCCTGCGAGGCCACGTTGCGCGACAGCTGCGGCGGCTTTACGGGCAGCCAGGGCGTGCCGGTGGTAAACCCGCCATTCGGGCCGGCATCCCAGACCATCGGTGTGCGGCAGCCGTCGCGACCCTTGTAGTCGGGCCAGAAGGTGAAGCCGGGCGGATCGGTCAGCTCATGGTAAAGGATGTCGGTCTCGGTCTGGCCAAGTTCTTCGCCCTGATAGAGGCAGATCGAGCCTTCGAAGGACAGGAGCATCGCGGCGGCGAGGCGGGCGACATCATCCTGCGTGCCGTACTTTTCCCAGCGGGTGACGTGGCGGATCACGTCATGGTTCGAGAAAGCCCAGGAGGGCCAGCCATCCGGCGCACCGGCGAAGAAGTCTTCGATCCGGCTGCGGAAATGCGCGGCGCTGAACTGCGGGCCGAGCAGCTCGAAGCTGTAGGCCATGTGCAGGCGGCTTTTTCCGCGCGTGTAATCGGCCATGACCTGCACCGCGCGCTGGCTTTCGCCGACCTCCCCCACCATGGTGCGGCCGTCGTATTCGTCGGTCAGGGCGCGGAGGCGTTCCAGGAAGCCGAGATTCTCGGGCCGTGTCTTGGAGTATAGGTGCAATTGCATCTCGTACGGGTTGACGGCAGGGTCGGGATCGTTGCCCGGTGCGGGCGGGTTGGAGCGCAGGAGCGCGTCGTGGAAGTAGTAGTTCACGGTATCGAGTCGGAATCCGTCGACCCCGCGGTCGAGCCAGAAGCGCATCGTCGACAGAAGCCAGTCCTGCACATCGGGATTGTGGAAGTTCAGGTCGGGCTGGCTGGCGAGGAAGTTGTGCAGGTAGTACTGGCGCCGGCGCGAGTCCCATTCCCAGGCCGGGCCGCCGAACACCGAGAGCCAGTTGTTCGGCGGCGTGCCGTCCGGGCGGGGGTCGGCCCAGACATACCAGTCGGCCTTGGGATTGGTGCGCGAGCTGCGGCTTTCCTTGAAGAAGGGGTGTTCGGCCGAGGAGTGGCTGATGACCTGGTCGATGATGACCTTGAGGCCGAGGGCATGGGCGCGGTCAAGCAATGCGTCGAAGTCCGTCAGCGTACCGAAAAGCGGGTCGATATCGGTGTAATCCGACACGTCGTAGCCCATGTCGGCCATGGGCGAGCGAAAGATCGGCGAGATCCAGACGGCATCGACGCCGAGCGCCGCGATATGGTCGAGCCTGCGGCGTGATGCCGGGCAGATCGCCGATGCCGTCGCCATCGCTGTCCTGGAACGAGCGCGGATAGACCTGATAGATCACCGCGCCGCGCCACCAGTCCTGCATCGGGGTCTCCTGTTTCCGGGGGTTCTGTCAGCTTACGGACAGATGCGCCATGCCGATAGTCCGGCTGGTGCGGACTGGGCGGTGCGTGGCAGTGCTGCACCGCCATCAGGTTTCGGCGGAGGCGGGCGCGGTCGGGGCGAGACGGCGGCGCCATGATCTGGCATGATCGTCCTGTCGCGGAAGTGTGGGTGAAGATGCGGTTCTGGTTGTGCAGTATTGGTATGCTGGTGATGCTATGCTGTGGCCCGGCCTCGGCGGAGGAGCTGGCCGACGCCCCGCTTCTGGTGATCGAAGCGCCGGACGGGGTGGAGCGCACCTATAGCCGCGAGGCGCTGGAGGCGATGCGGCAGGTGTCGTACCGGACCTCGACGATCTGGACGGACGGGGTGATCGAGTTTCGTGGCGTACCCCTGAGCGAGGTCTTGAAGGTGGCGGGTGTCACGGCGGGACGGATCGTGCTGCGGGCCAGCAACGACTACTCCGCCGAAATGCCGATGAGTGCGGTAACCTCGGACATTCCGATGATCGCCATGAAGATGGACGGGAAGCCGATGACCCTGCGCGAAAAGGGGCCGCTCTGGCTGGTTTATCCCTATGACCTCGCGGACGCCTACCAGTCGGAAGTGGTCTATACGCGCAGCGTCTGGCAGCTGGTGAAGATCGAGGTTCAGCCCTGAGGGCGTGGCTTTCGGCGCGGCCAGCGCCCCGACGCAGACCGACGCGCGCGAAGATCCGGAGCGGGCCAGGCGATGAAAAGGGCCCCCAACATGCCTGCCTTTCTGATCTTCCAGGAGCCAAGCGGGAAAACCTGCACGCTGCTTCGCGGTTCGCTCTAGCCTGAGACCGCTGCGAGCAGGTCCGAGGCGACATCGTCCCAGCTTCGCAGGCGGGCTGAGCGGATCCGGGCTTCGAGCAGGTTTCGGTGGCCAGGATCGGAGGCGAGCCTGCGGCAGGCCGCAGCGATGCTGTCGATGGACACGGGATCACAATATTCGACAAGGTCGCCGCCCACTTCGGGCAGCGAACTGGTATTCGAGACAACGGCCGTCTTGCCGTAGCTGAGGCTTTCGCCGACCGGCAGGCCCCAGCCCTCGTAGAGGCTGGCCACGATGGTGAAGCTGCACATGCGGTAGAGGAAATCGAGTTCGGTATCCGACGGCTCCTCGATCACCGTGGCCCAGCCGCCGAGGTTGCCAGTGGCCTGCATCAGGGTTTCGAAATCGTCGATCATCCACCCCGGCCGCCCGGCGAAGACAAGTTTCGGCAGGTCAAGACCCGCCTCGTGCCGCAGGCGGTCCCAAGCGGTGGCGATGCGCCAGATGTTCTTGCGGACCTGCAGCGTGCCGACGCACAGGACGAAGGGAGTGGCCGCGACGGACCGGATGCGCTGGTCCAGCCCCGCCATCGCGGCGAGGGCGGGGTAGGCGGTTCGGTCGATGCGTTCGGCCAGCGGCCCGCCAAGCGTCGCGGGGGCTTCGTCCGCCAGCCGCTCCTGTGCGAGGGGGACGACGGCGATGGGGCGGTCGATGCCATAGGTGGCAAGAAACCTTCTGAGGTCGCGACCGGTTGCCTGGGAATTTGCGAGGTAGGCCGTGGTGTAGGTGGCGGTCCGGAGCAGCCAATCGTGAAACGTCAGCGCCCCAAGGTCGGTGCTGACCTGGGGCATCACCACCGGGATCAGGTCATGCAGCAAGGTATGGACGCTCAGCCCCGCGGCGCGGGCCCGGACAAAGGTGTCTTCGGCGCGGGGCACGGTGAAGGTGCTGTCGAGCAGCACCAGGCGGTCGCCGGGGGATGCGATATCGTCGAAGGCGACCGTCTGGATTGGAGCACGGTCAGGTGTCGCCGGTCTGCCGTGACTTCGCCAGTCAGCCAGCGTCATGTTGTTCTTGCGGAACGGGCGCTCGTTGCCGATCAGGGCGCTGAGTTCGAACCTGGTGCGGTGAAACCAGAGTTTGGCGGGCCGGTCGGCATAACGGCGCAAAACCGGGTGCTGACCCGCCTCGGGTCGGCTGTAGCCGAGGATCGCCCGCAGGGCATCGGCGTCAGCGATCTCGCCGGGCGAGAGAGAGACCATCGGCAAAAGCCGGTAGCGGTTCGTCGTCTTGTCGAGAAAGCCGAGAAAGGCGGAGCCTTCGGGCAGTCGGCGGCTTGCCCTGTCGATCATCAGGGTGACGGCGCGCTGGATACCCGAAAAATGCGGTACGCGCTTGAGATGCCAGGCGACGGCCGAGATGTCGAAGATGGTGTTTTGCATCGTCTGGCCTGTTCCAACGCACTCCGTCGGCAGGTTAGCGTGTTCCGGGGGATGCTCACCAGCGCAAAGGCTTCCCGGGGTGCGATCAAGCACATTGGTGTTGGCGGGGCAGGGCCGCTTTCGGGAGGGCAGGGTCTTTCGCGGCAGAGGGCTGTTTATCGGCTTCTCAGGGTTCCCGCCCTTCGTCGATCCATGGGGCGAACCGTCTCGGCCGGGCCGCCAGGCCATAGGGCACATCGAGCGACAGGCAGGGCGAATAGAACGGATCATTGCCAAAGAGCGTGGCATGACGTGCCGCGGCACGGTCGCGTTCGTCGCGTTCGCGTGCGATCTTCTGCGGGTTGGTATTGTTTCCGCGCGTCTTGCTTTCGTAGTGATGGAACAAGGGCTCGGCGACGTAGTAGTTCTGGTATCCCGCCTCGATCAGGTCCGAGCACAGCATCACGTCGTTGAAGGCGATCCGGAAGCTTTCGTTGAAGCCGCCCACGGCTGTGAACGCCTCCCGCGTGATGGCGATGCAGGCGCCGGTGACGGCGCCGATCTCGCGGCTCGTGATGGCGAGGCTCTGATACCCGCCTTCCGTCTCGCCGATGCCGACGAAGGCGTGAGCGGCCCCGCCGTGCATCCCGAGTATCATGCCCGCGTGCTGGACCGTTCCATCCGCGAAAAGCAGTTTCGGCCCGATCGCGCCCGCACGTGGCAGCAGCGCAAAGCGCACGAGTTGCCGCAGCCAGTGCGGCGCGCGCGCTTCGGTATCGTTGTTCAGGAAGACGAGGATGCTCCCCGAGGCATCGCGTGCCGCAAGGTTGTTGATACGGGCGAAGTTGAACTCTTCGTTATGCACAATGACGCGGATTTGGCCCGCGCGCCGGGCCGCGTCCAGTCCGGCCAGGGTGGCGGGATCGGTCGAGCCATTGTCGACGACGATGATTTCAAGCTTCTCGGGCGGCCAATCGGTTCGTTCGAGCGACGCGAGGCAGGGGGCCAGGAAATTCCAGCCGTCCCGCGTCGGGATGATGATGGAGACGGCGGGCAGGGTGGGGGGCAGGTCGGGCGGCGTGAGGGCGAGGGGGGGCGGAGCGGGTCGGGTGCTGATGGATGCGACAGTCGAGACATGGCGCACCTGCTCTGCCGACAGGTTCCGGGCCATTGAGGCAAGGGCGGTCCGGAACCCTATGCGCCGGCTGACGGCGTCGGCCAGCATGGCGCGTGCCGCCTCCGTTGAAAGGTCAACCGCGACCATGTTTCCGAGCAGGTTGCCCTGTGAGGCGAGAAGCGGAGAATGCGCTGCGGGCTTGAACCAGTGCTTCGCAAATCCACCGTAGGCGAGCGCTTCGACTTCGTCGGCGTAGGCAAGCACCACATCTTCGCCCCGGGTCAGGGCATCAACCAGGATCCGGGGGCCATGAGGGCGGGGCCGCGCACCTGCCAGCAGCACTATGACATTGCCTGACAGGCGGGACAGATCGGCGAGATCCAGGATCGGGCAGCCGAAAGCACTTTCGATCCGCGCCGCGACTGCCGCGGGTAACGGTTCCTCTGCGGCAAGGACAAGTTCCAACTCAACCCCGGCTGCCGCCCTGATCGCGTCTGCAAGCTCGGTGAGCGATCCGGCCATGTCCCTGTCGAGCACGATCACCAGCTTCACGTCCGGCAATGTGCCCTTGGTCTGTTCCAGACGGCGCAGAACGTCCGGGCCGGGCGTATCGTGGCGTTCGATCCATTTTGTGAGGGGAACGGAATTCAGGAACGCAAGCACGTCCGGGGCGAACCTGCTGCGCGCCTCGCCGTTCTTTCGGAACAGGATCCGGTTGATCGGCCAACGCGGTGCGCCGTCGCCTGACCGGAAGACCGCAAGGCGGGACAGTAGGCGGGGCCAGCCGCTTCGGCGCAGCAGAAGTCGTCTGACAAGCCGGTCGTAGACGGTGCCTGGCATTCTCAACCCCATCCATGCATCAATCGTGTCGTCATCGCGTCGTGCCGACACCTTGCCGACGTCGTGCAAAAAACAGAGGGATGTGCGTCGACACCTTCGCCTGCTTCCTTTCGGCTGGTGACGCCGTCATTGCTGGACCGTGCTCCGGATCGCAAGGTGCGTGAACCCATGAACGTGGCGCGACACCTGGCGCCCCACCCTCGATAGTTCGATATCCGGGCCGGTTCAACACGTGCACTGGCGTGTCGCGAAGTGCGCCGCCGCACTGTCTCTGCCTCGGCTTCACGGGTGTCGGAAGGCTCGGGGGTGTCCCAAGAACTGTCCGCGCGAGCCTGCGTCCGGTGGGCCGCTTGCCGGATCGTGCGGTCAAATTTTAGGGAATTTACTTCCACGCCGCGCCTTCGCAGAGCGTACCCACTCTCTTTCCGGCGCAGAGTTTGGAATGGCCATTGGGGTGGGATTGGGGCATCTTTTAACACGACAAACTTGATCGTGATAAGAGGTGAAAGCGATGGCCGGACGTGTGATCGGGGTGGCAGGAAGTCTGAGCCGCCCTTCCAGAACCCGGGCGCTGGTGGAAGCCGCCGTCGGCCGCACATCGGCCCGGTTCGGAACCTTGGGGGCGGTGTTCGACCTTGGGGATTTCGGGCCGTCGCTGGGGAGTGCTTCGAGGATGGGCGATCTTGCGCCGTTCGCTCGTGCAGCGGTCGAGACGATCCTGCATGCGGATGCGCTGGTGGTGGCGAGTCCCGTCTACAAGGGCAGCTACTCGGGCCTGTTCAAGCACCTGTTCGACCTGATCGACCCGAGCGCGCTGGCGGGCAAGCCGGTTCTGCTTGCGGCGACGGGGGGCGGAGACCGCCATGCGCTGGTGATCGAGCATCATCTGCGCCCTCTGTTCGGGTTCTTCGAGGCGCAGACTTTGCCGAGCGGGGTCTATGCCTCGGAGAGCGATTTCACCGACGGACGGCCCGCATCCGCGGCACTGCTGGCGCGGCTGGACCGGGCGGTAGGACAGTTCGATGCCTTCCTTGCGCCGCGCAGCGTGGGGGCGACCGGAACGGCGCCTGTGCTGACGGCGGCAGAATGAACCACACCTGAAACAGATGGAGACCGAGATGACCATGAATTTGACCCGCAGGGGCGCGCTGGCATTGGGCGCAGGGGCGGCACTGGCTGCGGCGGCGGGGTTGCCCGTGCGGGCGGCACCGACCGAATTCCGGATCGGCTGGCAGAAGGGCGGCACGGTGGCGCTGCTGAAGGGCAAGGGCCTGCTGGAAGAGCGCCTTGCGCCAAAGGGTATCACCGTAACGTGGCAGGAGTTCAACTCCGGCCCGCCGCTGCTGGAGGCGCTGGGCGCGGGCGCGCTGGACGTGGGCCATACCGGTGACGTGCCGCCGCTGTTCGCACTGTCGGCAAGGCAGGACGTGGTGCTGATCGGCACCTACACCGGTTCGCCCGTCGGATCGGCGATCCTGGTCAAGGCGGACAGCCCGATCAAGACCGTGGGCGACCTGAAGGGGCACAAGCTGGCGTTCAAGCGGGGGTCGTCGGCACATAACGTGGCGTTGCAGGTGCTGCGGACGGCGGGGCTCAGCCTGGACGACGTGGACCTGGTGGATCTGGCGCCGCCGGACGCGGGACCGGCATTCGCCAACGGTTCGATCGACGCCTGGTCGATCTGGGATCCCTATACGGCGGTGGCAGAACAGGATCCCGCGACGCGGGTGCTGGCGACGGCGGACGGGGTGCTGCCAAGCTACGGGTTCTTCCTGGCGAACGGCAGCTTCGCGCAGCAGCACGGTGACGTGCTGGTGCAGTTCCTCGACGCGCTGAAAGTGGTCGGCAAGGCGGCGCAATCCGATCTGGACGGGACGGTTGCGGCCTTTGCCGCAGCGACCGGGCTTGATCCGGCGGTGCTGAAGGTGGTCGCGACGCGCAAGGATCAGGACTACGGCAACATCACCTATGTCGAGGAAAAGCACATCGCCTATGAGCAGGCGCTGGCGGACGACTTCCACGCGATCGGGATCATTCCGGCGAAGCTCGACATCAGGTCGGCCGTCTGGACCCCCAAATCATCGAGCTGAGGCAGCGCCATGACGAACGACCCACTGAATTTCTTCTGGTTCATTCCGACATCGGGCGACGGCTCGTACCTTGGATCGAGCATCGGGCACAGGCCGCCGGACCCCGCATACCTCCGGCAGATCGCGGTCGCGGCAGATACGCTGGGCTATGACGGCGTGCTGCTGCCCACAGGGATCTTCTGCGAGGAGAGCTTCGTGCTCGCCTCGCATCTGGCGGCCTATACCGAACGGCTGAAATTTCTTGTGGCGATCCGGCCCGGCACGGCGGCGCCCGCCTATTACGCGCGTCTGGCGGTGGCGCTGGACCGGGTCTCGAACGGGCGGGCGCTTCTGAACATCGTGGTCGGAGGCAATCCGGGCGAACTGGCGGGCGACGGCATCTTCCAGCCGCATGACGAACGCTATGCCTATGCAGACGAATTTTTCGATGTCTGGGAAGGGCTGGTCGAAAAGGGCGAGGCGCATCTCGACGGCAGATACGTCCGGGCGCTGAACGCGAAGCTGCCGTTCCGTCCGGTGCAGGCTCCGCGCCCGCCGCTGTATTTCGGCGGATCGTCGGATGCGGCGATCGAGTTTGCGGCGGGCCGGGTGGACAAGTACCTGACCTGGGGCGAGCCGCCCGGACAGGTTGCCGAGAAACTGGATCGCGTGCGTGCCGCAGCGAAGGCGAAGGGGCATGAGGTCACGTTCGGCATCCGCCTCCACTTCATCGTGCGCGAGACGGATGACGAAGCCTGGGCCGCCGCCGAGCGTCTGATATCGCACCTGACGGACGAGGATATCGCCAAGGCGCAGGCCTACCTCACCACGCAGTCCGACAGCGTCGGGCAGCAGCGGATGAGCGCGCTGCACAACGGGCGGCGTGACCGGCTCGAGGTGTCTCCGAACCTCTGGGCGGGGGTCGGGCTGGTGCGCGGCGGCGCGGGCACGGCACTTGTCGGCTCGCCCGAGACAGTCGCGGCGCGGCTGCGCGAGTATCAAGATCTGGGCATAGATACGGTGATCGGGTCGGGTTATCCGCATCTGGAAGAGGCCTACAAGGTGGCCGAACTTCTGTTCCCCGTGCTGAAGGGCGCGCAGACGGCGGGCCACGACACCCGCTTCGAATTCATAGGAACCGCCGGCGGTCAGGCGGCGGGGGCGACCCTGCGGCCGACCGAGAGCGCCGCCGCGCGAAGCCTCGTCTCGGCGAGCTGAGGCGGCAGGGGCCGCGTTTCATCCTCCCCTTGGATCGCGGCCCCGGACATTCAGAAAAGGACAGTGCCATGACGGCCATCGACCTCTCGACCCCGCTGCGTGCGCCCCGCCTGCCGCGGTTCAGTCTGCGGGGCTTCCTGCCTTTTGCGCTTCCGGTCGCCCTGCTGCTGGCGTGGGAAGTGGCGAGCATGGTCGGCATCGTTTCCGACCGCATCCTGCCGCGCCCGAGCGCCGTTCTGGTAACCGGGTGGGACAAGCTGCTGTCGGGCGAACTGCTGCGCCATCTTGGCGTATCGGGCCTGCGCGCGCTGTCAGGCCTGGCGGTGGGCGGCAGCATCGGGTTTCTGCTGGGCCTGGCCAACGGATTGTCGCGCTCGTCGGCGCTACTGACAGATACGACGCTTCAGATGATCCGCAACATCCCGAACCTGGCGCTGATCCCGTTGGTGATCGTTTGGTTCGGGATCGGCGAGGGGGCGAAGCTGTTCCTCGTGTCGCTGTCGGTGTTCTTTCCGATATATCTCAACACCAGCCACGGCATCCGCAACGTCGACGGGCAGTTGATCGAGATGGGCCGGGCCTATGGGCTGTCCGGCTGGCGGTTGTTCCGGCGGATCATCCTGCCCGGTGCGCTGCCATCGGTCTTCGTGGGCTTGCGCTATGCGCTGGGTCTGATGTGGCTGACGCTGATCGTCGCCGAAACGCTGTCGTCATCCTCGGGCCTCGGGCACATGGCGATGCAGGCGCGCGAGTTCATGCTGCTGGATGTCGTGGTGCTGGCGATCCTGCTTTACGCGCTGCTCGGCAAGCTGGCCGACAGCCTGACCCGCGCGCTGGAAAGCCGCGTCCTCGCCTGGAACCCGGTCTATGCACGACGGTAGCGGGGTGCAGGGGCTGGGGGCGCCGGTTTCGCTGCGCGGGGTGGCCAAGCGGTTCGGCACGAACACGGTGCTGTCGCGGTTCGACCTTGATATCGCGGCTGGCGAATTCGTGTCGATCGTGGGCAAATCGGGCTGCGGCAAGAGCACGCTTTTGCGGCTGATCGCGGGGCTGGACGCGCCAACCGAAGGCGAGATCGCGGTGGGCGGCATGGCACCCGAGGTCGCCGCGCGCGATCAGGTCCGGATCATGTTTCAGGAACCTCGCCTGCTGCCATGGGCAAGCGTGATCGACAACGTGAAGATCGGCCTGCCGCAGGACATGGTGGAGCCTGTCGCGCGGGGCCGGGCGCTGGGGGCGCTGCAGGCGGTGCAGCTTGGCGAGAAGGCGGGCGACTGGCCCGCAAGCCTGTCAGGCGGACAGAAGCAGCGCGTGGCGCTGGCCCGCGCGCTGGCGAGCCGCCCGAAACTGCTGGCGCTGGACGAGCCTTTGGGTGCGCTGGATGCGCTGACGCGGATCGTGATGCAGAAGCTGATCCAGGACGTGAAGCAGGACGTGGGGTTTACCGCGCTGCTGGTGACGCATGACGTGGCCGAGGCAGTGGCGCTTTCGGATCGGGTGATCGTGATGGACAAGGGCAGGGTGGCACATGAAGTGCACGTCGAGCTGCCTCATCCGAGGCCGCGCGCCAGTGCGGAGCTGGCGGCGCTGGAGGGCGAGATCCTCGACGTGATCTTTGCGCGCGGGCGGTCAGGTGCCGTTCCGTAAACAACTTGGTCCGGGGTGCCGATCCCGCTGTTGACCGGAGGCGCGCCGCCTCGCCGCCGGGTCAGGGATGCCGCTCGCCTGCCCGCGCTGTCCATGCGGCGAGCAGGTCTGCAACGGTGGGATTGGGGAAGCGCCGTTCCAGCGTGACGGCAAGAAAGCTTTCCGTGATGCCGGGCAGGGGATGCGCTTCAACCAGGTGGCCCGACGACAACTCGTCCCGAACGACGATGGGCGGCACCACCGCCAGGCCAGCATCCTCGCGCGCCAGAAGGCGCATCATCGCCATGTCGTCCACTTCGGCCGCGATCCGCGGCGTGACGCCAAGCTGTGCCACCAGTGCGTCGAACCCGGCCCGGATGGCGGTTTCGGGGGTGGGAAGGATCAGCGTCGCCTGTGCCAAAAGCGCGGCCAGCGGCATCGGCTTGCCAATGCCGTGCGGGGTGCCGATCAGACTGACCGACTGCTCGTCCAGCCGGTGCACGAGATAACGGCTTGCGGCATCGCGTGGCGGGGCGAGGTTGGTCAGCACGACATCAAGTGCCAGCGCCTCCAACCCCCGCAGCAGCTCCCCCTGCGAGCCTGACCGGAGAATCACCTCGACATCCGCCCGCCCGATCGCCGGCCGCAGAAACTGCATCTGGAAGTTGCGCGACAGGGTTGCGAGCGCCCCCACCCGCAGCGCCCGCCGCGCGCGACCCGTCTCGCGCAGCGTCGCGCTGAGGTCGTCGGAGATGGCGAAGATCGCGTCGGCATGATCGAGCGCGATTCGCCCCGCCTCCGACAGGACAAGGCTTCGGCCCCGCCGCTCGAACAGGGCCTGGCCCAGTTGCGCCTCCAGCGCCCGGATCTGGGTGGACAGCGCGGATTGCGACAGGTTGAGCAGCCGCGCTGCGCCGGTCAGCGTTTCGGCATGGGCAACGGCCCGGAACAATCTCAGGTGGTGCAGGTTCAGGGCGGCCATCGTTCTATCCAATGGAACGGTTTCGTTAGAAATATGTATTTTTATCGAAGGAATGCAACGGATATCCCACGGGCTGTGCTTCAACAGGAGAACGCCCATGGTCATCCCGCTCAGCCTTCTCTCACCCTTGATCCTGCTGGCCGCGGCCTGCCTCGCCGCAAGCCGTCCCGGCGCGCGTCCCGGTCCGATCCCGAAACTGGCCGAGGGCGCGGCGCTGCTCTCGCTGGCCTGCGCGGCGGCGGGGGCGTTTCAACTGGTGATAGCGGGGCCGGTATCGGTGTCCGGCCTCCAGCAGGATGCCCTGTCGGCAACGATGGCGCTGCTCGTCGCGTTCATCGGCTGGGTCGTGGTGCGTTACGCCCGCAGCTACCTTGACGGCGAGGCGCGCGAAGGCGCGTTTCATGCGGCGACCCTTGCAACAACGGCTGCGGTCCTCGTCCTCGTGCAGGCGGGCGATCTGCTGCTCCTGGTCGCGGCGTCGCTGGCGGTGGGTGCGGGTCTGCGCTGGCTGCTGCTCTTCTACCGCGAACGTCCGGCCGCCCGGCGCGCCGCTGCGAAGTTCACCCTTGTCTGGGCCATCGGTGATGTGGCCCTCATCCTCGCCGCGCTGCTGCTTTGGGTGGACCATGGCACCACAAGCCTCGCCGCAATCCGCGATGTCTCGCCGCTCGCCATGACCCCCACGCTGCACTTCGCGGTCGCGTTCCTCGTCGTCGCGGCGCTGGTAAAGACGGCGGCCTTCCCGCTGCACGGTTGGCTGACCGAGGTGATGGAGGCCCCCACGCCGGTATCGGCCCTGCTCCATGCGGGCATCATCAACGCGGGCGGTTTCCTGCTGCTGCGCATGGCCGACCTCGTACAGGCAAGTCCGGGTGCCATGGCGGTGCTGGTCATGGCGGGCGGGTTCTCGGCGCTCTTCGGGGCGGCGGTCATGCTGACGCAGAGTGCTGTAAAAACGGCGCTGGCATGGTCCACCGTCGCCCAGATGGGATTTCTGCTGCTGCAATGCGGGTTGGGGTTGTGGACACTGGCCCTGCTGCACATCGTGGCCCATTCGCTCTACAAGGCGCATGCCTTCCTGTCGTCGGGCGGTGCCGTGCGGGCCATCCTTGCCACACGGCGACCCGGTCCGGTCGCTGTGCCCAGTGCGCGGGCCGTTGCGCTGGCCTTCGGCATCGCCCTTGCCATCTACTCTGGCGTGGCAGGGATCTTCGGCCTGATCTTCGAGCCGAAGTCGGCACAGGCGCTGGCGCTGGGGGCGATCCTGGTGTTCGGCGTCGCCTATCTGGTGGCGCAGGGGCTGGCCGATGCAGCACCCGCAGCACTGACCCGCCGCACGGCGCTGGCTTCGGCGGGGGCTGCGGCCTCGTACTTCCTGTTCCAGCTTGCGGCAGGGGCGCTGTTCGGGGCGACGTTGCCGGCGCCGCAGGTTCCCGGCGCGCTTGAATGGGCGCTTCTGGTGCTGGCGCTTCTGTCCTTCGGGACGGTCGCCGTCGCGCAGGCGCTTTTTCCGCACTGGGCGCATCACCCGGCGACGGCGGGAATGCGGGTGCACCTTGCGAACGGCCTTTACCTCAACGCGGCGCTTGACCGGATGATCGGCGGCTTCCGCGCAACGAAATCCCTCTGACGAATGGAGAACCGGATGTTCCTGAGCAACATGCAGATCGCACCGGCCCGGATCTCGGCGGTCCGCAGCGCGGCCGAGGCGGCAGCCCGTGCAATTCCGCCAGCCTTCCCGCTGGAGGCGACGGTGGCGGTCAACCCGTTTCTCGGCCAGACGGGCGAGGATCTGGCGGTCACGGCGGCCCGGCTGGCGCGGGTGGCGGGCGTGGGCGTGACGCAACCGCGCACAGTGCTCGCAGCCCAGGTCGCATCGGGCGACATCACCGATGACGATCTGGCGGCGGCACTTTTCGACTGCCCTTCGCCGATCAAGCCTGCCGACCTGTCGATCCTCAAGGCGCGGATGCACCGCGAAAGCGCCCCCGCAGTGGCGTTGCCCACCCTTGCTCGGCTGGTGGCGCAGGAGACGGGCACCGACTGGCCCGGGATTGTCGCCCGCACTGTTGGTCTTTGGGCCGGTGGACATTTCGACCGGGGGCAGGCGCTCTGGACACCGACGCCGGGGCAGGGGGCCTATGACGCCTGGCGGAACTGGGCCAGGCATGACCTTACACCGGAGCTTGCGGGCCTGACGGGCTTCTGTGCCCATGTCGCTGCGGCCCCCGATACCGCCGAGCGCGCGATCCTGCGGGCGGTGGATCGGCTGGGGATCACCGACGAGGCGGCAGAGACGCTGTTCCACCAGCTTCTGCTGGAGATGGGGGGGTGGGCACAGCACGCGCGCTGGCTGCTGTGGCAGGCGGAACTGAACGGAACCAGCGACCAGACGCTGATCGATCTTCTGGCGCTTCGGCTGGTCTGGGATGAGGCGCTGCTGGATCATGCGCCACAAGTGACCGGGGCCTGGCAGAAGACCGTTGCGGACCATGCAGACCCTCTGCTTCCCACGCCCGACATGGTGCTCGACACCGTCTTGCAGGACGCGGCAGAGCGCGCCTTTCAGCGGGGATTGCCGCAGGCGCTCAACGCCTTGCCATCCGACACCTCCACCCGGCCGATCCTGCAAGCTGCATTCTGCATCGATGTGCGGTCCGAAGTGTTCCGCCGCGCGATGGAAACCCTGGACACCGGCATCCAGACCATCGGGTTTGCAGGCTTCTTCGGCCTGCCCGTGGCACATCGGGCCGCCGCATCGGACGTTGTCGAGGCGCATCTTCCCGTGCTGCTGAACCCCGGGCTGACCTCGAGGGCAAGCGTCACCCCTGCGATCGAGAGCGAAGACCGGATCGAGGCGCGCGCCGCGCGCGCCTGGGGCCGGTTCCGCCAGGCCGCCGTATCGTCCTTCGCCTTCGTCGAGGCGGCAGGGCCGTTCTACGCGGGCAAGCTGATCCGTGACGCACTGGGCATGAAACAGGCTCTTG
Source organism: uncultured Alphaproteobacteria bacterium (assembly GCA_963777765.1). Classification (GTDB taxonomy): domain Bacteria; phylum Pseudomonadota; class Alphaproteobacteria; order Rhodobacterales; family Rhodobacteraceae; genus Aliitabrizicola. The sequence continues at coordinate 192,581 of CAVZRP010000003.1, read as the reverse complement.
TGTCCGACCCAGTCCCCGTCCTCGATCCCGGCTTCGATGCCCAGGCGAAAGTCGCGACAGCGGCGGCGGTTCTGAGGGCCATGTCGATGACGACGGGTCACGCGCCCCTTGTCCTGCTGTTGGGTCATGGCGCGCATGTCACGAACAATCCGCATGAAAGCGCCTATCATTGCGGGGCCTGCGGCGGCTACACGGGCGAGGTTTCGGCCCGACTGCTCGCAGCACTTCTGAACGATCCCGAGACGCGGGCGGGACTGCCGGCGCAGGGCATCGACCTGCCCGAGGACACGCTGTTCGTCGCTGGCCTGCATGACACCACGACCGACGAGATCACCCTGTACCGTGACACGTCCGGCGCAGTGTCCGATCCGCGTGTCGGCCAGGCCGAGGCCTGGCTGGCGCAGGCCGGCCACCTTGCCCGGGCCGAACGCGCCCGCCGTCTGCCCGGAGCGCGGGCCGAGACGCTCGCCGCCCGCGCCGCGAACTGGGCGGAACTGCGCCCCGAATGGGGCCTTGCCGGGTGCGCCGCCTTCATCGCTGCACCGCGCGCGGTGACGCAAGGGGCCGATCTGGGCGGGCGGGCCTTCCTTCATTCCTATGACTGGAAGGCGGACGAGGGCTTCAAGACGCTTGAGCTGATCCTGACTGCGCCCGTCGTCGTCGCAAGCTGGATAAGCCTGCAATATTATGGCTCCGCCGTCGCGCCCGAGCTTTTCAGCGCGGGGAACAAGCTGATCCACAACGTCACGGGCGGGATCGGCGTGGTCGAGGGGAATGGCGGCCTTCTGCGCGCGGGCCTGCCCTGGCAGGCGGTGCATGATGGCGAACGCCTTGCCCATACACCGCTGCGGCTGTCGGTGCTGGTGGAGGCGCCGCAGGCCGCGATCATCGACGTGCTCGCCCGGCACGACGGGGTGCGCCAGCTTTTCGACCACCGCTGGCTTCACCTCTTCGCGTTGGACGAGGGCCGGATTGCGGCCCGCTACCGCCCGGGCCTTGTGTGGGAGGGCAGCGCCCTCCTCGCGGCCTGAGCAACGGCGGGGTTCAGTACCGCCGCGACCGGGCCTATGCTCCCCCGGCCCATTCCGGGCCGAGGGAGCGGTCCATGGACAGGCTGGCAGCCGAGCGCATGTTCGTGAAGGTGGTCGAGACCGGCAGTTTCGCCGCCGCCGCCGCCCGTCTCGGCACCAGTTCCGGCCAGGCGTCGAAGCTGGTGTCACGGCTTGAGTCGACGCTGGGCGTGAAACTCCTGAACCGCACTACCCGCGCCATCGCGCTGACCGAGGCGGGCAGTATCTGCGCCGAACGGCTGCGGCGGCTGATCGAGGACTACGACGATCTTGAATCCGAGATGCAGCAGACTTCGGTCGTGCCGCGGGGCCGGTTGCGCCTGACCGCGCCCATGAGCTTCGGCACGGCCCGCCTTGCGCCGCTTCTCGCGGCCTTTGCCGCGCGCTACCCGGAGATTTCGCTCGACGTGCAGTTCGGCGACCGGATCGTGAACCTCGTGGATGAAGGGTTCGATGCCGCCATCCGGGTGGGCAACCCCACCGATCAGGGCCTTGTCGCACGCAAGTTGTGCACCGTTCAGATCATGACCGTCGCGGCACCTGCGTACCTTGCCCGCCGCGGCGTTCCCCTGCGTCCGGCGGACCTGACCCAGCACGATTGCATCATCGACACCAACTTTCGCGACCCACATCACTGGCCCTTTGCCAATGGCCTGAAGGTGCCTGTCTCCGGCCGCCTTTCCTTCTCCAACGCCTCCGCCTGCGTGAGCGCGGCAGAAGCGGGCCTCGGTATCGCCTGCGTGCCCGAATTCGTGGCCGAGGCGAGCCTTGCCGCCGGCCGCGTCCAGCGCCTGCTGGCCGAGGATGCAGACAGCCCCCTCGGCGTCTACGCGCTTTACCCTGAAAGGCGGCACGTCCCCGCAAAACTCCGCGTGCTGATCGACTTCATGGCGGCCGCCCTGAAGTGACCTTCCGAAATGGAAGGAATAACCTTCCATTTGCCTGGATTGTTATCCATGCGGAACGGACGCATGTCTTTCCCACACGGCGCACCGCGCCCCACCGTCAGGAAAGTCCTCATGTCTGCCGCCACCTATTCACCGTCTGCCACCACCCTGCCCGAAGCCCTCGCCCCGGCACTTCTGCGCGTCACGATGGGCGGGCTTTTCCTTGCCCACGCGGCGTTGAAGATCTTCGTCTTCACCCCCGCCGGGACCGCCGGATACTTCCAGTCGCTCGGCCTGCCCGGCGCGCTTGCCTATGTGACCATCCTTGCCGAACTTCTGGGCGGCCTTGCCCTGATTGCTGGCTACAAGGTTCGCATCGTGGCGCTTGCGCTGGTGCCTGTTCTGCTTGGGGCCGCGTATTTCGGCCACGGTTCGGCCGGCTTCTTCTTCTCGAACCCGAACGGCGGATGGGAGTTCCCCCTGTTCTGGGCCGTGGCCCTGATCGTCCAGTCGCTGCTGGGCGCGGGGTCGTTTGCGCTCGACAAGACCCGCTGAACGGCGATTTATCACCGGGTGGCCCCGCGCGGGCCATCCGAGCTGCCCTCCGGGAGGAACCGCGATGTCCACAGCGTCTGCACCCATCGAGATCGGACATGTCGCCCTGACGGTCAACGACCTCGGCGCGATGGCCGATTTCTACCGCCGTGCGATCGGCCTGCACGATCTGTCGAGCGATGGCGAGACTGTTCGCCTCGGCGCGGGCGGGCGGATGCTGCTGGAGCTGAGGGGCGACCGCGCTGCGCGCCGCGGCAGCCACCGCGAGGCCGGGCTGTTCCACACCGCCTTCCTTTTGCCCTCGCGCCGCAGCCTCGGCGAATGGCTGATCCATTCCGCCGAAAGCCGCATTCAGCTTCAAGGCGCGTCCGACCATCACGTCAGCGAAGCGATCTACCTCGCCGACCCCGAAGGCAACGGGATCGAGGTTTATTCCGACCGTCCTCGCCTGACGTGGTATGACGCCGCAGGGCACGTGAAGATGGCAACCGGCGCGCTGGACCTGAACGAGCTTGCCCGCGCTGCCGCAGCGCCCTGGACCGGCGCTCCGGATGGGGCGGTCGTGGGCCATGTTCACCTCAAGGTGGGCGATGTGGCCAGGGCCGAGGGGTTCTACGGCGGTCTCCTCGGATTGCCGGAAATGGCGCAGTATCCTGGCGCCGCCTTCTTTGGGTCAGGGGGGTATCACCATCACCTTGCCGCGAATATCTGGAGCAGCCGGGGCGCTGGTGCGCGCAGCTTCCCGTCGACCGGGCTTGCCGAAGTCGGCCTGCTGGCCGATCCCCCAGAACATGCGGCAATCGTCAAGGCCACGGGGTCTGACCGGTTCGACGATCCCTGGGGCACGCCCTTTACCGTCACGCAGAAGGTATCCTGACATGCTGGTCGATGGGAAATGGACATCCGACTGGCACCCGGTGCAGGCCAAAGACGCGAAGGGCGGGTTCGTCCGCCAGCAATCGAGCTTCCGAAACTGGGTCACGCCCGATGGCAGCGCCGGCCCGACCGGGACAGGCGGGTTCAAGGCCGAAGCCGGGCGCTATCGCCTCTATGCCGCGCTGATCTGCCCCTGGGCCAGCCGCACGCTGATTGCGCGCCGCCTGAAAGGGCTGGAGGCTGTCGTGCCGCTCACGATCCTCGAGCCCGAACTCACCGATCAGGGCTGGCGGTTTTCGCCTGACGATCCCGATCCGGTAATGGGTGCTTCCTATATCCATGAACTCTACACCCGCGCCGACCCGCATGTTTCGGGGCGCGCGACGGTACCGGTTCTGTGGGATTTGGCGCAGGATACGCTTGTGTCGAACGAATCCTCCGAGATACTGCGGATGTTCAACTCCGGATTCGGCGCGCTTGCCAGCGGCCCGGATCTGTACCCGGCAGCCGACAGGGCCAGGATCGACGCGCTGAACGACCTCGTCTACCCTACGCTGAACAACGGCGTCTACCGGGCCGGTTTCGCCACCACGCAGGTTGCCTATGAAGAGGCGTTTCACGGCGTTTTCGAGGCGCTGGATCTGCTCGAGGCACGCCTTGGCGATGGGCGCTCCTATCTGATGGGAGAGCGCTTCACCGAAACGGATATCCGCGTCTTTGTCACCCTGGTCCGCTTTGACGCGGCCTATCACGGCCTCTTCAAGTGCAACCTGCGCCGGATCGTCGACTATCCTGCCCTGTCGCGCTACGTCGCGCAGATCATGCAGATCGATGGGATCGCCGAGACAGTCAGCATAGACCACATCAAGCGCGGCTACTATTCGGTCAAGGCGCTCAATCCGAACGGCATCGTGCCGCTCGGCCCCGATCTGCCCTGGCTCCGGCCCTAGGCGAGGGCCAGCATCACGACCGAGGCAAGGAGCAGCCCGGCCGCCACCAAGGGCAAGATGCGCGACGGGCCGTCGTGATCGAACGGCGCGCCGCCGTCGGACAGAATCAGCGCGAGTTCGGGGTCAGTCACACAAAAGGTCACGGCTCAGTCCGCCGCGCCTGCAATGACCACTCCCCCCGGCACCGAGAATGTGCCGTGCGGGGCCAGCACAAAGGCGAGCGCCCCCAGGTAGACCAGCACGAAAATCACGATCGCGCCGTATCGAGGTGTTTTATCTGTCCGAGTCGTTCTTATCTGGGTCATGGCAGCGCCCTCAGATGGTTTCTGTCCTGTCGTTCATCAGTCTGTGCCGGAACGATCCGGCCCGGTAACTCGTCGCGCAACTGACGGACACCGGGCCACGGCCCGAACCCGCCTTCCACATGAATGTGGCCCGCAATTTCCATGACGACCGGTTCGGCCCGCCACACGCCCGGCGAGGGCCGCGACCTGTCCGCCTGCATCAGCATCATCGCCGTCGGACCCGCCGCCTGCCGCAAGCCCTGCTTGTGCGGCGCGGGAGAGCCGTCCGAATCCGGGATGATCAATGTGCGCCCCACGCCATCCTCCGTCCTGCGGGGCGAACCCCTGAAGACCGAATCGTGTCATCTGCCTTTAACTCTACCAAAGCCATCGTGATTAGGGTTCCAAACTTCACGCCGCCGGGAGAACTTCGTTCCTCGACACCCCCGCGCGGCGAAATCTTGCCTAGTGTCTGCGCGTGTCGATGGGGTAGGCGGTGGTGTACTTGATCCTCTCCATCGCGAACTGAGACGTCACGTTCTTGATCGGAACGGCATCGGTCAGTCTGCGGTAGAAGGCGTCGAACGCCGAGATATCCCGCACGGCAACTCGCAGAAGATAGTCGACCTCGCCCGCCATCCGGTAGATTTCCATCACTTCGGACATGCCCGAGACCACGGCGCCAAAGGTCTCACGCCACTCGGCCGTGTGGTCAGGAGCTTCGATCCCCACGAACACTGTCAGGCCGAAGCCGATCTGGATCGGATCGACCATCGCCACCCGGCCAGTGACGACACCTGCGGCTTCCAGCTTCTGGATACGCTTCCAGCACGGCGTCTGTGACAGGCCCACGCGCTCGGCGATCTGGGCGATCGGCAAGGTCGCGTCACGCATCAGCTCGGCGAGGATCTTGCGGTCGATCAGGTCATGGCGATCCATCTTCGGGGGCCTCTTTGCAGCTACGACAGGAATACTCTACTAAGTTAGTAGATAATATCGTTCAATGTCAAACATCGTAGAATGCGCTGCCCACTGGTCGCGTCGCGACAAATTCTTCCCTTTGGAAACGCGGCCCAGTTTCCGCGCCTATCTGCAACTATCGGAATAGTAACGGTTCTTTCGAAATCTCCGGAATGCTCACCACGCGATATTTGGAATAATATTCTCTTTTTGCCGCCAAGTTCGCCAAAACGCTTCTCTTGTAATACTCGACTAAGTCTGTCGTATTTAATGTGTTCAGCGCCGCTCTCCCGGCGATGACAGGATCGACGGAAGGACTACGATGATGGAAGCAGGCGCATATGGAATGCCGCGTTCGGGCTGGCTCCCGGCCGCTCAACACGCATCGGATCATGATCAAACCTGCGCGGTCAGCCTCGTCGACCGCCGGACCGGGGCCACGCACCGCATCAACGGTCGTCCGCTCACGCTTCTCACCCGGAACCCGCAGGATGCCGTTGCAGAGCTTTTGGAAGGGCGCGACGCGACCGTCTGGGAGGCCCGGGTAGAGGTACTCGGCCGCTCTGGGGGGCGCGCATGATCCCTCAGACAATCCTTGGAATCGCACCCGTCTTTGCGCGGCGCCCATCGGAACCAGAACCAGCTACGGAGACTGAATACATGACGATCTCAACAAGGCTTGCGCCAGAAGCCCGCTTCACGGGCGATAGCTCCCGCCCCCAGGCCCACGTGCCGCTCGCCCGCTTCGGATGGCGCATGGCCTTCTTCGCGACGGGCATCGCCCTGATGACTGCCGGTGGAGGCGTTGGCGGCGCCCGCGCCGAGACGCTGCTGAACGTCAGCTACGACCCGACGCGCGAGCTCTACCGCGAGTTCAACGAGGCCTTCGCCGAAGCACTGGGTGGCCGAGGGCAACGCCGCCCCCGAGATCGAGACCTGCCATGGCGGCTCGGGCAGCCAGGCCCGCGCGGTGATCGACGGGCTGGAGGCGCAGGTCGTGACGCTGGCGCTGGCCGCCGACATCGACAAGATCGCGGCGACGGGCAAGATCCCGGCCGACTGGCAGTCGAAGCTGCCGCACAACTCCTCGCCCTACACCTCGACCATCGTCTTCCTGGTGCGCGAGGGCAACCCCAAGGGCATCAAGGACTGGGGCGATCTGGTCGGCGACGGCGTCGAGGTCATCACGCCGAACCCGAAGACCTCGGGCGGCGCGCGCTGGAACTACCTCGCCGCCTGGGCCTGGGCCGAGAAGAACGGGCAGGACCCGAAGGAGTTCGTGGGCAAGCTGTACGAGCAACGTCCCGGTGCTGGACAGCGGCGCGCGCGGCTCGACCACCACCTTCGCCGCAGCGCGGCATCGGTGACGTGCTGCTGGCCTGGGAGAACGAGGCCTACCTCGCGCTGAAGGAACTGGGCGACGACCAGTTCGACATCGTCGTGCCCTCGGTCTCGGTCCTGGCCGAACCGCCGGTCGCGCTGGTCGACGGCAACATCAAGTCCGACGACCAGCGCAAGCTGGCCGAGGCCTATCTCGACCTACCTCTACAGCCCCGAAGGTCAGGCCATCGCCTTCAAGAACTTCTACCGCGCCTGGGACACCTCGGCGGCCGAACCCCGAGGACGTGGCGCGCTTCCCGAAGCTGGAACTGCGTGACATCGCCAGCTTCGGCGGCTGGGCCAAGGTGCAGCCCGAACACTTCGGCGACGGCGGCATCTTCGACCAGATCTACGTCGCGAAGTGAGGCATGACCATGCGACCCGTTGATCCATCGGCTCCCCCATGCCGGGCTTCGGCCTGGCATCGGGATCACCCTCACCATGCTGTCGCTCGTGGTCATCCTGCCGATCGGCGCCCTTCTGCTGAAGGGCGCCTTCTTCGGGCCGGCCGAGGTCTGGCGGGTCGTGAACACCGACGCGTCTGGGCGGCGCTCTACCTGTCCTTCCGGCTGTCGCTGTTCGCCGCGCTCTTCAACCTCGTCTTCGGCGTCGCGCTTGCCTGGGTGCTGGTGCGCTACCGCTTTCCCGGCACGCGGCTCCTCGACGCGGCCGTCGATCTGCCCTTCGCGCTGCCGACGGCGGTGGCGGGCATCGCGCTGACCGCGCTCTATGCCCCGAACGGCGCCTTCGGCTCGCATCGCCAGGCGACTGGGGCTTCAAGATCGCCTATACCCAGTGGGGCATCTTGATCGCGCTGATCTTCGTCGGTCTGCCCTTCGTCATCCGCACCGTGCAGCCGGTGATCGAGGAGATCGAGCGCGAGGTCGAGGAAGCCTCGGCCACGCTCGGCGCCATCGCGCGCTCGACACCATGCGCCGCGTGATCCTGCCGATGCTGGCGCCCGCCGCGCTGACCGGCTTCGCCCTGGCGCTGGCGCGGTCGGTCGGCGAATACGGCTCGGTCATCTTCATCGCCGGGCAACATCCCGCTGAAGACCGAGATCGCGCCGCTGCTGATCGTGATCCGGCTGGAGGAGTTCGACTACGACGGCGCCGTCGCCATCGGCATCGCCATGCTGGTCGATCTCCTTCGCGATGCTTCTCGCCATCAACGTCGTCCAGATCTGGACGCCGCCGGAGGATCGGATATGTCTGACGCAACCCTCGCCCCGCCCGCACCCCGTCCGGCCAAGTTCCGCTCGGCCACCGACCGAAGCCGCCACTGGTCCGCGGTGCTTGCTGATCGCTGCTGTGTCTCGGCGTTCCTGGCCGTCCTGCTCTTCGCGCCGCTGATCGCCGTCTTCGCCGAGGCGCTGGCGACGGGGCCGTGGCCTCGCCGTCGCGTCGCTCGGCAACCGGGACGCGCCGTCGGCGATCCGGCTGACCGCTCACGGTCGCGGCCATCGCCGTGCCGCTCAACGCGGCCTTCGGCATCGCCGCCGCCTGGGCCATCACCAAGTTCGACTTCCGCGGCAAGGCGTTCCTGATCACGCTGATCGACCTGCCGTTCTCGGTCTCGCCGGTCGTCGCGGGCCTCTGCCTCGTGCTGCTGTTCGGCGCCAACTCTGGCTCGGCGGCTGGCTGGTGGCGCATGGCTATCCGATCATCTTCGCCCTGCCCGGGCATCGTGCTGGCCACGATGTTCGTGACCTTCCCCTTCGTCGCCCGCGAGCTGATCCCGGTGATGATCGAACAGGGCCGGGCCGAGGAGGAGGCGGCGCTGACGCTCGGCGCCGCGGGCTGGCGGATCTTCTTCACCGTGACCCTGCCCAACATCCGCTGGGCGCTGCTCTATGGCGTGCTGCTCTGCAACGCCCGCGCCATGGGCGAATTCGGCGCGGTCGCCGTCGTCTCGGGCAAGATCCGCGGGCAGACCGCCACGATGCCGCATCACCATCGAGATGCTCTACAACGAATACCTCTCGGTCGCCGCCTTCTCGATGGCGGCCGCTGCTGGCGCTGCTCGCCCTCGTCACGCTCGCGCCTGAAGTCCGCGCTGGAATGGCGCTATGCCGACCAGCTCGCCGCCACCCACCGCCATTGAAGGAGACCCCCGATGCATATCGAGATCGACGAGATCTCCAAGGAATTCGGCACGACCGCCGCGCTTCATCCGGTCCGCCTCGCCATTCCCTCGGGGGCGCTGGTGGCGCTGCTCGGCCCGTCCGGCTCGGGCAAGACCACGCTGCTGCGCATCCTGGGCGGGCTCGAGTTCCCCACCTCGGGCCGCGTGCTGTTCGACGGAGCCGGATGCCACCGGCCTGACCGTGCAGGAGCGCCGCGCAGGCTTCGTGTTCCAGTCCTACGCGCTGTTCCGGCACATGACGGTGTTCGAGAACATCGCCTACGGCCTGCGCGCCCGGCCCGCGCGCGCACGCGCCCGACCAAGCGCCGAGATCGCCCGCCGCGTGACGAAGCTGCTGGAGCTGATCCAGCTGCCCGACATCGGCGGGCGCTATCCCAGCCAGCTGTCCGGCGGCCAGCGCCAGCGCGTGGCGCTGGCCCGCGCGCTGGCCATCGAGCCGCGGATGCTGCTGCTCGACGAACCCTTCGGCGCGCTCGACGCCCGGTGCGCAAGGAGCTGCGCCAGGGCCTGCGCGAGATCCACGACACGACCGGCCTGACCACCGTCTTCGTCACCCATGACCAGGACGAGGCGATGGAACTGGCCGACCTTGTCGTGGTCATGTCGATGGGCCGGATCGAGCAGATCGGCAGCCCGCACGACATCCGCGCCCGCCCCGCCACCGCCGTTCGTGCGCGACTTCATCACGACCTAGACAAGGCCCCAGGCGAACCCATGCGCCCCGGCAAAGGCCGGGACCGGGACCGGGATCAGAACGCGCTGGTCACTCCCGCCGCAGCAGGTAGATATCCATGATCCAGCCATGCCTCTCCCGCGCCGCCGCGCGCGCCGCCACGATCCGCGGTCCCGCCTCGGCCAGAGGCCCGGCATCGAGGATTTCCGCCGTCATCCCCAGATAGGCGCCCCACCAGATCGCAACACCCTCGGGCGGCAGGGTGGTGAAGGCACATCCCCCGTCCAGCATCACCGCCAGCGTTGCCACACCTTCGGGCCAGCCTTGGTCACGCAGCTGCCGTCCAGTGGTGATCTGCACCGGTCCCCCCAGCGTGTTCAGCGGGATTGCGTGGCGCGCGGTCAGCATCTGCAGGCTCGTGATCCCAGGGATCACCCGCACCGCCACCGCGCGCCCCGCCGCGCGCAGCCGCCCGGCGATCCGCAGGCTGGAATCATACAGCGACGGATCGCCCCAGATCATCAGCGCCACCCGACCGCCCCCGGGCAGATGCGCGTCAATCGCCCCCCCCCAGACAGAGGCAATCGCGTCATGCCAGTCGTTGACACGCTCCAGATAGGCCGTGACCGCCTCGTCCCGCACCGGCAGTTCGAACTCCGCCACCCGCGCGGTCCCTGTCACCAGCCGCGCCACCAGCGCCCGCCGCACCTCGGCCAGTTCTGCCTTTTCCTCGCCCTTTGTCGGGATCAGGATCAGGTCAGCGCCCGTCAGTGCCCGAACCGCCTCTCCCGTCAGGTGGTCAGGATCGCCAGAGCCGATCCCGACCAGCAGCAGTTCAATGGCGCTCACGCCGCGTTGCCGTCCCAGAGCCGGGCCGACAACCAGCCGAGCACGGCCCATGCGACCAGACCCACCCCCAGTGCCCGCGCGGCAAAGGCCGCCGCGACCTCCGGCGGTGCCACGCCCGAAAAGCCCTCAAGCTCCGGCGCACCGATCAGGTGGGGCAGGGCCAGCAGCACCACGGCCAGCGCATAGGCCGCCCAGCTTCGGCCATAGCCGATCAGCCCCAGCGCCACGGCGGTCGAGATGGCCGTGCCAAGCCACCAGACCTGCCGTGCGGTCAGATCGGCGGCCATCGTGCCCGGCAGTTCCGGCGAAAGGCCCATCGCAGGCATCAACTGAAAGGCGGCAAAGCCTGCAATTCCCCAGAGCAGTCCGTCCCGCGCCGTCACCCGGTGCCCGAATTGGTCGGCCAGGGCAAATCCTGCCACCAGCAACAGCCCATAACCCACATAAACCAGCGCCATGAAGAGCACCGTCAGGCCGTCCCGCGTCAACGCGCTGCGCTCGCCCGGCGGCGCGTGATCGTGCGCCGCTCCTGTGCCGTGGTCCTGCTTTTCGGTCACGGGGGCCGCATCGTCATGCGCTGTGGACGCGGCGTGATCGTGACCACCCTCGACCGGGGAAGCCCCGGCGAAATGGGTCACAGCCCCGCTCTCATACTCCTCGCCGAGAAGGATGTAGCTTTGCACAAAAGAAAAATGCAGCACGGCAGCAAGCAACCCCGCCGCAACGCCAGCGAACATCGCGCTGGCCAGCATCCGCTGGATCATGACCGGGGGCCGCGCCTAGTGGCAGGGGAAGCCGGTCGCATGACGCACGTCATGCGCCGCGTCGTGCAGCGTGGCCGATTGGGCATGCCCCGCAAGGAACACGATGGTCGCGCCGAGCAGCGCCACGAACACGATCGAGAGCGTGGCCGAGCCGGTCTTGGCGAGTGTCCTGGTCGTCGTCATCTGGTCTACTCCTTGCCGTCACACCCGACGGGCTTTCGCGCTTCGTAACGCAGGGCCGGTCTCCTGACTCGCGGGTCACAGCGCACCTTCCGCCTTCCCGGTCCCAAGACCAGTGGCATTTCGGAAGGTCGCTCGCCGCATACAGTCGCGGGGGCGGTCGGGTTACGGCGTTTGGGCCGGTCCCGGTTCCCGTTTAAGTCCGCACCTTGCGGTACGTCCACCTTGCCCTTTCCTTCTGATCCTGCGGTCCTCGCCGGTCAAGCCCCTTCTGCGACGGGTTGCCGCGCGCGGGCGACCCGGGCCTAGCCCGGAATGCGCGCAATGGCCTTCATCCGCAGCCCGCCGAGCGGTCGTGCATCCGCAAAAGTTCCGTCAGCAGACGCCGAATAAAGTCTTGCGAAGGCCAACAGATCGAAAAGATCCGCTTCGGTCAGATCACCGAACAGATAGGCCGTCTTGCCGTCGTCGCGCACAGCCAGCGCCGAGGGGCGTGTGCATCCCGACATGCACTCGGTCAGGCTGACCGTTGCCGTCACCTTCTCGCGCGCCAGCGCGTGGCGCAACCGATCGGGAAACGTGCCGCGCCCCAGTGCGCAGGTCGCGCAGAGCGTGATCTTCACAGCCCATCCTCCGCGAGTGGTCCGTACAGGATCAGTGCCGGTGCCCCCGAGGAAACCTCCGCCAGCCGCACCGCCATTCCCGCAACCGTGTCGCGGGTCAGCACCTGATCGGGATGGCTTACGTTCTCCGCCAGAAGGCAGGGCATCTCGGGCGGCAGTCCGGCCTCGATCAGCCGAGCGGCCAGCGCCGGGAAGGTCTTCTTCGGCATGAACACGACGGTCGTCGCCAGCGGGTCGGCCAATGCAGCCATGTTCAGGTCGGTCGGCAGCGCGCCCGCCACGTCATGCCCCGTCACGAATTGCACCCGCCGCGCCGTCAACCTCCGCGTCAGCGGGATCATCGCCGCCGCTGCGGCCGCCGTCGCACTGGTGACGCCGGGGATCACCTCGAACGGGATGCCGGCCCTGCGCAGCGCGACGATCTCTTCCTCAAGTCGCCCGAAGATCGCGGGATCGCCGGATTTCAGCCGCACCACCCGCGCGCCGGTCGCGGCATAGTCCACCAGCAATCGGCTGACATGGTCCTGCTTGGGCGAAGGGCGACCGGCCCGCTTGCCCACCGCCACGAGGTCTGCCCCCGCCCGCGCCAGTTCCAGGATCGGTCCTGCCGACAGATCGTCGAACAGCACCGCGCCCGCCGCTTTCAGCCGGTTCACGGCCTTCACCGTCAGCAGTTCCGGATCGCCCGGTCCCGATCCCACGAAGGAAACGAACCCCGTCATGCGTCCTCCGCGATCAGATGAAAGAACGTGCCCGAGACGGTACCTCGCAGCGATCCCGTCTCTGCCACCTCCACGCCATCGGCATCCGTGACCCGCGCGAGCGGCATATCCGGTTGCTCCAGGATGGTGGAGTAGTGGAACTCGTGCCCGCGCAGCCGCGCGCCGGCAGCAAAACCGGGCAGGGGGGACAGCAACTCGGCCCGCCGATAGCCCAGATGCATCCGGCGCGTTTCGTAACTCGTGACAAGCCCCAGCAAACCCGCCATCCGGTGCCTCACCCCGTCCTTGTCGATCAAACCCGCCCCCAGCGCCATGTAGCCTCCGCATTCGCCATGCACCGGGCGCGTTCTCGGCAAAATCCCGCACCCCCGCGCGGAACCGCTCCGCAGCCGCAAGCCGCCCTGCGTGCAATTCAGGATAGCCCCCGGGCAGCCAGCACAGATCGGCACTGTCATCGGGTGCCTCGTCCGCCAGTGGTGAAAAGGGCAGCACCTCCGCCCCGCCCGCACGCCAGCCGGTCAGGACGTGAGGATAGGCAAACGAGAACGCCGCATCCTGCGCCAGCGCGATCCGCTGCGCCGGGGGGCGTGGGCAGGACACCACCTTGTGCAGTCCCCGCGCCGCCCGCTGCATCCCGGAGTGCGGCCATATCGACATGCGTGCGCAGAAAGGCCGCATAGGCGCCGATAGCCGCCTCAAGGTCCGGATGTTCCACCGCCTGCACCAGGCCCAGATGCCTCTCGGGAAGGACCAGATCGCCACGCCGGGGCAGGGCGCCCAGCACCCTGATGCCGGCGGCCTCCATCCCCAGCCGTGTCAGCCGCTCATGCCGAGCGCTGGCGACGCGGTTCAGGATCACGCCCGCAAAGCGCAGGTCCGGCCGATACTGCACAAACCCCAGCGCGGTCGCCGCCGCTGACTGTGCCTGGCCGCCCACGTCGATCACCAGGACAATAGGCCAGCCCATTTGCGCCGCCACCTCGGCACTCGCCCCGGTCCCGCTTGCGCCCGGTTTCGCCACGCCGTCATAGAGCCCCATCGAGCCCTCGGCCACGATGAAATCCGCCCCCTCCGCCTGTGCCGCGATGGCGTTCAGCAACCCGTTCCCCATCGCCCAGGTATCAAGGTTGAACGACGCCCGCCCCGCGGCTGCCCGGTGAAAGGCCGGGTCGATATAGTCGGGACCGGACTTGAACGGCTGCACAACCAACCCGTCCTCGCGCAGCGCGCGCAGTAGGCCGAGCATTACGGTCGTCTTGCCGGTGCCCGACGCCGGGGCGGAGATCATCAGGCCGGGCGGGACTGGGCAGACTGTCATGCCACCAGACCGGGTTTGATCCGTTGGGCATTCCCTTGCCGGATTTGGCCCGCATCAAATGCGGCCGCACACGACTGCCCCTTCGCAAGCGTCTTGCCGCGCCCATCCGGGCGGTGCTGTCCGGATGTACAACCGTCAGGCCGGTGGAATCCCCCCCGCCCACGCGCATGGGCGCGTCCGCAAGCGTATCGTGAAACCGCGCCAAAGGACCGGTTCCCGTCGATCCTCGGACGTGCTGCGGCCTGACGCCGGATGAACCGGACGTGAAGCCTGTGGCTCATCCCGGCCTCACCCACCGCTGGCCCGCTGCGGCCTGAACCGCCGATCGTAGTCCTTCGAATACAGCCGGCTTTCGCTCGAACCCTTCCTCCCCCAAGGCGCGCCCCACAAGGATCAGCGCCGTCCGCTCCACCCCGGCGCCCATCGCCGCCTCGATGGTGTCCAGCGTCGCCCGCACGATCCGCTCATCCGGCCAAGAGGCGCGATATACCACCGCCACCGGGCAATCCGCCCCGTAATGCGGCACAAGATCCGCCACCACCTGCGCCAGATTGTGGATCGACAGGTGCACCGCCAGCGTCGCCCCTGTCGCCCCGAACGCTGCCAGCGTCTCGCCCGCAGGCATCGCTGAGGCCCGCCCCGTCGTTCGCGTCAGGACGACCGACTGCGCCAGCCCAGGCAACGTCAACTCCGCCCCCAGCGCCGCCGCTGCGGCGGCGAACGACGGCACCCCCGGCGTCACGGTATAGGAAATCCCCATCGCCTGCAGCCGCCGCACCTGTTCGCCCATCGCCGACCAGATCGAGAGATCGCCCGAATGCAGCCGCGCCACATCCTTCCCGTCCGCCTCGGCCGCAGCGATCTCGGCCATGATCCCGTCGAGGTCCAGCGGTGCCGTATTCACGATCCGCGCCCCGGCGGGACAATGCCCCAGTATCTCCTCCGGCACCAAGGATCCCGCATAAAGGCACACCGGGCAGGACGCGATCAGATCGCGCCCGCGCAGGGTCAGCAGGTCTGCGGCCCCCGGCCCCGCACCAATGAAATGCACCGTCATCGCCCGTCCCCCTCCGCAATGGCACAGCTTGCCATACGGTCCCCCGACAGGACCCGCGCGCCCAGAAGCGCCGCTCCCCGGCCCGCGCCCGCCAGCGCCGCCGCCTCTGCCACGCTGCCGACGCCGCGCGCGCGGAGCGATGCCGCCGAGCGCGTCACCGTCACCATTTCCGCCATCTCCGCCTCGCTCACCCCGATCACCGCCACGCCCATCCCGGCCGCAAGACCGTGCAAGGCCCCCGCCTTGTCCGCCACCGTCGCAAGCGCCGCCACCTTGCGCCCGGCAGACGCCCGCTGCAACGCATCCCGCAGCGAAGCCTCGCCCGCTCCCCGGCGAAATCCGAACCCCGCCACGATCACCGGACCACGCTCCACTGCACCACCGGATAGGCCGCCTTCCACCCCCGCCGTGCGCCCAAGGCCCCGGCCTCCGACAGGTCGATCCGCAGCAATGACCCGCCGACACGCCCGTGCCACGCCGCCAGCAACGCCTCCGACTCCAGCGTCACCGCGTTGCAGACCACCCGGCACCCGGCTGGAATGCCGTCCCACACCGCCTCGAGCAGCGCCTGCGAAACCCCGCCCCCCACGAATACCGCGTCCGGCACCGGCAACCCTGCCAGCGCCTCCGGCGCGCGCCCCTGCACCAGCTTCAGCCGGTCCACCCCCAGCCGCGCGGCGTTCGCCACCAGCCGTTCCGCCCGCACCGGATCCGCCTCCACCGCCACGCAGCGGCACGCGCCATCAGACAGCATCCACTCGATTCCGACCGAGCCGGAGCCACCGCCGATATCCCACAGCAACTCTCCCGGCTTCGGCGCCAGCGCCGACAGGGTCAGCGCCCGTACAGGTCGCTTGGTGATCTGTCCGTCATGCGCGAACCAGTCGTCCGCCAGCCCGCTCGCCCGGCTCATCGCGCGCCCGCCCGCAGGCTCGAGCGCCACCGCCACCGGATGGGCCACGTCCGCCAGCGCATATTCCGCCGCCGCCACCCGCCGGACCCGTTCCCGCGGCCCGCCAAGCGCCTCCAGCACCGTCATCCGGGACGCCCCGAATTCCTCGCCCACCAGATACCGCGCCATCTCCTCGACCGCCGCGCCGTCGCGCAGCAGCACGATCACTCGCACCCCGTCCGCCAGATGCGGCCGCAGCCGCGCCAACGGTGCCGCGTGGAGCCCCAGACAGACGACTTCCTCCAGGCCCCAGCCCATCCGGCTTGCCGCCAGCGAGAACACCGGCACCCCAGGGAGCGTCTCCCATTCGCCCGGCGCAAGCATCTTCGCAACGGATGTCCCCGCCCCGAACCAGAACGGATCGCCGGTGGCGAGCATCACCACCCGCCGCCCCCGCAACCCAAGCAGCACAGGCAGCCCATCTGCAAAGGGCACCGGCCAAGCCACGATCTGCGCCCGCAACCCCGGCAACAGCGCGAGGTGCCGTGCCGGCCCCATCACCACCTCGGCCGCCTCGAGCGCGGCACGGCTTGCGGGCGGCAGGCCATCCGGTCCATCCTCGCCCAGCCCCACGATTGTCAGCCAGGGACCGTCAGCCATGCACACCATCCTGATCCTCGGCGGCACGACCGAGGCGAGCGCGCTGGCCGCCCGCCTCGCCGATCTGGGCGAGTCCGCAACGCTGTCCTATGCGGGTCGCGTCGAAAGTCCGAAGGCGCAGCCGATCCCGACCCGCACCGGCGGCTTCGGCGGCATCGCCGGACTCGCCGATTACATCCGCACGAACTCCATCACGCATCTCATTGACGCCACACATCCTTTCGCCACGCAGATGAGTCGCCACGCAGTCCTTGCCGCGCAGGAAACCGGCATCCGCCTTATCGCTTACACCCGCCCGCCCTGGCACCCCGTGCCGGGCGACGACTGGACCCGCGTTCCCGATATCGCGGCTGCCGTTGCTGCCCTCGCGGGCCCGCCGCAGCGCATTTTTCTCGCGCTGGGCCGGATGCACATCGACGCATTCGCAGCCTGGCCGCAGCACCACTATCTGCTGCGTCTCGTCGATCCGCCCGAAATCCCGCCGCCGCTGCCCCATCACACCGCGATTGTCGCGCGCGGACCCTTCACCGAGGCCGGGGATACCGCCCTGATGCTCCAGCACCGCATCACTCTCGTCGTCGCGAAGAACGCAGGCGGCAAGGGTGCCTCTGCCAAGCTTGCGGCCGCCCGCGCGCTCTCGCTGCCGGTCCTGATGATCGACCGTCCCGCAGCACCTGACCGGAGCGAGGCGACCAACCTGCAACAGGTGCTCGACTGGCTCGATCATGTCGGCACCGATCTCGGCGTATAGACAAAGGGCACGCCTTCGCGCGCGATGATCCGCGTGGCGCTCGACCCCACGATCACGACCGTCCGCATGTCGGCCATCTCCGGATCGGTCCGGTCGAGCGGGATGACGCGGATCGTCTCGTCGTGCAGGGAGACGTTGCGCGCGAAGATCACCGGGCGCGCATCGCCGCAGACCTCCTTCAGCACCGTCAGCGTCTTGGCAAACCCCTCCGGCCGCGATGCCGAGCGCGGATTGTAGAACGCCATCGCGAAATCCGCCTCCGCCGCCAGCCGCAGGCGCTTTTCCACCAGTGCCCAGGGTTTCAGATTGTCGCTCAGGTTGATCGCGCAGAAATCATGACCCAGCGGCGCGCCCGCCCGCGCCGCCGCCGCCAGCATCGCCGTGATCCCCGGCAGTACGCGTATGTCCAGATCGCGCCACGCCTTCGGTCCGGCCTCCACCGCCTCGAACACCGCGGACGCCATTGCAAACACACCCGGATCGCCGGAAGAGACGACCACCACCCGGCGACCCTCCGCGGCCATCGTCAGCGCATGGGCCGCCCGGTCCATCTCCACCCGGTTGTCGCTGGGGTGCAGGGTCAGACCGTCGCGTGGCGCGACGCGGGCGACATAGGGGATGTAGCCCACCACATCCGTCGCCTCGGACAGCACACTGGTAACGTCGGGCGTCACCAGCCCTGCCGATCCCGGTCCCAGGCCCACGACGCACAGCCATCCGGTCATGCGCGGCCTCCGCGGCGGGTTGGCGGCCCTGCAATCACCTTGGAAAAATATCCTGCGGGGGTGCGGGGGTGCAAAACCCCCGCTCCCGGCCCCTCCAACGGCGCAACCCCTGGCGTCATGGCCGTCGTCCCTGCCCATGCACCAGAATGATCGAGAAATAGGGCGTCACGCGTCCCTCCGCTTCGGCCAGACGCATGACCTTCTGCCCCGGCATGGTCGCGAACTCCACGAGCCAGGCCTGTTCGAGCCGCCCGGCCTCGGTCAGCGCGCGCCTCACCTTGTCGATGTTGCGACCGATCTTCATCACCACCAGCGCGTCCGTGTCCGACATGTGCCGCACAAGTTCCGCCTCGGGCAGGGTGCCCATCAGCACCGTCAGCACGTCGTCACCCCAGGTGATCGGCTGCCCTGTGGCGGTCCACGCCCCCGACATGCCGGTGATTGCGGGCACGACCTGCACCGGATGGCTTTCCATCAGCCGGGTGTAGAGATGCATGAAAGAGCCGTAGAAGAACGGATCGCCCTCGCACAGGACGACCACATCCTCCCCCGCGTCCGACAGGGCGGCAAGGTGGGTGGCACACTCGGCGTAGAAGCCCGAGAGCGCGGCGTTGTAGGCGGGGTCTTCCAGCGGGATCTCGGTCGTCACCGGGTATTCCATCGCGAACTCGATGGCGTCGCCCGGGATCATCCCGTCCACAATCCGCCGCGCCTGTCCCGGCTTGCCCGCCTTGCGGAAATAGGCGACGTGCCGCGCCCGGCGCAGCAGGCGGTCGGCCCGCACGCTCATCAGGTCCGGCTCGCCGGGACCAAGGCCGAGGCCAAAGATCGTGCCCTTGCTCATTCCATCCGGCTCGCAAGAGCGTTGATCGCGGCGACGGTGATGGCGCTGCCCCCCAGCCGCCCGGCGACGATGCAGCAGGGCACGGGTTGCGCGATCCAGAGCGCGTCCTTCGATTCCGCAGCACCCACGAAGCCCACCGGACAGCCGATGATGGCAGCGGGGCGCGGGCAGCCGGGGTCTTGCAGCATGTTCAGCAGGTGGAACAGCGCCGTCGGCGCATTGCCGATCGCCACCACCGCACCCGCCAGATGCGGGCCGCCACAACTCCAGCGCCGCCGCCGAGCGCGTGTTGCCCATCCGGGTCGCGAGGGCAGGCACCTCAAGATCATGCAGGGTGCAGATCACCGCATTGTCGTTCGGCAACCGCTTCCGTGTCACCCCTTCGCTCACCATCCGGGCGTCGCAAAGGATCGGCGCCCCCGCCTCGAGCGCCCCACGCGCCGCCGCGACGAAACCGGGCGAAAAGCGGATATGCGCTTCCAGCCCCACCATCCCCGCCGCATGGATCATCCGCACCGCGACCTGCTCTTCGTCCGCGTCGAACCGCGCGAGGTCCGCCTCGGCCCGGATCATCGCGAAGGACTGGCGGTAGATCGCTGCCCCGTCGGTCTCATACTGATGCATCTTGTGCCCCGAACATCTCCAGAAGCTCGTCCGCCGACAGCCCCTGCCGCACAGGCGCATCCCACGCGGCGCCGCCCCGCACAAGATCGAACGCGCCGCCGCGCCCCACCAGCGTCACCGCCGCCGCCCGCGCCCGCGCGCAGCCCTTGGCGCAGCCCGAGACATGCAGCCCGGCGACCCGCCCCGCCAGCCGTCGCGCCAGCCCCCGCGTGGGCACCGAGGCCGCCGGGCAGAACGGCGCGCCCGCACAGGCATCCACGTCCAGCACCGGATCGGGCGCGCTCAGGAACCCGTCCGTCGCCACCGCACGTCCGCCTTCCAGCACCAGGCATCGCTCCGGCGTCACCCGCACCGCCACCGCGCCGCTGTCCCGGACCAGACGCGCCAGCGTGCCGGCCTCCATCTGCCCGAACGCCACGCCCACGACAGGCCCCGCCGCCGAAAGGCCCGGCCCCGGCAGCCGCCGACGAGGCTGCGGGCGCCTCGCCCCCCTCGACCTCCGCAAGGCGGGGGTGCCGCGCCATGCGCCCCGCACTCCCCCGCGTCGTCGCAAACCATTGCGCCAGCCCGATCATCCCGTCCACCGCGTCGCCAACCGTAACCGGCACCCCCTGTCCGCACCCATCCGCCCGCAGGATCAGCCCGCCCGACACCCCGCGCTCCACCCGGATATCTGCCGAAGCGCCCCCCAGAACCGGGCGCGCCCCCGCAATCCACCGCAAAGCCGAACTTCGCGGGCAGGTCCGGCAACTCCCCCAGCCGCGCGATCAACCCCCGCGCCACCTGTTCCGTCATGTCCCCCTGCGCCCAGAGCGGTGCCACCAGTACGTTCCGCCGCCCCTCCACCCCTGGGTCTGCATCCAGCAGCCCCAGCGTCCACAACTCCTCCAGCAGCGCCTCATGTGCCCCGGCCCGCACGCCCCGCACCTGCACATTCGCCCGGTTCGTCAGCTCCACGATCCCCGAGCCATGGGCCAGAGCAGCCGCGCACAGCCCCAGCACCTGGTGCGCCGTCAGCCGCGCCAGCACCGGGCGCACCCGCACGATCAGCCCGTCGCCCGAGTCCATCGGCCGGTACGCCCCCGGACACCACCCCTTCGCCGCCACCCTCATGCCCGCAATCCCATCAGGATCGAGTTGCGCCGCGTTCGCCACAACCCGGCGTCATGCAGTTCCGCGAACCGCGCCTCCATCGCCGCGAGTGCACCGGGATTCTCCCGCGCGAGGAACGCGCAGACGGACTCATCCCCCAAAGTCGCATCGTGATAAAGGTCGAACAGATGCGGCTCCACCACGCCCGCCAGATGCGCGAAGGCGGCCAGATGATCCAGTGTCGCCGCGATCTCGGCCCCGCCGCGGAAGCCGTGCCGCATCATCCCCGCGATCCAGCCGGGGTTCGCCGCGCGTCCCCGCACAACCCGCGCGATCTCCTCGCGCAACGCGCGCGCGCGGGGCCGTTCGGGGTCGGTCGCGTCCAGATGGTACAGCGCCGCGCGCCCCCCCACCACCGCCTGAGCCGCCGCAAACCCGGCCTCATGCGCGGCGTAGTCCACGGCCAGCAGAAGGTCCGTCTCCGGCAGGTCCTGCGGATGTACGAAGGCTTCCGCTCCCGCCACCCGCGCGGCGATCCCGTCACGGTCCCGCACCGGTTCCGCCCCATCCAGCGCCCAGGCGCTCGCCTGCAACCAGGCCTCGCCCGCGCGGTGCCGTCCGGCCTCCGTGTAATCCTCGGCGGCATCGTCCATGCCCAGACCGTAGCTCCCCGGCTCCGGCCCATAGACCCGCGCGCCCGCCGCACGTCCCGCATAGGGGTTCCAGTCCGCAGCCTCGTCCCGCGCAGCCAGCGCCCGCACCGCCTGACCGAACAGCGCCGACAGCGTCGGGAACACGTCACGGAACAGCCCCGAGACGCGCAATGTCACGTCGATCCGGGGCCGGTCCAACAGCGCGATCGGCAGGATTTCCACGCCCGAGACGCGATCCGACCCCTCGTCCCAGACCGGCCTGGCCCCCAGCAGATGCAATGCCATGGCGAACTCCTCGCCCGCCGTCCGCATCGTGGCCGATCCCCACAGGTCCACCACAAGCCCGCGCGGATACTCGCCCTGATCCTGCAGATGCCGCCGCAGCAGTTCCCCGGCCAGTTTCACCCCTTGCGCATATGCGGCGCGCGACGGCACCGCCCGCGGGTCCGTCGTGTAAAGGTTCCGCCCCGTCGGCAGCACGTCGGCCCGCCCGCGCCAGGGCGAACCCGATGGCCCCGGCGCAACCCGCCGCCCCGCCAGCGCGTCAAGCAGCGCGGCCCGTTCTGCCCGCGCGCTCGCCTCAGCCCCCGGCATCGAGGCCGCAGAGACACGCCCGAAGACGTGCAGCCCATCCCCGAACTGGCTTTCCTTCACGTCGCACACGAAGCGGTCGATCCGCGTGATCGCCTCGGCCGGCGAACTGGCCGCATCAAGCCCAAGATCGGCCTCCACCCCCGCCGCCGCCGCCTCGCTGCGAATGTCTTTCTGCAGGCGGTCGCGCCGCGCGGGGTCCAGCCCGTCCGCGTTCGAGAACTCGTCCAGCAAGCCCTCCAGCCGCGCCAGCCGCTCGGGCGTGCCGCCGACGCGCAGCGGCAGGGGGCACATGCCCGATCGTCACCGCCCCGATCCGCCGCTTGGCCTGCGCCGCCTCGCCGGGATCGTTGACGATGAACGGGTAGATCACCGGCAGGTCACCCGCCAGCGCCTCTGGCCAGCAGGACTCCGACAAAGCCACGGCCTTGCCCGGCAGCCATTCCAGCGTGCCATGCGCGCCGATATGGACCAGCGCATGACTGCACACGGCCCGACGAAGCCACAGATAGAAGGCGACATAGCCATGCCGCGGCACCCGGGCCAGATCGTGATACTCCGCCTCGCGGCCTTTGACCTGCCCGCGTTCCGGCTGCAACGCGACCAGCGCCGCCCCGCGCCGCACAGCGCGGAACCGGAACGCGCCCTCCGAGACGGAGGGGTCCGTCTCCGGCTCGCCCCAAGCGTCGACCAAATCCCGGCGTAGGGCGGGGTTCAACCCCGCCAGCGCCGCCTGATACGCTTCGACCGGCCAATCCACCGTTTCGGTCCCGAGCGCCTCCGCCAGCGCGCCGCCCTCCGCTACGGCGAAGTCCCGCCTCCGCCAGATCCTCCAGCATCGCCTCGCAGGATGCCAGCGCATCCAGCCCGACCGCATGTGCCATCTGATGCGCCTTGCCGGGATAGGTCGACAGCACCAGTGCCACGCGCTTCTCGGCAGGCGGCACCGCCCCCAGCCGCACCCAGCCCGCCACCCGGTCGGCGATCGCTGCGATCCGCCCCTCATGCGCCTGATGTGCATAGCGCGCGAATTCCAGCGCCCCGTCCCGCGCGCCCGGTTCCTTGAACGAGGCGACGCCCGCGAAGAGCCGCCCGTCCACCTCCGGCAAGACCACATGCATGGCCAGGTCAGACGGCGACAGCCCACGTGCCGCACCGTCCCAGGCGCGCCGTGTCGCCGTCGACAGCGCCACCTGGAACACGGGCACGCCTGCGCCGTCCAGCGGCGTCACGCCATCGTCGCCGCGCGCCGAGAACGACGTGGCGTTGACGATCGCAGCCGGGGCGAGTGCCGCGACCCAGCGTGCCAGCCATCGCCCCGCCGCGGGTGCCTTCAGCGAGGGCGCGAACAGCCCCAGCACATCGAAGCCCCGGGCCCGCAGCGCCGCGACCAACGCCTCCACCGGCGCCAGATCATGCGCCGTCAGCCAGGCGCGGTAGAACGTCACCAGCACCACGGGCCGCGTTGCGCTCAGCGCAAATCCCGCCGGGCAGCAGGTGCCGTCCTCCGGCGTCCAGCCCGCCCACCTCGGGCAGCGCCTTCGCCCCCGGAACCGGCCCCGCGTACAGCCCCGCCGCCAGCGCCATCTGCGCCAGCGCCGCCTGCGCGGCAACCGCGCCGCCCGTGTCGCACAGATGCGCCAGCCGCCTCAGCGTCGAGGCCGGCAGCGTCGATACCGCATCCAGCCGAGCGTCGGCCCGCCCGTCCGCAGGCAGCACCGCCAGCGCGATGCCCCTTGCACGGCACAACGCCTCGACCTGCTGCAGCCCGTAGGCCCAATAGGGCACGCCCCCGATCAGCCGGATGAGAATGCCTTTCGCGCCCGAAAGCGTCCGCTCCACATAGGTATCGACCGACAGCGGATGCTTCAGCGCCGCAAGGTTCGCGAGCCGCAGCGAGGGCAACGCCCCCGCCCGCCGCGATGCCAGCCTGCCGCGAAAGCGCCAAGGTCGCTGTCCGAGAAGGACAGCACGACGAGGTCGGCCGGCGACTGCCCCAGATCGACCGGCGTCGCCGTCTCGTCCAGGCCGTGGCTCTCGCGGAAGATGACGTGCATCGCTCAGCCCGCCCAGCCAGCGCCACACCGGTCCGCATCACGGTCTGCCAGGCCTCCGCCCCCGGGCGTCTTCCTTGGCAAGAATACCCTCCGCCGGCCACACCCGCGCCGTCCCGACCCTACAGGGCGCAGCCGCCGGTCCCATCCCGCTCAGCCCGCCAGCGCCAACGGATCGCGCCGGCGTCGATGTCGTCGTGCTCCGCGATGACCACGAGCCGCCCCTGCCGCGCCTCGTCCCGGCGCCCAGGGCCGGTCGTACTGCTCGCCGCACCCGGCGCGCCCACGGCCTGCACCAGCAGCCGCATCGGCTTGCCCGCGCACGGCGGCATAGCCCTTCACGCGCAGGATGTTCTCCGCCTCGGCCAGCGCCGCGATGCGGCCGCCAGCGCCTGCGGATCGGTCTGCTCGGGAATGTCGATCACGACGCTGTCGAAATCCTCGTGGTCGTGCTCGTCCTCGCCGTCGTGATGCGACGGGCGCGCGCGCAGGTCGTCCTCCGCCGCCGCGCCGAGGCCCAGGATCACGCGCGGGTCGATGACGCCCTCCAGCACCTCGATCACCGGCAGCGGGCGCGGCGCCTCGGCGGCGATCACCGCCCGCGCCTCGGCGAGACGCCGCAGGTCCCGCCAGATCCGCCTTCGTCAGCAGCACCAGATCGGCGCAGGCGATCTGATCCTCGAACACCTCGGACAGCGGCGTCTCGTGGTCGATGCTGTCGTCCGCCGCCCGCTGCGCCTCCACCGCCCGAGGTCCGGCGCGAAGCGCCCCGCCGCCACGGCCTCGGCATCCGCCACCGCGATCACGCCGTCCACCGTGATGCGCGAGCGGATCGCGGGCCAGTCGAACGCCTTCAGGAGCGGCTTCGGCAGGGCGAGGCCCGAGGTCTCGATCAGGATATGGTCGGGGCGCGGACTCAGCGCCATCAGCGCCTCGATCGTCGGGATGAAATCATCGGCCACCGTGCAGCAGATGCAGCCGTTCGCCAGTTCCACGATGTTCTCCTCGGGGCAGTCCGGCAGCGCGCAGGCGCGCAGGATCTCGCCGTCCACCCCGACATCGCCGAACTCGTTGACGATCACGGCCAGCCGCTTGCCCTGCGGGTTCTGCAGCAGATGGCGCACCAGCGTGGTCTTGCCCGCCCCCAGAAAGCCCGTGATCACGGTGACGGGCACCTTGACCAGGTCGCTCATGTCATGCCCTCCAGCGGCGGCATCCGGGCGATGCAGTTCTTGCGGAAGTGTTCGGGCCGCTCGCGCCACGGCACCAGCCCGTCGGCGGTCGCGACATAGCGCGCGACGCCGTCGGCCAGCACTCCGACCAGCGAGGCATCCAGATTCCCGTAGACATAGGTCCAGCGGCCCGGCGCCCGCAGCGCAACCGTACAGCCCCGCGTGCAGTTCGACAGGCACTCGACCGGCACCACGCGCACCGTTTCCGGCAATTCCGCCGCCGCCAGCGCCGCCAGCAGAAGCGCTCCCGGCGCGCGGCCGCTCGGCCTCCTCCGGCAGATAGGACGGCACCGAACTGCGGCAGGTCATGCAGACCAGCACGTCCACCGTCGGCACCACCGACGCCCCGTCCATCACAGCCACCGAAAGCGAAAATCGCGCATCTCATCCCGTGTGTGGGCCTGCATATGAGAACGGGGAAATGGCGAAAGGGCACGCCGCCCATCCGTCACCGGAACACCCCGTCCGGTTCAGTCACGTCCTGCGCTGGCAGGTCTCCCGGCTTGCGGATCTCGGAACCTCGCGGTCCCTCCGGTTGCCCCGCCTTCCCGAACCGCAGGCGCGGCCAGTGGCAGAAGGGCGACCTCTCCGGTCACGGTCGCGGGGGCGGCTGCGCTTCGGGCTCGGTCCCTAGCGCATTCCCTTTTCACCTGTCATAGACAGGAACCAGCCCGGAACCCGTGCGCCAACCACGGCCCCCTGTCAAGAGACGCCCATGCCAGCCGATACCCCGGAAGACGAAACCCGCCACCGCGCCAAGATGGCCGCCATCAAGGCCGCCCGCGACCGGATGATGGAAACGAAGACCGGCGAGAAGGGCCTGATCATCGTCCATACCGGCCCGGGCAAGGGCAAATCCTCGTCCGGCTTCGGCATGATCCTGCGCTGCATCGGCCACGGAATGCCCTGCGCCGTGGTGCAGTTCATCAAGGGGGCGTGGGACACGGGCGAACGCCGGTTGCTTGAAACCCGCTTCAGGGACGACGTGCAGTTTGTCGTCGCGGGCGAGGGCTTCACCTGGGAAACCCAGGACCTCGCGCGCGACCGCGCCGCCGCCGCCGACGGCTGGGAGCACGCGAAGCGCCTGATCCGCGATCCCGACATCCGCTTCGTCCTGCTGGACGAGATCAACATCGCCCTGCGCTACGACTACCTCGACATCGCCGAGGTCGTGGCCTTCCTGCGCGACGAGAAGCCGCCGATGACGCATGTCTGCCTGACGGGGCGCAACGCCAAGCCCGAATTGATCGAGATCGCCGATCTTGTGACCGAGATGACAGCGGTCAAGCACCCGTTCAGGGCCGGGGTAAAGGCGCAGGCCGGCGTGGAGTTCTGACCGCCATGCGTTCTCCGCCATGCCCCTGCTAACCGCCAGGCCCCCCCCTTCATCTTGGCAAAAATATCCCCGCCGGAGGCTCGATTTTTCGCAGAAAAATCGTCCCGTTACACCAGGTTCCTCATGCCCGCCCTGATGATCCAGGGCGCCGGCTCCAACGTCGGCAAGTCGATGCTCGTGGCGGGCCTCTGCCGCGCGCTGCGCCAACCGGGGCCTCACCGTCGCGCCGTTCAAGCCGCAGAACATGTCCAACAATGCCGCCGTCACCATCGACGGGGGCGAGATCGGCCGCGCCCAGGCGCTGCAGGCGCTGGCCTGCCGGACCGAGGCCCATACGCGACATGAACCCGGTGCTGCTGAAGCCGGAATCCGAGACCGGCTCGCAGATCATCGTGCAGGGTCGGCGCTGGGGCAGCGCCAGGGCGCGGGACTATGCAGCGATCAAGCCCCAGCTCATGGCGCCGGTGCTCGATAGCTTCGACCGCCTCGCGACGGCGCACCGACCTCGTGATCGTCGAAGGCGCGGGCAGCCCGGCCGAGGTGAACCTGCGCGCGAACGACATCGCCAACATGGGCTTCGCCCGCGCCACGGATACGCCGGTGATCCTCGTGGGCGACATCGACCGGGGCGGTGTCATCGCCCAGCTCGTCGGGACGCAGGCGGTGCTCGACCCGCAGGATGCCGCGATGATAAAGGGCTTCCTTATCAACAAGTTCCGGGGCGATGTTCGCCTTTTCGACGAAGGCTATCGCCTGATCGAACAGCGCACCGGATGGCGCGGTCTGGGCGTGGTTCCGTGGTTTCCGGACGCCCACCGGCTTCCCGCCGAAGATGCGCTCGACATTGCGGACACGCGCCACGAACCCGGCCTCAGGGTCGTCTGCCTGCAGTTCGCGCGCATCGCCAATTTCGACGACCTCGACCCGCTCCGCGCCGAACCCGGCGTCGCGCTCACCATGCTGCGCGCGGGCGAGGCGATCCCCGGAGATGCCGACCTCGTCATCCTGCCCGGCTCGAAATCGACGCGTGGCGATCTGGCCTTCCTGCGCCAGCAGGGTTGGGACATCGACCTATCGGCGCATCACCGTCGCGGGGGCAGGGTGCTCGGCCTCTGCGGCGGCTACCAGATGCTCGGCAGCACCATCCGTGATCCCGAGGGACTGGAAGGCCCCCCCGGTGAGACCCCTGGCCTTGGCCTGCTCGATCTGGTCACCACCATGTCGCCGGACAAGACCCTGACGCGCGTCAGCGGCACCCACTGTGGCACGGGCGAGCCGATCTCCGGCTACGAGATTCATCTCGGCGTCACCGAGGGGCCGTCGCGCGCGCCGGCCCTTCGCGCGGATCGGTGGCGAATCCGAAGGCGCCGTCTCGGCCGATGGCCGCGTCATGGGCACATACCTGCACGGCGTCTTCTCCGGCGACCGCTTCCGCAGCCGCTTCCTTCAGGGCCTCGGCGTCCCGCCCTCGGGCCTTGCGCACAGCGCGTCTGTGGATGCGACACTCGAGGAACTGGCCGCCCATCTCGAGGCCCATGTCTCGATCGATGCTCTGCTCAAGATCGCAGGGCGCGCATTGCCTTGACCCGACTCATGGGTATTTCGCTGTCGGACTGTTCGACCCTGTAGCCGTTTCGCTTGAAACGTGATTGCATCCGGCTGGGCGGATGCGGCGTTCTCGCATGGTTCACCGCACCGCCGTAACGCGATATGGAGCAAATTCATGAAACATATTCGGCTCGGTCTGATTGTGCTCGGGCTTTCAGCCCTGTCCGCCTGCGTCAACGCAGGCCCGGATACAAATCCGGGCGGCCCGTCTGCCGTCAATCCCGATGGCAGCCCCGTGGTCGGTGAAGCGCGCGGCTACTGACCAAAGGCGCTTCGCGAAAGCTGCGTCCTGTCGGCCTGATCCCACAATCATTGTCGGGTGGCGGCCCCGGGCCGCCACAGCGGTCGTCGGCTGGCACGCCGGTCGGTCGGGCTGGTTTGCTGTGCCTCAGCGCGCTGCGTTCGGCCCGGCTCGAAAGGCCGAGACTCGCGGGCGCTCCGTGCGCGGCTGTTGCTCCACGACCGGGGCGGCAACCGTCGGAGACATCGTCTGCGGCGAGAGAGTCGGCACCCGACGCGCGTCGGCAGTTCTCGCCGCCTGCCCGACCCAGGCGAGCGAGCCCAGCACGGCTCCCGCCACAGCAACCGAAAGCGAATAGGCCAGCCAGGTCTCAAGCGCAGGACTGCTGCCCGCGACCAGCCCGACCGCCAGGCCCAGCAACGCACCCGCGCCGCCCAGTTTGAACACCACATATCCCGCCGTGTCGGCCCCTGGGGCAAGTCTCGCCTTGGTCATGTCCGCATCCTTCCGGTACGTCCTGCACAAGCGCCGGACCTGATCAGAATTGCGTCGCAGCGAGACAATTTTAAGGCGAGTTCCGCCCGACCGCGTGACCTTTAGCGGGCGTTGCGGTGGCGGCCCATCACGCCGCGGAGCGAACAAACAGTGCTGGCCGGAACTGGAAAGTAAAATTTTATCATATGGTTACGAGGGCCTTTGCGCGGCATCGCACCCCTTGTTTCGCCCCTCTTGCCCACTCGCCCGATACGGGCTATGCCCTTTAAGCCCGGGTGGTTAGCTCAGTTGGTAGAGCGTCTCGTTTACACCGAGAATGTCGGGGGTTCGAGTCCCTCACCACCCACCAGCCTACCCCCAGTCGAGCACGATCTTCCCGCTGCGGCCCGACCGCATCGCCTCGAATCCGTCCCGGAACTGATCCACCCCCATCCGGTGCGTAATGACCCCCCGGATATCGAGGCCGTTCTCCAGCATCGCGATCATCTTGTACCAGGTTTCGAAGATCTCGCGCCCGTAGACCCCCTTGATCGTGATCGCCTTGAACACGATCCGGCTCCAGTCGACCGGCGACTTCCCCGGCGGAATGCCCAGCAGCGCGATCCGCCCGCCCATTACCAGCGCTTCGACCATCTGATCCAGCGCAGCCTGGCTGCCCGACATCTCCATCCCCACGTCGAAGCCCTGCACCATCCCGAGCTTCGCCATGACCGCCTTGAGATCCTCGGTCGCGACGTTCACCGGCACCACATCCGCCACCTTCGCCGCCAGCGCGAGCCGGTCCGGGTTGATGTCTGTGATCACCACGTGCCGCGCGCCCACATGCCGCGCCACCGCCGCTGCCATGATTCCGATCGGCCCCGCCCCGGTAATCAGCACATCCTCGCCGACCAGATCGAAACTGAGCGCCGTGTGGACCGCGTTGCCCAGCGGATCGAGGATCGCGCCGATCTCGTCATCTATCGCGTCGGGCAGCGGCACAACGTTGAACGCCGGAAGCCGCAGATACTGCGCGAACGCTCCAGGTTCGTTCACCCCCACGCCCCGTGTCTCGGGATCGAGGTGGAACTTCCCCGACCGGCTTTGCCGCGAATGCTTGCCGATCAGGTGCCCCTCGCCCGAGCAGCGCTGCCCGATCTTCAGATCATCGACGTTCCGCCCGACCTCCACGATCTCGCCCGCAAACTCATGCCCGGTGATGAGGCCCACCGGCACCGTCCGTTGCGCCCAGTCATCCCAGTTCCAGATATGCACGTCGGTCCCGCAGATGCCGGTCTTGCGGATCCGGATCAAAACGTCGTCCGGCCCGATTTCGGGGACGGGCCGGTTCTCCATCCATAACCCTGGTTCAGGCTTTGCCTTGACCAGCGCCTTCATCATGTTCGTCATGCCAGAACCCCCGTGGCCTTGCCTGCCGCACGGAACGCATCCAGCGCGAAATCCAGATCGTCCCGTGTCAGCCGCGCGTTCATCTGCGTCCGGATGCGCGCCTTGCCCTTGGGCACAACCGGAAAGAAGAAGCCCGAGACATGCACGCCCCGCCCGAACAGGTCGTTCGCCATCGCCTGAGCCAGCGGCGCCTCCCCCAGCATGACGGGAATGATCGGATGCTCGCCGGGCAAGAGGGTAAAGCCTGCGTCAACCAGTCCGGCCCGCCAATAGGCCGCGTTCGAGAACAGCTGCGCGCGCAGGTCATCCGCCGCTTCGACGATATCCAGTGCAACCAGCGCCGCTGCGACGATGGCCGGCGGCAGGGCGTTGGAGAACAGGTATGGCCGCGCCCGCTGGCGCAGCAACTCCACCACCGCCTGCGGACCGGCAATATACCCACCAAGCGCCCCCCCCAGCGCCTTGCCGAGCGTGCCGGTCAGGATATCGACCGTCACCCCGAAATGCGCCGACGTGCCGCGCCCCTGCGGACCCATGAAGCCGGTGGCGTGGCAGTCGTCGACCATCACCATCGCGCCGTGCCTCTCTGCCAGCCGCCTCACCTCGGGCAGGTTTGCCAGATGGCCATCCATCGAGAATACGCCGTCTGTGGCGATCAGGATGAAGCGCGCGCCATCAGCCCGCGCCTGCACAAGCTGCGCCTCGAGGTCGCCCATGTCCGAGTTCGCGTATCGGTAGCGCCTCGCCTTGCAAAGCCGGATGCCGTCTATGATCGAGGCATGGTTCAGCGCGTCCGAAACAACCGCGTCTTCCGGCCCGAGCAGCGGCTCGAACAACCCGCCGTTCGCATCGAAACAGGCAGCGAACAGGATCGAGTCGTCAGTGCCAAGGAACGCCGCCAGACGCTGTTCCAGCCGCCGGTGCAAGTCCTGCGTGCCGCAGATGAACCGGACCGAGGCCATGCCGTAGCCATGATCCGCCATCGCCTTGGCCGCGGCTGCTTCCAGCGCGGGATTGTCCGCGAGGCCGAGATAATTGTTCGCACAAAGGTTCAGCACTTTGCGCTCCGTCCCGCGCATCGTTACCCATGTGCCCTGCGCCGAGGTGATCTGCCGTTCCCGTTTCAGAAGACCCTCTGCCTCGATCTCGGTCAGCGTCCGGGTCAGGTGCTCGAGGAAGGCGGTTCGATCAGACATTTCGGTCCCCGTCGGTTCCGCGTGAGCTTGGGGCGGGCGGTGCGGCGGGTCAACGGTCAAGCCATCCCCTGCTGTGGAAAGAAATTTTTATGATTGACACAATTGGAAAAGGTCGGCTCGATCAACGCGCAACGGTCAGGTCCGCGCCAAGGCCATGGCGGATCGAGTTCGGGAAAGGGCGTGATGGCGGAACCCATGGACTATGCCAGGCTCGTCGAGCGTCTGAAGGAGCGCAGGACGTCGCTGTCGCCGCGGTTGCAGGATGTGGCGCAGTTCGTGCTGAACAACCCCGAGGACGTGGCAATCCTGACGATCGTCGAGATCGCTCGGGCGGCGAAGGTGCCGCCTTCCGCGATCACGCGCTTCACGCAGGAACTGGGGCTGGAGCGGTTCTCTGAGCTTCAGGCCATCTTCCGCTCTCGGCTCGTCGGTCCGCGTCTGCCCTATGTCGAGCGGCTCCGGGGCATTGCCGACAGGGCGACCGAGGGCGAGGGGCCGATTGATCTGTCGGACCCGCAGGAGGTGCTCGAGATCTTCGCGAGTTCGGCCTATGTGAGCCTGATGAACGTGGTGGAGGATCAGCGGGCCGCCCCGCTGGTCGCCTTTGTGGAGGCGATCCGGGCGGCTCCGGCGGTGCATGTCTGTGGCGGACGGGGGGCGTTCGGGGTGGCGTCCTATTCCTTCTACGGGCTGGCGGCGGTGGGGAAGCGGGCGTTCCTGATCGACAACATGGGGTCGATGCGGAAGCAGCAGCTTCTGGCGGCGGCGCCGGAGGATGTCGTGCTTGCGATCAGTTTCGATGACTACACCCCGGAAACGGTCGAGGTGGCGGAGCAGGTCGCGGCGCGGGGGATCGCGTTGCTCGCGATCACGGACAATGAACTGAGCCCGCTGGTGCCGCTGGCCAGGACCACCCTGTTCGTGAAGGAGGCCAGGCTCGGGCATTTCCGCAGCCAGGTTCCGGCGATGGTGCTGTGTCAGGCGATCATCGCCAGCGTCGGGCGGTCCGGGGGGCGGAGCATCGGGCGGAGTTGAAGCAGGATGTCTCACGCGTGCGACACCGGGTTCCCGCCTGATTTCGCGGGACAATCCTATTCTGACTAACCGATTCTTCAATTCCGTGAACGAAGACAGACGACACAGGGCGGGCATGGGCGCGCCGTGCGAAAAGGCTTGCGGCGAGGCGCGCCGACCGACCGAGAGCTAACCGGACTGCGCCTCGCGCAGCGAGCGCACCTGCCCCGGAACAACGGGCGTGCCGCGCCGCGCGGCGGCGATGGCGGCGAAGGCGAGGGCGAGGCTGTCGAGGTTGCGGCGGGCGTCGTTGAGGGGCGGCGTGCCGGTTTCGACGGCGCGAAGAAGCGCGCCCATCGTGCCCGCGAAACCGTCGTTGAACCATGCGCCCCGCAGAACGGGTTGCGCCACGCCGGCGGCGGTGGTCAGCGTGACCCGCTGCTGTCCAAGGTCCGGCCCGTGGCTGGCGAGCGTGCCGAGGCTGCCGGTGATGACGCTGCGGTCGAGCGGGCCGTGGCGGGTGGCCGCGTCGAACAGGACGGCGGCCTGGCCGCCGGGAAACTCGACGAGCGTCTGGCTGAGGAAGGGCGGCGCGACTGTCTGGCCTGCGGCGCGGTTGCGGGTGCCCATCACGCGGGTGGCGGAGGCACCGATGAGGCTGGCGAGGAAGTCGAACCAGTGGATCGCGAAATCGTAGAGGATCAGGTCGTCGATCCGCTCGAACGCCGTTCCGGCGATCCAGGAATGGTCCCAGTGGACCGAGAGGTGGACCGACTGCACCTCGCCGACCAGGCCGGCGCGGACGGCTTCGCGCATCCACGACAGGTGCGGCGCCCAGCGGCCGTTCTGGTTCACGGCCAGCATCCGGCCCTGCATCGTCGGCGAGGTCGGCGAGGCGTTCGCCGGTGTCGAGGTCGAGCACGAAGGGCTTTTGCGACAGGACATGCTTGCCCGCCCGAAGCGCCGCCTCGATCATCGGTGCGCGTTCGGCGGGATGGGGCGTGAGGTCGACCACGGCGATGTCGGGGCGGGCGAGGGTGCCCGCGATGTCGTCGGTCGCCTCGGCCTGCGGAAAGAAGGCGTCGCGCCGCTCGACCGCGCGGGCCAGCGTGCGGTTGGCGATCACGCGAACGTTGAAGCCCGCCGTGCGGTAGGCGTCGAGATGCGCGGGGGCGATGCCGCCTGCGCCGACGAGGGCGATGGGCGTGCCGCGATCCTCGGGCATCGGCGGGAGGTAGGGCAGGTCGGGCGCCGCGACCGTGGCGGCGGCGGCGGTGGCGAGAGAGTAGGCCTCGGTCATGGCAGGAGTGCTTCGGTGCGCTTCGTCTGCGCGGACAGCACGGCGGTATCCACGATGCGCTGGCCCAGCAGGCAGGTCTCGGGCGACAGCGGGCCGTCGACGGGCAGGCCGCGCGTGATCCGGTCTACCATGTAGTCCACCGGGCCGCGCCGCCCGGAAGGGGCGCGTCGACCGGAATCTGGCGCGGGGTCCGGTCGCGCGCGGGTCTGGAGCGTCACATGCGGTTCGTAGTCGTAGGACGATATGTTGCCTTCGGTGCCCGACCAGAACGAAGCCGCATTTCGGCTGGGGCTGCTGGGTCCAGGGGTCGCTGGTGGTGCCCCAGCGGGTTTCGAACTTCGAGAGGCCCGTGGCGTAGCGGCAGACCGTGATCGAGTGCTGGTCCACCTCCAGCCCCGGTGTCTCATCAACAATACACGTGACTTCAAGGGGTTCTTCGCCGTTCTTGAACCAGGTTCCGAGGGTCGTGCCGTAGCCGAGATAGTCGAGCAGGCTGCCGCCGCCCGACGCCTTCTTGTAGAACCAGCTGTCGGGCTTGCGCCGCTCGACCTCGTCCGGCGTGACCTCCACCTTGTCGGCGAGGTGGTAGAGCGGGCCGCGGTTGCCGTCGTAATAGTGCACCTCGATGAGCCGTCCGATGGCGCCGTCATCCAGCAGGCGCTTGGCCGTGACGTGACAGGGATACCAGGCGAGCGGCCAGTTTATGGCCAGTTGGCGCCCCTGCGTCATGGCCGCGATCATGCGCCGCGCCTCGGCGGTGGTGGCGGCGAAGGGTTTCTCGACAAGGATGTGCAGGCCCGCCGGAGCGACCCGCTCGACATAGGTGGCATGGTCGGCGGTGGCGGGGCAGAGGATGGCGAGATCGGCCTTCGTCCGGGCCAGGCAGGTTTCCACATCGGTGAAGACGCGGTCGGGCGGGATGGCGAAGGTCGCGATGGCGCTGGCCATGCGTGCCGGGTCGGCGTCGCAGATGCCCGCGATCTCGGCCCCGGGATGGTCGTGCACCTCGCGCAGCAGGTCGCCCATGTGGAAGTGGTCGAAGTTGATGCCGATGACGCGCAACATGGCCTATCCTTCGGTTCCCGCCAGCGCGGCGCGAAAGGCCGCGAGTTCTTCATCCGGCATGGTGACAAGATGCCGGTCCTCAGGGAAGGCCCCGGATGATACGTCTGCCGCGAATTCCTTGAAGGCCGCGATACGTTCGCCCTGCAACCAATCGTAATCACGGGCAAAATCGCGATACTTGCGAGAGTGCCTCGGATAGTGCCCGCGATGGTCGCCCAGCACGTCGCAGGCAAAGAGATACTGCGCGTCGCAGCCCGCGCCCGCGCCCATCGAGATCATCAGCATCTTCGTGCGCGCCGAGATGGCGGTGGCCACGCCGGGGGGGACCACCTCGATCTCGGCCGCGAGGGCCCCGGCAGATTCGAGCGCCAGCGTGGCCTCCAGAACGTCGCGGGCCTGCGCCGCCGTCTTGCCGACTGCGCGGAAACCGCCCGTCCAGGTGCGGCGCGACGGGATCAGGCCGACATGGCCGACGACCGGGATACCTTCGTCGCGCAGCCGACGGACGATGGGCAAACTCGCCCCGCAATAGACGGCGTCCGCTCCATCATTCAGCAGGGCGAAGGCGATGCGAAGGTAGTCTTCCTCGGTGACGAAGCGGCCCGGTTCCAGCCCGCCGACGACGAAGGGGGTTGGGCAAACGGCGCGGAAGCCCGGCGTCCGGACCATTTCCGGCGGGCAGGAGAGCATGTCGATCCCGGCCGCCTCTGCTGCCGCCGCCTCGTCCAGCGAACTGATCCTGAGCTTGGTCAACTGACGCAGGCCCTTCAGCGCCAGAAGGTCCGCCACGGTCCGGCGGTTCATGCCGGGACGGCGTGGCGATCGGGTCGCGCAATCGGTCGCACGGGCAGCCTTCCTTCCGGAGTTGAACCTCATTGTGAGGATAGTCATCCGGGATTCTGGCTGTCAAAATATAGAAAATGTAATGAAATTAGTTAGTTAATATGTGGGTTGCGACAAAGGCATCATTATGAGGCAGAATGGTGCGATTGCGGGAGGCAGCATGAAGCGACCGACACTGGCAGAGATCGCGACTGCGGCGGGGGTTTCCAAGGCGACGGTGGACCGCGTTGTGAACCATCGCGCCGGGGTGCAGGAGCATACCCGGTCGCATGTGCTGCGGGTGGTGGCGCAGCTCTCGGGTCGGGTGGCGCGGGCGGTGGACGCGGCGCGGGTGGATGTGGTGCTGCCGCAGGGCGACAATGTCTGGATCGGGGAACTGGCGGGGCATCTGGAGGCCGAGGCGGCGGCGCGGCCCGAGGTGATGCTTCGGCTGCACTTCGAGCCGCTGGCGGGCGAGGCGGTGGCGGCGCGGCTGGCGGCATTGGTCGGGCGGACCGAGGGAGTGGCGCTGGTGGGCCTCGATGCGCCCGAGGTGCGCGAGGCGGTGCGGCGGCTGGCACAGCGCGGGGCCCCGGTGGTGACGGTGGCGTCCAACCTCGGGAATTGCGGGCAGGTGAGCTATGTGGGGATCGACAACCGGGCGGCGGGGCGGCTTGCCGGCGACCTGATCGGGCGGCTGCTGCCGCCGGTCGCGGCCAAGGTGGCGCTGGTGCCGGGGGCGCTGGCCTATCGCGGGCATGAGGAGCGTGAGGCCGGGTTTCGCGACGTGATCGGCGAGCGGTTTCCGTGGCTCAGGATCGTGCAGGAACCAGAGGTGCGGGAATCGGCGCGGCGGGCGGAGAAGGGGTTCGCCCATGCGCTGCGGGTCCACCCCGATCTTGCCGCGGTCTATTGCATCGGGGGCGGGATCGCGGGGATCGCCCGGGCGCTGCGGGGGCGGTCGCGCCGGGTGGTGGTGATCGCGCATGAGCTGACCGAGGAGACGCGACCCCTGCTGGTGGAGGGGGTGGTGGACGTCGTGATCGACCAGAATGCGCGGGTGGAGGCGCGGGAAATCTTCGACCGGATTCTGGCGGCCCGGCGGGGCCGGGGCGCGGTCTCCGGCAGGCTGATGCGGATCCAGACGTTCTTTCGCGAGAACATCCCGTCGGACAGCTAGCGTCTCACGCGGGGGCGGTTTGGGACGGTGTTGACATCATTGGGGTTCGAGGCGTCGCGTTAACCGTGGGCTGTCGCGCCGCAGGGACGGGGCCGGGGCTGCGGATGGGGTGCGCTGCGCCGAGGCGAGCGCGACCGGGGGTTTCACACCCCCGGACCCCCGTGGGATATTTGGTCCAAAGTGAAACGAGAACCGCGGAAGAGTCTTGGGGTTTTCTGGCTGTGCGGCGGGCATCGCCTGTGGCGCTGCGGTCTTCCGAACCGGCGGGGAGGGGAAGGTGGAAGGGGGGCGGCGGGGCCGGAGGTCAGAACGGCGGGCGGGGTGACGGACCGGGTTTGTGCGCGGGGGGGGGCGAGGTGAAGGGATGCGAATCCGCGGGGGGCGTTGAGCTGGGCGGGGCGGATTGCCGGTCCGGTTAGTCCAGCCAGGCCGCGTCGAAGGGCAGGCGGGTGCCGTCGTCGAGGGTCACCGACGCCGCGCCCACGGCAAGGGCGACGGGCGCTGTCGCGGCACAGGAGACGGCCCCCATGGCGGTGGCGACGCTGACGACGGGGGCTGTGCCAAGCTCAAGGGCTGTGGGGATGCCGCGCGCCGTGAGGCGGTTGGGGCGGATCGCGGCGGACCAACCTTCCGAGCCCAGGGCGCGGGCCTCTTCTATCCCCAGCACGCCGACATGCCGGCCGGACCAGGGCGCGCGGTCGCGGCCACCGTTCGACATCCAGAGCATCGTCTGCGGCAGGGCCGGGACGCGCTTGAGCAGGATCGCCATGTCGCCATAGGCCGGGCGCAGCACGGTGACCCAGCCGTACTGCTGGGCGGGATCGTCGACAAGCATCAGGAAATCCTCGTGCCGCCGCCCGATGGGCCAGCGGGTGAGGTCCACCGGGCCGTCGCGGCCGGGAAAGGCGGTGAGGTCGGCGCTTTCCGCCGGGTAGCGCAGCAGGCTGCGGCCGGGTTCGGCCTCGGTCGCCGGAGTTTCGGCGAAAAGCTTCGGCGAGAAGGCGAGCCTGCCGCCGGTCCGCAGGTCTACCATCGCATGATGGGCGACGGGGATCGCGCCGGTGCCGCCGTGAAACTCGTGCCGCTGATAGAGAAAGGGGTGATCGTCGCGCAGGCGCCAGACCTTTTCGACCGTGGCCCCCGAGACGGTGCGGCTGAGGCGGAAGCGCTGTTCGCAGCCATCGGCGCTGCGGCGGGTCTCGACCACGTGCCATTCGGCATTGGCGGGCCAGCCGTGCAGGGGGGCGCCCTCGACATCGTCGGCGCAGAACGGGGCACAGAAGAAATCGCCGGACATGCGGGCAAGGTGGGGCTGGGCGCCCTCGGGCAGGGGATCGGCCTCGGTGCTGTCGGCCCAGGGGACGCGGGCGAAGGGGGCGATGCACAGGCTGCCCTGCCGCACCTCGAACTGCGCGAGTTGGCCCTGCGCGGCATCGAAGACCACGGTGATGCCGCGCGCCGTCATGCGGTGAAGCGTGGGCATGGTCAGTTCCCTTCGGACAGATGGTCGGCGGTGACGGCGCGCGGGCCGAACCGGCGGATCGCCTCGACCAGCGCCGCGAGGCGCGGGGCGAGGCCGGGCAACCGGGTGATCTGGGTCGGGAAGACCTGATCGAGGGCGAGGAGGTGCGCGACGAAGGCGGTGCTGTCGTCGCCGGTCTGGTGCAGGATGCGGGCGACGGCAGGAAGGATCGGGTCGGTCACGGCGCGGGGGTCAGGCAGGGCGGCGAGGTGGCGCATATGGGCCATCCATCCGGCGACGGCGAGCGTGAGGCCCGGCGCGGGCCGGCCTGCCGCGACGGCGGCCGCCAGCGGGTCGAGCAGGCGCTGGCGGATCTTGCGCGAGCTGTCGGTGGAAATCTGCGCGGTGGCGTGGCGCAGCGCCGTGTTCCGCAGGCGGCGCAGGGTGAGGGCAATGTAATCGGCGGTGTCGATGCCGTTGACCGGGGGCAGGACGGGGGCAACCTCGGCCCGGATCGTGCGTTCGGCGAAGGCGGCGAAGACCGGGTCCGCCAGCACGTCGGACATGAAGGGATGGCCCGCAAGATTGCCGAGGTGGCAGAGTGCGGTCTGCATTCCGTTCACGACCCGCATCTTGAGGATCTCGTAGGGGGCCGCGTCGGCAACGATCAGGGCACCCGCAGCCTCCCAGTCAGGACAGATCATGCGGGGATCGCGGGTGATGACCCACATGCGGAACGGTTCGCCCACGACGAGGGCACGGTCCGTGAGGCCGGTGGCCCGTTGCAGCGCCTCGATATCCTCGGGCCTGGTCGCGGGCACGATGCGATCGACCATCGTATCGGGAAAGGCGATGTGATCTTCGATCCAGCCGATCTCGGCCGGGCAGATCGCCTGGGCGAGGGCAAGGACGCAGGTCCGCAGCGTGGTGCCGTTGCCCGGGACGTTGTCGCAGCTGAGAAACGCGGCGGGCGGGGTGCCTGCGGCGCGTCGGGCGCGGATCGTGGCCAGCACGAAACCCGGTGCCGTGCGGGGGGATGCGGGGTGGGCGACATCATGCACGATGTCGGGGTGGATTTCGTCGAGCCGGCCGGTCGCGGGGATGTGGCAGTACCCCTTTTCCGTGACCGTCATCGTGACGAGACGGGTTGCCGGATCGGCGGCCCAGGCGAGCGCCTGGTGCAGGTTGGCCGGTCCGGCGACGGTGATGTTGCCCAGAAGCGCGCCGATCACGCGACGGTCGCGGGCTTCCGCTTCGCGCAGTTCGCGGATGTAGAGCCCCTGCTGGGGGTCGAGCATCGGGGCGAGATCCGGCGGCGCGAGGTTGACCGTGCGGATGCCCCAGGGGCCGAAGGTCGCGTGAAGGGCATCCTCGGTATGGTCCGCGAGGTGACACCGGTGGAACGCGCCGTTGCCGATGTGCAGCAGGCCGGGCGTGAGGGCGGCGCGGTCGTAGAGCGGGCGGGCGATGTCCCTGGGCAGGCCGGGCAGGGTGGCCGGCGCGAGCCGTGTCATCCGTTGGCCCCGAAGACGCGCTGCTCAAGGTCGGTCACGGTGCCCGTCTGCAGCCCGGAAGCGTCGGACAGCAGGTAGAGGGTGAGGTTCGACGCCTCGTCCATCGTCAGCAGGCGCTTCAGGGGCTGGCTGGCGGCGGCGCGTGCCTCCCACTCCGGGCCGTTGCCGAGGATCTCGGCCTGCATGGTCTGCTCGCCGGGGGTGGCGACCCAGCCGAGGTTGATGCCGTTCACGCGGATGCGGTCGGCGAGGTGGGCGTGGGCGGCGTTCTTTGTCAGGGTCTGCAGCGCGCCCTTGGTGGCCGAGTAGATGGCGAGGTCAGGCGCGCCGCAATGGGCGTTGATCGACTGGATGTTGACGATGCTGCCCGGTGCGCCCCGGTCGAGCAGGTGGCGGATCAGCGCCTGCATCAGCATGTAGGGCGCGCGGGTGTTGACCGAGAAGAGGCGGTTCCACAGCTCGACGGTGCCGTCGAGCATCGAGGCGCGGGTGGTGAGGGCTGCGGCGTTCACGAGGGCATCGACGCGGCCCATGGATGCGAGGCTTTGGGCGAAAAGCTGCGCGGGCGCGTCGGGGAGGGCAAGGTCGGCTGCAAGGAAATGGGCGCGGGGGCCGAGGCTGCGGGCGAGCGCGCCGCCCCTGGCGGTGTCGCGGCCGGTGATCGTGACCGCCTCGGCCCCGGCGGCGAGGGCGGCGCGGGCGATGGTTTCGCCCAGGCCCTGGGTGGAGCCGGTGACGAGCAGGCAGCGGCCCCTCAGCGAGATTTCCAACGCGACCCTCCGCGGATTTGAGGCCATGCTAGGCGGCGCGGGCTGGAAATGCAATTCCAGCTTTTGGAAGTTTGGAAAGGATGGGCGGTCTGTGCACAGGGGCACAGGGCGTGGCCATGGCTGCGCCTGTGCGCCTCGGTCGGACAGTGCTAGGGTCGAGGGCGTGGCAGAAGGAGGACTTGCGATGAGCTGGAACCCGGCGCTGGACCCCGACATTCCGATCGGCGATGCGGTGGATGCGATCGAGGCGGTGATCGTGCCGCGGGCGCGCGACCTTGGCGGGTTCGAGGTGCGGCGCGCGCTGCCCTCGGTCGAGCGGCAGATGGTGGGACCGTTCATCTTCTTCGACCAGATGGGACCGGCGGAGTTCCTGACCGGGCAGGGGATCGACGTGCGCCCGCACCCGCATATCGGCCTTGCGACGGTGACCTACCTGATGAGGGGCCGCATCCATCACCGGGATTCGCTGGGGACGGACCAGTGGATCGAGCCGGGGGCGGTGAACTGGATGGTGGCGGGGCAGGGGATCACCCATTCGGAGCGGACCGACGGGGAGGTGCGGGCAAAGCCGCATACTCTGTTCGGGCTGCAGACCTGGGTGGCGCTGCCGAAGGACCGCGAGGATGACCCGGCGGGGTTCGTCCATGCCGCAAAGGACAGCCTGCCGGAGCTGGAGGGCGAGGGCAAGCAGGTGCGGCTGATCCTTGGCACCGCCTGGGGCGCGCGGGCGCCGGTGGAGGTGATGAGCGAGACGTTCTATGCCGATGCGCTGCTCGAAGCGGGGGCCGCGCTGCCGCTGCCGGACGATCACGAGGATCGCGGGGTCTATGTGCTGGCGGGCGAGGTATCGGTCGGCGGGCAGAGCTTTGCGGCGGGGCGGATGCTGGTGTTCCGGCCCGGGGACCGGATTTCGGTGAAGGCGGGGGACGAGGGGGCGCGGCTGATGCTGCTGGGCGGGGCCACGATGGACGGGCCGCGGCACATCTGGTGGAACTTCGTCGCCTCCAGCAAGGAGCGGATCGAGGCCGCGAAGGAGGCCTGGCGCGCGGGCGACTGGGCACATGGGCGGTTCCGGCTGCCGCCGGGCGATGACGGCGAGTTCATTCCGGCACCCGAGCGGTGACGCACCTTGGCGACGGCCCTCTCCATGACTAGGCTGCCTCAGACGGGAGGAGGCCTGCCGCATGTTCGAAGGGTTCACACGCCACCGGATCGCCGTCGCGGACGGCGAGATTTTCTGTGTCGCGGGCGGAGCGGGACCGCCGGTCCTGCTGCTGCATGGCTTTCCCCAGACCCATGCGCTCTGGGCCCGGATAGCGCCCGACCTCGTCTCTCGCGGGTATCGGGTGGTCTGTGCTGACCTGCGCGGCTACGGGGCCTCGGTGAAGCCGGCGGACGTCGCCCGCTGCTCGTTCCGGGCGATGGCTGAGGATCAGCACGCGGTGATGCGCGCGCTTGGCCATTCCCGGTTTCACCTTGTCGGCCATGACCGTGGCGGGCGCACGGCGCACCGGCTTGCGCTCGATCACCCGGAGGCGGTGGCAAGCGTCACGCTGATGGACATCGTTCCCACGCTGACGATGCTGGACGATCTGCGGATGGAGGTGGCGCAAGCCTATTTCCACTGGTTTTACCTGGCCCAGCCTGCGCCGTTCCCGGAACGGATGATCGGGGCCGATCCCGATTTCTTCTTCGAGACCTGCCTGGTCGGTTGGGGGGCGTCGCGGGTCGAGGATTTCGATCCCGAGCAGTTGGCGGCCTATCGCGCGGCCTGGCGCGACCCCGATGTGATCCGCGGCGCCTGCAACGACTACCGCGCTGCCCTGACGGTGGATCGTGCAGATGACCGGGCTGACCTGGGCCGCCGCGTCGGGGCCCCCGCGCTGGTTCTCTATGGCGCGGCAGGGGCCATGGCGCGGCTGTATGACCTTCCTGCGACCTGGGTTCCGCTGTGTGCCGACCTTGTGTCAGACGCGCTGCCGGGCGGGCATTTCTTTCCCGACCTCCATCCGCGCGAGACTGGCGCGGCCATCGCCCGCTTTCTGGACGCCCATCCGTTGTGACTGCGGCGTGCAGAATTCCCGGCTTTCGCACCGGGCGTCGCTTGACGGCCCCGGCGGGGATGCGTAATAGACCGCTCACGCCCGGGCGAGCCGGGTCGGGTGCACACGCGGTGGTAGCTCAGTCGGTTAGAGTACCGGCCTGTCACGCCGGGGGTCGCGGGTTCGAGCCCCGTCCACCGCGCCACCCGATCCCGGCCCGCCCGGGCGTTGTCGTTCCGCGGGCTGCGCGGAACACCATGCGCGGTGGTAGCTCAGTCGGTTAGAGTACCGGCCTGTCACGCCGGGGGTCGCGGGTTCGAGCCCCGTCCACCGCGCCATTCCTCTGCAAGTATCAGGCTTGACCGCGCGGCGCGCCGCGATGCTGCGGGCGATGCCGATCGGGGGGACAGGGCCTGGCGCATCGGCGCGCCGGCCGGATGCGTGGGCGGCGACGGTCACAGGCCGGACGGGACGAGGCGGAAACCGCGCGGCGGTTTTCGGGGTGTGTGCTGGTGCGGCAGCGAGGGTCGGCCAAGACTGGCCCATGCCGCAACGCTCACGCGGAATTCATTTGGATCACACATAAAAACAATGGGTTACGACTGCGTGAGGCCCCCTATCCGGTATGCTGCGCTTGCAGTATCACCTGCCTCAGGACGCCGGGACCTGCCGGACGGGATGCAAGATGCCCCCGCCGACGCGACAGGCCAGGACGGTGTTCTGAAACGACCCCGGGCGCTTTCGGAGCCCAAGCCGGGACGGCCCCGGGGGATCATCTAGGAGAGACGAGATGCGTTCTTTCATTCTGCCTGCCACCATCGTTGCCCTGCTGGCCGCCCCGATGGCTTTTGCCGCCACCACGACCAACGGCACGGTCAAGTCGGTCGACACCAAGACGATGACGCTGGTTCTGGACAACGGCATTTCCTATCGGCTGCCGCAGGGGTTCAAGAATCCCGGCCTGAAGGCGGGCGAGAAGGTGGCCGTGATCTGGGATATGCAG
Organism: uncultured Alphaproteobacteria bacterium; assembly: GCA_963777765.1. Classification (GTDB taxonomy): domain Bacteria; phylum Pseudomonadota; class Alphaproteobacteria; order Rhodobacterales; family Rhodobacteraceae; genus Aliitabrizicola. The sequence goes on along the minus strand of CAVZRP010000003.1, from coordinate 148,733 downwards.
GGCGCGAACCACGAGGCGAAATCCGTGACGATCCTGAAATAGCCCGCCGGGAACCGGACCGGACGGATGCGGGGGCCTTCGGGCCCCCGTTTTCATTTGTGAAGTGTCATGCGGTAGCGGATATGACCGTCGGCGGGTGCGTAACTGTCATAGAGCGCGCGAGCGCGGCTGTTGGTTTCGTCGGTATGCCAGTAGATGCGGCCGTAGCCGCGCGCGCGGGCGATGGCGATGAGGTCATCGATCAGGGCGCGACCGATGCCGTGGCCGCGCGCGGCGGCATCAACGTAGAGATCCTCGAGATAGCAGTCATCCGCCGCGTTCCAGCTTGCGACATGGTGGTGCCAGACGGCGAAGCCCGCCACGCGGCCCTCGGTTTCGGCCAGGCGGCAGGCGAGGCGGCTGGCGGGGTCGAGGATGCGGCGCCCAGGTCGCGGTCGTCACGTCTGCTGCGAGGTCGGTCCGGTAGTAGGCGAGGTAGTGCGCCCAAAGCTCGCGCCAGCGGGCCTCGTCGGCTGGCGTCGCGTCGCGGATCGTCGGGGTCATTGCAGGCGGTCCAGAATGCGGGCCCAGCTGCGGATGCCCTTGTGGAAGCTCTCGACGTCGTACTTCTCGTTCGGCGAATGGATCTGGTCGTCGTCCTTGCCAAAGCCGATCAGCATCGCGTCCATGCCGAGCACGGTCTTGAAGTAGCCCGCGATCGGGATCGAGCCGCCGCAGCCGACAAAGGCCGCCGGGCGACCCCATTCCTCGGTCAGGGCGGCGCGGGCCTTCTCGAAGGCGGGATGGTCGATCGCCATGTGGCCCGCCGGGGAGCCGTAGAGCCGCGTGGAAGGTGACGCGAGCAGTCGGCGGGCAGGTTGGCTTCGACCCAGGCGCGGAAGGCCGCCATGATCGCCTGCGGGTCTTGCTGGCCGACAAGGCGGAAGCTGACCTTGGCATGGGCCTCGGCCGGCAGGACGGTCTTGAAGCCGTCGCCGTTGTAGCCGCCCCAGATGCCGTTGACCTCGGCCGTCGGGCGGGACCAGATCATTTCCAGCGGCGTGCGGTCCTGTTCGCCTGCGGGACCGGGACAGGCCGACATCGCCGAGGAATTTCGCATGGTCGAAGGCCAGGCCCTGCCACTGGGCGCGCATCGCGTCGGGCAGTTCGGCGACGTCGTCGTAGAAGCCGGGCAGGGTGACGCGGCCGCGTCGTCGTCATGCAGGCCGGCGAGAAGGCGGGCCATCACGATGTGGATCGGGTTGGCGGCGAGGCCGCCGTAGCTGCCCGAATGCAGATCCTTGTTGGCGGCGTGGATCGTGAACTCGGCCTTCGCCAGGCCGCGCAACTGGGTGATGATGGCCGGGGTCGCGTCGTCGAAAAGGCCCGGTGTCGCAGATCAGCGCGAGGTCGGCGGTCAGTTCCTGCGCGTTCTGCTGCAGGAAGGGAACGAGCGAGGGCGAGCCGGATTCCTCTTCGCCCTCGAGGAAGATCGTCAGCTGGCCGGGCAGGGTGCCGTGGACGGCTTTCCAGGCGCGGCAGGCCTCGAGGAAGGTCATCAGCTGGCCCTTGTCGTCGGAGGCGCCGCGGGCGCGGATGACGGGGCCTTTGGGCGTGTCCTCGATCGCGGGGTCGAAGGGCGGGCGGTGCCAGAGCGACAGCGGATCGACGGGTTGCACGTCATAGTGGCCGTAGAAGAGGAGGTGGCGGCGCCGGTGCCTTCGCCATGGGCCACGACCATCGGATGGCCGGGGGTCGGGCGCGCGAGGCGGTGAAGCCCAGGTTCGCGAGGTCGGCCACCAGCCAGTCGGCGGCGCGGGCGCAATCGGCCTTGAAGGCGGGGTCGGTGGAAATCGAAGGGATGCGCAGCAGATCCATCAGCCGGTCGAGCGCCTCGGGGCAGGGTCTTCGTCGATGCGGGCGAGGACGGCGTCGAGGGTCATTCACGTCTCCGGGAGGTTTGGGTCAGGTTTGGGCGGGAGCGAGCCTAGCAGGTGCGGCCCCCCTGTCCAGAGCGGGTGGGTTGGAGTAGGAGACGGGCCGAGTCGGATGAAAGGGTGGATCAATGGTCCGGATCGTTCTGGGGATGGGGCTGGCCTGCGGGCTGACCTTCGGGTTTTCGGGCGTCGCGTCGGCGCAGGCGCTGACGGGCGAGCAGGCGGCGGCGGCGCTGTTTGCGCCGACGGGCGCCGAAGTGGAGCTGTTGAAGACCGATTTCCTGCCGAAGGACCAGGCAGAGCTGCTGCGGCAGGTGGGGGCGGCCCAACCCTATTACGGCGCGATTGCCGTTTCGCCGGACGAGGGGATCATGGTCGACGCGACGGTTGCGGCGGCGAACCAGCATTCGGTCGAGGCGGCGTCAGTCGCCGCGCGCGCGGCCTGCGATGCGAAGCGCAAGGGCGCGCGGCCCTGCGAGGTTGTGGCGCTGATCCGTCCCGCAGGGCTGGGAGCAGCGCGCGTTGCAGCTTTCCTCGGGGGCGACGGCGGCGTTCCTGGACGAGTACGTGAAGGTGACACGCGACAAGGCGTTTGCGATCTCGCCCACGACCGGGGGCTGGGGGATCGGCAAGGGGCGCGATGCCGCTGCCAAGGCGGTAAAGGATTGCGCGACCAAAGATCCCAAGCCCGCCGATTGCGCGCTGGCGGTGCAGGACTGAGGCCCGCCCGGTGGGGCAAATTGCCCTCTGGTTGCCGGCGGGGTTTGATCAATATCAAGGTGCGTGACCGGGACACGGACCAAGGTGCCCGAACGGACCGCCCCGGAATGCCGGGCCTGCGGGCCGAGCCATGGAGACGGACATGACCTATGTGACGGCCCTCGACGCCGCCTGCACCGGCTGCACGACGAAGGGCGCTATCGCACCTTCATCGACATCGAACGGCGCAAGGGCCAGTATCCCGCAGGCGGTCTGGCGCCGGCCGGACGGGACCGAGAAGGACATCACCGTCTGGTGCGGCAACGACTATCTGGGCATGGGCCAGCACCCGGAGGTGCTGGCCGCGATGCACGAGGCGCTGGACGCGACCGGCGCAGGCTCGGGCGGCACGCGCAACATCTCGGGCACCACGGTCTATCACAAGCGGCTGGAGGCGGAACTGGCCGACCTGCACGGCAAGGAGGCGGCGCTGGTCTTCACCTCGGCCTACATCGCCAATGACGCGACGCTGTCGACGCTGCGGACGATCTTTCCCGGGCCTGATCATCTATTCCGACGCGCTGAACCATGCCTCGATGATCGAAGGCGTGCGGCGCGGCGGCGGCGAGAAGCGGATCTTCCGGCACAACGACGTGGCGCATCTGCGCGAGCTGCTGGCGGCGGACGATCCGGCGGCGCCGAAGCTGATCGCCTTCGAATCGATCTATTCGATGGATGGCGATTTCGGCCCGATCGCGGAGATCTGCGATCTGGCGGAGGAGTTCGGCGCGCTGACCTATATCGACGAGGTGCATGCCGTGGGCATGTACGGCCCGCGCGGCGGCGGGGTGGCGGAACGCGACGGGCAGATGCACCGGATCGACATCATCAACGGCACGCTGGCCAAGGCCTACGGCGTGTTCGGCGGCTATATCGCGGCATCGGCGAAGATGGTGGATGCGGTGCGCAGTCCTATGCGCCCGGCTTCATCTTCACCACCTCGCTGCCGCCGGCGGTTGCGGCGGGGGCGGCGGCCTCGGTGCGGTATCCTGAAGGGCGAGGGCAGTGCGCTGCGCGATGCGCAGCAGACTGCAGGCGCGGATCCTGAAGATGCGGCTGAAGGGGCTGGGCCTGCCGATCATCGACCATGGCTCGCATATCGTGCCGGTGCATGTCGGCGACCCGGTCCATTGCAAGATGCTGTCGGACATGCTGCTGGAAATCTTCGGCATCTACGTCCAGCCGATCAACTTTCCGACCGTGCCGCGCGGCACCGAACGGCTGCGCTTCACGCCGTCGCCGGTGCATGGTCGCGCGACAGATCGACAAGCTCGTGCACGCGATGGATGCGCTTTGGGCACATTGTGCGCTGAATCGCGCCGAGGCGGTCGCCTGACCGCGTCCTGCGTGTGCAAAGGCCCTTGCCCTGTGCTACGGTTTCGTCAATAGCAACGGATGCGAGTCGTCGGCGAAGGCGACTCGGACGAGTTGGGGCAGAGGGGACAGGAGCGCATGATCGGGTGGAGGTCGAAACCTTCGACGCCGAAGAGGACAAGCCAAAGGGCTTTGACGACTTTGAGTTGCGTCTTGGGGATCTGATGCGCGGCGAACGCGCGACGCTGGGCAAGTCCCTGCTGGATGTTCAGCGCGAGCTGAAGATCAAGGCGACCTACATCGCCGCCATCGAGAATGCCGATCTCTCGGCCTTTGAAACGCCGGGTTTCATCGCCGGCTACGTCCGGTCCTATGCCCGCTATCTGGGGATGGACCCGGAATGGGCCTTTGAGACGTTCTGCGCCGAGGCGGGATTTCGCCGTGTCGCATGGCATGTCGGCGGCGGCCTCGGCCCCGCAGCAGCTGACAAGGCGCGCGCCGGGCCGAAGGTGCTGCGCGATCCGTTCGCCGATCCGAACGCCACCTTCATTCCGCGCGGCGAGGCGCTGTTGTCGCGGGTCGAACCGGGTGCCGTCGGGTCGATCGCCGTGCTGGTCGCGCTGATCGGGGCCATCGGCTATGGCGGCTGGTCGGTCCTGCAGGAAGTGCAGCGCGTGCAACTGGCCCCGGTCGAACAGGCGCCGACCGTGGTGGCCGAGATCGACCCGCTGGGCAATGTGAGTGGCGAGGCGCCGCTGGTCCGCTCGGCGCCGACGGACGAGACACAGACCGCCGATGCCGGGGCCGATCCGGTGGCCGAGGCGGGCGGACAGGTGCTGGACCGGCTTTACCGCCCGCAGGCGCTGGATGTGCCGGTGCTGACGTCGCGCGACGGTCCGATTGCCGCGATCGACCCGCGCCGGAGGAGCCGGCGGTGCTGGCCGCGAACGGAGCGGCGGCTGCGGCGGACGATGCCGGTTGCCGACGGCGTCGAGGCGGACTGTGCAGGTCGTCGAGGCCGACGCGGCAGGCGGTCGAAGTTCTGGCCGTGCGCCCGTCCTGGGTGCGGGTGCAGTGCGGCCGACGGCACGGTGCTGTTCGAAAAGATCCTCGATGCGGGCGAACGCTATGCCGTGCCGCAGCTGGAAGAGCCCGCCGTGTTCCGCGCCGGCAACTCCGGGTCGATCTACTTTGTGGTGAACGGCGCAGACCTATGGCCCGGTCGCGCCGGGGGCGCAGGTGGTGAAGAACGTGGCGCTGTCGCCCGAGGCGCTGACGCGCGAGCTATGCGCTGGCCGATCTGACCGGCCGACGACGATCTGGCGGCCGCCGTGGCGGTTGCCGATGCCGGGTGCGGCTGCGGTTGCGCCGGCGGAACCGACCGAGTGATCTGCTCGATGCGCCGGGTTGCTGGCCACGCTGTGCGGGGCTATCTAGGCGTGTGACCCTGGACCTGCGAGGCCTGACCGATGACGCACAACCCGATCCGCCCCTGGCGCAACATCGAGCGGCGCGAGTCGCGGCAGATCCGGGTCGGCAAGGTGCTGGTCGGCGGCGATGCGCCGATCTCCGTGCAGACGATGACCAACACGCTGACCACGGATGTGGCGGCGACGATCGAGCAGATCCAGCGCTGTGCGGTGGCCGGGGCCGATATCGTCCGCGTCTCGACCCCGGACGAGGAGAGCACGCGCGGCGCTGCGCGAGATCGTGCGCGGAAAGCCCGGTGCCGATCGTGGCCGACATCCATTTCCACTACAAGCGCGCCATCGAGGCGGCCGAGGCGGGCGCGGCCTGCCTGCGGATCAACCCCGGCAACATCGGCGACGCCGAGCGCGTGCGCGAGGTGGTGCAGGCCGCCAAGGACCACGGCTGCTCGATCCGCATCGGGGTGAACGCCGGGTCGCTGGAAAAGCACCTGCTGGAGAAGTACGGCGAGCCTTGCCCGGAGGCGATGGTGGAAAGCGGGCTGGACCACATCCAGCATCCTGCAGGACAACGACTTCCACGAGTTCAAGATCAGCGTGAAGGCGTCGGACGTGTTCCTGGCCGCCGCCGCCTATCAGCAGCTGGCCGAGGCGACCGATGCGCCGATCCATCTGGGGATCACCGAGGCCGGCGGGCTGGTGTCCGGCACGGTGAAGTCGGCCATCGGGCTGGGCAACCTGCTGTGGATCGGGATCGGCGACACGATCCGCGTCTCGCTGTCGGCCGATCCGGTGGAAGAGGTGAAGGTCGGCTTCGAGATCCTGAAGTCGCTGGGCCTGCGCCACCGGGGCGTGAAGATCATCTCCTGCCCGTCCTGCGCGCGGCAGGGGTTCGACGTGATCAAGACCGTCGCGGCGCTGGAGGAGCGGCTGGCGCATATCACCACCTCGATGAGCCTGTCGATCATCGGCTGCGTGGTGAACGGGCCGGGCGAGGCGCTGATGACCGACATCGGCTTCACCGGCGGCGGCGCGGGCACGGGCATGGTCTATCTGGCGGGCAAGCAGAACCACAAGCTGGGCAACGACCGGATGGTCGACCACATCGTCGAACTGGTCGAGACAGAAGGCCGCCGAGATCGAGGCGGCCGAGGCGCAGGCGCGAAGCCGCGGAATAGCGGACCGCCAGAGGAGCGGCGTCAGCCCTTGCGTTCGGCCGTCGACGATCTGGCGCATCCCGTCCAGCGGCACATAGCCGCGCACCATGGTGCCGTCGATCACGAAGGTCGGGCGTGCCGCTGATCTGCAGCGTGTCGCCAAGTGCGTGGTTGGCCGCGATCACCGCCGATCACCTCCGGGCCGTCCATCTTGGCGAGGATCGGTGGCGTGCGTCAAGGCCCAGCTCGGTTGCCAGGCGGCCGAGGGTTTCGGGCGTGGGATCGCCGCGCAGCGTGATCAGCGCGTCATGCGCCTGCTTGTAGGCGGCGTCGCCCGCGATCTGGCGCACCGCGATGGCGAAGCGGGCCGAGGTAAGCGACGCTTCGCCGAGGATCGGGAATTCCTTGACGATGAAGCGGATGTTGCCGTCGGATTTCACGAGTTCCGACACCTCGTCATAGGCCTTGCGGCAATAGCCGCAGCGGTAGTCGGTGAATTCGACCAGGGTGATGTCGCCCTCGGGGTTGCCGCCGACCCAGCTTGCCGGATCGTTGAAGATGGCGTCGGCATTGGTCTTGACCAGTGTTGCGTCGTTCTGCGCGTCGGCTGCGGCCTGCCGGGCGTTCAGCACGTTCATCGCTTCGACCAGAACTTCGGGGTTTTCCAGCAGGTAGGCTTTCACCTCGGCCCGGAAGGCCTGCTTTTCGGCGTCGGTCATCGCGCCCAGATCGGTCGCGAACGCGGGGGCCGCGAGGGCGAAAGCCAGGGCGGCGGCGGGGGCGAGGCGGATCATGCGGTCGGGCTCCGTGCGTTCGGGTCTGGTGTCGGGTCGGGGACAGCATCGCAGATATGGTCGCGCGGGCAAGCCGTCTTGACCCTTCCGAAAGCTGGGCACACTGTGCGGCGCAAGCTTACGGGGTAGGGGATGCAGGGTTCAAGGCATGGCAGGGGCGATCCCCTGATTGTGATGCGGATGCTTGCGGACCTGTGCCATGCACCGCAGGTTTGGCCCCGCGGAACGGTCGGAGCCTCCGGCGGGGATATTTTTGCCAAGATGAAAGCGCTGGGCGTTCGGGTGGTGCTGGCGTTGCTGCTGGTCACAGGGCTTGCTGGCGGGCGCGCGGGCGCAGGAGCTTTCGGCGCTGGCGCGGCTCGATGTGGGGGCATCGTCGATCCGCGCGTCGGGCGGGGGCGTGGACGTGGTTCTGGCGCTGTCGCAGCCGGTGCCGTGGCGGGTGCGGGTGCTGGATGCGCCGCCGCGCCTGGTCCTCGATGTGCGCGAGGTGGACTGGACCGGACTCGGCGGGTTGTCGCGGCCGGGCGCGTCGGTGGCCGATCTGCGCGCGGGCGTTTTCCGGCAGGGCTGGTCGCGGCTGGTCATGGAGTTGACCGGACCGATGCTGGTCACAGAGGCCGGGATGGCGACGGAGGGGACGGGCGCCGTGCTGCGGTTCCGGCTGGACCCTGCGGCGCAGGCGGACTTTGCGGCGCGGGCGGCGCTGCCCGAGCCTCCCGAATGGGCGGCACCGGTGGCGGCGGACCTGCCTGCGGCGCGCCGCGCGGCGACGGTCGGATGGTCGTTGTGCTGGACCCCGGGCATGGCGGGATCGACCCGGGAGCGGAGAGGGACAAGGTGACGGAAGCGGGGTTGATGCTCACCTTCGCCCGCGAATTGAAGGAGGCGCTGGTCCGGGCGGGCGGCTTTACCGTGGTGATGACGCGGGCAGAAGACATCTTCGTGCCGCTCGAGACGCGGATCTCGATCGCGCGCCTGTCGGGGGCAGACGCGTTCCTGGCGCTGCACGCGGATGCGCTGGCGGAGGGGGAGGCGGTGGGGGCCACGATCTATACCCTGTCGGACGAGGCGAGCGACGAAGCCTCGGCCACGCTTGCAGAACGCCATGATCGGGACGACCTGCTGTCCGGGGTCGACCTGACGGGGCAGGACGATGTGGTGGCGGGGGTGCTGATGGACATGGCGCGGGCCGAGACCGCGCCGCGCACGGACCGCCTCGCAGAGGCGCTGGTGGCCGCGATTCAGGCGGAGGGGTTGAAGATGCACCGCCGCCCGCGTCAGCAGGCCAGCTTCTCGGTGCTGAAGTCGCCCGAGATTCCATCGGTGCTGATCGAACTCGGGTTTCTGTCGAGTGCACGCGATCTGGCGCGGCTGACCGATCCGGCCTGGCGGGAAAAGATGACCAAGGCTCTGGTGGCCGGCCTGAAGGCCTGGGCCGTGGCAGATGCGGCGGCCACACAACTGCGCGAGTAGCGGACATCGGCGCGATCACGCGCGCGGGTTTTGACCATGGGCCGCACTTGCCTGTATAGGGGGGCATCGAAAGACGGGGGCGGCGTTGGTCAGGTTCATCGGATCGTTCTTTGGCGGCATCTTCACCCTGCTGACGCTGGGGATGCTGTTTGCCGCGCTGTCCGTGGGGGCCGTGTTCTGGATGTATGGCCGCGACCTGCCCAGCCATGAGAGCCTCGCGCAGTACACGCCGCCGACGATCAGCCGGATCTATTCCGGCGAGGGCGAGATCATCGACGAGTTCGCCGAGGAGCGGCGGCTTTTCACCCCCATCGAGGACATTCCCGATCTGGTGAAGGAGGCCTTCATCAGCGCCGAGGACAAGAATTTCTACCACCACAAGGGCTATGACGTGACCTCGATCGCTTCGGCGGCGATCGAGGCGATCAAGTCGCGCGGGCACAACGTGCGGGGGGCTTCGACCATCACGCAGCAGGTGATGAAGAACTTCCTGCTGGGCGGAGAACGCACCGGCGAGCGCAAGATCAAGGAAATCATTCTTGCAAGCCGCATCGAAGAGACGTTGAGCAAGGACAAGATCCTTGAATTGTACCTGAACGAGATTTTCCTGGGCCAGAATTCCTATGGCGTGACGGCGGCCGCGCAGACCTATTTCAACAAGCCGCTGTCGGACCTGACGCCGGGCGAGGCAGCCTATCTGGCGGCGCTGCCGAAGAAACCTGCGGAACTGCACCCGGTGCGGAACCACGACGAGGCGGTGGACCGGCGGAACTATGTGCTCGGTCAGATGCTGGAGAACGGCTACATCGACCAGGCGACGTTTCAGGCGGAACATGACACGCCGCTTCGCACCGTACAGGGGGGCGATTTCCCCGGCTTCCGCGAAAGCCTGCCGCCGCGAGACTATTTCACCGACGAGATCAGGCGGCAGCTTTCCGGCACCTTCGGCGAGGAGGAGTTCTTCGGCGGGGGCCTGTCGATTCGCGCGACGGTGAACCCCGGCCTGCAGAAAGTGGCGGCGCGGGCGCTGCGGACAGGGCTGGAGAAGTATGACCGTGGCCTGGGCGTGTGGCGCGGGACGAAGAAGGTGATCGACCCGTCGCAGCTCGGGACCGAGGCCCAGTGGCGCGCGGCTCTGGCTGAAACCGAGGTGCCGCGCGATATCCTGGCTGGTATCCGGCGGTGGTGCTGGAGGTCGGCGACGGCAGTGCGCGGATCGGGATCGAGAATGTCGAGGAGGATGGCAAAGGCCACTTCATTCCCGCCGAGGACGTGACCTGGGCCCGCAAGCGGCAGGCGGACGGGAGGCTGGGACCGAAGGCGAAAGGCGCGGGCGATCTGGTGAGCGTCGGGGATGTGGTGCTGGTGCGCCAGATCACCAGCGACGAGGATGGCAGTTTCCAGCGCTGGTCGCTGCGGCAGGTGCCCGAGATCCAGGGTGCCTTCATGGCGATGGACGTGAACACCGGTCGCGTGATCGCCATGCAGGGTGGGTTCAGCTACCAGTCGTCGGTCTTCAATCGCACGACACAGGCGATGCGGCAGCCGGGATCGAGCTTCAAGCCCTTCGTCTATGCCGCGGCGCTCGACTCGGGCTTCTCGCCCGCGACCATCGTGATCGACGCGCCGATCGAGGTGGATACGCCCGAGGGGCTGTGGAAGCCGAAGAATGCCTCGAACAAATACTACGGCCCCGCGCCGATGCGGACCGGGATCGAGCAGAGCCGGAACCTGATGACGGTGCGGATCGCGCAGGAGATCGGGATGGACGTGGTCGCGGGTTATGCCGAGCGCTTCGGCGTCTATGACCGGATGAACCCGTTCCTGGCAAACGCGCTGGGGGCGCAGGAGACGACGCTGTTCAAGATGGTGGCAGCCTATGCGATGTTCGCCAACGGTGGCGAGCGGGTGGAGCCTACGCTGGTGGACCGGGTGCAGGACCGCTTCGGCAAGACCGTCTATCGCCACGACCAGCGCAACTGCGAGGATTGCCAGTTGCGCCGAGCCTGAGCAACGGCGACATCCCGCAGATCCTGTCGAACCGCGATCGGGTGATGAACCCGATCACGGCCTATCAGCTGACCTCGATGATGGAGGGCGTGATCAAGCGGGGCACGGGCGCGGGCGATCAACCTGCCGGTGCCGATCGCCGGCAAGACCGGGACGACGAACGATGCCAAGGACGTGTGGTTCATCGGCTATTCCTCGAACCTCGTGGCGGGCTGCTACATCGGCTACGACCAGCCGCGCAGCCTTGGCAGCGCTTCGGGCGGGGGGATGTGCGGGCCGGTCTTCGAAAGCTTCATGAAAGAGGCGATCCAGGTCTATGGCGGCACTGCCTTTGCGGTGCCCCCGGGCGGCTACTTCCAGCAAGATCGACCGCTTTTCGGGCTCGCTTCTGCCGGATGACGCGACCGGCGAGAACGTGCAGGAAGAGTACTTCCGCGATGGTCAGGACAGTGTCTTTGCCAATGCCGTGGTCGACGGGGGTTTTGCGATGGGCGCCGAACCTGCCGCTGTTCGCTTATGGCGAGACCGACGGGAGCGAAGGCGGCGGAGGCGGGGTGACGGTGACAACCTCGACCGGCGAGACGCGGGTTATCCCGAAAAAGGCCGACTTCGGGACGGTGAGCTCGGGCGGGCTCTACTAGGGCGCCGCCCTTGCCCCGCCCCGCCGCGACCCGCTATCACCCCCGGCTGAACCCCGAGACGAACGGAAAGACCCGATGCGCGCCGAGACCCAGAACAACGTCGATGCGATCGAGAAGTCGCTGAAATTGCTGGCGCAGCGGATGGATCTGGAGACTGCGCCGCACCGGCTGGAAGAGTTCAACGCGATGCTGGAGCACGGCGATCTTTGGTACGGACCCGGCGCGGGCGCAGAAGCTGATGCGCGAGCGGCAGTCGCTGCTGGACCAGTTCTCGACGTATCGGCACATCGAGAGCGGGCTGCGGGACAATGTCGAACTGATCGAACTGGGCGAGGCCGAGGGCGACGACGAGATCGTGGCCGAGGCCGAGGCGGCGCTGCGCGCCATGGTCGAGCTGGCTGCGGCCAAGGAGGTGGAGGCGCTGCTGAACGGCGAGGCCGACGGCAACGACACCTTCCTTGAGATCAACGCGGGCGCCGGCGGCACCGAGAGCTGCGACTGGGCCAACATGCTGGCGCGGATGTATGTGCGCTGGGCCGAAAAGAAGGGCTACACAGGTCGAGCTTCTGTCGGAGAGCGCCGGGCGAAGAGGCCGGGATCAAATCGGCCGCCTACAAGATCAGCGGGCCGAATGCCTATGGCTGGCTGAAATCCGAATCGGGTGTGCACCGGCTGGTCCGCATCTCGCCCTATGACAGCGCGGCGCGGCGGCATACGTCGTTCAGTTCGGTCTGGGTCTATCCGGTGGTGGACGACAACATCGAGATCGACATCCCCGACCGCGACATCCGGATCGACACCTACCGGTCGTCAGGGGCGGGCGGGCAGCATGTGAACACCACGAACTCGGCGGTGCGGATCACCCACCTGCCGACGAACATCGTGGTGACATCGTCGATGAAGTCGCAGCACCAGAACCGCGAGACGGCGATGAACGCGCTGCGGGCGCGGCTTTACCAGCTGGAACTGGACAAGCGCAATGCTGCGGTCAACGCGCAGCACGAGAGCAAGGGCGACGCAGGCTGGGGCAACCAGATCAGGTCTTACGTGCTTGCAGCCCTATCAGATGGTGAAAGACCTTCGCACCGGCGTGGAAACATCGGATACCGCAAGGCGTTCTGGATGGCGACCTGGACCGGTTCATGGCGGCCACCCTTGCGCTTGACGTGGCGGGCAAAAGCCGCGCTGAGGCCAACGCCGAGTAGGCGAAGCGAGGCTTCGCCGTTGCACCGTTGGCTGTCTTCCGGTCAGTATGCCTGACGCTTGTTCATTTCGGACGGGACGGAGGGAGGAACGATTTATGCCGGGCAAGAAGATATTGATGCTGACGGGGGAGTTTACCGAGGAGTACGAGATATTCGTGTTCCAGGCGGCGATGGAGGCCGTGGGCCATACGGTCCATGTCGTCTGTCCCGACAAGAAGGCGGGCGAGATGATCGCCACGTCATTGCACGATTTTGAGGGCCACCAGACCTATACCGAAAAGCCGGGCCACAATCACCTGATCAACAAGACGTTCAGCGAGGTGAAGCCCGAGGAGTATCACGCCGTCTACTGTGCCGGGGGGCGGGGGCCGGAATACATCCGGACCGATCCGCGTATCCAGGCGATGGTGCGGCATTTCCACGAGTCGAAAAAGCCGATCTTCACGATCTGCCATGGCGTGCAGATCCTGATCGCCGTGGATGGCGTGGTGCGCGGCAAGACGGTTGCGGCATTGGGGGCCTGTGCGCCAGAGGTGGCACTGGCGGGGGGAACGTATGTGGACCTGTCGCCCACCGACGCGCATGTGGATGGCACGATGGTATCGGCAAAGGGGTGGACGGCGCTCTCGGCCTTTATCCGCGAGTGCCTGAAGGTGCTTGGCACCGAGATTTGCCACAGCTGATCGCGATGGCGTCCGGCAGGGTGTTGATCCGGGCGCCTCGTTTCCGATAGCCTCGGGGCGTGCCCGGGGGAGGGGCATCCCATGGCAGAACAGGCGATGGCAGCATCGGCGGCGCCCACCGTCAACACCGTCAGTTTCGGCGATCTGGCAGCCTGCCTTCGGCGGGGGTGGCGGGACTTCACCCGCGCGCCGCTTTACGGGCTGTTCTTCGCGGCTGTCTATGTTGCGGGCGGCTGGCTGATCTGGTGGGCGCTGACGACGAAGGGGCAACTCTGGTGGACGCTGGTCGCTTCGGCAGGGTTCCCGATCCTTGCGCCTTTCCTCGCCTGCGGGCTTTACGAGGTGAGCCGACGGCTGGAGGCAGGCGAACCACTGGACTGGCCTGGGTGCTGGGCGTGGTGCTGCGGCAGAAGGACCGGCAGATCCCTTCGATGGCGGTGGTGATCGTGGTGTTCTTTCTGTTCTGGAATTTCCTGGGCCACATGATCTTCGCGCTGTTCATGGGGTTGCAGACGATGACCGATGTTTCGTCTTCGCTTGGTGTGTTCGTCACACCGAACGGGTTGACGATGCTGGCGGTGGGCACGGCTGTGGGGGCGGTGTTCGCGACCGTGCTGTTCTCGATCACCGTGGTCAGCCTTCCGCTGCTGCTGGACCGCGAGGTGGATTTCGTGACGGCGATGATCGCCAGCTTCGGGACGGTTCGGGCCAACCCGGTCGTCATGCTGGGCTGGGGGGCGCTGATCGCCTGCATTCTGTTCCTGGCGATGCTGCCGGCCTTTCTGGGGCTGTTCGTGGCGCTGCCCGTGCTGGGCCATGCCACGTGGCATCTCTATCGGCGCGCGCTGTCCTGAAACAAGAAAGGGCGCCCGGGGGCGCCCTTGTGGTCACAGAGCTTTGACAGATCAGAGCACGTCTGGCTTGGCGACCGGGGCTGCGATGGCAGGCGCGGGTGCCGCGAGTGCCGCGCGACCGTTTGCCAGCGGGTCTTCCTGGCGCTGGACCGAACCTTCGAAATGAGCACCGGATTCGATCGCGATCGTCTTGTGGATGATGTCGCCTTCGACGCGCGCGGTGGACGTGAGGCGCACCTTCAGACCGCGCACGCGACCCACGACACGCCCGTTGACAACGATGTCATCGGCCACGATTTCGCCCCGGATCGTGGCGCTTTCGCCCACGGTCAGAAGGTGGGCGCGGATATCGCCCTCGACCGTGCCCTCGATCTGGATATCGCCGGATGTCTTGAGATTGCCCGTAATCGTCAGGTCCGACGACAGAACGGATGCGGCGGGTTTGGCTTTGGGTGTGGTTGGCGTGAAATCCATCGTGCTTTTCGGCTTGTCCTCGAGGGTCTTGGAACGGTCGGCGTCGCTGCCTGTCTTGGGACCGGGTTCGTTGATTCTGCTTTTAGAAAACATCTCTCGCCGCCTTGATGTACTTCATCGGATTGATCGCATTCCCCCCGATCCGGATCTCGTAGTGCAGGTGAGTCCCGGTCGACCGGCCAGTGTTCCCCATATCACCTATGCGCTCGCCACGCGATACCCTCTCGCCGACATTCACGCGGATGTTGGAGAGGTGACCATAGCGGGTTTCGATCCCGAAGGCGTGCTGGACCTTGATCAGCCGACCATATCCATTTTCCCAGCCGGCATACGTCACCACACCGTCGGCGGTGGCAAGAATCGCTGAACCGTAGGATCCCGCGAAGTCCTGTCCTTCATGCATCCGGTGGCCACGACCGAACGGGTCGCTGCGCCCGCCGAAACCCGAGGTCAGGCGAACCGAGGAGTTGTAGGGCAGGGCGAAGGGCGCCTTGGAAGCTGCGATGCGGTAAAGGTTCATGGTGTCGAGGCCGCGGAGAATCTCGTTTGCGCGGGTTTCCTCGGGCGATGTGTCGGCGCTGGCACCCTTGGTCGACAGCGAGATCGGGGCGAGAGGGCCGCCCTGTCCCGAATAGCCGCTGCGGACCTGGTCGAGCATCGTTTCGGGCGACAGGCCGACGGACCGGAACATCTTGTCGAGCGGTTCCATCGAAACCGTAACAGCGTCTTCCAGCTGTTCGAAGATCGCGTCGTTGCGCTCTTCCATCAGCCGCATGTCGAGGGCCAGTTCCGCAGTTTCATCCCGGGCGGCCGAGGCATCGGAATACATTGTGTCGCGCTCTTTGGCGGTATCACCGAGTGCGTCGGTCAGCACGTCGAGCGTGGCGAGAATGTCCTTCGCGCGGCCCTCTTCGGTGAATTCTGCGCCCGATTGCTCCGCCATCGCGAGCGTCACACGGTCCACTTCAGCCCTGGCATCGTCACGTTCCGCGATGGTGCGCCGCAGGGTTTTCTGGATCACGTCGATTCCGGTTTCCAGTTCCTTTCGCCGGTCTTCCGAGGCGAGCAGGCGCGACTGCATCTCGGACACCTGTTGCAGCGCAAGGTTGAAACGCTCCTGCGCCTTGACGCGCCTCTTCGGCGCGCAGGTCACGGTCGCGGACAGGTCGTTCAAACGTTGTTCATAGACCTGACCGGCGCGCTGCGACTGTTCGCGTGCCGAGCCTGCGCCGATCGAATCCATCATCAGGATGGCCGAGGCGATGATCGTCCAGGCAAGCAGCGCAGCACTGCCGAACGACGCGATGGCAAGCGTCGCGGGCCTGAGGCGGATGAATCGTGTTTCGGAGTCGGATTTGAGGAACAGCCTTTGTTCCGGGAACCAGCGCTCAAGCGCCGAGTTCAACCTGTACGCGAAATGTCCCGTCACTGCAGCTTTCCGTATTGTTTCCCCAAAACAGGCCAGTCATGGCCTGAAAGACAGGCGCCTTCCCCAAGGCCACCGTCCGCCGATCAGGTAACAGAGCGTCGCGAAGGATCGCAACGGATTTGATCCGCCTGTCTCTGAATGCCGCCGATCAGGCGGCAAATGAGCGAATTTCCGCCGATCTGGAAGGGGCTTACCGGGTGAGCTTCACGTCGATCCCGTCGGCTAGTGGCCAGTAGAAATCGGGTGGAATGCCCGCCTCGGCGCGCTTTTCTTCATTGAATGGCGGTTTCAGGGCACCGTGAAAATAGTGGCGGACGAGTTTGTGGAAGACCTCCTTCGGGTCACTGTCCTCGCGCCCGCAGAGGAAGTGGAACCACTTGGAGCCGTAGGCGACATGCGCGACCTCTTCGGCGTAAATCACCTGAAGTGCTTCGAGTGCCTGGCTTTCGCCCGCGGCGCGGAAGATCTCGATCATCCCGGGAGTCACATCCAATCCGCGCGCTTCCAGGACCATCGGCACAACGGCGAGGCGACCGAGAAGGTCGTCAGACGTATCTTCGGCGGCGCGCCACATGCCCGCATGCGCGGGCAGGGCGCCATAGAAGCTGCCCATGGCTTCGAGCGCATCGCAGATCAGGTTGAAGTGCTTGGCTTCGTCATCCGCCGCCTTCACCCAGTCGTCGTAAAAGCCCATCGGCATCTTCACGTCTGTGAAGCGGGCGAGGATATCCCAGTGCAGATCGACCGCGTTGAGTTCGATATGGGCGACGGCATGTAGCAGGGCCGAGCGGCCTGCGGGCGTGCCGGAGCGCCGGCGCGGCACGTCGCGCGGCGACAGCAGTTCGGGTTTTTCGGGACGGGCCGGACGCAGCGGGGGCCGCGCTTCGCCCAGCGGAACGGGCGTGCCAGCCTCGCGCGCGGCGAACCAGCGCGCGGCATGGGCGCGCCCGAGCGCGGTCTTTGCCCGGCCGTCGGCGGTCGTCAGAACCTCGACCGCCATCCGGGCGAGTGTCAGGGTCACAGCGCTTTCGCGGCCGCCAGGACCTCGTCGGCGTGACCCTTGACGCTGACCTTCGGCCAGACCTGGGCGATCTTTCCGGTGCCGTCGATCAGAAAGGTGGAGCGTTCCACGCCCATGTAAGTCTTTCCGTACATGCTTTTTTCCGTCCAGACGCCGTAATCCTCGCACGTCGTGCCGCTTTCGTCCGAGGCCAGGACGATGCGCAAGCCGTGCTTCTTGCAGAACTTGTCATGCGCCTTCACGCTGTCCTTCGAGACGCCGATCACCGTTGTTCCTGCCGCCTCGAACTCGGCGACGCGCGCCGTGAAGTCCTGTGCTTCAAGCGTGCAGCCGGGCGTGTCATCCTTGGGATAGAAGTAGAGCACGACCTTGCCGGGGCGCAGGGACGACAGGGTGATGGTCTCGCCGCCGTCGCGCGGCAGGGTGAAATCGGGGGCGGTGTCTCCGGGTTTCGGCATCGGCGGCTCCTTGCTGGGCTGGTGACGGTGATTTGAGTTTCAGTTGCACCCGGTCAAGGATAAAGGCAACCCCGGAGCACGGACAGATGCGGTCGGAGCGCGCAAGGCCGAGGGCCGCGGAGGCGACAATTCCACAGACCGAGGATATCCCGCCCGAGAGCCAGCCCGCCGCGCCGCAGGTGCAGCGGCGACGGCACCGCTGGCCATGGGGCATGCTTGTCCTGGTTCTCGTTCTGCTGATCGGCGCGGTCGGAGTGCTGGGATTGACGGGCAAACCCATGCGCCTGCCAGTCTGGGTGGTGGCCGAAGCAGAAGCGCGCGTGAACCGGATGCTGAGCGCGCAAGGCGGGCCACGCGCGCAGATCGCCGTTGGATCGGTGCAGATCGTTGTCGCCCCGGATTTCGTTCCACGGCTGGAACTGGACGATGTGCGCCTGATCGGGACGACGGGCCGAACCGTCGCGCGGCTGCCCGAGGTGCAGGTGGCGCTGGACAAGGCCGGGCTCTTGCACGGGCAGGTCCGGCCCAGCAGCCTGCGTATCGTGGGCGCGCAGATCACCCTGAAGCGCACCGAGGACGGGCGGTTCGATCTGGCGTTCGGGGGCGAGATCGACGAGACGGGGCCGGGAAGCTTTGCAGAACTGCTCGACCGGGTGGAGGCGGCATTCGCCTCGCCCGCGCTTGGTGCCTTGGAGCGGGTGGAGGCCGAGGGGCTGACCCTGTCGCTCGACGACCGCCGCGCCAAGCGGGTCTGGCAGGTGGGTGACGGACGGCTGACGCTGGACAACCGGCAGAAGGAACTGGCGCTCGACCTGGGGTTCGGGCTGGTCGGCGGCGGGTCATCCCCCGCGCGGGCTACGCTGACCTTCATCAGTGACAAGGCGTCCTCTGCCGTCCGGATCACGGCGACGGTCGATCAGGTTGCAGCCGCCGATCTTGCAACACAGGCTCCCGCACTGGCCTGGCTCGGCGTGGTCGATGCGCCGATCTCGGGCCGCATCGCGGTGGAGCTTGACGAGGCGGGAAAGGTGAAGGTCGGCTCCGGAACGCTCAACCTCGCAGGGGGCGGGCTGCATCCTGCCGAGGGGAGTGCCGCAATTCCCTTTGAACGCGCGGGGCTGTCCTTTGCGCTTGACCCTGCGGCGCAAACGATCAGCTTCAGCGACCTGTCGGTGGAAAGCACCTCGCTGCGCCTGAAGGCATCGGGCGTGATGCGGGTGCCGGGGCTGGGCAAGGGGTTGCCCGACGCCTTCATCGGGCAGGTGCAGGTGGCCGATCTTCAGGTCGATCCGGCCGGGTTGTTCGAGGCGCCGGTGAAATTCGGCGAGGGGGCGATCGAATTTCGCCTGCGGCTCAATCCGTTCGCGATCGAGATCGGGCAGATTTCGCTGTCGGAAGGCAAGACGCGGCTGGTGGCAAAAGGCGCGGCCTCGGCGGATGCAAGCGGATGGACCGTGGCGCTGGACGTCAGCATGAACGAGATCCGCCATGACGGGCTGCTGGCACTCTGGCCGCTGGCGCTGGTGCCGAAGACACGCGCCTGGCTGGTGGCGAACGTGCAGGAAGGGCTGCTGTTCAACGTGCGCGGCGGAGTGCGGCTTCACCCGGGGGCGGAGCCGTTGGTGTCGCTGGGCTATGAGTTCGCGGGGGCCGATGTCCGCTTTCTTGCGGACGCTGCCGCCGATCAAGGACGGCTACGGGTATTCCACGCTGATCGGCACGCGCTATACCGTCGTGCTGGACCGGGGCGGCGTGACGCCGGCAATGGGCGGGCGGATCGACGCGTCGGGTTCGATCTTCAAGGTGCTGGACATCACCCAGAAACCTGCCGAGGCAGAGATAACGCTGAAGACGAAAAGCAGCGTGACGGCGGCGCTTTCGCTGCTCGACGAGCCGCCCTTCCGCTTCCTGACCAAGGCGGGATATCCGGTGGACGTGGCCGAGGGGCAGGCGGAGACGACGGCAGTCATGCGGATGCCGCTTCGCCCGAAGGTCGGGCCGGCCGACGTGATGTTCCGTGTGGACGGGCAACTGACCGACGTAAGTTCCGACAAACTGGTGAAGGGCCGCGTGCTGAAGAGCGGCAGCGCTTCGGCTGACGGCGGACAACAAGGGAATGCAGATCAGCGGGCCGGGCAAGCTGGGTCAGGCGCCGTTCGACGCGACATGGAGCCAGGCCTTTGGTCCCGAGGCGAAGGGCAAGAGCCGGGTCGAGGGGCAGGTGGATATCTCGCAGGCCGTGCTCGACGAGTTCTCGGTGCGCCTTCCGTCCGGCGCGGTAAGCGGGGCGGGCAAGGGCGCGCTGACGATGGATCTGGAGAAGGGTGGCGGCAGCTTCCGCGTCGTGTCCGACCTGAAGGGGGTGGCGCTGAAGTTTGCACCCATCGCGCTGGCGAAAGATGCAGGCGCGACAGGGGAGTTCGAACTGCTCGGGCGGTTGGGCAAGCCGGTGTCGATCGACGCTGTCCGGCTGGCCTATGGCAAGGTCAGCGCCGAAGGCAGCGTGGCGCTGCGCGACGATGGCAGCCTTGACGTGGCGCAGTTCGGGCGGGTGGTCAGCGGCGACTGGCTGGATGCATCGGTCGATATCACGGGGCAGGGGGCAGGCAAGCCGGTCGGCGTGGCGATTACGGGCGGGCGGATCGACCTGCGCCGTCTGCCGCCGGGCGGTGCCTCGGGCGGCGAGGGCGTGCCGATCGACGTCACACTGGATACATTGCAGATCACCCAGGGGATCGCGTTGACCGACCTCGCGGGTCGCTTTCAAACCCAGGGCGGGCTGGATGGCGATTTCGTGGCGATGGTCAACGGCAAGGCCGCGGTGCGGGGGGCGGTCACGCCATCGTCAAAGGGAACTGCCGCGCGGATACAATCCGACGATGCCGGGGCGGTGCTGGCGGCCTCCGGCATCTTCCAGACGGCGCGCGGCGGTTCGCTGGACCTGACGCTTCAGCCGCGCGGCGGGTCCGGGGAGTATGATGGTGATGCGAGGATCGGCAACATCCAGGTGCGCGATGCCCCGGTTCTGGCCGAACTGCTGGGCGCGATCAGCGTGATCGGCCTGCTGGAGCAACTGAACGATTCGGGCCTGGTCTTCAACTCCGCCGAGGCGCAGTTCCGCACCTCGCCCGAGGGGATCGCGATAAGCCGCAGTTCCGCCGTCGGTGCGTCGCTGGGTGTGTCGATGGAGGGAAGCTACAGCACGAAATCCGAGACGGCTGAACATGCAGGGCGTGATCTCGCCGATCTACCTGCTCAACGGCATCGGCAGCGTCCTGACCCAGCCGGGCGAAGGGGTTGTTCGGCTTCAACTACGAGCTGACGCGGCACGGTCGGACGATCCGCAGGTTTCGGTCAATCCGCTGTCGATCCTGACGCCGGGGATGTTCCGCGAGATCTTCCGGTCGGACGCGCCAAGCGCGCCGAGCCGAAGAGGAACGAGCCGGTGAAGCTGTCCGATTTCGATTTCGACCTGCCCGAGGCGCTGATCGCCACCCGGCCCGCCCGGCCCGCGCACCTCGGCCCGGCTGCTGCTGGCCGAAGGCGATGCGATCCGCGATCTGCATGTGTCCGATCTGGTGGATGTCTTCCGCCCCGGCGACCGGCTGGTCCTGAACAACACCAAGGTCATCCCGGCGCGCCTGACCGGCGCAGCGGCGGACGACCGGCGCAGGGCGAGGTCGGCGCGAAGGTGGAAATGACGCTGCTGGAACCCGCGCGCGGACGGCTGGCGGGCGCTGGCCAAGCCGCTGCGCAAGCTGGCTGCCGGCGAGGTGATCCGGTTTTCCGACAGCTCTGTCCGCCACCGTGGCCGAGAAGGCGCGAAACCGACCTGCGGCTGGTCTTCAACCTGACGGGCGAGGATTTCGACGCGGCGCTGGCCGAGGCGGGGGCGATGCCGCTGCCGCCCTACATCGCGGCGAAGCGCGCGCCGGATGCGGCAGGACCGGACGGATTACCAGACGGTCTTTGCCCGCCATGCCGGGGCAGTCGCCGCCCCCACCGCCTCGCTTGCACTTCGACGAGGCGCTGCTGCGCGGCGCTGGCGGCCAAGGGGCGTGCGTCTTCACCGAAGTGACGCTGCATGTCGGCGCGGGCACCTTCCTGCCGGTGAAGGTCGAGGATGTGACCACCCACAGGATGCACGCCGAATGGGGCGAGGTGACGGCGCGGCGGCGGCAGCAGATCAACGCGACCCGGCGCGCAGGGCGGGCGGATCATCCCGGTGGGCACCACGGCGCTGCGCCTGATCGAAAGTGCGGCTGCCGCGGATGGCACGATGCGGCCCTGGCGCGGCACGACCGACATCTTCATCTATCCGGGCTACCGTTTTCGCGTGACCGACGCGCTGATGACCAACTTCCACCTGCCGAAATCGACGCTGCTGATGCTGGTCTCGGCCCTGATGGGCGAGGACCGGATGCACCGGGTCTATGATCATGCGATCGCGCGAGGGGTATCGCTTCTTTTCCTACGGCGATGCCTCGCTGCTGATCCCTGACGGGGATGGGCGCTGAGGTGTCGGGGCAGGGCAGGCGCGGCGCGGGCGAGGGTAGCAACCTGCCGGGAATGGGCAGGCGGGGAACGGACGAGCGGGGACGCATATGCTGAAGGTTCTGCGCTCGACCTGGCCGCTGCTGCTGGGTGTCATGCTGCTGATGATCGGCAACGGGATGCAGGGCTCGCTGCTGGGTATCCGCGGCACGCAGGTGGGGTTCTCGACCTACGAGATTTCCTATGTCATGTCGGCCTATTTCGTGGGCTTCCTCTTCGGATCGCGCCTGGCGCCCGAGATGATCCGGCGGGTGGGTCATGTGCGGGTGTTTGCGGCGCTCGGCTCGCTGATCTCGGCGGTGCTGATCCTTTACCCCGTGGTTCCCGACTGGGTCTCGTGGTCGGTGATGCGGGCGTTGATCGGGTTCTGCTTCGCGGGGGTCTACGTGACCGCCGAAAGCTGGCTGAACAACACCGCCACGAACGAGACGCGCGGGCAGGCGCATGTCGCTCTACATGATCGTGCAGATGGTGGGCATCATCACCAGCCAGGCGCTGCTGAACATTCCCGACCCGTCGGGCTTCGTGCTGTTCATCATGCCGTCGGTGCTCGTCTCGCTCGCCTTCATGCCGATCCTGCTGGCGGCCACGCCCGCGCCGGTCTTCGACACGATCAGGCCGCTGGCCTTCAGCCGACTGTTCCGCATCTCGCCGCTTGGCTGCGCGGGGATGCTGCTGACCGGCGGGATCTTTGCCGCGATGTTCGGCATGGCGGCCGTCTGGGGGGCGATGATCGGGCTGTCGGTGACACAGATCACCATCTTCATCGCCGCGATGTATCTGGGCGGGCTGGTGTTCCAGTACCCGATCGGCTGGGCGTCGGACCGGATGGACCGCCGCAAGCTGATCCTCGGGGTCTCGGTCATAGGGTCGGTCGTCATGCTGCTCAGCTTCGCGCTGACGCTGCCCTATCCGGTTCTGGTCGGATCGGCGGTGATCCTGGGGGGCGTGATAAACCCGCTCTATTCGCTGCTGATTGCCTATACCAACGACTATCTGACCAAGGAGGAGATGCCGGCGGCCAGTGCGGGCATGATCTTTCTGAATGGGCTGGGTGCGATCGGTGGTCCTGTCACGGCAGGCTGGCTGATGGCGCAGGTGGGGCCGGGGGGGTTCTTCCTGCTGATGGGTCTGCTGTTCGGGGCGCTGGCGCTCTACGCCGCATGGCGGATGACACGGCGCGCGTCGGCCCCGAGTGCAGGAGGCTTCGCGCCGCTCTCGCCTTCTGCGTCGGCCATGGCGGTGGAGGCGGTCGTCGACCGCGCCGATCCGCGGACGTGACAGGCGGTTGCCGCGCAGGGCGTCTGCTGTCAGGGTGGGACTGTCTGTGGGAGGATGGCAATGGCGGACCCGGTCGAGGTTCTGGACTTCTGGCTGGGCGAACTTGGTCCTGACGGCTGGTATGCCGGGGGCGAAGAGATCGACCGCGTGTGCCGCGACCGCTTTCTTGACCTTTGGCAGGCCGCGCATGACGGAGGCCTGGAGCATTGGGTCGATGGCACGGTGGGCACACTTGCCTACCTGATCGTGACGGACCAGATTTCGCGCAACATCCATCGCGGGCACCGCGCTGGCCTTTGCGACCGATCCGCAGGCGCGGGCGGCCGCGACGCCAGGCCGTGGCAGAGGGCTGGGATATGGCGGCACCTGAGCCAGAGCGGCAGTTCTTCTACCTGCCCTTCGAGCACAGCGAGACCCTTGCCGATCAGGACCGCTGTGTCGCGCTGATGACGGAACGCCTGCCCGACACGGGTGCCGAGAACGTGCTGCACGCCCGCGCCCATCGCGAGATCGTCGCGCGCTTCGGTCGGTTCCCGTTTCGCAACGCAGCACTTGGCCGCGCCAGCACGCCGGAGGAGGAGGTTTTCCTTGCGGAAGGTGGCTATGGTGCGGTGGTGCGGCGGCTGGAGGCGGAAGCCATGCGTTAAGCGAAGGGGGGTGCGGCGCGCCCTGCGTTGCTGCGTGAGAGAAAATAGTTTAATGGCAAACTACTTTTCCAGAGGAGGGGAACCGTGGCTGCCAAGACCTTCGACGTGATCGTGATCGGCTCGGGCCCCGGCGGCTATGTCGCGGCCATTCGCGCGGCGCAACTGGGCAAGCAGGTTGCCATCATCGAGCGCGAGAACCTGGGTGGCATCTGCCTGAACTGGGGCTGCATCCCGACCAAGGCCATGCTCCGCTCTGCGGAGGTGTTCCACCTGATGCACCGCGCCAAGGAATTCGGTCTGGGCGCCACCGGCATCAGCTATGACCTGCCGGCCGTCGTGGCGCGGTCGCGCGGGGTGGCGAAGCAGCTGTCGGGTGGCATCGGCCACCTGATGAAGAAGAACAAGATCACGGTGTTCATGGGCACGGCCACAATCCCCGCCAAGGGCCGCGTCACCGTCGCCACCGAGAAGGGAAGCGAAGACCTGACCGCCCCCGCCATCATCCTTGCCACTGGCGCTAGGGCGCGCGAACTGCCGGGGCTGGAAGCGGACGGCGATCTCGTCTGGACCTACCGCCACGCGCTGCAACCCAAGCGGATGCCGAAGAAGCTGCTGGTGATCGGATCGGGTGCCATCGGGATCGAATTCGCGTCGTTCTTCAACACGCTGGGCGCGGACACCACCGTGGTCGAGGTGATGGACCGCATCCTGCCGGTGGAGGATGCCGAGGTCAGCGCCTTTGCGAAGAAAGCAGTTCGTCAAGCAGGGCATGAAGATCCTCGAGAAGGCTGCGGTGAAGAAGCTCGACCGCAAGCCGGGCGTCGGCGTGACCGCGCATGTCGAGATGGGTGGCAAGACCGAGACGATGGAGTTCGACACGGTGATCTCGGCTGTCGGGATCGTCGGCAATGTCGAGGATCTGGGGCTGGAAGCACTCGGCGTGAAGATAGACCGGACGCATGTGGTGACCGATGAATACTGCCGGACCGGGATTGACGGTCTGTATGCCATCGGCGATCATCGCCGGTGCGCCCTGGCTTGCACACAAGGCGAGCCATGAGGGGGTCATGGTGGCCGAACTGATCGCGGGCGGCCATCCGCACCCGATCAAGCCGAACTCGATCGCGGGATGCACCTATTGCAACCCTCAGGTGGCGAGCGTCGGGCTGACCGAGGAAAAGGCCAGGGCGGCGGGGTATGAGCTGAAGGTCGGCCGCTTCCCCTTCATCGGCAACGGCAAGGCCATCGCTCTGGGTGAGGCCGAGGGGTTCATCAAGACGGTGTTCGATGCCAAGACCGGCGAGTTGCTCGGCGCGCACATGGTTGGAGCCGAGGTGACCGAGCTGATCCAGGGGTATGTCATCGGCCGGACGCTGGAGACGACCGAGGCGGAACTGATCGAGACGGTTTTCCCCCACCCCACCTTGTCCGAGATGATGCACGAGGCCGTGCTCGACGCTTATGGGCGCGCACTGCATTTCTGATCGCGCAGTTCAATCGGGCATCGCGTTGCGTGCAGCGGGAGGGCGGCAATGCGCCAGTGGCGTTTTGGGATGGCAGGCGACGGTGCCCCTTGCTAGCCCTGCGCGCATGACGCGGACTCCCGCTTTACTGATCTTGGCGCTCTGGGCGGCGGGCCTGGGTGCTGCGGCGCAGTTCGGCAAGATCAGCGTTCTCTATGACGATCTGGTTCCGATCTATGGCGGCCCGGGACGCGTGGCGCTGATGGTCTCGGTCGTTGGAATCGTGGGGCTGGTCTTCGGGACAACGGCAGGCATCCTCGTGCAGCGCCTGGGGCTGCGCCCGGTGATGCTTGCCGCGCTGCTGATGGGGGCGGCGATCTCGGCGCTCCAGTCGCTGATGCCCGGCTATCCGCTGATGATGGCGAGCCGCGTGCTGGAAGGCGTATCGCATCTGGCGATCGTCGTCGTCGGACCGGTGATGATCGCCCAGGCCGCGAGCCAGCGCTATCAGGGGCTGGCGATGACGCTGTGGTCCAGCTTCTTCGGGCTGTCCTACGCGGGGTTGGCGGTCATCGGACCGCGCCTCGCCGCCGATGGTCCGCACGGACTGTTCCTCGCTCATGCCGGCTACATGGCGGCGATTGCGGCGATCCTCTGGATTCTGCTGCCCCGCATCGTCCTGCCGCCACCACCGGAACTGACCCTGGCCGGGGTGATCCGCCAGCATGGCACGATCTATCGTTCGCCCCGTATTGCCGCCCCGGCGACGGGGTTCTTCTTCTACACCAGTCTTTATGTCGCGATGCTGACCTTGCTTCCGCCGATGATGGGGGACCAGCGCGCGCTTGCGGCATCGGCCATGCCGCTGGTCAGCATCGCCGTTTCCCTGACACTGGGTGTCTGGCTGCTGAAGCAGGTCAGTGCCGTCCGAATGGTGCAGGCGGGTTTCGCCGTGGCGCTGGTCGGCGCGCTTGTCCTCGGGCTGGGCTGGGGTTCCGGGACGGTCCGTATGGCGGGTGGCCTGCTGATGGCGGCGGCGCTCGGTATCGTTCAGGGTGCGTCCTTTGCCTCGATCCCGCAACTGAACGCCACACCCGAGGACCGATCGCTTGCCTCGGGTGCGGTCGCCCAGCTTGGCAACCTTGGCACGACCACGGGCACGCCGATCCTTGCGCTGCTCGTTTCGGGCTTCGGGGTGGCGGGCGTGGTGGGCTTTGCCGTTCCGCTCTGTGTGGGTGGCATCATCATGCACAGCTTTCAGGCCGCCCGTCGTCGCGCGCGGTGACGACCGCGTGGACACTTGCCCTAAAAACCGCAGTCGTTCATGTTATGTTCACTTATTCCGATTGGAGACTCGCTCGCGCTCGCCTATGTATCGCGATTGGGAACGTGGGGGCTGCTGCCAATGGCCGAACAGAAGTTCATCGAAGTCCGGGGTGCGCGCGAGCACAACCTGAAAAACGTCGACGTCGACATTCCGCGCGATCAGCTTGTGGTCATCACCGGGCTGTCCGGGTCGGGCAAGTCCTCTCTGGCCTTCGACACGATCTATGCCGAAGGACAGCGCCGCTATGTCGAGTTGCTGTCTGCCTATGCGCGGCAGTTCCTCGACATGATGGGCAAGCCGGATGTGGACCATATCTCGGGCCTGTCTCCGGCCATTTCCATCGAGCAGAAGACAACGTCGAAGAATCCGCGCTCCACCGTCGGCACGGTGACCGAAATTTATGACTATCTGCGCCTGCTCTTTGCCCGCGTCGGCACGCCCTATTCTCCGACGACGGGCCTGCCGATCACCGCGCAGCAGGTGCAGGATATGGTCGATGGCGTGATGGCCATGCCCGAGGGGACGCGCGCCTATCTTCTGGCCCCGATCATCCGCGACCGGAAGGGAGAGTACCGCAAGGAGTTCCTCGAGCTGCGCAAGCAGGGCTTCCAGCGGGTGAAGGTGGATGGCGAGTTCCACGAACTGGAAGATGCGCCGACGCTCGACAAGAAGCTGCGCCATGACATCGACGTTGTGGTGGACCGGATTGTGGTCCGGGAGGGCATCCAGACACGGCTCGCCGACAGCTTCCGAACGGCGCTCGACCTTGCCGATGGGATCGCCATTCTGGAAACCGCGCCGGGAGAGGGCGAGGGGGAGCCGGTTCGCACCACGTTTTCCGAGAAATTCGCCTGTCCCGTCAGCGGCTTCACCATCGCCGAGATCGAGCCGCGCCTGTTCTCTTTCAACGCGCCCTTCGGCGCCTGCCCGGCCTGCGACGGGCTGGGGGTGGAGTTGTTCTTCGACGAGCGCCTCGTCGTGCCCGATCAGGGCCTGACCCTGCTGCAGGGGGCGCTGGCGCCCTGGGCCAAGTCGAAGTCGCCCTATTTCACGCAGACGATCGAGGCGTTGTCGCGCCACTACGGCTTCGACCGCAAGGCCAAGTGGAAGGATCTGCCCGAGAAGGTGCAGCAGGTTTTCCTGCGCGGCTCCGGCGATGAGGAGATCAAGTTCCGCTATGATGAGGGGGGGCGCATCTACGAGGTTTCCCGTGTGTTCGAGGGCGTCATCCCGAACATGGAACGGCGCTACCGCGAGACCGACAGCGCCTGGGTGCGCGAGGAATTCGAGCGTTACCAGAACAACCGATCCTGTGGCACCTGCCATGGCTTCCGCCTGAAGCCCGAGGCCTTGGCGGTCAAGATCGCGGGGTTGCATGTCGGAGAGGTGGTGCAGAAGTCGATCACCGAGGCGCACGACTGGATCCGGTCCGTTCCCGAAAGCCTGAGCACACAGAAGAACGAGATCGCCCGCGCCATCCTGAAGGAAATCCGGGAACGCCTTGGATTCCTTGTGAATGTCGGGCTGAACTACCTCACGCTCAGCCGCAACGCGGGAACGCTTTCGGGCGGGGAGTCGCAGCGCATCCGGCTGGCGTCGCAGATCGGCTCCGGCCTGACCGGCGTGCTCTATGTTCTCGACGAGCCATCCATCGGCCTGCACCAACGCGACAATGACCGCCTGCTGACCACGCTCAAGAACCTGCGCGATCAGGGCAATACCGTCCTCGTGGTGGAACATGACGAAGAGGCGATCCGCGAGGCGGACTACGTCTTTGACATGGGACCGGGGGCGGGGGTGCATGGCGGGCAGGTCATCAGCCACGGCACGCCCGCGCAGGTCGCGGCGGATGCGGCGAGCATCACCGGCCAGTACCTGTCAGGCACGCGGGAGATTGCCGTGCCGCGCATACGCCGCAAGGGCAGCGGCAAGAAGGTGACGGTGGTCGGGGCCACGGGCAACAATCTGCGGAATGTCACGGCCGAGTTTCCGCTGGGCAAGTTCGTCTGCGTCACCGGCGTGTCGGGGGGGGGCAAGTCCACGCTTACCATCGAGACGCTGTTCAAGACGGCCGCCAGCCGCCTGAACGGCGCACGCGAAACGCCCGCGCCTTGCGAGACAATCAAGGGGTTCGAGCATCTCGACAAGGTCATCGACATCGACCAGCGCGCCATCGGACGGACTCCACGGTCCAATCCGGCGACGTACACGGGGGCCTTCACGCCGATCCGTGACTGGTTCGCAGGTCTGCCCGAGGCCAAGGCGCGTGGCTACCAGCCGGGAAGGTTCAGCTTCAACGTGAAGGGTGGGCGCTGCGAGGCGTGCCAGGGTGACGGGCTTATCAAGATCGAGATGCACTTCCTGCCCGATGTCTATGTCACCTGCGAGACATGCAAGGGCGCGCGCTACAACCGCGAGACGCTGGAAATAAAGTTCAAGAACAAGAGCATCGCCGACGTTCTTGATATGACGGTCGAAGATGCGCAGCTCTTCTTTCAGGCGGTGCCGAGCATCCGCGAGAAGATGGACGCGCTGGTGCAGGTGGGACTTGGCTACATCAAGGTCGGTCAGCAGGCCACAACGCTTTCGGGCGGCGAGGCACAGCGGGTGAAGCTGTCGAAGGAACTCAGCCGCCGCGCGACGGGTCGGACGCTGTACATCCTGGACGAACCCACCACCGGGCTGCACTTCGAAGATGTGCGCAAACTCCTGGAAGTGCTGCACGAACTGGTCGAGCAGGGGAATACGGTCATCGTGATCGAGCATAACCTCGATGTCATCAAGACCGCCGACTGGATCATCGACATCGGTCCCGAGGGCGGCGATGGCGGGGGCGAGATCGTGGCGACCGGCACACCCGAGGATGTGGCCAAGGTCGAGCGCAGCCATACCGGGCGCTACCTGAAGCAGATGCTCGATCCGAGGCGCGTTGCGGCGGAATGATCACGCCCGGTCGCGGTTGCATCGGCGCTTGGTGCGGATAGCGTAGCGGCCCCAAGCCAAACATGGCAGCCTGCCGCGCGGAACGGTGCGGGGGCGTCGGATGATCGAGACAGTGCAGGGCAGGGCCAACGGCCCCAAGCGCAGTGGGGTGCTGCTGCGCGTTCTGCAACTGGTCGTCATCCTTCCCGGCCTTGCCCTTCTGTCCATGGCGCTTTGGTTTCAGTATGGCGGCGCCGTCCGGGTCGTCTCGCTCTCCCTCGTCGCTGCCCTGACTTTCGCGCTGGCGCGGCTTTGGGGACAGCGCAGGGGGCGGCAGGTCTGGCTCTGGGCCATTGTGGCCGCTGCCGTGGCACTCGGCTGGTACTCCACCCTGCGCCCGTCGAACGATCGCGTCTGGGCTGTCGATGTGGAGCATGGCGTCACGTCCGATGTGCAAGGCGATGTCGTTACCCTGACCAACGTGCGCAATTTCGACTGGCGGACAGACACCGACTTCACCCCGAAGTGGGAGACGCGCAGCTACCGCCTCGATCAGCTTGCGTCGATTGACCTGATAACCTCGGTCTGGGCCAACCCCGCCATCGCCCATGTCTTGGTCAGCTTCGGTTTCGAGGATGGCCAGCACATCGTCTTTTCCGCCGAGATCCGGCGAGAGAAGGGCGAGGTCTATTCGGCGCTGGCCGGGTTCTTCCGGCGCTTTGAATTGGTCATCATCGCCGCTGACGAGCGCGATATCGTCCGCCTGCGCACCGATGTACGGCGCGAGACTGTTTCGGTCTTTCCTTTGTCGATCCGGCCCGAGAAGCGGAAGGAATTGTTCCTTGAGTACCTCGCGCTGGCTGATACGCTATCTGTCCGCCCGGAATGGTACAACACCGCCACCACCAATTGCACCACGGTCGTCTGGCGCATGGCCCGTGCCCTGTCGCCGGGAATTCCGCTGGATCGTGACGTGCTGTTGTCTGGCTACTTCCCGCGCTACCTCTACGGGCTGGGTGTACTGTCGCCCGGCCAGCCGCTGGACCAGGTGCTGGCGCGGGCCGTCCGCAAGCCGGTCGGCCCATCGGGCACGGACGGCGTGGCATTTTCCCGGCGGCTGCGTGAAGGGCTAGAATAGGCGAATCACGCCGCTTTGCGGATCGAACCCCAATTAAGGCAGGATTGTGTTTGGAAACGACCCTTTCTGCAGCAGACAATTGTTCCCCACACATCGCCAAACTTGCGACCGCAGGTTGTAAAATCCAGTAAACAAAAGAAATTTCTGGAAAGCTGACGGGATTTTGGCGCCAGTCTTTCTTGGTGGTGCGATTTGATGGAGTATTGTTATGCGAGTTTTCGCGATCTGCAGGAGTCTTCCCTGCGTGCTGGCCGCCGTGTTTGCCGTGACCCAGGCCTCCGCTGCGACCTATTCATTCGACTTCGATCAGACCTACACGGTTGGCTGGGTTCCCTCGACAACCGTCAGCTCCACGCAGGATGCGTCGGTCAAGATCAAGGTGACCGGCGGCGTGTACAGCGATGACAAGTCGACGATTGATACTACAAGCTCACGCATCGGAATCTGGCCGGGTGCGGGTGTCGGCGTGTGTGGGAACTGGAATCCGAACGGCACGCGCTTTACCGGTTGCGAGGACACAAATCACAGGATTGATGGCAGCAGCCTGAACGACCTCGCGCTGTTCGAACTGGGCAAGGATTACCTTCTGACGTCGATCAGCTTCAGCTACTTCGACGACTACATCAAGCGGGCGGAATTCAAGAAGGTAAAGACCTGCGTTGTGACAGATCCCGTCAAGGGGAAATGCCTGCAGACCGTCGTTTCATGGGAACTCGTTACACCGGAGGAAGTCTTCAAGGACGTGTTCGACCTGTTCGCCGATCTTGGGACGGGGCTTGTGTATCAGTTCTCCGGTGATGTGGCGGACAACGTGACGCTGTCTTCGGATATTGCCACCTCGTTCTTCGGCATCGGTGCCTCGGGCCAGTATGACGCCTTCAAGGTTCGGTCGATCGTAGTCGAGGATGTGCCGCCGGCCCCGGTGCCGCTGCCCGCGGCAGGACTTCTGCTGCTCGGTGGTCTTGGCGGCCTGGCCGCACTTCGCGGGCGCAAGCGCGCCTGACGCTGTCGTCAGATCGCTTTAAGGGGGCAGCTCGCCGGGCTGCCCTTTTTCAATGTGCGAGCATCGGGAAGAGCGCTTTGTCGGTTCTCTTGACTGCGGAAGCAGGGATGCCGGAACCGGAAGATCTGCTGATTCGGATTGGCTTTTCCCGGTGGGCGATTTGATTGTTTCCGACATAAGGGTGATTTATCGCGTAGCGGCGTAATCGTTTTAGGCATCACGTTGGAAATTCGCGCCATGCGTGTAAAACGCGAAAAATGTCAAAATTTTGTTCATTTTTGGGTGTTTCGCGGCACAATCAGACTATCGGATTTTAAAGTGTGGAGTGTTTTGAATGACCCCTAAGTTTCGTAATTCCCTTTTTGTAGCTGCGCTTGTTGGCACGTCCCTCGCGTTGAGCGGAATTGGGAGCATTGCCCAGGCCAAGACCCTGGGCTACGGCGGCGGCAAGAAAGAAGAGTCGTCGTCGTCGGAGTTCTGGAGAAAGGACAAGGACAGGATCAGCGAATTCTGGAAGCCGAAACATGAAACGGAACATGAGGACTATGCCGGCTGCAAGTCCGGCAAAGACGACAGAGTCGTTCGTGTGAGCACCTTCCGTGACGATTGCGGGGACGAGAGTGACGATCATTCCGTGAAGGACGAGAAGGATTGCGATCCCGTAGCGCCCGTGCCGCTGCCCGCCGCAGGCTGGCTGCTGATGGGAAGCATGGGTGCCTTGGCCGCTCTGCGACGCCGCAAGCGCGTCTGATCCCGGGACCAGAGCTATGGAAAAGGCACCCTAGCGGGTGCCTTTTCTGTTTCCGGAAACCCGTTGGCTACCTGAACAACGAGTTCAGCATGCTTTGAAAGCCATCGCTGTTGTTGGAGCCGCTGCGATAGCGCGTGCCTCCGTAACCGTCGCGCATCCGCACGACCTGACCGTCGATGATCTGGTAGTGCTGGCCGCGCGGCAGTGGCGGCAGGCCGTAGCGTTCGGGGTCGCGCAGGCGTCCGTCGTCATATGTCCTGTAGCGCCGCTGTGAACTCCGGTGGTTGTCGTCGCGGTTCCGATGATTGTTCCAGTTCCGCGACGTGTCTTCCCGGTAGAAACCGCTCTCCGGCAGATACCCCTGAGTGGGCGCATGTCGCCCGGCTTCCGGGTAGCAGCGCCCCTGCGATTGGGTGAAACCCGAAGGGCACCGGCTTTCCGCCCCTGCAAGATGCGGCATGACAGACATACCGACCACGACTGTTGTCGCGAGTGTTATTGATCGCATCATGCCCGATCCTCCTTCTATCTGCGAGCACAACGCGTCAGATGGCAGAATTGATCCGGCATAAGCGCAAAAACACACAGACGTGTGCCAGCGGCGGTCGACTTAGTCCATCGGCTTGAAGTTCAGGCTTGCGCCTTCCTTGATGCCCGACGGCCAGCGCGCGGTGATCGTTTTGGTCCGGGTGTAGAAGCGATAGGCGTCCGGGCCATGCTGGTTAAGGTCGCCAAAGGCTGATTTTTTCCACCCGCCAAAGGTGTGATAGGCCAGCGGCACCGGGATCGGCACGTTTATTCCGATCATCCCGACGTTCACGCGGTTGGCGAAATCGCGCGCCGTGTCACCGTCGCGGGTATAGATTGCAGTCCCGTTGCCGTATTCGTTGTCCATCGCATAACCCAACGCCTCTTCGTAGGTCTTGGCGCGGACGGTCGACAGGACCGGGCCGAAAATCTCTTTCCGGTAGATCTCCATGTCGGTGGTCACGTGGTCGAACAGGTGGGGGCCGACGAAGAAACCGTCCTCGTAGCCCTGCAGCTTGAAGCCTCGTCCATCGACCACCAGTTTCGCGCCCTGGGCGATACCGCTTTCGACCAGCCGCAAGATGTTGGCCTTCGCGGCCGCCGTCACCACAGGGCCATAGTCCACATCATTCCCGGCGGTGTAGGGGCCGACTTTCAGCTTCTCGATCCGGGGGATCAACCGCTCGATCAACGCGTCCGCTGTGGCGTCGCCGACCGGCACGGCAACCGAGATCGCCATGCAGCGCTCGCCCGCAGCGCCGTAGCCCGCACCGACCAGCGCATCCGCAGCCTGGTCAAGGTCGGCATCCGGCATGATGATCATGTGGTTCTTCGCCCCGCCGAAGCACTGCACGCGCTTGCCGTTCGAGCAGCCCCGGCCATAGATGTATTCCGCGATGGGGGTGGAGCCGACGAAGCCGATGGCACCGATATCCGGGTTGTCGAGGATCGCGTCCACGCTCTCCTTGTCGCCATTCACCACTTGCAGCACGCCATCGGGCAGCCCTGCCTCCTGCATCAGTTCCGCCAGCATCAGGGGCACCGAAGGATCGCGCTCGGAGGGTTTGAGGATGAATGCGTTCCCGCAGGCAAGCGCCGGACCCATCTTCCACATCGGGATCATGGCCGGAAAGTTGAACGGCGTGATTCCGGCTGCGACGCCAATGGGTTGCCGCATGGAATACATGTCGATCCCCGGACCTGCGCTGTCGGTGAACTCGCCCTTCAGCAGGTGCGGGGCGCCGATGCAGAACTCGATGACCTCCAACCCGCGCTGGATGTCCCCCTTGGCGTCGGGCACCGTCTTGCCGTGCTCGCTGGACAGCACAGTGGCCAGCTTCTCCATATCGCGGTTCAGGAGGCGGACGAACTCCATCATCACCCGCGCGCGGCGTTGCGGGTTGGTGGCACCCCACTTCACCTGTGCCTTCGCGGCCTCGGATGCGGCGTGATCCAGCTCGGCCTTTGAGGCCAAAGGCACCTTGGACTGCACCTCACCGGTGGCAGGGTTGAAAACATCGGCGAAGCGGCCCGACGTGCCCTTCACGTGTTTGCCATTGATCCAGTGTGTGAGTTCCTTCATCGCGCCCTCCCGAGTGTATATCTGCGCCCAGATTAGCCTTGCGGAAATGCCCGGAACAGCGGCAAGATTTCAAAGGCATATTGCATAAATGCAAAAGGTAGGGCGATGTGAGCGACTGGGACGACTTGCGCATCTTCCTTGCCGTCGCGCGCAGCGAAACTCTGTCGGGTGCGGGCAGGGTGCTGAAGATCGACCCGGCCACCGTGGGTCGCCGTATCGCCCGGCTGGAAGAGGCGCTCTCGGCCCGCCTCTTTGCCAAAAGCCCGCAGGGCTACGTTCTGACCGACGAAGGCGCGCGCCTGATACCCCATGCCGAAACAGCCGAGCAGGCGATGGCGGGTGCGGCAGAAGAGTTGCGCGGCAGCACCGGGGCGTTGTCGGGCCAGATCCGGATCGGCGCGCCGGATGGTTGCGCCAACTACCTGCTGCCCCAGGTTGTCGCCGCCATCTGTGACGAGAATCCGGAGTTGGAGGTGCAGATCGTGGCCCTGCCGCGCGTCTTCAACCTGTCCCGGCGCGAAGCCGACGTGGCGATTGCAGTTTCGCCCCCCCTGGCAGGGCGGCTGACCGTCCAACGCCTGACCGACTACCGCCTGCATCTGGCCGCCAGTCGCGATTACCTTGCACGGCACGGCACACCGCAGACCCGCGCCGATCTTATCCGGCACCGCGTTGTGGGTTACATCCCCGACATGATTTTTGACAAGGAACTCGACTACCTGGCCGAGATTGGCACGCCAGAGGTGCCGTTGGCCTCGAATTCGGTCTCGGTGCAACTGAACTGGCTGCGCCAAGGGGCGGGCGTGGGCGTTGTGCATGACTTTGCCATGCCCTCGGCCCCGGAACTCGTGAAACTGCTGACGGGGGAGGTCCGTCTGACCCGCGCCTTCTGGCTGATCCGCCATGCCGATGACCGGCGGGTGGAGCGGATGACCCGCTTCTCCGACCGCCTGGCGCAGGGCCTGCGCCGCGAGGTGCAGCGTCTCGAAGCGCTGACTTGACAGGGGCTTGCCTGAAGCACAGCCTGATCTCATTCGAGGGAGGATCGAATGACTGTCCAAAAGATACTGAAACTCAAGGGCGACATGACCATCGTCACCGTCCCGCCGTCTGCCACGCTCGCGGAAGCGGCCGAGGTTCTTTCGGCCAAGCGCATCGGGGCCGTCGTCGTTTCGCCTGACGGCAAGCATGTCGAGGGCATCCTGTCGGAACGCGACATCGTGCGGGAACTGGGGCGGCGCGGAGCCGCCTGTCTGGGCGACCGCGTCGAAAGGATCATGACCCGCAAGATCGTCGGTTGCACCCGTACTGACCGAGCGACCGATGTGATGCAGAAGATGACCGACGGCCGTTTCCGCCACATGCCGGTGATGGAAGGCGACGAGATGGTTGGTTTCATTTCGATCGGCGACGTGGTGAAGGCGCGCCTGTCGGAACTCGCGATGGAGAAGGACGCGCTTGAGGGGATGATCAAGGGGTTCTGACGCGGCGCTTTGCGGCTTGCATCCCATTGCGCAATAATGTTGCGTGACTTTGGGGCAAAAATGGAGTTCCCATGCGCATCGGTCTGTATCCCGGCACCTTCGATCCGGTGACGCTTGGCCATACCGACATCATTCAGCGCGCCATGGCGCTGGTTGACCGGCTAGTGATCGGTGTCGCCATCAACCGCGACAAGGGTCCGCTCTTTTCACTGGAAGAGCGCGTGGCGATGGTCGAGGCGGAATGCTCCGCCATCGTCGCCAAGACCGGCGGCGAGATCGTGGTCCACCCGTTCGAGAACCTGCTGATCGACTGCGCCCGCGACGTAGGGGCCACGATCATCATCCGC
The DNA here is from genome assembly GCA_963777765.1 of uncultured Alphaproteobacteria bacterium. Taxonomy (GTDB): domain Bacteria; phylum Pseudomonadota; class Alphaproteobacteria; order Rhodobacterales; family Rhodobacteraceae; genus Aliitabrizicola. The sequence continues at coordinate 112,088 of CAVZRP010000003.1, read as the reverse complement.
GGTCTGCGCGCCGTGGCGGATTTCGAGTATGAATTCCAGATGGTCGGAATGAACCGAGCGCTGGATGCCAGCATCGAGACGGTGTTCATGATGGCCGATGCCCGGCGTCAGGCGATTGCTTCAAAACTGGTCAAGGAAATCGCGCGCCTTGGCGGCGATGTGTCAAAATTCGTGACCCCTCCGGTGCAGGACGCACTGGCCGCGAAATACCGCTGAGCAATCCCGGATCGACGATGCATCCACCTGACAGCATCCTCGAAACGGTCCTCTATGCCCGCGACCTTGCGGCGGTGGAACGGTTCTACTCCGGCGTCATCGGCCTGAAGGTCAAATCCCTTGTTCCCGACCGTTTCGTCTTTTTCGTCTGCGGGCAGCAGATGCTGCTGGTCTTCAACCCCGACCATTCGAGGCAAAACGACCCGAAGATCGGCATTCCCCGCCACGGCACCGATGGGCAAGGCCATGTCTGCTTCCGCGCCCGTGACAAGGCGGAAATCGCCGCGTGGCGCAACCATTTCCGCGCCAGGGGCATTGCCATCGAGCATGAGCACAGGTGGGACAACGGCGCGCTTTCGCTTTATGTCCGCGATCCGGCGGAAAACTCTGTCGAGATCGCCGAGGGGGCAATCTGGGGGCTGGACTAGCGGCCGACATGCAGAAGGGCAGTCCCGAACGGACTACCCTTCTTCGAGGCGGTCAGAGGAATGTCCCCCGTATCCTGCCGGTCACTTGCCCCAGACGGCCTTTCTGGCGATCTGGTGCGCGTCACCCGGGTAAATGCCCAGATCCAGAGCTATATCCAACGGCATCCGCGCGATCTCGTCCCGCGTCTGCCGATACCGCGCCTGGTTACGGGCGGCAGCCATCAGTTTTTCAATCACGGTCAACATGGTGTTTCCTTTCGTCCGTCGGGACAACTCGTCCTGTCCCGTCTTCAGGATGTGGGGACTATGGTAGCGCAAACAACGCCCGAGATGTCCTTGCCGCTATGCAATGGACGCATATCGTGTCCGTTTTTATCATGGCTGACGTCAAGACGCCTGAGGATCACCTTTGTCGCGTCCGACAAGGCGACGCCAGGAGAACGCCCTTTTCGGGGGGAGCTGAAGCGCCGCAAGCGCGCCGATGTCGATCTTCACCCCGCGCTTGTCAGCCCCGTCCTGCACCGCCGCCGCAAAGACCGGATTGCCACGGATAAGCGACAGGAAGCCGGTTTCATCCAGCGTCAACAGCGTGCAATGGGTGATAGCCGTCACCTGCGCCCGGCGTGGCTTGCCCAGAAGCACTGATAGCTGGCCGAACATCTCGCCCCGTCCAAGGCGGTTCTTCTGCCCCGCCTGCACACTTTCCACGGCACCAGAGGCAATGAACCAGACGCGCCGCGGTCGGTCGTCGCGCCGCATCAGCACGTCACCCGGCGCGGCGTAGACCGTCCTCAATTTGGCCGCCAGTCGTGCCCGCTGATCCTCGGGCATCGTTTCGAACAGCGGGAACATCCGCACCAGCTCGGTCTTCTGCACCGCAAGATCCAGATCGGGCCGCGCCCTCAATGCCTTCCTGCGCCGCGCGATCCCGGCCATCAGCTCCTGGCGCAGTTCGGGCCCGATCAGGCCGTCCTCGGTCAGTTGATCGTACTCGGCCTGCTCCAGCTGCAAGGTGGTGCGGCGGATCACATCGCGCTCCATCTCGTCGGAATAGCCGGGATATTGCAGGCGCAGACCCTCCAGTTCCTTCTGCGTCTCCTCCTCGCGGCGGTTCAACAATTCATGCAGCAGGTCGGCCACCCGGCGGCCGTGGATGCGCAGGATGCGGCTGTCGATGAAGCCGTGCAACTGCCGCAGGATCAGCGTCAACGCCACGATCAGCTCGAAGCGCTCGGTCGTCTCGCGCTGCAGCGGCCCGGAGTAGCCAAGCGTGTTATGCAGCGCCTCGGCCAGCCTGTGCCCGCGTCCCGGCCGCAGCGCGCGCCGCGCGACCGTCCGATAGTCGCTCCGACCGCCGGTCCGTGTCGCCTCGATCAGCTTGTCGGCCTCGCTCAGAAGCCGATCCGCCAGCCGCCCGCCCACCAACTGGTCGCGGAACGCCTCAAGGATCAGGTCGCGCTCGCGCCCCGCCAGCGCCACGAGGCCCAGTGTAACACGATCCCTGTCAGGAATGTCCTGACCTTCGTCCGCCTCGGCCACCGCCGTATCCAGTCGCTCACCGAACCGCTTCGCCTCTTCTCGCACGATGGCGCGTTGCAGGCCGAATTCGCGCGCCGTTTCGGCAACCGTCTCGCGCACGGACTGGAGCGCGACGGCGACCACCTGGTTCGACAATGCCCGATCCAGCGGCGACAGCTTGTCCAGCCCCAGCTTCGTGATCACCAGCCGCAGAGTCGTCCCCTGCACCAGCAGCGTGAACAGCGTGAAGCCCGTGGCGATGATGCCCACCTGCCGCTTGACCTCGGGCGGCACGCCCTGGCTTTCTGTCACCGCCAGCGCAAGCGCCAACGTGACCGCCCCGCGCAGCCCGCCCCAGAGGATCGCCAGCCGATAGGGCATCTCCACCCGGGGTGACAGGCGCGCAAAGTTCAAAAGCGGCAGCAGACCTAGCAGGATCAACCCCCGGGCTGAAAGCGCCGCGATCACCGTAACCCCGATCAGCCCGAAATCCGACGGTTGCAGGTTCGCCAGCAGGCGCGGGATCAGGATGGCCGCAAGCATGAAGATCAGCGATCCCGACCAGTAAGCCAGCAAATCCCAGGTATCGGTCAGCTTTGCGAATGCGGGGGGTGACATGCGCCCGGGCGCCGTGATGTTCACCGTCATCCCTGCCGCCACCACCGCGATCACGCCCGAGGCGTGCAGCACATGATCCGCCAGTATGAAACTCGCATAAGGTACGGCAAGCGAGATGGACATCTGCCCCAGCGGATACTCTCCCAGCAGGGCTATCACCTCCACCGCCAGCCGCGCGAGCACCCAGCCTGACAAAGCTCCGGCCAGCACCAGCCAGGGAAACCGCGCCAGCGCCCCCCCCAGGCTCGGCGTCTCGGACCCGATGCTCACGAACCCGATGAATACCCCGAACAGCGCGATTGCCGCAGCATCGTTCAGCAGGCTCTCGCCCTCGACGATCCGCCCGAGCCGCTGTGGAGCAGGGGTGCCGCGAAAGATGCTGACCACCGCCGACGGATCGGTGGTGGAGACGATGGCCCCTATCAGCAGGCAGGCCATCAGCGGCAATCCGGCAAAGGGCAACAGCGCATAGCCGATCACCACCGTCGCCACCGCCACCGCCACGACCGCCAGAACGAGGATCGGAACCCAGTCGTCCAGCATCCGCCGCAAGCTGATCGTCAGGGAAACCTGAAAGATCAGAGTTGGCAGAAACACATAGAGGAACACTTCGGACGAGATCGGCAGCCGCAGGATCGCCAGCGCTACCGGGTTCAGCACATCCGTCAGGTCGGTGAACCAGAAAAAGCTCGCGCCCGCGCCGATGGCAATCCCCATAGCCGCAAGGATCACGCTGACGGGCAAACGGAAGCTCTCGGCCAGCGGCTCGCTGAGGCCGATGAAGATGAAGAGGGCGGCCAGAACGCCAAGGATGACCACAAGATCCATGGTCCCCCTTAGCGCCCGCGCCGCCCGATGCCTACCGGCTTGGCCTCAGGGGCCGGTCACAATGTATGACCGGCCTGAAATGCTGCCGTCAGATCAGCTTGCCCATCGCCACGGCAGTATCCGCCATGCGGTTCGAGAAGCCCCATTCGTTGTCGTACCACGACAGGATGCGCACCATCGTGCCGTCCATCACCTTGGTCTGGTCCATGTGGAAGACCGACGAATGAGGATCGTGGTTGAAGTCGGACGAGACGTTGGGCTGATCGGTATAGCCGAGGATGCCCTTCAGCTGGCCATCCGCCGCCGTGCGGATCGCCGCGTTCACTTCTGCGACCGTGGTCGGGCGGCTGGCCTCGAACACCAGGTCCACGACCGACACGTTCGGCGTCGGCACCCGGATCGCGACACCGTCCAGCTTGCCCTTCAAGATCCGGCAGCACCAGCCCGACGGCCTTGGCTGCCCCGGTCGACGTCGGGATCATGCTCAGCGCCGCAGCGCGGGCGCGGTAAAGATCCTTGTGCATCGTATCCAGCGTCGGCTGATCGCCGGTGTAGCTGTGGATCGTCGTCATGAAGCCTCGGGTGATGCCGATCTCGTTGTTCAGCACATAGGCCACCGGCGACAGGCAGTTCGTCGTGCAGGAGGCATTCGACACGATCAGGTCGTCTTTCGTCAGGGTGTCATGGTTCACGCCATAGACGATCGTCTTGTCCGCCCCGTTCGACGGCGCCGAGACCAGCACGCGGCTTGCGCCGTTCTCAAGGTGGATCTTTGCCTTGTCCTTGTCGGTGAAGATGCCGGTGCATTCCATCACGATGTCGACATGCGCCCAGGGCAGGTCGGCCGGGTTCTTGATCGCCGTCACCTGGATCGGCCCGCGGCCCGCGTCGATGGTCGTCTCGGTCGTCGTCACCGTGCCGGGAAAGCGGCCGTGCACGCTGATCAAAGCGCAACAGGTGGGCGTTCGTTTCGACCGGGCCGAGATCGTTGATCGCAACCACCTCGATATCGGTGCGCCCGGATTCGATGATCGCGCGCAGCACGTTGCGACCGATCCGGCCGAAGCCGTTGATTGCCACCTTGACCGTCATGATGCTCTCCTTCGTGGCCCGCGCCAATACGGCGGATCGGGCAGATGAATTTGCGCGGGGCCGAGCCCGCGCTGCGACACTTAAAGCTGATGCGCCGCGACCTTAGCGCCAGAACGTCAGGAATTCCACGAGGTCCATCAGTTTTTTGACCAAGAACGTTGTCCCCGTGCCATGCAGGGCGGCTAGGTCGAACAAGATTAGCCCGACGATCAGGCTGCCGAGGATGATGTTTGTACGGTTTGACATGGGTTTCGGGCCAAGTTTCGGCCCTGTCCTCGCTTTACTGGAACGGTCACAGGCACGCGACGTTACCCGAAGCCTCGGGCAACTGGAAGCGAGGCATCGCCATTGCCAGCCCGGCCTGCCGCGATAGGTTAGACGGGGCAGCGGACAGGACCTGGCATGAGCGGACTTTTGGCACTTCTCGACGATGTGGCGGCCATCGCCAAGGTGGCGGCCGCCTCGGTCGACGATATCGCGGGGGCGGCTGCCAAGGCCGGGGCCAAGGCCGCGGGCGTGGTCATCGACGATGCTGCCGTCACGCCGAAATACGTGCACGGGTTCGAAGCGGCCCGCGAACTTCCGATCATCTGGCGGATCGCACGCGGCTCGCTGTTCAACAAACTGGTCATCCTTCTGCCCGCAGCGCTGGTTCTGTCCTATTTCCTGCCGCAGGCGATCACGCCGCTGCTGATGCTGGGCGGGGCTTACCTGTGCTTCGAGGGGGCCGAGAAGGTGTTCCACCTGATCTTCCCCCATGGCGACGCGGAGGTGGAAGCGGATCTCGACACCCGCGATCCCGCGCGGCTGGAAGAGGTTCGCGTCACAGGTGCGATCAAGACCGACTTCATACTTTCGGCCGAAATCATGACCATCGCGCTGGCCGCCATCCCTGACAGCACCCTGGTAACCGAGGCTGCAACGCTTGCCGCCGTTGGTATCGGCATCACGGCTTTCGTCTATGGCGGGGTCGCACTGATCGTGAAGATGGACGATATAGGACTTCACATGGCCCGCCGGGGACGTTTTGCACCGACCCGGGCGCTCGGGCGCAGCCTCGTGCGCGGGATGCCGCCCTTCATGCGCCTTCTTTCGGCGGTCGGCACGGCAGCGATGCTGTGGGTTGGCGGCTCCATCGTGACCCACGGGTTGGAGGTGCTGGGCTGGGGTTGGTTGGGCCATCACATTCATGACTGGGCTGCCGCCGCCGCCCATGCTGTCCCCCCGGCCGAGGCCGCTGTGGAATGGATCGCCGCCGCCGCGATGAACGGGGTTCTCGGCCTGGCGCTCGGGTTGATGCTCATCCCGCTTGCGACGCGCGTGATTGGCCCTGCACTTGCCGCGATCACCGGGAAGACGGAAGGGGCCCACTGAGGTTTCGTCGCCGGTGCTTTCTTGACTCTTCGCGCGACGCCATCTTGCGGGGAAGGCCCGCGTGATGATGGAAGGACGGTGAGGGGCGAGAGCGGGGCAAATGTGATCAAGTGCACCGTTCCGTATCGAAGGGCTGCTGGCCGAGCAGATCGAGCGATGCTGCGGCACGGATCGGGGCGGGCCCGATCCGGCCTTGTTGCTGCGCTATGTCCGCCGGTCTGGCGCTCCGGCGTGCAATCGCCAATGCCGCCAGTCCGGCCAGCAACAGCGGCAGCCCGGCAGGCAGGGGAACAGCAGCGACCGCAAGCGCCAGATCCTCGCTCGTGTAGGTCTGCCGGTCACTCAGCGTCCACCGATCGAAGTTCAGGAAGCTGGCCGTGAACAGCCCGCCGGACGCGATCTTCAGCGTCAGATCCGTGCCCGCGTCCGTTACCGTGAAGGACACGATGTCATACAGGCTGTAGAACAACTCCACCGTGTCGGTGCCACCGCTCCCATCGATCACGCCGTCGATGGCGGCGCTGTCGTCGAGCTCCGAAAGCCGGAACACATCGTTGCCCGCGCCGAACAGGATATCACCCAGAATGCGGCCGCCTCCCGAATTCTCCACGGTGCTGTCACCCTGACCGGGCGCGAAGTCGACGGCTTTGCCCGAATTCCCAAGCAGAGTACCCGAGTTGCGAACTGTAATGCGGTTCTGCGCGGCGGGGTCCGACCCGATCGCGGTCGGACCCTCGATCAGGCCCTCGTTCACGATGGTCAGATCGCCCGCAGGACGCGACTTGGTCAGATCGGACGGCTCGTAGGTCGGATCGATGTCGATGCCGGAACCGGAGCCGGAGGCCCGCGCGCGGATGGTCCCCGATGCGGCGTTGAAGATGTAACCTTCATCCACATCGAGGCCGTCATCGGTGCCTGAGATCAGGCCCTCGTTGATTACCGTGCCCGATGCGAACTGGGCGCCGTCCGCATCGGTGGAAGCGGGATCGGCCGCGATGGTTCCGGTATTCTCGAGGTAGAAGTCTTCGCGGCCTTCGATCACCTCGTCGCCACCGGTCATCGTGCCGTAATTGTAGACACGCGCCCCTGCGCCGCGAAACTGCAGGGCGCGGTCTGTGGTGGAACTGATCGTGCCATAGTTCGTCACTGTCGAATTCGGCAAGGCCAGATCGTTGAGCGTGCGCACCGCCTGACGACGCGCCGTTATCGTCGCTCCCGCCTCGTTCGTCAGGGTGAAGCCACCCGTACCGCCCGTTATGTGGATGGCCCGGTCGCCGCTGGAAATCGTGCCCGAGTTGGTGATTGTCAGGTTGCTGCCGGTACCCTGGATCGCAGCATTTGCGTCGTTGTTGTTGGTGCGCAGGTTGATGATCTGGCCGTCATTGTCGACGGTCACGTTATTGCCGCTCAGAAGCAGGGCCGGCGCATTCGGGGCGGTGTTCGCCTTTGTGACGCTGGCGCCCGCTTCTACGGAAACGACCAGGCCCGAGGCATTGCTGGACTGCGCGGCACTTGCCCCTGTGCAGGTCAGGGTCAGCACATCCACCGTGCAGGCGCGTGCGGCGGGAGCGGCAGAGATGGATAAGAGAACGGCAAGAGCCGAGGCGGGGAAAAACACGGAACTGGTCATAGCGATCCTGTACAGTTGAACACACAGGATCAACTAGTCGCACAAGGTCTCAGCAAGATGACAGCCGCCGCGGGCCATCGGGCCCAGGGCACCGCGCTACAGTCCCAGGAGCGCCTTGACCTTGGCAGCGGCAGCTTCGGCGGTGATCCCGAACTCAGCATAAAGCCGATCTGCGGGGGCCGACGCGCCGAAGCCGTGCATCCCGATGAAGCCCGATTTCTCGCGCTTGCCGCCCTCGCCGAACAGCCAGCGATCCCAGCCGAAGCGGATGCCCGCCTCGATCGCCACCCTGACCGGTCCGGCGGGCAGGATCTTCTTGCGCCAGGCCGCGTCCTGTTCCTCGAACAATTCCCAGCAGGGCATCGAAACCACCCTCGTGCCGATCCCGTCAGCCTGCAGCAAGTCGCGTGCCTTCATCGCGATCTCGATCTCTGACCCCGTTGCCATCAGGATCGCCTGCCGTTTCCCTTCCGCCTCGGCGAGCACATAGGCCCCACGCGCAACCATGTTCTGCCCGGTATGGGTCAACCGCACAGCAGGCAGGTTCTGACGGCTCAACGCGAGCACCGATGGCGTCTTGGTCGAACTCAAGGCCAGTTCCCACGCCTCCGCCGTTTCGACCAGATCGGCCGGGCGGAACACCCAGGTATTCGGCGTGGCACGGCTGATCGCCAGATGCTCGACGGGCTGGTGCGTCGGCCCGTCTTCGCCCAGACCGATCGAGTCATGCGTCATCACATAGACAACGGGAATCCCCATCAAGGCCGACAGCCGCATCGACGGGCGGGCATAATCGGTGAAGCACATGAATGTTCCGCCGTAAGGCCTTATCCCTCCATGCAAAACCAGCCCGTTCATCGCTGCGGCCATGCCATGTTCGCGGATGCCGTAGTAGATATAGCGACCCTTGCGGTTGCCCGGTTCGAAAACGCCCAGGTCGGCGGTCTTGGTGTTGTTCGACCCCGTGAGGTCGGCTGAGCCACCCAGCGTCTCGCCCAGGACCGGGTTCACCGCCTCCAATACGATCTCCGACGCCCGCCGTGTTGCTACCTTCTGCGGTGCCTCCACGGCCTTCTTCTTCACGTTCCGGATCACCTGCGCCAGCTTTGGATGAGCAGCCCCGGACATGATCCGGGTGAACTCTGCCTGCTTGCCCGCCGGAAGGGCTGCGAAGCGCGCCTCCCATGCTTCGCGCGCGTCCTTGCCACGCGACCCGATGGCAAGCCATGCCTTTCGGATATCCGCAGGTATCTCGAACGGCCCGTAATTCCAGCCATAGGCCGCCCGCGTGTCCGCGATAAGCTTCGGATCTGTCAATGCACCGTGGCCCTTCGACGTGTCCTGCGCCGATGAGCCCAGGGCGATATGCGTCTTGCAGGCGACGAAGGCGGGCCGGTCCGAGCTTTTTGCTGCCGTCAGCGCCCGGTCTATGTCCTGCGGATCATGCCCGTCACACTCGAACACGTCCCAGCCGCTTGCTGCGAACCGCGCCTTCTGGTCGGTGATGTCCGCGATGGAAACCTTGCCGTCGATGGTGATCCCGTTGTTGTCCCACAGCACGATCAACCGCGACAACTGCTGCTTGCCTGCCAGTGCCAGCGCCTCTTGGCTGACGCCCTCCATCAGGCAGCCGTCACCTGCGATCACAAAGGTGAAGTGATCGACAACCTTCGATCCCCATCGCGCTCGAAGGCTTTCCTCGGCAATCGCAAACCCCACAGAATTGGCGATCCCCTGGCCGAGCGGGCCGGTGGTCGTCTCGATTCCCTTCGCGTGGCCGTATTCCGGATGCCCCGCGGTTTTCGCGCCCCATTGACGAAAGTTCTTGATCTGCTCCAGCGTCATGTCGGCATAACCCGTCAGGTGCAGCAGAGAATAGAGGAGCATCGACCCGTGCCCCGCCGACAGGATGAACCGGTCGCGGTTCGGCCAGTCAGGTGCGCTTGCATCAAAGCTCAGGTGTTTGTCGAACAGCACGGTCGCTACGTCGGCCATCCCCATCGGCATCCCCGAATGGCCCGAATTGGCGGCGGCCACGGCATCAAGCGTGAGCACGCGGATCGCAGCCGCCTTCTTCCAATGGTCGGGATGCTGGGCGCGCAGGGTGGCGATGTCCAAGGGATTGATCCTTCCGATCCGGGTAGAGGGGTTGGCCGCTGCATAGCAGTCCGGGCGGCAAGATCAAGCACAGCCCGCAACCCGTTGGGCCGAAAGGCCGCGCAAACGATTTTGCCTTTCGGCCAATATCGAAGAAGATAAACCTGTTCCCGATTCGCCTTCGAGAAAGGGGCAAGAATGTTCCGCAGTGGCGAAATCAGGCAATCTTCGGGGGAAACAGGCAGATGAGCGACATTCACGAACTTGAGCGCCGGATCAATGCGGCGCTGGAACGGATAGGCCAGGCGGTCGATAGCCATACGCCCAGCGCAGCATCGCCTGCCGCAGCTTCCGACGATGAGGGTCGCCTGTCCGCGCTGGCGGAAGAACTTCAGGCGGCGCGCGATGCCAATGCCCAACTGCACGAACGCCTGCGACTTCTGAAGGAGCGTGACAGCGACCAGGTGGGCGAACTTCAGGAAAAGGTCGAAAACCTTACCCGCCAACTCGACGCGCAGGGGCTTGAAGTAAAGCGGATGCGAAAGAACGTCATCCACCTGCGCGAAACCATGCGTGGTCTGCGCGAGGCGCAGGCCCGGGGTGTGACCGAGCCGCACCTCCTGAACAAGGCGATGTTGGCAGAACTTGAGGCGCTTCGCGCGACCCGCCTCAGCGAGACCGCGGAGATGGACGAAATCCTTGCTGAACTGAAACCCCTGATCGGAGACATGCAGGATGCCTGAAGTCGACATCATCATCGGCGGGCGCACCTTCCTTGTGGCCTGTCAGCCTGGCGAAGAGCACTTTCTTCGCGCCGCTGCAAAGCTGTTGGACAATGAGGCGCAACCCCTCGTCACGCAGATGGGCCGCCTGCCAGAGGCGCGGATGCTGCTCATGTCGTCCCTGATGCTGGCCGACCGTATGGCGGCGATGGAGGATGAGGTGCGTGCGCTGAAATCGCACATCTCGACGCTGGAATTGCGTGCGTCGCAGTTGCGGGCAGGCGTGGCCGAGGTGCCGGTTCCTGTGCTCGATGGTCTTGCGGAACTTGCCGCCCGCGCCGAGGCTCTGGCCGCGTCAGTCGAAGACAAGTTGGGGGCCGCCGCCTGAAGCAGTTCGTCCCCGAACAGGCCGACCTGATGTTCCGCCGGAGTTGCGAACTGGCGACTTCCGGCTAAGGCATCGTGCGCGGGGACAAGAAGCGGCCACGCCGCCGTTCTGTATTCGCGGTCGAGAGCGCAGGGGAAAGGCAGGCCGTTCAAACTGCGGGTGCGTGACCAAGCCCCAACCACCGCGCCCTGATCCGGTCCGGGGCTGCATGCTCCCGCCCGATCAGGCGTTGGCGGCCCTGATCTTCTCGGCTGCTTCCTTGTCGAATGCCACGCCCTTGGTCTCGAACAGCGCGTCCAACTCGCCCGATAGCGTCATCTCGGTGATGATGTCGCAGCCGCCTACGAACTCGCCCTTGACGTAAAGCTGCGGTATCGTCGGCCAGTCGGAAAAGTCCTTGATCCCCTGGCGGATATCTGCGTCCGCCAGCACGTTTACGTCCTGAAACTCTACTCCCATGAAGTTCAGCACACCCGCCACACGGCTGGAGAAACCGCATTGCGGCATCATCTTTGTGCCCTTCATGAAGAGCACCACGTCATTCTTGGTGATCGTGTCGCGGATCTGGTCTTCGGCGGTAGTCGTCGACATGGTTCGGTCGCCCTTTCGCGTCTTGGTCAGTCCGGCGCCTTGGTGGTCAGCGCCAGCGCGTGCAATTCCCCGTGCGCTCCGTCCATCCTGCCCTTGAGGCTCGCATAGACCGCGCGCTGCTGCTGGACCCGGTTCATACCGCGGAAGCTCTCATCGATCACTTCCGCCGCCCAATGGTTCCCATCGCCCGCCAGATCTGTGATCGTGATGCGCGCCTGCGGAAAGGTCTGGCGGATCAGGTTCTCGATATCGCGGGCTTCCATGGGCATGGGAATGTCGTCCTCGGGGTCTTCTTCGAGGAACTTAGGCCGCGACTGCGCGGCCCGCAAGGGCCGCCGCAGTCAGGCCACGCGCTGCCGTCGCAACACGCCAAGCACCGCCAGCCCCGAAAGCAGGACCACTCCGGCGGCTGGAAGCGGAACGGTCGCAGGTGCCGCGTCCGCGACGACGAGGTTGTCGGCATGGAATTCAGCGCAATACTCGAAGCACCAGTCCTGATCCGACGTCGCAAGATCGAACGTGTCGAAGATATGTCTTGGCGGGCCGAGTTCATCGGTCTCAGGCAGCACGACAGACAAGACCAGTTCGCTGATCCCGGCAAATTCCGACCCGAACGCGAAGGTCGTCAGCGTCTCCAGCGGGCCCGAAACCAGTACCGACACTGAAGGTGCCGCATCGAATACCCCGGTCAGCAAAAGGGCGGGGGCCGCAGCCTTCCCGGCAGTCGTCCACGCTTCGAACGCGTCCCAGTCCTCTTCGGGATCGGGGCGCCCGTCCGTGCCTGTTCGGTAGATGTTCGAATAGGCCAAGAGATCTATGGAAAGAGGAGTGAACGCTACTCCCCCTCGGCTGATCCGGCTTTCCAGAATGCCGCCATCGTCATGCAATGTCACATCCAGCAGGTCCGAATACGCAACGCTTGTCTGATAATCGAAGCCCTGGCTTACCCCCAGGGCGGCATCGCCAGATATGCTGACATCCTCGTCATCGAATGTAACGGTGAGCGTTGCGGCCCGCGCGGCAGGGGCCGCAAAGGCCAGGATGGTTGCCATGGCAACAGCTACGATCTTCACAGTCCGCCTCCGCATTTTCCTCCATCGACGCATGAAGGATACACGAAATCGTGCGTCTCGCACGCGGAGGTTGTAATATTCGGCGAATTTTCGCGCAACATCAGCGGTCGATCGCCGCCGCAAAGCTGCTTCGGTACAGATCCGACAAGGCAGCAAGTGTCTCCGAAGACGATCCGAATGTCACCCGCCTGCCTCCAAACCGCCCGACGACCCGCACCGGCACGCCCGTCGCCGTCCCTGCTGCAACCAGCGTTTCGACATCGCCTGTCGCACAGGCCACCAGATACCGTGCCTGATCTTCACCGAACAGATCGCCCGTGCCGCTCACGTCCAGCGCCACGCCCAGCCCTGCGGTCTCGGCCATCTCGAACGCTGCCAATGCCAGACCGCCATCCGACAGGTCACTCGCCGCCCTAAGCCGCGCGTGATGCGCCAGCACGAACTCGCCGTTCCGCCGCTCCGCCACAAGGTCTACCGGCGGCGCGTCACCGTCCTCGCGCCCGAACATCTCGGCCAGCAGCGCCGATTGTCCCAGATGCCCCGTCGTCTCGCCTATCAGGAGCGCCATGTCGCCCTCGACCACCGGCCTGCCGATGAGATCGTCGAGTGAGCCAAGCAACCCAACCCCCCCAATCGTCGGTGTCGGCAGGATCGCGCTTCCGTCCGTCTCGTTGTAAAGGCTCACGTTCCCCGACACGATGGGGAAGTCCAGCGCGCGGCAGGCCTCGCCGATCCCCTGGATCGCGCCGACGAACTGGCCCATGATCTCGGGCTTCTCGGGGTTGCCGAAGTTCAGGTTGTCGGTCGCCGCCAGCGGGCGCGCACCCACCGCCACAAGGTTCCGCCAGGCTTCGGCCACCGCCTGCCGCCCGCCCTGCACGGGGTTTGCCTTCACGTAGCGCGGTGTCACGTCACTGGTGAAGGCCAGCGCCTTGCCGGTGCCATGCACCCGCACAACACCGGCACCCAGACCGGGGCGGCGCACCGTGTCGGCCATCACCTGGCTGTCATACTGTTCCCACACCCAGGCCTTGTGGGCATAGCTGGGAGACGAGATCAGCGCTTTCAGCCCTACGATGGGATCGACCTCGGGCACCGCCGTCAACGGCGCGGGGGCCGGGGTCGGCACCCAGGGCCGGTCATATTCCGGCGCGCTGGAGGCGAGCTTCGACAGCGGCAGGTCGGCCTTCACCTCGTTGCCCAGCAGGATCAGGAAGCGGTCCTCGGCAATCGTCTCGCCGACCACGGCGAAATCCAGATCCCACTTGTCGAAGATCGCTTTCGCCTCAGCCTCCTTTTCAGGTTTCAGCACCATGAGCATCCGCTCCTGGCTTTCCGACAGCATCATTTCATAGGCCGTCATCGCCCGCTCGCGCACTGGCACCCGGTCGAGGTCGAGGCGGATGCCCAGCCCCCCCTTGTCGCCCATCTCGACCGCCGAACAGGTCAGCCCCGCCGCGCCCATGTCCTGTATTGAGATCACCGCTCCCGAGTCCATCAGCTCCAGGCACGCCTCCAGCAGCCGCTTTTCGGTGAACGGATCGCCCACCTGTACCGTCGGGCGCTTCTCCTCGATGGTGTCGTCAAACTCGGCGCTGGCCATTGTCGCGCCACCTACACCGTCGCGCCCGGTCTTGGCGCCCAGATAGACCACCGGCATCCCGACGCCGCTTGCTGCGGAGTAGAAGATACTGTCCGTTTCTGCCAACCCGGCGGCAAATGCGTTGACCAGACAATTCCCGTTATAGGCCCGGTGGAACCGCACTTCGCCACCGACCGTCGGTACTCCAAAGGCATTGCCATAGCCACCGATCCCTTCGACGACGCCTTTTACAAGATGCGCTGTCTTGGGATGCGATGGCTCGCCGAAACTGAGTGCATTCATCGCTGCAATCGGTCGCGCGCCCATGGTGAAGACATCGCGGAGAATGCCGCCCACTCCGGTCGCGGCCCCCTGGTACGGCTCGATATAGGAGGGGTGGTTGTGGCTTTCCATCTTGAAGATCACGGCCTGGCCATCGCCAATATCCACCACGCCGGCATTCTCGCCCGGACCGCAGATCACTTGCGGACCAGTGGTGGGAAGCGTCCGTAGCCACTTCTTCGACGACTTGTAGGAGCAGTGCTCGTTCCACATCGCGCTGAAGATGCCCAGCTCCGTAAAGCTTGGGAGCCGCCCGATGATCTCCAGAACCCGCTCGTACTCGTCGGCCTTCAACCCGTGCGCCGCGACGAGTTCTGGTGTGATCTCGGGTTCGGTCATCTCATGTCCCCTGCGGCTGGCTTGGCGCCTCTTAGGACAAGGCGCGGCGTGGGGGAAGGGGGCAGGCTGCACCCGGTCTCACACGATGAAATTTTTTCGGCTATCCTGTCGAAACAAGCCGTCGTCGGGCGTCCTTGAACTGTCCGAACCTCGGACGTCGTTTCGGCCCGCCGCTCCGCGCGGGCGTCAAGCCAAGGAGAGAACGATGCAGTACCTCGCGCTGATCTACACCGACCCGACCGTGACCCCGCCGATGGGGGACAGCATGAACACGCAGTACCTGGATTTCACGCGCCGCCTGCGCGAGGCGGGTGCGATGAAGGGTGGCGACGCCCTCCACCCCGCGTCGACCGCCACCTCGGTCCGCGTCCGCAACGGCAAGACCGAGACGATGGACGGGCCTTTTGCGGAAACGAAGGAACATCTCGGCGGCTACTATCTGATGGACTGCGCCGACCTCGACGAGGCGATCCGCTGGGCCGCGCAGATCCCCGGCGCGCATTACGGCACCATCGAACTGCGCCCGGTCGTGGTCTTCCGGTGAACGACGCCCCGGCCCGCGCGGCCCTTGTGGACGCGCTGCGCGCCGACCGGGGCCGCCTGCTGGCGGCCCTGATCGCGCGCACCGGGGATTTCCAGCTGGCCGAGGACGCGCTGCAGGATGCGGTCGAATCCGCGCTGACGCATTGGGCGCGCAGCGGCGCGCCCGCCTCGCCGCAGGGGTGGCTGCTGCGGGTCGGCTGGCGCAAGGCCATCGACCGCCTCCGCGCCTCGGCCCGCAGCGACCGTCGCGTGGTGGACCTGACCCTGCTCACCCCGGACGAGGCTATCGACGCCGCGCCCGAGGACATCCCCGACGAGCGTCTGCGCCTGATCTTCACCTGCTGCCACCCGGCGCTCGACCCCAAGTCGCGCGTCGCCCTGACGCTGCGCACGCTGGGCGGGCTGACCACGCCCGAGATCGCCCGCGCCTTCCTCGACCGCGAGACGACGATGGGCCAGCGCCTCAGCCGCGCCCGGGCGAAGATCGCGACGGCCGGAATCCCTTTTGTTGTGCCGGGGCCCGAGGCCTGGGCCGAGCGGCTGGATTCTGTCCTGACGGTGATCTACCTGATCTTCAACGAGGGCTACTCGGCCAGTGCGGGCGACGGTCCGCTGCGCCCGTCGCTCTGCGAAGAGGCGATCTTTCTGGCAGATCTCGTCAATCACCTGAAACCGGGAGAGGCCGAGGTCGAAGGGCTGCTTTCGCTGATGCTGCTGACCCATGCCCGCAGCCGCGCGCGGCTTGACCCGAAGGGCAATGTCGTGGCGCTCGAAGCGCAGGACCGGGCGCTATGGGATCAGCCCGCCATCGCGCGCGGGCTGGAGTTGCTCGACGGAGCCGTAGCGCGCAGGCTGCCCGGCCCGTTCCAGATCAAGGCCGCCATCGCCGCGCTGCACGTCACCGCCGTACGCGGCGCAACCGACTGGCGGCAGATCGTGCTGCTCTACGACAGCTTGCTGCGGATGGAACCGTCTCCGGTCGTGCAGGTAAATCGCGCCGTGGCGCTGGCCGAGGCGGGCCAGCCCGAGGCCGCGCTTCGCGAGATTGAGCCGCTGCTGCCGACCCTTGCCGATTATCAGCCGTTCCATGCCGCGCGGGCCGAACTGCTGGCGCGAATCGGTCGCTCGGCCGACTCGCTCGCCGCCTTTGATCGCGCGATCGCGCTGGCGCCGAATGCTGCGGATGCCGCCTTTCTTGGCAAACGGCGGGCGAACGTGGCGAAAACGAAGGCAGGCGCGCGGGAGGGCGCGCAAAACGAAAAAAAAGGCCGAGCAGAAGCTCGGCCCAAGTCCAACAGGGAGGTATGAAGGAAACGAGAGAGTTCTCAATCGCCGCCTTCGAGAATGGAGATAGGCGCATGAACTATTGGGTTCAATACTGAACATGCTGCCAATGCAGCATGGCTGTTATGTCATTCATGCATAACTCTGTTTGCGCTACCAAAAGACGAGGTATCTGCGTCAGTCGTCAATGCCACTCAGGCAAGCAATGTCTCACACTCATTCCGACACCTCGATGCTCGTAGGCCGGGTTATCCAGGCGTCTGAAATGACACCGGCCCGGCCGTTCGGCAGTCAGACCTGCTGCCGTTTCCGGTATGCGAAAATCTCTTCCATGACGAATTCGCGGAACGCGGCAACGCGCTTGGAATGCCGCAACTCCTCCGGATAGGCGAGGAACACCGGCACATCGCCTGACTCCACCTCGGGCAGCACATGCACGAGCTCGGGGAAATCTTCGCTCAGGTAGTCCGGCAACACCCCGATGCCGAGGTTGTTCAATACCGCCTGCAACACGCCGAAATAGTTGTTCACCGTCAACGTCGATGGGATGTCGTGGCTCATCAACTCCTGCACCAGCGTCGCCCCTGCCGCAACCTGCGGCGTGCCGACATGCTGGCTGATCAGGCGATGCTGACTCAGGTCTTCGGGCTTTTCCGGTGTTCCCGCCTGCTCCAGATACTTGGGCGATGCATACAACCGCATCCGGATGTTCATCAGACGCTTGCGGATCAGGTCGGCCTGGCTCGGCTCTTTCATCCGGATGGCCACGTCCGCTTCCCGCATCGGCAGGTCCAGCACCCGCTCCTCGAGCATCAGGTCGATCTTCAGCGACGGATACTTCGCATAGAGCGCGGTCAACCGGGGTGCCAGCCACAACGTGCCGAAGCCTGTCGTCGTGGTCACCCGCAACTCGCCGAACACTTCGTCCTCGCTGTCCCTGATCCGCGCCGCCGCCGCATCCAGTCGCTTGACCATCGCCTGCGTCGCATCGAACAGCAGCTCGCCCTGCTCGGTCAGGATCAGCCCCCGCGCATGGCGGTGGAACAACGTTGCGTTCAGGCTTTCCTCCAACGCCCGGATCTGGCGACTGACCGCGGACTGCGACAGATGCAGCACTTCGCCCGCATGGGTCAGGCTGCCCGCATCGGCAACGGCGTGAAAAATCCGAAGCTTGTCCCAGTCCATCGCCGCACCCGTATGCTTGTAGCCACGTCGCAATCCACTTACGCATCGCATAGCAGTGTTGCAACCCGAACATGGCTCAAAAGCGGCGGCAGCCGCCTGCGACACTTGGCTTACGTCACGCTCACGTCATCTTTTCTGGCGAGACTTGGCGATTGCGGCTATGTCGCGCAGAGTGGGGCAGGGGGCGCTTGCGCATGGGACAAAGCACGGTAACGCGGGACATCACCTATGCCGGGTCCGCCCGATCACGCTCGGGTCGTGCCCTGATCCGTGTGCTGGAAAACGCCACAGGCCGCCTGTCACTGATCCGCCGTGCCGAGGGGTATGAGCATGAGGTCGCGTCGGGCCGCTCCTTCTGGCAGGTGATCGCCGAGCGCTACGGACTGTCACTCGACATCGTCGGCGGCGCTCTTTCCGATATTCCCGCCAACGGCCCTCTCATCGTCATCGCAAACCATCCTTATGGCATCCTTGACGGGCTGATGATGGGCCATCTGCTCGACCGCGTACGGGGTGACTTCCGCATTCTTGCCAACTCCGTCTTCCGCCGGGCGGAGGAACTGAACAAGGTCATCCTCCCCATCTCCTTCGACGACACGAAAGAGGCGGTGAAGCTCAACATCGCAACCCGCGCCGCCTGCTTTGACTATCTTGCGAACGGCGGCGCCATCGGCGTTTTCCCCGGCGGCACCGTTTCCACTGCGGCCAAGCCCTTCTCTCATCCGATGGACCCCGGCTGGCGCAACTTCACGGCCAGGATGATCGCGAAGTCCGAAGCAACCGTCGTCCCGGTATTCTTCCACGGTCACAACTCGCGCCTCTTCCAGCTCGCCTCGCACATCCATTCCAATCTGCGCCTCGGTCTGCTTATCAAGGAGTTCAAGTCACGCATCGACGAGCCCGTCCGTATCGTTGTCGGCAAGCCGCTTCCCGCTACCGAACTGCGTGCGCTGCGCTCCGACCCGAAGGCGCTGATGGAGTATCTGCGCCGCGCGACCTACGCCCTTTCGCCCGAACCGCTGAAGTCCTATGACTACGGCTATGAATTCGAGGACAAGTACCGGGCGCAATGACCCCGGGGCGGGGGGCAAATGGCGGTAGGCGTATTCGACAGCGGCCTCGGCGGCCTCACCGTGCATACGGCGCTGGTGAAACGCCTGCCTGATGTGTCCTTTGTCTACTACGGCGACAACGCCCACACCCCCTACGGCACGCGCACGCCCGACGACATCTTCGCGCTGACCTGCAAGGGAGTGGAGCGGCTGTGGGAAGAAGGGTGTGACCTCGTCATCCTCGCCTGCAATACGGCTTCCGCTGCGGCGCTGAAGCGGATGCAGGAAACCTGGGTGCCGCCGGACAAGCGCGTCCTCGGTGTTTTCGTGCCCCTGATCGAGGCCCTGACCGAGCGTCAGTGGGGCGACAATTCCCCTCCGCGCGAGGTTGCGGTGAAGCACGTCGCCCTGTTCGCTACACCCGCGACCGTCTCCTCCCGTGCCTTCCAGCGGGAACTGGCCTTCCGCGCAATCGGTGTCGATGTCGAGGCGCAGCCCTGCGGCGGCGTCGTGGACGCCATCGAGGCGGGGGACGAGATGCTGGCCGAAGCCCTTGTCCGGAGCCATGTCGAGGCCCTGAAGCGCCGTATGCCCCACCCCCAGGCCGCCGTTCTCGGCTGTACCCACTATCCGCTCATGGAAAAGGTATTTGCCGAGGCGCTCGGGTCCGAGGTCAGGGTTTACAGTCAGGCCAACCTTGTTGCCGAAAGCCTCGCCGACTACCTGAACCGTCGGCCCGAATTCATGGGAACGGGGAGGACGTCGAAATTCCTCACCACCGGCGATCCGGTGTCGGTATCCAACAAGGCGACACAGTTCCTGCGCCACCGCATCACGTTCGAAGCTGCCTGATCTCGCGCGAGTGTGCGGGAGCGGAAATGCCCCTGGCCGCGCCCGGCACTTCCTTTCGAACCAAGTCGACTTCCAGTTCGGCACGAACGAAGTACCAGTGCATCGGCCCCGCGCGCCCCTCGGCCAGGTTTTTCGCCTGACCAATTCAAGTGCGTTTTGCACGGGATTTGGGCGCAGTTTGCAGCCTCAAATGCCAGAGCGGATCAGCATCCTTGACGGTCTGCAGGCAAGAGTTACATTCGGAACAGAAATTCGGTGAGAAGCCGGTCTGGCATGCAAGCCCCGCAAGCGATCATTTGGCGATCGCTTGGGGGTTTTTGTTTTTCGGGGGTAAAGTGACGCGCCGCATAGAACTCGGATTGCTCTATTCGCGCGGGGGAAGCTATGCGCTGATCTCCGACGCGTGCCGGGCTGGGGCTATGGCGGCGATTGCCCAGGTAAATGCCGATCCCGACCTTGACCTGACCTTCGTCACTGTCGAACGCGATCCGGGTGGCAATGTCGATCTGTATGCGCCGCTGTGCGAAGAAATCCTGAGGGACAGCTCGGCCCGGCATGTGATCGGCTGCGTGACATCGTGGAGCCGAAAAGAGGTCATCCCGACGGTCGAGAAATATGGCGGCACGCTTTGGTATGCCGTGCCGTATGAAGGTTTCGAGGCGTCCGATCACGCCGTCTATACGCATGCCTGCCCAAACCAGCACCTGCTGCCATTGCTTGACTGGGTGATGCCCGTGCATGGCAGGCGCGCCTATCTGACGGGGTCGAACTATATCTGGGGGTGGGAGATGAACCGCCTGACCCGAGAGCGGGTGACGTCGGTCGGGGGTGAGGTTCTTGGCGAGCGTTACCTTCCCATCGGATCGCGCGATGTGGGTCGAATGATCGAGGAGATCCGCTTCTCGCGTCCGGATTTCATCATGAATTCTCTCATCGGCCCCTCATCGTATGAGTTTCTCGCCGCCTACCGCGCGCTTGGCCGGGACGATCCGCACTTCCTGTCCGCGAACTGCCCAGTCCTGTCCTGCAACATGACCGAATGCGAGCTTCCCGCGCTCGGAGAGGCCGCAGAGGGGCTGGTCGCCGCAGGGCCTTACTTCCGGGGCTTGCCGGGCTGGCCGGGGCAGAGCAGCTTTGGTTCGTCGCATGAGGCGGCCGCCTTCGCCGCCGTGCGTGAGTTGGCCCGCCTTCTCGCGCAGCGCGAAGGAGCCGAGCGTGAAAGCCTGTCTGACCTCCTGCGGCACGACATCCGGCCCGGTATCGTGGATCCTGAAACGCACCACACCACGCTGCCGGTCATCATCGCGCGAGTCGAGCGTGGCGTTTTCCGTGTGCTTCAGCACCGGGGTGAACTTCCGGGCGATCCCTACCTGACGCGCGGGCACTGCGTTCCCGCCGCCCACCTTCGCGTCGTGTCATGAGGCGCTCGATCCGCATCCAGAACCTCGGCGGCGCGCGGGCCATCATCCTGCACCGACCCCACCCCACGGTGCAGGCCCTTCTGCGTCAACTCACCGCCATCGGTCTGCACGTCACTCAGGTCTGGCCCGAACTCGGCCCCGAGGCGCTGGCCGCAGATTTCATCTTCTTCGATGCCGATATGGGCTATGACGAGCAGTTTCCGTGGAAGCCGGGCGCTTCACCCATGCCGATGATCGCCTTGATCGGGTCTGAAGCCCCGGGGCGCATAGAATGGGCATTGCATTCCGGCGCCCATGCCCAACTCCTGAAACCGGTTGGGGACAACGGCGCCTATTCAGCCCTTCTTATCGCGCGGGACGCCTTCGATACGGCGCGCACGCTTTCTGTCGAGATAGCAGACCTCCGGCGCAGGCTCGACGGTCGCCAGACCGTGGTGCGCGCCGTCACCCTGCTCGCCGCACGGGGCAAGACCGAAGCCGACGCCTATGCCCAGCTGCGGCAACTTGCGATGGCGTGGCGCATTAGTTTCGAGGATGCCGCCGCCCGCATCGCCGCCCGCCATGAGGAACCGGACGATGACCGCAGCACAAGCGCTTGAGGGTTCCCGCCCGGCCGGCGCAATGCGCCGCCTGATGCGGCGCAAACTGGCTATGGTGGGTCTTGTGCTGGTCGCCATCGTCGTCGCGGGCGCCGTGTTTGCTCCGCTGATCGCGCCCTTTGCGCCGGAGGAGCAGCTGTTCGATGGATTGACGATTGAAGGTGCGCCCCTGCCGCCGAATGAGACCTACCTATTCGGCACCGACCTGCTGGGACGCGATCTGTTTTCACGCATCCTCTACGGCGCACGGACCTCGCTCGTGATCGGTGTTGTCGCGAACGGCCTGTCGCTGCTGATCGGGACGCTCGTCGGGATTACCGCGGGCTACTTCCGAGGCTGGCCCGGCGCAATTCTGATGCGCTTCACCGACCTGATGATGGCCTTCCCCGCACTCCTTCTCGCAATCTGCCTCGCCGCGATCTTCCACCCTTCTCTCTGGATCGTCGCGCTTGTCATCGCTCTGGTAAACTGGGTGCAGACTGCGCGGGTGATCTATACCGAGACCACCTCGCTCGCCGAGCGCGACTTCATCGCCGCCGAGAAAACACTGGGTGCGGGCCGCTTCCGGATTCTGTTCCATCACATCCTGCCCCATCTGCTGCCGACGATTATCGTCTGGGGCACACTTGGCATCTCCACCACGGTCCTTCTCGAAGCCACGCTCTCCTATCTGGGGGTCGGCGTGCAACCGCCGACCCCGAGCTGGGGCAACATCATCTTCGAGAACCAGACCTATTTCCAATCTGCCCCTTGGCTCGTGTTTATTCCCGGCGCGGCAATCCTGGTGCTGGCGCTGGCTTTCAACCTTGTGGGGGATGCACTGCGCGACGTGCTCGACCCGACACAGCGGGGAAGCGACTGATGGCGGTTTATCTGCTTCGTCGGGTCGTCCAGTCGCTGCTGATCCTGCTGGGCGTCAGCTTCATCACATTTCTTTTGCTTTTCGTGCTTCCGGCCGACCCTGTTCGGCAAATCGCAGGACGATCGGCGACTGCGGAAACTGTCGAGAACATCCGCCAGCAGCTTGGCCTCGACCAGCCCTTCCTGGTGCAGTATGGCCGCTATCTCTCGGGGTTGGTGCAGGGTGATCTCGGCCGCTCCTACCTGCAGAAAACCGAAGTTTCGGCGCTGATCGCGGCTCGCCTTCCCGCCACCCTGCTGCTGATGGCGGGCGGCATCCTCTGCGAGCTTCTGATCGGCCTGACGATGGGCATTGCTGCCGCCCTGATGCGGGGAAGGGCGGCGGATCAGGTGCTGATGATGACCTCGTTTGTCACTGTCAGCGCGCCGCAGTTCGTGGTCAGCCTGCTCCTGCTCTATGTGTTCGCCGTCAAGCTCGGCTGGTTCCCCATCGGCGGGTATGGCACGTTTGCGCATCTTGTGCTGCCTGCCATGACGCTCGGTATTCTCGGCTCCGGCTGGTACAGCCGCATGATGCGCTCGTCGATGATCGACGTGCTGCGTGCCGATTTCATCCGCACCGCTCGTGCAAAGGGGCTGACCCGCGCGCGTGTCGTGCTGCGTCACGCCCTGCCCAACGCCATCCTGCCGGTGGTTGCGATGATCGGCATCGACATCGGCGTGTTCATGGGCGGAATCGTCGTGGTCGAAAGCGTATTCGGCTGGCCCGGGATCGGCCAGTTGGCCTGGCAGGCCATCCAGCGCCTCGACTTCCCGATCATCATGGGCGTCACGCTGGTGTCCGCCACCGCCATCGTGATCGGCAATCTGTTGGCCGATGTTCTGGCCCCGATGATCGACCCGCGCATAAGACTTCGCTAGTGCTGCCCCAAGAAACGATAACCCGACAGGAGAGACACATGAAAAGACTGCTCGCATCCACCGCACTGATGCTTTCCCTCGCCGTTCCGGCGCTGGCACAGGACTATACCCCCGACCCGAACGCCAAGCCCGGCGGCAGCATGACCGTCACCTACAAGGACGATGTGGCAACGCTCGACCCTGCCATCGGCTATGACTGGCAGAACTGGTCGATGATCAAATCGTTGTTCGACGGGCTGATGGACTATGTTCCCGGCACCACCACGCTGCGCCCCGGCCTCGCCGAAAGCTACACGCTGTCCGAGGACGGCCTGACCTACACGTTCAAGCTTCGCCCCGGTGTGAAGTTCCACAACGGACGCGAGATGACGGCCGATGACGTGAAATACTCGCTCGACCGCGTAACGAACCCCGCCACCCAGTCGCCCGGCGCTGGCTTCTTCGCCTCGATCGCGGGTTTCGAGACTGCAGGTGATGGCGGCCTGTCAGGTGTCAAGGTCATCGACCCGCTGACGGTCGAAATCACCCTGTCCCGCCCCGATGCAACCTTCCTGCATGTCATGGCCATCAACTTCGCCAGTGTCGTTCCGAAAGAGGCTGTCGATGCCGCCGCGGGCGATTTCGGCCACAAGCCGGTCGGCACGGGGGCCTACAGCCTTGCGGAGTGGACGCTCGGCCAGCGCCTCGTCTTCGCGAAGAACGCCGACTACTGGCGTCCCGGGGTTCCGTATCTCGATCAGGTCTTGATCGAGGTGGGGCAGGAGCCTGTCGTGGCGCTTCTCCGTCTCCAGAACGGCGAGGTCGATTTTCCTGGCGACGGTATTCCCCCGGCCAAGTTTCAGGAAGTGATGGCCGACCCGGCACAGGCGGCCCATGTCGTCGTGGGTGGGCAGCTGCATACCGGCTACATCACGCTCAATGTGAAAACCCCGCCCTTCGACAAGGTCGAGGTGCGCAAGGCCGTCAACATGGCAATCAACAAGGACAGGATCATCCAGATCATCAACGGCCGTGCCGTGCCTGCCACACAGCCGCTGCCGCCGTCGATGCCCGGCTACACCAAGGATTATCCGGGGTACGCCTTTGATGTCGAAGGCGCCAAGAAGCTGCTGGCCGATGCGGGCCTTGCCGACGGGTTCGAGACTGATCTCTACGTCATGAACACCGATCCGAACCCGCGTATCGCGCAAGCCATTCAACAGGATCTCGCCGCGATCGGCATCAAAGCCAATATCCAGAGCCTTGCCCAGGCCAACGTGATCGAGGCTGGCGGTGCCGGCACTGCGCCGATGGTCTGGTCAGGTGGCATGGCCTGGATCGCGGACTTTCCTGATCCGTCCAACTTCTACGGTCCGATCCTCGGCTGCGTGGGTGCGGGCGAGGGTGGCTGGAACTGGTCGAAGTATTGCAACGAGACGCTGGATGCCGAAGCGACCAAAGCTGACAGCTTTACCGATCCGGCGGCACCCGAACGTCTGGCAATGTGGTCTGACATCTACACCAAGGTCATGGACGATGCGCCGTGGGTGCCGGTGTTCAACGAGCAGCGTTACATCATGAAGTCGGCCCGCATGGGCGGGGCAGATGAACTGTTCACCGATCCGGTGTCGATCCCGATCAACTACGACTACGTCTATGTGACCGAGTAAGTCCATGTGCAAAGCCTGCGACTATACCATCCACTCCGCGCAGCACCATTTCGGCTGGGACAATTCGCTTGTTCCGGCCGAACGGGTCGCACCCGGGTCAACCATCCTCTTCCACTGTCACGACAGTTCGGCGGGCCAGCTTGGCCCGTCCTCCACTGTGGCTGACGTGGTCAGCCTCGACTTTGGCAAGATCAACCCGACCTCTGGTCCGATCTTTGTCGAGGGTGCAGAACCCGGAGATGCCATCAAGGTCACAATCGACAGCTTCGCGCCCCAGCTTCACGGCGGCAAAGGCTTCGGCTGGACGGCGAACATCCCCGGCTTCGGGTTGCTGGCCGACCAGTTCACAGACCCTGCGCTTCACGTCTGGTCCTATGACGCAAACCAGATGGCGCCGGCTCTCTGGGGGCGTGAGGGGCGCGTTCCGCTCAAGCCGTTCGCGGGAACGATCGGCAATGCCCTGGCCGAGCCTGGCCTGCATTCCGTCGTCCCCCCGCGGCGGGTCGGCGGCAATCTCGACATCCGCGATCTGACCTCGGGTGTCACGCTCTACCTTCCGGTCGAGGTGCACGGCGCCTTGTTCAGCGTGGGCGACACCCACGCAGCGCAAGGGGATGGCGAAGTCTGCGGAACAGCGATCGAGTCACCCATGGACGTGGTCCTGACCCTCGATCTGGTGAAGGGCGCGAACCTCAAGACCCCGCGCTTCACCACCCCCGGCCCTGTCACACGGCACCTCGACGCCAAGGGATACGAGGTGACGACAGGCATCGGGCCGGACCTGATGGCGGCAAGCCGCGATGCAGTCTCGAACATGATCGATCTGCTCTGCGCCCAACGCGGCATGGCGGCGGTCGAGGCCTACATGCTCGTTTCCACTTGCGGCGACCTTCGCATTTCCGAGATCGTGGACATGCCGAACTGGGTCGTCAGCTTCTACTTCCCGCGCTGCGTCTTCGAATGACGCTGCCACAACGATTGTCCGGGGCGGACTCCGCCCCGAACGCGGCCCCCGTCCTTGAGGTAAGCGGTCTCACCGTCTCGGTGAACACCGCCGCAGGCCTGCGCCCCCTCGTGAGTGATCTTTCCTTCACGCTTCGGCGGGGCGAGACGTTGGCCATCGCGGGAGAAAGCGGTTCCGGCAAGTCGATTACCTCGCTTGCCATCATGGGGCTGCTTCCAGCGCCTGCTGTCCGTGTCTCCGGCGGCGCGGTTCATCTTGGCCCGACCAATCTAACCATGCTCCCCGAAGCGAAGATGCGGGGATTGCGCGGCGACCGTATTGCGATGATCTTTCAAGAGCCGATGACGAGCCTCAACCCGGTCATGACCATCGGCACTCAGTTGGTGGAGGCGATCCGGGCCCACGATCCCGTGTCGCAAACAACGGCCCGAGAGAGAGCGATCGACGCGCTCAAGGCCGTGCGCCTGTCGCAGCCCGAACGCAGGCTCGCGCAGTACCCGCACGAGTTGTCCGGCGGGATGCGCCAGCGTGTCATGATCGCGATGGCGCTTGCAATGAAGCCGGAGGTTCTGATTGCAGACGAACCTACCACTGCGCTGGACGTGACCGTGCAGCGTGAGGTGCTGGACCTGCTGCGCGACCTGCAACGCACCCTCGGCACCGCGATCATCCTCATAACCCATGACATGGGCGTGGTGGCTGAAATGGCGGACCGGGTGATTGTCATGCGCAAAGGGCGCGCCGTGGAAGAAGGCACGGTGAGCGAGATCTTTTCCTCACCCAAGCACGAGTATTCGCGTGGGCTTCTGGCGGCGGTTCCCCGGATGGGTAAGGGCGAACCGATGTCGGACCCGGATTCAGGTCCGGTCCGCCAATCGCAGAACAGGGATTGTTCTGATCCTTCTTCGGCAGATGCCCGCCCGACCGAGGCGATTGCCCGATTGTCTGATGTGCAGGTGCTGTATGGCCTGCGTGGTGGCCTTCTCGGCGGCATCACGCATCACGTCCATGCGGTCGCGCGCGTCAGTTTCGACATACGTCGGGGTGAGACATTCTCGCTCGTCGGTGAATCCGGCTGCGGTAAATCCACCATTGCCCGTGCCATGGTTGGCCTCGTGCCGCATACAGGGCGGATCGAGATTGGCGGACAGGCCCTGGCCGATCTTGACGCGACGGGGCGCAAGGCTTTGCGGCGCCGTATCCAGATCGTATTCCAGGATCCGGCAGCGGCACTCAACCCCCGCCTGACGGTGGGCAAGCTTATCATGGAGCCGCTCGTCATACATGCGCTCGGCACGCCCGACACACAGCGCGAACGTGCTGCTGACCTGATGACTCGCGTCGGCCTCTCGCCCGATCAGATGGACCGCTATCCCCACGAATTCTCCGGCGGCCAGCGCCAGCGCATCTGCATCGCGCGTGCTCTTGCCCTGCAACCCGACCTCATCATCGCGGATGAAGCGGTCTCGGCACTTGATGTCTCCGTTCAGGCTCGGGTTCTCAGTCTGCTTCGCGCGCTCCAGTCGGAGTTTGGAGTTGCCTACCTCTTCATCAGCCACGACATGGCCGTGGTCGAGAATATCTCTGATCGCGTCGCGGTCATGTATCTTGGCCAGATCGTCGAGATGGGGAGCCGGCAGCAGGTCTTCGGCAACCCGCAGCACCCCTATACACGACGATTGATCGAGGCTGTCCCGGTGCCCGATCCGTCCTTCGTCCGTCCACCGGCGGCGCGTCTTGCCACCGAAGTGCCAAGTCCCGTCCACCGCGTTGGCGAGGGGCCGCAAACGGTCCCGCTTGTGGATATCGGGGGCGGTCATCTGGTTGGACTAACTGGCGATGCGCCAGCCCAACTCTGAGTACCACGTGCGGCCGTCGATGTCGGGCGCCGGACCGGTCTTGGTCCGGTGATGTGCCCGCTCGAGTTCGTGAATTGTCACGGAGTAACCATGACGAACGGGCATCATCAGCAGGCGACCACATCACCCAACCGGCTCATGCGCCTGCTGCGCTAGGCTAGGCAACCCTTGGGCGTTCCGTGCGTTTGCGGGTAGCGAACCATCCTAACCCCAGGGCGGCGAGAAGTGCGAAGAACGCCGGAGGCAGCGGCACCTCGGCAGGCAGGGACGTCACATTGCTGAATTCGAAGGATCCTGTCTTGGACCAGGTCGAGAACCTGACACTGTCGAAGGTGAGGCCTGACAGCCTCAGCAGGGCCGCACCTGCGCCGGGCTGGCTGTAAATTCCCGGATCGGTTTCCCAGAACCAGTCAAAGTCCTTGCCCCAGAAACTGCCAACAACTTCTCCGCCCAGCAACAGATCGACCGCGTTCTTTTCATCCGGCGATCCCCAGAGAAGCGAGAGCGCCTTCTGCGGGTGCGAGAAGGTCAGCACCGCCTCCTGAACCCAGGTTGTCAGACTGTCCTTCGGATCGAAGACAGTAAAGAAACTCGTGGTCTCCCAACCTGGCGCGCCCTCGCCCGAAGGCTTGCCAATCACGCCGCTGTAGAAGGGTGAGCAAGCATACATGCACGGGTCGGCGACCTTGTTCGGCGCGATGCCATATACATCATTCGGCAGCACGTCGGGAGAAGTTTGCCACGCCGCATCTTCCGGCAAGAGTGTGCTCTTCGATTGGTCGACCTTTTCCCAAGCCTCTGAACCTGTCGCGACCAGATTGGCCGTGAGCGCACCTCCAGCGGTGGCATAGGTTACGGTTGCCGCCTCTGCCGTGAGGGGAATGGCAAACGCCGCACAGAGGATGGCGACTTGGAAGGATTTCATCATTTTGATCCGTTTATGCCTGACTTACGCCGCAATTAGCGATGCCGCGAACTGATAACACCGATAGCGCGCGAGATACAACCAGAGACAAGCGGCGGATTGTTGCCATATCCGGATATCTCTGTCTCGCGTATTCCCTTACGTCTTGTCCGCGGCCACGGGGGTGAATGGAAAAATATCCACACAATTTCAGAATTTTACAGAGCTGCTTTTCCGCTCGACAGACTTGGAGTAAGGGTTGAATTCACAGAGCCAATCTTAAGGATTGTCTCCAAAATGCAACACCTATGGTTGAATGGTATTTCTGCTCACAACCAGAACATGTAGTAAACACATTGTGCCCGATTTGTGATGACGTCTTGAGATTGACACAGTCGTCAACAAAGACGATCTTAGCGCCGGGGGTTTGGTTAGTGAAAGTCTGCTCGACTGTTCTTGTGCGACTGAGATGCAACTTTGTAGTGGTTGATTGGTTCAGTGAGATTAGCGAGTGGAATTACCCGGTTGTGCGGTGCCGCCGGGCAGGAGAGCGATGTGGACGGAAACATTTTTCTAGCAGACGAACTTAATCACAATTCCCCTTTCCCTCCGGCCTTACCGAAAACCGTTGTCGTTGCAGGCGGGGCTGGCTTTGTCGGCTCGCATCTGTGTCAGAAACTGGTGTCGGCGGGCAATCGTGTGATCTGTGTGGATAGCCTGATTACCGGTCGTCGATCGAACATCGCGCAACTGATCGGTCATCCCCTGTTCCGGTTCATTGAAGCGGACATCACCAGCCCGGTTGCAATCGAAGGCCCGGTGCAGCAGGTCTACAACCTTGCCTGTCCCGCCTCGCCGCCGCTGTATCAGGCCGATCCGATCCATACGTTCCGGACCTGTGTCATGGGTTCGCTGAATCTTCTGGAACTCGCCAAGCAGAAGAAGGCCCGCATCCTGCTTGCCTCGACCTCAGAGGTCTACGGCGACCCCGAGATTTCGCCGCAACCCGAGAGCTACCGCGGCAATGTCAACACCGTTGGACCCCGCGCGTGCTACGATGAAGGCAAGCGTGCGGCCGAAACGCTTGTTCTGGGAATTTGGCACCCATCAGGGCGTAGAAACCCGGACAGCACGGATTTTCAACACGTATGGCCCTCGAATGAGCCCGGACGACGGGCGCGTTGTGTCGAACTTCATCGTGCAGGCGCTGACCGGGGCCGACCTGACCATTTATGGTGACGGGCAGCAGACACGTTCGTTCTGCTATGTGGACGACCTGGTCGAGGGCCTGATGCGCCTGATGGCATCGCGACGTGACAGAACCTGTAAACCTTGGCAATCCGGGAGAGTTCACGATCGGCGAGCTTGCCGAGATCGTTCTGGAAAAGACAGGTTCCGTCTCGCGGTTGGTTCGTCTGCCGTTGCCCACAGACGACCCGCGTCAGCGCAAACCCGACATCAGCCGGGCGCAGACCCGACTGGGCTGGCAACCTACCGTAGCGCTGGACGAGGGACTGGACCGGACAATCCGTCATTTCCGGCAGGAACTCGGCCAGCTTCAGCGGCGCATGTCCGAGGTCGCGTGAGATGCAATCTTCCGGTTCCATGCCTGTGCTTGTCACGGGTGGCGCGGGCTTCATTGGCTCACATGCCTGCAAGGCGCTCAGCCGTGCGGGCTTCCTGCCTGTCAGCTTCGACAACCTGTCCACTGGCCATGCCGATGCCGTCCGTTGGGGGCCTCTGGTGGTTGGCGATGTTCGCGACACGCGGGCGCTCGAGCGTGCGTTCGACGCCTATGACGTTCGCGCGGTCGTCCATTTCGCGGCCTCGGCCTATGTCGGGGAGTCGGTGGTCGATCCGGCCCGATACTATGACAACAACGTGGGCGGAATGATCGGCCTGTTGGCAGCCTGTCGCACGGCGGGGGTCGAACGAGATCGTGTTTTCCTCAAGCTGCGCGACCTACGGCATACCGGATCGTCAGCCGATCAGCGAGCAGACCCCGCAGCGGCCGATCAATCCCTATGGCCGCACCAAGCTGATCTGCGAAGACATGCTGCGCGACCATGATGCGGCCTACGGCTTGCGCCATGTCGCCCTGCGCTATTTCAATGCAGCAGGGGCCGATCCCGAGGGCGAGTTGTCGGAACGACACGACCCCGAGACCCATCTTGTTCCGCTTGCCTTGCGCGCGGCAACGGGCCGCCACCCTGCGTTGTCGATCATGGGCACGGACTACGAAACGCCCGACGGCACCTGCATCCGCGACTACATCCATGTCGCCGACCTCGCCGAGGCGCATGTGCTGGCGCTGCAATACCTGCAGCGGGGCGGGGCCAGCGTGGCCCTCAACCTCGGCACCGGCCACGGAACGTCGGTGCGTCAGGTTGTCGAAGCGATCGCCCGCATCACCGGCCATCGCCCTGCCGTCGTCGAGGCGCCGCGTCGCGCGGGCGATCCGCCGGCGCTGGTGGCCGACCCGCACGCGCGCATGCCATACTTGGCTTTTCTGCGGCACGGTCGGACATAGACACCATCGTGCGCGATGCTGCGCCGAGCTTCGGGCTGAGAGATCACCGATGCAGCACTTATCTGACGATCGGCATCCGCTGTTCGAACGGATCATCACCGGCGAACGCGGCGCAAGTATCAGCTGCTGGTGCTGTTGCTGGGCGGCGGCGCTTGTGTTTTTCTGGCAATGGTGGCTGCGGCCCGACCACATGCCGACGGGCTGCGCTATTGGCGTTGTCACGGCGATCCTCGTCTGGCTGACAGTGCTCGAGACCTACTTCGTCTTCTTCTTCATGCGCGCCGTCCGTTCCGTCGCGCCCGACCCCGAGCCGGGGCAGTGGCGCGTGGCGATGATCGTGACCAAGACTCCCTCCGAGCCGTTCGCCATCGTGCGCCGCACACTCGAGGCGATGCTGGCGCAGGATTATCCGCATGACACCTGGCTGGCCGACGAGGATCCCTCGCCGGAGACGGTCGCGTGGTGCGACAGTCATGGCGTCCGCATCTCGACCCGCAAGGGGCGTGAAGACTACCAGCCGCAAGACCTGGCCCCGCCGCGACACGCTGCAAGGAAGGCAACCTTGCCTTCTTCTACGACCACTGGGGATATCGCGACTACGACATCGTGGTGCAGACTGGATGCCGACCATGTGCCGCAGCCCGGCTACCTGCGTCGAGATGCTGCGGCCCTTCGCCGACCCGGGCGTGGGGTATGTCAGTGCCCCCAGCATCTGCGCCGTCGAATGCGCCCGAGAACTGGTCGGCCCGCACGCGGCTTGCAAACCGAGGCTGCCTTCCATGGCATCCTTCAGGCCGGCTATTCCAACGGCTTCGCGCCGATGTGCATCGGGTCGCATTACGCCGTCCGCACACACGCCCTGAAAGAGGTCGGCGGCCTTGGCCCCGAACTGGCCGAGGATCACTCGACCACGATGATCCTGAACGCCGGTGGCTGGCGCGGCGTACATGCCATCGACGCCATCGCGATCGGCGACGGCCCGGCCACGCGTCGCCGACATGGTGACGCAGGAATTCCAGTGGTCGCGCAGCCTTGTCACGCTGCTGCTGCAATACAGCGCACGCTACCTGCCGAAGATGCAATGGCGACTGCGGTTGCAATTCCTGTTCTGCCAGATGTACTATCCGCTGTCGGCGCTATCGCTGGCCGCGATGTTCCTGATGCCCATCATTGCGCTGCTGACCGACACGACCTATGCCAACGTCACCTTCCCGGCCTATGTCGGCCATGCGGTGCCGTCGGTTACTGCGCTTGTTACGATCGCGTATGCGCTCAGGCGGACGGCTTCTTCCGCCCCGTGCGATGCCCCGGTCCTCAGTTGGGAAAAGACGCTGTTCGTGCCGCTTGCAATGGCCCTGGGTGTTCTGGGGCTGCGTGATGGCCGCGCGTGACCGGCTGAC
The DNA here is from genome assembly GCA_963777765.1 of uncultured Alphaproteobacteria bacterium. Taxonomy (GTDB): domain Bacteria; phylum Pseudomonadota; class Alphaproteobacteria; order Rhodobacterales; family Rhodobacteraceae; genus Aliitabrizicola. The sequence goes on along the minus strand of CAVZRP010000003.1, from coordinate 79,226 downwards.
CGGGCAGTTCGTCGATTTCCGCATCACACCCAAGGGGCGAGGCCGCGCGAAGCAGGGTTCCGGCAAGGTGCTCGGCGGTCTATGCCGTCGCTTGCGCTTGATTTCCCTTCTCACGGTGCTGTCCGTTGACGGAGTGAAGGCGATCGAACGGCTTCTACCTTCTGGCGCTTGTCAACGGGCTGTTCTACGTCGCAGCGGTGTGGTCACCGTGATCCGTCACTATCTGGAAAACGGGTGGATTGGCCCGCCGCCACGAAGCTGGTACCGGCATTTTACCGTGGTGATCGCCTTGGTTGGCCTGGCAGGATTCTCGTTCGCCGAGCGCTCCACCGAAAGCCTTATGCGCTGGCTTCGGTCTGGCCGGTGTCAGGTAGCAAAACCGCTCTGTATGTCGTCGCCGGCGCCGGCAAGCGGAGCAGGAGTGATCCATTATCGGCTCGAACGTCGGTTGGAATTGAAAGCCGGTACGCGGCCTGGAGGACATTGATGCAGAATTCATCGCATGACGTGCGGCGGTCGGCGCTGTGGCCCTGGTATTCGGCCTGTGCCGCCGCACCGGCCCTTGCTGCGCCGCCCGGCACGTTGCCCTTCGGAGCCTATGATCCGGGCGGCGATTTCGCCGACGATCCCGTACCGGTGATCGAACATCTGTTCCTGCCTTGGGAGGACGTGTTTCTGCCCTCCCTGAACGATGCAGATGCCTATGCTCTGGCGCGTAACCGCGCGCTTGCTGATCACCATCGAACCCTGGACCTGGACGCAGAACGAGCGCAACACGCCACAGGTCCTGCGGGAGGGTATCTTCAACGGCGTCTATGACGAGAACATGGAGGCGATCTGCGCCGCCATCGCCAAGCATGCAGAGCCCCGTGACCGTGCGCTGGGGCCACGAGATGGAGGTGAAGGACGGCGTCTTCATCTGGTCCAACTGGGCACCGCAGGATTACATCGCGGCCTTCCAGCGGATGATCACGATCTGCCGCCGCGCCGCGCCGCAGATCAACGTCATGTGGTCGCCGCTGGGAGAGGAGGGCATGGAAGCCTACTATCCGGGCGATGACTATGTCGATCTGGTCGGCATCTCGGTGTTCGGGCTTCAGGCCTATGACCAGATCAACTTTGACCGCGACCACAGCTATATCGATGTGATGGCGTCCGCGCTATGCCCGGCGGCCGCGCTTCGGCAAGCCGGTCGTCGTGGCCGAACTTGGGCTATTCCGGCAGTCAGGACTATGTCGATGCGTGGGAAAACAGCGTCCGCGTGGCGCGCCCCGAATATCCGAGCATCGCGGGTGTCGTCTATTTCAACCAGCGCGAGGTCCATCCCTGGCCCAACGATCTTGGGCCTGCCGGACTGGCGCCTTGACGATCGTGTGACGGACTAGGTCAGTTCGCGTAGCAGCGCGATTTCTTGCCGAAACCGGCGGGTGAGCAAATCCAGCTTCCCCTTCCGATCTGGCTTGGGGTCCGTTCGGCGGAGGCGAGAGTGACTTTCGCCGAGGAGCCGCGCTTGGCGAGCCAGTCGAACTTTGCGGTGCGTGTGACCTGGACCTTCGGCACCCTGAGCGAGACCTTCATCGGCTCGATTGCAAGCGCGTCCGCGTAGGATTGCGTTGGCGTAGTCAGAGCCAGGAGCCCCGAAATCAGTGCAGCACCGACTGCTCTCGACACTCCGCCTCTGCGTTCCATTTCGTTCTCCGCCGATGTTTGGGGCCGAGCGTCAAGCTCTCGGTCCCGTGAACTCACAACCTGAGAGAGCAATGCGAATCCGACCGGATTGCGGCGGAGGCGGGACGTTGAAAAGTGTTCGTCTTTGGATCGAATACGATCGGAATTCAGTGCCGTCTCTGTTGCGATGCAGTGGACAGACCGTTGTTGGAGCGGTGTCCGGGAACAGGGTCGGCGGGGTCGAAACAGCGGCGCTGCCCCGAAAGGCAGGGGGCTGCGTCACGCGGTGTCGCACTGTGCGACACCGGCAGGGGCCGTTGAAAATCAACGAACTTCCCGATTCCGCTAACCACTTTTTGCGTGAGCGTGTGTGTCCGGCGTTCCTTGCGTCGCACATCGACCGGGCCGCCTGGGTGCTTGATCCCGAACTTTTGCGACGCGGCGTTTCAAAGGAACGGGAAGAGACGCCATGCTGTCGACGAGGCGGGCGCGGTCAACCGGCTTGCTGTCGAAGCGTCAGGCCGACCCTGCGCTGTTCCGATGTCCGGGCCTTGCCCCGTCGGCTGAACTGCCTCGGGCGGTGACGGAGATTTCATCGTCGAAGACCAGCTGACCATCACTGACGGCCAAAATAGACGTTCGCGCGCCGATCCCGGTTGATGCGTTCACGACGTGCCATGCCGGGGGCAGGGTGGCACCAGAAGGCCCGGTAAACTGAAGTGGAAAGCGCTGCATCGTCATCCGCGCATCGACGTCGCCGGCAAAGCGGGTGCGCCACCCGGCGTCCCGTCCCCCACGCGAGAGATCCCAGCAGGCCAGATCGAAGGCACGCCAGCCATCGTCGTCAAACCAGATCTCGGCCCAATAGTGCAGTGTCGGCGCAGCGGTATAAAGGAGTGCACCGCCGACCAGCCGGGCCGGAATTCCACAGGCCCGGCAAAGAGCGACCAGCAGCGCCGAGCCAACCTGACAATCGAACCAACCGGTTTCAAGAACCCGGTCCGTCGCGGCGCCGGACGTGTCAATCAGGTCATAGTGAACGGCACCGAGACAGAGGTGGTCGAAAAAGAAGTCCCAGAATGCCTCGACCTTGCGCTGCGGGGTATCGGCGGCGGCGGACAGACGGTATGCCAACGCACGAACCCGGGCGGTGACCTGAACATAGCCTTCGTCGGGCGCAAGATAGAGATCAAGGTCCGACCCGCTTTCCGTGTCCTGCGTCTGGGGCAGGCAGGTGAAATGCAGCGTTTGCGATACTTTGACGGCCTCTGCGGACGCGAGGACGCCCCGCATCTCCAGCCGGCAGCCATCGGCGGCGATCCGTGACGACAGCCCCGCCGCCGAGACATCCTCGACCCGCAGATCGAGGAGCGACGGATGCGGAACCGGAAGCGGCAAGCGGAGCCGGATCGGCCTGTTCAGCGGAAGCGACCCTGCGCCGAAGGTTCTCTGATAGGTCACGGTGAAATCTGCCGGACCGTTTCCGGCAATCCCCGCAAGCGCCTGAACAAGTCGGCGGCCGGTCGGAACAAATCGGTCGGCCCAGAACCCGTTCTTTCCCGCCAGGCCCTGCCACTTCAGAAAGTTCAGAACCTCGACCGGATCGAAATGCCGCTCTACGGCGTGGTCGCCCCACGGCAAGCCCTGCGCGATGAGACGACCGAGCGCATCCGCCGCGTGGCGCTGCACGTCATCGCCGGTCTCGCGGGCCTCGAATGTCCACCCGGCGAGGGCGAGCATGTCCCGGATGCGATGTTCGGGGACCGTGCGGTAGCGGGGATCGGTCGTCCAGTCACAGTGCGATAGCCGGTCGTCCATCACGGCCTGCTGGCCCCCTGACCGGGAATTGTGAATGCTGCGCCGTTCGATCCGGTGACCGTGACGTCACCAGGCCCGAAATCGAAAACGGCCAGTTCCGCCCGCAGGGCCGCTTCGCGCCGACGCAGGAAACTGGCAGAAACCGCAAGGGTTTCCACCAGCATCTGAAGGTGGCCCTGAGGCGACAGGTTTTCGGAGTGCATCCGGTAGACGAAAAGATGCGGCTCACCTGTCACCACGCTGACGGGGCCCGCCGCGATGAGCTGCTGCAAGACGTGGCGATCCTCTTCCCTTTGGGATTGCGGGCCGGTGGCCGGATATTCCACCATTTGAGTCCGCGCGCACATCAGCGTGCCCGGATGCGCGGGAACCGGCGCCTGCATCCAGTTCGTCCAGAACAAGGTGCGGGTTCCGGTCATGAATTGCAGGACATCCTGCAGATAGCACGCGCGGCTGTTGTCGGCAGACATCACCTCGGCCTGACGCCGCACCCGGTCTGGATGGTGAAAGTCGTCGTCGTCCCATTGGCACAGGATATCGCCGACGCTGACTTCGACGCTTCGGTTGCGCAGGGCACCAAGAGATGCTGGCCCCTGCGGAAGAAACAGCCGAATGTCTGGCCTGGCCAACGTGGCCAGATGCCGCTGCAGGGCAAGAACGAGATCGTCTTCCGTTTCGTCGAGGACGATCACGAGTTCGCAAGGCTGATACGTTTGCCGCAGGTAAGCGGATATGCTGTCCTGCAGGTAGGAGAAACGCGCGCGTCTCGGTTTTGTTACCATCAGGCAACTGACGAGGGCCTTGCTCGACATCTTCGCTTTCGCTTGCCTTCGGGAGGTTTCACTATGGCGCGGCTGACGATCTTTGCAAAAGGAAACAGTGACCTCGTCGATTCCCTGTTCGCCTCGCAGGACGGCGGAGGAAAATGGGACGGGATAAACGAGGCGCTTCGTCAGCAGAGCCCCGGCGCGCGCGTGCGCCTGCTGCACGAGACTTTCATCCGTTCCGATGCGCTTGTCGCCGCGACCGGAGAAACGCCCGCGGTTCTTGACCATCTGGAATTCGATTGGCCCTATGGCACGGCCAGCCAATTCGGAACCGCGGTTTTCGATGCGACGGTCGATGCCTATGTCTTTTCGATCCAGCCGGACGTGACGATGAAGCTGCTTCGCCACCGGCGCGACGGGCTGCCTGTTCTACCTCGGTCCGCGGCAAGGAGGCCCCGCCGAACTGCGTGAATGGCTGCGGCGGGAGTGCGAGGTTGCCCCCTTGCTTGCGCCGGAACAGGCGCTTGAAAGCTGGGGGGCCATCGTGGATCGCCTGCGCAGCCGTTCGACTGCACCGATCCTGTTCTACAACCTGTCCACGGTCGTGCCGGGCGACATGCTTTCCGATTATCGCGGTTTGCCGGAGACGCTTACGACGCGCATCAAGCGGTTCAATCTTGCTCTTGTCGAACTTTCTGCACGAACCGGGGTCTTGATTGTCGATGTCGACCGTCTTTCCGCTCGGATCGGGACGGACAAGCTCAAGCTCGATGCGGTGCGGCTGAATGTGAATGGGAGTCGTTTTGTGGCGGAAGAAGTGATAAGGCTTTTGCGCGAGGCACAGTGTTTGAATTAGGGACCATTTGATGTTCCCGGGGGCTGGGATGCGGGTGTTGCAGCATCTCTCGGGATTGATGTTCGTTAGATTTTTGGGTGCGACATGATTTACAGTTTGAGAGTGCCGGGAACCCTGGAAGGGATGAGCCAGGTTCGCATCCTCGAATGGCACGGCGATGTGGGCCAGCGGTTCGAACCGGGCGACATGATCGTAGAACTCGAAACCCACAAGGCGGTTATCGAAGTGCGGGCGGATCAGACCGGTGTTCTGCGTCGGCAATTCTGCGAAGAAGGGACGTGGTGCCCGCTTGAAGGTATCGTCGCGGTCCTGAGCGATCACGAAGACGAGCCGCTGCCCGAGTTCGTCGGAAGACCTCGGAGCGCTGTCGGCAAGTTTTTCGATCGGCTGACCGGAGCTGTTGCCGATGGCACGCTACAGATCTTCCCACCAGTCGTCGTGGTGCAGGATGCTGGCAACGTTGACCCGGGCCACCCGCACCTCGCCATCCGCCGCATCGCCCCCGTCGGTGTGCAGCATTGCGACGATGTCGCCGACCTCGATCTCCTGGCCGACACTCACATCGATCCGGTCAAGCCGACCTGCCTCTGCCAGAGCGAGACGAAAATGGATGATCGGCGGGCAGTCGAATGCTTGCCCCGCGCCAAGATCGACGCTGAAATCTATCACGCCGTCTCCGATGCCCAGGTTGCCCCGGCGACCGCATGTATGGCACGCACGGTGCAGACCGGATCTCCGGGCAAGACCTGTGGAAGTTGGACAGACACTATCATCGACCAGAATTCCGTACCCGATAGGGCAATGTAGATTTAGCCTTGTTTGATTTCGTTGCGAAGGGATTTCATGCGGTATGCAGGCCAGCGTCATCGTCCGATCCAGAAATGAGGCAGATCGTCTGCGGCTGACGCTGGAATCGCTGGCGGCGCAGACCGTTCCGGCCGAGATCATCGTCGTCAATGACGGCTCTGATGATCAGACGCCGCTTGTCCTTGATCGCGCTGCGCTGGAGCATCCGCTGGTGCGGATAGATCATGATGTGGCGATGGGGCGGTCGGCAGCCTCGAACGCCGGGGCGCTGCGCGCATCGGGAGACGTGCTGATCTTCCTGGACGGCGACACTCTTGCCGCACCCGATCTGGTTGCCTCGCATATGGCGCTGCATCGCGAACGGCGGGATGCGCTGGTCCGCGGCCGGACGCATCATCTGCGCCGGACGCGCCCCTTTCGGGATCCGGAAGGCGGGGAGCCGTTTCCCGGACTGGAAGACCATGTGCGCAAGATGCCCGAGCGCGAGCGGCGGCAAGCGCTGGTGTCCCGCGATGACATCCGCATGAATTTCGCCGCCATCGACGCGCGCAGTCAGCCGGGCGTGTATCCGGGCGCAGGTCCGCGGTGGCTGTTCGACCTTGAAATGGCGGCGCTGAGGGACCATCCCGATTGTCCAGCGCTCTGGATCGCGGCATCGGGGTCGAACCAGTCGATGCGGCGTGACGCCTTCATGGATGTCGGCGGGTTCGACCCGGACCTCAGCATCAACGAACACCGCGAACTTGCGCTGCGTCTGTCCATGGCGGGGCTGAGCCTGGCCGCGTCAGACGGCAGAACCTACCACATGATCCACCGGTCCGGGTGGCGGGATCCGCTGGTCGAGCGGGAGTGGGAGCAGCGGTTCTACGCGCGCCATCCGATCAGCGAAGTTCCACTGCTCGCCGTGCTCTGGGGAAGCCTGCAGGAAACGATGCCGGAACCGTCCCGTATCCTGTCGATCCCGGAACTGGTCGTCGCCGCGCGGCAATGCGACGGGATCGTCGGCATCGAAGCAATTCGCGCCGCGCACTTCGCGCGGACCGCAACAGCGGTTGTGGCGCAATGAACGGAAGAACCGTTTCTGTTCTCGCCACGGCTTCGGAGGCCGAGAACGCTGCGGTCCGGCTGGTCCTTGACCGCTTCGCCAGTTGTCTCGCCGGAACTCGAGGCAAAGCGCCCGGAGTTCAGGTTTCTTGCCGCCGGGGGACAGGCGGGAGCGTTGGTCGGTGACCATGTCGACATCGTTGTAACCTCGCTGCTGCGGGATGCGCCCGAGACGGATGAGGTGTGGGCAGAAACGGAGGCTCGGCTTCGGCACCATTACGCGGAGTCAACGAAGGGTGGCGCGCGACACTATCTTTGCACCGTTTTCCGCCACATCGGCCACGACCAGCCGCCTGCCTTGCGCGCCCGCATCCGCAAGCTGAACCTCCTTGCGATCGAACTTTCTCGGGAAATGGGCGTGTTCGTCGTCGATATCGACCGGTGTCTTGCGGATGTCGGCGCCTTTGCCTATGCGACGGATTTCCGTCTGGAAGGCGATTTCGCCATCGAGGCGGTCGCACGCGAGATGGGCATGACGTTTCTCGGCACGGGCTTTGACGCGCCTTTCACCCAGGCTGCCCGGGAGCGGCTGAGGACGATGGTCGCAGACTGGCAGCCACCACGGGCCGTTGCCGTGGAGCATGATTTTTCGCTTCGGCGAGAGCCGAGGATCACGGGGCAGGCGGGTTTGGCTGGGGCCCGTTTCCAGACGAGGGAAGCCCGGGCAGCAGAATATTTGCGGAGGTTTGTCCAAGGGCAGTTGCCGATGCACACTGTTGCAAAGGCGACCGCTGCTGTCGTGAAGCGCGACGGCGTGGCGGGGTTCACGCGATTGGCGTGGAAGAGCCTGCGCCAGACCTTGCCGCGCCGCTGATCCCCGTTACGGCTATCATCTGCGGAAGGCCCGGCGAAGGGCGGTCAGACGCGATCCGTCTGCATTACGCCGGGTCGGCGGCAAGAAGCCTCAGCAGTTCGGCCCGAAGGGCCGTCTGCATCGTGCCGCTATGATGGATGCCGTCCGGCAGATGGGCTTCACCGCCATATTCTGCGCCAAGCGCATCGATATCAATGATCGAAAGATGGCCCGCCGCTGCCAGATCATCCAGCATCACGTTCATTTCCTTGGCTCCGACATAGGACAGGCTGGCGGCAAGGGGGGCAGAAAAGGATGAATAACTGTAGATCGTCTCGCGTCCGGACGACGACATCCGGTTGATGACGATCAGCCTTCCGCCCGTGGTCGCCTTTACGCTCTCCGCTGTCTGAAGAACATGGCGGCGGATATCTTCGACACTTCGACGCACGGGCTCGAACGACGCCTTCAGCCATTGGCGCATGGCGGGGCCGGCAGCCCGGGCGTCGGCGGACAGGATGTAGACGTGGTAGCCCAGCTTCTTGTGCCGCAAGAGCGATTGCGGCTCTGACGAGAGCGAGATCAGGATCGTCGCCGCCGGCCCGATCTGGGAGGTGCCGGTTGCCGTGATGCAGTCATGCGTCGCTTCTGCCGGCGAAACGACGAGCTGGCGCAGCAGCAGGCTTGCGAAACTGAGATCGGCTGCGTTGCCTCCGTACGCCGCAAGGGCGTTGACGATATCGGCAGAGATGGCCTTGGCCTGATCCGGTGTCCGCGACAGTTGCTCCATGATGACGAGGCTGCACGGAATGATCGGATGCTCGGAAAAGTGAGAGATATGTGCGGCAATGGGGGCCGCCTCGAACAGCTCCGTGAAGGCGGCGTGTTTGCCGCGCACAATACCAGCCACGTCGCACAGGCCAAGGCAAAGCACGGATCGCATCTGGTCCGAATGTCCCCACCAGGCGGTCGTCTGCCAGTTTCCGCCGGGCAGGAGCGATGCATCGGAATCGACCGGCCATGCGAAGCGTTTCCCCTCGAGCATCATCAAACGCGCGGGCATGGCTTCGGCTTCGTCGCCACCAGGCACCTCCAGCGCGGCGACGGCATCCTCGGGGTTCCACGGGCGGACGGGCCAGATGCCAATCAGCCCGTCAGGCGCATTGTTCACAGGAATGCGAACCCGCCCTCCGACCGGCGGCGCGATTGCGACCTGCCGCGTGGTCCCCTTGCCGACGGCATCGTTCCCCACTGCAGGGCCTGCCACGCGTTTGTCGGCGCTGATGTTGAAGAACCCGATCACTTCGCCCGGACGCGCCTGATATCCGTCCTGGCAAAGCCAGAAGATGCCGGAACGGTAGACGGGTGCGCTTGCGGACCCCAATGGCCCGAGTTGAAGGTGACTCAGCAAGGGTGATCTCCTGTTGAGGTCTTGGCTCCGGCACCGGAACCGCATCGGCGCGGGAAATAAAGTGCTTCGGTCCTGTCCGAGAGGATAACACCTTGTCTTTCAAGGCAAGAGCCGTGAAACCGCGCCGGTTGTTTCGATGGTCGGTTTCGGCGCTGTCGGTGGCTTGGCGGGCGCGGAACAGGCGCACGCCGGACCAGGGCCGACTTGCCTATGAGTGGTCAGCCGCAGTCAGGTCGAAGACGTCGCCGGGAAAGAACTTCGCAAGGCGGATATCGGCCGAACGTGCGTGGCCTTCCATCCCTTCCAGGCGGGAGATGCGGGCTGTGGCCTCGGCCAGAGGCCGCGAGGCAGCCCGCGTGGCCCGCTGCCAGGTCACCGTCTTCATGAACTTGTGCACCGACAACCCGCCGGTGTACCGCGCCGCACCCGATGTCGGCAGGACATGGTTCGGCCCGGACGTCTTGTCGCCGAACGCCACGGTCGTCTCTTCGCCCAGAAACAGCGAACCGTAGGAACGAAGCCGCTCCAGCCACCAGTCGAGATCGCGCGCCTGGACATGCAGATGCTCGGGCGCATAGCTGATCCGCGACAGAGGCCATCTCTTCGGCATCGGTGCACAGGATCACCTCGGCCATATCGTCCCAGGCGGCCCGGGCGCTGTCGCGGTTCACCGCGGGCAGCGCGCTCGATCAGCTCGGGCACACAGGCGGATCACCCGCTCGGCCAGCGCCTCGTCCGACGTCACCAGCCAGACCGGCGAGTTGTAGCCATGCTCCGCCTGCCCGACGAGATCGCAGGCGACCATTTCGGTGTCGGCACTGCCATCGGCGAGCGACCATGCTGTCGGTCGGGCCGGCGAACATGTCGATCCCGACCTGTCCGAACAGCATGCGCTTGGCCTCGGCGACATACTGGTTGCCCGGGCCCGACGAGGATGTCTGCCTTCGGCAGTACCGAACAGGCCGTTCGCCATCGCGGCCACGCCCTGGACGCCGCCCATGTTCAGGATGACATCCGCGCCGCACAGATCCATCGTGTAGAGGATCGCGGGCGGTATGCCGATGCCCGGACGCGGCGGCGAGCAGGCGGCGATGTGCGGACACGCCGGCGACCTTGGCCGTCGTGATCGTCATGATCGCGCTTGCGACGTGGCTGTAGCGCCCGCCCGGCACATAGCAGCCTGCCGCCGAAACCGGGATCTGCTTTTGCCCGGCCATCAGGCCCGGCAGGATCTCGACCGTGCAATCGGAGAGCGGTGGCGCGCTGCGCCTCGGCAAAGCGGCGGATGTTGTCATGGGCGAAGCGGATGTCGTCCTTCAGTTGCTCCGGCACCAGGCCGGCGGCGGCCTTGCGCGCCGCGTCGGAGACGACGATCTCGCCATCCCAGCTTGTCGAGGTCGCGCGGTAGACCTGCGCGCGGCCTCTTCGCCTCCGGCGCAATCCGCGCCAGCATCACCTGCGACGGTCACGCGACATCCTGCTGGTCCGTCTCGGCGGTCTTCGTCCGGCTTTCTTCAGGTAAATCATCGGTTGGTCTTTCGGGTTACATCCGGCCCTTCCAGGGCACCAGGCGGCGTTCGAGGAAGCGCATCAAAAGGTCGAAGGCGAAGGCGATGATGGCGATCACGAAGATGCCCATGATCACGACCGGCGTCTGCAGGAACTGGCTGGCCGACAGGACCATGTAGCCAAGGCCCTTGGTGGCGGCGACCATCTCGGCCGCGACCAGCGTGGTCCAGCCGAAGCCGATGCCGATCCGCATCGCCGTCAGGATCTCGGGCATGGCCGAGGGCAGGATGACATGGCGCATCACCTGCCAGCGCGTCGCGCCGAAGGAATAGGCGGCGTGGATCTGCTCGATCGCCGCCGATTTCACGCCGGAGCGCGCGCCAAGGACGACCGGCGCGAAGACCGACAGGAAGATCAGCAGGACCTTCGAGGTCTCGCCGATGCCGAACCAGATGATCATCAGCGGCAGGTAGGCCAGGGGCGGGATCGGGCGGTAGAACTCGATCGGCGGGTCGAAGATGCCGCGCATCATCGGGCTCATCCCCATGGCAAGGCCCAGCGGCAGGCCGATGACGCAGGCCAGCAGGAAGGCGCCGAAGACCCGGACGGTGGAAATCGAAGATGTGTTCAAGGAACGAGGTGTTGGTGAAGCCTTCGTTCCAGATCTGGATGAACTTCGTTCAGCGACGGCCTGCGGCGAGGGCACGAAGAGCGGCTTCACCAGCCCAGTGTCGGTGACCAGCCACCAGACGAACAGCAGAGCGCGATCGAGGCGACGGACAGCCAGAACGTGTTGCCCTGGCCGGGCACGCCGTAGATTTCGCCCGGTTTGGTCGGGCGGGCGCGGGCCAGCCGGCGACCAGCCAGCGCCGTGGGCCTTCGCGGGGCGGTGTGTCGCGGTCATTCGACGGCCTCCTCGTCGGCGAAGATGATGTTCAGGACCTCTTCGCGCAGCGCGATGAACTCGGGCGACGGCCTTGACCTGGCGCGCGGGTGTGCCGGTCTGAAACTGCCGCGAGAAGGGCAGGTCGAAGACATGGGTGATGCGGCCCGGGCGGGGCGACATCACGATCAGCTTGGTGCCCATGAACAGCGCCTCTTCGACGCTGTGGGTGATGAAGAAGACCGACTTGTCCGGTCTCGCCCCAGATCTTCAGGATCAGCTCCTGCGCCTTTTCGCGCGTCAGCGCGTCGAGGGCGCCGAGCGGTTCGTCCATCAGCAGGATCTTCGGATCGCAGGTCAGGGCGCGGGCGATGCCGACGCGCTGCTGCATCCCGCCCGACAGCTTGTAGACCGGCGAGTTCTGGAACCCGTCCAGCCCCAGAAGGCCGATGTATTCGTTCGCGGTCTTGATACGCGCTCGGCTTTGCCGATGCCCTGAATCTGCAGGCCGAAGGCCACGTTGTCGAGCACGTTCAGCCAGGGCAGCAGCGCGTGTTTCTGAAACACCACCGCGCGGTCGGCCCCCGGGCCCATCGACCGACTGGCCGTCCAGCGTCAGGCTGCCCGAGGTCGGCGACAGGAAGCCTGCGATCAGGTTCAGCAAGCGTCGACTTGCCGCAGCCCGAGGCGCCGAGTGCCACGACGAACTCGCCGTCGTCGATGGTCGAGGTTGATCTCGCTCAGGGCCGCAACCGGCGGCCGGCCGTCCGCTGCCGGATAGACGACCGAGACATCATCGATCTTCAGGCCCATATGCCGACTCCCGGTTCGGCTGCGGTGTCCTGCCCGGACGCGAAGCCCGGGCAGGACAGCTTGCAGCTTACTTGCGCTGCCGCTGCGCGCGTAGGACGGGTTCACGAAGGCGAGTAGTCGTCCGCCACCGCGTCGATGCGGCCCGCTGCCTTCAGGAAATCGGCCGTGCCCTTGATCGTCGCGGGCAGCGCCGCCGAGCCAGGCTGTCGCTGACCTGATCGGCCATCGGCAGGAAGGTGAAGCCTTCCAGGATGTCCGGGAACCTGCGCCGGGATCGGCGCCCGTGGCGGCGGCCAGCGCCTTGACCTCGGCGCTGTCGGCTGTCCAGGCTGCGGGATCGCTTGAGGTACGATGCCGTTGACCTGGTCGATCGCCTTCAGGAAGGCCACGATCTTGTCCTTGTTCTCCTCGCCAAACTTGGTGTTGACCACCCAGCCGTCAAAGGTCGGGAAGCCCCATGCGGCGGTCTGGTCGGCCCCGATGATGAGCTTGCCCGATCTTCAGGATCTCGGACTGGACCGGTTGCCAGATCCAGGCCGCGTCGATTGCGCCCTGATCCCACGAGGCGGCGATCTGGTCGGGCTTCATGCTCATGATCGTGACATCGGTGTCCGCGATGCCTTCATGCTGAAGCGCCCCCATCAGCGAGAAGTGCGCGGTCGAGCCAACCGGCACGCCGATGCGCTTGCCCTTCAGATCGGCGACGGTTTCGATGCCCGAGCCGTCATGCGCGATCAGCGACTCCGCCTTGCCGATCACGTCGGAAAAGGCGATCAACTGCAACTCCACGCCCTGGCTTGCGCAATTGCCAGCGGGGAGGAGCCAAGTTCGGACAGCACGACGTCGCCCGAGGCCATTGCCGCGATGACATCCGTGCCGGAATCGAACTTGCGCCACTCGATGTCCCAGCCGGTTGCCTTTTGCAGCGCGTCGGACGTTGACAAGAGCTGCATCGGGGTAGGGTTGCCGAAATGGCCGATGATGATCTTCTCGGCCGAGGCCGTGCCGGAAAACATGGCCGACGCGGCAATGCCGATCACAAGATGCTTCAGATTGAGTTTCATAGGTCGTCTCGCTCCTTGTTGGTGTCGAGATTATTGTCGTTACGTCGTCGCCAGCCCCTGCGTTGCGTTTCCGTCAAGCGCGAAGGCCTTGATAGCGTCTACCAGCCGGTCAAGCGTGTCAAAGACCTCGACATCTTGCACGACCGATTCCGCGATCAATGAGAATTCCGTGCAGGCGATCATCTGAACGCCTGCGCCGCGTGCAAGCAATTCATCTGACGCCGCCCGCAGTGCCTTTCTTGCCCCCGATTGAGGGCCTTCGGCCTTGATCTGCCGGATTGCGGCCAGCATAGACGGCTCGTCGGCAGCATAGAGCCCGGTCAATCCCAGCTTCGACAGGGACGCCTCGAACAGGCCGACTTTTCGCACGGCTGGCGACGCAAGGATGCCGACGGTCTTGCGCGGACCGGCCAAGCGTGCGGCATGCGCGACAGAGACCTCGATCATGTCCAGAAACGGCACTGCCACAGCCGCGCGGATTGCGGGTGCATAGTGGTGTGCCGTGTTGCAGGGCATCGCCAGAGCTTCACCGCCAGCGGCAACGAGACGGCGGGCCATGGCGGCCAGAACCGGGCCGGGATCTTCTCCGGTTCCTTCGATCAGGTGGCGAATGCGCGACGGAACCTGCGGATTCTGGTCAACGATGAGGGGGATGTGATCGGCATCGTCCCGGGCATTCACCGAGGCGAGAACCTTCTGCATGATAAGGATCGTCGCCTCTGGTCCCATGCCGCCAAGGATACCGACCCGCCGCATCATGCGTTCCGCATCGGCGCGGCCCCAGCATCCGGCAACGCGGGCTGTTGCGTCAGGTTGCCATGGCAGAGGTGCCGATCCATCCTGCTAGCCGGCAGCCGGCAAGCTGGTGTCGCCCGACAGGACATGGTCATATCCGAACAATGCAGCCGAGCCGCCGGTATGCAGGAAGACGATGCGCTCTCCCTTCCTGAATTTGCCCTTGCGACAGTAGTCGATCAATCCTGCCGCCCCTTTACCGGAATAGACCGGATCCAGAAGAATCCCTTCCAGTTGCGCGAACATGCGGATCGCATCCAGCGTATCCTCGCGCGGGATGCCGTAGCCTGGCCCCACATAGTTGCTGTCAGCCACGACATCGCCGCGCGAGACGACATCCGGGCAGCCCAGCTTCTGAGCCGTCAGTTGCGCCAGCTTGAAGACGTTGTCTTCCTGCTTTTCCCTGGGGGCGCGAACGCCGATGCCCAGCAAAGGGATACCTGCGTTGATCGCCTTGAGGCCGGTGATCAGTCCGGCCTGCGTGCCGGCACTTCCGGTGGCCGTGACGAGGTGATCGATCACCAGCGCCCGGTCATTCGCCTGCGACACCAGTTCGAACGCGCAGTTGACGTAACCAAGAGCGCCCGTGGCGTTGGAACCGCCACCCGGTATGAGATAGACCTTGCGGCCTTCGGCGCGCAGCGTTTCGGCGACCTCCTCCATCTCGGCCTGCATGTCCATGCCGCCGGCGCGCTTCGAGGTCGTCGCCCCGTGCAGGTGGTCCAGCAGAACGTTGCCGTTGTGATTGTAGTTGGCGTCGTTCGATCCGGTGCGATCTTCCAGCAGGATATGGCAGGCCATTCCCAGCTTGGCGGCGAAGGCCGCCGTCTGACGTGCATGGTTCGACTGGGTGGCCCCCTGGGTCATCACGGTGTCGGCACCCATTGCGAGGGCCTCTGCCATCAGGAACTCCAGCTTTCGCGTCTTGTTGCCGCCGGTTGACAGCCCGGTGCAATCGTCCCGCTTGATCCAGATTTCCGGCCCGCCCAGTTCTTTCGACAGGCGATCCAGCTTTTCAAGCGGCGTCGGCAGATGGGCCAGAAAGACGCGGGGAAAACGGGCGAGGTGCATGGGGCGTCCTTGTTTAGACTTGCAGCAATCAACTCTTATTGCACCATAACTTTATTGCAAATGCGAAAACTCGCCCATAACTTGCGAATTCTGCAAGTTGAGGGCTGCAATGCGGTTGGAGTGGCTTGAAGATATCCTCGCCGTCGCGGAAACCGGCTCTTTCGGGGAAGCTGCGGAGCGGCGCAATCTGACGCAGTCTGCCTTTTCGCGCCGGATTCAGAACATCGAAGACCACGTAGGGACCGAGCTGTTCGACAGAACGCGCAAGCCCGTCCAGCTTTTGAAACACACCGAAGCTCAGCGCGAGCAGATCGTCCTGCTGGTCAGGCTGCTGCGCCAACTCCGCGTCGACCTGCGGCGCGGGGACCGAATGTCAGAAAACAGGCTGGTCATTTCCAGCCAGCATTCGCTGACCACAAGCCTGACGCCGTCGATCATCAAGGATATCAACCTTCATCACCGTGACATCTACATCCGGCTTCGGTCTGCCAATCTCGCCGACTGTTTCGCCCAGCTTTTGTCTCGGCAGGCTGACATCCTGATCGTCTACCGGCTTCCCGAGAGCGAGCATCCGATTCTCGGGGAATACATCGAAAGCGGCACGATCGGGATGGAGCGCCTGATTCCCGTGATCGCACCCGATGCTCTTGCAAGCCTGGAGGAGAGCCGGAGCCTTGGGGAACTCCCCATCATTGCGTACCCGGCGGATGTGTTTCTGGGTCAGGTGCTGGAGAAACGGATTCTTCCTCGACTCCGCAATGTGCTCGACGTGTCGCCGAGGGCAGAAACCGCGCTGACGCTCGCGTCGATCGAGATGGCCGCCATGGGAATTGGTGTCGCCTGGGTGCCCGAGTTTCTCGCGCGCGATCGCATCAGGGCCGGACGGCTGGTGAGCTTGGCCGAACGGCTTCCCAGTTGCGGTCTTGAGGTGACGGCAGTTCGACTGGTGGGCAAGCCGGGACCGGTCGAAGCCGCAGTTTGGGAACGGCTGCTCCGATACCGGCATCTTGCTGCCGCAAGCGATGCCACGGAAAACGCTACAGGTTCAGAGACCGGGTCGGATTGAATTCTGGTGGTCCTCACGCCGCTCGCCGGACAGGATTGCCGCCCGCCGACGGGCCGCCGCCGGGCGGCGCGCCGACAAGATCATCTGGCCGATGGTTTCCGTCGTGAAGGGTTTCGTTGAACACAGCAGTGGGCGATATCTGATCGGCCTTCGCCGCGTGGTCAGGGGATGCGGTCCCCGTCGCCGGCCATTGTGCCGAGGTCTGCGATTTCGCCTTCCCCCGACTGTCTGTCAACAAAGTCCGATCACGCCTTTTCCGGACAGCCGCCTAGGACATGATCAGGCCGCCGTCCACGTTGATCGTCTGGCCCGTGATGTAGGCTGCGTCCTGTGACGCGAGGAAAGCAACAAGGCCGCCAACTTCGGCCGGGGTTCCTGCGCGATTCATCGGAATGCCCCGGACCCATTCCGCCATCAATTCACCTGGTCCGTAGTCGCCCAGCATCTTTCCCCAGACGCGGTCGTTGTAGTCCCACATGTCGGTATGGATGATGCCCGGGCAGATGGCGTTGACGGTGATGCCTTCCCGCGCGACTTCCTTCGCCAGACTTTGGGTCAGGCCGACAACGCCAAATTTTGATGCGGCGTAATGGGGCGTGAAAATGAAACCCTGGCGGGCCTGGCCGGAGGCCGTATTGATGAGGCGGCCCTTGGTGCCGCTGGCGCGGAAGCGGCGGATGGCTTCCTGGCAGCACAGGAAAACGCCCTTGGTGTTCACGTCGAGATTCATATCCCATTCGCGCTCGGTCAGATCCTCGACCCTTGCGATGGTGATGACGCCGGCATTCTGGACCGACACCGAGAGTGGGCCCAGATTTGCCTCGACATCCGCAAAGGTTTCGCGGACCGCGGCGGCGTCGGTCACGTCCAGAACGAACCCCATGACCTGCGCGCCCGTCTCCTGTGCCAAAGCTGCGGCTGCGTCGGGCGTGTCTTTCTCGATGGCGGCGATGGCGACGTTTGCCCCTTCACTGGCGAAGCGCGCGGCGATGCCCCGACCGATCCCCCTGTTTCCTCCGGTTACGAAGATTGTCTGGCCTGCAAACCGTTTCATGGTCATTCCTTCGTTGAACGCAGCAGGCGGAACGGTGATCGCAAGGGGATCAGGCCGTCAGTCTGGCTGCCGTGAACTTGTCCGTTACGAGCACGTCGATGAGGCCGGTTCGCAGCGCGCCCGCGATGGCCTGGGTCTTGGAGGCCCCCCCGGCCAGCGCCATGACGCGATCCGCCTTTCGCAGGTCTTCAAGCGAGATGCCGATGACGCGGTCGTTCAGGGGCGTTATCACTTCGTGCCCGTTCCCGTCGAAGAAGCGGAACGAAATTTCGCCGACCGCACCGGCTTCATACAGCATCGCCATTTCCTGCTTGGAGAAAACGTTGCCGGAGCGGGCCAGAAGCTCGGACGGTTCCACAGCGCCGATCCCGATGATCGCCAGGCTCAGGTGACTGTAGAGGTCCATTGTGCCGCGCACGACCGGGTCGGCCAGCATGACGAGTTTCGCCTCGCGCGATGAGGTGATGCCCTGCACCAGCAACAACTGGGGCTGGCCTCCCGTCAGTTTCGCCAGCCGCGCCGTCAGTTCCGTCGCATGGGTCTGGACCGAGGAATCGCCCATGCCGCCAAGGATCTGAACGATGTATTTGGCCTTCGCGGTCTTGAACGGGTGGATATTGTCGACCATCCGCAGGATCGTCTGGCTCCAGCTCGACACCCCGATGACCTCGTCCTGCTGCAGCGTTACTTCCAGAAAATGCGCCGCCGCTTCGCCGATGCGGGCCATGATTGCCCCATCGCGATCCTCGGAACAGTCGATGACAATGGCCTCGGTCAGCGTATAGCGCTCGCGCAGCGCGGTCTCGAGTTCG
Organism: uncultured Alphaproteobacteria bacterium; assembly: GCA_963777765.1. GTDB lineage: Bacteria > Pseudomonadota > Alphaproteobacteria > Rhodobacterales > Rhodobacteraceae > Aliitabrizicola. The sequence continues at coordinate 60,935 of CAVZRP010000003.1, read as the reverse complement.
GCGAAGGTGCCGGGCGGGGGGATGACGGTGGTGCGAACGATGCTTTCCTGTTCGGCCCGCTTGAGCATACGCGACACGGTCGCCTGCGACATGCGTAGCGTCTCGGCGATCTCTGTCTGTCTCATGTGCTCAGTGTGGTACATCTGGGCAACGCGGGCGATCAGGCGCAATTCGTTGGTCCGACCCATGGGCACCTCCTGAGTGAATTTTTATTCACCCTTAGTTGAAGGTGCAGGCAGCGTCGAGCGGCAGATGGCATCCTGCCAGACCAGAAGCCGGTCTGCGGCGTCGGAGGCAACCGGCGACAGGATAACGTAAGGGCGGGGCAGGGCGGCGATGGCAGCAAGATCGGGCCAAATACCCAGCGAAAGACCCGCCAGATACGCTGCGCCAAGGGCCGAAGCCTCGGGCGCGTCAGCACTGGATCAGCGCGTGGCCGAGTATGTCTGCGACACACTGCATCAGAAAGCCGTTCTTGCTTGGCCCGCCATCTGCATGGAGCCTGCCCAGCGGAACCGGTGACTGCGCGGACATCGCTGCAACGACATCATGCACCTGGAAAGCCATTGAATCCGTCACGGCTCGCGCCATCTGCGCGCGTGTCGTGGTAAAGGTGATGCCCGAGAAAAGCGCGCGCGCGTCGCTCACCCAAAAGGGCGCACCCAGGCCGACGAAGGCCGGGACGAAGCCTGGCCCGCCGGGCTCTGCCGTCGCCGCGAGATCGGTCAGGGCCTGCACATCGGGCAGACCGAGAAGTCTGAACCATCCAGGGGAGGGCTGCCGCCGAGACGAGGATGTTCCCCTCGAAGGCATAGGTCGGCTGACCGGCGATCGACCATGCAATGGTGGTGGTGATGCCGCGTTCCGGCGCGACGAAGCGGGGCAGCGTCGTCATGATGGACGATCCGGTCCCGAACGTGACCTTGCCGTCACCGGGGTTGAAGGCGCCATGGCCGAACAGGGCGGCATGGCTGTCACCGATGGCCGAGCAGATCGGGATGCCGTCGGGCAGGCCGGGGACGTTGCGGGTCTCGCCAAAACGGGCAGAACTGTCCCGGACCTCGGGCAATGCCGTTCTCGGCACGCCGAACAACGCGCATAATTCATCGCTCCAGACCTGGCGTTTGAGGTCATAGAGCTGGCTGCGCGCCGCATTCGATGCGTCGCAGGCATGAACGGCACCGTCTGTGAAGCAGTGGATCAGCCACGCATCGATGGTACCGAGTCGCACCTGATGCCCAACCGGAACGCAATCCAGTAGCCATTTCATCTTTGGACCCGGAAACATCGGGTCGATGGGCAGGCCGGTCAACTCCTGTACGCGGGGCGCATGGCCCGCGGCAATCAATTCGGCGCAGGCGGCCGCGGTTCGGCGGCATTGCCAACTGACGACCGGACCCAAAGGCTTGCCCGTTGCCGCATCCCAGACGGTGACCGACTCACGCTGGTTGGAGATTGCGATGCCCAGCACGTCGACCGTCGGTCCTGCTTGCAGGCAGGCGGCAATCGCCTCCTGCACCGAAGCCCAGATACGGAGCGGGTCCTGTTCCACCCAGCCGGCCTGCGGATGCTCGATGCCGACCGGCGACGCCCCGCGCGACAGGATTTCGCCGCTCGTCGAGACGAGCACCGCCTTGGAGTTTGTCGTTCCCTGGTCGATGGCGAGGATGGCGGTCGTCATGGCAGCTCCGGAAGGATAGATCGCAAATCGCGGCGGACAGTTCAGGGCAGACACGCACGGCGCGTGACCGGGTCGCGCGAACTCAGTTGCGCGCCGACTTCCGTGCGATCAGTGTCTTGGCCGCTTCGGCTATGGCGGAAGGGGACATGCCGAATTCATCAAGCAGGAATTCGGCCGATCCGGTGGGGGCGAAGATGCCCGGCACACCGAGTATCTTCATGGGCACGGGTGCCTCCGCCACGACAACTTCTGCTATCGCTGAACCGAGGCCCCCGAAGATGGAGTGTTCCTCGGCTGTCAGGATCGCACCGGTGTCGCTGGCAGCGGCGACCACGGCGACAGTATCTATGGGTCGGACGGTGGCCATGTTCAGCACGCGCGCCTCGATCCCCTCGCCCGCCAGCAGATCGGCCGCCTTCATCATGCGATGGGTCAGGGTGCCGTTGGCGATCAGAGTAACGGCATCGCCATCACGCAGCAGGTTCGCCTTGCCCGGTTCGAACCTGTGACCGGCTGGCAGCAGGTCGGGCACACCGACCCGCGACAGGCGCAGGAAAACGGGTCCGTCATAAGCGGCGGCCCACTCCACCGCGGCGGCAGTCTCGATCGAATCGCACGGTGCGATCACCGGCAGGTTCGGCAGCACCCTGGTCCAGGCGAAATCCTCGATCGAATGGTGTGTTGGACCCAGCTCGCCATAGGCCATGCCGGACGAGATGCCGATCAGCTTCACGTTGGCATTGGAGTAAGCGATGTCAGCCTTGATCTGTTCCAGCGAGCGTCCGGTCAGGAAGCAGGCCGCGCCGCAGACAAAGGGAAGCAGCCCGCCATTGGCAAGGCCCGCGCCCACGCCCACCATGTTCTGTTCGGCAATCCCGACGTTCACCAGGCGGTCCGGCCACTTGGTCTTGAAGCCGCCGAGTTTCGAGGACCCGACCGAATCGTTGCAGACCGCAACAATCCGAGGGTTTTCCGCGGCCAGCCGTTCCAGCACCGCGACGAAGGCATCGCGGCAATCCTTCAGCTTTGCAGAGGCAGTCACGGCATTCATGGCAGCACCTCCGAAAGTTCAGCCTGTGCGATCGCATATTGCTCGGCATTCGGAACCTTGTGGTGCCAATCGACGGTATCCTGCATGAACGAAATGCCCTGGCCCTTGTTGGTATGCGCGACGACGCAATGTGGACGCGCCCCGCGATGCTCCAGCGCGGGGACGATCTCTGCCATGGCGTTGCCATTGATCTCGGTCACGTCCCAGCCGAATGCCTCCAGCTTGGGTCGGAACGGGGAAAGGTCGTTGGTATCCTTCAGCGCCGCTCCCTGCTGGAATCGGTTGTGGTCGATGATCAGCGTCAGGTTGTCCAGCCTGAACTGCGCCGCAGACGAGATGGCTTCCCAGTTGGACCCCTCCTGCATCTCACCGTCGCCGGTCATGACGTAGGTATGATAGTCCGCGCCGGTCAGCTTGGCGGCCTTCGCCATCCCCACCGCCACCGGAAGGCCGTGGCCGAGCGGGCCGGTGTTCGTCTCGACCCCCGGAACCTTGTTGCAGTTCGGGTGGCCATTCAGACGTGAGTGAGGCTTCAGGAACGTGGCGATTTCGTCCTCGGGCAGGAAGCCGCGCTTTGCGAGAGTTACGTAAAGTGCAAGGGCCACGTGGCCTTTGGAGAGCACGAAGCGGTCGCGGTCCGGGCGTTTGGGCTCGTCGGGCCAGACGCGCAGAACACGAAAATACAGCGCAGTCAGGATGTCTATCGCAGACATCTCGCCGCCGATATGTCCCGCACCCGCCTCATAGACCGCCTGCAGATCGCGGAGACGAATCTGCCGGGCGATGCTGTCGAGATCGTTCGGCTGCATGAATCCCCCATTGTGAATAATTATCCAGTTGCTGATATATTTGCACGGTGACGCACCAAGTCAAGCAGAAACGAGCAAGGAGGGGCGATATTCCGGCTGGAATTCGTATTGACAAATTCCTTTCGCATAGGTTACGAATTTACAGGCGGTAGTGAATATTTATGCTTGCTATGGGTTGAAGCTGCTCGGCTAGGGACTTGAAGGCGGGAGGGTGCAATGGTCGTCACGACGAGGCAACGGGAATCGGGTGCCGGGCTTGGGCTGCTGTCCTCGGTAAAGGGGGCGACGGGCCCGCTGATCGGTCTTGTCCTGCTGTGCCTATTCCTCACGATCTGGACAGATACCTTCTTTTCGGTCCGCAACTTCCTGAACATCCTCGATCAGATCACCGTGCTCGGCATCATGGCGGTCGGAATGACTCTGGTCATCCTCATCGGCGGGATCGACCTGGCCGTCGGCTCGGTGCTGGCGCTCACGATGATGGTGCTGGGATACCTCAACATCGAGGCGGGAGTGCCCATGGGGCTCGCCATCCCGCTATCCCTTGGCGCCGCCGCCCTGAACGGGCTGATCGCGGGTTTGCTCATCACCCGCTTCAACGTGCCCGCCTTCATCGCGACGCTCGCCATGATGTCGATTGCGCGCGGCCTTGCCAACATGATCACCAACGGCCAGCAGCTCATCGGCTTTCCGGCCTGGTTCAACATGTCGGCGATCATCCGCTACGGCGGTTTCCTGACCCTGACGGTCGCGTTGATGCTGGTCGTCTTCGTCGTTGCCCTGCTCTATCAACGCTACCGCTACGGCGGGCGGACGCTCTACGCCATCGGTGGCAACCCCGAGGTCGCGCGTCTGGCGGGCATCAACGTCAAGCGCGTGACTGTGCTTGTCTACATGGTTTGCAGCGTGCTCGCGGGTCTGTCGGGCATCGTCCTGGCTGCACGGCTCGACTCGGTCCAGCCGTCGTCGGGCGTCGGCTACGAGCTCGATGCCATCGCGGCAGTCGTCATCGGCGGCACGTCGCTGTCGGGCGGCACAGGGGGCATTGGCGGTACGATCATCGGCGTGCTGATCATCGGCGTGCTGCGCAACGGGCTGAACCTGCTCAGCGTGTCGCCCTTCCTGCAGCAGGTCGTCATCGGCGCTCGTGATCGTGCTCGCTGTCTCGGCGGAAACCTTCCGCAAGCGCAAGTGACAAGGCTTCGCCGTGGCGATCCTGTCGCCAGGTGTGGAAAGACGGCCCGCAAATGCCGCAGGTCGTTCAGGGAGGGGGCTGCCGTAGAAGATGGGCGCCCCGGAATTCATGTCGGAGGAAAAAACATGAAACTCGCGAAAATCCTGATGGCTGCTACCGCCTGCGCGGCGCTGCTGTCGCCGCTCGGTGCGTCGGCCGAAGGAGGTCAAGAAGATCGGTCTCGCCGTGCCGAACCTTCAGGCCGACTTCTTCAACCAGATCAAGCTGGGCGTCGAGAAACTACGCCAAGGACGAAGGGGATCGAGGTCATCGTCGTTGATGCCAAGAACGACACCGCGACCCAGGTCAGCCAGGTTCAGGACCTGATGACCCAGGGCATCGACGCCTTCATCTACATTCCCGCCGGGGCCGCGGCGGCCGCCGTCCCCACGCGCCTCGCCCGTGAAGCCGGCATCCCGGTCATCAACGTCGACCGTTTCCCTGAAGGTGAGCCGGGCGACACGTTCATCGGCGGCGAAGGCATCGAATTCGTCCTACGCCGTCTGCAAGACACATCATCGAGCGTGCCGGTGGCATCGGGCAAGATGGTCATCATCCACGGCCAGAAGGGCACCACGCCCGAAGTCGACCGTACCGAGGGCTGCATGAAGCGCAATCGGGAGAATGCGGGCGTCGAACTGGTGGACGAGCAGTGGATCGAACATGTGGTCGGCCGACGAAGGCTTCACGATCACCCAGAACATGCTGACGGCGCATCCCGACATCACGATGATCTTCGGCCAGGCTGACGGGCTTGCGATGGGCGCGGCCAAGGCCGTCGATGTCGCCGGACTTTCGGACAAGATCGTGATCGGCGGCTATGACGGCGACGGCAGCGGCGCTCGAATACCTTGCCAAGTGCAAAGGGCCGTTCGTCGTGACCGCGACGCAGAGCACGCGCAACATGGGTGTTCTGGCGGTCAATTCGGCGATTGCCGTTGCCGCTGGCGAGAAAGTGCCAGAGCGCCAGGTTTCCGAGGCGGTGCTGACGACCTGCGACAACGCGCCGAAGTTCGTGGCCGACCACCCGTAAGCCAGACGGACAACAAAGGGGCAGCGCCATGACCAGCCTTGTCTCCGATCCTGTCGCTTCGGGATATCCGCAAGTCCTACGGACCCATCGAGGTCTGCACGGGATGTGGATCTCGATGTATATCCCGGAGAGGTCGTGGCGCTGCTTGGCGAGAACGGTGCCGGAAAATCGACGCTTTCGAACATCATCTCCGGCACCGTCCAGCCGTCCTCCGGCGAAATGACATGGCTCGGGGCGCCTTACGCCCCGGCCAACCCTCGCGCACGCGATGGATGCGGGCGTCGGGATGATCCACCAGGAACTGAAGCTGCTGCCGCAGTTGTCCATCGCCGAGAACGTCTTCGTCGGCCGCTATCTGATGAAGGGCGGCCGCATCGACCGCAAGGCGATGGAAGAACGTGCGCAGCCAGGGCCTGCAACGGCTGGGCCTGGACATACCGCCCTCGCGCGCTCGTTCGATGGACTGTCGACCGCGAACCAGCAACTGATCGAGATCGCCAAGGCGCTGACGCTGAACGCCCGAATGCTCATCCTCGACGAGCCGACGGCGGCGCTTGGCGGCGACGAGACGCAGCTTCTGTTCCGCCAGATCGAACGGCTGACAGGCCGACGGCGTCGGCATCATCTACATTTCCCACCGGCTGGAGGAAATCCGCCAGATCGCCGACCGCATCGTCGTCATGCGCGACGGCGCCAAGGTGCAGGAATTCGACCAGCGGTGACGTGCCCGTCCGCACGATCGTCGAAGCGATGGTCGGCCGGTCGCTGGACCGGATGTTTCCCTGCCGTTCCCGAGCCGAAGGACGACGTGACGCTTGACGTTCGCGATCTCACGTCGCCCGACGAACACGTTCCGGAACATCAGCTTCTCGGTCCGCCGGGGCGAGGTGTTCGGCATCGCCGGCCTGATGGGGGCCGGTCGCACCGAACTCGTGCGCGCCATCACCGGCGCCGACCCGATCCCGAGCGGCAAGGTGTTGCTGAATGGGCGCGAGATCACGCCCCGCTCGCCCATCGACGCGATCCGCAACGGAATCGTGCTGGTGCCCGAAGACCGCAAGCTTCAGGGCGTCGTGCTGGATCACTCCATCGCCGACAACATCGGCTATGCCAACCTCGACGAGGTGTCGCGGCGGCTGGATCACCACGTCGCGGCTGAACCAGCTTCGCCGACGAGCTACATCAAGAAGATTCGGCGTCAAGGGCCGCGGCAGCCAGAACGCGGGCGAACTCTCGGGCGGCAACCAGCAGAAGGTCGTGCTTGCCGAAGTGGCTTGCGCGCAAGCCGCAGGTGGTCGTCCTGGACGAGCCGACCCGCGGCATCGACGTCGGCGCGCGCTCGTCGATCTACGAGCTGATCATCGACCTGGCCCGCGAGGGTGTCGCCGTCATCGTCGTAAGCTCCGACCTGGAAGAGGTTCTGGGCGTCTCGAACCGGATCATGGTCATGGCGCAAGGCAATCAGGCCGGTATTCTCGACCGCGAAGACGCCAACGACGTCTCGGTCATGGAACTGGCCACCCTCTGAACTACAGGCAACGACATCATGTCTGACATCACACTGAACGCGCCGAAACTGTTCGATCTTTCCGGCCACGTGGCCTTGGTCACCGGCGCCGGCAGCGGCATCGGCCAGCGCATCGCCATCGGCCTGGCCCAATGCGGCGCCGATGTCGCCCTGCTGGACCGGCGCACGCGACGACGGCCTGGCCAGACACTGCCGCATTCATCGCCGCCACCGGTCGGCGCAGTCTCGCAGATCGCGGCCGACGTCACCATGGCGAGCAGCCTGGACGACGCGGTTGCGCGGACCGAGGCCGAGCTTGGCGCGCTGATCGCTCGCGGTCAACGCCGCCGGCATCGCCAACGCCAACCCGGCCGAGGAGATGGAAGAAGCGCAGTTCCAGACGATGATGGACATCAACCTGAAGGGCGTCTTCCTGTCCTGCCAGGCCGAAGCGCGCGCCATGCTGAAGAACGGGCGCGGCTCGATCGTCAACATCGCCTCGATGTCCGGCGTGATCGTCAATCGCGGTCTGAGCCAGTGCCATTACAACGCGTCGAAGGCCGGCGTGATCCACATGTCGAAATCCATGGCGATGGAATGGGTCGGGCGCGGCATCCGCGTGAACACGATCAGCCCCGGCTACACCGCCACGCCGATGAACACGCGGCCCGAGATGGTGCATCAGACCAAGCTGTTCGAAGAGCAGACGCCGATGCAGCGCATGGCACCAGTCGACGAAATGGTCGGGCCGGCGGTCTTCCTGCTGTCGGACGCCGCGAGCTTTGTGACCGGCGTCGACCTGCTGGTCGATGGCGGCTTCTGCTGCTGGTAAGAGTGTCCGGGGAACGGCCGGGCAATCCGACCGCGCCGCGGGTTCCGCCAGACGAAGGTTCCCCGCTCCGAGTGGAGCCCCCGACACGCGCCACGTGAGGCGGCTGGGTTGGTTTCGCAGATGTTCCGGCTGGAAAGTCTGCGCTGCTGGTTACAGCGACATGCCACGGAAGCGGAGAGGGCGGTGCATCGGCTTCAGCGGGCGCCCCATGTATCGCTCAGTCGATAGCCTTCGGGCCATGGGTCGGCGGGGTCAAGCATGTGCTGGTGGATGCCTGTAATCCAGCCGCGTCCCGAGATTTCGGGCAAGATCGCCTGCAGGTCGCCCACCGTTGTCGTCCCCAGGATACGCCCCGTGAATGTCGACCCGATCAGCGAGACCGCGGTCAGCCGATCTTGCGGCCCCATCTCTCCGCGCGCATGAAGCACGGCCATGCGCGCCGACAGAGCCGTTCCCGTGGGCGAGCGATCGACCTTGCCCGGCCGGATCGCGACGGCCGCGCCGGCGCGCAACTCGTTGCCATTGCGGGTGACCGGCCCGGCGAAGAGGCAGAACGAGAAGTGCCGCCAGTCCGGATTCTCCGGATGGTGGAAGCCGAGTTGTTCGGTGGCCGCCCTGGTGATCTTCACGCCCAGCTTCGCGATGTCATGCGCCTCATCGGGCGTGAGTTCGAAACCGAGCGCCTGCGCATCGACGAAAACGAAACTGTCACCCCCGTAGGCCGTGTCGACGGTCAGCGTGCCGAGTCCCTCGACCTCCAGCGTCGCGTCGAGCTTTGCGGCAAAACTTGGCAGGTTCTGCACGAAGATCCGTTCGGCCTTGCCGTCGCGGCATTCGGCGCGCACCCGGACAAGACCGCCCGGGCGCTTCGAGTGTCAGATGGGTTTCGGGCTCTGTCATCGGGATAATCCCAGCTATCCAGCAGCACGGTCGCCACGCAGATCGAGTTGGAACCTGACATCGGCGGGGTGTCTTCCGGCTCCATGATGATGAAGGCGGCGGCGGCCTCGGGGTTCTTCGGCGGTACGAGAAGGTTGACATGGCGGAAGACGCCGCCGCGCGGTTCGTTCAGCACGAAATTCCGCAGGCGTCTGATCGTTCGCGATCCAGCGGCGATTGTTCCCAGAGGGTGGCGCCGGGCGGCGGGGAGACGCCGCCGACGATCACGTCGCCGACCTCGCCCTCGGCATGGGCGGAAATCACGTGGATGGTCTTGGTCGAACGCATGACGGCCTCATTCAAGCCAGTGTGGCAGGGATTGCGAAGCGCGTCCGCTGACAGCCGCCTCGGCGCAGTCCGACAGGCCGCCGAAGCGCACGGCGCGGCCAGAAAGGCCGGGTCCGTAATGTGCGTACTTGCCGGAATTCGTCATCAGCGTGCGGGTTCCCGGCGGAAAGACCGGTTCAGAGATCGAACACCAGCACAGGTCCGGCAGGACTCTGCACGCCCGCAGCTTCGAGCCGCGCCGAGCGTTCCATCCGCCTGGGCCGCCTGTATCACGGCGCGGCCCGCCGTGACGATGGTGGCCACGACCACTTGCCTGCCGCCAAGGGCATCGGCCAGGTTCCGACATTCCTCGAGTGAAGCATGCGGGCTGCCGATGGCGACCAGTTCCACCGCTTCGGGGCCCGTCGTTCAGAAGCCGCCAGCCCGCGGCCATGTCCGCTCGACTGATCCGTGCGTGCTCGGCATCGGCAGCGACGCGGTGCGCCTCTGGAGTGACACCGTCCACATGCAGCATGGGAGCGGCCGAGGTCGTGCCGAATGCGGCGCACAGCGCCTTGAGGTTTTCGCGCGTCGGCCTGCGCCGGGGCAAGACCGCGCAACAGCGGGATCCGGTCGGGAGACGTCTTGCCGGCCAGATAGCCGACGAGCGGCCAGAAGGCATCGTCGATCGCCTCGGGCAGGTCGATGTCCAGATATCCGCGTCGCGTTTCGGGTTTCGTCGAGATAGACGCCCGCGAGTGGCGCGCGCCCCGTCACAGCGATGCAGAGATCCAGGAAATCCGGGTGTTTGGCCGTCCGCGCGCCCAGAACCGAGTTGGCGTAGATGACCGCGTTCGACTCAGCCCAAGCGATCATGTCGCCCTCGACGGGCGCCGTATCCAGCAGATAGGGAGAACAGGTGAAGGTGGGCTGACAGCCCATCCGCACATAGGCATCGGCCAGTCGCTGCGCGGGTCCGCCGAAACTGGGCGGCACACCTTGTGCGCGCCAGTTCGCGTGATCGACCGAGATCGCGTTCATCGTCGTCGGCGATCCGCACACGTGCCCCCATGTCTGCCATCTTTTCGGCAAAGGTCAGATTCGCGGGGCTTGCGTAGATACAACCGTCGATATGGCCCTGCGTAACGTCGATCAGCCGCGTCGCACCCTGATTGGCCGCCATCGCGCAGATGATCGCATGGCTTGCTGCGGCAGCCTTGCCCTCTGCGCCCGCCAGCATCGCGTGGTCTGTGTCGTTCAATTCCAGCGCGGCCGACGCGGCAGCCGCGAATGGGATCGTCGCGCTTTCGGTATGGATCGCACTTCCGTCGATCCGCGCCACCCTTGCCTGGGCTACCGCCGCGAACGCCTCTGGCGTCAAGGCGCAGCACCGGCAGGGGTCTGTCGAACATTGCCGCCGCGATCATGGCGCCCAGCGTGACCACGTCCTCGGGCTCGGCAAAGACCAGGGCCGCCGGCGCGCGTCCATTGAGCGCCATGTCCAGCAGGACGCCCGAGCCCGTGCAAGACCCCCGCGTGCCCGGCATCACGAGGATGCGCCCTGCAATATTCTGCGCCGGCAAGCGGGTGATGAACGTCGATGACCCGGCCCGTGGCCGGATCAACCCCACCCCAGAAACTGAGAGGTTCGGTGCAGGCAAGCACCTCGCCTTCGGCAAGTCCGGGAAGTATCGAATACGCTTCGTTGTTCATTTAACTACAAATCCATGCGCAAAGGGTCGCGGTCATCGATGAAGATGGTGTTGTAGCCCGGTCATCCGTGCCCACCCGGAGATCGAGGGAATGATCGCTTCGCGACCTGCCACCTGCGTCGCAGCCTCAATCCTGCCCTTGAAGATCGATCCGATGATGGATTCGTGCCAGAACTCCTCGCCGACCGCAGTTTTCCCTTGGCGGCAAGCTGCGCCATCCGGGCCGACGTGCCGGTGCCGCAGGGGCTGCGGTCGATGGCCTTGTCGCCGTAGAACACGGCATTGCGCGCGTGGGCGCGCTGGAACTGTCGGCTTTCCGGTCCATTGGATGTGGCTCAGCCCGTTGATCTGCGGGATGTTCGGGATGAACGAATTCGTACTTCGCATTCAGTGCCGCGCGAAGCTTTGGCGAGTAACCGATCAGTTCGCCGGCGGTGAAGTCGGCCATGTCGCGGAAATTCTTCTGCGGCTCGACAATGGCGTAGAAATTGCCGCCATAGGCGACGTCGACAACGATCTCGCCAAGTCCCTCGACCTCGGCGGTAAGACCTTCGGCATGCAGGAAGGACGGCACATTGGTCAGCCGCACCTCCTCGACGAAGCGCCCGTCCTGGCGGTAGACGATGTCGACCTTGCCCGCCGGCGTCTCGATCGACAACTGCCCGGGCTGCGCGTGGGTTGATCAGGCCGTTCTCGATGCCCATCGTGATCGTGCCGATCGTGCCATGTCCGCACATCGGCAGGCAGCCAGAGGTTTCGATGAACAGCACCGCAACGTCGCAATCTGGTCGCGTCGGCGGCATAGAGGATCGAGCCTGACATCATGTCATGCCCGCGCGGTTCGAACATCAGTCCGGTGCGGATCCAGTCGAAGTCGCGCAGAAAATGCGCGCGGCGTTCCAGCATGTTCGCGCCTTCGAGCTGCGGGCCGCCGCCTGCAACGAGGCGGACCGGATTTCCGCAGGTATGGCCGTCGATGCAGGAAAAGGTGTGGATGCTCAAGTTGGACCTCAGAGGCGCTGGGGAGAGAAGGAAGCCGGGTCGATGGCGGGGCGCTTGACCAGATCGGCCACCCGCAGCGTGGTTCCGGCGGCTTGTGTCGAGCACGAGGCGGCCATCGCCGAAGGCACAGGCGACGCGAGCGGTGGCGCGGCAAGCGCCGATGACCGGAAAGGTTCTTGGGCAGGCAGGTGCGGATGCCCATCGAAGCCGCGCCGCCCTCGTGTTTACTGTCTGCAACATGACTTCAGTGCGTCGCGGCCAGAAACTTCTGTAGCTCCGGATCCTTTGGCGCGTCGAACAAGACGTCCGGGCGCGGCGATCTCGGCCATGACGCCCTTGTGGAAGAACGCCACGCGGTCAGAGACTTCACGCGCGAACTTCATCTCGTGGGTGACGAAGATCATCGTCATCCCTTCGGAGGCCAGCATCCGCAGCGTGTCGAGCACCTCGCCGACCAGCTGCGGGTCGAGCGCCGAGGTCACCTCGTCGAACAGCATGTAATTGGGCGACATGGCCAGCGCGCGGGCGATCGCCATGCGCTGCTGCTGGCCGCCCGACAGCCGCGAAGGATAGACCGTCAGCTTGTCGCCGAGACCGACATGGTTCAACTGCTTGACCGCCTCGGCCTCGGCTTCGGCCTTCGACCGTTTCAGAACCTTGAGCTGCGCCAGCATGACGTTCTCGAGCACGGTCAGATGCGGAAAGGCGTTCCACTGCTGGAAGACGATGCCGATCTTCTGGCGCAGCTTGTTGAGGTCGGTGCCCTTTGCGTGCACCTCGGTGCCGTCGACGAGGATGCGGCCGGAATCGATCGGCTCGAGCCCGTTGATGCAGGTCAGCAGCGTCGACTTGCCCGAACCCGAGCCGCCGATCACGGTCAGCACCTCGCCCTTCGCCACCGTCAGGTTGATCCCTTTCAGGACCTTCAAGCGGGCCGAAGGACTTGTGGACGTTCTCGATCTCAATCATTGGACCACCGTTTTTCCAGATACCCGCCGAACCGGGCGATCGGGAAGGAAATGAGGAAGTAGAACAGACCGCAGATCATCAGCAGGAACAGCGGCTCTTGCAGGCGCGTGATCAGGATCTGCGTGGATTTCAAGCAGCTCGACGACCTGCACGATATAGACCAGCGCCGAGTCCTTCATCACGCCAAGCGCCAGGCCGATCCAGGAGGGCAGCGCCACGCGGGTGGCCAGCGGCAGCACGATGCTGCCGTCATGTCCTGCCCCCAGGTCATGCCCAGCGAGCGCGCGGCGCGGCGCAGCGTCGTGCGGCACCGCCTCGATCCCGCCGCGGACGATCTCGGCGCAGTAGGCCGCGGTGTAGAGCGACAGCACCCCGCAAGCGACGGTGAAGCCCGAGATGCCCGCAGCCCAAGCACCGTGGTGATGAAGGCATTGGCCAGGACCAGCTGGATCAGCAGCGGGATCGAGCGGAAGACGTCGAGGACGAAGGTCAACGGCGCGGCCCACCACGGGCCGACCTGATAGCGGAAGCACCCCGAAGACGATCCCGAGAATCGTGCCGAAAAAGACCGAGATCGCCGTGACAATCAGCGTCATCCCGGCGCCCTTGGCAAGGAAGATCGAGGTCGTTGGCGTGAGATCGCGGTGTTGAACATCGCGCGCCCCTTCAGTACCGGAACAGGCGGGCCGCAAGAAGCCGGGCCGACAGGGTGATCGCCTTGGTGATCAGGTAGAAGATCACCGCGGCGATCGCGAAGAGTTCGAAGGTGCGGAAGGTGCGCGCGTTCAGATCGCTGGTGACGCCGTAGAGATCGCTGTTCATGGCCGACGACCGCGCCAAGCGATGTCATCAGGATGGCCCAGACCATCTGGTTGGTCATCGGCAGGAAGGAAATGCGCAGCATCTGCGGCATGATCACGTTCTGGAACGCCTGCAGGGGCGTCATGCCCAGCGAGCGGGCGGCGCGGGTCTGCGTGTCCGGGATGGCCTTCAGCGCGCCGCGGAAATTCTCGGTCAGATAGCCCGCGTTGTTGAAGGCAATGCCGATCAGCAGCGACAGAAAGGGCGACAGGTGAATGCCGAACCCGCCCAGGCCGAAATGCACCATGTAGATCTGGAACAGCGCCGGCGTGTTGCGCGCGATCTCGACCCAGGTGGTGGCGATCGCCGACAAGACGCGGATGTTCGACAGGCGGAACAGCGTCAGCACCATTGCGATCGTGATGCCGATCACCATCGACAGCACGGCGATCTCGCATGGTGACAAGCGCGCCTTCCAGCATCTGCGGAAGCGAGTTGAGCGCCTGGTTCCAGCGGAAACTGTAGTTGAACATCGCCGCCCCCGGTCCGTTCGAACGCAATAGCGATGCGGGCGGAGGCCCCCGCAGCGCCACCAGACGTCATGCGTCAGCGATAGACGCCCGGGACGTCAGATCGGCCGGTTGCGCCTTCACCGACCCACTTCTTGTACAGCTCCGCGTAGCGGCCGGTGCGGACCTGCTGGTTGATGAACAGGTTCATGTAGTTGATCAGGCCGTATTCCTCGCGCAGCGTGATCAGCGCGACGTAGTCGGGCACCATCGGTGCCTTGTCGACGATCTTGATGTCCGTGATAGTTGCCGGACTTGACGTTGGCCTCGGCCACCTCGACGGTTGACACGGTGGCGTCGAGCTGGCCCTGGCTCAGCGCGAGGAACACGTCGGCCTGCGTCTGGTAGGGGCGGAACTCGCCCTCGCCCCATTCCTTGACCTTGCCTTCGAGCCAGATCGCCTCGTAGGTGCCGGCGGTGGCGCCGACGGTCTTGCCCGTCATGTCCTTCCCAATTGGACATCTCGACCTTGTCGTTCGCGACGACCGCGTTCTCGAAGGCGTAGTAGGGGATCGAGAAGCCAACGGTCTTGGCCCGCTCCAGCGTGTCCGAGGTCGAGGCGACGGCGACGTCGACCTGGCCCGACATCAGCGTGGGGATACGTTCCGGGAAGGTCGTCTCGACGATCTCGGCCGTCACGCCGAGCGCCTTGGCCAGGTCGTTGCAGTAGTCGACGTCAAAGCCGATCGGATTGTTGTTCGCGTCGCGCGACCCCATTGGCGGGAAGTCGAGCACGACGGCA
This sequence comes from uncultured Alphaproteobacteria bacterium, assembly GCA_963777765.1. Classification (GTDB taxonomy): domain Bacteria; phylum Pseudomonadota; class Alphaproteobacteria; order Rhodobacterales; family Rhodobacteraceae; genus Aliitabrizicola. The sequence goes on along the minus strand of CAVZRP010000003.1, from coordinate 45,787 downwards.
CAGCGCAGCGTGCCCGAGGCAATGATGTCGTCGAGCTTGTCGGCCTTGGCCGGCATGGCCGCGGCACTGATGGCCATGAGGCCCGCAGCGAAAATATAAGTTTTCACGTCGCTCTCTCCCTTGGTGTTGAATGTTATGATTCACGCTTTTGAAGGTATTCTACTAGGCATTCGAAAATCAAATGGATAATACAAATAGTATACAGAAAATATCCAAGAATTCAGTGAGTGGTGGCACTTCTTCCCCATAACGGGACGAGACGGCGTGACGTTCGATTGGCCCAACACGCCCACAAGCGCGACCGGGCGCTACGTCCGTGGATCGGCAGTCGATATGGCCGCCCTTGCCAGCGAAAACCCGAGCCGCCGCTTGGTGGGATGTGTGTCGCTTGTCATTCGCAAGGCTCCCGACGATCTGATTTCCGTGATCGCCTTGATCATTGCCTCGACTTGACGGCCAGCCAGTCAAGCAACGCCGATCCGGGCGTCAGGTCATGCCAGTCTGCACCGCACCGGGCAGCATGCTCCACTGCGCATACCATGTCTTGAACTGGCGGAACTGCACCTCGGCCCAGGCGCGCTGGCTTCGGGACAACTCGTCGGTCGGGTTGAAGTGAAGCTTGTACTCCGCATCGCCCTGCAAAACCATCATATGCTTGTAATACAACACCAGGTCCGTGCCTTCGTCCCAGGACGAAAGGACTTCCAGAGCCTCAGCAAACTCCAACGCCCTTTGTCTCGCCTCCGGGTCACCGTTGGCAGCAGCCTTGGCCAGCGCGACGAAATGCAGGATCTCTTTCGGTATCACGTTTCCGATGCCAGTGATCGTGCCAGTTGCCCCGCACTTCACGTAGCCATGATAGACCCCGGTATCGACACCTGCCATCAGGATCACGCTGTCATCGGCGCTGGTGATGTGTTCGGCTGCGTAGGTCATCGCCTTTGCGCCGCCGAATTCCTTGAAGCCGACCAGGTTCGGATGATCGGCGCGCAGTGCAAAGAACAGATCGGCCTTGGTTTCAAAACCGTAATACGGGCTGTTGTAGATCACAGCCGGCAGATCGGGCGCGGCCGAGAGGATTGCCTTGAAGTGGTTCCGCTGAGCAGTGGGTGAGTTGCCGCGCGACAGCACACGTGGAATGACCATAAGCCCCGCTGCGCCGACCTTCTGCGCATGGGCGGCATGAGCGACGGCACTTGCCGAGTTCACGGCTCCGGTGCCGACGATGACCGGCAGTCCCGCCTTCACCAGACGCTCTACCCCTTCCATCCGCTGCAGCGTCCGTCAAGAGCGGCCAGTCACCCATCGAACCGCAATAGACGACGGCCGACATCCCCGCCGCGATCAGCTCCTTTGCCTTGCGCACCAGCGCATCGAAATCGGGCGTGCGGTCTGCCTTGCAGGGAGTCATCAGCGCGGGAATCACGCCGGTGAAAATCGCGGTATCCATCTCGAACTCCTCATCTCCGGGTCGGCTTGGTGGCTCAACATAGATGCCGAACTGCCGAAACTCCTCCGAACATGATACGTCTTGCATTTTGTTTGTCGACAAGAAATGTGCAGCGATCAGAGTGCAAGATCCTGACGCATCTCACGGGCGAAGAATTGCTGGATCTGCCGCACGATCTGGTCGGCATGGGCACGCGCCAGCCGGTCGCATAGGTCGACATCGCGCGCGGCTATGGCGGCGATGATTTCCTCATGCTCGTCCGACGTATTCTTTGGGCAAGCTGGTCGTCGAATGATTGGTAGTACAGCCGCAGGATGCGCCGCCCTTCGTCCAGCAGGCGCAGGGTCAGTGCGGTGAAGTACGGGTTTCGTCCGGCCTCGGCGACGGCGGCGTGAAAGTCGCGGTTTATCGACGATCATCGCAAGCGGATCCTGTGCGGCCACCGCGGCCGCGTACTTGACCTGATGGGCGCGGATGAGTTCGAGGTCTTCCGCCTGGTGGAACTGTGCCGCCAGTCGGGTCGTCACTCGATACATCAGAGTTATCGCGTCGAAAAAGGTATGCAGCTTCAGGAAATCGATGTTCGCGACGATGGCCGAACGGTTCGGAAGTGTCTCCACCAATCCTTCACCGGCCAGGCGCACCAACGCTTCGCGGATCGGGGTGCGCGACATTCCGAACCGTTCTGCCAAGTTAACCTCGTCTATGGGTTTGCCGGGCGGCAGGGCCAAAGTCAGGATTTCGTCCCGCAACATTTCGTAGACGAGCTTGACGCCCGACCCCCGTTTTCGTTCCGGCACAGCTTCTTCGGCGGCATCATTCATGTCATTGGGATCCCGGTCTTGGAAAACATCTTGTCGACAACTCAGATACGTCGGCGGCAAAACCATATCAATGTTTTCCGGGCGCTTGATCGACATTCGGAAACCCGCCGCGGAGTCGAGGGTTTGCGCGAGGCGATCTGGCGTTGCGCCTCGATATCCTGGGCGGACAGATCCTGATGTTCTGATAACGTCAGATTATGTAGGCCGATCGCATGGAAGAATGGAGTCGTGAATGGCCAACCTGAAGCGCAGTATCTCTTCACTCGGTGCCCTTGCGACGTTTGAGGCTGCTGCACGTCATGGCAACTTTACTGTTGCTGCATCGGAACTCGGCGTAACGCAGGCGGCCGTCAGTCGGCAGATCAAGCTTCTGGAAACTGAACTAAACACGCTGCTTTTTCTGCGCGCGCACCGAAGGGTGATCCTGACGCCAGATGGCATGATGTTGTCTGCAACGCTCACGAATTCCTTTGCAAATGTGGCCGAGGTGATCGACACGATCCGCCAGCCCCTGACCGAGAACTGCGTTACGCTCGGTGCAACCTTGGCCTTTACACATTTCTGGCTCCTCCCGAGGCTGTCGGATTTCCGCAGCAAGTATCCCGAAACAAAGCTCAAACTGGTCGCAGATGACGGTCCTGCAGACCTGCGCCACGACCGGCTGGATCTGGTGGTTCGATATGGGCTGCGCCCGCAGGATGGTGCTGTTCGTGTTGCAAGTCAGCCGGATGAGGTTTTCCCGGTCTGCAGCCCGAAGCTTCTGGCCAGGTTCCGCGCAGAGCGCGATACGGTCGATCTGCTGTCACTTCCGCTGATTGCTTCTGACTGGCTGGATCCGGCCTGGTTGACATGGAAGGCCTGGGCAAAGAGTGCAGGTTTGCCTCCGACACTTGGAAAGGCGTCAGATAGCAGCCGGCTACGGTTCAACCACTATACGGATACCGTGCAGGCCGCCATCAACGGTGAGGGCGTGGCGCTTGGCTGGGCGATGCTTCTTTCGACGCAGCTTCAGGAGGGTCGGCTGGTCCGTATCGGCGACCGCAGCGTGATCCCCGAGGAACGCTACAATGTCCTCGTGCCGAATGGGCGGGAACCATCCCGGCCAGTTATGGACTTTCTGGACTGGATGAAAGGCGAGTTCTCTGGAAATCCATAACTTTGAGTTATTGATTTTCAGCGTATTTCTGCGCGTCACAAACCGGTCGGTAGCGGTCTAGACTTGGGCGTTCTGACGAGGGTGCCGCAATGGACGACATTATCCCCGGGGCCTGCAACCCTGCCGACAACAGCCAAGTGCGGAAACGCAGCGGCGGACGTGAGGCCAGGCGCCAAGAACGAACCGAGGCGCGCGGCGGCCATGGCTGCGCTTACATCGTTCGCGGTATCCCCACGTATGACGTGATGTCAGAAGAGAACCTGTCAAAGATCGAAGGTGCCGCCGACCGCATCCTTGCCGAAACGGGCATAGAGTTCCGCGACGACCCCGAGGCGCTTGACCTCTGGCACCGTGCCGGAGCGACGGTTCGGGGAACGCTGGTAAAGTTCCCACCTGGTCTGCTGCGGGACCTTGTCAGTACGGCCCCTTCAGAGTTCACGCAGCATGCCCGCAATCCGGCGAACTCCGTGCAGATAGGCGGAAGGAATGTCGTCTTTGCACCGGCCTACGGAAGTCCCTTCGTCATGGATATTGATCGGGGTCGCCGTTTCGGCACGATCGAGGATTTCCAAAATTTCATCAAGCTTGCCCAATCCTCACCCTGGTTCCACCATTCGGGCGGGACGATTTGCGAACCGACAGATGTGCCGGTGAACAAGCGCCATCTCGATATGGTCTACTCCCATATCCGTTATTCCGACCGGGCCTTCCTCGGTTCGGTGACCACCGCAGACCGCGCCGCAGACAGCGTGGCGATGGCGCGCATCCTGTTCGGGCCAGAATTTGCCGACCGGAACTGCGTCATCATGGGCAACTTCAACGTCAACTCCCCGCTGGTCTGGGACGGCACCATGACGCGCGGCATGCGGGAATACGCCCGCGCAGGGCAGGGGACGGTGCTGGTTCCATTCATTCTGGGCGGGGCCATGGGGCCGGTCACGAGTGCCGGTGCCATCGCGCAGTCGCTGGCTGAAACGCTGGCAGGCTGTGCGCTGACGCAGTTGGAACGCAAGGGCGCACCCGTGGTCTTTGGAAACTTCCTTTCCTCGATGAGCCTCCGGTCAGGTTCGCCCACATTCGGCACGCCCGAGCCTGCCATCGGCTCGATGGTGATCGGCCAGCTTGCCCGCCGCCTGAACTTGCCGCTTCGGTGCTCGGGCAACTTCACGACGTCGAAACTGCCCGACGCGCAGGCGATGATGGAAGGCACCATGTCAATGCTTGCCGCCGTGCATTGCGGAGCAAACTACATCCTGCATTCCGCCGGGTTCCTCGATGGGCTTCTCTCCATGTCGTATGAGAAGTTCATGCTGGACGCCGACTTCTGCGGCGCGTTGCACACCTACCTGAAGGGGGTGCAGGTCGATGACGACCAGCTTGCGGTGGACGCGTTTGCCGAAGTCGGGCCGGGCAACCATTTTTTCGGCTGCAGCCACACCATGAAGCACTACGAAACCGCCTTCTGGGATAGCGAGTTGTCGGACAACGAGCCCTTCGAGAAATGGGAGGCCAATGGATCGACCGATGCCGCCACGCGCGCCAATCGCCTTTGGAAAAAGCGCCTCGCGGAGTATGAAGCGCCGCCGCTGGACGAAGGTATTGATGAAGCACTGCAGGACTACATTGCCCACAAGAAGGCAGCAATCGCGGACATGTGGTACTGACCCGCTCTGCGCCGGTTATCTGCGGTCGGGGAGTGTCAAAGGAAGTCGGCTTGCCACACTCGCGCTGCCCGGAACGTCGCATCTTCCGCAGAACTCCCATCCCTTGTCAGGCTTTCACCAAACAGCGAAAGGCGCGGGTCGCCGCAAACTTTCACCCGCCTGGAGCAAATCCGTGCAGCTAGACAGAGAACAGGGGACTTACGGTCGATCGACCACCTCGACAGAAAGGACCGTCGGAAGATGTCGGGCAATCTCGACCCACGTATCACCTTCGTCCCGGCTCGCGAAGACTGAACCGCTGTTCGTGCCGAAATAGACGCCCGCCGGCTCGCGGGTGTCGCGGGCCATCGCCTGCCGCAGGACAGTGAAGAAGCACGCGGTCTGGGGCAGTCCTTCGCGCATCGCTTCCCAGGTATTTCCTGCATCGCGCGTCCGCCAGACGGCCGCCGCCGCACCTGGTGGAAACCGCCCCGCCATGTCTCCGTTCAGTGGGAACGTCCAGACTGTCAGCGGATCGCGAGGGTGGACTTGAATGGGAAATCCGAAGGTTGACGGCAGGCCGACCGTGATGTCGTCCCAACTCCGCCCGCCGTCTGCCGAGCGCCAGACGCCGTGGTGGTTCTGCTGATAGAGAACGTCGTCAGCACCCGGTGCGCGCACCATGTTGTGAACACAGTGCCCGATCTCGCCCCCGGAAGGGGCCGCGGGGTGATCGTGATGATGGACGGTTTCGATGTTTGACAGCCGGTTTCGGCGCTCCCAGCTCTCTCCTCCGTCCTCGCTTGCGAAAACCCCGGCGGCGGAGATGCCGACCCACAGCTTTTTCTCGTCCGAGGGGTCGGACAGGATGGTATGCAGGACCAGTCCCGCAGCGCCGGGAGTCCACTCTGCGGCCGAGGGATGGTCGGTCAGGCTCTCGATCCTGCTCCACGTTTGCCCGGCATCATCGCTTTGAAGCAAACCCGCCGGTTTGGTTCCTGCGAAAAGCCTGCCTTTGGCGTGATGCAAGGACCAAACCTGCGAAAAGTCGCCTCCGAACGGCAAAGGCGCCTCCGTCCAGCCCACCATGCGCGCGAACTCGGCATCTCTTGCAGCCCAGTCGTCGATCGAGCCCTTCGTCAGGCGGCTGACCTGCCAGCTTTTTCCACCATCCTCAGAACGCCAGACGCCCGCACCCTGCCATTCGCCGCCCCCTCCGGCCCAGAGCATTCCCGACTGCGGGTCACCGATAACGTGATTGATCGGCCAGCCGTCGCAGAACGGGCCATGCACCGCCCAATCGCTGCGATCCTGTCCACTCTCGATAAGGAACGCGCCCTTGGTCGTACCCACAAGGACGCACAAACTGCGTGAGGACATTCTGTTGTCTCCCCAGTCTTGAGTTTGGCAAGTGTAATACAGCGTCAACCGTCTGTCGCCATTTCCGGTTCCTGTGTTGCGCTGCCCGAACGTGGCGAACGACCAAGCGGCGGTCATTGCAACACATCGCGCACGTCCTTCGGGGATTTGACGATCCAACGGTGCATCGGAGTATTTCACACCTCACTGCGGTATCGCTCGCGACGGACTATCAACGCCAGTTCTGAAGCGGCGCAGGTCGGACTGGCCTGTCATATTTGGCGGGCATTCGTCAGGTCGGGTTTGATGGCCTTGAAGTAGCGGGCGAAGCTTGGTTTGGTCAACCGGGCGGGCCAGTCGGTCAGGTCTGTCCGCCCAGCAATCTTCATCTGACAGTTCCGCAAGGAGGGAGCATGTCGCCAGTCATCCGTCGAAAGGTGTCCCTGGGTGTCGTCATCGGTTCTCGCGCCTTCTTTTCGTCCGCGCCCTGCAAGGCCGCCCGCGACGACGTGCTGGCCCAGTTGGAGCGTCTCGGGGTGGAGGCGGTGATCCTGCCGTTTGAGGCGACGGCCAATGGGGCGGTGCAGTCGATTGCCGATGCGGACCTTTACGCGCGCCACTTCAAGGCCAATGCGCACCGGATCGACGGCCTCGTGATCTGCCTGCCAAATTTTGGCGACGAGATCGCCGTGGCCGAACTGGTGAACCGCGCGCGATTGAATGTCCCGATCCTGTTGCAAGCTTCGAATGACGAGGTATCGAAAGTCGATGTGCATTCGCGCCGCGACGCCTTCTGCGGCAAGATCAGCATCGCCAACAACTTCTGGCAGTATGGTGTTCCATTCACCGAGACCACGACCCACACGTGCGACACCTGGGGCGATGCGTTTGGCCTTGATCTTGCTCGGTTTGCCCGTGTCTGCCGCACGGTGCGGGGCCTGCGCGGTGCGCGCCTTGGCTCCATCGGCGCGCGCACCGGCGCTTTTCAGACCATGCGCTTTTCCGAAAAGCTGTTGCAGGCGGCCGGAGTAACGGTTGTGACGGTTGACTTGTCCGAAATGATCGGCGCTGCCGGGGCCATCGCTGCGGATGATCCGGAATTGCGTGTCACGCTGGAGAAGGTAAAAGGCTACGGTACCATTCCCGCCCATATCCAGCCGTCCCAGATCGAGAAACAGGCGCGCTGGACCTTGGCCGTCAACCGCTGGATCGAGGAGAACGGCTGTGATGCCAGTGCCATTCAGTGCTGGCGGTCCCTACAGGACAATTTTGGCTGTGCCACCTGCCTTACCATGTCGATGATGGGCGAAGAGTTGATCCCCTCGGCCTGCGAGGTCGATATCATGGGGGCATTGTCGATGTATGCGCTGGCGCTCGCCTCGGGAGCGCCGCCCGCAATTCTCGACTGGAACAACAACTATGCCTATGAGGAGGACTTATGCGTCTGCACTCATTGTGGAAATTATCCGAAATCCTTCATCGGTGACACGCCGGAAGTGGGCGAGCTTGATGTGCTGGGCGAAAGCATCGGGCGCGCCAAATGTTTCGGGGCGGTAAAAGGCAAGGTCAAGGCCGGCCCGATGACATATTTCCGGCTCTCTACCGATGACCGCGCCGGAACCGTCAAATGCTACCTGGGAGAGGGAGAGTTTACCGACCATCCCTTTGCCATGGACGGCGGAATCGCGGTGTCGCGGGTGGCAAACCTACGGCGGCTCATGCGCTTTGTTACCCAGAACGGGTTCGAGCATCATGTGGCGATGGTGCGCGGCCATCACGCCGATGTCGTGAACGAGGCTGTCGTTCGCTATCTCGGCTGGCCGATTTACCATCATGGCGGTGAGATTGAGCCGCAGCTCGTGCATCCCAAACGCTTCTGAAATGCTGACAATCAGCAAGCTTCGCGGGTGAACAAGGGTAGCATCGGGCTTCGCCGACCAGTCTCGTCTGACACTGCAATTCCGCAAGGTTCGGACCCCTGAGCCAGATCGCTTCTCCGTCGATCTGATCTGCCACATGCCGGGGCTCAACACTTCCGCTAGCCAGGATACCAGACCTTGCGGGGGTTATCGTCGGCGCGTCGATAGGTCCAGGCCAAGTCCACCAACCTAGGTAAATCAATGCGTGGACGCCAGCCGAGTTCCAGCTTGGCCCGGCTGTTGTCAAGCCAATTGCTGAAGAAACCCGTCGCGATATCTACAGAAGGCAAGCCCCTTGTCTCAAGCAGCAAGTTGGCAAGCACACCGTAATCCACCGGCTCATCCATGCAAATATTGTAAAGCTTCTGCTTCGCTATAGGCATGACAAGAGCAAGGAGGATCGCTGAAACCAAATCGTCAACATGTACAAAATTCCGCTTTATCGGTTTCCCGTCCCGATCGCGAAGCAGGGGAATGGCATTTGCGCTTCGCGCCGTGAGAATAGCTTCATCGGATATCAAGGTATTCCAGGGTGGCCCACCAAACTGATCGTCGCCAAACGATAGTACATATCGAAAGTCATCTTTCTCCATGATCCATGGCGCCCGAAGGCAACACCAATCGAGATTGTATTGTATGCCAAATTGCCGGACCATCACTTCTTCGAGAACCTTCGAGAGTGCGTAGCAACCGGGATAGGCCATATGTGGAGTGTGTTCCGTAATCGGATCAGGGTGCAGGTGAAAGAAATGCCCGACGCCCGCATCGCCGCCAATAAGCACGAACCGCTCCGCCGCAGGAGATGACCGAAACTCCTCAAGAAGCCAAAACAGACCTTTGACGGTCACATCCATCACGTCATCCGGGGTTTCCTTACAGGTCGCCAAATGGACTACGTGGGTGGCACCCTCGATCGCGCGTCTGCACACCTCGCGATCGGCTAATGAGCCACGGACAACCGTTAATGTCGATGTCTCCTCGATCAGTCGACTATGGCAAAGTGCCGTTATTGGAACGTCCGGCATGGACAGCTTCAAGGTGGAAATCAAAGCTTGGCCAACTTTGCCAGTTGCGCCAGTTATGAGAATTCTCATCGCCCATCTTCTCCCTGCGACTTCCTCAACGGCCTTGCTCGCCCGGACACTGATTGCTCAGGTGTCGGCGTCGTTCTGTTCCGGACTGACAGATGATCTTTCAACGATTGTGCATTCAATTTTCATCTGCTCTGGCCGCGCCGATATGCCGCCCATGTGATCAATGAGATATTCGGCTGCGGCGGCGCCCATGTCGTAGTGGGGCAGGATGAAGGTTGTCAGCGGCGGTCTGGTATATTGCGATATCTCGCGGTCATCGAAACCGACTACGGCGACGTCGCCGGGGACAGCGAGATGCAGGTCCTTGAGCGCCTCCAGGCAGCCGAGGGCCATCAGATCGTTGGCGCAGAATATCGCGGTCGGCGGGTCAGGAAGTGCCATAAGCGCACAGGTTCCTTCGTACCCGGAGTTCGGCTGCCAGTTGCCCGCGTAGACGAGACTCGGCTCGAAGGCGATGTCCTTGCTGTTCAGCGCCATCCGGTAACCGCGCAGCCGGTCACTTGAAGCTTCCATTCCGGTTTGGCCGTTGATTATGCCAATCCGCCGATGGCCGGACCGCAGCAACCGTTGCGTGGCGGCCCGACCGCCTAGAAGATCGCCCGGCACGATAGACGGCAGACGACGCTCGGCATCGTAGCAATTCAGCAGAACGGTCGGTTGGTCGAACAACGGCTTCGCGGGTTCCATCCGGCGGGTGAGGATCGTGCCGTAAACAACCCCGAGCAGCGGCTGCTGGGACATCATTCCCAGAACCTGCGCTTCCATCTCCGGGTCGCCGCCCGTCACGGCCAGCGTGACCGTCAGGCCGTATTCCCAAGCCTTTTCCCGCACACCGTCGAACGCAAGCGCCATCCACGGGTCTGTCGACAGCTCGTCAACCAGCATGCCGATGACGGTCTTGTCCGACGTCGTGCGCCTCGGGCCTCGCTTGACCAGTTCGTACCCCAACTCGTGCGCAGCTTCGAGGACGCGTGTTCGGGTCGTGACAGAGAGGCGGACGCCGCGGTTGTCGTTCAGCACCAGCGAAACCGTCGCCTGTGAAACGCCAGCCTTGGCTGCAACGTCCAGCATCGTCGCCTTTGGTCTACTCGTAGCCAACGTATGTCCTCTTCCCCGTGTGCCATACTAGTTGATTGACTAATATTAGCAACTGTGTGAGTTTTTATTAGTGTGCGAGTCTGACGTACCCGACACAGCGTCGCACCACATATGTCTGGGAGGACAAAATGAACAAGACAACTGGTTTCGCCGTCGCGGCGATGCTTGCGTTCTCGGCGTCCCAAGCCACTGCGCAAGACAAGAAGCAGCTTGCCTTTATCGTAAATGCCGCATCCGATTTCTGGAAACTGGCTGAGGCCGGTGTGAGCAAGGCACAGGCAGAGTTGGGCGACGGCTATGAGTTGCAGTTTCGCTACCCGGCACAGGGCACGGCCGCGCTCCAGAATGCATTGATGGACGACCTCGTCGCGGCTGGCACGGACGCCATCATGATCTCGTCAGCCGATCCCAAGAACTCAACCGATGCCTTCAACAAGATTGCCGCGCAGATTCCCCTGTTCACGACGGATTCGGATGCCCCGCAGTCTGACCGCATTGCCTACCTCGGCTCGTCAAACACGCTGGCCGGAGAGCAAGCGGGCGGCGAAATGGTCAAGGCGATGAACGGTGCGCCGGGCAAGTGCATGGGTTTCGTCGGTTTCCTTGATGCAGACAATGCAAAGGAGCGGATTGCAGGCTTCAAGACGGCGGTCGAAGGGCATGACATCGAACTGGTCGACGTCCGCGGTGACGACGTGGATTTCGCGCGTGCGCGGTCGAACGTTGACGATGTTCTTGCCGCGAATCCAGAGATCAACTGCATGGTCGGCTTCTACAGCTACAACCCGCCCAAGATTTACGAGGCGCTGCAGGCATCCGGCAAGCTTGGCCAGATCACCGTCGTTGCCTTTGACGAAGACCCGGTCACGCTTGGGGCCGTAAAGGAAGGCGCCTTTGCCTCGACCGTTGTCCAGCAACCATTCGAATGGGGGTATCAGGGGATGAAGCTGATGGCCGCCTACCTGAACGGCGACAAATCGGGCATTCCCGCGGACGGCCTGATCATCGTTCCCACCAAGGTCGTAGACAAGGCCAACGTCGACCAGTTCTCGGCCGACCTCAAGGCGATGATCGGCGGTTGAAGTGGTGAAGCAGGGCCGATGCGGCCGTGACCTCCGCATCGGCCCAACGCCAGGTGAGCGATGGCCGACCCGTTTCTGATCCTCTCTGGAATCCGGAAGGCCTTTCCGGGCGTTGTCGCACTGGACGGCGTCGATTTCGAGGCGGCTTCCCACGAGGTGATTGGGCTTGTAGGTGAGAATGGGGCCGGAAAAAGCACCCTGATGAAGATCCTCGGTGGCGTCAGTCAGCCGAGCGCCGGTCAAATCCTTATCGACGGTGTGGCGCACAACGGGTTGACGGTGGTCCAGTCGATGGCCGCAGGCATTGCGTTTGTTCACCAGGAACTGAACCTGTTCGACAACCTTGACGTGGCCTCGAATGTCTTCATCGGGCGCGAGCCGCTTGTCGGTGGGCCATTGCGACTTGTGGACCGCAAGAAGATGGCGGCTATGGTGCGTCCCTATCTCGACATGCTGGGAGCCGACTTCGCGCCGGAAACAAGGGTCGAGACCTTGTCCATCGCCTCGCGACAGATCCTGGAGACAGCCAAGGCGCTGTCGCAGAACGCCCGGTTGGTCATCCTGGATGAACCGACGTCGAGCCTCACGCTTACCGAGACGGAGCGGCTGCTCGGCGTCATCGGGACGTTGCGCGAACGTGGCGTCTGCGTGATTTTCGTGACGCATCGCCTCAACGAACTGACGGCCATTGCCGACCGCGTGGTCGGCTTGCGTGACGGGCGTCTCGCCGGCAAATTGTCAAAGGCGGAGATCTCGCCCAAGGCGATGATCCGCCTGATGATCGGGCGCGATCTGAAGGAGCTTTACACTCCGCCAAGAACTCCCATTGCAACGCCTGTGCTGACCGTCGCCTCCCTGAGGACTTCGGCATGGCCTGCGGAAGAGGTCAACCTTACACTCAACGGCGGCGAAATTCTTGGGCTGGCTGGTCTGATCGGCTCAGGGCGCACGGAACTGGCCCGGGCCATCTTCGGAATCGATCGCGCCCTGGGTGGGCAGATCCTCGTGAACGGCGAATTGCTGAACCTCGGCGACCCCGGCGAAGCAATCAGGGCAGGTCTTTTTCTTGTGCCCGAAGATCGAAAACGCTCCGGCCTTTTTCTCGACCTGACCATCGCGGAGAACATCGCATTGGCCGATCTGAAGAAGCACGCGTCATGGGGACTTGTCCACGACCAGGACATCAATGCGACCGCGGAGAGAATGAGGCGGGAGCTGGATATTCGTACACCTGATGTCGATGCGTTGGCAGGAACACTCTCTGGGGGAAATCAGCAGAAGGTCGTACTGGCGAAGTGGCTGTCGTTGTCGCCCAAGGTCCTCATCTGCGATGAACCGACACGTGGCATTGACGTTGGGGCCAAGCAGGAAATCTACGCAATGCTGCGCAGGCTTGCGGATCAGGGTGTCGCCATCCTGATGATCTCTTCCGACATGGAAGAAGTAATTGGCGTGTCGGACCGCGTTGCAGTCATGCATGAGGGCCGTATCAACGGAATTTTTGACCGTGACGAGTTGAGCGAGCAGAGCGTAATGGAACTTGCGGTCTCGCGAAGCGAAAAGGATGCGGTAGCGTGACAAAAAAGGATATAGGTCTGCTGTTGCTGATCCTCGTTGTGGGCGCAGCGGTTGCGATCAAGAATCCGCTGTTCCTGTCGCCGATCAACCTTGCCAACACTGCAAATCTGATCGGATTGTTCGGGATTGTTGCAATCGGTCAGGCGGTCGTCATCATTACCGGCGGAATTGAATTGTCTGTCGGTTCGATCATCTGTCTGCTTGGGGTCCTGTTCGTCGATTTTCTCGTCAGCTTCGACATGGCATGGCCATTGGCGGTTTTCCTCGTTCTGTGTTTCGGTTTGGTCATCGGCCTTGTCCACGGGCTGCTAATCACTCGGCTGGGGCTTCAGCCCTTCATCGTTACGCTCTGCGGTTTGCTGATCTACCGCGGGGTTGCCCGCTTCTATACTGCAGACGCAACGGCGGGATTCAAGTTCGGCCAAAGTTTCCCCTGGCTGGAACAGCTGACCATCGGGCGCGTGGGGGGTGTGCCGGTTTCCTTTATGGCGATGCTCCTTATTGCCGGAATCATGTGGGTCGTCCTGCACCGCTCGGTCTTTGGTCGCTACCTTTTCGCTGTGGGAAAGAACGAAGAGGCGGCGCGATATTCGGGTATCCCGACCCGACGCGTCATCGTCACGGCCTATGTGGTCTGCGGATTGCTGAGTGCCATCGCAGCGGTTTATTTTGCCATGTATACAAAGTCGATCTCACCCTCTTCGCACGGCAATTTCTATGAATTGTATGCAATTGCCGCAGCGGTTCTGGGTGGCTGCTCGTTACGTGGTGGAGAAGGGTCGATCATAGGCGTGGTCTTGGGGGCCGTGTTGCTGCAGGTTTTGCAGAACCTCGTAAATCTGCTTGGTATTCCGTCTTCGCTGAATTTCGCGGTAACCGGTTCGGTAATCCTGATCGGAGTGCTTGCAGACAGCCAATACTCCAACTATCGGGATCGGCAACGATCACAGCAATAGGGAAATGCTCGCAAGACAATTCCCGGATGGGCCGCACTTGTGCACGATGGTCAGCCCGTCCTGGACCGAGCCGTCACCATCGGACGATCGTGACGATCAGTGTGGCCATCCGCGCGCCTGCAAGCTGATCGAGCTGGCGCGATAGACCACGAGCCGGCCCGACGATGCCGCAAGAGGAAAGACCCGCACGGTGTGCGGGTCTTTTTCGCAAGTCAGTGTCAGCCCTTGTAGGCGGACATCTCCTTCAACTGGTCTTCGGTCTGCTGCACATAGACCCGCAGTTCGGTGCCGTCGCTCTGCTTGAGGATGTTGACCTCGGAGATCGGAAGGGCCACGCGCTTTTCTCCGATACCGAGGAAACCGCCGACATCGAACACCACGTCGGTGACCTTGCCTGCGTCGTCCAGGATCAGATCGGCAATCTCGCCGATCCGCGTATCCTGGGCGTCATAGACCGGGGCTGAGGTCAGGCGTTCAGCGGTGAGAGCGTCAGGGGCGGCGGCGGCGTAACCGTCACGCGAGATCGTCGAGTGTCCGTCGGCAGTTCCCGCCGCCGAAGCCGAACCGTCGGTCATGGTCGCCGTGGTACCATCGGTCGTAATCGAACCTTCGGTTCCCGTCGCTTCCACGGCGTCCGATCCGGCCTGGGCATCGACATCGGCCTGGCCTGTCGTCGCCGGGGCGGACTGATCGTTGGTGGTAGCCATCGCGCCATCGACTGCCGTGCCATCTGCATTGGTCTTCACAGGAGGCTGGCCGTCGGACAGGCCGCCTTCGGCCACTTTGCTCTGCTGGTCGCCCGGCACCTCTCCGGCACCGCTCATCGACGCATCGCTGAACGAGGGCGCGTTTTCAAGCGCACCGCGATTGGCGTTGAGGACGAGGAAAAAGTCGTCCGGATCATCGGAGGTTGCATCATCGTTCAACATCTTCAGCGATGTCATTTGAACAGCCACCTGACGCTCTCCCATTCCGAGGAAGCCGCCGATGTCCACGAGCACCGCCTGGACGCTGCCATCGCGCGACAGGATCACATCATTGACCTCGCCGATGTCGTTCCAGCCGTCCTGCATGCCGTTCATGGTGTCGCCCTGCACGGGCGCTTCGGAGGCGTAGATACGCATGCCGATCAGGTCGGAGGCCCGGATGTCGCCTTGCGCCATTTCGGTGCGGAAGAGGTCTTGAGTTGCCGTCTGCGACCAGGCTGCGCCGGCAAGGCTGCCGATGATCGCCGAGGAAAGCATGAGTTTTTTCACGTCGGTCTCCCATGGATGTTGGAGTGAAGGTTGAAGTGAGACGCATCTGCACTGCAGGCTAGAACAAGCTCGCGGCTGGATAGTTCCGGGAGGCGTGGATGCGTGGCGGTTTTGCGCGGACCTGCGGGTCATCCGGAACCCTTCCCGCAAGTGCAGCGTTTCAGACCGATATGAATGGAGAAACCTCATGAAACGTCTGGTTCTGCTGATCCCCGTTGGCCTGCTTGCCGGTTGCGTGACGAATGGCACGCAGCCGTCGAATGCCGTCACCTACGGGGCGACGGGTGCGTTGATCGGAGCGGCCGTCGCCGACGACGATAATCGCCTTGAAGGTGCGGCCCTTGGCGGTGCGGCAGGTCTTGCTGCGGCAACCTTGCTGGGTCCGTCGAACACACAGGGCAACTGCGTCTACCGCGACGCGCGCGGCCAGCGCATCGTCGCCCCCTGCTGACACGAGCGCTGCCCGGATCTGACCGCGACCTGAAGGAGCAAAGGCATCATGGCGTCCCGCCCGATTTGGTCCGGTCAACTCAGGCTGTCACTTGTCTCGATCCCGGTAGAGCTTCACTCCGCGCGCAGATCGGGCGCGCGGATTGCCTTCCGCCAGATCCACGGGCCAAGCGGCAAGCCAGTAAAATATGAAAAGACGGTCGCCGGTCTCGGTGCGATCAAGGATGAAGATATCCTGAAGGGATATGAGACGGAGAACGGCGACTACGTCCTGATCCCGCCCGAGGAGGTGGAGCAGATCAGGCTGGAAACACGCAAGACGCTGGAGCTCATCCAGTTCGTCGATATTGCCGAGATACCGCCGCTTTATTACGACAAACCCTATTACGTCGTGCCGACCGATGCGCTGGCCCAGGACGCCTACAGGGTCGTGCGTGATGCGCTTCGCCAGAGCAAGCGCGTGGGATTGGGCCAACTGACCATGCGGGGCAAGGAGTATCTTTGCGCCGTGAAACCCTGCGGTGACGGGTTGCTGCTGGAAACGCTGGTCTATCAGGACGAGTTGAACAAGCCCGATCCGCTGTTCGCGTCGATCGCCGAAGACGCGGTGGACGCGGACCTGTTGGAGGTGGCCCACGCTCTGATCGACCGCAAGACCTTCAAGTTCGATCCGGCTGCGTTCCACGACCATTACGCCGAGGCGTTGCAAGAGATGGTTGCAGCGAAGGTCGCAGACCGCAAGACCCCGCGTGCGGCGAAGGAGGGCAGCGGGAGCGAAGGGCGCAGCAGTGCAACCGACAACGTCATCGACCTGATGGAAGCCCTGAAGCAGAGCCTGAAGGCCGCCGACACTAAACCCGCGTCGAAATCCGCATCGAAATCGGCCGGACGAGGCAAGAAGGCCGGGTGATGGCTGACCTGAAGGCCTATCACGCAAAGCGCCGCTTCGGTGACACACCCGAACCCAGGGGCAAGGTGCCGCGCGAGGCGGCGGACCCACGACCAGTTTTCGTCGTGCAGAAACATGAGGCGACACGGCTGCATTGGGATTTCCGGCTGGAGTGGCGCGGCGTGCTACTGAGCTGGGCTGTGACGCGCGGTCCGAGCGACGACCCCAGCCAGAAGCGCCTCGCGGTGCGAACGGAAGACCACCCCTTGGAATACTCCGACTTTGAAGGATCCATACCGCCTGGAAATTACGGGGCGGGCGAGGTCATGCTGTGGGATCGCGGCACCTGGGCACCCCTTCCCGGCGAGGATTTCGAAGGCGGCCTCATCGAGGGAAAGCTGAAGTTCGTGCTGGATGGCGTGCGGATGAAGGGTGGGTGGACCCTGGTGCGCATGAAGCCGCGCAGCGCAGCCGACGCAAAGCGCGAGAACTGGCTGTTGATCAAGGAGCGTGACGAGTACGCAACCGATCAGTCAGACCGGCTGACCGAGACGTATGTGACCAGCGTCAACGACACAGGTTCCGCGAAGGCCATGCCACTGAAGGTCAAGGGTGCGCGGAAATCCCGTCCTGCGACGCAGGATCTGATCCGTCCGGGGTTTGTCGCCCCACAGCTTGCCACTCTGGCCCGGCATCTGCCCGAAGGCGCGGGCTGGTGGCATGAAGCAAAGCTGGACGGATACCGAGGGCAGATCGCACTGGGGAACGGCGGCCCCGTCATTTTCTCCCGGAGTGGCGAAGACTGGTCGGATCGTTTCGCGCCGCTGATGGAGCCAGCGGCGATGCTGCTGTGCCGCTCTGCCTTGATCGACGGCGAGGTTATTGTTCCATCGGGCGGTTTTTCGGATCTCCAGCGCGCGTTGAAGAACGGCTCGCCACTGGTATTCGTGGCGTTTGACCTGCTTCACCTGGACGGGCACGACCTGCGCCACCTGGCGCTGAGCGAGCGTCGCACGAGACTTGAAGCGCTGATGGACGGCGCTCCCCCACAGTTGCGTCTCAGCCCGAGAGTCGAGACGGATGCAGCAACCGTGCTGGCGAAACTCTGCGCTGCGGGAGGCGAGGGGGTAGTGTGCAAGCGGAGCGATGCGCCGTATCGCAGCGGACGGGGTGCATCCTGGCTGAAAGTGAAATGCCGGAGCGACGCCGAGTTCATCATCGTGGGGTCCGAAGCCTCGTCCAGCCCGATGCGGCCCTTCGCTTCGATCCTGCTTGCCGACGAACGAGAAGGGCAGGTTGGTCTATCGTGGCAAGGTGGGCACCGGCTTCGGTGCTGTCGTCATGAAAGATCTGGCGGCCCGCATGGATGCCATTGCAACGGAGCAGAGCCCGCTTGCGGAAAAAGCGGCGGGCGCGCGCAAGGTCCGCTGGGTGCGCCCGGAACTGGTCGCGCAGATAAAATTCGCAGAGTTCACGGCGGATGGGCATATTCGCCATGGCAGCTTCCAGGCCCTGAGGGAGGACAAGATGCCAGACGACGTTTCAGCCGAAGGCGTTGAAAGCAAAGTCATCCTGCGTGGTCAGGCCATCAGTTCACCGGACCGCGTGGTGTTTTCCGATGTCGGTCTGACCAAGGCGGATGTGGCGCGCTATTACGATGCCGTAGCGGACCGGATGCTCCCGTTTCTGCGGAACCGTCCGCTCAGCCTGGTCCGTCATCCCGACGGCGTGGACAAGCCCGGTTTCTTTCAAAAGCACGCCGGCCCCGGCTTCCCGTCGACGATCCGCGAGGCCGAGGTGCTGGGCGACACGGTGATGCTGATCAACCGGGCCGACGGAATTCTCGCGGCCGTCCAGATGGGCGCCATCGAGTTCCATATTCGCGGCACCCGTGCCGACAGTCCCGAAAAGCCGGACCGCATGGTATTCGATCTCGATCCCGATCCGGCCGTTGGCTTCGCCGAGGTGCGCGAGGCGGCGGCCGAAATCCGCGACCGGCTTGCGACGCTTGGGCTGCCGTCGTGGCCGATGGTGACGGGTGGCAAGGGGGTGCACGTCGTCGTTCCGCTTGCGCGGGTTGCGTCGACCGAGACTGTGGAACTGTTCGCGAAGCTGTTCGCCACGCGACTTGCCCAGCAGGTGCCGGATCGCTTCACCTCGATGCTGGCGAAAAAGAAGCGTGTCGGACGGATCTTCGTCGACTGGCTGCGAAACCAGCAGCAGGCGACGGCCGTCTGCCCCTGGTCGCTGCGCGCGCGCCCCGGCGCGCCAGTGGCGGTTCCAGTGGAATGGGACGAACTCGCCGCGCTAGAACGCGCCAATGTTTTCGGGGTGGAAGCGGCCATCGGCCATTCTCCGATCACCGAGCCCCGTCCGGGTGCGATCACCGCAGCGGTGATCCGGCGATTTGAGAGCGCAGGGTGACAGGTGTCACGGCCAGCACCACCGCAATGCTTCGGCAGGCAGGGAAATGCTCTTTTTGCCTAAGCATCAAACGCTTGCAGTTATGAGACCCCGCCGAGGAGCGATCGCCAACCACCCCATCGCTCAACCGCAGCAGCGAGCGAGCGCCCTTCTGTGAACCAGCCCAACCAACGCGCCAGTGTCGCATTTCTGAGACCTCTCAATCGAGCCGCGGCACTCGGGCCGAACGGCGGCCGCGTGCCAAGGGAACAATGCAGGCGCAGCGGCGTTGTGCTGCGACCCGGTTGTTGCGCCGTTGGTTCAAGCGTCGCTGAGCAAGGCGGCAAAAGGGGTTTTGATGACGTCTTCCGTCAGGCTTTTGTCCGTCAGTACCGCCGTTCCCCCGAACATCGTCTCCCAGCGCGAGGCTGCAAAGGCCGCCCATCGGGGATTTTCCGCCCGCTTCGATGATTTCGAGCGGCTGGCGCGGGTGTTCGAAACCTCCGGGATCGTGCAGCGCCACCTGGTGCAGCCGCTCGACTGGTATCTTCAGCCGATGGGCTGGTCCGAGCGCAACGCTGCCTATCTCGACGGGCGCGGGCCTGCTGTTCGTCGACGCCGCGGGCGCGCGCCCTTGCTGCCGCCGGCCTGACGGCAGCCGAGGTCGACACGGTCGTCACCGTCTCGTCGACAGGCCTTGCGACGCCCGGGCTCGACGCGCGCTGCGCCGACGCGCTCGGCTTCCGCGCGGACGTCGAGCGCGTTCCCGGTCTTCGGCCTCGGCTGCGCCGGCGGCGTCTCCGGCATGGGCCTTGGCGCGCGGCTGGCGCAATCGCGGCCGGGCAGCTGCGTGCTGGTCGTCGCGGTCGAGCTGTGCTCGCTCGCCTTCCGGCTGGACAAGCTGACCAAGGAGAACATCGTCGCGACCGCGCTGTTCGGCGATGGCGCGGCGGCCTGTGTGCTGCGCTCCGGCGAGGGCGGGTTGGCCGCGGTCGAGATGTCGGGCCAGCACACCTGGCCCGGAACGCTCGACATCATGGGGTGGAGCGTCGACGACGCAGGGCTTGGGCGTGATCTTCGACCGCGCGATCCCGCCCTTTGCCGAGGCCAACATCGCACCCGCCGTGCAGGGCATCCTCGCGCGGGGCGCGCTGACAGTCGCAGACGTCGACCGCTTCGCCTGCCATCCCGGCGGCGCCAAGGTGATCACCGCGCTGGAGCGCGCGCTGTCGCTCGAACAGGGCTCGCTCGACCATGAGCGCGGCGTGCTGGCCGACTACGGCAACATGTCGGCCCCGACGGCGCTGTTCGTGCTGGACCGCCTGATCGCGGGCGGGCTGCCGCAGCCGCACGCTGCTGACCGCGATGGGGCCGGGCTTCACCGCGAGCTGCGTCTCGCTGCAGGCCGCGGCATGACGCCGCGCCGTCCTCCTGCTTGCGCTGGTCACCGCCGACGCGGCTGGGCGAACTGGGGCTCGCGCGGCGCAACACCGCAGCGCTGCTGCGACAGGGCGGCGTCAGAAGTGGCGGCCGGGCACTATCCGCTGATCGTGGCGCTGCACGCGGCCTGGCTTGGCAGCGCTGTGGGCCCTGGGATCGGGCGCAGCCGGTGCATCCGGGTCTGGCTGGCCGTCTTTCTGCTGCTGCAGGCGGTGCGCGTCTGGGTGCTGGGGACGCTTGGGTCGGCGCTGGACGACGCGGATCATCGTGGTGCCCGGCGAGCCGCTGGTGGCGCGCGGGCCCTATCGCTTTGTCTCGCATCCCAACTATCTCGTCGTGATCGGCGAGATCGCCGTCCTGCCGCTCTGCCTTGGCCTGCCGTGGTTCGCGCTGTCTGTTCAGCGCGCTGAACGCGGCGTCCTTGCGGTCCGCATCCGCGCCGAGAATGCCGGGCTGCGAAGGGTTCGCCGTGATGTCGTCCGCGTCTGACGCGTCCTGACACGGGTCCGGTGAGCCTGGCCACCTGGGCCGGCTTCGCGCGCGATGTGCATCGGCATGTTCATGGCGATCCTCGACGTGCAGATCGTCGCCACGTCGCTGCCGACATCCAGCCGGCGCTGGACATCGCGCCCGACCAGATGAGCTGGGTGCAGACCGCCTATCTGATCGCCGAGGTCATCGCGATTCCGCTGACCGGCCTGCTGACGCGGGTGCTGACCATGCGCTGGCTGTTCGTCGGTGCGACCTCGGTCTTCACGCTGGCCTCGATCGGCTGCGCCGGCGTCGGACAGCTTCGGCAGCCTGATCGCCTGGCGCGTGCTGCAGGGCTTTGCCGGCGGCACGCTGATCCCGGCGGTGTTCGCCGCGGTCTTCCTGCTGTTTCCGCTGCGGCGGCAGGGCATCGCCACGACGATCGCCGGGGTGCTGGCGGTGCTGGCGCCGACCGTCGGCCCGATCGTCGGCGGCTGGATCACCGCAGACCTATTCCTGGCACTGGCTGTTCCTGATCAACGTGCCTGCCGGGCCTTGTCGCCGTGGCGTTCGGCGCGATGGCTGCTTGCCGCGCGATGCCGATGAAGCCCTGCCGAGGCGCGCGGGCTCGACTGGCCGTCGCTGGGGTTGCTGGCGATCGGCGCTTGCGGCGCTGGAGATCGGCCTGAAGGAGGCGCCGGAGCGGGGCTGGACCTCCGGGCTGGTGCTGGGCCTGCTGGCGCTGGCCGCCGTCAGCGCGCGCGGGCTTCGTCGCGGCGCAGCCTGTCGGCGCCGCGAAGCCGGTCGTCGACTGCGCACCTTCGCCGACCGCCGCTTCGCGATCGGCTGCGTGCTCAGCTTCGTGCTCGGGATCGGGCTGTTCGGCTCGGTCTACCTGATGCCGGTCTTCCTGGCCTTCGTGCGCGGTCACGACGCGCTCGAGATCGGCACGATCATGCTGGTGACCGGCGTGGCGCAGCTCGCTCATCGCGCCGGTCGCCGTCGCGCTCGAACGCGCGCTCGACGCGCGGCTTCTGACCGCGTTCGGCTTTGCGGCTCTTCGCGCTCGGTCTTGGCCTCAGCGCGTTCCAGACCCCGCAGACCGACTTCGACGGGATGTTCTGGCCGCAGGTGGTGCGCGGGCTGGCGATCATGTTCTGCCTGCTGCCGCCGACGCGGCTGGCGCTTGGGCATCTCGCGGCCGAGCGCGTGCCCGATGCCAGCGGCCTGTTCAACCTGATGCGCAATCTCGGCGGCGCCATCGGCCTCGCGCTGATCGACACGGTGATCTACTCCCGCGCGCCGCAGCATGGCGCCGAGCCTTCTCGCGCGGCTGCAGGCGGGCGACGCGTGGCAGCACGCTTTCTCGGGATTCCCGATGCGATCTTCGCAACCTGAAGCCCGGTCCGCTGGACGCCACCGCACAGGGGATGCTCGCCCCGCTGCTGGAGAAGGCGGCACTGACCGCGGCGATCAACGACGCCTGGATGATGATTGCCATCCTGACGGTTGCCGCCTTGCTCTGCGTGCCTTTCGCGCGGGTCGGCACCGGCGTGAAGCGATGATCTTCCGCGCGCTTGCTCGCTCAGTGATCCCGTGATGGTCAAGCGCGGGCAAGCCGCGCTGATCCTGGACTTGCCTGCTCATAACTCGTTCGATCGGCGGATTGATCCGTCGCCTGCTTTGCAGTGCGGAAATGCGCCTCGGTATCGCTTGGGCGGGAACTCCAGGACTGCCCACGCGTTATTTGTGCGAGCCATGTCGCTCGTGCCGGACAAGGAAGACTGAATATGGACCATGCCACTCACACCCCTCTTGAGGTCAGTGAACTCACAGAGGCGAACCTTATCGGCGCAACGGTCTTCGGAGCGGACGACGAGAAAATCGGCACAGTCTCTCACGTCCACGGAACAGGTCCAGCGACCCAGGTGATCGTCGATGTCGGCGGCTTTCTTGGTCTGGGGTCAAAACCCGTTTCGCTGACGACAGGGCAGTTGAACTTCATGCGGGACGACGAGGGCAATGTTCATGCCGTAACAGCCTGGACGAAAGATCACCTTCTGGAATTGCCCGAGCATCATCACTAAGTCGGCCCCACTGGATGTCCGGCTTCGCCGACACACAGCGGCACCGAGCATGCCCCGCGCGCGAGTGAACCGCGCCGGGGTCTGCGTTAGGCTGAATGATGCAGGTGGCACCGGAACCGGGCGGCCTCGTGCCAGATCGTTTGCCGCACGCGCAATGCAGGTCTTCTATGATGCAGAGACTTTGGGGGATCACATACATCATCACCGCCGACCGGATGATTTTTCGGTCCTTCCCGAAGCAGCGCTTGCGGGAGTCCGGTGTCATCAGGGCAGCGAGCTTGCTTTCTTGTTTCGACCCTGTCCCTTTGAAGGGACTGCCAGCTCAGCCAGCAGACAATATGAACGTTCAGATTGCCATCGCGCCGGGTAGACTTCGGATGGAGCGTCCGCATGTGACGCCGCTGCAATCTCGCAGATCACGCCGTCATTTTCGGTCCTGTGCGGGGATTCGCTGGCGTAATAGTCTCTCCGAAGCGGCCATGATGCTCGTCGCAGGGGATTTGACCCGGCAACTTAATCAAATCGGCCGCCGTCGGCACGTGGGCTAATGGACTTCTGTCACCCGGCTCCGACGAAGCGCGCCAGCTTGCCCAGGGTCTGCAGCCCCAGTTCCACCGCGCCGAAGCCCTTGGCGTCCTGGAACTCGGCCGCCGTGCTGAAGACCATGCCCAGCGTCACCGTCGTCGCGCCGTCCGCTTCCTCGAACGCGCCCAGGCGTCGGCATGCTTCGGCCCGTTTTCGCCCCAGAGCAGCGTATAGCCGATCCGGTCCTCGGCCCGGACCTCGCCATAGAGGTGGTGGTTCGGGAAGACCGTGCCGTCCGGCGCGATCATGTCGAACACCCATTCGCCGCCGGTCCGCAGGTCGATCCGTTTCGTCCGGCAGGAGAACCCGTCCGGCCCCCACCATTTCGGCAGGGTCTCCGGGTTCATCCAGGCCCCCCAGACCACCCGCCGCGGCGCCTTGATCACGCGCTGCAGCACCATGGTCCGCTCGGCCACGCCCGCCAGATTGTCCAGCCCGGCGCCGAAGCCCTGCCGGTAGCCCGCCTCCATGTCCTCGGCCAGCGACGACAGCTGCACCGTCACGACCAGCCGGCTGCCCGCCGGCCCGTGCCGAGAAATCCGCCGTCACCAGCGCCGCCGACTGCGTCGACGCCTTCGGACGAGACCACCTCGTAGTTCACGCTGCGCCGCGCGGGCTGCAACTCCAGCCAGCCGCCCTCGCAGCGGATGTCGGGCTGCCCCTCCACCTTGCAGAGCGAGACCTCGCGCCCGCCGACCCGGGTATCGGCCTCGAGAAACTCCACCGTGACCGAGGGCGCAGGCGCGGCCCAGACCGCCCGGGCGGCGGGCGCCGTCCAGGCCTGCCACAGCGTTGTCGACGGGTGCGGCCACCTGCCGCTCGAAGGTCAGCGTCGCGAAACGGCCGCTCATGTCATCAGGCCCTTGGCATAGGCCTCGAGCTGCGTCGCCACCGTGCCCCAGCCGTCGAAGAAGCCCATGTCCTCATGCGTCTTGCGGGTCTCGGGACTGCGGTGGCGGGCGATCGCCGTGTAGGTCGTGCCGCCGCCCGGGCGCATCCGACAGCAGCAGGATCGCGGTCATGAACGGCTCGGGCGCGGGTTTCCAGCCTTCGGTGTAGGCGTCGGTGAAGACCAGCTTCTCGCCCGGCACCACCTCCAGATAGACGCCCTTGTTGTCCATCACGTTGCCGTCGACATCGAAGGTCGTGTTGAACCGCCCGCCGACCCGCAGGTCGATGTCCACCGCCGTCACCTTGTGCGGCGCGGGAATGAAGAAATGCGGGATATGCTTCGGGCTCGGTCCAGCATTCCCAGATCAGCTGCCGCGGCACGGCCAGCGTGCGGGTAAAGCTCAGGTCGGTGGTCGGATCGAGGTCCGGTGTCATTGCTCGCGCTCCTTCATCAGTGTCATCACGTAGTCGTCCAGCCGGTCGAGCCGGGCTTCCCAGATGGCCCGCTGCTCGTCGAGCCAGGTCCGCATCGGGGCCAGCGCCTCGGGCACGATGGCGCAGGTGCGCACCCGCCCGTCCTTCGACGTGGCGATCAGTCCCGCCTCCTCCAGCACCGAAAGGTGCCGCATCACCGTCGGCAGTCGCAGCCCCGTGGGATTGGCCAGTTCCGTCACCGGCGCGGGCCCCTCGGCCAGGCGCGTCAGGATCGACCGCCGGGTCGGATCCGCCAGCGCATGGAAGAGCAGCGAGAGATCTGGATCATGCTTAGCCATATATCTAACTATATACCGGAGTGATCACGACGCAAGAAGAAAGTTTGTCAGATAGCTAAGTATGTTCCAGCAACGCCCTTTTCGTATTGCCTGCGAACCAGTCCCCCGCAAGCTGCAAGTCGTGGAACGACGCTGCTTCCGAGAAGGGCGGTCTGGTGGCAGTTGCTCCAGGTCATCTGCCGATAGCCGGTTGTCATCAGCTGACGTAGCAAGTCGTGCAATCTTGCTCTACAGGTAAATACTGACCGCGCAGCAGGGACTGATCCATGGCATATGGGAGGCGATCCTGGATGTTGGTGTCTGCTTTCGGTAATGCCGGGCCGAAGCGGAACGCCAACCGTTCCGGCCTCGGCATGACGTTCGCCTGCCTCGTCGCCATCCTGGCGGGATGTGCGGGCGACTTGTCCCAGACATTCAAGCAGTCGCTGTCGGTCATTACTCCAGACAAGGTGAATTTCGCTGACATCGAGTACTACGCCAAGCGTTCTGCGTCCGCCTATGATCCGGTCGACGTAATCCGCAAGACCTATCCCATGACGACGCGCGCGGTGACGGTTCAATCCGTTGATGTCCGGTATTTCATTGAAACCGATGTCGCCAACCGGAGGCAGACACTCTCGATACGAGGCACCGCCGAAAAACCAAACGTATGGGAGGATGTCGAGACCGCCCTCGTCCCTGACAGTCTTCTGGGTATCCCGCTGCATCGCGGGTTTCAACGAGACGCAACGGCCATTTTTTCTGACGCCACACCTCACCTGAGGAAAGACTTTTCCCTTCGCATCACGGGTCACTCGCTGGGAGGCGCCGTGGCGGCCATCCTCGCCGAGTACTATACCAAGGAGGGATACACCGTCGAACGCTTGGTTACGTTCGGCCAGCCGAGGGTCGCAACCAAGATGACGCCCGCGGACACGACCCAGTTGCGATCCGTTACAACTCGGGTCGTCAATGACCTGGATGTCGTTCCGATGATCCCGCCGTATTCAGCGATCCGCCCCTATCAGCACTTTACCCCAGAGGTGATCCTCCTTGAGGGGCCTGATTACGTCTATCTTGACGACCACGACGCTGACCGTCTGTCGATTGGTGACTTCTGGCGCAACCTCACCGACTTTTCAGCCAAGGAACATCACATGGATGGCTACCTTGCAAACATACACGAGAAGGCAGCAGACGGATCAAAGCAGGTGCCTTACCTGTTCAAGCACAAAGCCGAAAGTCCGATGGTCGCCGCGACAAACCGCGCGACAGAGTAAACCGAATGTCCTTCAGAGCCGCAGTGCGGATGATCTCGGGGAGTTTCTGAGGCGCTCGAGGGGAGGACGTTCGGCCGTCGGGGCAGGGCAGGGAGGTCGCTACCTCGCGTCGAGCGATGTTCCCCTGACAGGACCAATGGCCGGAAACGTGACCACGGCCCGGGTTCCGCATCCGTCGTTTCCCCGCTGAATCTGCAGCTCGGCGTTGAACAGGGCCGCAATATCTGACGTGATGGCCAGCCCGAGACCATATCCGGCGGCCTGGACATTCAACCTGGTGCGCGCAGCCACGGGGAAGCTGCGCTCTCGATTCATGGCCTGCGCCATCCGTTCGGGGGACATGCCCGGCCCGTTGTCTTCGACCTCAAGTACAATCCTGTCGGACAGCGAGGCGATACGGACCGTCACGACGGCATCCTGCCCAGCATAGGCGATTGCGTTGTCCAACAGGTTCTTCAGAAGTTCGGCGAACAGGACCGGCTCGGCCATCACCGTGGCGTCGTCCGGCCCCTCATAGCCAAGGTCGATCTTGTGCTCCAGCGCAACGGGCACCATTTCCGCGGTCAGCTCCTTGGCGATGGCGACGATGTTGACCGGTTGCAGCGCTGCCGCCCCGGTCGCGGCATCGACGCGCGCAAGCACAAGCAGTTGCGCCAGCACCCTCTCGGCCCGTTCCAGCGCGGTTTGGGCCTTGTCCGTGGCGCCCGAGACCTGATCGGGAGTGGCGCTGCGGTCGATCAGCGCCAGTTGCGTCCGCACCACGGCCAGCGGCGTGCGCAACTGGTGGCTGGCATTGCCGGTGAAGTGGCGCAGCGCATCCAGCGCGGTCTCCAGCCGCGCCATGAAGGAGTTGATCGCCTGACCAGTGCGCGCCACCTCTTGCGGGACGTTCGGCCGTCACGGGGCGCAGGTCATCCGGCGAGCGTTCGGCAATGATCGCGCCCAGCCGGTTCAGCGGGCGCAGGGCCAGGGTCACCGCGATCCAGACGATGACCGCCGACACCCAGCGATCAGCACCGCCAGCCGCAGGGCCGACCGAACCAGGATGGCCCGTGCCAGCGCGGCACCGCGCCAGCGTGGATTCCGCGACCGTGACGGTGAAGGGGATCGACCTGCTCGCCGGTCGACACCTCGCGCATCAGGGTGGCGCTGCGGATGCCCACGTCGCCATAGCATGCCATCGGCAAAGGCGACGCCGCCCGGCGGGGCGGGGTGACGGCAAGATCCTCATATCCGGTCAGGAAGCTGCCGACCGGGCCGTCGACCCGGTAGAACACCTTGTCCTGCGCGGTCGAGGTCAGCATTTCCAGCGAGGAATAGGGGATGTCGACCTCGAGCCCGCCCGCCTCGTCCACCGTCACCCGTTCGGCAATCGCCAGGGCCGAACCGACCAGCACCCGGTCCGACACGCCCTGCGCGGTGCGCAGCGCCTCGCGCCAGGTGTCGACCAGCGCCACGAGGCCGATCAGCGCGGTGGCCAGAAACAGCCAGAGCAGCAGGCGGCGGCGCAGCGAATAGGGGGTCATCGGCTGTTCGGCCGCCTTTTCCAGCAGATAGCCGATGCCCCGCACCGTCCGCAGACTCAGGCCCAGAGGCTGCAATCCGGCGGCGCAGGCGCGAGACGTATTGCTCGATCGCATTGTCCGACAGGATGTCATCCAGCGAGGTCAGCGACTGCACGATGGCCTCTTTCGTCACCACCTTGCCCGCCCGGGTGAGCAGCAGTTCCAGCAGCGCCCGTTCGCGCGGGGGCAGATCCAGCGGCTGATCCGCCGGCCGCGAACTGCCGTGTTGGTCAGGTCCAGCGTCAGAGGCCCAAGCGTGACCGTGGCCGACCGCAGCCCCGCCTGACGCCGCAGGAGCGACCGCACCCGCGCCTCGAACTCGCGCACGTCGAAGGGTTTGGCCATGTAGTCATCGGCCCCAAGATCAAGCCCGCGCACCCGATCCTCGGCCGCGCCGCGCGCGGTCAGGATCATCACCGCCGCCGGATTGCCGCGCGCCCGCATGCGCGCGCAGCACGGCCAGCCCGTCCAGCTCGCGGCAGGTTCAGGTCAAGGATCACCAGATCGAACTGCTCGGCTGCCACCAGCGCTTCGCGCCGATGCGCCGTCGTGGACGCAATCGACCGCATAGCCCGACGAGGTCAGAAGCGACGTCAGCGCCTCGGCCAGTGGCAGATCATCCTCGACCACCAGCAAACGCATCGCGAGCCCTCCCCAGAAGCAGCAGGCTAGGCCGAAAGCGGACGGTTGTGAACTGCCGGTTGCATTCTGCAGACTGATCTGATGCGAACCACTGCTTGCGCTGTTCTTCCTGTCTCTGGCGGCGCCCTGCCGGCCTGCGCCGAAGTGGTGCATCTATCCCGCGCCGTGGACGGCACGGCGCAGGCAGGAACTGGTGATCTATTCCACGCTCGACAGCCGGCTGGCCGCACCGCTGATCGCGGCGTTTCAGACCGTGCATCCGCATCGTCGCCGTGCGCTACGAGGATCTGCTGGCCGGCGAGATCGCCGCACGCGTGATCGCCGAAACGCGATGCGGGCGAGCCGACGGCGGATTTCGTGTTTTCCTCGGCCATGGACATGCAGATCAAGCTGGCCAATGACGGCTATGCGCAGCCGGTGGCGGTGCCCGCCGCGCGCGACTGGCCGGCCTGGGCGAACTGGCAGGACACGGCCTTTGCCCTGACCTTCGAGCCGGCGGTGCTGGTCTACCACAAGCCCAGCTTTCCCGATGGTCCGCCGCAATCGCGGCTGGAGCTGATGGACTGGCTGCGCGAGCGCCCCGAGCAGCCTGCAGGGCGGATCGGCACCTATGACATCGAACAATCGGCGGTCGGCTATCTGTTCCTGGCCCGCGATGCCGAGCATTTCCCCGACATCTGGTCGCTTCTGCGGGCGATGGCGGCGGGCGGGGCTGCAGACCTTCTCCACCAGCCAGGACATCATCGACCGGGTGGCCGATGGGCGGTTGGTCGTTGGGCTACAACATCCTGGGCTCCTATGCCGCCGATCAGGCGCGGCTGCGCGCCCGACCTGGGCCTTGTCCTGCTGCGCGATTTCACCGTGGTCGTCTCGCGCGTGGCGCTGGTGCCGCGCGCGGCAGCCTCGCCCGAGCTTGGCCGCGCCTTTCTGGCCTTTCTGATGAGCGCGCGAGGGCCAGACCCTGCTGTCCGAGAAGCTGCGCCTGCCCGCGGTCAGCCTTGAGGTGTCGGGCGCCGAACAGCGCGCCGGCGATGCAGGCCGCCTTGGGCGACCAGTTGCGCCCGGTCCCGGTCAGCCCGGGCGTTCTGGTCTATCTGGATCAGGCCAAGCGGCAGCGGCTGCTCCGGCTGTGGCGGGCGGCGCTGGACAGGCGAATAGCGGCTGTCAGCTTCCTGACAGGTTGTGTGCTGGAATTGCCCATCAGGGTCTGGCACGAGGAGGTGCCGCCCGGGAAGATCCGGCACGGAAATCCGTGCCTTGGGAGGAGAATCAGAATGAAACACACGCTCTTGAGCGCGGTCTTTGCGGCGGCCTTGGCCGTTCCGGCCTTTGCCGGCAGACTACATGATCATGGCCCCGGCGGCCCCCGGCGGCGGCTGGGACAGCACGGCGCGCGCGATGCAGGAAGTGATGCAGGCCGAAGGCATTTCGGGCTCGGTGCAGGTCCAGAACGTGCCGGGCGCGGGTGGCACGGTCGGTCTGGCGCAGTTCGCCTCCACCGCGTCGGGCGATCCAAGCCAGCTGATCGTCGGCGGCTATGTCATGGTCGGCGCGATCCTGACCAACGCACTCGCCCGTATCGCTGGCCGATGTGACCCCGATCGCCCGCCTGACCGGCGAAGCCGTGGGCATCGCCGTTTCGGCATCCTCGCCCGATCCAGAACATCAACGAACTGGTCGAGATGATGAAGGCCGATCCGGGTTCGGTCTCCTGGGCGGGCGGTTCGGCGGGCGGCGTGGACCACATCACCGTGGGCCTTCTGGCCAAGGCGGCGGGCGTTGACCCGACCAAGATCAACTACGTCGCCTTCTCGGGCGGCGGCGAGGCGCTGGCGGCGATCCTTGGCAACCAGGTGACGGTCGGGCATCTCCGGCGTGGGCGAATTCCTGCCGCAGGTCGAGGCCGGCACCATGCGGATGCTGGCCGTCTCGACGGCCGAGAAGTGGCCGGGCACCGATGCGCCGACGCTGATGGAATTGGGCTATGACGTCGAACGTGCAGAACTGGCGCATGGTCGCGGCCGCGCCGGGCCTGTCGCGACGAACAGAAGGCCGCCGTTGCCGGCCGACATCGACAAGCTGGTCGAACTCGGCCGGCTGGAAGGCGATGCTGGAGACCAAGGGCTGGGCCAACACCTACCTTGCCGGGCGCCGAGTTCGACGCGCAACTGGCCAAGGAGATCGAGGCCACGACCGCTGTCCTGAAGGACATCGGTCTGGTGCAATGACCGGGTCTACACGCCGCAACCGGACGTCGCCCCGATGGGGCGGCGTTCATCATCGCCGTCGGGCTTGGCCGGCCTTGGGCGCGCTGCTGATCTGGCAGGGCGCAGCATCCCCGACAAGGGCGGCTATGCCGGCGTCGGCTCGGGCGATCTGCCGCGGTTCGTCGGCATCGGCCTGCTGGCTTCTGGCCGCTGGCCCATGTCTGTCAGGCGGCTGCGCGTCAGGCGGCACCCGGGCATGCCGCGCCAGCAGCCGGTGCCGGTCCTGTGGATCGTCGGCGGGCTGGTGCTGCAACTGATCCTGCTGCGACCGCTGGGCTTTGCCATCGCCTCGGGCCTTCTGTTCGCCTGCACCGCGGCGGCCTTCGGCAAGCGCAACCTCGCGCTGACCATCCCGATCGGCGTCGCGCTGTGCGCTGCTGATCTATGGCGTCTTCGACCAGCTTCTGAAGCTGAACCTTGCCGGCCGGGTTTCCTGGAAACCCTGATCTTCGGGGGCTGACGATGACCACGTTCGATTTCCTGCTGCAGGGTCTTGCCGTCGCGCTGGACCCGATGATCCTGCTTTACGCGCTGATCGGCGTGACGCTGGGCACCGCCGTGGGCGTGCTGCCCGGCATCGGCCCGGCGCTGACCGTGGCGCTGCTGCTGCCGGTCACCTACGGGCTGGACCCGGCGGGGTCGCTGATCATGTTCGCGGGCATCTACTACGGCGGGATGTATGGCGGATCGACGACCTCGATCCTGCTGAACACGCCGGGCGAAAGCGCGTCCATCGTCACGGCGCTCGAGGGCAACAAGATGGCCCGCGCCGGGCGCGGCGGCCCGGCGCTGGCCACCGCCGCCATCGGGTCGTTCGTGGCGGGGCTGCTGGCCACGCTGGCGCTGGCCTTCCTGGCGCCCCATGTCGTCAAACTGGCGCTGGTCTTCGGCCCGCGCGAGTATTTCGCGCTGATGATGCTGGCCTTCGTCACCGTCTCGGCCGCCTTTGGCGACAGCACGATGAAGGGGCTGACCTCGCTTTTCATCGGCCTTGCGCTGGCGCTTGTCGGGATCGACCAGCTGACCGGGCAGGCGCGGCTGTCCTTCGGCGTGCCGCAACTGCTGGACGGGATCGAGGTCACCACCCTTGCCGTCGCGATGTTCGCCATGGGTGAGGCGCTGTTCGTCGCCGCCCAGGGGCCAGCCGCCGCAGAGACCAGGTCCAGGCGATCAAGGGCTCGGTCTGCGATGACGCGGGCGGACTGGGCGCGGTCGTGGAAGCCGTGGCTGCGCGGCACGGCCATCGGCTTTCCCATCGGCGCCATGCCGGCAGGCGGGGCCGATATCGGCACGCTTCCTGTCCTATGCGACCGAAAAGCGGCTTGTCCAAGCACCCCGAGGAATTCGGCCACGGCGCCATCGAAGGCGTCGCCGGACCCGAGGCCGCCAACAACGCCGCCGCCGCTGGCACGCTGGTGCCGCTGCTGACGCTTGGGCCTGCCGACCACGGCCACGGCGGCCATCATGCTGGCCGGGTTCCAGCAGTTCGGCCTGCAACCCGGGCCGCTGCTGTTCGCCACCGCGCCGCAACTGGTCTGGGGGCTGATCGCCAGCCTGCTGATCGCCAACGTCATGCTGCTGGTCCTGAACCTGCCGCTGATCCGGCTCTGGGTGCAACTGCTGACGATCCCGCGGCCACTGGCTCTATGCCGGCATCCTGCTGTTCGCGACGCTCGGCACCATCGGCATGAACCCGTCGCCGGTCGAGCTGGCGATGCTGCTGATCTTCGGCGTCATGGGTTCCTGATGCGGCTTTACGGCTATCCGATCGCGCCGGTCGTGGTCGGCCTGATCCTTGGCCCGATGGCCGAACAGCAGCTGCGCCGCGCGCTTGCGATCTCGCAGGGCGACTGGACGCACGCTGGTCTCCACCCCACTGTCCGCCGGCATCCTTGCTGCTGGCGGCGCTGGCCCTGCTCGTGCCGATGGTTCTGCGCCTGCGCGGCAAAGGCGCAGTCCTTGCACAGATCGCCAAGGACGAGGATTGACCGCGAGGGCACTGCCAGAGGGATGCGAACAAGTCGCCGTTTGAACAAGCCCGCCCAGTCTCAGGTCGCTCAGAGTTGGCGCCACTTGGCGAGAGCGGCGGTGCGGATGGTTTCACCTTGTTCCGGCTGGCGAAGGTGCTTTCGGCATTTAACAGGTTGTCGATGGAGGGATGGATGGCGGCGGACGTCTTTAGCGATTGCCTCTGGCGGAGGCGGAGCACGGTACGCTCTCATTGCCGGAACGGCTTATGGGAGTTTTCGACACTGTTGTTTAGCGAACATCTGAAGTCCCAGAGTGGAGAACGATGTGTCGTCTCGCGACGCCAAGCCGACGCCTCGTCGGTCGCAACGAACTTTGTTCAGGCAGTGCCCCCTGCCCGCAACAAGGCATGGCATCAGATTGACGTTCGGGGAACTGCGCCATGTAGCGTGATGATATCGCAAGTTTCTCAGCGGAACTGGTTTCATGTTGCGAGTCCTTGAACCCGAAATCATGGCCGACGACGATCAGGCCATTTCCTATGCGAGGGCGGATTTTGCGCGTTCGAACCAAGCCTTCGTTGACGGCTTTCTCTCGGAATACCGCGAAGCGTCAGGAGATTTTCTCGACATCGGTTGCGGCCCTTGCGACGTGATCGTGAGGCTTGCGCACGCCCGGCCGAGCGCACGCATCACGGCGGTCGACGGCTCTGCCGCGATGATCGCATTGGGCGCCCAGGCCATCCGCGAAGCCGGGCTCGAGTCGCGTGTGACCGTGATGCAGGGCTACATCCCAGGACTTCGTGCTTCCCGAACGGAGCTTCGACGCGGTCATGTCGAAGGACCTCCTGCATCACTTGCCCGATCCCGCAGCGCTCTGGAATGAAGCGCGGCGCCTTGGCCGCCCGGGAGCAATCCTCTATGTCATGGATCTGATCCGGCCCGCGACGCCGCAAGACGCGCGCGACATCGTGGAACGCACAGCGTCTAACGAGGCGCAGATCCTGAAGCAGGACTTCTTCAACTCGCTCTGTGCCGCCTTCACTATGGAGGAAGTCTCATCGCAACTGCGTGACGCGGGTCTGGCAGTGCAAGTGGGACGCATTGGCGATCGCCACATGATCATTCGGGGGACTCTACCGTGATCCTGCGCAGCTCCGGTCGCCAAGAATGACTGGTCACGCCTCAGACGCAAGGAAGGCATGGAGCTCTGCCTCTTGCGCGGAGACCGGTAAGCTGGCTTGAAACACTGCTTGTTTCCCCTTCCGACTCTGGCTCAGCCAGCCCGTTTCGCAGACAGGTGACACGGTATCAACTGCCCGCATCCGGCGCGGCTTGGCGTCCGAGCGTTCCCTGGAGGCAGGCGACGCGTGGTCTTCGCCCACTAGATCCCGCGCATCCAGAAGTCCGGACCGTTCAGGCGCGCGATCAGGTCGCGGCTCGATCGCCGGGCCTGCACTATGGTCGTGAAGGCGAAATGCAGCGGACCCGACCCTAGCCACGCCGCCGTATTTCCTTTTGCGAATGCGACTAGGAGATTTAGACCTTGCTTGCGGACAGCAAGATCCGTTGTTCCTGGAAGGAAGACGTACATGACCGTCGCCAAGAGATTTATCCTGATTGCCCCGCTCTACCTCATAATCGGCATCCTGATCGGCGGATACATGGGTGCATCGCAAGACCACACTCTCGCTCCCGCCCATGCCCATATCAATTTGCTTGGCTTCACGCTGATGTCGATCTTTGGGCTGATCTATGCCCTGTTTCCGAGGGCCGCCGACAGCCGGCTCGCTCAGCTGCATTTCTGGCTGCATCAGGTGGGGTCACTTGTTCTGCTCGTGATGTTGATGTTGTTGTTCACTGACCAGATCGGAGAAGACCAGATGTTCCCGATCGCGCCTATTGCCGAAGCGCTGATATTGCTGGGTATTCTCTGCTTCACCCTCAACATCTATCGAAATCTAGACTGAAGAACGTCCCTGGCGGTGAGAGGGAAATACGAGCTCCGCGTTCTGGCGGGCAGACCTTACAGCGGCGAAGCCTGATGTGTTGTCGGCACGTGACAAAACACTTCGCCCCGGGAACTGCGCGAAGACGGTCTCGTCGCAATTCAGCATGGAAAGGTGAACATCCACGATCTTGACCAACTGATGGTGCTTGCAGATTTCGACAGGAGTTTTCTCGACCATGCGGGGCCTTTGCCGACGTGATCGGGCGGCAGTCATTCCTGCATCGATGGCGCGTTGACAAAGGGCGCGTCGTCGGAGGCAAGCAAAGCCGTAGGCCCCTGCAACCCTCATCCGGAGTGCCATCGCCTTTCATCGGGCTCTTCGCGGAGGAACGGTCACGCCCCGTCACCCCCGCGCTTATGCCGTTCGCCCCGATACCGTTTGCCCCCCACTCCACCGCTGCGGCCCGGGTCGGATCGAAGACGGAATACATGCTGGCAACATTGGCGCGGACCCGGTGAGCCAGCGAGGTCCGAAAGCACC
Source organism: uncultured Alphaproteobacteria bacterium (assembly GCA_963777765.1). Lineage (GTDB taxonomy): Bacteria > Pseudomonadota > Alphaproteobacteria > Rhodobacterales > Rhodobacteraceae > Aliitabrizicola. The sequence goes on along the minus strand of CAVZRP010000003.1, from coordinate 10,191 downwards.
GTGTCGAGCGGAGGTGATCGAGCCGCCGGAAATCGAGAGTGGGAACCGAATTTCCATCGTCACCGACAGGCAAATGATCTCCGGCCTCGTCTTGAAGCAGTTGAACCAAACACCACCCTGTCACGGAAGCACGGCGGGGAGGCCGCTACTCCCCTTCACGCGATCTTCCTTTGATAGCACCCGTTTGAGCCAAGGAAGAACTGGAGTATGAGGGTGAGAGACGAGGTACAAGGTCAGCGACATGGTCATCCCTCGATTGATGCCAACCGTGAGGATTTTGTTCGCCGCTATTGTCGGGCTTGCGGTAGCTGCACCCTTGGTTTTTGCGGATGAGCCTGGGGCCACGCGAATACGAAAGATTGGTCTGCTCAGCTGGTCATCCTGCAAGAATTCGGACCTTGCGAGCACAAACGGCGAATGGGCGCAGTTTCTCGAAGGATTACGTGAACTCGGCTATGAACCAGGAACGAATGTAGAGATTGACTGCCGAAGCGCAGGCGGAACGCCAGAATCTTTCGATGCAGCAGCCACTGAACTCGTCAAAATTCCAGTCGATGTGATCGTCAGCACTACGGCCCCAGGCGCAGCAGCGGTACGGCACGCTACGAAATCAATCCCCCATGTTGCGATTGATGAGGGGCTTTTTGGGAATTCCTTTGCTGACCCAAGAACAAACTACACGGGTCTCATAAACTATTGGATCGATCTCACAGGAAAACGCCTCGAAATTCTGAAGGAAGCTGTTCCAGGATTAAAGCAGGTGGGTATATTGTCGAGCCAGCGCGGTCTTTACAAATCCTACGAATCTCACGCCAGGAGGGCCGCTAAAGATCTGTCGCTGGAGCTGAGCGTTTATAGAATTACGACGCCTGCAGAGCTGGCGGACACGTTTTCGCTGATGAAGGCTCAACATGTTGAAGCCGTTTTCCTGCTCCCAGACCTTATGTTTGAATCCGAAGCCGCACGGATCTCAGGCCTTGCCATCAAGTATAAGCTTCCAACCATGGCATGGGATACAAGATTGACCCAGAAGGGCTTTTTGCTGGCATATTCCAGTGACTCGGGCGAGCAGAAGAAACGACTCGCTTTTTATGTCGACAAGATACTGAACGGGGCCTCGCCGCAGGAGCTTCCAATAGAGCAACCCTCCACTTTTCTGCTGTCTGTCAATCTGCAAACCGCACGTTCCATCGGGATAACACTACCTCGCAGTATCATGTTGATGGCAGAGGAGATTATTGAATGAAATGCGATAAATTGATCGCTGATCCGATGTAGCGGAAATGGAATACAGTCCCCCACCTGTAAGATCTGCGCTTTTTCGAAAGTATTTTACATCCATTTTGGCCGCCGTCATTGTGCCATTGTTCTTGATGAGCATTTTAGACGCTTGGTTCGGATACCGTGATCAAAGATTGATACTGGATTCCCTTCTGCGATCGGAAGCCAATGCTGCCTCTGAGAGAGTTCAGGAATTCATCGACAACATAAAGAGTCATCTTGGCGAAACGGTGCGACAGCCTTGGCATGCCGAAGAAATAGATGAACACTATATTGAAGCTTTGAATTTCCTGCGGCAGGTTCCTGCTGCCCGGAGCGTTACTCTAGTTGATGACCAAGACAAAGAACAACTTTTCGTTTCACGGATCTCGCTCAACCGAGTTGAATCGGGCATGGACTACTCCGATAGTCCTGAGAATTCAAAATTCCAGGAGGTCCAGCTTCTCGCTTTCTGATATGGAGTATTCGGGAAATACCGAGCCGCGCATGAAGATAGCTGTCGCTGGCGAACGACCACATTCGGGCGCAGCGGTCGCCGAGATCAATCTGAAATTGATCCGGGACGCAGTTTCTGAAGTGCATATCGGCAATTCGGGATATGCTTTGATCCTCAGCGCTAAGGGTGAGCTTATGGCTCATCCTGACATCAGTAAAGTATTGGCCGGAAATGGTTCAGTATCCAAAATGCAGGAATTTCAGAACTCGTTCGGAGCTGCGGAGGATGCAATTGTTACAACCATCGATCCCGATGGGGCTTCGGTTGTGGCCGCCATGGCTGCTCCCCTGAAGGGCGCGAACTGGCGGGTATTCGTCCTGTTGCCCAAAGCGGAGGCATTTGCCCCAATCTATCTTGCACTTTGGCGTGCTGGTGCATTGCTGCTCGGCGGCGGCGTTCTCGCTGCCGTGGTGTCCTACATCCTCGCCAATCGAATGATTGTGCCGATCCGGCAACTGGAGGAGGGAGCTCAGAAGATTGGCTCCGGGCAATTCGATCATCGAATTCATGTGGCCACGGGTGACGAGTTTGAGAACCTGGCGAAACGGCTTCAATCGGATGGCTGAAGAACTCGCGATCTCACAGGAACGATCGGAGAGGATCTCAAGATTGAAGCGCTTCCTGGCTCCTCAGGTAGCTGCAATTGTCGAACAGACCGGTGACGAAAGCGTCCTTGAAAGCCAGCGGGCCGAGATAGTTGCAATCTTTTGCGATTTGCGTGGATTTACCTCATTCGCAACGCAGTGGGAGCCGGAAGTTATCATGACCGTTCTGGGTTCCTATTACCAAACTTTAGGAAGAGTCATTTCGCGCTATCAAGCAACACTTACCAATTTCGCTGCTGACGGTTTGATGGTGCTGATGAATGCCCCCGTGCCATGCAAGGATCCCGCCTTGCAGGCTTTGAGAATGGCATTGGACATGCAAGTGGCAGTCCAGGAACTTGTAGATGACTGGCGGGAGCATGGTTTCGAACTGGGATTTGGCATCGGACTGTCGATGGGCTGGGCGACCGTTGGCCGGATTGGATATGAGGATCGCGCCGACTACACCGCTATAGGAAGCGCAGTAAATCTTGCCTCGCGTCTCTGCTCAGCAGCGGAAGACAGACAAATTCTGTTCGACCAATCAATCGCGCTTGCAGTACGAGCGGTGGTCCCAGTCGCGAAGCTCGGCACACGGCAGGTCAAGGGCTTTGAGAGACCGGTTGCTGTATTCGGTGTGGTAGCGCCGATGCGTGATCCTGTGGAATGATTGAATGATACAGTTACGTTGTGATCATGGTTTCGGGTTTTTTCAATTGCGCGGACCAAGCCGGGGCCTCGCGCTGTCGGACAAATACGCTCCAGTCGCCTACTGCCCAAACCTGCCCCGTGTCACCCTGCACAGAAGCGACGCCACGCGGTGAGAGCGGCGTTGCGGTGCCGGCTGGGTCAAATCCGTGACCTCGTCTTTAACTGGAAAAACCGATGATATCTACACAGTAGAGAAACTCCTGAACGAGGCAAAACTCGACGCTGATTTACATCGGGCGCCGCTGGCTCTTTGCAGCAGGGGAGGGAGGTCGATGCACTCGTTCAAAACAACTGGCTTTGACAGTGCCGGCCGGACAGCTTGTGCACTCTGTCCGGCCGGCTTGTCGTCATTTCACTTGAGCTTTGACGGCTTCGACATCCGCATTCGTCATTTCGCCCACGGTGGTCACCTTGCCGTCCACGATCTGCCACAGCCGGAACGGACCGGAGATGTCGCCAAACTGGTCGAAGTTGACCGGGCCGATCACGCCTTCATAGCGGATCGGCCTTGCCTTCCGCGATCAGCGCCAGCGCCTTGGTGAACTCTTCCTTGCCGGCATGGATCACCTCGCCGGCCGGATCGACGGCCTTGCGCAGGGCGTCGGGCAGCTTGGCGGCATCGGGCCCGCCGGCGATGGCGATTGCCAGACCGACCAGCGCGCCCGCGTCATAGGACCGGTCGGCTGCCGGTGCGGCCGGGTCGATGCCCGAGAACGCCTTGATAGTTGGCGTTGAAATACTCGGTCGGACGGTCGAGGCCCGGTGCCCGACGACGTGCCGAAGGCCTGCCCAGGTATTCCTTGCCGACCGCGGCGATGAAGTCGTCGCTGTTCATGCCGTCGTTCAGCAGGAACTTCTGCACGCCGCCCTGGCTGATCCAGGTGCGTGCGATGGTAGCACCATCGACCGGGTCGGAGATCAGGTACAGCGCGTCGGGCGAGCCGGCCATCGCGGCGGTCACTTCGGCGGCATAGCTCGGACTGCTTGGCGTTGTAGGGGGTGACCGAGATCACCTCGCCGCCCAGCGCCTTGTAGGGATCCGAGAATTCCTTGACCAGGTTCACGCCGAAGTCGTTGTTCTGGTGGATGATCGACGATCTTCTTCATGCCGTTGTCGATGGCGAATTTCGCCGCCGCCACGCCCTTGCAGCGCATCCGAGGTGATGGTGCGGAAGAAGACGCCGTTGGTCTTGCCCTCGCGCCCCAGCGCGGTCAGCGTGGGCGAGGACGAGGCGGGCGACACCTGCAGCACCTTGGCCGGCCCGGTGACCGAGGTCAGGATCGGGATCGACATCGGGCTAGATGATGCCGCCGATGATCGCCGGCACCTTGGCGACCTGCACCAGCTGCGTCGCGGCATCCACCGCCACGTTGGCCTGGGTCTGGCTGTCGCGGGTGTCGGTCTTCAGTGTGCAGCCAGCCACGCCGCCCGCATCGTTCAGGTCGCGGAAGGCCATCTCGACCGACTTTGGCCCCGGCCTGGCCGTATTCCCCGGCCTCGCCCGGTCAGTTCCAGCACCAGGCCCGACGGTGATGTCGCAGGCCGAAGCGTGGCGGCGCGGGCGAAAGCGCAGCGACGGCTGGCGATGCAAGGATGCTCTTTCATTCTGATGTCCTCGCTGTTGTTGTTCGGGTCGGCCCTTGGTGTCGTGCTCCGCTCGGGCTCGGGCAGGCCTGCCGGCTGTCCTGTCTCAGGATGCGCCTTGTTCAGGTTGTACTTCATGATGCTGCCGTGCCGCCCGTGCGGTCGCGCTCCAGCGTATAGATGTCGCCTTCGGGCACATGGCCCTGCGCCTGCACGGCGGCGATCTCGGCGCGGTCGGTTGTCGGTCAGGCGCAAGGTCCGATACCGCCAGGTTCTGCGCCAGATGGCTGCGGTTGCGCGCCCCGACGATGACGGCGGCCACGCCGGGGCGGTCCAGCATGGCGGCGCTGGCGACGGTGGCGATGTCGGTGCCATGCCGGTCGGCGATGCCGTCGCAGGGTGCGCAGCAGGGCCTGGAACAGATCCCAGCCGCCGAAATCGTCGATGATCAGCTTGTATTTGGTCAGCGAGCGGTTTTCGAGCGGGTGCTGCGGCTCCGGCGCGCCCAGCCAGCGGTCGCCAAGGAACCCGCCCGCCACCGTGCCATAGCACAAGATCCAGATGTCGTTGTCCTGCGCCGCCTGCGACCAGCGCGCGTTCCGGTCGCGCGTCGATCAGGCTGTATTGCACCTGCATCGACATCAGCGGCACGCCCGCGCCGATGATCTCCAGCGTGTGCGCGGTGTCGAAATTCGTGCCGCCGATATTGGCAATCTTGCCCTCGCGTCGCAGCTCGTTCAGCCAGCCGACGCATCCAGATAGCGCGGCACCGCATAGTCCCACCAGTGGAACTGCACCAGATCCAGCCGTTCCATCCGCAGCCGCTGTCAACGAGGTTTCGACGATGCTGCGGATGTAGTCGCGCGTCCACGGTGGCCAGACGCGTCAAGATCGGGCACCAGCTTGGTGTGCACCTTGATCCGCGCCAAGGCCTCGGCCCCGTGGCGCTTGGCAGTATTCCGTGCGGAAGGCGCCGATCAGTTCCTCGACGCCGGTATAGATGTCGGCGCAGTCGAAGGTGGTGATCCCGGCATCGGCAAAGGCGATCATGTCCTCGACCTGGCTGCGCTGCGGTCCACCGGGCCATGGCCGCCCGCCAGTTGCCAGCCGCCGCGGATGACGCGCGAAATCTCGTAGCCGGGGCGCAGTGTCGATCGTCGGGACGGTCATGCCGTGGTCCTTCCGGCAGCGGAACGGCGGTGGTTTCGGCGTGGGAGAAGCGGCGCTTGCCGAGCCGCGTGATGCGCAGGCGCGACGGGCAGTTCGGGTCGGGGCAGGCGATCTCGGCGTCCGAGGTCATCCAGTCGTTCGGATGGGTCTGCGCGCTGCTTGGCGGGCAGCAGCGGCAGGATCGCCGACAGCGAATAGATCGAAAAGCTCTGCCCGGGCGGCAGGTGCAACTGTTCGCCGCGCAGTTCGAACCAGTCGCCCGGCGTGCCGCAATAGATCTTCGCGCCCTCGGGCGGCGATGATCTCGACCCGCAGGTCGTAAAGCTCGAAGCCGTCGTCCATCACGGCACCCTCGCGGGGAAGGTGATCTCGCAGGCGCCCGCCCGGCGGATGCGACCGCAGGCCTCGGCCAGCGCGGCGCGGTCCTCGGGCCGGACCTGCGCCACCACCGACCCTGCCAGCCAGCCGATCGGGAAGAACATCCGCGCGCCGGGGCCGTAGAACAGGCCGATGTCGAAGATCGGGTCGGGATTGCCGCCCCAGACCCGGGCCGGGCACATAGGCCAGCACCACGTCGCCCGGCTGCGGATGCAGCGTGGCGTTTTCGGGCGGCAGCGCGCTGGGCCCAGTCGGCCCCGGCCAGATGGGCCGACGGGATCGGGCAGGAAATCTCGGGGCCGGTCCACATCGCATGCAGGCCCGGCACCACGCGCGGGCTTTCCAGATAGCGCCACAGGAAGGCGGCATTCGGCGGGTGCCTTGTTCGGGCAGCAGATCGGCGCGGACCGTCAGGCCCGAGCGGCCTCGGTGATCAGGATGGTCTGGGTCATGCGGCGTCCTCTCGGCCAGCAGTTTGTCGCGCAGGAAGGCGAAGGGGCGGCTGATGTCGGCCACCAGCGCCGCGCGGGCGGCCTCGGCATCGCCCGCCTCAAGCGCCGCCAGCATGGCGTGGTGGAAGCGCGCGGCGTCGGTTTCGCCCGCCTCGGAAAAGGCAAAGATCGCGGCGCGGGTGCAGGGGCCGGATTGCAGCCACAGGCTTTCGATCATCGGGATCAGCACCGACGATCCGCAGGCGCGGTAGATCTCGAAATGGAAGGCCTGGTTCAGCGCGACCTCGCGGTCCACCGTCGCCGGGTTGCCGCCCAGCCGCAGCGCCTGCCAGTCGTCCATGATGGCGTGCAGCGTGGCCAGCAGCGCGCGGCGTCATCCGCGGGGCGGCCAGCGCCATCGCCTCGCCCTCGATCAGGATGCGGGCGCGCAGCAGGTCGTCGATCCGCGCCAGCGTCACCGGCGGCACGCGGATGGTGCGGTTCGGCAGCGCCTCCAGCGCCTGTTCGGTGATCAGCCGCCCCAGCGCCTCGCGCACCGGCATGGTCGAGGTCGCCAGCGCATCGGCAAGCTCGCGGATGGTCAGCACCTGTGCCGGCGCGAAGACCCCGCCGATCAGCGCGCGGCGCAGTTCGGCATAGACCCGGTCCTGCACCGTTTCGCGTCCCACCGGGGCGAGGCTCATTCCGGTTGACGGGTCTGTCGTCCATCGCGTCCCGGCCTCACGAATCATCTTGCCCCCGACATTAGGCAACCATAGCGTGATCAAATCAAGTGTGATCACAGATCAGAACCTCGGAGACCGGATGCCATGCCCCGCACCGTTCTGGAAGCGCGCGACCTGACCAAGCGGTTCGGCGGGGTGGCCGCGGTGGACGGCATGTCGCTGGCGTTGGCGCCGGGCGAGATCCTCGGGCTGATCGGGCCGAACGGCGCGGGCAAGACCACGATGTTCGACCTGCTGGCCGGGTCGGTCGCGCCCACGCTCGGGCTCGCATCCGCCTGATGGGGCAGGAGGTGGCGGGCGAGCCCGCGCATCGTCGGATCGCGCGGGGGCTGGGCCGCACCTTCCAGATCCCGCGCCCCTTTCCCGAACTGTCGCTGATGGACAACATGCTGATCGCGCGGCAGGGCCAGACCGGCGAGCGGTTCTGGGCCAATTTCACCGCGCCCCGCCGGGTCGCCGCCGAGGAACGCGCAGGCGCGCGACAAGGCCCGGGCGCTGCTGGATCTCGTGGCGCTGACGCCGGCTGGCCGACGAACCGGCGCGCGTGCTGTCGGGCGGGCAGCGCAAGCTGCTGGAACTGGCGCGGGTGATGATGGCCGACCCGACGGTGATCCTGCTGGACGAACCCGCCGCCGGGGTGAACGCCACCCTGCTGGAAACCCTGATCGACCGCATCCGCGACGATCAACGCGCAGCGGCGTGACCTTCCTGCTGATCGAGCACAACATCGACATGGTGACGCGGCTCTGCCACCGGGTGATCGTGATGGCCGCCGGGCGCGCTGCTGTGCGAAGGCACGCCCGGACGAGGTGGCGCGCGATCCCCGGGTGATCGACGCCTATCTCGGGGGCGCCGCGCATGACCCCGATCCTCGATGTGCGCGGACCTCGTCGCGGGGTACGAGCCCGGCCTGCCCATCGTGCGCGGCGCGTCGATCCATGCGGGCGAAGCGCGAGATCGTCGTGATCCTCGGCCCGAACGGCGCCGGGAAATCCAGCCTGATCAAGGCGATTGCCGGGCTGGTTGCCATCAGCGGCGGGCAGGTGCTGCTGGACGGGCAGGACATCACCGCGACGCCGGCGCATCTGATGGTGCGACAGGGCCTCGCCTTCGTGCCGCAGACCGAGAACGTCTTTCCCCTGCTGACGGTGGAGGAGAACCTGCGCGTCTCGGGCGGCATCCTGCCGCGCGGCCGAGGTCGCCCCGCGCATCGACGAGATGTTCGCGATGTTCCCCGACCTCGCCCGCCAGCGCCGTCTGGCGGCGGGCAGCCTGTCGGGCGGGCAGCGCCAGATGCTGGCCGTGGCGCGCGCGCTGATCGTGCATCCGCGGGTGCTGATGCTGGACGAGCCGTCGGCCGGGCTGTCGCCCAAGTTCGTCGAGATGGTCTTTGCCCGGCTGGCCGAGATCCGCGCGCGCGGGCCTGACCATCCTGCTGGTCGAACAGAACGCCCGCGCGGCACTGGCCATCGGCGACCGCGCCTATGTGCTGGTCGAGGGGCGCGAGGCGCATGAAGGCCCCGCCGCCAGCCTCTGGGACGACCCGCTTGTGGCAGAGCTTTACCTCGGCCAGCGGAGGCAGCGTCATGAGCCTGCAATTCCTGCTGGACGGGCTGATCGCCGGGTCGATGATCGGCCTCGGGGCCATCGGCGTGACGCTGACCTATTCCATCCTGCGCTTTTCCAACTTCGCCCATGGCGATTTCATGGCCTGGGGCGCCTATGCCACGCTGACGCTGTCCGGCCTGATCGGCGGCCTGTTCGGGGCGGCCGCGCCGCTCGGCCCCTTGTCCTTCGGGCTGCCGCTGATCGTGGCCGGCGCTCGGTGGCATGGTGCTGACCGGCGGCGCTGGCGCTGGCTGCTGGACTGGGCTGCTGTTCGCCCGGCTGCGCGCGCAAGGGGCAGGCGATCATCGTGGTGATGGCCTCGTTCGGCGCCTCGATGGCGCTGCGCAGCCTGCTGGAATTCCTCTTCACCTCCAGCCCCGACCTATTTCTCGCGCGCGATCCAGATGGCGCAGCCGATCGGCCTTGGCATCCGCATCACGCCCGATCAGGTGGTGCTGCTGGCGCTGACGGTGGTGCTGGTCACGGCGATGCACCTGTTCATGACGCGCAGCCGGACGGGGCGCGAGATGCGGGCCTACAGCCAGAACCCGGCCCTGGCGCGGGTGGTGGGGATCGACGTCGCCCGCGTGGTGCGCGCGACCTGGATGCTCGGCGGGGCGCTGGCCTGCGCGGCGGGGATCATGGTCGGCATCCTGGTGCAGATCCGCCCGCTGATGGGGCTGGACATGCTGCTGCCGATGTTCGCCGCCGCCATCCTCGGCGGCATCGGTTCGGTGCCCGGCGCGGTGCTGGCGGGCCTGATCATCGGCCTGTCCGAGGCGGCGGCGGTGCAATTGATCGGTGCCGAATGGCGGGCGGCGGTGGCCTTCGTGATCCTGATGGGGGTGCTGCTGTTGCGGCCCACCGGGCTGTTCGGAGTTGCGGAACGATGATCGACCTTCTCGGCTACGCGGCTTTCTTTCTGTCCACCGCGCTGATCCTGGGCATCATCACGCTGGGGCTGAACCTGCAATGGGGGCTGACAGGTCTGTTCAACGTCGGCATTGCCGGATTCGTCGCCATCGGGGCCTATACCTCGGCGATCCTGACAACGCCCGAAACGCTGGACCGGATCGGCGGTTTCGGCCTGCCGATCCCGCTCGGCTGGCTGGCGGCGGCTGCCATCGCGGCAGCGGCGCGGCGCTGACCGGGTTTGCCACGCTGCGGCTGAAGGCGGATTATCTGGCGATGGCAATTCGTC
>CAVZRP010000002.1:135000-144538 GCA_963777765.1 uncultured Alphaproteobacteria bacterium | reverse complement strand
AAGCGGCTTGCGGCAGCTCAAAACGTCAACCAGACTGGACGGCACGGAAACAGAAGACGGATCGGGAAGGTTCGGATCACCTGCATCCTGACTGGCCTGACACGGACCGACGAACGGAAAGCCAAGCGTCTCATGTGCCCTGCCCAACTATCGGCCAATCAAGATCGTGGCTTCATCATCCCGATCGGCGGTGGCGAGGATCGTATCAAGGAGCGGCAGATCCACCGCCGCTTTGTCGATCTTTCGGGCGGGCCGGAGCCGATATCGTCGTGATCCCGACGGCCTCCGAGACTGGAATCCACCGGGCAGGATTACAACCGAATCTTCCGCGATCTGGGCGCGGCGAGGTTGATTTTCTGCCCATCGGCGAGCGTGCAGATTGTGACAACCCGCGTTATCTCGAGATGCTGGACCGTGCGACCGGCATCTTCATGACCGGCGGCAACTCAGTTACGACTGTCGACCATCATTGGAGGTACAGCGATCGCACAGACGATCCGTCGGCGAAACGCGGCAGGCGTGCAACAGTGGCGGGAACGTCGGCCGGGGCGTCGATCATGTCGGAACACATGATTGGCGGGGGCAACAGCAACTGCGGTCCCGCAGAGGGTGCTGTCAGTCTGGCACCCGGTCCTGGGTCTGACGAATGCAGTCATCATCGACGAGCATTTCACCCAGCGTAGCCGTCTGGGGCGGTTGACTGGCGCGTCGTCCTCAACCCCTTTCTCATCGGCCTTGGCATCGACGAAGATACCGCCGCCTTCATTGGGCCCGAAACGGTACTGTCGAAGTGATCGGATCCGGGACCGTCACGGTGGTCGATGCGTCGGGACATGACCTATTCTCCACGGTGGGACGCCAGTCGGGTCAGGCATTGCTCGCTCTTGGGCCTCAAGGTGGACGTGATGGGCGAGGGCTGCCGGTACGATCTGGTCGATCGGAGGGCCTATCCGCCAGACGCTGATCCGCCTTTTGCGTTTGCGACCGTGATGGCACGTGGCATTCGAGACGGGCACGAGAGCGCGGCCTGATCGCGGAAGGTGAGGAATTAAACAGCCATGAAGATCGTCTCTACCAATGTCTATGTCGGTCCGAACGTCTGGGCAAGTTTCCCGGTGATCCGCCATGTCATCGATCTTGGCGTGCTCGAGGACTGGCCGTCGGTCAGCTCGGCGACCGCGTTGATCGACGCGCTTGGTCGAGGCGTTGCCTGGTCTGGCCGAGCATGGCTGTTCCTACCGCGACCGGGCGGTCTCTCGCGCCGGTTGCGAGAAGATGAAGGCACCTGGATGGCGCATATCAGAGCATTGGCACTGGAGAATCAGGGTGGTGCAGGAGCCGAAGTGTCAGCTTCGGCAGCACGTGGGGCACCGGCGTTCCGGGACAATACAATCTGGTCTACGAATACAAGCAGCGGGATGTGGGGCTGTGATGCCGGTCAGCTGGCGATCCGGCTCTTGATGCACATCCTGCCGGACACCGTGAAGACCAGGTCGACTTCGAATTTGATCCGGCTTTCGACTTTGCCGCCGAGATGAAAGTCGTTCGTTCTGTCAGCCAACGCCGGAGCTGGGTCCCTCGACCGCCTCGCTTGTCAAGGCAGCAGAAGACCGCGACATCCCCTGGATCCGGCTGAACGACCATCGTTGGTGCAGTTTGGCCATGGCAAGCACCAAGCGCATTCATGGCTACGATCACTTCGGCCAGACCCGCTGCATCGCGGTCGAGATCGCCGGCGACAAATCCGAAACCTCACGGCTCTTGAACGATCTGGGTCTGACCGGTGCCGCGGCAGCTGATTGTCTACAGCGCGAAGGAAGCCGCCCGTGCCGCTAACCGCATCGGCTTTCCGGTGGTGGTAAAGCCACTGGACGGCAACCACGGACGCGGAGTTTCCATCAACCTGACCGAAGAGCACAGTCGAGACAGCTCATGCCGAAGCCGAGCACAGTCGCAAAACCGCGGCGATCCTTGTCGAGAGCTTTATCACCGGCATGGATCACCGCATGCTGGTCGTGAACGTGAACTGGTGGCTGTCGCCAAGCGGGTGCCGGGCCATGTGATCGGCGACGGCAAGAGCACCATCGCCGAACTGGTCGAAGTGGTGAACTCGGACCCCCGGCGCGGCATAGGCCATGAGAAGGTGCTGACGAACCTTGAAATTGATTCCCAGGCAGAACGGTTGATGCAGGAGGCCGGATTTACGGAAGCGACCGTGCTTCCGGAAGGCGGGACGGCTGTTCTTCCTGCGCTCGACCGCCAACCTGTCCACCGGCGGCACGGCGATCGACGTGACGGATATTGCCATCCCGACAACAAGGACATGGCAGAACGCGCCGTCGTGGCGGTGGGGCTTGATGTCGGGGGCGTGGATTTCCTGACGTCCGACATCACCAGATGCTACAAGGAAGTCGGTGGGCGCGATCGTCGAAGTGAACGCCGCCCCCGGCTTTCGCATGCATGTGGCGCCGTCCGAAGGCACGCCTCGCGATGTGGCGGGGAAGGTGATGGAAATGCTGTTTCCTGCCGGGACACAGTCCCGGATCCCCATTGCGCGATAACCGGTACCAACGGCAAGACGACACCAGCCGGATGCTGGCGCATATCATGAAATCCGGTGGGACACCGTCGGCCTGACCTCGACTGACGGGGTCTACGTCGACGGCAAGCTGTCATGTGAAGGGCGACATGACTGGCCCTGCCTCGGCCCAGATGGTGCTGCGCGACCCGTCGGTCGATTTCGCGGTCATGGAAACGGCGCGCGGTGGCGGCCTTGTGCGCTCGGCCTCGGCTACCGGCGGTGCGACGTCGCGGCCTGTCTGAACGTGACCGGCCGACCATCTGGGCCTGGGTGGCATCAATACGCCTGAGGAACTGGCGCGGTCAAGCGGGTCGTGGTGGAAACCGCCACCGATACGGGTGCTGAACGCCGATGACTTCCATTGCCTGTCGCATGGCCGATTTCTGCCATGCAACCGATATCTGCTACGTCACAATGAGCTCGGACCATCCCCTGGTGAAAGAACACATCCGCGCGGGTGGTCGTGCGGTTGTGCTGGAAAAGGGCATGAATGGAGACATGATCACCATCTATTCGAAGGGTCTGCACCTGCCCGTGCTTTGGACGCACCTCATTCCGGCGACGCTGGAAGGCAAGGCGATGTACAACGTGCAGAACGCGATGTTCGCGGCAGCGATGGCCTTTGCCTTCGGGCTTGACCTCGACAACATCCGTCATGGCCTGCGGACGTTCGACACGAGCTTCTTCCAGGCACCTGGGCGGACCAACGTGTATGACGAACATCCCTTCAAGGTGATCCTCGACTACGGGCACAATCCCGCCGCGATCGCCGCCATGACCCGATCTGGTCGACCGGCTGGATGTGAAAGGGCGGCGACTGGTCGTGGCAGCCATGCCGGGGGACCGGCGCGACGAGGACATCGCAGCAGCGGCGCGCGAACTTGCAGGTCACTTCGACCACTACTTCCTGAAGCCTGATGATGATCGACGCGGCCGGGGTCTGATGGAGGTGCCCGAAATGCTGCGGGCTGTACTCTTGGAGAACGGGGTAACCGAGGCGCAGATCTCGATGATGCCGGATGAAGCGACCGCTATCGATACCGCCCTGACCGCGGCGGCCCCAAATGATCTGCTTGTGGTGTTCGCCGATGAACTGGCGCGGTCGTGGAAACAGATCATCTACTTCAAGAAAACTCAGCGCGAGGCGATTGCATCAACGGCTCCTATCCGGGTCGAACGGCCGAAGGTCGGCTTCGAAGACCTGCTGGCCGGTGGCGATCAGCTGATCCGGGACGAGCGCGGCGTGCGTCTGGCGCGTGGCGTGACCGAAGAGGCGGATTGACGGGCCATGACCCGACCGAGTGGCTGAAGGACGCGCTGCAGATCCCCTTACCAGAGGATCCCGCGCTGGTTCTGGACAGCTGCCGCAGGCTGCTTGGCGCCAACCTCTTCAGTGCATCACCGGGGCGGTTGGCGACGCCCTGTGCCCGGGCCGCGATCCCGACGAGGTGCTGCAAGTCTGGCTGCAACAGGTACGCAGCCTGCTCGACGATCTTGCCTGGCCGGACGGCCCTTTGACCGGGCGGTGCTATGACGGCGGTGCCAGCGTATTTCTGGCCGCCACCGTGGATCGCTTGTTTACCCTGCCTATGTGATTCGAGGCCAGTTGGTATTTCTGTGCCTGCGGGATTCTTGGGGTTGCACCCATGCCCCGCGAGACCCTTCTGGCTGAACTGCGCTCCATCCTCACCCATGAGGCAAATCCAGCCCTTGCGGCCCTTGTAGCCGAGGCCGAGGGCCGCGGGATCGACCGGCTGCTTGACGATGACGTGGTCACTTTCGGTCATGGCAAGTCCTCGGCAACCTGGGCAATCGACAACCTTCCGGCTGGGCCCGACTGGCAGGGTGTCCATGATCTGCCACTGGCGCTGGTCACCGGCACCAACGGCAAGACCACTACCACGCGGCTGATTGCGGCGATGGCGGCTGAGGCAGGGTTGGTTTCCGGGCTATCCTCGACCGAGTTTGTCAAGGTCGGCGACGAAATCCTCGATCACGGCGACTATTCTGGCCCGGCGGGGGCAAGGTTGCTCTTGCGCGACCAAAGGCTGGAACTGGCGGTGCTTGAAGTGGCGCGGGGCGGCATCTTGCGCCGTGGTTTGCCGGTGGCTCATGCGCAGGTCGCCGTGGTCACCAATGTGGCCGCCGACCATCTTGGCCAATACGGCATCACCACGGTGGACGACCTTGCCAAGGTAAAGCTTTCGGTGCACCGGGCGCTGCGGCCGGCTGGCAAGCTGGTGCTGAATGCAGACAACCCCTTCGTGGTTTCGGCCGCTCCGGCGCACAGTCGGACAGTGTGGTTTTCGCTGTCACTACAAACGGAGCAGATCCGGTCAGCGCGGGAAAGGGGCGAGCCCTGCGGCTGGTATGACGCCGACGTGCTGATGCTGTCGGACGGGTCCACCGACACCGCGCTGATCGACGCCCGCAACGTGCCGCTGACCCTTGGCGGTGCTGCCCGCTACAACATCGAGAATGCGCTGGCGGCGGCGCTGGGCGCACGCGCGCTGGGCTTGCCGGATGACGCGATCCGCTCCGTCCTGGCACGGTTTCGATCGGATGCGAAGGACAACCCGGGCCGCGCGAACGAGTTCTTGTGCAACGGTGCGCGGGTCTTTGTCGACTATGCCCATAATCCCCATTCGATTGCAGCCATCTCGTCTGCGCTTGCGGCTTTGCCATCCAAGTTCCGGTACATCCTGCTCAGCCATGCCGGCGATCGGTCGGACGAAGAGATACGCGCGCTGGTGACTGGCGCTTTTGCTATGTCTCCAAACGTGGTCGTCGTGGCTGAAAACGCCGAAGTTCCTGCGTGGCCGCGATCTGGGCGCCTTGCCCGCCCCCTGATGCGCGCACGCTGCCTTGAACTGGGTCTGTCCCCGGAAAACATTCTTACGCCCCGAACCCCGGCGATGGGGCCATGCGCATTCTGGATGATCTGCAACCGGGTGATCTCGCGCTGTTGCTGGTCCATGATGACCGTGCACGTATCTTCGCCAGGCTGGCCGAATGCTGTGCTCCGGAGCGGCCTTGAGATCGGATGCTTGGCCTGATGCTCGATTTGCCCGAGGGCCGGTTTCGGCTTCCGCGGAAAAGCTTTTCTAGGGTTTTGTGCGACGGCCCGCTGCGTTCTAAATCGAACGACGGCTTAGCGTTTCCTGAGTACCTTGCCCCCTTCGGCGGTGATGCGATCCCGCGCGATGCGGTTCATCTCCCATCCCCAGATGTAACTTGATCCGGTCAAACAGGCGCGCACCGGACCGTACGTGGGAAACGCCCAGTCCAGCAGGGGCAGCAGCTTATGCAACCGAACCTAAACCAAGCTCAGTTGCTCCAAGGCACCGACTGCGTTCCAAGGCGCCCAGCGCTACCTTGCGCCGTTTGGCAAGCTCGCGGACGCGTGCACGATCTGGGGCTTGCTGATGTCGGTCGGGTCGAATGGTCCGCCATGCCAGCGCGCAATCTCCCGGTGCCGGGGATGAGTGCGATTTGCCATGGCCTCAACGAAATCCAGGAAGCCTTTCGGACCACCCACGTCCTCCGGCGGCGCGCGACGCGCTCGCCGCCACTAAAGAGAGGATAATCGGTCTCAACGTCGGCTTCTGCCACCGTTTCTATGGTGATCCGGTGGCGCCAGTCGTCCGCGAAATCGTAGGTGTAGATCAACTCGGTGATGCCGCGGTTGATCAGCGTGCCAAGCCGCATCGACTTCGCCTGAAAGATGTTGTGCCCCCAGAGCGCATCTACCGGGACCGGCTCGCCAAAGAACCGATCAGCGATCGTGAACCGATAGAGGTGCGTGTTCTCCCGAGCATAACTGCCGGATAATCTCGTGCAGCGCGCGGAGGTTCATCGCCACGCTCACCTCGACCCGCCGCCATATGCGGGGCGCGACCTGTTCGAGTTCGATGCGGAGACAGGCGATCTGTCGGGTCGTCGGCTTTTTGGTATGGCACGCCTGACACCGAGGATAGACGCAGTCCAAAAATCGTGACAAACATGAACCATAGAGTAGGCGGCGAGGGCGAAACGGCCCTCGAGCTGGATGCGCCTGTAATTGGCGGCAAAAGCGCGGTTCATGCGGCATCGGGACGGAGTTCGACCGGTGGATCGCAGCTCAAGGCCGGATGATCGCAGCGACCAAGAACCGCCACATCGCGCAGCCTAACCACGCCACGACGGCCAAAGGATTCTGGTGCCTCAAGCGAGACGACAGTACGCACGCGGCGGAATGGGCCAGTCAAAACTGCCGGGCCAGCCCGGAAGCTGCGGCAAGGCCTCAAGCTGTCGCCTGAAGTCCACCCAAGCCCACAGGTCGACTGTGGGCGGCAACAGCGCTTCGATCCAGTCGGTGGCTGACAACTGGCGCTGGCGCAGACATTCGACGAGTACTGTGTTGTTCCGTTTAGCTGGGCCCTGTTTCATGTCCGAACACTGCATTGCTGTATCAGTGTATATTGAAACAGAATTCACGGGTGGACCTTGACCCAGGTCAACTCCCAACAGCCCAGGGACGGGGTACCGGAACGTAAGCCAGTCGCTGTGACTGATCAGGAGTTTGAGACCACCTCTCGAAAGGTGCGGCGGCGACTGCGGTAAGCAAAGCGGATGTCCAGGCCGAGGCTGTTTGCGTTTCGGAGCTCAGGTTTCTTCGGAGCCCTCGGCAGTGCTGCGGGTCCCCCGCTAAGGGGGCCTCTTCAAACGTTGACTCAGCGTTGACAAGAATTTCGGAATGCAGAAAGCGCCCCGTGGGGCGCTGTGCAAGTATTTGATATGTTTGTTATATGTGGTTGCGGGGACAGGATTTGAACCTGTGACCTTCAGGTTATGAGCCTGACGAGCTACCGGGCTGCTCCACCCCGCGCCGGTTGTTCCGGAGTCGGCGAGGGTGTTTTAGTTGGATCGTATTGAGAGATACGGGGTGTGTTCTTTTCAGGTTTGGCGGTGACCTACTCTCCCACGTCTTGAGACGCAGTACCATTGGCGCGACGGCACTTAACGGCCGAGTTCGGGATGGGATCGGGTGTTTTGCTCGTGCTATGACCACCAAACCGAAGAAGAGACACGGCCGGATGGTGTCCGGATGATCCGGGCTCCCCGCCGGGGACACATCAGGCGCCACCTCTGGCGCTTTGTTCCTTGTCTGGCTGCTTTTGACTGTCCGGGAACGACGCTTTGGGCTTTGTGCCTTGCTGTTACTGGATCAAATCAAGCCTATCGAGCAATTAGTACCAGTCAGCTGAATGCGTTGCCGCACTTACACCTCTGGCCTATCGACGTGGTGGTCTTCCACGGCCCTCAAGGGAGACCTTGTTTTGAAGGGGGCTTCCCGCTTAGATGCCTTCAGCGGTTATCCTGTCCGAACATAGCTACCCAGCACTGCCGTTGGCACGACAACTGGTCCACCAGTGGTTCGTTCACCCCGGTCCTCTCGTACTAGGGGCAACTCTTCTCAAGTCTCCTACACCCACGGCAGATAGGGACCGAACTGTCTCACGACGTTCTAAACCCAGCTCACGTACCTCTTTAAATGGCGAACAGCCATACCCTTGGGACCTGCTCCAGCCCCAGGATGAGATGAGCCGACATCGAGGTGCCAAACGATGCCGTCGATATGGACTCTTGGGCATCATCAGCCTGTTATCCCCAGCGTACCTTTTATCCGTTGAGCGATGGCCCTCCCACTTGGGACCACCGGATCACTATGACCGACTTTCGTCTCTGCTCGACTTGTCAGTCTTGCAGTCAGGCAGGCTTCTGCCATTGCACTCAACGACCGATTTCCGACCGGTCTGAGCCTACCTTCGCGCGCCTCCGTTACGATTTGGGAGGCGACCGCCCCAGTCAAACTCCCCACCATGCAGGGTCCCGGATCCCGGATAACGGGACCGCGGTTAGACATCAAGAGTGCGAAGGGTGGTATCTCAAGGGAGGCTCCACGAAGACTGGCGTCCCCGCTTCGATGCCTACCACCTATCCTGCACATCACAATCCTGATGCCAGTGCAAAGCTAGAGTAAAGGTGCATGGGGTCTTTCCGTCTAACCGCGGGTAGTGTGCATCTTGACACACAGTTCAATTTCGCTGAGTCCACATCAGAGACAGCGGGGAGATCGTTACGCCATTCGTGCAGGTCGGAACTTACCCGACAAGGAATTTCGCTACCTTAGGACCGTTATAGTTACGGCCGCCGTTTACTGGGGCTTCAATTCAGAGCTTGCACCCCTCCTTTTAACCTTCCAGCACCGGGCAGGCGTCAGACCCTATACGTCGCCTTACGGCTTCGCAGAGCCCTGTGTTTTAAGTAAACAGTCGCCACCCCCTAGTTTGTGCCCCCCACCCATACTTGCGTACAGATGGGGCCTCCTTCTCGCGAACTTACGGAGGCATTTTGCCGAGTTCCTTTGATGTGGTTCTCTCAAGCGCCTTGGTATACTCTACCAGTCCACCTGTGTCGGTTTAGGGTACGGTCTGATGTGAGGGCTATTTCCAGGAACCTCTCAGCGGCCCACCCAATCCGATAAGGGCAAACAACCGTCTGAGATCCGTCACTTCCTCCTGGCCCAGGAATATTAACCTGGTTCCCATCGACTACGCCTTTCGGCCTCGCCTTAGGGGCCGGCTTACCCTGCTCAGATTAGCTTTAAGCAGGAACCCTTGGACTTACGGCGAGAGGGTCTCTCACCCTCTTTGTCGCTACTCATGTCAACATTCTCGCTTCTGATCTCTCCACCGGATGCCTTACAGCCCGGCTTCACAGAAAGCTCTCGCGTGTCCGTATCCCTCTGCAGAGGATAAAGAGACATGAGAGCTATATCACAGAACGCTCCGCTACCACGTGCATTGCTGCACATCCTGAGCTTCGGCTCGTGGCTTGAGCCCCGTTACATCTTCGCCGCAGGACAGCTTATCTAGACCAGTGAGCTGTTACGCTATCTTTAAAGGATGGCTGCTT
>CAVZRP010000002.1:0-130000 GCA_963777765.1 uncultured Alphaproteobacteria bacterium | reverse complement strand
CGAACTCGCGCAGCTCGCCGGTCGCCGTGCCATCCGGCCCCATCACCACCTCATGCCCCGCGCGGCATGGCTGCGCCCCTGCAGCAGCCCCGCCGCCTCGCAGCGCCGCCGTATTGGCCCAGACCGTATGATGATCCGGCGCCGTCATCGCGATCGGCCGGTCCGCGATCACCGCGTCCAGATCGTGCCGCGTGATCGGACGATCCCGAACATCCCGTAAGCCGCCCCCTGCGCCATCAGCAGCGGCAGGTCGGGATTCGCTGCCGCATAGCTCCGGAACGCGGCCGTCAGTGCCTCGGCCCCGTGCACCCCGCCCAGTTGCAGCTGCGCCAGTTCCGCCCCGCCCAGCACCAGATGCAGATGGCTTTCCACAGAACCCCGGCAGCAGCGTCCGCCCCCCGGCATCGATCACCCGCGTCGCCGGCCCCGCCAGCGCCTCCACCTCGGCCCGGCGCCCGACCGCCAGAATCTTCCCCCCGCCAGCGCCACCGCCTCGGCCCGCGGGCGCGCCTCGTCCATCGTCAGCACCCGCGCATTGGTGACGATCATCTCCGCGTTCATCCGTTCCGCTTTCATCTTGGCAAAAATATCCCGGGGGGGCGCGCCTTTGGCGCGCGGGGGCAGCGCCCCCTACGTCCCGCGACCCGCTCGGCCATCACGCACAGCATCTCGAACATCAGCGACACGCCCAGCCAGGCCGTCCCGCCCGAGGCATCGAAGGGCGGCGACACCTCCACCAGATCCGCCCCCACCACATCCACGCCCGCGCAGGCCGCGCGCCACCTGCAACGCCTGCCACGATGTCGGCCCGCCCACCTCGGGCGTCCCGGTCCCCGGCGCAAAGGTCGGATCGACGAAGTCGATGTCATAGGTGACATAGATCGGCGCCCGCCCCACGATCTCGCGCGCCTCGGCCATCACATCCTCGGCCCCGCGCGCGTGGAACTCGGCGATCGGGATGATCCGGATGCCGATCGGCCTCGGCAAAGTCCCAGTCCTCGCGCCCGTAGGCCGTGCCGCGGATGCCGATCAGCGTCATAGCGGTTCGGGTCGATCAGCCCCTCCTCCACCGCGCGGCGGAACGGCGTGCCATGATTGTAGCGCGGTCCCGCCAAATAGACGTCGTTCAGGTCGGTATGGCTGTCGAACTGGATCATGCCCAGCGGCGCGTGCTTTGCCACCGCCCGCAGGATCGGCAGCGTGCACAGATGGTCGCCGCCCCCGGTCAGCGGCACGATGCCCGCCGCCTGACCCGGGTATAGAACGCCTCCATCCGCGCCAGCGAGTCCATCAGGTCGCCCGGATTCGGCGCCACATCGCCCAGGTCCGCGCAACGCGCCAGCTCGAACGGGCGCCACCCAGGTCGCCGCCGTTCTGCGCCCGGATCATCGTCGACAGGTCGCGCAACTGCCGCGGCCCATGCCGCGGCCCCGGGCGGTTCGTCGTTCCGCCATCCCAGGGCGCGCCGATCAGCCCGATCTGCACCTCGGCAAACCGCGGGTGGTCGAACGGCACATGCGGCAGCCGCATGAAGGTCGGAACGCCGGCAAAGCGCGGCAGATCGACACCCGAAACCGGCCGGAAGAAATCCCTGTCCATACGCACGCCTCCTGATTCCCGGCCGCATCTGACCACCCCGCCCCGATCCTGTCACGCCTGCTTGCGACAGCGGTCTGCCGCGCAAGCGGTTCGCGGATGCGTCGTGCGGGCTTGACCTCGCAGGACAGTTCGGCCTCTATCGCCTTGGCCGGACGGGCAGGACTGCGGCCGAAGGAGAACGCATGATCACCAAGACCGCCGAAACCGACGCGTCCACGAGAAGCGCCCGCCCCGGGGTGCCGGGCGGTCGCACGGTACTCGCCTCCGACCTCCGTCTTTCGGGCGATCTCAGCTCGACCGGCACCGTCGAAATACTGGGCGAAGTCATCGGCGATATCTCGGCCCAGACGCTCATCGTCGGGGCAGAGGGGCAGGTGAAGGGGTCCGTCCACGCCGAGACCGTGGAAGTCCGCGGGCATCTCGAAGGCAAGGTGAGTTGCCTGTCGTTCACCCTCCGCTCCTCGGCGATCGTCACGGCGGAAGTGAACTACGACCAGCTCATCATCGAAAGCGGCGCCCAGATCGACGGTCGCTTCGCCCACGCCAAGCGTTAGCGCACGGGCGGAATCGAATAGGTCATGCTGGCCCGCGCGACAGGGTCGGCCTGGCCGTCCGACCAGACCAGGGCATCCGCCACCGCGAGCTGCCGCCCCAGCTTCAGCAGCCGCACCTCGGCCAGCAGGTCGCCCCCCGCGGCAGGCTTGCGCAGGAAGTCGATACTGGCGCTCGTCGTGACCGCCAGTGCGACCGGCCCGATCCGCGACAGCACCGCAAGATAGACCGCCACATCGGCCAGCGCAAAGATCGTCGGCCCCGACACCGTGCCACCGGGCCGCAGGTTTCCGTCCCCCACTGCCATCCGCACGCGGATACCCTCTGCCGTCACCGCCTCGGCCGAGATCTCGCCTGCCGCCTGCGGAAAGTCCCGCACCAGGAAATCCATCAGCTCCGCCACGGTCATCCTCGGCTCGGTCATCACTGGTTTCATGCCCTTCCCCTTCCGTCACGCCGCCCCTAAGCTTCGCGTCAGGCAGGGAGATTGACAAGATGACCGACCCCATCCTCCACCGGCAGGACGCAGGCGGCATCGCCACGCTGACGTTGAACACGCCGCACAGCCTCAACGCCCTGTCCGATGCCATGCTGGCGGCCTTCGCTTCCGAGTTCACCCGCCTCGCCGAGGACCGGGGCACGCGCGTCGTCATCCTGCGCGGTGCGGGCAAGGCGTTCTGCGCGGGCCATGACCTGAAGGAGATGCAGGCGGGCCGCAGTGCCCCCGACAAGGGCCGGGCCTACTTCGCGGACCTCTTCGCCCGCTGCGCTGCCGTGATGCAGGCCATCCCCGCCCTGCCCCAGCCGGTCATCGCCGAGGTCCACGGCATCGCCACCGCCGCCGGTTGCCAGCTCGTCGCCTCCTGCGACATGGCGGTGGCGGCAGAGGGCACCCGCTTCGGCGTGAACGGGGTGAACATCGGCCTCTTCTGTTCCACCCCCATGGTCGCGCTCAGCCGCAACGTGCCCGCCAAGGTGGCGTTCGAGATGCTGACCACGGGCCAGTTCATCGACGCCGCCCGCGCCCGCGAGGTCGGCCTCGTCAACCGCGTCGTTCCGGCCGAGGCGCTGACACGCGAAGCCCGTGCACTGGCCGACCTGCTCGCCACGAAGCTCACCGCCGCCGTGAAGATCGGCAAGCGCGCCTTCTACGACCAGTCGGATCTGCCGCTGGCGGAGGCCTACGATCTTGCCGCCGCCGTGATGGTCGAGAACATGCTCTGGCGCGATACCGAGGAAGGGATCGGCGCTTTCCTGGACAAACGCCCCCCCGATTGGCAGCGGTGACGGGGGGCCGTCTGCCCCCCGAACCCCCCGAGGATATTTCTGCCAAGATGAAAGCAATAGCACAGGTCAGGCGGCCCGCGTGATCCGCAGCCCGAGCGCCAGAGCGGCTAGCCCGAGCACCAGCGCGACCCCGATCAGCAGCGCCTCGCCGCCGAGCGACAGGATCACCGCACCCACCAGCGGCGCGGCGGCGGTCGAGATCAGCGTGGGGATCGACATCATCCCGGCGATCGCCCCGTACGTGCCCGAGCCGAGACGGTCGGCGACTAGAACGGGGCGCAGGATCGTCATCACACCCATCGCCGCCCCCTGCACGGCGGCAAAGGCAAAGGCCATCAGGGGCGCCGCCCCCGCCAGGGCCAGCAGCAGCGAGGCGAGAACCACGGCCGCCAGCGTCCAGATCGTCGCCCGGACCGTCCCGACGCGCGCTTCGGACCGCATCAACGCCAGTCGGCCCAACACCTGCGCGGGGCCGATGCACGAGGCGGCAGCCACCGCCAGCCCATGCGCCAGCCCCTGCGCGGCAAACACCGGCAGCATGAAGCTGACGAGCATCCAGTGGTTCAGGTTCATCAGCGAGAACATCGCGGCCAGACCCGCAAAGCCGGGTCGCCGCACGACGTCCCAGGGTCGCGGGGCCGCAAGCGCATGGGGCCGTCCCTCGCTCGGTCCCCGGGCGATCTCGCGCGCGCCGACCCAGTGCAGCGGCAGCATCACCAGAAGCGCTACTGCGACGCCCACCCACAGCGCGCCGCGCCAGCCGACCCATTGGGTCAGAAGCGCCGCCGCCGGAAAGCACAGGGTGGAGGCCAGACCCGCCACCAGTGTCACCCGCGTGATCGCCCGGCGCGCAGCGGGCCCAAAACGGCGGATCAGCAGAGCGAAGCACACTTCGTACAGGCAGATCGCCTGCGTCACCCCCAGCCCCGCCCATCCGGCCAGGTAGACCAAAGGCTGCCGCGCCTCGGCCAGAACGGCAAGCGAGGCCGCCCCCACAAGCACCCCCGCCGTCATCAGCCACGGCCCCCTGCCCCGGTCCACCGCGCGACCCACGAAAGGGGCGAGCCCCGCGGTGATCAGGATGGCCAGGGTCGGCCCCAGCGCCAGCAGCGCCTTGTCCCAACCCAGGCTCTCGTGCCAGGCCACGACCAGCGCAGCAAAGATGTAGTAGAAGCAGGCATAGACCAGCATCTGCCCGGCGGCGAGGAACCAGACCGCCCGCGCCTCACCCTTCGTCAAAGCCGGTACAGATCCCGGAACTTCGCTTCGAGGTAGTCCAGAAGCGGCCCCTCCGACGGCTCGAACCCGCAGGCCTGCGCCACCACCTCGCGCGGCTCATACAGCCCGCCATGCCGTTGCAGGCGCTCGCGCAGCCAGCCCGTCGCCGCCGCCGTCTCGCCCTCGCGCCAGCTGATCCGTCCAGGTCCGGCACCGCCGCCCGCAGCGCCTTGATGCAGGCAGCCCGCATAGACATTGCCCAGCGTATAGGTCGGGAAATAGCCGAACAGCCCGCACAGACCAATGCACGTCCTGCAGCATCCCGTGCGACGGCCGGTCCACCGCCACCCCGAAATCGGCCCGGAAGCGGTCGTTCCAGGCCGCTTCCAGATCGGCCACCTGCAGTCGCCCCGGATCAGCGCCCGCTCCAGATCGAAGCGCATCATGATATGCAGGTTGTAATGCACCTCATCGGCCTCGGTGCGGATATAGCCCGACTGCACCCGGTTCACCGCGCGCGTAGAACGCCTCGGCATCCGCGATCCCGAAGTCGCCGAACCGCTCGCGCATCCGCCCGAACAGCCAGCCGGTGAAGGCGCGCGCTGCGGCCCAGCTGGTTCTCGTAGATCCGGCTCTGGCTTTCATGCACCCCCATCGACGCGCCCTGCCCGAGCGGCGTCAGCGCATAAGTCGGGGTCGATCCCCTGCTCATAGGCGGCATGGCCGACCTCGTGGATCGTCGAATAGAAGCAGTTGAACGGATCGGTCTCCACCACCCGCGTGGTGATCCGCACATCCGACCCCGAGCCTGACGAGAACGGATGCACCGCCATGTCCAGCCGCCCCCGCGTCCCAGTCATAGCCGAAGGCCGTCGCCAGATCGCGCGCCAGCGCGCAACTGCGCCTCGGTGCCGAAATGCCCCTGGCAGCGCCGCAGGCTGCACCGCCGCCCCCAGCACCGCGCCCCGCAACGCCACCAGCCGAGGCCGCATCGCGTCGAACATCGCCGCAGATCTCCGCCCCGGTCATCCCCGGCTCGTAATCGTCGACCAGCGCGTCATAGAGGTCGCCCCCCTGCGCCAGCGCAGGCCGCCTCCTCGCGCTGCAGCCGCGACCACCTCGCGCCAGCGTCGGCAGGAACGCCGCCACATCCTCGCGTCGCCCGCGCCTCGGCCCAGATGCCCTGCGCCATCGAGGTCACCCGCGCGATCTCCTCGCGCCAGCCGCGCCGGCACCTTCACCGTCCGCGCATGGCTGCGCCGGATCTGGCGCAGCTGCGCCGCCGCCACCGCATCCGGCGCCTCCGCCGCCGCCAGCCACTCGGCGATGCCGCGGATCGGTGCGCCGCGCGTGCAGCACGCCCTCCATCGCCGCCATCTCCTCGGCCCGCTGCTCGGCGGCACCCCGTGGCATCACCGTCTCCTGATCCCAGCCCAGCCGCCCGGCCACCTGCGCCAGCGCCTCGGTCTGGCGCTGAAACGCCATCAGCTCGTCATAAGCGCGTCATGCCGTTCCCTTCCGGATCGACCCCGCCACGGGGTATTGCGCACAGGATGCCGCGCCCGCAGGATCAGCACCCACAGGATCACCGCGCCAATCTGATGGGTGATCGCCACATGCAGCGATGCGCCGCCGTCAGCACCGTGGCGATGCCGAGCACCACCTGCGCCACCAGCATCGCCATCACCAGGTTGAAGGCCCGCCGCGTCGCCTGATAGGCCGACTTGCGCCCGCGCAGCCAGACCACCACGCCGAAGGCAAACAGCAGATAGCCCGACATGCGGTGAATGAACTGCACCAGACCCGGGTTCTCGAAGAACGCATGCCAGACCGGCAGGCCGGCCGCCCCGGCACATAGAAGGCATCCGCCGGGAAGAACTGCCCGTTCATCAGGGCCAGGTCGGAAACGCGCGCCCCGCATCGATCCCCGCCACCAGTGCGCCCAGCAGGATCTGCAGAAAGGCGAAATGCATCAGCCCGGTCGACAGGCCGAACAGCTTGCGCCTCGCGCCCGCGCCGCGCCGTCATCAGCTCCGCCTCGCTTCGCCCCAGCAGGAACACATACCACGCGATGACGCCCAGGATCACGAAGGCCAGCCCCAGATGCGTCGCCAGCCGGTACGAGGCCACATCCAGCCGGTCCCCGCCAGACCCGACGACACCATCCACCACCCGATCGCCCCCTGCAGCCCGCCCAGCGCGCCCAGCAGCAGCAGCCGCCCGGTCCAGCCCGCGGGGATCTGCGCGCGCAGCGAGAAAGCCCACGAACCCCACCGCCCAGACCAGCCCGATCACCCGGCCAAGCTGCCGGTGCCCCCATTCCCACCAGTAGATCGATCTTGAACGCCTCAAGGCTCATCGCCCTTGTTCTGCAACTGGTATTCCGGGCTCGCCTGATACTTGTCGAACTCCGCGGCCCAGTCGCCTCGTCCATCGGCGGCAGCGCCCCGGTGACCGGCTTCCATTCGGTGATCGACAGGCCGAAGTCGGTCAGCCGCGTCAGCCCGCCGACCGCGATCATCAGCGGCCACCAGCAGGAACAGCCCCATCAGCCAGAGCCGGATCGCGCCGCGGCGCCCTGCGCGCGTCGCCCGATCATTCCGCCTTGCGGGACTGCGACGGCGTTTCCGACCCGACCTCCTGAAAGATGCTGCGCTTGCCTGCCATTGGCCTGCCTCCCGGTTCGGGGCCGGACACTATGCCCCGCGCAGAGCACCTTCAAGACCCTGCGGCACCTTTGCCGCTGCTACTGGAGTCGTCGCGCGATCTGCCGCAGCATCCCGTGAAAGGTCTGCACGTCGGCCCGCGTCAGGTTCAGCCGCGCCCACATGTTGCGCAACGCGAGCTTCATTCCGGGCGCCTTGTCGGGCGGAAAGAAGAAACCCGCCGCGTCCAGCCGTTCCTCGAAATGGTCGCCGAGCTTCGCCACCTCGATCCCGCTGGCAAAATCCGTCCGCGCCATCTGCCAGACCTCCGGCGGCACCGTCACGGTCTGCCGCCGCCATTCATAGCCCATCAGCAGCACGCATTGCGCGAGGTTGAGCGACGGGAAGTCCGGGTTCACCGGCACCGTCACGATGGCATTGGCCAGCGCCACGTCCTCGTTCTCCAGCCCCGCCCGCTCCGGCCCGAACAACACACCCACCCGCCTGCCCTCCGCTGCCAGCGCGCGGGCATGCTCCATCGCCCGCTCCGGCGTCATGACCGGCTTGGTCAACTCGCGCCCCCGCGCCGTGGTGGCGAACACATAGTCGCAATCCGCGATCGCCGCCTGCACGTCGGCAAAGGGCGGCGGCTCCAGCAGGCGCCCGGCCCCGCTCGCCATGGCGATCGCCTTGCTGTTCGGCCAGCCGTCGCGCGGGTCCACCACCCGCAGCCGCTCCAGCCCGAAGTTCAACATCGCCCGGGCGGCAGCACCGATGTTCTCGCCCATCTGCGGGCGCACGAGGATGAAGGAAGGCGGGATCATGGCCATGACCGGTCCGTTGACATCCGCGCCTGATACGCCGCCCCCGCCCGCGTGACAACCGCCCCCGGCCCGGCTTCTTCCGTTGCCAAATATCCTCGGGGGGTGAATTGGCCGCACGGCCAAGAGGGGGGCAGACGGCCCCCCTGCCCGGTCAGGTCAGCCGACCGTCCGGAGACCGCTCCCGAGTGTGCGCCATGTGGCCAAGCCCGCAGTTCTGCGCTAGGACGGGCCACTCGCCGCCAAGGAAGCCCCGCATGACCGACACCGAACGCCCGCAGACCTACCTGATCACGCCCCCCGCGTTCGAGCTGGAGGTTTTCCCCGACCGGCTCGCGGCCCTGCTCGACGGCACGGCAGTTGCCTGTGTCCGCCTCGCCCTCGCCACGAAAGACGAAGATCGCCTCGCCCGTGCCGCCGATGCGCTGCGCGCGGTCGCCCATGCCCGCGACGTGGCCATCGTGATCGAAAGCCATGTGCAACTCGCCCTGCGTCACGGTCTCGACGGCGTCCACCTCACCGATGGCGCCCGCACCGTGCGCCATGCCCGCAAGGAACTGGGCGGCGATGCCATCGTCGGCGCCTTCTGCCGCACGTCGCGCCACGAGGGCATGAACGCGGGCGAGGCCGGGGCCGATTACGTCGCGTTCGGCCCAATCGGCATGACGCCGCTGGGCGACGGCAGCGCGGTCGAGTTCGAGCTGTTCGAGTTCTGGTCCGAAGCCATCGAGGTGCCCGTCGTGGCGGAAGGTGCGCTGACCGAGGCCCTCGTCGCACAATACGGTCCCGTCACCGATTTCTTCGGCGTGGGTGAGGAGATCTGGCACCACGACGACCCGCTTGCGGCGCTGAAGGCACTGCTGGCACCACTCGGGTAGCTCACCCTGGCGTCTTGTCCGCCCGTTCAGTTGGCATCGTCTCTTGCCCGATCTCACCCGCGTGAAATCCGGCCGCACCTGCCCTCCGCCGTCAGGCCAAACCCAGGGAGCCCAGCCGGCATCTGACTGCCGCCGCGCGTGTGGAAGGCCCCTTGGCACAGCCGCTTGCGCCCACAACGGCCCCGCACTCCTTCCACGTGAACGACCGGCGCCACAGACGCACAGCGCCTCAGCCCTCCGGATGCGCCCCGCGCACTGCGGCCTCGCACCACGCGGCAAGCGCCTTGCGGTCCGCAAAGCCGTCCGCTGCCTGTGCCGCGTGCAGCACCACCTCCACCTCGCCCCCGCGCGCCGAGGCGAGCACCGCCAGCAGATGCGGCGCGAATGCCATCTCGCCCCACCAGCCATAGAACCGCGCGTCCATCCCCGGTGCGGGGCGATAAATCACCGTTACCGGCTGCACCTGCACGACATGCTCCATGCCATGCGTGAAGAACGCCGCGAACAGCGTTGATTTGAATGGCAATATCCGCCGCGAATCCGTGCTTGTCCCCTCCGGAAAGAACAACAGCCGATGCCCCGCCCGCAGCCGCTCCTCGAACATCCGTTGCTGCTCGCGCGCCTCGGCCCCCTTCCGCGTGATGAACACCGTCCCCGTCGCCCGCGCCAGCCAGCCGATGCCCGCCCAGCCCGCCACCTCGGCCTTGGACACGAAATACACCCGGTCCACCGCGTTCAGCACGAAGATGTCGAGCCAGGACGCATGGTTCGCCACCACAGCGCCGCGCCCGGCCATCGGCGTCCCCCGGACCACCAGCCGCAGACCCATCAGCCAGACGGCCATGCGGCACACACCTTGCGTGATCCAGGGACTCACGGGCCGGTCCATCCCGCACAGGGGCCGCTCCACCAGCCGCACCAGCAACAGCAGCGCAAGCCCGCCATAGACCACCACGGCCAGGGCGCCCCCCCGCAGCACCGCCCGCACCCAGCCTGCCACACCGGGCGGAGGCACCACCATCCGGCGCACCAGCCAGTCGCCGGCGGTCATTCGGCCTGGCCGTGCTTGCGCACATAGAAATCGCGGTGCTTGGCGGACATCTTCACGGTGTCCATCACAAGGCAGACATCGGTCGTGTTGAAGTCGTGGTCGATCCACGCCCCCTCACCGACGAAGCCGCCCAGCCGGAGATAGGCCTTGATCAGCGCCGGCGTCGCCACCATCGCCGCCCGCCGGTCGATCCTGTCCACCGGCACCAGATCCATCCGCTGGAAATGATCCGGCTGCGCCCGCACCCGCAACTCGGGCGGGGCAAGGTGGAATTGATGCAGATAGGCAAGCGGCATCGCCAAAGGCTCCACATCGGTCCCATGGAAGCTCGCCACCCCGAACAGCACTTCGATCTCGCGCTCCAGCACATAATCCGCCAGCGCGTTCCACAGCCGGAACATCGCCGTTCCGCCGCGATACGCGGGATGCACACAGGATCGGCCCAGTTCCAACAGCCGCCGCCCCGTCGCGCGCAGCGCGCTCAGGTCATATTCGGTCTCGGAATAGAACCGCCCGCCCGGCCCCAGCCGGTCCCCCGGCAGCAGACGGTACACCCCCACCACATCGTCCAGCGCCCCGGCGTCGCGCAGCGTGTCGATCAGCAGCAGATGGTCGAATACAGGATCGAACGCATCCTTCTCGAGCTGGGCCGCATGGTCCACCAATGGCCCGCCGCCTCCAAGTTCCTCGACGAAGACGCGGTAGCGCAGCCGCTGTGCGGCGCGCAGGTCGCGCGCGTCCTTGGCGAGGCGCAGGATCAGATGGGCGTCATCGGGGATCATCGGACGAACACGTGTCCCTGGCCTTGGGTCGGCGCAGGATCCCCTGCGCAGGTCTGGTGCGGGTTTAGGCATTGACCGACGGATTTGCAACAGCGGCCCAGCCGGAGCGGGCGCGTTCAATCGGCAGTTGATCGCGTCAAGACAACTGCCATATATCCCCCTACCCGCCGAAGACCGGCAGCAGTTCGATCCGCGATCCCTCGATCACGACCTTGCCCGCGTGTTCGAAATTCACGGTGATCCGCCCGCCGATGTTCGACTGGACCTGTCCCAAACCCCAGTCCGGCCTGTCCGGATGGCGCACCAGCATCCCTGGCTCGAGTATTGCGTTCATTCCCGTATCCCGTTCCACCATCCGAGGCCCCATGACCGAAAGACCCGACCTTACCGCTCTCATCGGCTCACGCATCTGCCACGATCTCATCAGCCCGATCGGCGCAATTGGCAATGGCGTGGAGCTCCTGCTGATGGATGGCGGCGCCAAAAGTCCCGAACTTGCCCTGATCTCGGAAAGCGTCGCCAACGCAAACGCCCGCATCCGTTTCTTCCGCATTGCCTTCGGGGCCGCCGGGGGCGACTCCCGCATTGCCAGGACCGAAGTGCACGCCATCCTGGCCGAAATCACCAAGGGCAACCGCCTCCGGATCGACTGGCAAAGCGGCAGCGACCTGTCCCGGAGCGAGGTGAAGATTGCCTTCCTCGCCATTCAGTGCATGGAAACCGCCATGCCCTGGGGCGGGCACGTCAGCGTCACCCACTCCGGCGCGCAGTGGACCGTCACCGGTCAGGCGAACCGCTTCAAGATCGACCCTTCGCTCTGGGAAGCACTCTCAAACCCCGGTGCAAATGTCGATGTCACGCCCGCCCTTGTCCACTTCGCGCTGCTGCCGGACGAGTTGCACCGCCAGTCCCGCCGCCTGACCGCCGCACTGACCGAGACCGAAATCCGCCTTGCCTTCTGACCGGGACTGCCGCAGGACTGACCCCATGCCGCAATCGGACCCGATCCGGCACAGCCTGACGAGGGTTTCCCATGTGGAGCGGCACACTCCTGCAGATCCATACCTGTCCCGCCGCCCGTGCGCCGATGCAGGGGCGGCCAATGGCCCGCCTGCTCGCCGGAACGGGGATCGAGGGCGACCGCTACGCGCTGAACACCGGCACCTACTCGCCCTTTCCCGACATCCGCGAGGTGACGCTGATCGAGGTTGAAACCCTGCGCGCGCTCGCCCGCGACCATCAGATCGATCTCGCGCCCCACGAGCACCGGCGCAACCTGACGACCGAAGGCGTTCCGCTGAACCATCTTGTCGGCCGGCGCTTCCGCGTTGGCCCCGTGCTGCTCGAAGGTGGCCGCCTCAACACGCCCTGCCGCTACCTCGACATGATCACCGGCAAGGCGGTGTGCGACCTGATGGAGCATCGCTCCGGCCTGAACGCCCGCATCATCGAGGGCGGCACCATCACTTCCGGCGACCCGATCCGCCCGGCCTGACGCTCAGTTCAGGTCCGCCGACGCCCAGTATTTCGTGCCCGCCGCCGTCGCATTGACCCGCCAGCCGTTCTTTCCCAGCACGAAGATCGACCGGCCGTCCTGAAACCGCAGCACCTCTTCGGCCTTGTCCCCGCCCGCCCGAGCCCCCGCCTGCGCGGTCGCATCGTAGCCCTGCGTGACGAACCGGCCGAAAGCGAGATCATCCTGGAACAGGATCACCACCTGCGAACTCGAACCCGCCGAAGCCGAAGGCAAGGCCGACACCCCCCGTCCCCATGTTCATGTAGGTGCGCGCACCGGTGGTCTTGGACACCGCCACACCCTTGCCAAATCCCGCGACCACGCCCAGCAGCGTCGCCTTGCGCGTGTCGAACACGGCATAGCCTGCGCTGATATCGAACTGGGCCTGTGCCGCCGGGTTGGTGGCGAACAGGTTCGTCAGCGTCTGCGCCGCCATCGCATCCAGCTTGTCGCGCGTGGCCTGCGGGTTCGGGTCGGGCTTTGCCAGATCGACCGTCGAGTTCGACCGTCTCTCCCACCTGCGCCGCACCCCTCTTCACCACCTGCCCGGCCTTCTGCGTCCCTGCCTTGAGCTTCTGGCCCAGCGTTTCCGCACCGCCACTCCCAGGCGCCAGCGCCAGCACAATGATCGTCAGCAGCAGGCGAAGCAGATCCATGGTGGCATCCTTTCGGCATCGGCGTCGCCAAGCTGTCCCGCATCTGCCGCCTCATTGGCAATCCCCCTGCCCCGGCTCTGGCGCGGGATCGGCGCAAATGCCACCATCGCGGCACGGCATCCCGCCGCACGCGAGTCGCCTCCCATGGTCAATCCGTCAAATGCCGATCAGTCCGAACTGTGGAACACCCAGTTCGGCGAAACCTGGGTGCGCGAGCAGTCCGAGCTCGACGCGCTTCTGGGCAGTGTCGCCGATCTCGTGCTGGCATCCTCCGCCCCGCAACCGGGCGAGCGTGTGCTCGACATCGGCTGCGGCGCCGGGGCCACCACCTTCGCCCTCGCCCGCGCCACCGGCCCCGACGGCGGGGTCGAGGGGGTCGACATCTCGGCCCCCCTGCTCGCCCATGCCGAACGTCGCCGCGCCGCCCTCGGCATCGCAAACGCCCGCTTCACCCTCGCGGACGCGCAGGATCATCGCTTTCCCCCCGCCGAGGCCGATCTGATCGCCTCGCGCTTCGGGGTGATGTTCTTTGACGATCCCCTGGCGGCCTTCGGAAACCTCGCCCACGCGCTCCGGCCCGGCGGTCGCCTCGTCTTCGCCGCCTGGGCCGGGCCCGAGCACAACCCCTGGTTCACCGTTCCCCAGCGCATCGCAAGCGCCCGTCTCGGCGACGTGCCCCCGGTCCCGCCCGAAGCTCCCGGCCCGATGGCCTTCCGCGACATCCCCCGCCTGATCCGTCTGCTGAGCGAGGCCGGCTTCGCGGATGTCAGCGGAGAGCGCGCCGACATCGACCTGCACCACCCCGGTGACGCCGCCGAGGGCGCCCGCCTCGCCAGTCAGATCGGCCCCATCGCCCGCATCCTGCGCGAGAAGGACGGCACGCCCGAGGATCACGCGGCAATCCTCGCCGCGCTGACCACCGAATTCGCCGCCTTCCGCGCCCCCGACGGCTTGCGGATTCCGGCGGGGATCAACCTTTTCACGGCCCGCCGGTCCTGAACGACGCTCCCGGGGCGGCGCGCCCGGCCTCACCCCTTGATGAAAGCCAGCACTTCGGCGTTGAAGCGGTCCGGCTCGATCTGCGCCAGCCCGTGCTGCCCGCCCTGCCAGACGCTCAGCTTGCCCTGCGGCGCGATCTTTGCCGCCTTCTCCGCCGCTGCCGCAATCGCCACGATCTGGTCGTCGCTGCCGTGGATGAACAGCGCGGGCACGTCGATCCGCTTCAGGTCGGCGGTGTAATCAACCTCCGAGAATTCGCGGATGCAGTCGAACTGCCCCTTGATCCCGCCCATCATGCCCATCAGCCAGAAACTTTCCTGCAACCCGGCCTGCGCGGCAGCCCCGTCACGGTTCAACCCATAGAACGGCACCGTCAGGTCGCGGTAGAACTGCGACCTGTTCGCGGCCACCCCCGACCGGATGCCGTCGAACACCGCAAGCGGCGCGCCTTCCGGGTTCGCATCGGTCTTCAGCATCAGCGGAGGCACCGCCCCCACCAGAACCACCTTCGCCACCCGCGCCGTTCCATGCCGCCCGACATAGTGCGCCACTTCGCCACCGCCGGTCGAATGGCCCACCAGGATCGCGTCCTTCAGGTCCAGCGCCTCGATCACCTCGGCCAGGTCATCGGCATACTGATCCATATGATTGCCGTCCCACGGCTGGCCGGAGCGGCCATGGCCCCGCCGGTCATGCGCGATCACCCGGAACCCCTGCTGCCCGAAGAACAGCATCTGCGCATCCCAGGCATCCGACGACAGCGGCCAGCCATGCGAAAACACGATCGGCTGCCCCGTGCCCCAGTCCTTGTAGAAAATCTCGGTTCCGTCCCTTGTGGTGACAAATCCCATGGTCAAAGCTCCTTCGGTTGAGGTTTCGGCGAAAGATGGGAGGCCGAGCGCGATCGTCGCGCCCAGCGCGGTTCCGGCGACCAGCGCCTCGCGGCGCGTCAGGCCAGGTGTCGAACGCAACGGGCTCATGTCGGCTCCACTGGTTTGCAGGAAAATTTTACATCGCACACGATTTAATCGCGTCCGATCATAAAGCCAGATCGCGACCAAAGTGTCAATCGCTTGCGAACCTATCGTGTGCGATCCATATCAAGATATCATGACACCCGGACCCACCCGATGACCGCACCCATCCCTGCCGCCCCCAGCGTCGATGACCTGCTCTGCTTCGCGGTCTATTCGGCAGGCCTTGCCTTCAACCAGTTCTACCGCCCGCTGCTCAGCGAACTTGGCCTCACCTACCCGCAATACCTCGTCATGCTCTCCCTCGCCGCGAAAGACGACCAGACGGTGACCGAGATCGGCCAGACGCTGCACCTCGAGTTCGAACACGCTGACCCCGCTTCTCAAACGGCTCGAAGGTATGGGTCACATCCGCCGCAGCCGCGACACCGCAGACGAACGCCAGGTGCGCATAAGGCTGACCGATCAGGGCATCAGCCTGACGGGTCTGGCCGCGAATGTGCCCGCCTGCGTCTCGAACTCTTTGAACCTGCCGCCCGGTCAGATGGACAAGCTGCTCGACGCGCTCCACGATCTCAGCGCCCGCCTGGCCCCGAAGGACTGACGCGCGGCCACCACCCCTCCGGCCGCGCGGTCGAAGCACCTGCGCGCACACAAGAAGGCCGCACGTGCGGTGCGGCCTCCTCTGCAATCAATCCTGTGGAAACCCGTCACGGCGCCGGTTCAGTATACGCCCGGCCCGCGCACCCCGACACCAACGCCGTGGAAGCCCACGCCCACGCCGCCGCCGATTCCGATCATGTCGATGAACAGCGCCGTCTCGCCGCCCGACACTGGCCCGGCATCATGGATCACCTTGTAATCGTAAACGATGTCGGCCCCTTCGACGCGCGGGTTGGTGATCTCGATGATCGAGACCGAACTGTCCTCCTTGCCCGCCTCGTAGACCGACAGCGCCGCGTTCGGCGGATCGGCAGCTGAAATTGTCCGGTCCCGCCGCGGCGGTCCATTCCGCCATGAACTTGTCGAGCTTCAGATGCCCCGCGATGCGATCAGGCCGGTCGGCGAAATACAGCGTCTGCGGGCTCAGGTTCACGAGCCGGATCGTCTTGGCGGCGTCGTCGACCACCGTGCTCGACGCCAGTTGCACGAACATGAACATCGGCTTGTCGTCCTCTGCCACGGCGCGAGTGCCGGCCAGAAGCGACAGCCCCAGCCCGCCCCCCGCGGCCAGAGCCAAGAGCTTGCGGCGCGATGGGGTCATCACTGCATCGGATATGGTGTCTGGCGTCATGGCTGTCTCCTGCGCGATCAAAGGCCTCAAGTCCACATTCGGCCTGCCGCCAAATGCCGGAACCGCCACGACGGTCCGGGGTCGTCCCGGGCACCCGTATAGGCCAGTCACGCCACTCCGCCACTCCCAGGCTGCGATCGGGCCTCACTTTGGCGCAAAAAGAGAATCGGGTGGCCGCAGGTTCTTGAAGGCTCCGGCCGGCCTCCTCCTAGGCCCGGATCGTCCCGTCCCCCGTCACCAGATACTTGAAGCTCGTCAACTGCTCCGCGCCCACCGGACCGCGCGCATGCAGCTTGCCGGTGGCGATGCCGATCTCTGCTCCCATCCCGAACTCGGCGCCATCCGCGAACTGGGTCGACGCGTTGCGCAGCAGGATGGCGCTGTCCAGCCGCTGGAAGAACCGCCCGGCGGTCGCATCGTTCTCGGTCAGGATGGCTTCGGTATGCTGGCTGCCGTAGCGGCGGATATGGGCGATGGCCTCGTCCACCCCGTCGACCAGCTTCGCGGCGATGATCATGTCCAGGAACTCGCGCCCGAAATCGTCCGGCGCCGCCCGGACGGTTCCGGGCACCTTCAGCAATTCGCCCTCGGTCCTCACCTCGACTCCGGCTTTCAAAAGGTCTTCGATCAGCACCGCGCCATGTTTCGTGTAGAACTGCCAGTCGATCAGAAGGCACTCCGCCGAGCCGCAGATGCCGGTGCGACGGGTCTTCGCGTTCAGCACCACGCGCCGGGCCTTTTCGAGGTCGGCGTCCCGGTCGGCATAGACATGGCAGATGCCCTCCAGATGGGCAAAGACCGGCACGCGCGCCTCACGCTGCACGAGTCCGACAAGGCCCTTGCCGCCACGCGGCACGATCACATCGATATGCTCCACCGCGCGCAACATGGCGCTGACCATCTCGCGGTCGCGCGTCGGGACCAGCTGGATCGCGGCTTCCGGCAGGCCCGCCTGCCGCAGTCCCTCGACCATGCAGGCGTGAATGGCGGTCGAGGAATGGAAGCTCTCCGACCCGCCGCGCAGGATCACTGCATTGCCCGCCTTCAGGCACAGCGCACCCGCATCCGCCGTCACGTTGGGGCGGCTTTCATAGATGACGCCGATCACGCCCAGCGGCGTGCGCACACGCTGGATGTGCAGCCCGCTCGGCATGTCCCACTCGGCGATCACCTCGCCCACCGGGTCTTTCTGCTCGGCCACCGCGCGCAGCCCGTCCACGATACTGCGCACCCGCCCTTCGTCCAGCCGCAGGCGGTCCATCATCGCAGGCGACAGTCCCTTTTCCTCGGCAAAGACCTGATCCTCGGCATTGGCGTCGATGATCTCCCACCGCCGTGCCCACACAGCCTCGGCGGCCCCGATCAGCGCCGCGTGCTTGCGCTCGGCACTGGCACAGGCAAGCTCCGCCGCCGCCGCCCGCGCCGCGCGTCCGATCCGCTCCATCTCGTCCGTCCCCGTGCCGCCATCCATCGCCCGACCCCGTGTTGCACGCCCAGAAGCGTTGGCAAAATCCCAACTGAATCCCGAAAACCTTTTTATTTCAATTACCTGATTTTGTGTCGCACTGTGCGACATCTCCCCGCTTTCATCTTGGCAGAAATATCCCCCGGGGTCCGGGGGCGGCGCCCCCGGCGGTCGCCCGTCAGACCACCATATCATCCCTGTGGATCAGCGCCGCCCGCCCCGCATAGCCCAGGATCGCCTCGATCTCTCCCGACCGATGCCCGGCGATCGCCTTCGCCTCCGCCGCCGTATACCGCACCAGCCCCTTGCCCAGGCCCTCCCCTGCCGGACCCAGGATCGCCACCGGATCGCCCCGCCCGAAACTCCCCGCCACCCCCGCCACGCCGGCCGGCAGCAGCGATTTTCCGGCCTTCAGCGCCACGACCGCCCCTGCATCCACCCGGACCTCGCCGCGCGGCTTCATCGCGTTGATCCACCGCTTCCGCGCTGCCTGCGGGTCGCCCTGCGCCACGAACCACGTGCGGTTCGCCCCCCCTGCCAGCGCCGTCAACGGCCGCAGGACAGACCCCTCCATGATCGCCATCGCGCAGCCCCCGGCGACGGCGATCTTGGCGGCCATCAGCTTGGTCTTCATTCCGCCCTTCGAGACGCCCGAAATCGCATCGCCCGCCATCGCCTCGATCTCCGGCGTGATCGCCTCGACCAGATCGAACCGCTGCGCCGCCGCGTCCTCCTTCGGATTGGCCGAATAGAAACCGTCCACGTCCGACAGCAGGATCAGCTGATCCGCCCCGACCGTCACCGCGATCTGCGCGGCCAGGCGGTCATTGTCCCCGTACCGGATCTCGTCCGTCGCCACCGTGTCGTTCTCGTTCACGATCGGCACCACGCCCAGACCAAGCAGCGTCTCCATCGTCGCGCGGGAGTTCAGGTAGCGCCGCCGATCCTCGGTATCCTCCAGCGTGACCAGAACCTGCCCCGTGGTGATCCCGTGCGGCGCCAGCACCTCTTCATAGGCCCGCGCCAGCCGGATCTGGCCCACCGCCGCCGCCGCCTGGCTCTGCTCCAGCGTCAGCGGCCCCGCCGCCAGCCCCAAGACCTTGCGCCCCAGTGCAATCGAACCGGACGAGACCAGCACCACGTCGCATCTGCGCCTGCGGGCGTCGGCCACATCCTCTGCCAGACCTTTCAGCCAGTCGAACTTCAGCCCGGCCACGCGATCCACCAGCAGCGCCGAGCCGATCTTCACGACCAGCCGCTTGGCCTGGCGGATGTCAGGGGCCACCAGCGGCATCAGGGCTGCCATGGCGCGTCCTCCACGACCTCCGCCCTTTCGCCCACGATCTCGGCGTAAAGCCTGCGGAGAACATCCGGCAGGCCCTGCCCCGACACACCCGAGATCAGGAAGACCCGTGCGCCCGACGCCTTCTCCAGCGCCTTGCGGCGGGTTGCGAGGGTCTTGGCATCCAGCGCGTCGATCTTGTTCAGGGCGGTGATCCGCGGCTTCTCGGCCAGGGCGGGGGCATAGGCCTCCAACTCGGCCACGATGGTGCGGTAGTCCTTGGTGATGGTGCTCGACGTGCCATCGACCAGGTGGAGCAGCACCGCGCAGCGCTCCACGTGGGCAAGGAACTGGTCGCCAAGTCCCCGGCCCTCCGACGCGCCCTCGATCAGGCCGGGAATGTCCGCCATCACGAACTCATGCCCGTCGATCCCGACGACCCCCAGGTTCGGCACCAGCGTCGTGAAGGGATAGTCGGCGATCTTTGGCCGCGCGTTCGACGTGGCCGCGAGGAAGGTCGACTTGCCGGCATTCGGCAACCCCACCAGGCCCGCATCCGCGATCAGTTTCAGGCGAAGCCAGATCGTGCGTTCCACCCCCTCCTGCCCCGGATTTGCGCGAGAGGGCGAGCGGTTGGTCGAGGATTTGAACTGCAGGTTCCCCCAGCCGCCATTCCCGCCCCTGGCAAGCAGCACGCGCTGCCCGACCTCTGTCAGGTCGGCAATCACGGTCTCCTCGTCCTCGTCGAGGATCTCGGTTCCGACGGGCACTTTCAGCACGATGTCATCGCCCGACTTGCCGGTGCGCTGGCTGCCCATGCCGGGCTGGCCGTTCTTGGCGAAGAAGTGCTGCTGGTAGCGGAAGTCGATCAGCGTGTTCAGCCCGTCGACCGCCTCGGCCCAGACCGAGCCGCCATTGCCGCCGTCGCCACCATCGGGCCCGCCGAACTCGATGAATTTCTCGCGCCGGAAGCTGACGCAGCCGCCGCCGCCGCCGCCCGAGCGGATATAGACCTTGGCGAGGTCAAGGAACTTCATCGGTTCAATCCTTCAGCGGTCGGGGCACAGTCATTCCCCTACCGCAAAGGCAGGGGAAGGCTCAATCGAGTTTCTTGAGGTAGGTCCAGGTCGGCACGCGGGCATTGCGGGCCACGCTGAAGCTTTCGGCATCTCCGATATACTCGAACCCGCAGTTGGTCAGCACCCGGGCGGAGCCAGGATTGTCCTGAAACACCTCGGCGAAGATCGTGCGTGACCCAAGTGGGTTGGCTTGCACCAGCGCGCGCACGGCCTCGGATGCAAATCCAGCATTCCAGAAGGCGGGGGCGACCCAATAGCTGATCTCGGACTGGCCGCGATCCATCGCCTTCAGCGAGATCACGCCCAGCACTTCAGCGAGACCGGCGGCGCTTCCATCCATGACCCAGGCCGCTTCCAGCCCGCTGCCAACGATCATGCGGGACACGAAAGCCTCCGCCGCGCCCGGTGGCAAGGGGTGGGGAATGGAACGCGTGCCCTCGGCAACCCGGCGGTCGCCCGCATACAGCGCAAACAGACCGGCATCGGATTTTCGCACCGGGCGCAGCAAGAGTCTCCCTGCAGAAATGGGAACCACCTGCGCCACCTTTGCCGTCTTGGCATCAAGCATCATGGCTTCCCTCCTTCGAAGCGCATGCAGATCCAGCAGAGGCCGGGTCTGTCGTCTGGGGCGGGCCGTCTTGGAAGCCCGAAACGCTCATCTGTCTATCTCGCCAAAATGGCGATCACATGTCGGAGTTCCAGATCCCGGCCACGTCCGCGCCTGAAATGGCAAGGGGGACCGGCTGCTCCGCCGATCCCCCTTACCTTGCATTCTGTAAAGGTCGGCTTACTCGGCGGCCTCCGCAACCGGGAGAACGGAAATGAAGGTACGACCCTTCATGCCCTTCTTGAATTGCACCTTGCCTTCGGCCACGGCGAAGATCGTGTGGTCAGTTCCCATGCCGACGCCCACACCGGGGAACCAGGTGGTTCCGCGCTGGCGCACGATGATGTTGCCCGGCGCCGCCGCCTGGCCGCCATAGAGTTTCACCCCGAGACGACGGCCAGCCGAGTCGCGACCGTTGCGGGACGAACCGCCTGCTTTCTTGTGTGCCATCTCTCGTTACTCCTTCGCAGCAGCGGCGGCCTTGGTGGCGCGCTTCGGTTTCGCGGGCGCCTCGGCCACCGGGGCCGCAGCTTCGGTCGAATGGGCGGCGCGGCGCGCATGGGCAGTGCCCGTTGCGACGGCAACGCCAGATTTCTCGGCGCCGGACGCAAGGATCTCGGTCACGCGCACCAGCGTCAGGTGCTGGCGGTGGCCCTTGGTGCGCTGGCTGGAATGCTTCCGGCGGCGCTTGACGTAGTGGATGACCTTCTCGCCCTTGATCTGGTCGATCACCTCGGCCTGCACGGCCGCACCGGCGACGAGCGGCACGCCCACGGTCAGAGTGTCGCCACCGACCATCAGGATGTCGTTGAACTGGATCTTTGCACCAGCGATGGCATCAAGCTTTTCCACGCGCAGAACGTCACCCGCCTGCACCTTGTACTGCTTGCCGCCTGTCTTCAGGACCGCGAACATGGGTCTTTCCCTTTTCCCTAACCGCATCCTGTGGCCCCGGCATCGCACCGGCGTTTGTCTTCGCCTCGGACAGCGCGCCCCCGGCAGGGGACGTTCATGAAACAAAAAGCCCCGGAAAGGCAAACGCCGTCCGGAGATGCGCCCGTATCGGTCAAGCGCTACGGCTTGTCAAGCGCCGGGCACACTCAGATATCCTGTCCGGACAGCATTTCCGCTGCTGCCCGGCCCAGATCGTGGGAGATGGTCGAGAACACGTCGTCAAA
This sequence comes from uncultured Alphaproteobacteria bacterium, assembly GCA_963777765.1. Lineage (GTDB taxonomy): Bacteria > Pseudomonadota > Alphaproteobacteria > Rhodobacterales > Rhodobacteraceae > Aliitabrizicola. Next base: position 108,117 of record CAVZRP010000002.1, on the reverse strand, counting down.
GGCCCCGAACATCGCGCGGTTGACCGCCTGACCGGCGGGGGACTGCGAAAAGGCGATGTAGGCCTCCATGTCTTCGTCACTCACCGATTCATAGGCCAGCATCAGGAACGGGTAGAGCCAGCCCGCGGTTTCCGCACGGATGTCACCCTCCTGCGACCAGACTTCCGAGAGCATTTCTTCCTCGGTCATCTCGGCGCCGGTGAAAGCGCCGCCCTCCGACATGCCGCGGTAGAAGGCGAGGTTGGAATTCAGCGCGCCGGAAACGTTTTCCTCGATCAGGTCGTTGGCCTCTGCGAAGCGGTCAAGCAGATCGAGGCGCGGGTCGCGCTCCGCACGCATCTGGTCAACGGCGACCTGTGCCGCCTCTTCGATGCTGCTGTCGAGCAGCGCGCGGCGGGCCTCGATCTCAAGTTGCAGAATGCGCTGGCCGAGGGCCGAACCGAAAAAGGTGTCGATCTGCGAAAGCGTTTCCGGATCGGAGCCCAGCCTTTTCGCGAACGCCGCCTCAAACCTCCTCTGCATCGTGGGGCGGTCGTAGATCAGCGCGACGAGTCCGTTCCAGCGCTGACCCCCGGCACCCGGAAACAGCTCATCTTCGAGGTCGTTGCCATAGGCGAGACCCTCTTCCTCCATGACCCCGATCGTCTCAGGCAGGCGCAGGGTGGCGATAACTCGGGCCACATCGACAGGCTCGGCGCGCAGGGGCGTCACCCAGACCAATGCCGCAAGGAACAGAACGAAAAGACGGACAGGCATGAGCGTATCCTGCAGGTGGGGTTGAAGAGCAGCAGTAGGCCATTGGCATGACGATGCCAAGGTTCTCGGCCGCTTCGCTCCGGATGGAGCGCGACAGTCTTCGTGAAGGAAGGAGTGCATCACCCAAAACGGGGTTGCAACGCTGCCTGAGCTCGACTACACCCCGCCCGCACGATGACCACCGACGCGGAGAGGTGCCGGAGCGGTCGAACGGGGCGGTCTCGAAAACCGTTGTGGGTTTGCGCCCACCCAGGGTTCGAATCCCTGTCTCTCCGCCACAAAAATCCTCTAAGCTATTGATTTTCAACCAGTATATGGCGATCGACGAGATCGACGCCTACCAAAGAACCACCATAGAGGCGGAACGGAGAAAGGCCGCCGATTTCTCGACGGGCTCGTGTAATCCGACGCCTCTGCAAACGGTTAGCTCGGCCACTCGACTCGGAATCCGAGCTCTCTGAAGAGTTGGATCGCGCTCGCGTCGATGATCCGGAGCGGCCCGTGCGGCCCGTATGTCTCGCGCAGCCAATCGGCAAGCTCCCCGCCATGATAGAGGCGCGGGAGCTCAACGTAGCCGTCGCGCCGCAGCCTTACGCCCGGCGCGGCGTCGACGATCTCCTTCGCGGGAGCGTATTCCATGAAGACCGCCTCTGCGGCGTCCTCAAGCGTGACGATAGAGCGCGGCCCGTAGATCATGCCATGCCCTCCCGGGGCGGTGCATCGGTCTTGCCGCGCGGCGAGTAGCCCTCGACTTCGCGCACTTCGTCAATAGTGAGCACGCCTGTCTCGAGCGCGATCTTATGGGCGGCCCACCTCGCACCGTGATCGCCGCGAAGAAGCCCGGAGAGGTCGACGTCGATCTCGTGCGTCTCGCGCTCGGCTTCGGTGAGGATCGACCGAGAGAGCTCGAGCTCGAGGTTGCGCGCCCATATCGCCAACGTGCTCTGCGCGAAGTGGCGCAAAAGAGTCTCTGAATTCGTAAAGCTGGCGTGATCGAGGATGCCAACAAGCGGCGCTGGCACGCCGAAGGCGCGGGCGATCTCTTCGGTCGAGAAGCGCCGGGCCGCGAGAATCTCGGAGTCCTCGGGCGAGAGCGTCTCGAATTGCTCGAATTTCAGGCCCTCTTCGAGAACTGCCGGTGAGCCCTTGGCGTCCCCGCCGAAGCGTTCCACCCAGTTTTGCTTGAGGCGCCGAGCCGCGCCCTCCGATAGGTTCTTCTCGTGCATCAGCACACCCGAGGGGTGCGCCGCGTTCCTCCACATGGCCTTGCTGTGGGCATCAGTCTCCACCGCGTGCTCGGCGGCGGCGGCGGCCCGACGAAGCGGAGAAACGCCGATCAGACCATCGTCGGAGCGCGCGCGAAGGTGTAGCACCTCGGACGCGAGCAAGCGGCGCGCCGTGCCGATCGGCGCCGAGAGATCGTCGCCGGTGACATGGTAGATCACCCGGCCGCCTGCGACGAGCTCAACGCGCACGAGGCCCCAGCGGATAGGGCGGAGCTCGACGACGCGGCCCGCTCGATCGGTGACGATCTCGGCGAGCCCGTTCCCGTGCAGAAGGGCGCTTGCTGGCCTGCTGCCGGTTGCGTAGACAGCAGGTTAAGCTAGCATAGCGCGGGCCTCGAACTCCACGGGGCTGAGATAGTCCAGTTTAGAGTGCCGTCTGCGCGGGTTGTAGAAGCGCTCGATGTAGTCGAACACGTCGGCACGGGCTTCGTCGCGAGTGCGGAAAACCTTGCGGGCCGTGCGTTCGGTCTTCAGCGACGAGAAGAAGCTCTCCATCGCCGAATTGTCCCAGACGTTGCCTGCCCGGCTCATCGAACAGGTGATGCCGTTGTCGGCCAGCAGGCGCTGAAACTGCTCACTGGTGTATTGCGACCCCTGGTCCGAATGATGCAGCAGGGCATCGGCCTTTCCGCGCCGCCAGACGGCCATCATCAGTGCGTCCATGACCAGCGAGGCATCCCGGTCGGCCTTCATGGACCAGCCGACCACGCGCCGGGAGAACAGGTCCATGACAACGGCCACATAGAGCCAGCCCTCTGCGGTCCAGATGTAGGTGAAGTCGGCTAGCCACTTCTGGTTCGGCCGCTCGGCCTGGAAGTCCCTGTCGAGGATGTTGTCGGCAATCACCGACCGTTCCCCATCGTCCTTCGGCTTTCCACGGCGTCTGGGCCGTGCCCTGAGGGCATTGACCCGCATCAGCCGTTCGATCCGATGAAGCCCGCAGGCGAGCCCTTCCTCTAGCACATCGCGCCAGACGCGGCGGGCGCCGTAGGTCCGGTCGCTTGCCTTGAAGCTCGTCTCGATCGCCATAACAAGCTTGGCGTCGTGGATCGCGCGGGCGCTGGACGGGCGGTTGAGCCAAGCATGGAAGCCGGAACGCGACACCTCCAGCACTTCGCAGAGCCAGCTGACGGGCCAGATGTGGCGGTGCCTGGCAACGAAGGCGAACCTCATATCGCCTCGCGCGCGAAAAAAGCTGCGGTGGGTTCAACCGGTCAGCGCAACATGATGGATTTCATGATGCTCTGAAGGGGTGGAACGATGGCGCGGACGGGACGACCTGGAATATCGGCGGAACAGAAGATCGAGCTGTGGCAGCGGTGGAAGGCCGGCGAGACACTGAGCGACATAGGTCGAGCACTCGGCAAGCACGCCGGCTCGATCTTTGGGGTGGTGGTCGCGAAGGGTGGGATCGCGCCCGCCGTGCGGACCCGACGGGCTGTATCGCTGAGCATCGCCGAGCGGGAGGAGATCGCGCATGGCCTGGCCATCGGCGCCTCGTTCCGCCAGATGGCGCGAGACCTGGGACGAGCGCCCTCCACGATCGGCCGCGAAGTGGCCCGGAATGGGGGGCGACGCCGATACCGGCCGTCCCAGGCAGAAGAACGCGCGTCGCAGCAGGCCCTGCGACCCAAGCCTTGCCGTTTGGCGACCGATCCAGTGCTCTGTGCATTGGTGGCAGACAGGCTCGGGAGCCGATGGTCGCCGCAGCAGATCTCTGGCTGGCTGAAGGCCACTCATCCCGGCACGAAGGAGATGCAGCTGTCCCACGAGACCATCTACCGCAGCCTCTTCGTCCAGGCCCGCGGTGTGCTGAAGAAGGAGCTCATGGCAAGTCTACGCAGCCGCCGGATCTTGCGGCGCGGCAAGTCAGCTACGACAGCTGGCCAGACGCGGGGCCAGATTATCGGCGCGGTTTCGATCCGGGACCGCCCGGCCGAGATCGAGGACCGCGCAGTGCCAGGCCATTGGGAAGGCGACCTGCTGAGCGGTGCCCGGAACAGCCACATTGCTACGCTTGTCGAGCGCCGCTCCCGGTTCGTTATGCTGGTGCGTGTTGGAGGAAAGGACAGCGAAAGTGTCGTCGAGGCCCTCGTGCGGCAGGTTACCCATCTGCCGCAGGGTTTGATGGCCTCACTGACCTGGGATCGTGGAACCGAACTGGCTTACCACCGTCGGTTCACCATGGCGACGAACGTCGAGGTCTACTTTTGCGATCCACAAAGCCCTTGGCAACGCGGCAGTAACGAGAACACCAATGGCCTTCTGCGCCAATACTTCCCGCGAGGCATGGACCTGTCAGGCCTGACCCAGGACGATCTCGACGCGGTTGCCCTCGGCCTAAACACTCGGCCCCGAAAAACCCTTGGATACAGGACGCCAGCTGATACCTTCAACGAAGCCGTTGCCCTGACCGGTTGAACGCACCGCCGCTTTCTTCAGGATGTCACGCTCCGCCCGGAGCCGGGCGACCTCTTTCTTCAACGATGCAATCTCGGCCACATCGGCCCGCATCTGCCCGTTCCCGGGAAACGCCGCGGCTGGCATGGCTGTCAGTTCCCGCATCCAGCGGCGCGAGACGCTCTCGCCCCCATCGAGATCACGTGCGGCCTGAGCCACCGCAACACCCCGATCCGTCACCAACCTTACGGCCTCGATCTTGAACTCTCGGCTGAACTTCCGTCTCGTCATATCCACTCTCCAGTTCCTTGGTCACGATCTTATCTTCGTGTCCACGAAACCGGCAGCGGGCCACAGACCGAGCCTATCCTGTGGAGAGAAGCGGGCGATGAACTCGGAGGTGGCGGCTGCGGCGGTGCGAATTCGGTCGCCGTTCATGCTGCCCGAGATGTCAAGCAGCAGCAGGGTCGTCGCCTTGCGCTTGGTGGTCATGAACTGGTCGATGAGCGCGCTGGACACGTCCGGGATTGGTGAAGGAAGGCCGGAACTGTCGCAGGTGAAGCCGCAGGATTCGTGCCGTTCGCCGTCGAGAATATAGAGCCAAGTGGAACCTTGTCGGACAGCGGGCGCAGATAGAAGCTTTCGGCCTTTACCTGCTCTGCATTCGAGTGCAGGAAGTCGAGGAACAGTCCGGCGGCCTCGGCCTGTTCTTCGGTCACCCAGCCCGAATTGTCGAGGATGGAATAGGGATGGTCGCTCCAGAACGTGCCTTCCTTGGGGAAGATAAAGGCCAGCGGCCAGCGCAGTTCATCCTTGTGTTCCAGGTTGAACCTGACCGTTCCTTCCTCGAAAGCGGCCGTGACATGGAGGAAATCCGCTCCACCTTCGGCCATCTTCTGCTTGCAGGTCTGTGCGGAGAAACTGCCAAAGGGAGACAGGCCAGTAACTGGATGTGCCAACCCGCTTTCTCCAACGTGGGTTATCCTGCAGCGGAATGATCCCTCAGCAGCGGGAGAAGCTGCGTGCCTTGGGCCCGAACATTTCCACGCCGAATTGGACCGCCGCGCCGAACGCAGGGGCGGCCGGTCGGGTCTTGTGAACGTCAAGGGTGCCTTGGTCGAACTAAGTGGCTGGAGACCATTCCAATGGCAAAGTTGGCGGGACAGCAGGCGACGATCTCTTTCGAACCTGACGACTCACCGCCGGTCGGCACCGACTGCGCCCCCGCCATTGACATGACCAAGGTCTGTCGTTTCGATCCGGACTTCAGCTCCTACCTCTAGCTTTGCGACCAAGGGGCACGGGATGGATATCTCTCCGACCTTCGAACCGATTAAGACCCATGCGAATGCCTTCATCTTTGCCGATGTCGTAAGGCTGGACGCGGGCGCAGCAGAGTTGCGCCCATTTGTCCACTTTCATCCCCAGATCGAGCTTGTCTGGTTCCGCAAGGTCTCAGGCAGCGTCAGGCTTGGACACGACAGCATTCCCCTATCGGGCGGACAGGCCGTATTGTTGCCGTCGATGTTGGTCCATGCCTTCGCCACCGGGCAGAGTGAACGGAGTTGGGTTCTCTTGCAGATCGAGCCCTTCCTGCTGGAACCCATCCTGCGCCAGCCGCAGTTTCGTGACCTGGCCAGCCCCGCGATCCTGCGGCCCCTGCCTGAGACGGCAGGGCGCATCGACCTTTTGTGCGACTGGCTGGCCGGGATTGCCCACCTGCCAGACCGCGCGGCTGAAGCGCAGCGGGTTCTGGAATTGATACTCGTGCTGTTGGCGGGGACTGCAAAGGCGGGCGATGCGGTCATGCCTGCCGCGACCACGCCACCCGACCAGCTGCAGCGGGTGCTGGCGATGATCCATGCCGAACCGCGCACCGCGCCGACGCTGGCGCAGGCCGCGCGGGTGTTGAACCTGACCGAAAGCTACTTCTCGCGCCTGTTCAAGACGCGCGTCGGAATGGGCTATGCCGCCTACGTCCAGACGCACCGTCTGAACGTTGCGGCCCAGCTTCTGTTGTCCGGAACCTCGCAGGTCTCACAGATCGCCTATGCGGTGGGCTTTGCTTCGACCGCTCATTTCTCGACCGTGTTTTCCCAAAGGTTCGGCCTCACCCCACGGGCCTGTCGGCTTCGGGCTGGGAGAGGGTTTGCGGGACCGCAAGAAAACGCACGCGAATGACCGGATCGCAGAAAAGTCTCCGGTCCGGTTCTGCCGCTCCTGCGGCTAATCTTTGGTGCGGCAAGGCAAGAGGAGGAACGACGTGGCCAATCTCACATTCATCCTGCGCGATGGCACGCAAAAGTCGGTTCAGGGCCAGACGGGCACCTTGATGGAGGCTGCACGCAATGCCGGGGTCGCGGGGATCATCGGCGAGTGTGGCGGAGCCTGCGCTTGCGGGACTTGCCATGTCTATCTCTGCGCGCGCGGGATGGACGCGCTTGGACCCGCCACCGGCGCCGAAATGAACATCCTTGAGTTCGAAGACAGCGCGTCCACGCAAAGCCGTCTTGCCTGCCAGATCAAGATCGCGACTTTGCCCGAGGGACTGACCTTCACCGTGGCGAGAGACCAATAATGGCCCAGGTAACCATCGAATTCGAACCCGAAGACGGCGACGAGATCGTTCACGTCCATGGCTACCGGGCCTTGCGGCAGACCGCCCGCGACTGGGCGCAGTTCAGCAACGACGCCTTGGGCCGCATCCAGATTCCGGCCGAGGACAAGACCAGGACCTTCCGGCAATATCCGATCGAGACTGACCCGCCTGTCCACACCGCCTATCGCGCGTTGGTGCAGGGGATGTTCAACAAGCCCTTCGATCCGGCCTATGCTGCCCTGATCGAGTCTCTCGTCGACCAGATGTTGACCGACGCGCTGGATCGGGCCGAGGTCGAGGTGGTGAGCGATTTTGCACTGCCGCTGCAATCGCGCGCCTTGACTCACCTTCTGGGCATGCCGATGTCCGAGGCAGATTTGTGGATCGGCTGGGGCCTGCACGTCTTTCGCGCCGAACACGGCTATGATCTGGAACGGGCGCGGCGGCTGGTCGATTACATCGCTGATCGTCTTGACCATGCCGACCTGTGGCCGGGAAGCCTTTTCGCCTATCTGCGCGAGGCGGCCTTCGAAGGCCGCCCCCTTACGCGGGATGAACAGATGGGCACGGCGCATCTGGTCTTCGCCGGAGGACGCGACACGGTGATCCGTCTGATTTCCGGCGGCATTGCCTATCTCGCGCAGAACCCCGCCGCCTTCGCCCGGCTGAAGGCCGAACCGGACCTCGCCGTCACGGCGACCGAAGAACTGGTCCGCTACCTGTCGCCCTTGCCCTACCTTGGGCGCATCTGCCGCGAGGGCGCTTCGATTGAAGGCGTGACCGTTGCCCCCGGCCAACGTGTTGCGCTCTGCTACGGGCGGGCCAACCGCGACCCTGATGTATTTGCTGATCCCGATCAAATCATCCCGGACCGCCGCCCCAACCCTCATGTCGGTTTTGGCAGCGGCCCGCACTCTTGTCCGGGCTCGGCCCATGCACGGCTTTTGTCGCGCACCGTCATGCAGACACTGGCAAGACGGGTCACCGCCCTGACCCTTTCCGAGCGTGACGCGCCGAACGGGATGACCTTCGAAAAACTTTGGGTGCGGCTGTCATGAAGCTTCAGGCTCACGACCTCCGCGCGCTGAAAGGTCAGCGGCAGCTGGTCCAGATCAACGTCAGCGGCGCCGAGCAGGCCGAGGCGGCTGAGGCTGCGGGCGGGATCGACATCATCGTGAACGGCGATAGATCCCGCTGGGCCGAGGTCCGCAAGGCCGCCCCGATCACCCACCTTTGCCTGTCGCTGCGGCATGGCGAGGCCTCAAGCCGCTCAGCCGTTCTGACCCAGGCCTTCGCCGCGCTGGAGGCAGGGGCAATTCGGTCTATTGCTCGCTTTCGCCCCGTTTCATCGAAGCCATGGCCCGCGAAGGCATCCCGGTCTGCGCTCATGCCGGATTGGTGCCGCCGAAGGCAAGGCTGACCGGGATGCGGGGCTTTGCCAAGACCGCGGAAGAGGCCAAGTCGGTTTTCCGCGCGGTAAAGGATTTCGAATCTGCCGGCGCTGCCATGGTCGAACTGGAATGTGTGGCCGCACCCATCACGGCCCTGATCACCCATGCCACCACATTGACCACGGTTTCGATCGGATCAGGGGCCGCTGCGGATGTCCAATATCTGTTCGGCTGCGACATCCTGGGCGAGCCTGGCTTTCGGCCGCGCCACGCCCGCGCCTTCGATGACTTTGCCGCCGAATATGCCCGGTTGCAGCAACGCCGTATCACCGCCTTTGCCGCCTTCCGCGATGCCGCGCGCACGGGCCGCTACCCGACTGCATCCGAGGTCGTGAACGCGCCGCAGCCAGAGGTCGCAAGCTTTGCAGACTGGCTGCAGGAACGGGCGCAGTAGCAGGGGCGGTCACCGGGGGGTGTCAGGGCAACTCGGCCTGAACGGGGCGGCGACCGACGTCACGAGAACCCAGGACCAGAAGGCCGCATTGACAGTCCTCGAAGAAAGCCACGCGGCGACACGGTCGGTCAGCAAAGTTCGTCGCTGACAATCCTGCGATCCTGCGAACCGCCCTGAAGGCGCTTGGCGCAGGTCATCAGAAAACCGGTCGCTGGATGAACAATCCCGCTCCGAAATCGCACCTGCCGTTCAGTCTTCCTATTCCATGCGGCGGCGATACCCAAAGTTTCCGGCTTCGGTCCTGGCCTGCGGCAGTTGTGCTGTCCGCAGAGCGCGATTGTTTTCACGCATTGACCCTACCAGCGCACCATCCCGGCATCGACGTTGACCGTCTGGCCCGGTCATCCATCGGCATCGTCCGAAGCCAGGAACGAGACGACCTAGGCGATATGCGCGGGTTGTCCCTTGCCCGGCATAGCCTGGAGCATCCCGACAAAGTCGAACGCGCCATTGTGCGGGCTGGCCTTGACCCCATCGCTCTCGATCAGTCCGGGCGTCAACGCGTTGACCGTGATCCCGTACTTCCCGAGTTCGGTCGCAAGCGCGCGGGTGAAGCCGATGACCCCGCCCTTGGCCGCGACATAGGCCGCCATGTTCGGCGTACCCGCGAAGAACGTGTTCGACGAGATGTTGATGATCCGGCCCTTCCGCCCCGCCGCACGCATCATGTCGGTCGCCTTGCGGCAGGTCAGGAAGACGCTCGGTCAGGTTGACGTCGATGATCTTGCGCCAGTGGTCGAGATCGACATCGTCCCAGGCAATGAAGGGCACGATGGCGGCGTTGTTGACGAGGATGTCGATGGCGCCGTCGCGCGCCGCCCCTTCCAGCAGGGCGTTGACCGCGGTGGGATCGGAGACGTCGCAGGTCACGGCGACCGCGCCATGTCCGATGGCCGTGGCGGCCGAATTCGCACCGGCCTCGTTGATGTCTGCCAGAACCACATGCGCGCCGTCCGCGGCCAGCCGTTGCGCGATCGCCTTGCCGATGCCCTGCGCCGCGCCGGTGACGACCGCCGTGCGGCCCGTCAGTTTCCCGCTCATGTCGTAGCTCCCCTGTTCCTGATTGATCTCGTGTCGCGCTCAGCCCGCGTCGATGCGGCCAGGGCCGCAGCCATGCCCGCGCCGACATCCACCTTCGCGCCGAGCGCCGCCATGGCACCGCCCAGCGCGGCAACGGCCACCAGCGCATAGATCGGCTGCGCGGTCGGCCCCATGTGGCCGATGCGGGTCAGCTTGCCCAGCGTCTCGCCGCGGCCGGAGGACAAGATGACGCCATAGCGCGCCCGCGCCTCGATCAGCACCGGACCCGCATCGAAGCCCTCCGGCGTCCGAACGGCGGTCGTGGTGGGCGAGGCGATGGCCTCCCTCGCGGCCCAGAGCTCGAGTCCCATGCCGCGCACCCCGGCGCGGGTCGCCGCGGCGGTCAGCGCGTGGCGCGCCCAGACGGCCTCGGGCCCTTCCGCAAGATAGAGGTCGAGCGCGGCATCGAGCCCGTTGACCTCGGCCACCGACGGCGTGAACGGAAAGGGCTCGCTGCGCTTCCAGGCATTGCGCCAGTCCAGGATGCAGAGCATCGAGGCGAGCGGCGCATCCGGGTTGGCCTTCATCTTCGCCCACGCGGCGGGCGACACGGCGGCGAGGGTCAGCCCCGGGGGGCACCCCAGGCACTTGTTCGGACCCGGTGACGTAGATGTCCGCCTTGCAGGCGTCGGATGTCGTGGGCATGCCGCCGAAGGACGAGACCGCATCGACGATCAGTTAGCGCACCCGCCTCCGCGACGACCGCGCCGATCTCGTCGATCGTGTTGATCGTGCCCGACGGCGTGTCGTGATGGCAGACCGAGACGACGCGGATCTCCGGATGCGCCGTCAGGATCGCGCGCACGGCTTCGGGATCGATCGCCTCGTTGTACGGCACCTCGATCTCCAGCACCTTCGGCGGCATAGCGCGTCGCCCAATAGCCGAACCCCTTGCCATAGACGCCCGAGGCGAGGTTGAGCACCACGTCGTCCTGGGCGATCAGCGAGGCCGCCGCGGCCTCCAGCCCGAGCACCGGCTCGCCGTGCAGGATCAGCGGCGGCTCGGCCGTCCGCATCGCCTTCTGCGCCTTCTGGGCAACGCCCTCGTAGAACGCCTGGAAGGCCGGGTCGTAATCGTAGAGCACGGTGCGACCCAGCGCCCGCAGAACCTCCGGATAGGCATCCACCGGGCCCGAGGTCAGCGTGATGACCGGCGGTTTTTCATAGCGCATAGCGCATCTGCGGTATTCCTCAGCCGTAGAGCGTTCCGCCGGTCCTGTAGGTCTTGAAGTTCTCCATGTCGTGCGAGAACATCAGCTCCGCTCCGGTCTCTTCCGCGATCCGGCGCAGCTTCGCCATCGAGGCGACGCCCGGCGACCGGATCGATGTGGAACGACGCCTGGCAGCAGCGTCTCGAGGCTCTTCTGCGTGTAGGCCGCGTCGATGGTGAACAGGATCGGCGTGCGGTTGCCGAATTCGACCAGCAGGCTGTAGTGGCCGATCGCATGGCCGGGCGTGAAGATCAGCTTCACGCCCTTGGCGAGTTCGACGTCGCCGTCGACGCCCTCGAAGGTGGTGTTGGCCTCGCGTCTGCCCATCGTCAACTGGTCGGACTTGCCCGCGCGCCTCCGCGGCCTCCGCCGAGAAGCGCGAGGTCGGAATAGCCCAGAAGCTCGAAGGGCTGCGGATTGGCAGGCCTGCGGCGACTTCGGCCTTGTGGCAGATCTTCTTGGCATGCGGGAAGATACTTGTTGCCGCCGCACATGGTCGAAATGGAAATGCGAGTTGAAGACGACGTCGATGTCCTTCGGCTCCAGCCCGAGCAGCTTCAGCGCGCCGGGGATGGTCTGGTCCTTGCGTCTGGATGCGGCTTCTCGAAGGGCAGCACCTTCATGCACATGGTCGTAGTCGTAGCCGGTGTCGATCAGGAAGCGGCCCTCGTCGTGCTCGATCAGGATCGAGTAGACGGGAAAGCGGACTTCGCCGCCGGGCCCCGGTTCCAGAAGACGTGAAAGCCGTCGAGCACCAGCGATCCGCCATCGAGAAGGATAGACCTTGGTGTCCGTCATCGCTCGCTCTCCCGTTGTCCGGCCGCGCTCAGCGGGCGCCGCGTTCGTAGGGCAGGCCGAGGGCCGCCGGCAGGCTCGCCCGGCGGCCGAAGATCACCAGCATCAGCATGACCGCCGCGAAGGGCAGCATCTGGATGACGTCGGTCGGAATGTTGATGCCCGCGACCTGCAGCGCCGTGGTCAGCGACAGGCAGGCGCCGAAGAGCAGCGCGCCCGATCAGCACCCAGAGCGGTCGCCCGCGCGCCAGCATGGCCAGCACGATGCCGATGAAGCCGGCGCCATTGGTCATGAAGGGCACGAAGATGCCGGCCCCGACATTGGCCAGATAGGCGCCGCCGAGGCCCGCCAGCGCGCCGGTGAACAGCACGGCGACGCTCCGCGTGCGCACCACGTCGACGCCGGCCACGTCGAGCGCGGCCGGCTTGTCGCCCGCCGCCTGCAGGTTCAGGCCGAGGTTGCGTGCGCCGGTAGAGCCAGGCCAGCACCGCGACCATGCCGCAGCGCCAGGTAGACGACGCAGGTGGTGCGTGAACAGCGCCGGCCCGATCACCGGAATGTCGCGACAGGCCGGGGATATGGACATGCGTCGGCGCGCGGGCAGGCGCGGATAGGTGCGCGAGAACTGGAAATGGTGCAGCAGCGCCGTCAGCCCTTCCGCGCCGAGCGTCAGCCCGATGCCGATGACGATCTGGTTCAGGCCGAGCCGGACGCAGAGCAGCGCCATGAGCGACCGCCACCGCCATGCCGCCCGCGATCCCGCCGAGAAAGCCGAGCCAGAGCGAGTCCGAAGGTGAAGGCCGCGAGGAAGCCGGCATAGGCGCCGAACAGCATCATGCCCTCGATGCCGATGTTGAGCACGCCGGCCTTCTCCGACATCTGCTCGCCCAGGCCGGCGAGCAGCAGCGGCACCCCGGCCGTGACGGCGCCGAACAGCAGCGAGCGACAGGAAGACGTCGGTGAACAGGCGCGTTCATGGCGTCACGCACCTCCGGCTGGCGGCGATGGTCGAGGTATTCGGCGAGCGCCAGGAAGATCAGCAGCGTTCGACACCAGCACGAGCGTGAAGTCCTGCGGCACGCCGAGCCGGCGCGCGGCGCTTTCGCCGCCGATCGACAGCACCGAGAAGAAGAAGACGAAGCCGATCGCCGCAGAGCCGTTGCAGCCGCGCGAGGAAGACCAGCGGGATGACCATCAGACCATAGGCCGGGTTCCAGTCGGCGCGCACATTGCCCTGCACGCCGAGGATCGTCGACCGCGCCCGCGAGGCCGCAAGCCCCGCCGAGAGCGCGAAGACCGCCACGGTCAGCCGCGGCACCGAAAGACCGGCATGGCATCGCCGCGCGCGGGCTGGCGCCGACCGATCCGCAGCCGCAGGCCGAAGGCGGTGCGCGTCATCATCAGATGCACGGCGATCACCGCGATCAGGCCGAGGATCAGGCCGCTGGAGATGGTCGTGTCGAACAGCCGCGGCAGGCGGTCCTCGACGGGCAGCGTGCGGGTCTGCGGCACCGTCGTGCCGGGGTCGAGGAAGACGAGCTTCACCAGCACATTGGCGAGCGAGATGCCGAGGAAGGTCATCATCAGCGTGGTGATGATCTCGTTGACGCCCTGGTAGGCCTTCAGCAGGGCCGGCAGCAGCGACCAGAGCCGCGCCACCAGCGCCGCAAGGACGAAGCCGATGATCAGGGTCAGCCAGATCGGCCAGATCCCCGACCAGCAGCGGCGCGCTCGCCGCCGCAGCAACCGCCCCCAGCAGGAACTGCCCATCGACCCCGAGATTCCAGATCCCGGCGCGGAAGGCGACGATCAGGCCGGCCGCGAGGAACAGCAGCGGCGCCATGCGCGTCACCGTCTGCTGCAAGCCGAGCGACGAGAACAGCCCGCGCTCGGCAATGAAGCCATAATAGGTCAGCGGATTGACGCCGAGCAGCAGCAGGATGACGCCGGAACTGACAAGAGCGGCCAGGATGGGCCCGACCGTCACGCGCAGCACGCTTCGTAACGTGCCGCCACTGCCAGCAAGGGAAACCGCCGGTGCCGCGCTCTCGTCCATCGCGTCCGCCGCATTCATGCCGGAACCATCCCCGTGTCCTGCTCGCCGACCATCAGCCGCCCGATCCGCAGCCGCATCGCCTCGGCCTGGTGTTGCTCGTTGACGACCGTGCCCGTGAACCTGCCCCGATCCATCACGACGATACGGTCGGCCAGTTCGATCAGCTCGTCGAGATCGGTCGAGATCAGCACGACCGCGACGCCCTGCTCCGCAATCTCGCGGATGCGTCGCCGCGACGCGGTGATGTTCTGCATGTCGAGACCATAGGTCGGCTTGTTGAACACCACGATGCGCGCACTGCCCGACAGTTCGCGCCCCAGCAGCACCTTCTGGATGTTGCCGCCCGACAGGTGGCCGATCGGCGTGGTCTCGGCAGGGGTTCGTACCGTATACTCGCGGATCAGCGCCCGGGCGTGGTCCCTGATCCGGGACGTTCGCTCGATGCCGCCGCTCCAGAACGGCGGCTTGCCGATCTCCTTGAGCACCGTATTCACATAGACCGGGAAGGCCCCGATAGTGCCTTCGTGCAAGCGGTCATCGGTGAGGTAACGCAGCCCGAGACGGCGCCGATCTGCCACAAGACCGCGCGAGACGTCGACCCCCTCGATGATGATTGACCCGCCTGTCAGCAGGCGCTGCCCCGCAAGCGCCTCCGCCAGCTGTTTCTGGCCGTTGCCGTCGATACCGGCCATGCCGAGTATTTCGCCCGTCGCCACCTCGAACGAAAGACCGTCGAGCCCCGCCACATCGTCGCTGCCGCCGGTCGACAGTCCGCGAACGGCCAGGCGCACCGCGCCCTTCGCGCCGGATCGGCGCGATTCCGTCGGCACGGCCCGCCCGCCTCCGCCGAACATCAGGCGCACCATCTCCTCGACCGCCCCGGCTTCGTCGAGCGTGCGGAGATGATCGGGAGCGATTTCGCCGACCATCCGGCCCTGCTTCAGCACCGTGATCCGGTCGCCGAAATGGAACGCCTCCGACAGCTTGTGGGTGATGAAAATCAGCGCGAGGCCCCGGTCCGCAAGCAGCCGCATCAGCGCGCCCAGTTCGGCGGCTCCGGCGGGCGTCAGCATCGACGTCGCCTCGTCGAGGATCAGCACGCGGCTGTTGCGCAGCAGCGCGCGGGCAATCTCGACCTGCTGCTGTTCGCCGAGCGACAGCTCTCCCGTAGTCGCGTCGAGCGGAACCGCCAGACCATAGTCCGCCTGCAATTCCGCGACACGCGCCTCGATCGCGGCACGCGGCGGGCGCCGCCACCACGCATCGCCGAGAACGAGGTTCTCGAATACGGTCAGGGTCGGCACCAGCATCGCGTGCTGGAAGACGGTGCTGATGCCCGCCGCAAGGCTGGCGCCGGGAGGTCGAGCCGGACGCGCTGGCCCCCCACCGTCAGGATGCCCCTCGTCCGGCTGCTGCAACCCGGCGAACATGCCGACGAGGGTCGACTTGCCGGCGCCGTTCTCGCCGAGCAGGACGTGGACTTCGCCAGCGCGGACCGACAGGGACACATCGTCGACCGCGACCACTCCGGGAAAGCGCTTGGTCGCGTGGACAAGGCCAGATGCGCCTCCGTCGCCCTTCTGGGGGCGGAGGTCGAGTGCAGGGTAGGACGAGACGCCCATCGCCGGGGCTTACTCGGCGACGGTCATCAAGCGCGCGGACCGCTTCGGCATCGTAGACCGGTTCGACCTTGATCGTGCCGTCGATGATCTGCTTCTGGATCTCCATGACTTGGTCCCAGGCGGCGGGATCGACCTGCGGCGTCTTGAGCAGCTTCACGCTGTCGTCGGCCAGCGAGATCGAATAGCTCTTCGTGCCGAACGTGTCGGCCTTGAGGTCTTCGATCATCGCGACATAGACGGGCGTCATGTTCCAGACCACCGACGACAGCAGGTAGCCCTTGTCGATCGACGACTTGTCGCCGATCACGTCGATGAACAGAACCTTGCCGCCATCGACGGCCTTGGTCGTCTCGACCGCCTGGAGCATGCCGAAGCTGGAGCCGTTGCCCTGGCCGAAGATGATGTCCGCGCCCGCCGCGATCACCGAGGTCGGTCACGCGGTTGCCGCCGGCCGCATCGCGAATAGGCGGCCGGGCCGATGACGGCGTAGAGGATCTTGACGTCCGGGTTCTCGGCCTTGACGCCCTGGGCGAAGGCCGCCGACTGCGAGTTCCACGACGGCGGCTCGCCCGACACGACGATGCCGACCGTCTTCGTCTTCGTCATCTTGGCGGCCAGGCGACCGGCCAGATAGGCGCCTTCATGGCCGCTCAGCGTGTAGTCGGCGACGAGGTCCGGCTTGAGGCCGTCCGGCGTGTCGACGATGGCGACCGGCGACGCCCGTTTCGGCAGCGATCTCGGGTGCGGCGGTGTTGTAGCCGCTGGCATGGGCGATCATCAGGTTGGCGCCGTCGGCGGCCAGCTCGCGCAGCGGTCGGGCGCACATCGCCGTAACCCAGGCCCTTCGGCCACGATGACCTCGACGCCGGTCTTCTCGCCAGCGGCCTTGGCGGCATCGACGCCCTGCTGGTTCCAGCCGAAATCGGTGCCCTGTTCCGGTGTCAGGATGGCTATGGTATCGACCTCGCCGGCATAGGCGGCCGAGGTGGCCAGAAGAACGGCCAGGGAAGTAGAGCGAAGCAGATGTTTCATGACTTACGTCTCCCGTTGTTGGATGGTCGCGTGCGCCCGAGGGCGGGTCTTGCGGTGGTGCGGCAGTTCTGCGCTGCCGTTGGACTCTGTGCGGCGGGTCACGCCGCGGTTGCGGAAAGCGGCGCCTACGTGCCGTATTCCGGTATCATCAGGGGCACCGAGGGGGCGGCAGCCGTGCCGCTGACCCTCCGCAACGCGAGCGGTGCCGACATCGTCTGCCAGGCGGCGCTCGCGCACTGGTACTCCGTCGATCTGGGCAGCACCGCGGCGGGCCAGACCCTTGAAGTCACGCTCTGGCATCGACCCCAAGTCGGGGCGGCTGAACCTGCTCAACCAGATGCAGGACAGGATGCCGGTCGAGGCGATCTGGTGCGGCCATAAGCCCAAGGTCCATGACACGCGCGGTCGCGTGGCCCTGCCCTTCGTCATCGGCACCTCGCCCGCCGCGCTGACGCGCACCTGCGCTGACGGCGCGAACGGCCACGTCGTCTGCACCGGCCAGGACGAATGACACGGGCATGAACGCGCGGTGATGACCCCTGCCCGTCATCCCTCCGCCTCCAGCACGCGGCGCACCGCCACCAGCTTTGCGGCGCGCGCCCGTGGAAGATCGCGCAACTCGTCGGGCGTGTAAGCGAACAGCCCGCCGCCCGATTTCATGCCCAGTTTCCCGACCGATGTCTGGTCGGTGATCATGGGCGAGACATCGGCGCGATCGCAGAGATCGGCGTTCAGGAACGACGCGACCGACTGGTAGATGTCGAGCCCCGCCATATCGAGCAGCGCGCATCGGACCGATCACCGACAGCTTGTAGCCGATGCCCCAGGACACGCAGGTGTCGAGGTCTTCCGGGTCGATCACCCCGCGTCTCGACCAGATCGACAGCACTCGCGCAGCAGCGCGTAGAGCACGCGGTTCTCGACAAAGCCCGGCACGTCCGCTTCAGCACGACCGGCAGCAGGCCGAGCTGACGGATCAGTCGCCGTGATCGCCGTGACCGTCTCCGGCGCCGTCTGCGCCGCCGCGATGACCTCGATCATCGGGATGATGTGCGGCGGGTTCGACCAGTGCATGCCCGACGAAGCGCGCCGGATTGGCGACATGCGCCTGAAGCGTGGTGATCGGAATGCCCGAGGTGTCCGTCGCGAGCAATGACTGCCGGCCCGAGCAGCGGGTCGAGCTGGCGCGATAGACCTCCGCCTTGACCTCGACGTTCTCCGGCACGTTCTCGATCACGAGATCGGCGCCCGCCGACCGCCGCCGCGAGCGTCTCGGCGAAGGCGATGGCGCCCGCCGGCGTCCCCCGACGCCGAGCCGGTCCAGCGCGGTGGCGATCATCGGCTGCAGCGATCGTGCCCGCTCCATCGCGGCGGGCGCCACATCATGCACCGCCACGGCATGGCCGCCGCGGGCAAGGCGCGCCGCCATGCCCGGTCCCATCGTCCCCAGGCCGATGAGCGCGACCCGCATTATCGTCCGCGCCCCCCGGTCATGCCGTTGCCGCCTTGAACGCGGGCCGCGCCGACAATTCGCGGCAAACCAGCCCTCGAGGTCCGGCAGACGCGGGCCGGTCGATCGGGAAGTCGAGGCAGCGCCCGAGGATCGGCGCCAGCGCGATATCGGCCAGCGTCAGCCGGTCCAGCGCGAGATACGATTTCCCCGCCAGATGACCGTCGAGGATCTTCATCTGCGCCAGCAGGTCGCCCGACCTGTTCGTCATACTCCGCGGCCCGCTCCTCCGGCAGGCAGCTTCGCGCCCTTGAAGGCCGCGAGGTAGCCGGGGTTGACGGCCGCCAGCAGGAAATCCATCCAGCGCTCGACCTGCGTCTTCTCGGCCGGCGTCGCGCCCGGCCAGTTGCGGCGCGTGCAGGGCCGCGAGGTAGCGCAGGATCGTGTTCGATTCCCAGATCACCACGTCGCCATCGACCAGCGTCGGCACCTTGGACGTCGGGTTCAGCGCCTGGTACTCCGGCGTCGCGGTGTTCTGGAACTGCCGGCCGTAGTCCTCGCGCTCGTAGGGCGCGCCGATCTCCTCGAGCAGGAACAGCACTTTCTGCACGTTGCCGGAGGTCTTCCGTCCCAGGAGCTTGTCAGCATGGTCTGCCATCCGCTCCCATTGTTCCCACCCTCATGTCCGCGCCAGCGGCTTGTAGACGATGGCTTCCATCTCGATCTTGCGTGGTGATCACGGCGCGCGCCTCGACCGTCGTGCGGGCGAGCACGGCATCGTCGAAATACTCTTGAAGAACGCCTGTTGTAGCGGCCGAAGTCGCGCGTGTCCTCGAGATAGGTCGTGACCCGGACGACGTCGGCGAGCGTCGCGCCCTCTTCCGCGATGCAGCCGCTGGATCGCCTCGATGGTGCCCGCGCGTCTCTTCCTCGATGGTGCCCGACCAGCATGTTGCCCTGGCGTCCTTCGGACACCTGGCCCGAGACGAAGATGAAGTCGCCCGCGCGCACCGCCGGGTGGAACGGCAGGTTCGGGTTCTTCTTGCCGATCGCGTAGTGGCTGTCGGATTTCCGCGTCACTCGGCATGCCTCCTAGAACGCACTGGTTTCGATGATGTCGACGCCGCGATCCGGTCGACCAGATAGATGAGGCCGCGGTTGTCGATGGTGACGTCGTTGGACGAGGGCGCGCGTCGCCCCCGCTTCGGCGTCGGGCACGTAATGCGCCACCTCCTTCGGGCGCGAACGGATCGGCGATGTCGACCAGCCGCAGGCCCTGCGCGAACCACGCGAACGGAATGATGGTGCCCTGAACCGCTCCGACGGCTGGTGGCAGCCGGTCATCGGCGGCTGCGGCGCGCCGTCGGGGTCGAGGCCCTCGACCTGGAACGTCGCGATCGGCAGTCGGCTTGCGTCTCGATCGGTGATGTCGTAGATCCAGGTGAAGGCCGGCGCCGAAGGCTAGAGCTTCGCCACGTCCTCGTCCGCGACGACCATGATGTCCGCGGCCCTTGAGCGGCTGCGGCATCGGCAGGCAGGTGTGGGTCGGATGCGGGAATGCGGGGCTCGTGTTGACCTGCGCGACACCAGCTTCGGCCGCGCCATGTCGGAGATGTCGAGGATGAAGAGCCCGTGGTGCCAGTAGCTGACATAGAGCCGGTCGCCGAGGCGCAGCGGGTGATGGCAGCGCGGCGTCGTCGTAGTTGTCCCATGGATATTCCTCGCCGCCCGCCGTCCACTGGCCGGGAATCCACCAGCGCCCGACTTCCGTCGGATGCGCCGGGTCGATCAGGTCGAGGATCATCACGATGTTGCCGACATAGCCCGTCGGCGGTCGGCGAGATGTAGGCGTAGCGGCCGTCGAAATCGTAGCGGTGCACGCCCTTGCCGCCGGTGAGCCACTTGCGTGATGAGCTTCGGGTTCCGCCGGCTTGCCCACGTCGTAGATGCCAAGGCCGCCGCCGAACTCGGCGTCAGCCCTCCTGGCCCGAAGCTTCTCGTGGTTCACGATCATGATGTCGTCCTGGCACCCGCACCTTGTGCGAATGCCAGCCGGTCGGGAACGTCGATCGCGCGATCATGCGGCGCGGTTGCGCGGATCGGAGACGTCGACGATCGTCGTGCCGCTGGGGTTGCGCATGTGGCCGATATACAGCGTCGTTGCCCTCGACCCAGACCTGGCCGCCGCCCGGACAGTCGATGTGCGACGAGAGCTTTGTGTTCCACGCCTGCGGCATCGCGGGTCAGTGCCCCCTTCTGCCCTGCGCCCGGTCGCTCACAGCAGGCCTCACGACATCGCCCGAAGCCGTCTGGCCCCACGCTTGTAGAGCGACAGGCTTCTTGAGCGTCGGCTCGTCGCTGGCCACGAACAGATAGACCGGCTCCGTATCCGAACCGTTGACGATGCTCGCACCACGACCCGCCCGGCACCGCCAGTGTATCGAACTGGTTCCAGTCAAAGCGCTTGCCGTCGATGATCGAGTAGCCCTTGCCCTCGAACGGCGCGACCAGCAGGCTGGCGGTCTGGCGCAGCGGCAGCGTCTTCTCGCCGGGGCGCAGCATCTGGGCGAAGAAGGTGATCGTCTTGAAGACCGGCTCGCCGCGTGGTCGGATCGATGTACTCGACCATCAGCGCCTCATGGGGATCGCCGTCCCAGTCCTTGAAGCGCGTCGAGCATCTCCTGCATCGCATCCCAGCGATAGACGTACATCGGCGAGGACAGCCCGCCGCCGCGCTTGTGGTCGACGAAGCGCGGCAGCAATCCGCCCTTGCCGTAGATGCGCTGCGAATAGTCGGCGGGATAGCGCGCGGCCTGAACCTTCTTCTTCACCATCACGCCGTTCTCGATCTCGGTGTAATTGTGATCGAAGTGGATGGCGCTGCAGCGTCTCGACCAGCGGCAGGTCGAGCACCGACAGGTTCACCGCCGGCTCGTCGCCGACGGTGCCGTGGTTGTGCCAGGCGTCGTTCGGCGTCAGCACCATGTCGCCGGGACCGAAGACCACGTCCTCGCCCTCGACGCCGGTGAAGTTGCCCTTGCCGGTCAGGCCGAAGCGGATCGCGCTCGGCGAGTGCTTGTGCGGCGGCATGATCTCGTTCGGGATCGTTCAGCCGGTAGGCCGTGTACATCGTGGTGACCGACGCGCGCTTCGGCGCCAGGCCCGGATTCACCAGGATGAGCGAGCGGCGCTCGCTGTCGTCCATCGTGATCAAGTTGCGCGGCGCGCCGCAGCAGCGGCTCGATGTCTCGGCATAGCTCCACAGAAGCGGAACGGCCTGCGTGGTCGCCATCAGCTGGCTGCATCTCGTCATTGCTCGACACCGTTCGAGGTCGCCCAGAACGGAAACATGTTCTCGCGACGAGATGCTGTCATACATGCTGCGAAGCGCCGCGTCCTTGTTCGTCTTGTGCGGGGCAACTTCAGGGAGGACAGGGGCTGTGGCCATGGAAAATTCCCTTCGGTTTGCAAGATCGGATTGGACCACAGACCACAGGATCAACCGTTCCAAGTCAACGGTTTCTTTATTGGTTTAGCCATTCTTTTGCCAAACGCCACTTGGGCTTCCGGCAATATCAATCGGGAAGCCGCTTTTGTGTATGTTTTTCATATATTTATTCTGATTAAAGACCTGTTCTCAGAGCACCTAAGAAACCATTTATGTTTTTTGGTTGCCCATGGATGGTGCAATCGGGCGACTCACGCCGCGCCCAGCGCCCCATCCCGGCCGAGTCGCGCGCCCGGCAGCAGGTCCGCCGCACGCTCCGCGATCATCAGCACGGCGGCGTTAATGTTGCCGTTGGGCAGGTCCGGCATGACCGACGCATCGACGACCCGAAGCCCCTCCACCCCGTGCACACGCAACTCCGGCGACACGACGCTGCGCGGATCTTCCGCGAGCCCCATGCGGCAGGTGCCTGCCGGATGATGCACGGTGATCGCCGTCTTGCGGATATGCGCGTCGATCTCGTCCCGCGTCGTACACCCTGCCCCCGGCGAAATCTCCGCCTTGATGAAGGGGCGCATCGACGGCGCGGCGGCCAGGCTGCGCGCAATGTCGAACCCCTCGCGCAGCACCTGCCA
This sequence comes from uncultured Alphaproteobacteria bacterium, assembly GCA_963777765.1. GTDB lineage: Bacteria > Pseudomonadota > Alphaproteobacteria > Rhodobacterales > Rhodobacteraceae > Aliitabrizicola. Next base: position 85,841 of record CAVZRP010000002.1, on the reverse strand, counting down.
GTCGTGGTCGGTCGACAGGAAGTTCTGGCGAATGGCCGGCGCCGCCATCGGGTCCGCCGACTTCAGCGTCACATCCCCCCGCGCCGTGGGCCGGGTCAGGACAAGACGGGTGGCGAACCCGTCGGCAAACGGTGCCTTGAACGGTGCGAGGTAGGGCCACGAGGCAAGCGGTGCGGCGGTGAACAGGAACTGGATATCGGGCACATCGGTGGCCAGCGACGACCGCAGGAAGGCCGTGACACCCCCCGGAACGTCGCCCGAGAACCCGCTTCCGTTGATATAGGTGCGCGCAAGGTCCGGCACGATCCGGTCATAGCGCATCATGCGGTGGAACGGCCCCGGCTCAGCCCGGTGATACATCACGATGATCGAAGGGTGGTCCTGCAGGTTCCGCCCCACTGCCGGCAGCGCGACCTCGGTCTTGATCGCGTGCCGCGCCAGCTGGTCCGGGTCTCCGATGCCGGACAACATCAGAAGCTGTGGTGAATTAATCACGCCGCCACAAAGGATTACCTCACTCGTCGCCCGGACCGTCCTCGCCTCACCACGATGCCGCAGCGCGATCCCCGTTGCCCGCCCGTTCTCCAGCACGATCCGTTCTGCCATCACGCCCGTGGCCACCGTCAGGTTCCCGCGCGACAGGGCGGGCCGCAGATAGGCGCTCGCGGCGCTCGCCCGCCGCCCCTTGCGAATCGACATCTGCAGCCGCCCGAACCCTTCCTGGTTCGCCCCGTTGTAATCCTCGGTCCAGCCGAAGCCGCTGTCCCTGCCCGCCGTCGCGAAGGCATCGACGAGGGGGTCACGATAGGCGCAGAACTGCGTCCCGACCGGCCCCGCGCCACCCCGGTAGGCGTCGGCCCCGCCTGCCCAGGTTTCCTGCCGCTTGAAGTAGGGCAGGGTCGCCTCCGGCCCCCAGCCCTCCAGCCCCGGCTCCGCCGCCCAGCGGGCGTAGTCGCCGCGGTTGCCGCGCACATAGGCCATCGCATTCGTCGACGAACTCCCGCCGATCACCTTGCCCCGCGCGCATTCCACCGCCCGGCCCGCAACCGCCTCTTCCGGCTCGCAGAAGTAGCCCCAGTCGTGGCGGCGCTCCTTGAAGATCATCCCCCAGCCCAGCGGAATGTGGATCAGCGGGTCGCGGTCCCACCCCCCCGCCTCCAGCACCAGCACCGTGCAGGACGGATCGGCGCTCAGCCGGTTGGCGAGGACGCAGCCGGCGGATCCGGCACCCACGATGACATAGTCGTACTCAGCCTTCATCGTGGCCCTCCGAAAAAGCGGAACCGGGCCTTACCGCGCCGGCCAGCGGGCGGCATCAGCAAAAACGGACCGGGCATGTAACCTTGCAGCAACGACCGAACCACTCGTGAACCATAGTTGTCAATGGTCTTGAGGCAATCGCCCACCCGGCGTAAACTGGCACCTGAAGAATGCGAGGTTTGGTGCGGCGCGGGCTTGGATTGCCTCTTCTTTCAGGTCTCGCGGCACGTGTTCAAGTGGGTCAGGACAAGGTCAGGCATGCCGGAAAAAAGCGCGCACGAAACCACGCAGGAAACGGAAACGCAAGCGCCGAGGCGCTCAGGATCACCATTCTGGAGCTGGCGCGCGATCAGCGCGATATCCCGCCCGAACGCCAGTTGACCGCGCGACTGAAGGTGTCGCGGTCTCGCCTGCGCCGAGTGCTCGCGGATCTTCGGGCAACGGGCCAGCTTCCCCCCGCCCAGGTCGGTCGTCGCGCGACCGAGGGGCGCCCAAGCCAGATCGACCGCCTCGCACAGCTTTCGAACCCGACCGAGGTGATCGAACTGCGCTTCATGCTCGAGCCGAAGCTGGCCCGCCTGGCCGCGATCCGCGCCTCGGCGGTCGAAATCGCCCGCATCATGCGCGCCGCCACCGGACGGCCCAGCGACAGCTACGGCGGTGCCGACCTCGCCTTCCACCTCGAGGTGGTCAGTGCGGCGCGCAACGCGCTTGGCCGCGAGCTCTACGCCATCCTCCGCCAGGTCGGGACTGACAAGCGGGTCCACATGCCGCCCCGCAAGCCACCCTGCCAGCGCCGGAGGGACGAGCGCGACCGTGAACACATGGACATCGCCCAGGCTATCGCCGCCCGAGATCCGGACCGGGCCGAGGCCGCGATGCGCGCGCATCTCGCCATGGTGCAGGACATGATAAACCAGCGCCTCTCGCCTGAACCGTCCGATGCGCGGACCGAACCCTTGCCACTCGCCGCCGGTGCATCGTGACGGGTGCGCCGCCCCGATGACCGATTTCACTCTCGCGGCAGATGTCGTCATCGTTGGGGCGGGGTCTGCGGGCAGCGTTCTGGCAAACCGCCTGACCGATGGGTCCGGCCTGCGCGTGATCCTGATCGAAGCGGGGGGCGAACCCCGTGACCCGCGCATCGCCGATCCCGCCGCCTGGCCCCTGCTGCAGGGTTCCGAAATCGACTGGGCGTTCCAGACCACGCCCCAGCCCGGGCTTGACGGCCGCGTTCATCCCTGCCCGCGCGGCCGCGTGATCGGCGGATCGAGCGCGATCCACGCGATGGGCCACATGCGCGGCCATCCTCGCGACATCGACGCCTGGCACGAGGCGGGCGCCACCGGCTGGACTTGGGACGCGCTGCTTCCGTTCTTCCGGAAGTCCGAGACATCCCCCTTCGCAGGCGAGTCCGGATACGGCGGCGACGGCCCTCTCACGCTCTCCCAGCCCGCAACCCCGCACCCCCTGACCCGCTGCCACATCGCGGCGGGCGCGGAACTCGGCCTCACGCCGATCCGCGACCACAACGGCGCCCAGATGGCGGGGCCGACCCTCAACACGATGACTATCGTCAACGGCCGGCGCCTCAGCGTGTCCGATGCCTATCTCGGGCCCGAGGTGCGGACGCGCCCAAACCTGACCATCCTGCCCGGCCTCCTCGTAGACCGCCTGCTGATGGGGGCTGACGGGCACGCGATCGGCGTTCTCTGCCAATCAGCCGAAGGCGGTGTCACGGTCGCGGCGCGCCGCGCGGTGATCCTGGCCGCCGGATCGATCGGCAGTCCCTCGATCCTCATGCGGTCCGGGATGGGCCCCGCAGGCGACCTCCGCCGCGTCGGCGTCGCGGTGCGCCGCGAGCTTTCGGGGGTGGGGGCGAACCTGCAGGACCACCTGCTTTCGGCGGGCAACGTCTACCGGTCGCGCCGCCCGGTGCCACCGACGACAACCCAACACTCCGAATCTCTCACCTACATCCAGGCGCGCGGCGCCGATCCGGCCGCCGCACCGGACCTGGTCGTGGGCGTGGTCAGCGTTCCTGTCCTCTCTGACGGCCTCGACGGGCTGGCCGACGTGCCTGGCATCGGCAACGGCTACACCCTGATGTTCGGGATCACCCATCCCCGCAGCCGGGGGCGGCTCTCGCTCGCCGCCGCCGACCCCGCTATTCACCCTGTCATTGATCCCCGCTACCTCAGCGCCGAAGAGGACTGCGACCATTTTCTCCAGGCCCTCGACTGGGCGCGCCGGATCGGTGGCGCACGGGCCTATGACGAGTGGCGCCGTGACGAAGTATTCCCACGAACCACTGACCTTCAAACCGAGACAAGCAGGACCGCCTTCATCGCCAAAGCCGCCGTCACCCATCACCACCCCATCGGGACCTGCCGGATGGGAACTGACCGGGATGCCGTGGTGCGGCCTGACCTGTCAGTTCCAGGCGTGCCCGGCCTGTTCGTCGTGGACGGATCGATCCTGCCAAGCCTCACAACCGGTCCCGTCAACGCTGCCATCGTCGCTGTCGCAGAACGTTCAGCTTCAATTCTGCTGTCCGGATATCTTTCGGCCAAGTGAAGCGCACGGCCATGGGCGGATGCCGCTGTCGTCCGCCTGACTGCAGCAGTCTGACCGATCTTAGCAGGGAACGTTGGGTTGCGGCGAAACGACAAGCGCACCGCGCCCGTTACCCGGTTTCGCTGCACAACGTCTATGACTTGCTGCACGGGCGCGGCGGCGTTCTTCTATTCGGCTAAGGTTGCGCCCGCCACAGCGTCAAGCGTATTGGCCGAAACCTCCATGGTCGAAACAGCAGCGGTTCCCGGCGTGATTTCGAACAGTGGGTCAAATTCCACCCTCAGTCCCGCCAGCGTGGTCAGGACCGACGCATCTCCGGTGGCCTTGGCCTTGCCCTCGCAATCCGGGGTTTTCCTGCTGGTAGCTACCTGCTCGAAGGCGTCGGCAAGCATGCTCTTGCCGTCCTGGTTCTGCGGCTCGGCTCGACGGGAGCATGCTACCTGCAAGTTTGGCGAGGTTGGGACTGTCGTGCTGTTTTCGTGGGACATTGCTTAAGACATGGATCACCCCGGCGGTCAGCCGTTCAATTGCTTCATTGACCAGCCTTGTCCGGAACACCCGGACGCAGGGGCAAGAGAGTGTAGAGTTGGAGCGGGATGCAGCGCCCTCCTTTAACTCCTGCAAGTTTGCTCTTGCAGCGCGGAAATTTGTTGTAGGTTCTCGTCAAACGAACCTTATCGAGGTTTCAGTTGCAAAGCCGTGGCTTCGGCGGAGCGCGCTGCCTCGTTACCACGCTGCTTCCAAAGCAAACGGCCTGTTGCGGCCTTTCGGCGGACTCCAATGAACTGTTCCGGATGCGGCACCGAAATAGAACCCGGCTTTGCCTTCTGCCCGAAATGCGGTGCAAGGCAACCGGCCATTTGCCAGGGTTGCGGCTATTCCTGCGATCCGGACTTTGCCTTTTGCCCCAGGTGCGGGCGTCCGATTGCCGACGACGTTGGGACATCCAATCCAGAGTATGCACCGCGGCAGGCGCGCCCGACGGAGCGCGCCGCAGCGCGCCATGGCGCTGCAGTTCCAATCCGGCCTTCCACCGGCAGCCTGACAGCAGGTCCGGCCGAAGACGCCGACCGTCGGTTCATCACCGTGCTCTTTGCCGATCTCAGCGGCTTCACGCAACTCAGCGAGCGGCTGGATCCGGAAGTGGTGCAATCCCTTCAGAACGACCTTTTCAAGGATCTGACCGAAGCCGTGGAGTCCTTCGGTGGGTTCGTAGACAAATTCATCGGTGACGCGCTCCTGGTGCTGTTCGGAGCGCCGGTCGCTCATGAGAACGATCCGGAACGCGCACTTGCCGCAGCACTTGAAATGAACCGTCGCACCGCCGAGGTTGACCGGCGCTGGCAGGGTCGGGTTGGCCGCGCGCTGGCGCTTCATATCGGTGTCAACACCGGCCCGGTCGTTGCAGGTGGCGTCGGGGTCGGCAACGCGCGCACCTACTCCGTGACAGGGGACACGGTGAACATTGCCCAGCGGCTGCAGTCACTGGCAGAGCCTGGCGAGGTTCTGGCCGGCCCCGCCACGGTGCGACTTGCGCGTCATGCCTTCGGCTTCGAGTTCGCTCGGAGACGCAACCCTCCGTGGCAGGGCTGGCAGCATCCTTGTCCACCGCCTGATCGGGCCTGTCCCGGAACGCCGCACGGCCCGAGGACTGGAAGCCTTCGGCCTCCGCGCGCCCCTGATTGGCCGTGACGCCGAAATGGGCCGCATGCTCGACAGCCTGGCACATGCCTGTAACGGCACGGCCCAAATGGTTTGCCTGGTGGGGGAGGCCGGCGTCGGAAAGTCGCGCTTGGTGAACGAGTTCATAGCCCGGATCGGCGAAGAGACCCGGTTCGAGGGCGTCGCCGTACGGGTGTCTACCTGTTCCTCGCTTGGAAGCGAGTCCTATGCTGCTCTTGGGGCTGTCGTTCGCAGTGCAGCGGGAATGCTTCCGAACGAGCCGGGACCACGGCTGCGCGAGAAACTGGCGGCCCTGCTCGATGATCTGGGGCTTGGCGGGGCAGAGGCGGATCGCCTGATGCCCCTGCTTGCCCATGTCCTTGGCCTTGGCGATCCGGCCGGAGAGCTTCGCCACGTCGAGGCGGAACAGCTTCATCGGCAGATCCTCTATGCCGTGCGGACGATCATCGAGGGTCGCCTCGCACTCTCGCCACTCTTGATTGTGGTCGAGGATCTGCATTGGGCGGATGTCGTCTCCCTCGAAGCGCTGCGCTTCGTGATGGATCGGCTGGAACGCACCCGCCTTATGCTTCTCGTGACCGAAAGGCCCGACGCAGACCAGGACCGCCTCCGCTCCGGTCGGGTCAGCCACACGACACTCCGGTTACAGCCCTTTGCGAACGAGGACGCAGAAAAGCTGCTGGAGACGCTGTTCGGCTCTGCCCTGGAGCGTGGCGAGGCCAACACCCTGCGCAGTACGATCCTGGCCCGCGCGGGCGGCAATCCGCTCTTCATCGAGGAGATCATACGCGGTCTTGTCGAGGTTGGCGTGCTGGAACGCGTGGCCGATGGCTGGCACGTGCAACTCCGCGCGGCGACAGACGAGATCCCCGACACGATCCAGGCAATGCTCCTGGCCCGGGTCGACCGGCTCCCGTCCGAGATACGCAAGCTTGCGCAAGAGGCTGCAGTCCTCGGGCCGACGTTCGAGACGTCGCTGCTCGGGACGGTCTGCGCGGAGCCCGCCAAACTCGATGCCGGGCTCGAAGCGCTGTGCGACGCCGAGATCATAGAGGAGGTGGCAGGCGGCGGCTCCCTGTCGTCGCGCAGTTATCGCTTCACCCACCTGTTGCTCCAGGAAACGATCTATAACAACCTTCTGCTCCAACGCCGCGCAGAGCTTCATCTTCGCATCGGCTACGCACTTGAAGAGCATTGCGGCCCGCGGCCCGAGCGGCTGGAAGACGTGGCGAGCCTTGGGCATCACTTCAGCCGAAGCGCGATGCGCGAGAAGGGCGCAAGCTACCTGATGGCGGCGGGCGATCGCGCTTGCGAGATCTACGCCAACGAGGACGCCGCCCGCTTTTCCGAGCAGGCCCTGGCGACGCTGGGAGCGGATCGTGGTTCGACACTCGCTCTCCAGCTTTCCGAGCGTATCGCGGACCTTTCATCCGCTCTGGGTCGTCGGGAGGTGGCGCAGCGGCACTACACCGCCACGCTCTCCGGGCATCGCACCGTGGGCGATAACCTTGCCGTGGCGCGTTTGCTCCGAAAGCAGGGCCGACTGCTTTGGAACTCCGGGCTCCGGGCAGAAGCGGAAGCCAGCTATGCGGAGGCGGAACAGGCCCTTGCCGATGTCGACGTCCCCATCGAGCGGGCACACCTTCTGCAGGAGCGTGCCAGGCTGGTCTTCCGTCTCGGGGACAACGACACCGCGATGAGGCTGGCCGAGGAGGCGCTGACTCAGGCCGCCAGGCTGCCGTCCGATGCAACGCTCGAACAGACGCGCGAAGCCGCCCTTGCCGCCGCAGAGGCACTCAACACAAAGGGAATCTCGCTCGCACGGCTGGGTCGCAATTTCGACGCCGTGCGCGAAGTGGAACGCAGCGTTGAAACGGCGCGCTCGGCCGACCTGTGCGCCGCCATGTGCCGCGGATACACGAACCTTTCCGTTCTCTACAGTATCATCGATCCACGGCGTGCGATCGACGTCTGCAAGGAAGGCGTCGCGCTGGCGCGTCGGATCGGCGACCTCGGCTTTGAAGCGCGCCTGCTTTCCAACCTTGCCGTGGCGTCATGCACCTTCACCGACCGCTGCGGTTCCGAGGGGGTTCCGGCAGCAGAGAGGGCGATCGAGATAGACCGCTCTCTCGATCAGCGCGACCATCTGGCCGTCGCCCTGATCGTTCTGGGCCAGATCCATCAATGCCACTCGCAGCCCGATCTCGCCGAAGGCAGCTACTCCGAAGCACTTGCCGTCGCGCTGGAAACGGGTGAGCCGCAGCAGCTTTTTCCATGCTATGATGGGCTGGCGAACTCTCTGTCTCGATCGGGACGATCTCGCAGGTGCGGAGCGGTTTTTTTCGCTGGCCCAGGACATCTGCGTGACGAACGGTCTGAACCCTGAGACGTTGGTGATCCTGCCGTTTCTTGACTAGGGCAGGACAGGAGGAACCGGATGACTGACATGGAGCGTCTCAGTCCGCTGCAGCCCGGTGACCGGGCCCCAGACATCGTGCTCGATGCGATCACGCGGGATGGCCAGGTCGCCCTGGAAGACTTTCGCGGCCGGAAGCCCGTTCTGATCGGCATGTTCCGCGGGCTGCATTGCCCGTTCTGCCGCCGTCATCTTGCGGCCCAGGCCCAACTGGATCGCCAGCTGCGCGAGAAGGGCATCGAAAGCCTTGCAGTGGTGAACACGCCGATAGCACGGGCAAAGCTCTATTTTCGCTACCACCCCATGCCCGACCTGTTCGCCGCATCTGATCCCGAGCGGACCTCCCACCGCGCCTTCGGCTTGCCCAACCTCCTGTTTACCGAGACTGAGACTGACTGGCCGTACAAGGTCGGCATGGATGCGATGGCCCAGACACGCATCGAGTTGCACGGAGAAGAAGGTGGTCCGGTTGACCCCCTTACCGGTCCCGAACTGCTGAATCGCAAGGACGGCTACGAGGTGACCGACGACGACGCGCGGATGATCGCGGCAGGGTTGGGACAACTCTTCGGACAGTTCCTGCTCGACAGAGACGGCGTCATTCGATGGACCTTTACAGAGGTTCCGGGCGGCGGGGCCCGAGTCTTTAAACGGGCGGACTCAGAGGAACTACTGGCGGCGGCAAGCGACGTCGCCAACTGAACGGCTCGTGCCAGACAGCATCCACAGGCAACCTGCACATTCAGACAGGTTTACGGGTCGAACAGCACCGAATATGTTGATTAGAGTTAAGTAGATGGAATTTATAATCGTGAACAATCGTCGAAAATCAGGCCGGTTGTTTCCATTCAATCTAGCCGGAAGCCTTGCACATACGCGAAGCTACGTGACGGCGGACCATGCGGTTCGCACGACAGCACGTCTGCTCACCGCGATGGAGCGTTCGGTCGCGACTCTCATCGGCGCTCTGCCCGTGGTGGACATCGCCTTCATCATTCTCGTCGTGGCGTATGTGAAGGCGTCCTGAGCGGGCGCTCAACCTGGCGTCGATCCATGACCGGTGCCGTCGAACGTCTGCACTGCGGTCGTCCCCACGACTCGCCTCGGAAAACCTCTCTGCCGGTCGTCGTTTTTCACTTTGCAAATTGCGGCTTTTGCATTGAGAAACCGAAACCCTTCACTTACGTAAGGGTATGATCACGCAGAAAATGAAGTATGCGCTCAAGGCGCTCCTTGTACTGGCCGACGAAAAGGTCGGCGAGGGTTCCGCCTTGCGTATCGAGGAGATTGCCCGGCGGGCCGAGACACCCAAACGCTTCCTTGAACACATCCTGCTGGAAATCAGAAACGCCGGCTACATCGCCAGTATCCGCGGCCGCAACGGCGGCTACCAGATGATCAAGGAGCCTTCGGCGATTCCGCTCGGCGAACTCCTTCGGATGATCGACGGTCCCATTGCCCCGCTCGCATGTTTGTCCCGCCGTGCATACCAACGCTGTGATGACTGTGCAGACGAGGCGACCTGCCGGATCCGCAAGGTCTTTGCCGAGGTGTTCTGGTCCTATCTGTTGCTGATCGAGTCCCTTACCCTTGCCGATCTGCTACAGTCACCGGCAACAGCAAAGCAGGTGATTTCGGCCGCCGAAACCTGAAGGCGACCGTGGGCCGAGCCCACTTGACGTTAGACGCAGTGCTGCTGTTGGGTGATGCTGCACGCCGTGTTCTCGGGGAGACAGGGAATGACTGCAGACGCGGCCGGTGGCATTTCCGGCTTCATGCTCGATCTTCTTGGCGCTGAAACGATCACCGTCATCGGCTATATCGGCGCGATCTTCTACGTCGGCACCTATCTGATCCTGCAACTGGGTCTGATCAAGGGTGAAGGCTACCTCTACCCTTTCCTCAACCTCATTGCCTCAGGCTCGGTCCTGATCAGCCTGTCCCAGCATTTCAATCCGTTTTCAGCATTCATCGAAACCTCCTGGATCACGATCAGCCTGATGGGGCTGGCGCGGCATTGGTATGTCACGAACTACCTCAATCTGTCCGACGAGGAACAGCAGGCCGCGAACGTACTGACGCCCGGCCTGAAGAAAGACCGCGCGAAGCGCATGCTGCGCCTGGGCCGCTTCATAGATGCCGCCCCCGAGACCCGCATCGCGGAAGAAGGCCGACCGCTGAAGGATCTTTCGCTGGTGATCTCGGGCCACTGCAGGATCGAGCGGTCGGGCCAGATCGTCGCCCTGCTCCGCGACGGTGCGCTGGTGGGCGAACTCACCTATGCAACGGGCGAACCGGCGACGGCGTCGGTCGTGGTCGCGGAACCATCGCGCCTGTTCCAGGTCGACTGTGGCGCGCTGCGCCAGTTCCTGGCGAAGAACGAAGACATCGCCATGGCCTTGGAGGGCAGCGTCTCGGGCGACCTGCGCCGCAAGCTGGCCGATACAACGCGCCGCCTGTCGGAATTCACAACAAGCTCCGGCAATCCTGCGGCTCCGGCGCGCGAATGATCAGCCCTGCAACAGGCGGTTCATGCGCCGGAAACCGGCGCGGGCCGGCGGCAGGAAGATTTTTTCACCAGGCGGAACAGGAATCCGAATCCCGCGTTCGTCTGATGCAATTTCGGCGTACCGGGGAGCAAGACATCGTGACCAACGCCCGGGCGCATCGCGTCAATCACGGCAGGGGGACTGAATGAACGGCCCTCCCGCACGACTGCCCCCTGCCAGCGTCAGGGAACGCGACCAGCTGCAGGCAGACCCACCCTCGTACGTTCAGCGCCTTACACTGCCAAAACTCGCGACCATCGCCGGCATCACTGCCGTTCTCTATTTCGCGAAGGATGTCTTCCTTCCGCTGTCGATCGCGATGCTGGTCACCTTCGCTCTTTCGCCGATGGTCACGCGGCTGCGGCGTCTTGGCCTGCCCAACGTGCTGACGGTGCTTGTCGTCGTGGCGGCCACGTTCACGGCAATCGCCGTGTTCTGCCTCATCGTCGCCAGCCAGGTGACCCAGCTCGCCCAAAGCCTGCCCACCTTCCAGCACAACATCATTACCAAGGTCGAAGCGATACAAGAATCCGGTCGGAAAGACGGGCTAGTGTCGCGCGTCGCCGAGATGATTACGGAAATCAACGACCAGATCGGCGCGGCCGTCCCTGCCCTGCCCGCCGCCCCCGGCACGGAAGGCGCAACCGCGCCGCCCGCCAGCACGAAACCGATTCCGGTGCAGGTGGTCGAGACAACAAATCCCATCGTGCTGCTGCTCGAGCTTGTCCTACCCCTTGTCAGCCCGATTGCGACGACCGGACTCGTCGTCATCGTCGTGATCTTCATGCTGCTGGAACGAGAAGAGCTGCGCGACCGGTTCATCCGCCTGCTCGGCTCCAACGACCTGCACCGGACGACGCAGGTGCTGGAAGAGGCCGGACAGCGCGTGGCGCAATACCTTCTGGTCCAGTTGCTCGTAAACACGATCTACGCGGTTCCCATCGCGCTCGGCCTCTGGCTGATCGGGGTTCCCAACGCCATCCTTTGGGGCTTTGTCACCCTTGTCCTGCGCTTCGTGCCCTATATCGGCTCGATCCTCTCTGCCGCCTTCCCGCTGTTCCTCGCCTTCGCGATCTCGCCGGACTGGAGCGCGGTGCTCTGGACCATCGCCCTTTTCCTCGTGGTCGAACTTGTCACAAGCAACGTCATCGAACCGCGGCTTTACGGGTCGCGCACCGGGGTCAGCCCGCTGGCCATCATCATCGCCGCGATCTTCTGGACATGGATCTGGGGCCCGCTGGGCCTTGTCCTTTCGACCCCTCTCACCGTCTGTCTTGTCGTTCTGGGTCGCCACATTCCACAGTTCGAGGTCTTTGACATCATCTTCGGTGACGAGCCGGTTCTGGCCCCCCACGCCCGCCTCTACCAGCGCCTGCTGGCCGGCGACGCGGTCGAGGCAACCTTCCGGGCGGAAGAGTCGCTGGATGACGTGTTTCTCTCGGACTATTATGCCGAGGTCGGCATCCCTGCCCTGCTGATTGCCCAGACCGACCACGCCCGCGGCGTTCTCACGACCGAGCAGCAGGCCCGGCTCGTCTCGGTTTCGATGGCGATGGTCGAGAACCTGCAAGACGTCGTGGCGGAAGAACTGGACGATTTCCGACAGGCACATGGCCCTGACGACACAGCGCCTGCCAGCGATACCTCCGCAGCCGGTCTGATCGAAAACGACAGCCTCGACGGGTTGGGATACCGCGTGACCTGCATCGGAGGGCGAACGTCGCTGGACGACGTCGCGGCCGCCATGCTGGCGCAGGTCGCCGCTGCCGAAGGGGCGGATGCACTGCATCTCGCCCATACCGAACTCGCACCGTCGCATTTCACGGCCAGGTCCGCCGCGTCAAGGGATTGCGTCATACTGGCCTTTCTCGATCCGCAGCCGAGCCGCGCCTCGCTGCTGCACATCAGGCGCATCAAACGCGCGGCGCCCGATGTGCGGGTCGGTGTCGTGATCTGGCAAATGCCCAAGGATCTGGACGAAACCAGCGACACATCCTGGCGGGCCCTTCCCCCGTCACCTGCGAAACTGGCCGAAGCGGAGGACATCGGCGCCGATTTCGTGGCGACTGACCTGGAAACCGCCCTCAAGGGTGCGTTCAGCGACGCCCCCGTGAGGGCCCTGCCGCTGCCGGAAAAGCGCAAGCAACGCCCATCCCCCCGCCCGAGAACCGTGGTTCTGGCCGAGCCTGCACCCTAGCCATCCGACGGCGAGGCGGCAGTCACGATTTCCTCGATCGTCTGAAGGTCTTGGGCAAATGCCAGGCCGGGCAAGACGCCAAGGCGGATCAGACCGCCAGCCCCGGACAGGACATGGCGGCGATTGAGGGTCATTGGGTCTTTCCGGCGGATGTATCTGACGGGAAGGGAAATTTGTCCTGCTGAGACTTTTCGGCAAGTGCCGCAAGGTCGCGGTTAGTCGCGGTTAGCGGTTGAAGCCCGGCCCGCTGTGGCAGGCGGGGGCAACCACAGACCTTTCCCCCTCCAGATCGGCAAGGATCGGGCAGTCTGGTCGGGCATCCCCGGAACAGCCCTCCGCCAGGTGATCGAGCGTGGCGACCATGCTTTCCATCTCGGCGATCTTGCGGCGCAGACCGGCGATCTGGACCTGCGCCAGGTGCTTGACGTCCGCGCTGTGGCGGCTGCGGTCGCGCCACAGGGCAAGCAGTTCCCCAATGGCCTCAACCTGAAACCCCAGATCGCGGGCGCGGCGGATGAAGCGCAGCATCTGGACATCGGTGCCGGTGTAGGTGCGATAGCCCGATGCGGTTCGCCCCGCCGACGGGATCAGGCCCGTCTGCTCATAATAGCGGATCATCTTGGCCGAAACGCCCGAGGTTCTGGCAGCTTCTCCGATATTCATGCCCGTTCTCCGTTACCCGTGTTTGGCTGGAACCGGCGCAGGCGCAGGGCATTGCCCAGCACGAACACGCTCGACAAGGCCATGGCCCCCGCCGCGAAGACCGGCGACAGCAGGATGCCGAAGGCCGGATAAAGCACCCCTGCCGCCACGGGAATCAAGGCCGCGTTATAGATGAAGGCCCAGAACAGGTTCTGCCGGATGTTGCTCATCGTGGCACGGCTGAGCGCGATGGCATCGGGCACTCCGGTCAGCCTGCCGGACATCAGCACCACATCCGCCGCCTCGATCGCAATGTCGGTGCCCGTTCCGATGGCAAGACCCACGTCCGCCTCGGCCAGGGCCGGGGCATCGTTGATGCCGTCTCCGACGAAGGCCAGCGGACCGTGATCCCCGCGCAGTCGCTGGATCGCCTCGACCTTGCCGCCCGGCAGAACCTCGGCCACGACGGCGTCAATGCCAAGCTGGCGGCCAATCGCCTGTGCGGTGCGGGCGTTGTCGCCGGTGATCATGGCCACCGTCAGGCCCAGATCATGCAAGGCGCGGATCGCGGCCGGGGTCGACGGCTTTATGGGGTCGGCTACGGCCATCATCGCGGCCAACCGCCCGCCGATGGCCGCATAGAGCGGTGATTTTCCGTCCGCCCCCATGCGCTCGGCCGCCTGTGCAAACGGGACCACGTCCAACCCGAGACGGGCCATGTAGCGGTCCGCGCCGATCTGCACCTGGACCTCTCCCGCCTTGGCACTGACGCCGAACCCGGTTTCCGAGGCAAAGTCGGACACGGCGGGCAGCCGCAGCCCCTCGGCCTCTGCTGCCGCCACGATGGCCCGGGCAACCGGATGTTCCGATCTGGCCTCGACCGATGCAACCAATGCCAGCACCTCGGCCCGGTCAAAGCCGGGGGCCAGGATCAGGTCGGTCAACGCAGGCTTGCCGGCCGTCAGCGTTCCGGTCTTGTCCAGTGCGACGACACGCACGGCTTGCAGCGCCTGCAACGCCTCCCCCTTGCGGAACAGCACCCCAAGTTCGGCACCGCGCCCGGTCCCGACCATGATGGACGTGGGCGTCGCCAGCCCCATCGCACAGGGGCAGGCGATGATCAGAACCGCCACGGCATTGACCAGACCGAAGGTCAGCGCCGGGTCGGGGCCAAAGATCAGCCAGACGGCAAAGGTCAGCGCCGCCAGCCCCATCACCACCGGCACGAACCACAGCGTGATGCGGTCCACCAACCCCTGGATGGGCAGCTTGCCGCCCTGTGCCGCCTCGACCATCCGGATGATCTGCGCCAGCATCGTGGCCTCGCCCACCGCCGTCGCCCGAAAGGTCAGCGCGCCGGTCTGGTTGACCGTGCCCCCGGTGACTGTCGCACCTGCGGCCTTGGAGACGGGGGCAGGTTCGCCGGTGATCATGCTTTCGTCGATCCAGCTGTCGCCCGCCGTCACCTCGCCGTCCACCGGCACGCGCTCGCCCGGGCGCAAGGTCGAGCAGATCGCCAGCCCGCACCTCGGCAATGGGCACCTCGACCACGCTGTCTCCGCGGTGGATGCGGGCCATGCGCGGCTGCAAACCGACCAACCGGCTGATGGCCTGTGACGTGCGGCCCTTCGCCCGCGCCTCCAGATAGCGGCCCAGCAGGATCAGCGTGACGATCACCGCCGCCGCCTCGAAATACACATTCACCGTGCCCGGCGGCAGCAGGCCGGGCAGAACCGTCGCCACCACCGAATAGGCAAAGGCCGCGGTCGTCCCCACCGCGACAAGACTGTTCATGTCGGGTGCCAGCCGCCACAGCGCCGGATATCCCTTGAGGTAGAACCGCCGACCCGGCCCCAGCAGGACAAGTGTGGTCAGCACGAACTGCGCGACCCAGCTTGCCTGCATCCCGATGGTTGTCATGATCAGGTGATGCACCGGCGCAAACAGGTGCGCGCCCATTTCCAGCACGAACACCGGCAGGCTCAGCGCCGCCGCAAGCATCAGGTCGCGGCGCAGCGAGGCTTCCTCGGCCACCTTGCGCGCTGCGCCTTCGGCATCCCCCGCAGCCGAGGCTTGAACCAGCCGCGCGCCGTATCCCACGGCTTCGATCGCCTGCTGCAACCGGGCAGCATCCGCCGTCCCGGTCACGGTTGCCCGCTCGGTTGCCAGATTGACACTGGCCGACGCCACGCCCGGCACGGCCGTCAGCGCCCGTTCCACCCGCGCCACGCAAGAGGCACAGGTCATGCCGTCAATCGCGAGGTCCACCGTCTGCGCGGGCACGGTGTAGCCCACGCGGTCAACCGCCGCGACCAGCAGCGCCCGATCAATCGGCGCGGCTGACGACACCTCGGCCCTTTCGGTCGCCAGATTGACCGTCGCGGACACGACACCGGGCACCGCTGCCAGCGCACGTTCCACCCGCGCCACGCACGAGGCGCAGGTCATGCCCTCTACCGGCAGGCTGATGGTGACGGGAGTCGTTGGTTGAAATGGCGCGTTCATGGCGACTGTCCTGATCAGAAATGGCCCGGGTCGCACATACAGATAGTCCTTCCCATCATGGGAAGGTCAAGCGGCAAATTTCACAAAAACGTGCTCTTGACCTTCCAACGCTTGGAAGCCCCATGTCCTGTTCAACGAAGTTCAACCGATCGAGGATGCGATGCAGTTCCATATCGAAACGATGACCTGCGGCGGCTGCGCCCGTGCTGTGACCAAGGCGATTCAAGACGTCGATGCGGCAGCAAAAGTGACCGCCGATCCACCCAACCGCCATGTGGATGTGATCACCACCGCGCCGCGCGACCGGATCGTCGCTGCGCTGACCGAAGCGGGCTTTGCGCCCGCATGAATGACCTTGGGGATGCCGGGTGCGATCGGGGCCCTGCGACCACCGGGAGCCACCCGCACTATCGTGACGCTTGGCTACACACACGGATGGGCCTGACGGACAACGTCCTTACGATGTTCGCCCGTCCGGTCGCCACAGGCTGTCAGCCGCTTGTTCCGCTCAGGTAAGCGCCAGCAGTCTCGGGATTCCCACCGGCATCTCGGCACAGAAGGGCAGCAGGAACATCCGCCGCGCCAAGCCGTCCCTTATGCGCGCGATCTGGGTCGCCTCGGCTGCGATCCGCCGTTGCAGCAGCGGATCGGTCGTGCCCGTGTGCGCCAGCGACCGGTTCACCACCCAGGCCCAGGGTTCGATCCTGGCCCGTCGCAGGTCGTCCTGCAGGCTCGCGGCCTCGGATACCGGAGTCGTCTCGGGCAGGGCGACGAGGATCACCCGCGTGTAGTCGGCGTCCTGCAGGCGCATGAGTGGCGTGACGATCCGGCCCTGCACTGGCCCCATGTCCTGCGTCACCTGCCGGTGATAGGCCCCCGTCGCGTCCAGCAGCAGCAGCGTGTGTCCCGTGGGGGCGGTGTCCATCACGACAAAGGCGCCCCGCGCCTCGGCCACGATGCGGGAAAAGGCGTGGAAGACCGCCACTTCTTCCGTGCACGGAGACGCGAGATCCTCTCGCATCAGGGCGCGATCCGCCTCGTCGAGATCGCGGCCCTTGGTCGCCATGACCTTTTCCACATAGCGCGCGGTTTCGGCCGCGGGGTCAATCCGGTCCACCTCCAGCCCGTCAAGACGGCCATCCACCACCAACGAAACATGCGCGGCGGGGTCCGTCGTCGTCAGGTGCACCCGGTGCCCGCGCCTGACCAGCCCCACCGCAACGGCTGCGGCCACGGTCGTCTTGCCGACGCCGCCCTTGCCCATCACCATGATGAGCCCGCGTCCGGCCTTCGACAGTTCATCCACCATCTCAGAGAGTCCGGCCCCGTCAATCGCCGCCGGAGCGGCCACCGGCGCTGCAGGGGTTTCCGCCATGAACAGGTCGCGCAGCGCAGGAAGCCCGACCATGTCGAAAGACCGCAGTGGCACCTCGTCGCGCGGCAGGGCGGCAAGGGTCGGGGGTAACGCCGAAATCACCGCTGCATGGTCGCGTGCCAGCCCCTCGGCCACGGCATCCCCGGTGCCCGAGGCGTGGAAAACCCCGTTCACCACCAGCCTCTGGTTCCCCAGCCCCAGCGCGCGCAGTTCGACCGATGTCCGCGATGCTTCGCGCACCGCGCCGCGATCGGCCCGGGTCACCAGAACGATGGAGGTCTGCGCGGGATCGGCCAGCGCCAGCAGCGCCGTGCGGAAACGGTCTTCCTGCATCTTCAGCCCCGAATGCGGGCCAATGCAGGACGCGCCCCTGGCGTTGCCCTGCAAGAACCCCGTCCACGCGCGCGGCAGGCTGAGAAGGCGGAGCGTATGGCCCGTGGGGGCGGTGTCGAAGATCACGTGGTCGAACTCCGCTGCCTCCCCTGCGAGCAACCCCACGAACTCGTCAAAGGCCGCGATCTCAATTGTGCAGGCTCCCGAAAGCTGCTCGCGGACCGTGGCGCGGTCTTCGTCGGTCGCACCGGGTTCCATCAGATCAAGCACGCGCCTGCGGTAGTCCTCCGCCGCTTTGTCCGGGTCGATGTTCAGCGCGAAAAGGCGCGGCGCACCGGGGATAGCCGTCGGCCGGCCCGTCAGGTGCACACCCAGCATCTCGTCCAGGTTCGATGCAGGATCCGTGCTGACCAGCAGCACACGCTTCCCCTGATCCGCCAGCGCCAGCGCGACCGCGCAACTGAGCGAGGTCTTCCCGACCCCTCCCTTGCCGGTGAAGAACAGGAAGCGCGTCGGACGCTGCAGGAAAGAGGGTGTCATCACTGTCATCGCTCCAAGGGTTCCGGAACTTTATCGTCGGTTGCGGGAACGGGCGATGATCTGCATCAACCAGACCCGGATGTGGGATACGTTGCTCAGAAAGACCCATGTTCGTCGGCTGACCCGCGATGCCCGAAAGCTGTCACCCCGGCACCTTCAGCCTGGATGCACGCCACTGGCCATCCCCCATGCAGGCGGGCTGTCCGAGACTTCCTGCAATCATCAGCGGACCGCTTGACGCCTTGCTCAATCGCCTTTCCGGGCAATGACAAGCCCGAGTGCGATCTGCCCGGCCTCGGCCATCGCGATCATGTTCTGGGATTTCTCCTTGGCGGTGCTTCCCTGCAGCAGGTGCAGCCCGAGAGGTGGCGGAGGGGTTCCAGTTGACATCTCGGCCACCCTGGCACGGTGGTGGTTCAGCACGATGGGGGTTCTGTCCTGCTCGACAAGGATCGTGAAGCCGGCGGTTGACAGGTGCCTGCCCAACTCGTCCGCAGTGACCAGGTGGCTCGTCTCCTGCGTATCGGCCCAGGGGACGGGAAACCGCATCCCCGGCTCCGCACCTTTCAGGACATCGTAGATCACCAGCTTGCCGCCCGGCTCCAGCACACGGAAGGCTTCGCGATACATCGTCTCCCGGTCGGCGATGTTCATGCCGACATGAAAGGTCAGTGCCGCGGAAAACGTGCCGTCGTCGAAGGGAAGCGCCAGGGCGCTGCCGAGCACGAAGTCCGCCTTGTCGGACAACCCGGTCAGGTCCGTGAACTCTCGGGAAATTTCCACGTAGTCCGGGGTCAGATCCAGGCCCGTTACCCGACAGCCGATCTCGCTGGCCAGATAGCGGACCAGTCCGCCCAGACCGCTTCCGATGTCCAGAACCCGGTCCGCGGCGCCAAGGCCCGTGGCGGCGACAATGTCCACCGTCGCGGCGCGCCCGCCCATATGAAATTCGTCAACCGGTGCCAGATCGACCGGACGCAGGTTCCCCAGTTCAAGACCCGATCGAGCGATGGCCTCGAACACCCGCGACCTTAACTCGCCGCTCCCATAATGGTCCGCAACCGCGCCTTCGTCCACACTGCCCATGTCTTCCCTCCTTGGGCTGCATCTGGCGATGCTACCTGCCTTTTCTCAATTCTAGTAGGAGGCGGCAGCAGACATCCCATGCAAGGAACGTGACCGATGTCGGACTTTCTCTCCCCCCGGCGTCTGGCTCGTCGTGGAGGACGCACGTCATGCAGGTGCAATCCCCGTCTGCCCCCCGCTCAATCTTGATCGACGGGAGAACCCCTGTCGCCTGACCGGCCCGATGCCTCGCGGAGCCTCCAGAACTCCACCACCAGCATGGTCATCGTCGCCGCCAGGGGACCAAGGATGAAGCCCGGCGCGCCAAACAGCAAAAGGCCACCGACAATCGAGATAAACGCAGGAATGGTATGCAGGCGCAGACGGTTGCCGACGAAAACAGGCCGCAGAACGTTGTCGATGCTGCCAACCACGATCCCGCCCCAGGCGGAAAGAATGAGCGCGCGTGCCCAACTTCCATCCAGAAGGAGCAGGATCGCCGCGGGTATCCAGACGACAAAGGCGCCAAGGACCGGCACGATCGACAGAAGACCCATCACCAACCCCCAGAGAAGAGGCGTCGGAAGACCGAGCACCCAGAACATCAGGCCGCCCAAGGTGCCCTGGACCGCGGCAACGGCGAGTGTGCCGTACACCGTCGCGTGTACGGTTTCGGCCACCCGGCGGAACAGGTGTTCGGTCTCGGTCGGTGTCAGCGGCAGCCAGGCCGTGATCATTGCACGTGCGGCCAGCCTGTCGCGCAGGAAATAAAACAGAAGGTAGAACGTCACAAAGACCTCAACCGCCTGAAGTAAAGAGCCTTTTACGAAGATTGCCCCGATGTTGCTGAGCCATGTCGCAATGGAGGCCATCATCGACGGCAGATCGAACTGCCGGTTGATCCAGTTTCCCAAGGGCGCAAGGGCAGGTTGGCTGTCGAGAAGCGCCTGGAGCTCGCCGCTCTCGACACGGGCCTGAAGCGACAGGATGCCTGACGCGGCTTCGGTGATGAGGCGTTCGGCCACAAACACGGCCGGAACAACCACGACGGCGATGACACTGGCGGTGGAGAGCAGGGCCGCGATGTTCGGCTGCCTGACGATCCGTTCGATCCTCGCATGGAGCGGTGAAAACAGGATCGCCAATGTCAGCGCCCATGTGATTGCCCCAAGGAAAGGCCAGGCGATAAGCCCGCAGAGCAGGATGCCGGAAAGTCCGGCGACGGCCAGGGCCGAGCGTTTCAGGCGGTTGCTGTCTGGGGAGCCGGATTTCTGTTTCATCTGGTCAGCGCACACTCCGCTGGCCCCACCGAGGCCAGCCGCAGCGTCAGCGGGCGTTTGGGCTGTTGTGGCGATGCGGAGTTCTGACACGCTCGTTTTCCTGTGTGATCCTGTGTCCAGCTTGGCTCCGTGACGAATGGCTTGAGGTGATGCAGGGCACAGCGTGTCGCGCGTGGTCTGCCGCCCTCGAACCGGCCCGCCCCGGATTGGCGAAGTGCAAGTCATCCACATCAATACAAATACCACATCCGAGGTCTATTCATTGATCCTGGACAAGGGCCACCCGCGTTTCCTGGAAACAGCACTGATCCTGAACCCTCCCGTGCTGACTCTCGTCAGCGCAGCCGCCGTTGGCGCGCTGATCGGCGCGGAAGGAGAGAGGCGCAAGGGCGAAGGCCCGGCACGGTCCCCGGCAGGCCTTCGGACAGTTACGATCACCTCGAGCAGACCCGTGACCGGCACCACGGCCGCGCCCTTGCCGCGGCGCCATAGGACCGTGCGGACCCGATGTGCCGCACCCATGGCAACGGAGCCCCAAAGGTCACGCGAAAACGTGTCGCTTGAATGGTGCCCCCAGAGAGACTTCGAACTCCCGACCCTCTGATTACAAATCAGATGCTCTACCAGCTGAGCTATAGGGGCACACCGCAGCGAAATACAGCCAACCCGGCCCTGTTGCAAGCGGCGCGGCTCAGCGGTTGGCCCGCGCCATGAGCGCCACTGCAGCGAGGCCGACCAGCATCACCAGAATTGCCGCCGGGGCGGCGTCGCCCAGATTCTCGAGGCTCGCCTTCTCGTGCACGCGGGTGGCGAGCGTGTCGTAGTTGAACGGGCGCAACAGAAGCGTCGCGGGCAACTCCTTGACGCAGTCCACAAAGACCACAAGCAGCGCGGTTGCGACGGACCGCTGCATCAGCGGCAGGTACACCGCCTGCAACGCGCCGCCTGCGCTGCGCCCCAACGAGCGGGCGGCCTGCGGCAGGCTCGGAGGCACCCGGCCGAAGGCCGCATCCGCCGCCCCCTGTGCGATGCCGAAGAACCGCACCGAATAGGCCAGCACCAGCGCCGCCGCCGTGCCGGTCAGGATAAGCCCCGGATCGCGCCCCGTAAGCCGCAGCACAAGGTCCGCAACCCGCTGGTCGAGTGCCGCGAGCGGGATCAGAAGGCCAACCGCGAGCACCGCGCCGGGCGCCGCATAGCCCAGCGTCGTCAGCGGCAGCAGCCTGCGCACAAGGCCCGACCGCGACATCCGCGCGCCATAGACCAGGAACAGCGCCGCCCCGACCGTCAGGAGAGCGGCACTCCCCCCCGTGACCAATGTGTTGACCAGTGCCCGCCCCAGCCCGGGCGAGACCCAGGCCTCGGGGTTTCGCAGCGCGATCGACAGGATCACACCCACGGGCAGCACGAACCCGATCAGGAACGGCACCAGGCAGAGAACCGTCGCGATCCAGCCCCGCAGGCCGTTCAACGCCTGCATCTGCACCGGCCGCGCGCCCCGTGCCATCTGGTGGAACCGCAGATGACGCCGGCCCGCCCGCTCCACCGCAACCAGCGCAAGGATCAGCACAAGCATCACGAGCGAAAGCTGCGCGGCCCCGCCCGCATTTCCGCCCGAAAGCCAGACGGTGAAGATGCCGGTCGTCAGCGTCTGGACGCCGAAATAGCTGACCGTGCCATAGTCATTGACCGTCTCCATCGCGGCCAGTGCCACACCGGCGGCGATGGCAGGCCGCGCCAGCGGCAGGCCCACCCGCAGGAACAGCCCCCAGGGCCCGGTCCCCAGCGCGCGGGCCACCTCATAGGCGCCGCCCGGCTGCTCGCGGAACGCCGCCCGCGCCAGAAGATAGACGTAAGGATACAGCGCCGCCGCCAGCACGACCGTCGCGGCCCCGGTCGAGCGAATCTCCGGAAACCAGTAGTCGCGCGCGCTCGTCCAGCCCATCGCGGCACGCATCGCCCCCTGAACCGGCCCCGCATACTCAAGGAAATCCACCAGCGCATAGGCCCCGATATAGGCCGGGATCGCCAGCGGCAGCAGCAGCGCATAGTCCAGCACGCGCGACAGCGGAAACCGGTACATCGTCAGCAGCCAGGCCGCCCCGGTGCCGACCGACGCGGTCAGCACCCCGACCCCCACCATCAGCGTCACCGTGGTGGACAGATAGCGCGGCAGCACGGTGGACAGCATGTGCGGCCAGATGTTCTCGACCGGCGTCAGCGCGATCCAGACCACCGCCGCGATGGGCAGCACGACGATCGCCGCGATCAGCGCCGCACCCATCGACCACAGGTCAGGGCGCGGCAGATGCCACCCTCGCGGCTTTATCTGACTGTTTTGCTCGGCCATCCTGGTCGGGGGAGTACAGGAAAGCGGTTTCCCTGTCCAGAAAAGCCCGTATAGTTCGCCAAGCCCGATCAAAGGGCATTCCCCAAGGGCAGAGCCGAACACCCGATGCGCATCGTCTACCACCTCGGTGTCCACTGCACCGACGAGGAAAAACTGCTCCGCTGCCTGCTCAAGAACCGCGGCACGCTGGCCGAACAAGGTGTCGTCGTGCCCGGCCCTGCCCGGTACCGCACCCTCCTGCGCGACACCCTCGCCACCCTGAAGGGCGAAACGGCAAGCGAGGCAACCCAGGCGATGGTGCTGGAACAGATCATGGAAGAATCCGAGGCGCGCCGCCTTGTGCTGTCCTACGACAATTTCCTCGCCTTCCCGCAGGGGGCGCTGCGGCGCGGCTTCTACCCCAGCGGACCCGAGCGGATGCGCGCACTGACCCGGATCTTTCCCGAAATCGAGGCCGAGTTCCATCTTGCGATCCGCAACCCGGCCACCTTCCTGCCTGCGCTGCTGCGCAAGGTTCCCGACCGGAGCTATGACGAGGTCACGGCAGGGATAGACCCGATGATGCTGCGCTGGTCGGACCTGATCGGGCGCATCGCATCGGTCAATCCCGACGTGCCGCTCACCGTCTGGTGCGACGAGGATACGCCGCTCCTCTGGCCCGAACTTCTGCAATCGCTGTCAGGCCATGACGACAGCACGTCACTCGACGGGACCGACGATTTCCTCTCCACGCTCATGTCGCCTGACGGGCTGGCGCGTCTGCGCACCTACCTCGCCCAGCACCCGTCGATCGGCGTGGCGCGCCGGCGCGAAGTCGTCTCGGCCTTCCTCTCCAAGTTCGCCCTGCCCGAACGGCTTGAGACCGAAATCGACCTTCCCGGCTGGACCGAGGATTACGTGGCCGCCATGACCGCCGCCTATGACCGCGACACGGCGCGCATCGCGGCCATGCCCGGCGTCACGTTCCTGCAGCCCTGAACGCGCCTCAGGCCATGCCCAGCGCGGCCTTGTACATCTCCAGCACGGCTTCTTCCTCGGCGATATCGTCCGGCTTGCGCTTGCGCAGGGCGATGACCTTGCGCATCACCTTGGTGTCATAGCCCCGGCCCTTCGCCTCGGCGAACAGCTCCTTCTCCTGCTCGGCGATGTCGCGCTTCTCGGCCGAAAGCTGCTCGGCGCGCTCGATGAACTGGCGCAGTTCGTCGGCGGTGACAGTGTAGGTGTCGGTAAGATCGTTCATCGGCTGCCCCTCGGGATGTCTCGCAAGACCCCCTCCCTACTCTGCCGCCCCGCCCGGATTCAAGGGGCGGAAACGCGCCCGGCCTTGCCAGCGGGCGCGGTCTCGACTAGGTCCACTCGCGCAGACGGCAGGGGCATGGGGCAGCGCATGGATTGGCTCATCTGGATCGGAACGGCATTGTCGCTGGGCGGCGTCGTGGGCCTTCTGCGCTGCATTCAACTCGCCATGCGCGCCCGCCGCGCGGGCCTTGAAGAGGCCGCGATGCGCGCCCGGCTGCAACACATCGTCACGCTGAACCTTGGCGCCCTCGGCGTCTCGGTCCTCGGGTTGATGATGGTGATCCTCGGGATCTTCCTGCAGTAGACCCTGGCGGCGGCTGACACCGGCGGCAGACAGGACCGGTTTTCCCGGCTGCCGCCCGTCATCCGCCAAAACCGGCGTCCCCTGCGTCGGACAGCCTCCCCGGTGCGCTCAGCGCACATCCAGATCGGCCAGCGTCTTTCCCTCGCGGATCAGGCTGTCGATCAACGGCGCCACCGCCCAGAACTCCGGGGCCTGGGGCGCGAACCGGCGAAGATCGGCGCGCAGCACGATCAGGCCACGCGCGGCGGCCCAGGCCATCGGACCGCCCTCCCAGCGCGGGAAATCGTGGCCCGCGACCAGCGCCGCGTCTATATCACCAGGCCTGCCGACCAGACCGTCGCCCAACACCCGTGCGCCTTCGTTCGCCGCCGCCGACAGGCACCGCAGCACGATCTCATCCCGCCCGATCCGCCGTTGCGCGATTCCCTTCGCCGCGCGCAGCGCCGCCAGAAGCTCCGCCACCTCGGGATCGTCAGAGGCGACACCACCCGCGTACAGATAGTAGCCTCGCCCCGTCTCGCGCCCCAGCCGGCCGGCTTCCACCAGCAGGTCGGCAAGGTCCGCCCCCGCCACGGCCGCCTCACCCGCCGCCGCGCGGCGCTGACGCTCGGCCCAGTCGATGTCCAGCCCGGCCGCATCGGCGGCCTCATACGGCCCTGCCGCGAAACCGAAGCCCCGCAGCGCCTGATCCACCTGCAGGGGCGAGGCGCCCTCTTCCAGCAGCAAGATCAGCCGCCGTTCGCAGCGCACCCATCACCCGAACGCCCACGCCGCCACGCCCGACCGCATGGGTCCGCACCACCAGACGCTCCAGCTTCCGCATCAGCGCCGCCAGCGTCGCCACGGCCTCCGCGGCCGTCCCGTCCGGCACCGCGATCTCGGCCAGCCTGGATCGCCCCCCGGCCCGGCCCGGCGACAGCCCGATGACCTCGCGCCCCGCAGCCTTCGCCAAGCCTGCGACGTCCGTCCAGGTCACGACGCTCGCCACCACCGCGCCGGGCTTCAGCACCCGTGCCAGCGCCGCCAGCGCGTCCGGCTTCGTGCCATCCTCTTCGGGCGTGCAGTCGATCACCAGATCGCAGCCCGCCAGCGCCCCCCGATCCGTTCCCGGCAGCAGCCGTTCCCAGGCCGCATCCCGCGCCGCCGCCGTCATCTGCCCGGCCGCCAGCGCGCGCTCCTGCAGATCGGACAGCCGACCAAGCCCGGCCACCAGCGCCGCCTCGTCCGTTTCCACGGATGTCACCGCCAGCCCATGCACCATCGCGGCCGCCGCAAACTCCGCGCCTGCTGCCCCCAGTCCGACCACGCCGATACGATCCACCGGACGCGCCGCTGTCCGGGCCTCGGGATAGGTCAGAACCCGCCGCTCGGCCAGGAAGGCGCTCCGCAACCCTGCGGATTCCGGCCCCGCCACCAGATCCTCGAACGCAGCGCGCTCAAAGGCGAGGCCCTGATCGAACGGCAGCAGCATCGCCGCCTCGACGCAATCCACGATCCGCGCCGGGGCGGGCAGCCGCCCCGAAACCTGGCCCTTCGCCACCTTGATCGCCGCCTGATAGGCCGCGAAATCCGACAGGCCGTCACGCCGCTCGCGCGTGGGAACGGGCGGGCGGCCTTCGGCGGCCATGTCCGCCGCCAGCGCCACGGCACTCTCCGCCAGCCCCTCGGCCAGCACGGCATCCACCAGCCCCATCGCCAGCGCCTCCTCGGCGGCAACAGGCCGTCCCGTCAGCATCAGGCGCAGCGCCGCCTCTGCCCCCACCAGACGCGGCGTGCGCTGCGTCCCGCCCGCACCCGGCAGCAGGCCCAGGGCCACCTCCGGCAGGCCGAACCTGGCCTCCGGCCCCGCCAGCCGCACATGTGCCGCCAGCGCAAGCTCCATCCCGCCGCCCAGGGCCGGGCCGTGAACGGCCACGATGACCGGTTTCGGACTCGCCTCGATCCGGTTGCACAATTCGGGCAATGACGGCACGCCCGCCGCGGCGGGTTTGCCGAACTCGCGGATATCCGCCCCGGCCGAAAACGTCCGGCCCTCGGCGCGCAGAACGACCGCACCGATCGACGGGTCGCCGAGCGCCGCCTGCAACCCCTCGGCCAGCCCCGCCCGCACGGTCGCCCCCAGGGCATTCACGGCGGGCGCGTCAATGACAAGGATCGCCACCGCGCCCTCACGCTCCAGCCGTATCGTTCCGGTCATGCCGCCATCCTCCGCCCCGCCCAACCCTTTTGTAAGGTCTTGTGCGGACTTGGCAACGCCAAGCTGCATGCAGGCGTGGAACGTCAGAGCGGCAGGTTGTCGAACCCGGCCTCGACGGCATCCTCGTCGCTCAGGCTGTCGGGCTTTGTGCGGGGCCTCGCAAGGCCCGGGATCACCGCTCCGGGGATCAGGTCCATCAGCGCGCGCATCTCGTCGCGCAGATGCGCCAGCTCGGCTTCCTCCGGATCAGGTGTCGGCGCTGGGGCGGCGTCGGTGCGCGGGCTCATGGCGCACACGTCTGGCAAAAGGGGGTATAGGGCAGCACATCAAGCCGCTTGTCGGCGATCTGCTTGCCGCAGGTCACGCAGGTGCCATACTCGCCCGCATCCAGCCGCTCCAGGGCCGCCACGATCTGCCGCATTTCCTGCTGCGCCGAAAGTCCCATGCCCTCCAGCACCTCGTCGCCCTCGCGCTCGGCGGCAAGATCTTCCCAATCGGCCGAAAGATGCTGGTCGAGTTCGCCGTCGATCGACACCAGCCGTGCCTCCAGATCGGCGAAACGCGCCTCAAGCTGCGCGCGTCGTGTTTGCAGCGGAATCATCCTGATCCTCCCCTTCGTCCGACTCGATCCTGTCAGATGCGCCGCGCGGCAACCTTGATGCAGGTCAACCGGCGCACGACCTCTACAGATGCAGCACGCCCGACGTCCGAACCCTGCATCGGCGGGCGCGGTTATCCCAAGCCCGGGCTTCCGCCCCGCAGCGACGGACAGTATGATTATGCACGATCCGCACCGCCACACCAACCCCGCCCCTTCAGACCCGAGGACACGAAATGGACATCCGCGCACTGACCGACAGCTACGCCGTCTCGCCACAGATCGCGCCGGCCGACCTGCCCGCGATCAAGGCCGCCGGCTACACCACCGTGATCGACAACCGCCCGGACGCCGAGATCCCGCCCGACCTGCACACCCCCGCGATGAAGGCCGCAGCCGAAGCGCTGGGCTTGACCTTCGTCGCCAACCCGGTGATCGGCGGCGCGATGACCATGGCGAATGTCGAGGCGCAGCGGAACGCGATCCAGGCCTCCGATGGCCCGGTCTTCGCCTATTGCGCCTCGGGCAACCGCTCGTCCGTCGTCTGGGCGCTGGCCCATGCCGGAACACGCTCCACCGACGAGCTGATCGCGATCCCTGCCCGTTTCGGATACCAGCTCGAAGGCGTCAGGGGACAGATCGACGCGCTGGCCAAGGGCGCGCTGAACGTCCTGCCGCCCGCGCCAGGCCGAACATGAGTCGCGCTTTCCGCATTCGCCCCGGTCCGCCCGTCGCACCCGGGCGTTGCGCTTTCCGCGTTCGCCCCGGTCCGCCCGTCGCCCCCGGGAGACCGGAAGGGAAAGGGGCAGAGCGGAACCTGCAGCGACTCGCCCTGCAGCACCCGGCCGAGCGAGCACGGCACGACACCCCGTTCCGCCGCTGTCGCAGGCCGTTGTCCTGACACGGCCATCGCGCAACCCGGCACGGCGGTCGCGGCGCCTTACCCCCGCGCATCCTTCCCGAAATCGGGCAATCACCCCCCGACCACCTTCAGCACCGGCGGCTCGGCCGCAGGCGCCGCGTCGGCCATCGGTTCGGGGAACAGCCGCACCGCGCGCATACCGCGGTTCTGGCCCAGCTTGCCGCCCGCCAGTTGCCGCCCGTCCAGCCCCTCGCAGCACGATCCGGTCCAGCGCGGCCATCGGCAGCGGCAGCGATCGCGCCCGGCTCAAGCCCCATCACGGGCGACAGCGGCATCGTGACGCGGTGCAGCACCGCTGCCAGTTCGGCCTCGGTCACCATCACCTGGTCGGTCAGCGCCTTCGTGAACTGCGCCTGCGCGACCGGCGCAGGCGTCGCCTCGGGCATCGGGCGGGGCGCGCGGCCACGCCCGTCCGCGGGCAGCGCCAGCAGGATCTGACCGCTCCTCGACCCGCCCGCGAGGCGGACGTCTGCATCGAGCACGCGATAGCTGTCCTCCTCCAGCAGCAGCCCCAGCGGACGCGGATCGTCCAGGAACGAGGCATAGCGGAACCCGCCGGCCCAGATCAGATCGGCGTCATCGTCCAGCGCCCGCTTCCAGATCCTCCAGCGCGCGGTCGATCACCCCCGCCACCATCGCCGCATCGGTCCGCGTCGGCTCTGCGCACCGCGGGCGTGCCGCTGCCGACGCGGCCCATCGTCTGCATCTCGATCATCGCCGCCAGAACCGGCGGCGACAGCGTCAGGATGCCAAGCCCGTCGCCCGGCCCTTCCAGCACCGCGATCAGCGCGCGTTCCGGCGCGAGTTCCAGCAATTCGGCCAGGACTGCGGCGCGTGACGCTCATCCGCGCCACGTCCAGCGGCAGCGCGATCGTCGTCATTCGCCGCCCGCGCCAGCGCCAGCCGCCAGCCCCGGTCCGCCCCGGGCGCACCGTCCTGCACCTCCAGCCGACCGGCCGCCAGCTTCCGCCTGATCACGTCACCCGTCACCATGCCGCGCTCCACCTGCCGCCGATGCCGCACCCTAGCGCCCGCGCCGTTACCGAAAGCGTTAGCCGCGCTCCGGCGTCAGGCCGCTTCGCGCAGCCGCAGCGGCAAGGTCACGCGGAACGCCGCGCCGCCCTGCCCCGGCAGATAGGTGATCGTCCCGCCGAGGTTCGCCATGACCTCGCGGCAGATCGCCAGGCCAAGACCCGCGCCCGCCGGCCCGCGTCTGGTCGCGTCAGCCGCGCGAACTTCTCGAAGATCAGCGCCTGGCTTCTCCTGCGGAATGCCCGCGCCGTTGTCGATGAAATCCACCATCACCCGCCCGCCCCGCTGGCGCACCGCGATCCGCAGCTCCGGCGGTCTCGGCCTCGCAATACTTCCGCGCGTTCGAGATCAGGTTGATGAACACCTGCGTCAGCCGGTCCGGCATCGGTCTGCACGATACAGGCTCTCGGCCGCCAGGATCGCGCTGCACCGCGAAGCTGCCGGTCCGGCCGCGTGTTCGCCCGCCGCCAGCAGCGCCCGGTCGATCATCTCCTGCAGGTTCGCCAGCTCCAGGTTCAGCTGCACCGAGCCGTTTTCCAGCACGCTCAGGTCCAGCAGGTCGTCCAGCAGCCGCGTCAGCCGGATCGCCTCGTCATGGATGATCCGCGCATGGCGCTGCGCCACCTCGGGCGGCAGGTCGCCCTCCATCAGGATCTCGGAAAACGCCCGGATCGAGGTCATCGGCGTGCGCAGCTCGTGGCTGATCTGGCTCAGGAACGCGTCCTTCTGCACCGAAAGCTGGGTCAGCTTCTCGTTGGCCTCGCGCAACTGGCGCGCGGTGCGGGTCAGTTCGTCCGACTGGGCCTCCAGCCGGGCCGAATATTCCATGATCTGCGCGGTTTCGTTGGCCACCGCCATCAGATCCTCGACCGAGACCGCCTCGCCCGCCCGACCAGCTGCGCGATCATCGCATGCGCCGTGGCCGCCCCGACCGAGCCGGAAAGCCGCCGCTCCAGCGCGTCGATGAAGTCGGGCGTCGGGTCGGGCAGATAGCCCTGCCTTGCCCTGCGCCCGCGCCTCGGCCTCGAACAGCGCCAGCGCCTCCTCCTCGCCCAGAATGCGCTGCGCCATCACCAGCAGGTCCTCGGCCTCGGCCTTGCCCCGCGCCCAGCCGCCGCGCGGCCGCCGCCCGGCGTCGAAGACATTGACGAAGGCCGCGCCCTGCACCCGCTCCACCGGGCCGGGAAAGGTCAGGACCGAGCCCAAGGCAGAAGGCCGTCGCGTTCAGCACCAGCGACCAGAACATCGCATGGATCAGCGGGTCCATCCCCTCGATCCCGAACAGCGCCTGCGGCCGCAGCCAGCCGATGCCCCACGGCCCCTCGGCCATCACCTGCGCCGGGATCACCGCGCCCGGCCCGAAGGACGGCAGGAAGAGCGCATAGGCCCAGACCGCGCGCCCGCCACGATCAGCCCGGCCACCGCCCCGACCCGCGTCGCCCCGCGCCAGAAGATGCCGCCCAGCATCGCCGGCAGGATCTGCGCCACCCCGACGAAGGAGATCAGCCCGATCGCCGCCAGCGCCGCCGACCCGCCCGACAGCCGGTAATAGCCGTAGCCCAGCGCCAGCACCCCGGCGATCGACAGCCGCCGCGCACAGCAGCACGATCGCGCCGCACGTCGCCCGACACCGCCTGCGCCGGGCGCAGCCGACAGCCAGAGCGGCATCACGATATGGTTCGACACCATCGTCGCCAGCGCGATCGACGCCACGATCACCATCGACGTGGCCGAGGAAAACCCGCCCAGAAACGCCAGCATCGCCAGCCCGCCCTGCCCCTGCGGACAGCGGCAGCGTCAGCACGAACAGGTCGGGGTTGGCGCCCGTCCGGCAGCCGTTCCAGCCCCATCACCGCGATCGGCACGACGAACAGGCTCATCGCGAACAGATACAGCGGAAAGGCCCAGCTGGCCGTCGCCAGATGCCGCTCGTCGACGTTCTCGACCACCATCACCTGGAACATCCGCGGCAGGCACAGCACCGCCGCCGCCGACAGGAAGATCAGCCCGGCCCAGCGCCCCGGCTGCAGACTGCCAGTCGGCCATCGGCGAGGCGTCGATCCGCGCCATCATGTCGGCCGGCCCGCCGGCCAGCCCCCAGACCACGAAGATCCCCACCGCCAGCAGCGCCACCAGCTTGACCACCGCCTCGACCGCGATGGCGGTGACGACGCCGTGATGCTGCTCGTTGGCATCCAGGTTGCGCGTGCCGAACAGGACGGTGAACAGCGCCAGCCCCACCGCCACCCAGATCGCGGTCGCCGCGCGGTCCGGCAGCGCCCAGCCCTCCGGCGTCGGCGACTGGCGAAGACCCCGAAGGACAGCGTCACCGACTGCAGTTGCAGCGCGATATAGGGCGTCGCCGCCACCACCGCGATGATCGTCACGATCACCCCCAGCAGGTTCGACTTGCCGTAGCGCGACGAGATCAGGTCGGCGATCGAGGTCACGCGCTGCGCCTGCCCGATCCGCACCAGCTTGCGCAGCACCCACCACCAGCCGACGAAGACCAGCGTCGGGCCAAGGTAGATCGTCAGGAACTCCAGCCCCGACCGCGCCGCATAGCCCACCGCGCCGTAGAACGTCCAGGCGGTGCAGTAGATCGACAGCGACAGCGTGTAGACCAGCGGCGAGCGCAGCCAGGGCAGCGCCCGCGCCGCCGCCCGCCGCTCCACCATGAAGGCGACCAGGAACAGCCCGATCACATAGGTCAGGCAGACCAGGACCAGGATGTTGAAGGGAACCATCAGCCGTCCTCCTCCTCGCCCTCGCCCGCGTCGCGCCGTCAGCCGCGTCGGCGCAGGCCCGGCGCCAGCAGGCGCGCCACGCGCGATCAGCCCGCCCAGACCAGCGAACAGGTAGATCCCGTCCAGCGCGGTGCGTCGGCCGCCGCCCGCTCCCGGGCGCCCAGAGCATCGGCAGCAGCAACAGGAACAGCGCCGAACACCGGCAGCAGCCGCGCCGCATCGCATCAGCCGCCGCCGCCGATAGGGCGGCGCTGCAGGAACAGCGGCGCGCCCGGCCGCCTCACGCGCCCCGCCAGGGCGCGCACCGCGGCCAGAATCTCGGCGTTGGAAAACGGCTTGGTCATGAAGCGGCTCGGCCCCGATCCGCTCGGCCTCGGCCCGGTCGCGCCCCTGCCCGCTGCGCGGTCAGCATCAGCACCGGCAGCGCCGCGCGTCGCCGGGATCCGCCCGCAGCGCCGTCAAGAATCTCGTAGCCCGCTGCGCCCCGGCAGCATCACGTCCAGGATCACCACATCGGGCACCGTCCGCGCGGATCGCGGCCTCGGCCTCGGCCCCGTCGCCGAGGGTCGAGACCGTCCCAGCCGTCGCGCGTCAGGATGAACCGGATCGCCTCGATGATGTTCGGCTCATCCTCGATCAGCAGAACATGCCTGCCCATCGGTCGCCCCTCCCGTGCGGCACCCCGCCCCGATGCCGCCAGGCCGACTATCGGCGCAAAGCGCGCGCCCTGTCAAAACCCGTTACACCCAGCCCTCTGCCGCCTCGCCCAGGATCGACGGCTCGCGCCGCGCCGGGCAGCCCTCGACCGCGGGCAGATGCGGCAACTCGTGCCCACCGCCACCACGGGCCCGCCGCGCGCCCTGATCCGTCGGGCAGCGATCAGCATCGCCGCCTCGCGCACCTCCGGCCCGCCGAAGCCCTGCGGATAGCCGCGGCGCGGCAGAAGCCAGCGCCCGGAACCGCCGCCGCACCCGCCCCGCCATCTCCACCAGCGCCTGCACCGGCGCTCATCGGCCGGCCCAGCGCGGTGTAAAGCGGCCACAGCGGACAGGCCGCCCCGAACCGCGGCAGCGCGAACCCCGCGCACCTGGCTTGCGGAACGTCAGCGTGCCGGAGGCATCGCAGATCACCAGCCCCAGCGCGCGCCCGGCACCAGCGCCAGCCTGCGAAACACCGCGATCACATCCACGCCGAACCGCGTCCGCCAGCCGCACCGGGTCCGGCCCCGTCGCGGCCAGCGCGGCCCGAAGCCGCGCCAGCGGCAGCGCCGCCGGCGTCCCGCATCGGCCTGCGCCAGCCAGTCGCCGCGCCAGCGCCCGCGCCGCCCCCGAGGCCAGCCCCGCGCACCGGCCTCCAGCGCCGCCCGCGCCGCCGCGCCCGCCCCCGGTTCCAGCGCCGCCAGATGCCAGCCGCGATCCGCAAGCCAGGCCTCCACCTCCTCCTGCGGTGCCGCGATCCCCTGCTCCTCCGCTTCGCCCGAGCGCGTCGAGATAGGCCACCAGCGCCTCGGCCCCCGCCGCCAGCCGCTCGGCATCGGCATGCAGGTTGGCGTGGAACCGCGCCCGCCACTCCGGCGCGATCTCCTCCGTCTCGGCCAGAATCGCCGCGGTGGAGCGCACCGCGCTCACCGCCGACAGCACCTCGTGCAGCGCCGCCGACAGATGCGGATCATGCGTCAGCGGTCCGACAGCGCCGCGACCGACCGTTCCAGCCGCCCCAGCCGCCGGTGCTGCGCCGCCAGCAGCTCCGCCCAGCCCGGAAACCGCCCGACGAAATCCTCGATCCGCTCCACCTCGGGCCGCGCCCCCGCGGCCCCCGCCGCCGCATCGCGCAGATCTGCCGCCAGCATCGCCCTCCGCACCTTCGGCCAGCGCCGCGGCTCGGTCCCCAGCGCCACCGCCAGCCGCGCCAGCACGTCCGCCCCGATCCGGCGGCGGTTGTGCTCGATCAGGTTCAGGTACGAGGCCGAGATGCCGGCCCCCTGCGCCACCTCGCGCCTGCCGCAAGCCCAGCGCAAGCCGCCGCTCCCGCACCCGGCTTCCCGTCAGCGCCGTCATCGGCATCGCGCGCAACTCCCGAAACCCAGGCCAGATTTACAGAACCTAGCAAACTTTACAAAGCCCCGGCCACCCCCTTCTCCTGTTTCCAAATATCCTCGGGGGCGGGGTCCGGGGAGGGGGTGGAAAACCCCCTCCCCGGCGCTCTGTGCAGAGGTGACGGAACGAAAAAGGGCGCGCCCGCCAGGACGCGCCCCGAAACCCGGACGCCGGACGCTTACTTCAGCGCCTTGTCCGTGATCACACTCGTCCAGGCCCCTTCCGGCGCCTTCGAGATCACCGGATCCGACCCGCCCGCAAGCAGCATCTTCACCGTCCGCTCGGCATCGGCCACGTCCAGCGCGCCGTTCGATCCGGCGGTCAGCTTGGCCACTTCGGCCATCATCCGCTTCTGATGGCCCTCGGTCTGCGCGCCGGTCTCGTCATTGTCGAGCACGATCATCGCCGCCTCGTCCGGATTCGCCTCGGCGTACTTCCAGCCCTTCATGCTGGCCCGCACGAACCGCACCATCTTGTCCTCGAAGGCCGGGTCCGACAGCTTGTCCTCCAGCACGTAGAGCCCGTCCTCCAGCGTCGCCACGCCCTCGTCCTCGTACTTGAAGGTCACAAGGTCTTCGGGCTTCACGCCCGCCGTCGATCACCTGCCAGTACTCGTTGTAGGTCATGGTCGAAATGCAGGCCGCCTGCTTCTGCAACAGCGGATCGACGTTGAAGCCCTGCTTCAGCACCGTCACGCCGCCCGCGCTGCCATCCGTCGGAATGCCCAGCGTCGCCATCCAGGACAGGAACGGGATACTCGTTGCCGAAGAACCACACCCCCAGCGTCTTGCCGGGGAAGTCCTTCGGCGTCGACACGCCGCTTTCCTTCAGGCAGGTCAGCATCATGCCCCGACGATTTGAACGGCTGCGCGATGTTGACCAGCGGCAGGCCCTTCTCGCGCGCCGCCAGCGCCGAGGGCATCCAGTCGATCATCACATCGGCCCCGCCACCGGCGAGCACCTGCGACGGCGCGATGTCCGGTCCGCCCGGCTTGATCGTGACGTTCAGGTCCTCCTCGTCGTAGTAGCCCTTCTCCTTGGCGACGTAATACCCCGCGAACTGGGCCTGCGTGACCCATTTCAGTTGCAGCGTCACATCGTCCGCCGCCCAGGCCCCGCCGCCTGCAAACGCCGCGACCACGGCACCCGTCACGATCTTTCTCAGCATTTCAACCTCCACGTTGCAGGCCGCTTGGCGCAGCCGTCTGATTAATTCCTCTGCGACGGGTGCCAGAACGTCACCCGCCGCTCGATCAGCGCGATCAGCCCATAGAAGGCCGATCCCGCCAATGCCGCAACCGCAATCTCGGCCCAGACCATGTCCAGCGCCAGCCGCCCCACCTCGGTCGAGATGCGAAACCCCATGCCCACCGTCGGGCTGCCGAAGAACTCGGCGACGATGGCCCCGATCAGCGCCAGCGTCGAGGCGATCTTCAGCCCGTTGAAAATGAAGGGCATCGCCGCGGGCAGGCGCAGCTTGCGCAACGACGGCCAGTAACTCGCCCCCCAGGTCGCCATCAGGTCGCGCTGCATCGGCTCGCTTGCCTGCAAACCCGCCACCGTGTTCACCAGCACCGGAAAGAACACCATCACCACGACGACCGCCGCCTTCGACTGCCAGTCGAAGCCGAACCACATCACAAGGATCGGCGCGATGCCCACGATGGGCAGCGCCGCCACGAAATTTCCGATGGGCAGCAGCCCCGCCTTCAGAAAGGCCGACCGGTCGATCAGCACCGCCGCAAGAAAAGCCGCGCCGCACCCGATCACATAGCCGGACAAGGCCCCTTTCACGAACGTCTGCAGGAAATCCACCCACAGCGTCGGAAGATTGCCCGCAATCGCCGCCGCAATCGCCGTCGGCGGCGGCAGGATCACCGCAGGCACGCCCAGCCCCCGCACCAGCCCCTCCCAGACCACCAGGATCGTCACGCCGAAGATCGCGGGCACCAGTCAGCCGTCCCACCCGGTGCCGGGCCAGGCGCGAGGCCGCGAGCCGGACATTCAGCGCCCAGGCCGCGGCCCAGAAGACCATGCTGCCCAGAACCCAGCTCACCGCCCCATCCCCATCCGCCGCAGCGTCACCCGTTCGATGCCGCCGATGACGGCCACCAGCCCCGCGGCGACCAGCGCCGCCATGAACAACGCCGACCAGATCTGCACCGTCTGCCCGTAATAACTGCCCGATCAGCAGCCGCGCGCCCAGCCCCGCCACCGCCCCGGTCGGCAACTCGCCGACGATGGCACCGACCAGCGACGCCGCAACCCCCACCTTCAGCGAGCGCGAAAAGATAGGGCATCGCCGCCGGCCAGCGCAGCTTCCGCAGCGTCTGCGCCGGGCGACGCATTCTAGGTCCGCAGCAGATCAAGCTGCATCGCATCCGGGCTGCGCAGCCCCTTCACCATGCCCACCGACCACCGGGAAGAAACGACAGATAGGCGATGATGACCGCCTTCGGCATCACCCCCGTCACCCCCACCGAGTTCAGCACCACGATGATCATCGGCGCGATGGCCAGGATCGGGATGGTCTGGCTCGCGATCGCCCAGGGCATCACGCTCAGGTCCATCGCCCGGTTGTGGACGATCCCGATCGCCAGCAGGATGCCCATCGCCGTCCCGATCCCGAACCCGAGCAGCGTCGCCGACAGCGTCACCCAGGCGTGATAGACAAGGCTCCGCTTCGACGTGACCGCCTGCCCGAACAGCCCCTTCCACAACTCCGCCACCACCTGATGCGGCGCCGGCAGCACCGGGCGCTCCAGGTTCATCGTCTGCGGGCACGATCTGCGACAGCGTCACCGTCTCGCCCGCCCGCGCCGCCTGATCGCGGACCCAGGGCGCATTCATCCAGACCGTCGCCGCGTACCACAGCGCCACGATCACGGCGAGCACGGTCAGGATCGGCAGCAACGCCCTCACTCGCGCACCCCCTGCGGCCAGGCGATCAGCGCGACCGCCACGATCCCGAGGACCATGCCCGCGATCTGGAGCGGTCGTCGGCCGCTCGCCGAAGACGGTCCAGGCGATGATCCCGATCAGCACAAGCTGCACGATGGACGACACCGCGATGGCCACCGCCAGCCCGCCTTCCCGCATCAGCCGCACCATCATCAGGTTGCCCAGGGTGAACAGGCACAGCGCCCCGATCAGCACCGGCAGCTGCGGGTTCGCCGCGTGGGTCCGCAGCACCGTGTTGCCCGCCACGAACACCGCCATCGCGCCCGCCAGCCAGAGCATCAGCGACGCGCTCATGGCCGGATTCCCGAGTGTTTCTGTCTGCATACGAAAGTCATATGCAAATCATATGCGATGCATACCGCCTCAAATCTCATAGGAATGCCCCGCCCGCAGCCCGTCCCGCACCCGGTGCGAGATCGCCAGGAACTCCGGCGTGTCCCGGATATCGAGCGGTCGCTCCCGCGGCAGCGTGCTCTCGATCACATCGGTGATCCGCCCCGGACGCGGGCTCATCACCACGATCCGCGTCGACAGATACACCGCCTCGGGAATCGAATGGGTCACAAAGCCGATCGTCTTGCCCGTCCGCGCCCAGAGCTTCAGCAGCTCGCCATTCAGCTGGTCGCGCACGATCTCGTCCAGCGCGCCGAACGGCTCGTCCATCAGCAGGATGTCCGCGTCGAAGGCCAGCGCCCGCGCGATGCTCGCCCGCTGCTGCATCCCGCCCGAAAGCTGCCAGGGAAACTTCGCGCCGAACCCCGCCAGCTCCACCAGCTCCAGCACATTTCGAACACGCGCGTCCTGATCGGCCTTGGAAAATCCCATGATCTCCAGCGGCAGTTTCACATTTCCCGCAATCGTCCGCCACGGATACAATCCCGCCGCCTGGAACACATAGCCATAGGCCCGCGCCTGCCGCGCCGCGTCCGGCCGTCATCCCGTTGACGCTCAGCATGCCCTCCGTCGGGCGTCTCCAGCGCCGCGATGGCGCGCAGGAAGGTGGTCTTGCCGCAGCCCGACGGCCCGATGAACGACTGACGAACTCGCCCTCCCGATGGTCAGGCTCACGTCCTTCAGCGCATGGACCGGCCCGTCATTCGTCGGTGAAGGTCAGCCCGAGGTTCCTCGCCTCGATCACCGGGGCCGCACCCGCCTGCGTATCCTTCATCGCCCGCCCGCCCCGTGATATCCTGCCGCCATCCCAACCCCGGAGCGCGCCCCATGCCCGACTGCCGCAAGATCCGCCCGACCGGCCTTTATCCCGGCAAGCAGGGCTTCACCTACAACGAAGGCATCTCGAAGGAATCGAGCGGTTCGCAAGCGCATCTGCATGCACCTGCTCACCATCCCGCCAGGCGGCCGCGCCAAGGCGCACAAGCACGTGACGCATGAAACCACGATCTACATGATCGACGGCGAAAGCACGATGTTCTGGGGCGACCGCCTCGCAGCACCGGATGGACACCGTCGCGGGCGACCTCATCTACATCCCCGCCGACATGCCGCATCTTCCGCTGAACCTTTCCGACAGGCCCGCCACCGCCGTGATCGCCCGCACCGACCCGCACGAACAGGAAAGCGTCGTCCTGTTGCCGGAGCTGGAGCATCTGGTCCCCTAGCGCAGTTTCCATTCGACCCACCACCAAGCCGCCCCGGCGGCCGTTCCTGCGAAAACAAATGCCAGGATGTCCCAACCGCCCTGCTGCCCTGACCCATAGGTCGGCGGGCGAAACCCGCCGGCCAGCCAAAAATAGTACGGAACCGCAACAGCGGCGCCTGCTACCGCCGCAGCCCAGACACCCCACCCATGCATCATGAACGCGCGCAGCAGCAAGGTCGGCGCGGTAAAGACCAAGATGATTGGAAAGAGCACATCAATACCTGTCGCCAGCTTGAGGGAACCTTGGAAGAAACTCATTCCCGAGGCGCTCAAGAAATACGCGACTGCGGAAGCAACCGCCCATCCCGCCAGTGACCGCCCAAGTTGGTTCTTCCACCCTGATGTGGCCTGATTTGTCGGACTTACTGGAGCCGGCTCGCCCACTCACACCCCCGTCGCCGGAATACCCGTCCGCACCACCGGGCGCGGAGCGGTCAGTTCCTTCCACGCCGACAGCGCCCGGTTCACCGCCGGCCGCGCCTCGCGCGCCACGAACTTGCCATGCCCTTCGCGTGTCTGCACCTCGCCGTCGTGCACGGCCACCTGCCCGCGCGTCAGGGTGAAGCGCGGCAGGCCGATCACCTCGTGCCCCTCGAACACGTTGTAATCGATGGCCGATTGCTGCGTCGCCGCGGTGATCGTCTTGCGCTTCTCGGGATCCAACACCACCAGATCGGCATCCGCCCCACCAGAACCGCGCCCTTCTTCGGATAGCAGTTCAGGATCTTCGCGATGTTGGTGCGCGTCACCGCCACGAATTCGTTCATCGTCAGCCGCCCGGTCCGCACGCCATGCGTCCAGAGCATCGGCAAGCCGGTCCTCCAGCCCTCCGGTCCCGTTCGGGATCTTGGTGAAGTCGCCAATCCCGAACCGCTTCTGCTTCGTCGTGAAGGCGCAATGATCCGTCGCCACCACCGACAGCGAGCCTGACTGCAACCCGGCCCAGAGGCTCGTCCTGATGCTTCCTGTCGCGGAACGGCGGGCTCATCACGCGCTGCGCGGCATGGTCCCAGTCGGGATGAAGATACTCGCTCTCGTCCAGCGTCAGGTGCTGGATCAGCGGCTCGCCCCACACCCGCTTGCCCGCCTGCCGCGCCCGGCGGATCGCCTCATGCGCCTCCTCGCAGGAGGTATGGACCACATAAAGCGGCACCCCCGCCATGTCGGCGATCATGATCGCCCGGTTCGTCGCCTCGCCTTCGACCGCGGCGGGCCGCGAATAGGCATGCGCCTCCGGCCCGGTATTGCCCTCGGCCATCAGCTTCGCCTGCAACTCGGCCACCACGTCGCCGTTCTCGGCATGGACCAGCGCGAGCGCCGCCCAGGTCGCCCACCCGGCGGAACGAGGCGATACATCTCGTCGTCGTTCACCATCAGCGCGCCCTTGTAGGCCATGAAATGCTTGAACGAGGTGATCCCGGCCTTCACCGCATCCTCCATCTCCGTCCCACACCTTCTGCCCCCACCAGGTCACCGCCATGTGGTAGGAATAATCGCAATTCGCCCGGCCCGACTTGTTGTGCCACATCTTCGCGCGCATCCATCAGCCCCTGCCCCTGCCCCGGCAGCACGAAGTCCACCACCATCGTCGTGCCGCCCGACAGCGCCGCCCGCGTGCCGCTCTCGAAATCGTCCGCCGAGATAGGTGCCCATGAACGGCATCTCCAGATGCGTATGCGGGTCGATCCCGCCGGGCATCACATAGCAGCCGGTCGCATCCAGCATCTCGTCGCCGACCAGGTTCGGCACCGATCTGGATGATCACGCCGCCCTCGATCAGCACATCCGCCTTGTAGGTCAGATCGGCGGTGACGATGGTGCCGTTCTTGATGACTGTGCTCATGCTACATCTCCCTGGCTTCTGGCTTTCATCTTG
Organism: uncultured Alphaproteobacteria bacterium; assembly: GCA_963777765.1. Taxonomy (GTDB): domain Bacteria; phylum Pseudomonadota; class Alphaproteobacteria; order Rhodobacterales; family Rhodobacteraceae; genus Aliitabrizicola. Next base: position 45,377 of record CAVZRP010000002.1, on the reverse strand, counting down.
GCGAAAATATCCTCGGGGGTCCGGGGGGCAGAGCCCCCCGGCGCTGGTCCGACACACCTCCGCCGTCTCCAGCACCGCGTGGAACAGCACATCCGTCCCCGCCGCCGCCCACTCGGGCGAGATCTCCTCGGCCTCGTTGTGGCTACAGCCCGCCCACGCAGGGGCACATGATCATCACCGTCGGCGCCACCCGGTTGATCCAGCAGGCGTCGTGCCCGGCGCCGCTCGACGATATCCATGTGCGCATAGCCCAGCCGCTCCGCCGCCGCGCGCACCGTCTTCACCAGCCCCGGATCGAAGGTCACCGGGTCGAAATGCCCGACCGGCTCGATCGCGATCCCCAGCCCCAGTTCCGCCGCCACCGCTGGCGCCGCCCGCTCCACCTCGCCCCGCATCAGGTCGAGCTTGCCCTGCTCGGGGCTGCGGATATCGACCGTGAACACCACCTTGCCGGGGATCACGTTGCGCGAGTTCGGAAAGACCGTCGACCTGCCCCACCGCGCCCACCGCGTTCGGCTGATGCGCCATCGCGATCTGATGCACGCGCTCGGTGATCCGCGCCATGCCCAGCCCGGCATTGACCCGCATCGCCATCGGCGTCGATCCGGTATGCGCGTCCTTGCCCGGTCAGCGTGATCTCCAGCCACCACAGGCCCTGGCCGTGCGTGACCACGCCGATCTCCTTGCCCTCGGCCTCCAGGATCGGCCCCTGCTCGATGTGCAACTCCAGCATCGCATGCATCTTGCGCGCGCCCACCGGTTCGTCGCCCACCCAGCCGATCCGCGCCAGCTCGTCGCCAAACCGCTTCCCCTCGGGGTCGGTCCGGCCATAGGCATAGTCCTGCGTGTGAATCCCCGCAAACACGCCCGAGGCCAGCATGGCGGGCGCGAACCGCGCGCCTTCCTCGTTCGTCCAGTTCGTCACCACGATCGGATGCCTCGTGCGGATGCCGAGGTCGTTCATCGACCGCACCACCTCCAGCGCGCCCAGAACCCCCAGCACGCCGTCAAACTTGCCGCCCGTCGGCTGCGTATCCAGATGCGACCCCATGTAGACCGGCAGCGCATCGGGATCTTCGCCCGCGCGGGTGGCAAACATCGTGCCCATGGTATCGACACCCATGGTCATGCCCGCCGCCTCGCACCACGACTGGAACAGGCGGCGGCCCTCGGCGTCGGCATCGGTCAGCGTCTGCCGGTTGTTGCCGCCCGCCACGCCGGGGCCGATCTCGGCCATCTCCATCAGGCTGTCCCACAGCCGCGCGCCGTTGATCCGCAGGTTCGCACCCGGTGCCGCCATCATCGTCTCCCCGGCCGGGCAGGCTCTTTGAAGGCCGCTCCGGCGCAATTTTCCTGACCATCCGGTCAAACCCGAACGCACCATACCCAATCGGCAGGGTCAACGGAAATATGGCCCCCTCGCGCCCCCTTCGCAGGCAGACGCCCATTCTTCGGGCAGCGCCCCCGCTTCCCCGGCGCGCGCCGCTCTGCTACCCCTTCCCGGGCATGAGGCCAAAGGACGCGAGCATGGATATCGAAACCCTCGAACACGAAGAGCGCCGCCTGATCCTGCCCCGCTTCACGGAAGAGGACGCGCTGACCCTCGGCGCGATCCTGCTGCGCCTCGCCCGCGAGGACACCCTCCCCGTCGTCATCGACATCCGCACCGCGGACCGCACGCTCTTTCATGCCGCCCTGCCCGGCTCCGCGCCGCTCAACGACCTTTGGGCAAGACGCAAGAGCAACACGGCGCTGCTGTTCCAGAACGCCTCGCTCCTCGTCGGCACCCGAAACCGCGCCAAGAATGAAACCCTGGCCCGCCACGGCCTCGATCCCGCCGCCTACGCCGATCATGGCGGTGCTGTCCCGATCCGGGTCTCCGGCGTCGGCGTCACCGCCGTCGTCACCGTCTCGGGCCTGCCGCAGATCGAGGATCACAGGCTGGCCGTGCGCGGGATCGAGGCTCTGCTCGACACGATCTGACCGTTCAGGCCGAAGGCGCTTTCAGGCCCCCACGCCCGCCAGCGCCAGCCCCGCGCTCAGCCGCTCGCGGTCCCCCGGCCTGCGAAACGGCAGCCGCCCGATATGCTCGGCGGCGGAATAGGCCGGGTTCAGCGCCCGCAACTCCGCCCAGACCCTGCGCGCCTCCTCCACCTCGCCCAGATGACCCAGCGCGCTCACCAGGAACGACCGCGACAGGTCCGTTCCCGGCGCCAGCCGGACCCGCTCGCGGAAACACGCCACCGCCTCCGCGTCCCGTCCCGCGACCAGATGCGCCAGCCCGAGGAAATGCGTGTAGTGATGCGTGAACACCGGGTCGAGCCGGATCGCCCGCTCCAGCAGCGGGATCGCCGCATCGGGGTTGCCCATGAATATCTCGATATTCCCCAGCGTCCCCAACCCGTTGGCGAAGTTCGGGTTCAGCGCCACGCCACGCTCGGCCTGCTCCTTCGCGCCTTCCAGCCGCCCGGTATAGATCTGCGCCACCGCCGAGGCGTTGCGCGCCACCGGATCGTCCGGGTCGAGCTGCACCGCAACGTCCGCGAAATGCGCGGCCAGCCCTTCCGGGTCGGGTATTCCCGCCCAGCGGTTGTTGAACTCCACCATGTAGGTCATCGCCAGATAGGCGTAGGGCTGGGCATTGTCCGGGTCCAGTTCGATCGCCCGGCGCAGCAGCACGATCAGCCTCTCGATCGTCTCCGGCCCGTTCCGCGTGCTGCGCAGCATCTCCGAAGACAGCTCCCGCGCGCGCAGGATGATGTCATGCGCCTCCACGTTCACCAGCCGCGCCCCGCTCAGCGCCGCCCGCTCGGCCGGCCGCAGCGTCACCTTCAGCGCCCCCACGATCTGTAGCGTCACCTCGTCCTGCACGGCGAAGATATCGGTAAGCTCCCGGTCGAAGCGCTCGGCCCACAAATGCGCGCCCGTCCGCGCATCGATGAGCTGCGCCGAGATGCGAACCCGGTTCCCAGCCCGGCGGATCGAGCCTTCCAGCACCGAGCGGACGCCAAGCTCGCGCCCCACCACCCGCACATCCCGCGTCCGCCCCTTGTAGGCGAACGAGGAATTGCGCGCGACCACCATCAGCCCCGCCACCTTGGACAGGTCGGTGATGATGTCCTCGCTGATCCCGTCCGAGAAATACTCCTGCTCTGGGTCGTTCGACATGTTGTCGAAGGGCAGCACCGCGATCGAGGGGCCTTGCTCCGCCTCCGCCTCCGCCGCGGCCACCGCGACCGCCGCCATCCCGTCCCCGCCCCAGCGCCAGGCGCGCACCGGCTCTGCAATGTTCTTCAGGGCCAGCGCACCGGCATCGGTGAACTCCACCGCTACCTTGCCCCGCACCTGTGCGTGAATGCCGTCCGACACCAGCACGCCGTTCCTGGGGGCCTGCGATTCCAGCCGTGCCGCCACGTTCACCCCGTCGCCGAAGATATCGTCGCCCTCGATCACGATATCGCCGAGGTTCACCCCGATCCGGAACTCGATCGGCGGCCCCTCGCGCCCGGCATTGAACTCCGCCATCGCGCCCTGCACGGCCACGGCACATTCCACGGCATCGACGGCGCTGCCGAACTCCACCAGCGCCCCGTCGCCCATCATCTTGACGATCCGGCCCCCGTGCCGCCCGACCGCCGGGTTGAACCGCTCCGCCCAGACTGCACGCAGCACGGCCAGCGTGCCCGCCTCATCCGCGCCCATCATCCGGGAATACCCTGCAACATCTGCCGCCAGAATGGCGGCCAGCCGGCGCTGGGTGCGGACCTCGGTCATATGTGGCTTCCGGCTTTGGCAAAGGGGGGGGACGGCACACCACCCGCGCACCGCCTCCGGAAGTTCAACATAGGGCAGCGCTCGGGTCAGCGCCACTGCCGGCGCTCGGGAAAGGCGCGGTCAGGCCCCGGTCATGATCCGCTGCCACGCCCGCGTGCGGGCGGAGTCATACTCCACCGAAACCGCCTCGGGCAGCCAGATGCGCGCCTTCACCGCCTCGTCAGGATAGATCGCCGGATTGCCGAGGATCGACGGGTCAACCAGCGCGTTCGCATCCTTGTTGGCATTCGCATAGGCCGTGTAGTTCGTGGCCGCCGCGATCACCTCGGGCCGCATCATGAAGTCGAGGAAGGCGTGGGCATTCTCGGCGTTCGGCGCATCCTTCGGGATCACAAAGGCATCCACCCACATCGTCCCGCCCGTCTTGGGCACGTCATAGCGCAGCGGCACATCCAGCCCCGCCTCCTTCGCGCGGGAGACCGATACGGCATAGTCGCCCGCCCAGTTGGTCGTGACGCAGATGTTCTCGTTCGCCATGTTGGCGATGTAGGCGTTGTTGTCGAACGAGGCGATGAAGGGCCGCACCTTGTCGAAAGCGGCGATCACGGCGTCGAGATCGGCCGGGTCCTGCGACATGGGGTCTTTGCCCAGATAGGCCAGCATCATCGGCACCACCGTGCCCGGGCTGTCCAGCATGTTGATCCCGCACCCCGCCAGCTTCTCGGCAATCGCCGGATCGAAGATCACGTCGAGCGAGGTCGGATCGACGCCGGGGACAAGCTCTTCGACCAGCCGGGTGTTGATCGTCACACCTGTCGTGCCCCACATATAGGGCAGCCCATAGGCATTGCCCGGATCGAGCGGATCGAGGATCTTCATGATCGCCGGGTCCATGTGCACAAGGTTCGGCAGCTTCGCCTTGTCCAGCGGCGCAATGATGCCCGCCTGCAGGAAGCGCGGCAGGTTCCGCCCCGCCGTCACCACCACGTCATAGCCGGACTGGCCGGCCATCAGCTTGGCCTCGGCGGCTTCGGCGCTGTCATAGACGTCGTAGACCGGCTTGATCCCGGTGGCCGCCTCGAAATCGGCCAGCGTCGTCTCGCCGATGTAGTCGGCCCAGTTGTAGACGTTCACCGTCCCGCCTGCGGCCCAGGCCATCCGGGCCAGATACGGCGTGGCAAGGGTTGCAATCCCGGCGCCCAAGGTGGCGCGGCGCGTCAATTTCATGGTCGTTTCTCCCCGTTGCGGCGCCGACGTTTCCTCGGCGTCCTTGCCCGGACGCTATCAGGAGAATCGGAATCGCGGCAACGAAAACGAGCTTTCGGCTAGGCGCGCACATCGCGCTCTTCGGCCCGCCCGGCCCCATGGGAACCGAGCGAAAGAAGATAGAAGTCAAGCATCGCGCCCAGCGATCCGGGGTCGCGGCGCAGCCGACTTCGCAGTGCCGCCCCTTCCCAGCAATTCACGAGGATGTCGGCCATCTGCCGCACATCCGTCGCCGACGGAATATCTCCGCGGCTCCGCGCCTCGTCCAGACAATCCGAAATCCGTCCCGCTATGGCCGAAAAGCAGGCTTCCACCTTCGCCCGGAACGTCTCGCTGATCCCCGACAACTCTTGCCCCAGCCCACCCAGCAGACAGCCCATGTATCCCTGCTCGCGATACATCTGCTCGGTCAGCTCAAAGAACCTGCGGATACGCGCGAGGGGGGGAAGCGCCGTGTCCGACAGCGCGGCGTCAAGGTCGCCACCGACCTTGACGACATAGGCATCCACGACCTGAAGGGCAAAGTCCTCCTTGTCGCGAAAATGGTGGTAGAAAGACCCCTTGGGCGTTCCCGTGGCCGCGAGGACCGCCTGGATGCCAAGATCGTTGTACCCGTGCTTCAACAGCATGGAGAGTCCCGCATCGATCATGCGCTGCTTTGTCGAATGTATGCCGGTCACGCGTCACGTCCTGCCATCGGCCTACGCTAGCCGCAGCACCGGCCCCTGCAAGGCGTTTGTTGTCGAAGGGCGCGCGTCAGGCACGGGTGCGTTCGATCATGTGACCGATGACGTGGCTATGCTCGTGCTGGGGGCTGAACATGACGATCTCGGCATCGGCATCCACCCGCACGTTATGCCCCGGCGGCCAGTAGAACAGGTCGTTTTCGCTGACCGACTCCTGCACGCCCGCGGCGTCGGTTGTCGTGATCGTCCCCTTGATCACGTACCCCCAGTGCGGACATTGGCACAAATCGCCCTCCAGCCCCAGGAACAGGGGCGTGGTATCGACGCCCTTTGACAACGTGAAATACTCGCCGCTGATCTTCCCAAGCCCCTTGGCATCGCCAAACCCGGTCTGCTGGCGGAGGATCGCACCCGGAAGCTGCAACTTCACATCGATACTGTCCTTGGCAACGCGCATCTTGTCTCCCTCCCATTGATTAGACCGATCGGTCTATTCATGGAATAACAGGCGCATTACCCTGCGTCAACCAAGGTCACAGTTCGCTCCGACTGTCTCGTCCACTCCGGGCAAGCGAAGGCATGCGAAGCGTCGGCGGCGCGCTTCGCGACACTCCGGGATGCCCTTTCGCGGTCGGGATCAGCCGGGCGGGACCGCAGCGGACGCGGGACATTCCCAGTCCAGCACCACATCCTCACCGCGCCTCTCTCCGGTGTTGCGCCAGCCCAGCCGCGCATAGAACCCCGAAGCGCGCACGCCCGGATCGGGGTTGGCCAGCAACCACAAGCGGCGATGCCCTGCCGCGATCAATGTGTCCATGACACCCGACAGCAGCGCGCGACCGATCCCCCGGCCTTCCCAATCGGGCAAAAGCGCCACCACTCCGACCTCTCCCGTGGCGGCATTGCCCATCGAAAAACCCACGATGACGCCCTCCGCCTCGGCGACCCAGCCGGAAAGATGTCCGGCCATCTCGGCGCGCAGCGTGGCTTCGGTCACACCATAGAGCGTTTCAAGTTCCTCCCGCCCGACCGCGTTCTCGCGCGTCCGACCCCGCATCTCGAGCGCCCCGGCAACATCCTCCGGCCGCATCCGGCGCAGGTGGCAGGCCGTCACTTCAGTTCCACCTCGACGAAACTCATCCCCGCCTCGCCATCGCAGATCACGTTGTGCTCGACCCCTTCGCTGCGGCGATAGGCCGTGCCAGCGGGCACCAGCACACGCCGCGTGGCACCACCCGGTTCTTCCAGGAGCATCGGACAGTCGGTCAGCGCGGTGATGACATAGTCATGACCATGGCGATGCCAGCCCGTCTCGGCTCCCTGTCCGAAATCGAAGCGTGTCACGCGCACGCGGTCGTCGTCCACCATCACGGTTGCGGTGCAGGCCGGGCGCATTCTCGATCCCCATCCTTCCGTTCGGGTCCACGAAGCTTGCTTTCGGATTAACGAAATCGGGGTTTCGTTTTGAAAGCAACGACAAGGCATGCGTCACACGCGTGAGACACCTGCCCTGTCCCTCGCCCTCAATGCAGCCGCTTGAGCACCTCGGCCAGCTTCCCGATCAGTTCGTCGATCTGGGGCTTCTCGATGATCAGCGGCGGGCTCATCGCGATGATATCCCCCGTGGTCCGGATCAGGATGCCATTGTCATAGGCTTGCAGGAAGGCACTGAACGCCCGCTTCGTCGGCTCGCCCGCGATCCCTTCCAGCTCCACCGCCCCGATCAGGCCCATGTTCCGGATGTCGATCACATGCGGCAGCCCCTTCAGGCTGTGCAGCGCCGCCTCCCAATAGGGTGCGATCTCGGCCGCCCGCTCGAAGAGACCCTCCTCCTTGTAGGTTTCCAGCGTCGCGATCCCCGCCGCCGACGCGATGGGGTTGCCGGAATAGGTGTAGCCGTGGAACAGCTCGATCATGTGCTCCGGCCCGGTCATGAAGGCGTCGTGAACCTCGGCCGTGGTCAGCACCGCACCCATCGGGATCACCCCGTTCGTCAGCCCCTTCGCCGTCGTCATCATGTCGGGCAGCACATCGAAGTACTGGGCGGCAAACGGCGCCCCGAGGCGGCCAAACCCGGTGATGACCTCATCGAAGATCAGCAGGATGCCGTGTTTCTTGGTGATCGCGCGAAGTTTCTCGAGGTAGCCCTTGGGCGGCAGGATCACGCCGGTGGAGCCCGCGACCGGCTCCACGATTACCGCGGCGATGGTCTCGGCCCCATGCAGCGCCACGATCCGCTCCAGCTCGTCAGCCAGGTTCGCCCCATGCTCCGGCTGGCCCTTCGAATAGGCGTTCAGCGCTGGCAGATGGGTGTGCGGCAGATGGTCCACCCCGCCCAGCAGCGTGCCGAAGACCTTGCGGTTGTTGACGATCCCGCCCACCGAGATGCCGCCGAAGTTCACACCGTGATACCCCCGCTCGCGCCCGATCAGCCGCGTCCGCGCCCCCTCACCCCGCGCGCGATGGTAGGCGATGGCCAGCTTCAGCGCCGTCTCGACACTCTCGGAGCCCGAGTTCGTGTAGAACACATGCTCGATTCCCTTGGGCGCGATCTCGATGATGCGGTTCGCCAGTTCGAACGCCACCGGGTGCCCCATCTGGAAGGCCGGCGCGTAGTCCAGCTCCGCCGCCTGTCTTTGGATCGCCTCGGTGATCTTCGGCCGGCAGTGGCCCGCATTGCAGCACCACAGGCCCGCCGTTCCGTCCAGCACCTGCCGCCCGTCGGACGTCGTATAGTGCATGTCCTTGGCCGCCACGAACATCCGCGGACTCTTCTTGAACTGGCGGTTCGCGGTGAAGGGCATCCAGAAGGCATTCAGGTCGTTCGGGGTCGGTTTGCGATCAAGCGCCATGGGCTGTCCTTCGTGGGCGAGGTGATTGTTTGACCAAACGGTCAGTTCCGGTCTAGCAAAGCAGAAGGCGCAACGCGGGAACCGGTCATGCCCTATCTAGGCTCTGTTTGCCAAGCTACCGCCCGGACCGGTGTCTGGCAAGTCGCCGCGCCGGGGCCTTGCAACCGATGAGCCGATCGCGCACGCGCATTCAGCAGCGCAATTCCGAGACGATCCTCGAAGCCGCGCTGGAGGTGTTTTCGCAGCATGGGTTCCGTGGTGCGACGCTCGACCAGATCGCCGAGGTCGCGGGGTTGTCGAAGCCGAACCTGCTCTACTACTTTGCTTCGAAGGAGGCGATCCACATCGCGCTTCTGTCGGAACTGCTGGTGACCTGGCTCGACCCTCTGCGCGCAATGGACCCGGACGGCGACCCTATCGAGGAACTGATGGCTTATGTCCGGCGAAAACTGGAGTTGAGCCGCGACTATCCCCGCGAAAGCCGTCTTTTCGCGAACGAGATCCTGCAGGGGGCACCGCGCATCCGGTTGGCGATCGAAGGCGAACTGCATGAACTGGTTCAGGAGAAGGCGACCGTCCTGCGTCGCTGGATGGACGAGGGGCGGATCGCCCGGGTCCACCCGGTGCACCTGATCTTCTCGGTATGGGCGCTGACCCAGCACTATGCCGACTTTGATACGCAGGTCCGGGCCGTTCTGGGGCCGGAGGGGCATGATCCGTTCCCCGAAGCCGCACAATACCTCGACACCCTGTTCCGCAAGCTGCTTGCCGTATGAGGCGCGTCTGACGCAGAGCGATCCCTTGCCGCCCTGCAGCGAAAAGCGTATGACCTGCCGGTTGCCAACCGGGTCATCGCATGACATCTCCCTCTGCGCCTCAGCCGAATGCTTCGGAGAGCACGCATCATCCAAAAGCCTCGATCCTGACGCTCGTCATCGGCTCGATCGGCGTCGTCTACGGCGATATCGGCACCAGCCCGCTCTACGCGCTGCGCGAATCTCTCGTGGGCGCCAGCGGTGGCGGGCTGAGCGACAGCGAGATCATCGGGATCGTATCGCTGCTGCTCTGGACGCTGATCCTGATCGTTTCGGTGAAGTATGTGGCGCTGATCCTGCGCGCGGACAACAACGGCGAGGGTGGCACGCTGTCGCTCGTGGCGCTGGCGCGGCAGGCATTGCCGCGGCGGGCGGTGCCGATCCTGGGGCTGGGTGTGCTGGGGATGTCGCTGTTTTTCGGTGACGCGGTCATCACGCCGGCCATTTCGGTTCTGTCTGCGGTGGAGGGCCTGAAACTGGTCACGCCGACGCTGGACTCTTTCGTCGTGCCGATCGCGCTCGTCATCATCGCCGGCATCTTCTGGGTGCAGCACAAGGGCACGGGAAAGGTCTCGACGTTCTTCGGCCCGGTCACACTGGTGTGGTTCATCGTGATGGCTGTGCTGGGCGCGTCGAACATTGGCGACCAGTTGCAAGTGCTTCGGGCCATAAATCCCTTCCACGCCTTGGGTTTTCTGGTCGAACACGGACCGACGTCGCTTCCTGTCATGGGTTCGGTTTTTCTCGCCGTGACCGGGGCCGAGGCGCTTTACGCCGACATGGGGCATTTTGGCCGGGGACCGATCCGCATCGCGTGGAGCACCGTCGTCTTTCCCGCCCTGATGCTCAGCTATCTGGGCCAGGGCGCGCTGGTGTTGTCGGATCGCTCCACGGTGGAAAATCCGTTCTTCCTGCTGGCGCCGGACTGGTTCCTGCTGCCGCTGGTAATCCTTGCGACGGCAGCGACGGTGATCGCCAGTCAGGCTGTGATCTCGGGCGCCTATTCGATGGCACGGCAAGCCGTGCAGTTGGGACTATTGCCGCGGCTTGAGGTTCAGCACACCTCGGAATCACAGTTCGGACAGATCTTCATGCCGCAGGTCAACCGGATCCTGTTCCTCGGCGTGGTGGCGCTGGTGCTGTCGTTCGGCAGTTCGACCAACCTCGCCAGCGCCTATGGGATCGCGGTGACGGGCGATATGGTGATCACGACGCTGCTCAGTTCCATCGTCTTCCGCTATGTCTGGGGTTGGAAGGCGGGCTGGGTCGCGGTCGTGGTGATCCCGCTGCTGACGATCGAGTCGGTCTTCCTGTTGTCCAACCTGTCCAAGGTCATGGATGGCGGCTGGGTGCCGCTGCTCATGGCCTCGTCGCTGGGGCTGTTGATCTGGACATGGGTGCGGGGCACGGCCTATGTGCAGCGCAAGGCGCGGTCGGGGGCGGTGACGCTGGAGAAGCTGATCGAGATGCTGAGCAAGAGCCAGCGTCTCTCGGAGGCACCGGGGACGGCGGTGTTCCTGACCTCGGACCCCGACACGGCGCCCTCGGCGCTGATGCACAACATCAAGCACAACCATGTCCTTCACAAACTGAACATGATCGTGACGGTGACGGTGGCGAACACGCCTTATGTGGCGGAGGCGGACCGGCTGAAGATCGAGACGCTGAGCGAACGGTTCGTTCGGGTGACGATGCTGTTCGGTTACATGGAGGAGCCGAACGTGCCCAAGGCGCTGATGCTGGCGCGGCGGCAGGGGCAGAAGTTCGACATCATGAGCACCTCGTTCTTCCTGAACCGCCGGTCTTTCCGGAGCGCCACGAACGAGGGGCTGCCGGAATGGCAGGAGGCGCTGTTCGTGACGCTGACGAAATCGGCCTCGAACGCCACCGACTTCTATCGGCTGCCGGTCAACCGGGTGATCGAGCTGGGGCAGCAACTGGCGATCTGAAGCGCCGGGTCACTCCGCCGCTTTCACCGCCCCCGGGTTGTTCGGATGCGTTGTCCAGTTCGCGTATTCGGTCACCTTGCGCCCGGTGCGCGGGTCGACCGCGCCTTGCGGCAGTTCCACCATCGTGATGCAGTTGTCGACCGGGCAGACGTTGACGCAGAGATTGCAGGCCACGCATTCGTCATCCATCACCTCGAATACCCGGCCCGGCTTGATCGCGATGGCCTGGTGGCTCGTATCCTCGCAGGCGGCGTAGCAGCGGCCGCACTTGATGCAGGCGTCGGGGTCGATCCGGGCCTTGGTGACGTAGTTCAGGTTCAGCTCCTGCCACTCGACGAAGTTCGGCACGGCGCGTCCGATCAGGTCGGACAGGGCCATCTCCTTTTCGTCAAGGTATTGCGACAAGCCGGAAATCATTTCCTGCACGATCTTGAAGCCATAGGTCATGGCCGCCGTGCAGACCTGCACATTGCCCGCGCCAAGCGCCATGAACTCGGCCGCGTCGCGCCAGGTCGTCACGCCGCCGATGCCCGAGATGGGCAGGCCCCGCGTTTCGTGGTTGCGGGCAATCTCGGCCACCATGTTCAGCGCGATGGGCTTGACTGCCGGACCGCAATAGCCGCCGTGGCTGCCCTTGCCGTCGATCATCGGGAAGGGCGAGAAATGATCGAGATCGACATTGGTGATCGACTTCACCGTGTTGATGAGCGAGACGGCATCCGCCCCGCCGCGATGCGCGGCCTCTGCCGGTGGCAGGATCGACGTGATGTTGGGCGTCAGCTTCACGATGCAGGGCATCCGGGAATACTGTTTCACCCAGCGCGTCACCATCTCGATATATTCCGGCACCTGACCCACCGCGGAACCCATGCCGCGTTCCGCCATGCCGTGCGGGCAGCCGAAGTTCAATTCCACCCCGTCGGCGCCGGTGTCCTCGATGCGGGCGAGGATGTCTTTCCAGCTTTCCTCGTCGCACGGCACCATCAGGCTGATGACCAGCGCCCGGTCGGGCCAGTCGCGCTTGACCTGCTTGATTTCACGCAAGTTCACCTCGAGCGGCCGGTCGGTGATGAGTTCGATGTTGTTCAGGCCGAGAAGGCGGCGGTCGGCGCCCCAGATCGCACCGTAGCGCGGGCCGTTCACGTTGACGATGGGCGGGCCTTCGGAGCCGAGCGTCTTCCAGACGACACCGCCCCACCCCGCCTCGAAGGCGCGGCGGACGTTGTATTCCTTGTCCGTCGGCGGGGCCGAAGCGAGCCAGAAGGGATTGGGGGATTTGATGCCGACGAAGGTGGAACGAAGGTCTGCCATGATATCCTCCTAAAGCGGATGGCGGGCGGGCAGCCGGACGCTGCAACTGGCGCGGTTCGCGGATGACGTTGAACGGGGGCCGGTCAGCTTCCGGTGAAGAGCTTCCAGATCCAGCCGATGATCAGCCCCCCAACCTCGCCGAACTTGGGGACCAGATAGGCCCAGCCGACTGAGCCGATCACGTTGAAGAGCTGGAACTTTCCAAACGGCATCAGGGCGATGCCGCAGAGAAGGAAGGCCACGGGGCGCAAAGGCCCGAAGAAATGCCCGAAGATGATGGCTACCGGTCCCCAGCGGACGAAGGTCAGCTTGCCCTTCTCCACAAGGTCCGGGTGATCGCGAAGTGGCCAGATCCGGAGCATGTAGTCGCCGTAGATCAGGCCGAGGAACCACGACACGGTCGAGCCGAGGATCGCCCCGATGGACGCGCCCAGAAAAATTGGCGTAAAGCTGAGCTCGCCCGTCGCCACGAAGGCCCCGACGCCCACGAGAATGGCAGTCGAGGGAATGATGATCGAGACGAAGGCGAGGTTCTCGGCAAAGCGCGAACACCAGCGCGATCCAGAAGGCCCATGCGCTGTGTGCGCCGATGAAGGCGATCACGCTTTCGATGAAGGCATCCATGGCTCGTCCTGCGCTGCGCCGTGCTGCTGCCTAGCGGGAAGGTGCCATGGCTGCAAGCCGCGTCGGTCATGGCCGTGCCGAGAGCGTCACGTGGATGTCCTCGGCAGCGTCACGGCCCTCGGCCACCGCGGTGACGGTCAGGTCTTTGCCGCCCGCAGCGCAGTCGCCCCCCGCCCAGACACCAGCCAGAGACGTGCGCCCGGCCCCGGTGACGGCGATCTTGCCACCGGCGAGGGCAAGACCCTGCGGCGCGCCAACGAGCGTCTGGCCGATGGCCTTGAAGACCTGATCGGCCTTGAGGGTGAAGGTCTCGTCCGCGAGCGACAGGCCGGAGGGAGTTTCAACGGTATAGGCGAATTCCACCGCCTCGACCTTGCCGTTCCCGAGGACGCGAACCGGCGCGGCGCCGGTGACGATGCGCACGCCCTTCGAGGTCGCATGATCCTGTTCGTGGGAAGATGCGCTCATCCTTTCCCTGCCGCGGCGGTAGACGATGGTGACGTTCTCCGCGCCCAGCAACCGCGATTGCACGGCGGCATCGACCGCTGTCATGCCGCCGCCGATCACGACAACGTCGCGCCCGATCGGCAGGGTAGACTTATCCGGCGTCTGCCGCAGGGTAGCAATGAAATCGACCGCATCCTGACAATTGGCGCGGGTTTCGCCGGTCGCATTCAGGGCGTTCACACCGGCAAGGCCGATCCCGAGAAAGACGGCGTCATGGTCCTTGCGGAGCGTGTCGAGCGACAGGTCGCGGCCAAGCGCGTGATCCGTTCTGACCGTGATGCCACCGATCTGAAGCAGCCAGTCCACCTCGGCCTGGGCGAAATCACCGGGCGTCTTGTAGGCGGCGATGCCGTATTCGTTGAGCCCGCCGATCTTGGGCCGTGCGTCGAACAGGGTCACGTCATGGCCGTGCATCGCAAGGCGGTGGGCGCAGGCGAGGCCGGCGGGACCGGCACCGACAACGGCGATGCGTTTTCCGGTCGGGGCGGCGCGGGCGAAGGGATGCACACCTTGAGCCATCAGCGTGTCGGTGGCGTGGCGCTGTAGGCGGCCGATCTCGACCGGTTTACCTTCTGCGGCTTCACGCACGCAGGCCTCTTCGCAGAGCTGCTCGGTCGGGCAGACGCGGGCGCACATGCCGCCGAGGATGTTCTGGTCCCAGATGGTCTTGGCCGCGGCCTCGGGCGTGTCGGTGGCGATCTGGCGGATGAAGAGAGGGATGTCGATGGACGTGGGGCAGGCCGTGACGCAGGGTGCATCATAGCAGAAATAGCAGCGGTCGGCCGCCACCTGCGCCTCGTGCCGGTCGAACGGCGGCTCCTTGTCGGCGAAATGATCGGGATAGGCGGTGGCGGGCAGGCGGGCGGGCACGACGCCGGGGGTCAGCGGGCTGTTGGACAAGGGTGGCACCTCCCATGGCTTGGCGGTTGAGGGGAAGGCTGGCACAAGGTAATTTTTTAATCAAACGGTAAAATTTCAGAGGGGGCGGCCAGCGGGATGCCGGGGCAATGCTGCCCGGAAAATGGGCAGTCGGTCTGTGCGAATGGGTTACATCTGGCGCTTTTCACCCCCTCTGCCCTCGCGTATAAGCACGGGAACATTCGGACCGCCCTGCCCTTCGGGTCCGCGACACGGCCAGAACAAGAAACTTCCCGAGAGGACGGCATGAGCAAACAATCCCCCGACGCCGACGTGGCCTTCATTCAGGCGCTGGCCGAGTTGCTGAACAAGAACGAATTGACGGAATTGTCGGTGAAGCGGGAATACGGCGAGGATGACAGCCTCGACGTGCGGGTGGTCAAGCAGGCGAACATCGTGACGACGCAGTTCGCGGCGGCCGCGCCTGCGAGCCATGCGGCGCCTGTTGCGGCGGCGGCCCCGGTGACGGCGGCGGCGCCTGCGGTGGATGATCCGGCACAGCATCCGGGCGCCGTGACCTCGCCCATGGTGGGGACGGTGTATCTTTCGGCGGAGCCGGGCGCCTCGCCCTTCGTGACGGTCGGCGCGACGGTGACCGAGGGGCAGACCGTGCTGATCATCGAGGCGATGAAGACGATGAACCAGATCCCCGCGCCGCGCGCGGGCGTGGTCCGGCGCATTGTCATCGAGGATGGCAGCCCCGTGGAATACGGGGCGCCCCTGATGATCATCGAATGAGCGCGGCAGGGGGAACTGGGCCGATGTTCGACAAGATCCTGATCGCCAACCGCGGCGAGATTGCGCTGCGCGTGGTGCGGGCCTGCCGCGAGATGGGGATAACCTCGGTCGCGGTACACTCCACCGCCGACGCCGATGCGATGCATGTGCGGATGGCCGACGAGAGCGTGTGCATCGGGCCGGCGCCCTCGTCGGAAAGTTATCTGAACAAGGCGGCGATCATCAGTGCCTGCGAGATCACGGGGGCACAGGCGGTGCATCCGGGTTACGGCTTCCTGTCCGAGAACGCGGCCTTCGCGCAGGCGCTGGAAGACCACGACATTACCTTTATCGGCCCGTCCGCCGAGCATATCCGCATCATGGGCGACAAGATCACCGCGAAGGAGACGGCGAAGGCGCTGGGGATTCCGGTGGTGCCGGGATCGGACGGAGGGGTCGCCGATTTCGAGACGGCCATCGGCGTTGCGGCTGGGATCGGCTTTCCGGTCATCATCAAGGCCACGGCGGGCGGCGGCGGGCGCGGGATGAAGGTGGCGCGCGATCCGGCGGAGCTGGAGACGGCCTTTCGCACGGCACGGTCGGAATCCAAGGCGGCCTTCGGCAATGACGAGGTCTATATCGAGAAATACCTGCAAAAGCCGCGCCATATCGAGATTCAGGTGTTCGGCGACGGCAAGGGCAACGCGGTGCATCTGGGCGAGCGCGACTGTTCCCTGCAGCGCCGCCACCAGAAGGTCTTCGAGGAAGCGCCGGGACCGGTCATCACGCCTGCGATGCGGGCGAAGATCGGCAAGGTCTGCGCCGATGCAGTGGCCAAGATCAACTACATCGGCGCCGGGACGATCGAGTTCCTCTACGAGGACGGCGAGTTCTACTTCATCGAGATGAACACCCGCCTTCAGGTGGAGCATCCGGTGACAGAAGCGATCTTCGGCGTGGACCTCGTGCGCGAGCAGATCCGCGTTGCAGCGGGGCTGGGCATGTCGTTCACGCAGGACGAGCTTGAGATCAACGGCCACGCCATCGAGGTGCGGATCAATGCCGAGAAACTGCCGGACTTCGCGCCGCGCCCCGGCAAGGTGAAAGTGTTCCACGCGCCGGGCGGGCTTGGCGTGCGGATGGATTCCGCGCTCTACGCGGGCTATACGATCCCACCCTATTACGACAGCCTGATCGGCAAGCTGATCGTCCACGGGCGCGACCGGCCCGAGGCCCTGGCGCGCCTGCACCGGGCGCTGGGAGAACTGATCATCGACGGGGTCGAGAACACGGTTCCCCTGTTCCATGCGCTGCTGGCCGAACCGGATATCCAGAACGGCGAATACACGATCCATTGGCTGGAAAAATGGCTGGCGACGCAGTTCGCGTAAGGCAGACCAAAGCTCGAAAGGGGCGGCTCGCAACGGGCCGCCCTTTTGCATGACGGGGCCCGTCCTGACCACCGGGGCGATCCTGCGTGCCTATGCCATGGGTATTTTCCCCATGGCAGAAAGCCGGGATGCGAGCGAAATTCACTGGGTTGATCCGCACTGGCGCGGGATTCTGCCCTTGGATAATTTCCACATTTCACGCTCTCTCTCCCGGCGATTGCGGGATTGGAATTATACAATTCGAACTAATTCTGCCTTTTCCGAGGTTGTGCTGGGTTGCGCCGACCGACCGGAGACCTGGATCAACGCGCCGATCCTGCGACTGTACGGAGAGCTTCATCGCAGCGGCTTTGCCCATTCGCTGGAGGTCTGGGAGAGCGACGATCTGGTGGGCGGGGTGTATGGCGTGGCGCTGGGTGGCGCGTTCTTTGGCGAAAGCATGTTCTCGCGCCGCACGGATGCGTCGAAGGTAGCGCTGGCCTGGCTTGTGGACCGGCTAAGAGCGGGCGGCTTCGCACTGTTCGATACACAGTTCCTGACGCCGCACCTCGCCTCGCTCGGCGGGGTGGAGATCAGCCGGGCGGAGTATCATGAAAGGTTAGCGAGCGCGCTGCTGATACCGGCGACGTTCGATCCGGAGGGCTATGTGCCCACCCCCTACTCTGTATCGCAATGCAATATCCAGACATCGTAGCGCGGGTGGTCAAGCGCACTGAGCGCGGGGCTTGAGGCGATCATCCAGCCGGAAAACACCGGCTCGGGCTTCAGTTTGTCGATGATTGTCAGGTGGGCATAGGCGTTCGATGCGGGGTCGGCCACCGGGTAGCGACATTCGTCGAGCTGAATCGTCAATCGCCCCTTCTCCACGCTCTGCCCGCGCGAAAGGTCGATATCCCCGATTTCACCCGTCAGTCTGTCAAGCCAGCGCACCACGCCGCCGCTGCCTTCGGCGGACTGCTGCGCAAACACAGGACCGGCAAGCAGGAACAGGGCGAGCAGCAAACGGATCATTGTGCCGGGGCGGGACTGTCCGCGCTGGAACTGCCGACGAACTTCATCAGGAGCGAAATCAGGCCGACTGCGCCCTGCGTATCCACGATCTCGCCACCGGGCGCGATGTTGTCAGGCGAGCCACCGGGCTGAATCTCGAGAAAATTGCCGCCAAGCAGGCCTTCCGACGAGATCATGGCGGTGCTGTCTTCGGGCACCTGGATATCATCACGGACGGAAAACGTCGCGTCGGCAAAGAAGGTCTTGGGGTTCAGGGACAGGTCCGTGACCGTGCCGATCTTGACGCCCGCGAGCCGCACTTCGGTTCCGATGGAGACGCCATCCACCGAGCGGAAGCTGGCGGTCAGCGGGTAACTTCCGGGGTCGCGGGTGAAACCGGTGCTTTGGCCCGCATAGATCACGAACGCAAGTGCAGCGGCCAGAACCGCGCCCCCTGCGATCACTTCTGAAGGATTCTCGGCCATTATTCCGGTTGCCATGCCTCATAGTCGCTGCGCGCAACGGGTTCGGTGCGGCGGATCGAGCCGGGGGGCGCGTAGGCGGCGGTCGTCCGGTCAGGTTCTCCAGATGCGGCTTTTCCCAGGCCTTCTTTTTCAGCGGATCTTCTTCCGGCGTCTTGTCCCATGTGAAATGCAGCCAGCCGTGCCAGTCGGGGTTCACGCGGGTCGCCTCGATGTCGCCGTTGTAGATGACCCAGCGGCGCTTGTCGTCGGCGGTGCGGTAGTAGATGTTGCCCTGCTGGTCCTCGCCGACCTTGATCCCCCGGCGGGCCGTGAAGATCTGCGTGCCGAGCGTCTGGCTGTGCCACCAGGTAAGCATGCGGATCAGGAACTTCATGGGCGGCCTCCGGTCGTTTGCCCTGATATGGCGGAAGCGGGGGCAAGGTCTAGGGCCAACGACGCCGCGCGGGTGGGCAAATGAAAAAGGCGGGCCGGGGCCCGCCTGTCTCGATGGCCTCCGCAGGCCTCACCCTGCCGAGGCCTTTTCCTTGCCCTTGGGCGCTTCGGTGAAGATGAGGAGCGGTTTGGCCCCGCTTTTCACGGCTTCCTCGTTCACCACGACCTCTTCGACGCCGTCCATGCCCGGCAGTTCGAACATGGTGTCGAGCAGGATATCCTCCATGATCGAGCGCAGGCCGCGCGCGCCGGTCTTGCGCTTGATGGCGCGTTTGGCAATCGCGACAAGGGCATCGGAGAGGAAGTTGAGCTTCACGCCCTCAATCTCGAACAGGCGCTGGTACTGCTTTACGAGGGCGTTCTTCGGTTCTGTCAGGATGGTGACGAGGGCCGCTTCATCCAGGTCGGTCAGGGTGGCTATGACAGGCAGACGACCAACGAATTCGGGGATGAGTCCGAATTTGAGCAGGTCTTCCGGCTCCAGTTCCATGAAGAGTTCGCCCGCGCCACGTGCGTCGGGGTCTTTCACGTCGGCGCCGAAGCCGATGCCTGAGCCTTTGTTGCGCTGCGCGATGATCTTCTCAAGTCCGGCGAAGGCGCCGCCGCAGATGAAGAGGATGTTGGTCGTATCGACCTGCAGAAACTCCTGCTGTGGATGCTTGCGGCCGCCCTGCGGGGGCACGGACGCAACCGTGCCTTCCATGATCTTCAGCAGGGCCTGCTGCACACCCTCGCCCGACACGTCGCGGGTGATCGAGGGGTTGTCGGACTTGCGGGTGATCTTGTCGACCTCGTCGATATAGACGATGCCGCGCTGCGCGCGCTCGACGTTGTATTCGCTCGCCTGGAGCAGCTTGAGGATGATGTTTTCGACATCCTCGCCAACGTAGCCGGCCTCGGTCAGCGTGGTGGCATCTGCCATCGTGAAGGGCACGTCGAGGATGCGGGCGAGAGTCTGCGCCAGCAGGGTCTTGCCGCAGCCGGTCGGACCGATGAGCAGGATGTTGGACTTGCTGAGTTCGATATCGGTCTTCGACGAGTGGTTCAGCCGCTTGTAGTGGTTGTGGACCGCCACCGACAGCACGCGCTTGGCGTGGATCTGGCCGATCACATAGTCGTCGAGAACCTTGCAGATCTCGCGCGGTGTGGGCACGCCGTCGGACGATTTCAGCCCCGAGGATTTCGTTTCCTCGCGGATGATGTCCATGCAGAGCTCGACGCATTCGTCACAGATGAATACGGTCGGGCCGGCGATCAGCTTGCGGACTTCATGCTGGCTCTTGCCACAGAACGAGCAGTAAAGGGTGTTCTTGCTGTCGCTGCCGGAATTGTTCGCCATCGTCACCTCTGTCCAGGGACGCCCCGCCGATGGCCGACCGTCCCGCTAACTCCGAAAGCTTAGGCCAGACCCCGCGCCTTCACAATGTCAAATCATTCCCTTGTGGCCCAGAGGCCACAGGGTATCGGCTTCACTTCGACGTGTCGTCGGCCTTGCCCCGGTTTTCGAGGATTTCGTCGATCAGGCCCCAGTCCCGTGCATCCTCGGCGGACATGAAATTGTCCCGCTCCAGCGCGGCTTCGACCGCTTCGATGGACTGCCCGGTGTGGTGGACGTAGATCTGGTTCAGCCGGTCCTTCAGCTTCTGCGTCTCACGTGCGTGGATCATGATGTCGGTGGCCTGACCCTGGTAACCGCCGGAGGGCTGGTGGACCATGACGCGACTGTTGGGCAGGGAGTAGCGCATTCCCTTTTGACCGGCGGTAAGCAGCAGCGACCCCATCGAGGCCGCCTGACCGATCACAAGGGTCGAAACCTTCGGCTTGATGTACTGCATCGTGTCGTAGATCGACAGGCCGGAGGTCACCACGCCACCCGGCGAGTTGATATACATCGAGATTTCCTTGGACGGATTCTCGGATTCAAGGAACAGAAGCTGGGCGCAGATCAGGGACGACATGCCATCATGCACTGGCCCTGCAAGGAAAATGATCCGCTCCTTCAACAGGCGCGAGTAGATGTCATAGGCACGTTCGCCCCGGCTGGTCTGTTCGACCACCATTGGCACGAGCGTGTTCATATAGGTGTCGATGGGGTCTCTCATGTCGGACTGCCTCTGGACTGATCGGATCACTACTGCCGGGGTGTTGCGAGAGTCTTAGTTGCGCGTGCCGGGGGCTGCAAGGGGCGGTCCCCCAGATATCCGGGGTTGAAGCCGGTGGCCTCCACACTAGCTGCGCCGCCTTGGGATCGGGGGCGGCGATGGCAGGGGAATTCGTTCCGACACGGGCGGCAGGCGCGGCACGGCTGGACGCTTTTCTGCCCCAAGCGGGGAAGGATTATGCAGCGCGCAGAAACAGTGATGTGCCGGGGCAGGTCACAGTATCGCGGCTGTCGCCGTGGCTGAGGCACCGGATTCTGACGGAAGCCGAGGTCATCGAGGCGGTTCGGGCGCGGCACGATGATCGAGATTGCATAAAATTTGTGCAGGAAGTTCTGTGGCGCTGTTACTGGAAGGGCTGGCTGGAGCAGCGGCCCTCGGTCTGGGGCGACTATCGACGGGGTTTGACCGCCGCGCTGAACTGGGTTCAGACCGAGGATGGACTGCGGTGCGCATGGGAAGACGCCTGTCTGGGGCGGACAGGGATCGAGGGCTTCGACGACTGGGCGCAGGAACTGGTCGCGACGGGATACCTGCACAATCACGCGCGGATGTGGTTCGCGTCGATCTGGATATTCACGCTGCGGCTGCCTTGGGAACTTGGCGCGGATTTCTTCCTGCGGCATCTGCTGGACGGCGACCCGGCGTCGAACACGCTGAGCTGGCGGTGGGTGGGCGGGATGCAGACGGTGGGCAAAACGTATCTGGCGCGGGCAGACAACATCGCGGCGCATACCGGAGGTCGGTTCCGGCCAACGGGGCTGGCGACGCAGGCGTCAGCCCTGCCCGCGCCCCCTGCCCCGGCTCTGAAGGCGCCGCCGGAGCACGCCGAGTTCGATCCGGATCAGCCGTCCGTGCTGCTGCTGCACGAGGACGATCTTTCGCCGCGTTTCATGTTTGACCGGGGGCTGCGGCCCCGTGCGACGGCATTGCTGGCCGATCCCGAGCGGCGCTCGCCGCTGGCAGTTGCGCCAAGGGTGATCGAGTTCGTGCGGAACGCGGTCGAGAGCACCGCTTCGGTGAATGCGGACCGGCTCGGGGCGATCCGACCGCTCATCGCCGGCGACTCTGCCGCTGCGTTTCTCGATTGGGTCGAAGCGCAGGGCGCGTCGCAGATCGTTACGGCTTACGCGCCTGTCGGACCGGTCGCGCAACGCTTGCGGGAGATCGAGGCGGAGGCGGGCAAACGGGGCCTGTCACTGCGCCGCTGTCTCCGGGACGAGGATGCCGTCAACTGGCCCCATGCCACCCATGGATTCTTCCGGTTCTGGGAGGCGGCAGGGTTCCGCTGATGCCTCAGGTGCCGCAGAAGGTGCGGTAGCCCTCTGAAAAGCCCGCAGGAGGAGGCAGGGCGAAGCCCTCGCGCCCCTTTGTGTCGCCGAAGGGGTCGGTGATTGCAGCAAGCAGAGCCTCGAACGGGCCGAGGTCGCCTGCGACGGCGGCGGCCAGCGCCGCTTCTGACTTTGTGGTTGCGGGGGATGACGGCCGGATTAACTCGATCCATCGCCTTGGCCCGCGTGGCGGGATCGCCCGGCTCGCGCGATTGGCGGGCCTGCCAGAGGGCAAGCCAATCGTCTGCCCCCGCAGGTTTCGCAAACTGCGCACGAAATGCGCCGGGATCGCCACAGAGTGCACGAGACAGCGCGCGGAAGGTCAGCGTCCAGTCGGCGGACTGGCCTTCCATTGCGGCGAGCAGGCCCGCGGCGAGGTCCATGTCATCATCTTCGCTCGCCAAAAGGCCCAGTTTGGCGCGCATCCGGGTCAGCCAGGCGCGTTCATACCGCGCTGTATACGCGCGCAGCACTTCGGTTGCCCGTGCCACGGCGCGATCGCCGTCTGTGTCGATCAGCGGCAGCAGCGCCTCGGCAAGCCGGGCGAGGTTCCAGTGCGCGATCGCGGGCTGGTTGCCGTAGGCATAGCGACCGTCGTGGTCGATGGAACTGTAGACCGTGCCCGGCTCATAGGCATCCATGAAGGCGCAGGGACCGTAGTCGATGGTTTCGCCCGAAAGCGCCATGTTGTCGGTGTTCATGACGCCGTGGATGAAGCCGACAGGCATCCACTGAGCGATGAGGGCGGCCTGGCTCGCGATGACGGCCTCGAGCAGCGCAAGGGCGGGGTTTTCCGGAATCGCGCAGCGTCCGGGTAGTGGCGGCGCGAGGGTGTAGTCGGTCAGGCAGTCGCAGCCTGTCGATCTCGCCCCGTGCGGCGAAGAACTCGAAGGTGCCGACGCGGATGTGGCTGGCGGCGACGCGGGTGAGCACCGCGCCGGGCAGGGCAGTGTTCGCGGAGGACCGTCTTCGCCGGTGGTGGCGACGGCCAAGGGCGCGGGTGGTGGGGATGCCAAGGGCATGCATGGCCTCGCCGATCAGGTATTCGCGCAGCACGGGGCCGAGCGCCGCCTTGCCGTCGCCGCGACGCGAAAAGGGGGTGGGGCCGGAGCCTTTCAGCTGCGATGTCGCGGCGCTGGCCGTCGGCGGTCGATCAGCTCGCCCAGGAGCATGGCGCGGCCGTCGCCGAGTGCAGGCGAGAAGTCGCCGAACTGATGCCCGGCATAGGCCTGGGCGATGGGCTGCGCGCCTGCGGGCACGGTATTGCCGGAGAAGATCGCGGCGCCGGCGGGGCCGTCGAGTGCTGTTCCATCCAGCCGCAGGTCTTCCGCCAGCGCGTGATTGAAGCGGATCATCCGCGGCGCAGACACCCGCGCCGCGGACCATTCAACGAAGAAGCCGGGAAGGTCGCGCGCATAGCTGTTGTCGAACCGGAACCCCGGTCCAGCGTCGAGCGATCTGATCCCATCCTCGGCCATGGTTCATGCAGCGTCAGGGGTGCGGCGGGGCAGTTTCCAGCCCGGGCGCACGAAATGACAGGTATACCCGTTCGGGATCCGTTCCAGATAATCCTGATGTTCCGGCTCGGCCTCCCAGAAGTCGCCTGCTGCTTTCACCTCGGTCACGACTTTGCCGGGCCAGAGACCGGCGGCATTCACGTCGGCAATTGTATTCAGCGCCTCGTCCCGTTGCGCCTCGGTCAGCCAGTAGATGCCCGATCGGTAGGACAACCCCCGGTCATTGCCCTGCCGGTTCAGCGTGGTGGGATCATGGATCTGGAAGAAGAACTCCAGAAGCTCGCGGTAGCTGAGGCGCGCCGGATCGAAGACGACCTCGATGCCCTCTGCATGGGTGCCGTGGTTGCGGTAGGTGGCATTGGCCACATCGCCGCCGGTATAGCCCACGCGGGTCTTGATGACGCCTGGTATCTTGCGGATCAGGTCCTGCATTCCCCAGAAGCAGCCGCCCGCAAGTATCGCAGTCTCGTAATTCTCGGACAATTGAGCCTCCGTTTGGATATCGCAGGGGGAATGTGGCATGCGGAGGCGGCTTGTCCAAGGCTGACATTACTTTTCCTCCCGCACGAGCGAGAACTTCCGCGTGATGTCATCGCCGGGATCGCCGGGCGTTGTTCTGCGGCATCGGCGACGCGGCGTTCGGCGGCAGGCGGGTGGTTTGTCGTTCGGTGATCCTCTATGTAGGGCGGGGAACGATGCGGTCGGCCCACCCGCGGCCCGCCATCACAGGACGACAGACGGAACACGCCACGGATGCTTTCGAAATTCGAGACCAAGGTCTACCAGTGGTTCCCGGCACTGAAGGATCAGCTGCTGTGGCGGCTGCTGCGCGAGAACATGCTCGAGCAGCGAAAGTATTACACCATCGCCGTGATCGCCATGGTGCTGGTGGCGGCGACGACGTCATCGGTTGCCTGGATCATGCGTTATATCGTCGATGCGATGACCATACCGGACAATCGGGGTATGGTGATGCTGGTGGCGCTGGGTGTCGTCGCGATCTTCATGGTCAAGGGGATTGCAACCTATATCCAGGTGGTTGCCCTGACACGGGCGGGCAACCGGATCGTCGCGCATCAGCAGATCCGGCTGTATGACAAGTTGCTGCGGCAGGGGGTTTCGTTCTTCAACCTGACGGAATCGTCCGACCTGCTGATGCGTGTCACGCAATCGGCTCAGTCCGCGCGGATGATCATCGACCTTTTCGTGACCTCGTTCGTACGCGACCTGCTGACACTGATCGGGCTGCTGCTGGTCATGTTCTGGCAGCAGCCGATTCTTTCGGCGATCTCGATCCTGATCGGACCGCTCGCGATCCTCGGCATCCGCGTGCTGCTGCGCAAGGTGCGGGCGATCATGGAGCAGGAACTGGCCTCGCTGTCCGAGATCATCAAGGTCATTCAGGAGACATCGACCGGTATCCGCATCATCAAGGCCTTCGCGCTGGAAGAGCGCATGGCGAGCCGGATGACCAAGGCGGTTCGCGAAGTCGAGAAGCGCTCGAACGCGATTGCGCGGCTGGAGGCGATCACCAGCCCGCTGATGGATACGCTATCGGGCTTCGCGATTGCTGCGGTGGTCGCGCTGAGTGCGGTGCAGATCTTCGGGGTACAGGGCACGACGCCGGGGCAGCTGATGTCCTTCGTGACCGCGTTGCTGATGGCCTATGAACCGGCGAAGCGGCTGTCGCGGATGCGGATCACGATCGAAAGCGGCATGGTGGGCGTTCGGATGATGTTCACACTGCTGGACCAGCCCGAAACGCTGGCCGAACACCCCGATCCGGTGAAGATGCCGCCCGGGCCGGGCCGCGTCACGTTCGACAAGGTGTCGTTCAGCTACGGCGGCGGGCGCGCGGTGATCAGCGACATGTCGCTGGTGTTCGAGGCGGGCAAGACTACCGCGCTGGTCGGTCCCTCGGGCGGGGGCAAGTCCACGATCCTGAACCTGATCCTCCGGCTCTACGATCCATCCTCGGGCACCGTGAGCATCGACGGAACCGACATCCGCACAGCCACCTTCCTGTCGCTGCGCGAGCGGATTTCGTTCGTGGGGCAGGACACGTTCCTGTTTTCCGCGAGCGTGATGGACAATGTCCGCTTCGGCTCGCCCCAGTCCGGCGACGAGGCGGTGATCGAGGCCTGCAAGGCCGCCAATGCGCATGAATTCATCGAGGGGCTTCCAGGCGGGTATCATACGCAGGTTGGAGAGAACGGCGCCTTCCTGTCGGGCGGGCAGAAGCAACGGCTGGCGATTGCCCGTGCGATCCTGCGCGACGCGCCCATCCTCCTGCTGGACGAGGCGACAAGCGCGCTCGACAGCCGGTCCGAGGCGCTGGTGCAGGAGGCGCTGCAACGCCTGACCAAGGATCGCACGACCATCGTCATTGCGCACCGGCTGTCCACCGTGCTGGGGGCCGACAAGATCTGCGTGATCGACAGCGGGCGTGTGGCGGAAGAAGGCACGGTGAATGCGCTGCTGGCGCGGGGCGGGCTGTTCCGTGGTCTTTATGACCAGCAATTCGGTGTGGCGGACCAGCGCAATACCGCCTGACCGAACCATGCCGCTTCTTGCGGGCCTGCCCACCGCCGACATATTCTGCCGCCTGAACCCAAACCCAAGGCCAATGACCCAGCGCATCCTTTTCATCACCGGCACCCGCGCCGACTTCGGCAAGCTGGAGCCGCTGGCCGCGGCCGCGCGCGATGCAGGCTTTCCCGTCAGCTTCTTCGTGACCGGGATGCACCTTATGGAGCGTTACGGGCGCACCAAGCTGGAGGTCGCGCGGTTTCAGGGAGCCGAGGTGTTCGAGTTCCAGAACCAGCGCGAGGGGGATCCGCAGGACATGATCCTGGCCAAGACGGTCGTGGGCTTCTCGGATTTCCTGACCGAGCATCGTCCGGATCTGGCTGTTGTCCACGGCGACCGGATCGAAGCTTTGGCCTGCGCGCTCGTCTGCGCCACGAACTATGTCCGCTCGGCACATGTGGAAGGCGGCGAAGTGTCGGGGACCATCGACGAGGTTTTCCGGCATTGCAACAGCAAGCTGGCCACGCATCACTTCGTCAGCTCCACCGAGGCCGCCGGCCGCGTGATGGCGCTGGGGGAGCCGCCGGGGTCGATCCATGTAATCGGCTCGCCGGAGCTGGATTTCCATTCGCAGCCGTCAGGCGTGACCATTGCCGAGGTCAAGGCCCGCTACGGCATTCCGTTCGAGGACTACGGCATCTGCGTCTTCCATCCCGTCACCTCGGAAGCGGAGACGATGGGGGCGCAGGCCGAGGCGCTGTTCGACACACTTTCCGGGTCGGGCCGGTCTTTCGTGCTGATCGCGCCGAACAACGATCCCGGATCGGAGGCGATCTTTCGCGTGATCGAGGCGCTGCCGAAGGAGCGCTTCCGCCTGCTGCCCTCGATGCGCTTTGCCCATTTCTCGGAGCTGATGAAGAACGCGGCCTGCATGGTGGGCAATTCCAGCGCTGGTGTGCGCGAAGCACCGTTCCTGGGCCTGCCGTCGCTGGATATCGGCAGTCGGCAGACCAATCGCGGGTCGTCGCCGTCGATCACGGCAGCGGAAGCCTTCGACCGCAGCACGATAGAGGCATTTCTGCGTCGCGAGTGGGCCAGGCCGCATGTCAGCCATACTGCCTTTGGCGAGGGGCGAGCAGCAGACAGGTTCGTAGCCGTCCTGCGCGACCCGGCCTTCTGGATGCGCGGATTACAGAAGCAGTTCAGCGACCTTGGCTGACGCCCCTGCCCCCACGGGCCTGCTGCTGCGCCTCTACCTTGGCGCGACGCGGGTGTTGGGGGTACGGGCGTGGAAGCACATCGAACGCCGGCGGCTAAGCGGCAAGGAGCATCTAGAACGGTGGCGCGAAAAGGCAGCCGATGGCATGGCGGAGCGGCCCGAAGGCACGGTGGTCTGGCTGCATGCGGTGGGCTTGGGCGAGGTGCTGGCCCTGCGGGGGCTGATCGAGGCGATGGCCGTCGTGCGGCCCGATGTGACCTTCCTTGTCACCTCGTCGGCCCGCTCATCGGGGGAGGTATTCGACCGGAACAGGCCACCCAATACGATCCATCAGTACCTGCCGCTGGATACCCCGGTTTTCCGCCGCCGCTTCCTCGACCACTGGCACCCTGCCCTTTCGGTCTGGGCAGAACAGGACCTGTGGCCTGGCTTCGTTGTCGAAGCCACGCGGCGGGGCATTCCGCTGGCGATGATCAATGCGCGGATGGACGAACGTGCGTATCGTTCGCGCCGCAAAGCCCGCCGGCTCTATGGTGATCTTTATCGTCGTTTCGCTCTGATCGCCGCGCAGGACGAGGCGACCGCGCGGCATATCCAGGCGCTGTCGCCAGGGGTTTCGGTAGGCGTCATGGGGTCACTGAAGGCCGCCTGTGCGCCGCTTGCGGATGCGCCGGACCGGGCCGCAATCGCGGCGGCACTCTCGGGGCGGACTGTATGGATGGCGGGCCCGACCCATGCGGAAGACGAGGCGGTTGTGCTCGCGGCGGAAGTGCTGCGGCAAGGGGGGAACCCGACGAGCCTTCTGATCCTCGCGCCCCGGTTGCCGGATCGGCGGGAGGCGATCGCGGCAACCTGTGCCGGGCGGGGGCTTTCCGTGGCCCTGCGGTCCTTGGGTGAGGTGCCGGGAGAACGGACGCAAGTCTGGATCGCGGATACCTTCGGCGAGATGGGGCTGTGGTACCGGCTTGCAAAGGCAGCGCTGATCGGCGGGTCATTCGGGCCGGTACAGGGCCACAACCCGTGGGAGGCGGTGCGGCTTGGCGTTCCGGTACTGCACGGGCCGAATACAGGCAACTTCGAAGCGGACTATGCGAGCCTGCGTGCGGCGCAGGGCTGTCTGACGGTGCGGACGGCCGAGGACCTGGTGGCCGCCCTGGCCCGCACCGACCTGGGCGATATGGCGACCCGTGCGAGCGGCGTGCAAGGGCGGGCCGAGGTGGACTTGGCAGACATCCGCGACCGATTGCTGGCGCTGGTCGGGTGATGACGCGGCCCTTCCCCTCGCCACGGATGCGCCTGTTCCTGCTGGGGTGGAGCCTGCTTTGGACGCTGGCCTTGCCGGGAGTATTGCTTTATCTCCGGCGCAGGGCTCGGCGCGATGCAGAGTACGGGCGCCATCTGGGCGAGCGGTTCGGGCGACATGCAACGCCGCTGCCGGGGGCCGTCTGGGTTCATGCAGTTTCGCTGGGCGAGATGCGGTCTGCCGTGCCATTGGTGCGCGCGCTTCTGGCGCGAGGCGACCGGGTGGTGACGACGCATTTCACCCCTGCCGGACGGCGAGAGGCCGAGACGGTGTTTGCAGCCGAGTTGTCCGAGGGACGGTTGAGCGCCGTCTGGATTCCCTTTGAATTCGACTGGGCTTACCGGCGGTTCTTCGCCTCGTTCCGGCCGCAGTTCGGTCTCGCGATGGAGACCGAGGCCTGGCCCCGAATGATCGCCGCAAGCCGCCGCCACGGTGTTCCCCTGTTCCTGTGCAACGCCCAATATCCGTCACGCAGCTTTGCGCGCGATATGGAGCGGCTGGGGCTGCGGGCGGAGCTGATGACCGGGTTCGCGGGGGCGCTGGTAAAATCGAACCTGCAGGCGGAGCGGTTCGCCTCGATCGGCGTAGCGAATATTGCGGTGACGGGTGAGTTGCGGTTCGATCAGCCGATCCCCGCGGCGCAGGTGGCTGCGGGGTTGGTTGCGCGGCGCTGGCTGGGAGCAGACGGGCGGCCGGTTTTCACTCTGGCCAGCGTGGTGGCGGGCGAGGACGCACTATTTCTCGATGCGATCCGGGCGAGTTTGGCGGCCTTCCGCAAACGGGGGTTGGCAGCGCCGCTGTTCGTCTACGTCCCTCGGGCGCCCGAGCGGTTCGCCGAGGTCGCCGGGTTGATCGAGGCGGCGGGGATCGCCGGCGCGAGACGGTCGGCGCTGTTCGACGCGAACATGACGCCAGTCGGGACTGCGCCTGAAATCGACCTGCTTCTTGGCGACAGCCTGGGCGAAATGTACGCCTACCTTGCCATGGCGGACCGGGTGCTGGTTGGCGGCGGCTTCACGCCCAAGGGGTCGCACAACATCTCGGAACCGCTGGCGCTGGAGAAGCCGGTCATGACGGGCCCGGATATCCACACGATCGAGTATCCGGCACTTGAAGCAATCGCAGCAGGTGTCTGCCTGCGGCTGGAGACGCCGGAGGAGCTGTATCGCGCGCTGTCACCCGACGCCTCGCCCGGCCCCTCGACCGAGGCGATCCGGGCCTTCTTCGAGCAGTTCTCGGGTGCTGCGGAAAAGACCCTGCAGGCGATCCCGAGGTTACTCACCAGCCGCTGAACCCGCCATCGACGTTGACCATCTGTCCGGTCATGTAACCTGCCTGCGCCGAGCAAAGAAACAGCATCGCGTCCGCGATCTCGTCCGGCTGGGCCATGCGGCCCGCCATGATCAACTCGCCCACGCGGCGCTGAAACTCTTCCGAGTGTCCGTTGAAGACCGCCCCCGGTGCGATGGTGTTTACCGTCGCCTGCCGCTTTGCCCAATAGCCTGCAAGCCAGAGGGTCAGCCCGTGGATTCCGGCCTTGGTGGTGGAATAGGCCGAGAAGGATTTGAACGGCATTCCCTCATAGATCTGGTGGTGCGGGCCGTTCAGGGCATACATCGAGGCGACGTTGATCAGCGTGCAGGGCCATTTTCCGACGATATCGCGATCCATCTGCCGCGCGACCATGAACGCACCCGTCAGGTTGGTGCGCAGCGTACGCTCCCAGTCGCTGACGGATGTGTTGGCGAAATCGGGAAAGGGCTTGCCCGCCCCCATGAGAAGCTCACCCGTGATGGCGGCGTTGTTGAGCACCACGTTGGGTTGCCAGCCATCGGCGATGATCCGCGCGAAAATGGCTTCAACTTGTGATTCCTCTGCGACATCAAGCGCGTAGAAACGGAAGTTCGCGTTCCCCTCATGCGCGGCCATCAGTGCATCCGCCCGCTGGCCGGGCAGGTCCGAAGCCACCACACGCGCGCCTTCGGCCAGCATACGGCGCACGTAGGTCGATCCAAGCACGCCGCCCGAACCGGTGATGAAGATCGTCCGTCCCGTCAACTGCTCAGCCATGCGGCGACTCCTCGAGTCTTTGTCTAAGAAGAAACTCCACCAGCTTGAAATCGAACGGTAAATCAATGTCGACGCAGCGTTCGGCCGGCATCAGGTAGGGGATCACCCGCCCCTCCCACAGCCCTGCCGCGCGCTTCAGATAGTCGGGAGCGACGACATAGGTCGACGCCGCATGTTCATAGACCACTGGCGCCTGCTGGCGCGCGACGACCCCGCCCGGCAGAGGTTTCGACACGTGCAGCGCGCCCGTCGCATCCGGCTCCACCAGATTGAAATAGGGGTTCTTCCGCGCCTCGCAGCAGGACATCACCATGTCGGGTCGTGCTTCGGCAAAGAGCACGAGCGCATTCTCGATGTCCTCCGGCAAGCGCAGGGGCGAGGTACAGTCGAGATCGAGGAAAGCCGTGGCCGGCCCGGTGATCGCCTCGGCCACCTCCAGCGCGTGCTGCCAGACGCCCCACTTGCCTGCCGTGTCGGTGGCCAGATGTGCAGGCCTGAGGCCGATCTCCAGCGCGCCGCGCTGCAGCGCATGGTCGTAGATCGCCGGATCGTCGGTCGAGACAACGACGGCATCGACGGTCGGGCTGTCAAACAGCTGGTCGAGCGACCAGTCGATCAGCGGTTTGCCACAGATCGGGCGGAAGTTCTTGCCGGGAACGCCCTTCGAGCCTTTCCGCGCGCCAATATGGCCGATGATCATGCATACTCTCCCGTCACCTGCCCGCTGAACTCCCGCGCCGCCCAGGCCGAAGCGATGGCCCGGCAATTTCCCGCGACAGCATCCAGCCGCGGCAGCAGCGGCGTGCCGCTTGTCTCACGCCCGGCGACCAGATGCAGGAAATCCCGCATGGCAGCAAGGAACATGTCATTTCGTTCGAACGGCAGTTCAATGTCGCGCCCGCCCTGCCCGTCGTCGAGCCGGTAGCGCCCTGCAATCAGGTCGAAGTCTGCAACAAGGTCCGTGCCGCGCAGGACGACGCGCCGGAAACTGACGGGCGAGAGATAGTCCATCGCGACGGATCCAATCAGGCGCTCCCCTGACAGTCCGATCCGGGTGGCGAAATCAACGCCGGGAAAAGACGCATGCCCCAGGCATGACACCTTGGCCACGCGCACTTCGGGAAGGAGGGCCAGCGCCATGTCAAGTTCATGGCACAGGTCGAGCAGCACCCCGCCCCCCTCGGGCCGAGCGGCATAGCTTGACGCGAAGCTCCAGTTTCTGCGCCATTGCCGCACATCATGGCCGATGCCGAAGGATGCGTCATAGACCCCTGAAAGGTCCATACCTGCGAGCAGGCGCACAGCCGGGTGGTAGCGCATCATGAAACCCACGACCGAGCGTGTCGCAAGGCCACCAGCCGCGGCCAAAATCGCCTCGACGGTCGCTGGGTCATGTGAGAGCGGCTTCTCGACATAGAAGGGAATGTCGAGGTCCGCGCAGAGTTGGACCAGTTCGAGCCGCACCTGCGTCGCCGTCGCGATCACCACCCCAGCGGCACCCAGCCGTCGGAAGGCCGCCGCATCGAACCCGCGCCAGGGCAGCAGCGCGGTGCGGACACCAAGCGTCTGGAGGTTGTCGTGGTGCCTGCGCCCTATGGACCCGGCACCGATCACCGGTATGAACATGAAGTCCCCTACCCCCCCAGCGCGATGGTAACGGCAACCATGATCGCGCCCACAATCGGAATGGTCCAGCGCATCACGTGGCTGCCATCGGCGATCTCACGATCCAGGAACCAACCGATGCCGAACAACATGGCAACAGCCACCGCATTCGACAGCCGCATGGCGAGCGTAACCCGATCGGTGAGCAGGAAGGGCAGGATCGGCGGCCATGTCGCACCGATGACCAGCAGGAAGATCAGGACCGCCGCCCGCAGGTCGGCACCGCCAAGACGGCGCGACGCGCTTGCCTCGGGCTGGCGCCGCAGCCATCCCAGGATCATGTCGACCTCGTCTTCCCGCAGCGTCTCGCCCGCGCGTCCCGGCAGGGCCTGCCGTGCCAGTTTGCGCGCCTCATCTCTATCGGCACGGCGGATTGCCGCGATCCTGCGTCTGGTCGCGCCCTCGTTCGGTGGCTGTCGTCATCAGGTAGACGACCGCATCGACGAGACCCCACGCGATGTTGCAGCCCACTGCCGCCAGCAGGATATCGCGTACCGTCGCCCCATCGCCCAGAGAAACGCTCATGGTGCCGGTGAAGGTCAGCGCCATCAGCAGGCCGAACATGACCTCGGACAGCCGGTCGATCGGATCGAGCGGCCAGCCTGCCCTGTCCCCGTCACCGTCCGCCATCGTCCCGCCCGCAAGTGCTACGCATTCGGTGTATCCGATCCCCGCGACAAGGCAAGCTCCCACCCTTGCGCGCGCGACCTCGCCGGGCTAAACACCCCGCCACGGAGAGGTGGCCGAGTGGTCGAAGGCGCACGCCTGGAAAGTGTGTAGGCGGGGAACCGTCTCGAGGGTTCGAATCCCTTCCTCTCCGCCACCGACATAAGCCATATGTTTTTATTATATAAATTTCGCGGAATTCCCCCCGATTTCCCGGCCCTTTGGCCTGACCCCTCCCTGACAGAGACTCGTGTCTGAACGGCAATGGCGCGCGCAAGGGAGATGCGTCTCTCTTGGGTGCATCCTGCGCTTCGCTTTTCGCGCTCAGAAATTCCCTGCGTGCAGGGAATCTGCAGGGAATTTTCGCGCGCAGAGAAATCGGCGGAAATCCAGTGCCGACGAAGCGATTTGATGACCTGCAGACCGGAGCCGCGGCGATGGCACGACGCTGCAGTGCAACGGGCTTGCTCGATGTGCGTGACTCAGACTTCGACGCGATCAGCCTGTGATCGGCCTTCGCCGTCTTGCATCAGAACCCGCAGAGACGTTCCTGGTCGGCCCAGTCGAGCGGCAGGGTCTGGCGGACAAGCCGCT
Organism: uncultured Alphaproteobacteria bacterium; assembly: GCA_963777765.1. Classification (GTDB taxonomy): domain Bacteria; phylum Pseudomonadota; class Alphaproteobacteria; order Rhodobacterales; family Rhodobacteraceae; genus Aliitabrizicola. The sequence continues at coordinate 11,607 of CAVZRP010000002.1, read as the reverse complement.
CGAGGGTCAGCTCGACCGGCTGGGTTCCGTCGAGGATGGCGCGCTGGATCCTGGGGGAGAGAAAGGCCAGCGGCGTGCGTGTCCGGATATGGGCATCGTGGTGTCCGGCGGCGCGCGCAACCTCGTGGAGCGGGGTGCCGCTCGCGAAGCGAGCGGGCCCAGCGATGCGCATCCGCCAGGGCCTTACGGAGCGCGGGATCGGGACTTGCGATGCGGGACCCTGCGACCAGCTTCCGCTCGACACCGCGTCGCCGCAGGGAGAACGGGGCGGACAGCGACACGGCTTCGGGGGCGAGGCTGTCCTGTGCGATGCCCAGCCGATCCGAGAGCGCAGCCCGGTCAAGGACGAGGGCGAGCGATCCTTCCCGATGGTTCCGGACCGGAGCAGCGCGCGCAGCAGCGCAGGGTCGTCGCCCTGCAGTGCCCGCGCGAGGTCCTGCGCGCGGGCGTGCACCGCCTCATCGCCCCGAAGATCGGGGATCGCCAGCAGGCGATGCGACGCGGCCGCGGTCGCGACATGGTCCGCGATGAGGCGGCGGACGAGCGTCTTCCAGCTTCGCCGGCAGGCAGACGCCACGCCGGTGGGGTCCGTCCCGCCGCGGATAAGGCGGTTCGAGATGTAGTAGCGGATGCGCCTGCCCTTCCGGACCGTATGGGTCGGGGTCAGACGATCCCCGGTCTCGTCGCGCAGCTTGCCGCGGAGCGGCGACGGATCTGCATCGGCGTTCACTGTGCCAGATCGTCCGCGGGGACGGCCGGAGGCGGCCTGCAGCTGCTGCCTGGACGCGGTCCCAGAGGGCCTCCTCGATGATCGCCGGGTGCTGCCCGGGCCAGACGTGATCCTTGTGCCGGATCTTGCCGATGTAGACCGGGTTGGTGAGGATCTTGTGGATCTGGCCGCGCGACAGCGGATTGCCGCCCTGCTCGCGCCCCGACCGGAACCGATGCCGCTTCGACCGCAGCCCGAGTGCCGCCGCCTCGCGCTCGACGATCGCGAGGCTGCCGCCCTGATCGCAGAGCGCGAAGAGAGTGCGGACCGTCTCGGCCTCTTCCGGGTTGAGGGCGAGTGCCCGGACCTTCGGATCGAGGGGCGGATCGTAGCCGAGCGGCGGCACGCCGCCCATCCAGAGCCCCTTCTTCTTCGAGGCGGCGATCTTGTCGCGGATGCGCTCGGCGGTCACCTCGCGTTCGAACTGCGCAAAGGACAGGAGCACGTTCAGCGTCAGCCGCCCCATCGAGGTGGCGGTGTTGAAGGACTGGGTGACCGAGACGAAGGAGCAGCCCGCCGCCTCGAAGCCGCTCGACGAGCCGCGCGAAGTCGGCGAGCGACCGGGTGAGCCGGTCGATCTTGTAGACGACGACCATGCTGATGCGACCCGCCTCGATCTCGGCCAGCAGCCGCTGCAGCGCCGGACGCTCCAGCGTGCCGCCGGAGACGCCGCCATCGTCGAAGCGGTCCTTGGCGAGGATCCAGCCTTCGTGGCGTCTGGCTGGCGATGTAGGCGGCGCAGGCCTCGTACTGGGCATCGAGCGAGTTGAACCCCTGGTCGAGCCCCTCCTCGGAGGACTTGCGCGTGTAGATCGCGCAGCGGATCGTCGGTGGCTGACGCCCATCAGGCCGTTCTCCCTGCAGCCCGAAGAACCGCGGGCCCGACCATCGGGCCCCGGTGATGGCGCGGGCGATGGCGGAGAGCGAGCGATGGGCCGTGCCGTTCCAGCGATATCCGTCTGCGGTGACGTCGACGACATGGGTGATCGCCGTTCCACTCGCGCAGGAGCCGCCCCCCGGGCGGCAGGCTCGGACGTGGGCCTGCGCGCTCCCGGCCTGCGTCAGCATCTCCACGACCGCCTTGGGCAGACCGCCTGCCTGGCGCGCCTGTACCTCGAAGGCCAGGAAGCGCCGCAGGAACGGCTGGCTCAGGCCTTTGGGAACGTCGGTGCCAAAGACGGCAGACCAGGCGGCGAGAAGTGCCGCCCGGTCCATCGCCGCGATCTCCGGTACCGTCGGGATCACGCCCGCCCCTCCGGCCGGGCCGTGATCCGGTAGACCGCTCCGCCGGTCTCGGTCTTCGCGGGCTGGCGCTCGATCGCGTAGCCCGCCTTGCGCAGGCCGCTCAGGGCGGCGCGGACGGAATGAGGCTGCCAGCCCGTGGCCTCGCGGAGGGCCGCGAGATCCGCACCCGCCTTGCGGGACAGGAGGCGCGTGACGAGGTCGGACTTGGTGGGCTGGGCCTTGGCGTCGGTTGTATCGGACATGGTTGGTCCTCGGTTCTTTGGGACGGCACCCTGCCGTCCTACCGAGGCAGGCCCGGGCTGACCCGGGCGCGGGATCACTGACGCTTCGTTCGCCCACGAAGTCCAGTCGGAAGGCGCGCGTAACCCCCTTCAGGGCGTTCGTCAGCCAATTCAATAAGTTACCAGTTGACGACCTGCGCGAAATGTGAGTTACTGCTAGCTTATCCGGGTCGGGAGGGCCCGCTTTAGCGCCCTCCATTACCACCGCCCGTGATGTCGTCGCGGTGGTATGTCGAACCCAGTCTATCTCCACCGCAAAACCGGAACCCTTGTGGGGGAGTTATCGTGCCACGAAAGCGATCTGAGACATCAAGCGACGGCGTCCGTTCAGTTCCGATATCCGGATTGCCCCCGTCCCTGCACCGGAATGATCCGTTCCCGGACCTCGTCATCCTCTATATCAACTCCGACGAGATCGAAAACGAGACGCGGCGGATTCGCAAGGCTGTGAAGGCACAGATCGTGGAGCTGAAACGCTCGATGGAGCGCTTCGGCAACCGCATCCCGATCCTTGTCCGGGGCAAGAACGGCCGAGGCCGGCACGAGGTCATCGACGGCCATGCCCGCCTCGCCGCCGCGCGGCTGCTCGGCGCGCAGATGATCCCCTGCATTGTGGTCGATGATCTGCCCGATGCGGAGATCCGGCGCCTGGCGCTCTCGCTCAACAAGATCCAGGAGGCGGGTAAATGGGACAAGGAGGGGCTTGTCCTCGAACTGGGCGATCTGGTTGCGCTCGAAGATGACTACGAGATCCCGGGCTTCGAAGTGCCCGAAATCGAGGCGATCCTGCTGGGTGACGAGGATGACACGTCCGACCTGGCGGATGATCTCTCGGACCCCGGCTTGTGGGACGGGCCGGCGGTCACCCGACTGGGAGATCAGTGGATTCTCGGGGAGAATTCCCTGATCTGCGGCTCCGCGCGCGATCCTGCCGTGTACGATCTGCTGTTCAAGGGTGGGTTGGCGGACGTCATCTGGGCGGATCCGCCCTACAACGTGAAGATCAACGGGCATGTTCGTGGGGCCGGCCAGGGCTTTGCCGAATTCGCGGAAGCCTCGGGCGAGATGACGCCGACGGAGTTCATCGAGTTCCTCGTCGAAACGCTCGGCCTCGCATCCTCCCACCTGAAACCCGGCGGGATCCTCTTTTGCTGCATGGACTGGCGGCACCGCGACGAGATGTCCGCGGCACTCCGCACCATCGGGCTCGAGGTGCTGAACATCTGCGTGTGGGTGAAGTCGAACCCCGGCATGGGCAGCTTCTACAGGAGCCAGCACGAGTGGGTCTTCGTCGCGCGCAAACCGGGTGCCCGGCATCGCAACAACGTGGCCCTCGGGGTCCATGGACGGAACCGGTCGAACGTCTGGTTCTATGCCGGTGCGACCGGGGGCAAGGCGGACGGGGACGACGACTTTAGCGTCCATCCCACCGTGAAACCCCTGCGCATGGTGCGGGACGCCCTCCTGGACGTGTCGCTGCCGGGCGAGCTGGTCCTTGATCCCTTCTTCGGGTCGGGCACGACGCCGCTGGCGGCGGAGCGCACGCGTCGGCGCTGCGTCGGCATCGAGATCGACCCGGCCTATGTCGATCTCACCATCCGCCGCTGGCAGGCGATGACGGGGGACCGGGCCATACATGCAGTGACGGGTCTGCCCTTCGGCGAGAGTGGTGACGATGGCGAGACCGAAGACGCAGAGGACGCGCGTGACGTGGCGCAGGCGGCCATCGTGGGTGCCCACCGCCCGATCCCAATCCCAATCCCAATCCTTCGGAGGAGTTCTGATGAACAAGGACGGCAAGAACGCGGACGGCAAGCAGGTTGGATACGGCAATCCTCCGGACCATGGGAAGTTCAAGCCTGGCCAGTCCGGGAACCCGAGCGGCAAGAAGAAGGGAAAGGGTCTTGCCCACTACCTTGCAGAGGTCGGTGAAGCCGAAAAGACCGTCTCGCTGGGAGGCCAGGTGGTCACCATGCCTGCCAACGAGGCTGTGGCCCAGAAAGTCTACGCCGACGCGCTGAAGGGCAAACCGCACGCCACGAAGATCATTCTCGACTCGCAGAAGGGCGTCTCCGGGACCGCACCTGGCGCAGAGGGCCTCCTCGTCGGGGCCGAAGAGATCGAAGTGGCCCGCACCCACGCCGAGTGGCTGAAACTGATCGAGGACGTCAAGGGAGATCACGCCGATGATGATGCTTCCGAGTGACCCGACACCGCAGGACATACTCGCCGCAAACATGGCCGGTCTGATGCGGGCGAACCTGCACGCCTACATGCACCGGGCGTTCCTGGAACTCTACCCGGGAACGCACTTCCTACCGGCCTTCTACATCCGGGCGATCTGCTACGCGCTGGAACGGGTCGAGCGCGGCGAGGTCAGGCGGCTCATTATTCTGGTGCCGCCCCGGCACCTGAAATCCCATTGCACGAGCGTGGCGTTCTCGACCTGGTACCTTGGACGGAACCCTTCGAGGAGTGTCATTGCCGCAAGCTACAACGCCGATCTTGCCCAGACCTTCAGCGGTCAGGCACGGCGCCTGATCGAGGCCCCCTGGCACCAGGCCACGTTCCCACAGCTCAGGCTCGATCCGCGCAAGGCCTCGCTAGAGGAGCTGCGCATCCGTAACTACGGGGGTCGGCGTCTCGCGACCTCGGTTGGAGGTACGCTGACCGGAAAGGGGGCGGACCTTATCCTCGTCGACGACGCGATGAAGGCAGACGAGGCCTTCTCTCAGACGCGTCGGGACGATGCCTTCGGCTGGATCACCACGACCGTGATCAGCCGGTTCAACGACCCCAAGACCGGCGCGCTGATTGTCGTGGCGCAACGCCTTCACGTCGACGACCTGCCCGGTCGACTGATCGCAGCTGGTGGGTGGGAGGTTCTGGAACTGCCAGCGATCGCCACGGCGCCCGTGGAGATCGCTGTGGGCGATGGACTGTCATTTTGCCGGCAGCCCGGGGAGCTTCTCCACCCTGAGCGCATCGATGCCGCAACCCTCGCCCAGATCCGTGACGAAGTCGGGCCCGTAGGCTTCGACGCCCAGTTCCAGCAGCACCCCGCGCCGCTCGAAGGCAACCTGATCCGGACCGAATGGTTCAGGCTCTATGACAACCCCTTGCCCCGAACCCAGTACGAGGCTGTGATCATGAGCTTGGACCCCGCCGCGGTCCCGGGCAATTCCAACGACTACTCGGTTTGCACGATCTGGGGGTTGATCGGCCAGAACATCGACCTGCTCCATGTCCACAGGGCCCGTCATGGCTTCCCGGACCTTCAGCGTGTTGCCCTGCAGTTGCGGCAGATCTGGACGCCAAACCTGATCGTGATCGAAAACTCGCACACGGGGGTTGCGCTGAAGCAGTACCTCATCAGTCAGGGGTTCCGCGAGACCCGAGGCTACACCCCGAAAGGCACCAAGGAAGAGCGCATGGCGACCTTCACGCCGGTGCTCGAGCGGGGTGAGGTCAGGATTCCGCGCGCCGCACCCTGGCTCGGACCCTTCCTTGAAGAATGCGGGCAGTTCCCCAATGGCAAGTATGATGACCAGGTCGACTCGCTATCCCAGGCTCTTTTTGCGGTCAGGCAGTGCCCGTACGAGATCCGGCATGCCAGCCGATACCGGAAGTGATCGTGCCCTGTTGCGCGGCCGACGGCTTGACTTCGCGCCGGGCGAGAGCGTGTGTATGGCGCAAGATCGCGATCCGAAATGGCGCCAAGAATCCAGAGGCGGAGACCATATCGGCTTCAGGAGTGACCGGTTTGGAGTGCGGCCGGTCGCGAGGTCACTGAGCAAGCGTGTTGCTAGCGCGCCGGCGGTCCGGGACGATCGCTGAAATGACTTGATATGTGTTCGTCGCGGAGCGTTGTAGGGGACGTTCGGATTGTCAGCAGAGGTCGACGCGTGAAATGAACTCCCCACCCAAGGACTACTCTGACAAGTTTGTCTGGACCGATCCGTCGCAGCTGCGGGAAGTGACGGTGGTCAAGGAAGTTACTCGGGTCCCTCACCCACATCAGGTCAGCTCACCGAAGATAGCCCGAAGGTCGGCAAGCGCCGATAAGGCTGATCCGGCGCGCGCGGCTCGGCCCGTGAAAGACACCTGAAGCGCGAGTTCCACGCGGATTACGTGGCTCGCTGCTATCCTTATAGTGCGAATCCCAATTTCCCCGTCTCGAGAAGATCACGCCACGACCAAGGATTCGTCCACAACCAATGTCCGCCGCCGTCGGCACTGGCAATGGCCGCAAACACCACCTCGTTCCCGGCTTTCCATTCGGCAGGGAAGATCACCGTGTGACCCTAATACGGCCCCGCCCCCCGGGGCTGTCAGTCCAGCACAGCCGCTCCGCCCGCCGCTGTCCGGTCGGCTACGAACTGCGCCAACCGTTCCTCAGCCTCAGCGCCATGCGCCGGCGGCGTGAATTCCGCCAACACCTGCTGCCATATCGCTGTCGCCCGCCGGTCCGAACTCAACGCGCCATGCTCCGTCCATTGGCCGAAGTTGGAAAGATCCGCCACCAGCGGCGCATAAAACGCCCCATCATAACGCGCCATCGTATGGGCGGCGGCAAAGAAATGCCCGCCCGGAGGTACCTCGGCCAGCGCGTCCAGCGCGAAATCCTCAACCTCCGCCCCCGGCTTCACGCACATCTCGGCCAGGGTCTGCAACGCTTCGATGTCGTTGATGAACTTCTCGTAGCCAAAGGCCAGCCCTCCCTCCAGCCAGCCCGCCGCATGAATGACCAGCGTCGCTTGCGCCATCATCGCCCCCCACAGCGTCATCGTGGTTTCTTGCGCTGCCTGCATGTCCGCAGCATTAGATGCCGCTCCCGAACCTGACCGCCACGGCATCCCGATGAACCGTGCCAACTGCCCCGTGCCGATCTGCATCTTCAGATGCTCTGGCGTGCCAAACGCCGGTGCTCCTGACTTCATATCGACGTTCGACGAGAAGCCGCCGTAACTGACCGGGGCACCCGCCCGCGCCAGTTGCGCCAGCGTGATCCCCACCAAAGCTTCTGCATGTTGCAGGATCAGCGCCCCCGCCACCGTCACCGGCGCCATCGCCCCCGCCAGACAGAACGGCGTGATGATCGAGGCCTGGCCCGCCCGCGCGAGATCGATGATCCCCTGCGCCATCGGGTCGTCCAGTTGCCGCGGCGAGTTGGAGTTGATCACGGTATAGGCCCAGACCCCCTCGGCCCAGTCCGCCTCCGACAGACCGAGCCCCAGCCGGATCATCATCAGACTTTCCTCGACCTGCGCGCGCCCGCGTGCATAGACATAAATCGGCTTGTCGGCCCGCGTGATCTGCGCCCGCATCATCGCATAATGCCGGATGGCTGAAGGTACGTCCTGCGGCTCGACCGACGGCCCCAGCACGTGGATCACATCAAAGCTTTGCTGTAGCGCCAGCGTTTCCTCGTAGTCGCGCAAAGTCCCCGGCCGTCGCCCCCGCTTGAGGTCGGTCGCATTCGGGCACCCAGCCCCCGGCCCAAATAGCAGTTGCCCCGGTGCATAGTCCCGCTCCCGTCTCGGGTTGACCGAGCGCAGCCGAAAACTGCGCCGTGTTGACGCCAAGGCCCCTTTGACGATGTCGCGCCCGATGAATACCATATCGTCCGTCATCAGCGCTCCAGCCGCGGCAAACAGGCGCCGCGCCTCGGGAAGCTGGATCTTCATCCCCTCGCGCTCCAGCACGCCAAGAGCAGCGTCATGCAGGGCCGCCACTGCATCGTCGCTGAATACGGACTGCGGGGTGAAGGGATGGGTCAGATGGACATAGTCCACCTTGCGACCCTTGCGACCGGGATTGCGAATTCGCGCCATGTGGTCAAGCTAGCCCAGCTGCGCTGGAACACCCGCCCAATTCCGACAACTGACGCTAGGTTTGGTCAACGCTCATTTGAGCGAAGAGAGGTGGTTGCGGAAATCTGAACAGCCGGGATGAGTGGATTTTCCGCGCAACGGCAGCATGATGCTGCGAGCGAGGAGAAGACCATGGCAAGACGACCACGCCGGAACCACAGCCCGGCATTCAAGGCGAAAGTGGCGGTGGCCGCGATCAAGGGCGAGAAGACCCTGATCGAGCTGGCGCAGGATTTCGACGTCCACCCGAACCAGATCAAGCAGTGGCGCGATCAGCTGCTCGAGGGCGCGACCGGGGTATTCGGCGACAGCCTGAAGGCGGAGCCGGAACCGGTGATCGACGTGAAGACCCTGCACGCCAAGATCGGAGAGCTGACGCTGGAGAACGATTTTTTGTCCGGCGCGCTCGGCAAGGCGGGTCTGTTGCCGAGCGCAAGAGGCTACAGCCAGCGCAGGGCCTGCCTTCTGACGCAGCAGCACCGCTCCACTCAGCGAAAGCCGTTAATCGGCAATCCTCGGACTGAGCTCCGCCAGCGGATGCATGAGATTGCAGCGACGCGGATCCGGTTCGGATACCGGCGGGTGCATATCCTGCTCAAGCGGGAATGCTGGCAGATCGGCAAACACGTCGTATACCGGCTCTACCGCGAAGAAGGTCTGTGTTTGCGGGCCAAACGACCCCGCCGGCGCAAGATGGCGGTTCATCGGCAGGCACGCTGCCTAGCCAGCAAGCCAAACGAGGCCTGGAGCATGGACTTTGTTCATGACCAGTTGGCAGATGGCTCAAAGCTGCGCCTGCTGACGGTCATTGACGTGTTCACGCGTGAAGCCCTTGCCATTGAAGCGGGTTCCAGGCTGCGGGGCACGCATGTGGCAGCGGTGCTCAATCGCCTCGTTTATCTGCGTGGGGTGCCCAAAGCCGTACTTTGTGACAATGGCGCCGAGTTCACCGGACAGATCATGGATCTCTGGGCCTATGCGCACACGGTCAGGCTGGACTTCTCGCGGCCGGGTACGCCGACAGACAATGCACATATCGAGTCCTTCAATGGCACACTTCGGGACGAGTTCCTGAACACCAACTGGTTCAGCTCCATTGCCGAAGCGAGACGGCTCGCCGAAGCCTGGCGGCGAGACTACAATGAGAACAGGCCTCACATGGCTCACAATGGGAAAACGCCAGCAGAATTTGCCGACATGTCGGGCCTGTGCCATGGTGGCCAGGTCAAAATCGCCGCTGGATTTTAACGCCTGCCCCGGACCACCAGAGCCAATCACTTCAAGTTAGACCGTTGCAATCAGGCGGGGTCCATATACGTCCACACATGACACCACCCTGCGCCGCACAGGGGCAATCCCCCCGTAAATCACTGTCAACGCAGAATTGAACCTGCTAGGCTCTGTGAAGGAGAAACAGGTCCGTCCGTCTAGCCATATAAAGGAAATCGGATCCATGAATAATATCCCATTTCGTCTGAACCGCCGCCATTTTACGCTAGGCGCTGTCGCCACCGCTGGCGTAGCGGGACTTGGTGCGTCCCCTGCCCTTGCCGAAGGTCCGCTCGAGACAACGCGGATCCGACTGATCCGGGACCGTCAGTTTCCGGTGCTGTGCTATGCACCGCAATACGTGGCCGAAGAGTTTCTCCGGATGGAGGGTTTCGAAAACATCGAGTACATGTCTCTGGACGAAAACGGCTCTTATGCAGATGCACTTATCGATGGGACCGCGGACATGAGCGCGGCACTCGGCGTGGACTGGGTGCCACCCATTGCCAATGGCGACCCGATTGTGATCCTCAGCGGCCTGCACGCGGGCTGCGTGGAGATTTTCGCTGATCGCAGTATTGCGACCGTGCGGGACCTTAAGGGCAAACGTGTCGCAGTCCATGGCCTGGGCAGTCCCGAGCGATACCTGCTCGCATGTGTCGTCTCCTACATCGGGCTCGATCCGAACAAGGATATCGACTGGGTCTTTGCCCATCCCAACGACTGGAGCGGTATGCTTGCCGCGGGCGAGACCGACGCCATGGCAAGCTTCCCACCGCTCAATTACTATTTGCGCGACGAAGGCATAGGCCATGTTATCCTGAATACGCTGACAGACGATCCCTGGAAGCACTACTTCTGCTGCTTAGTGGCTGCCAACCGAACCTTCGCGAAAGATAACCCGGTCGCTGCGAAACGGGCGCTGCGCGCGATCCTGAAGGCGAACCAACTCTGCGCAGAGAAACCCGAGATCGCTGCTCAGTGGCTTGTGGACGCAGGCCAGTCGCCCACCATCGACTACGCCATGCGCACCCTGACCGACCTAGCCTACGATGCCTGGGATACCTTCGACCCAGAAGACACCCTGCGTTTTTATGCGCTGCGCCTGAACGAGGCCGGCATCATTTCGCAAACGCCGGATGAAATCATCCGAAACGGGACGGATTGGGGGCCGCTGACACAGGTGATGAAGGAACTCAAGGCGTGACGGCGACACGGCGCGGGGTAATTGCGGGAGCCATGCTGGTACTCGCCACCCTGCCCGTGCGCGCCTCGCAGGAGATGACCGACCTTCCAGACCTTGGTCCGGCCGCCGATTTCACGCTCACCGACGAAACCGGCCGCTCCGTCAACCGGTCGGCCTTCGACGGAAGCGTGGTTCTCGTGAGCTTCATATTCACTCGCTGCACGGATGTCTGTCCGCTGCTAAGTTCAACACTGGCTGACATTGCCGATGATCTGGCTGCTGAGGGACGGGATTTCCACTTCCTGACCGTCACCGTGGACCCTCGAAACGATACGCCGCAAGTGCTGAAGGACTATGCCGAAAACATCGGATACGATCCCACCCGATGGTCTTTCCTCACCGGGGCGACCCGGGATGTGGTGACGGTTGCACGGGACTACGGAGTATTCATGACGGCAGACCCCGATTCCACAATCGAGCACTCGCTTGTCACGACGCTCGTCGATCGGCAGGGAAGGATGCGCGTGCAATATCTCGGGGAAAACTTCGATACCTCGGAACTTCTGGCCGATCTTCGCGCTTTGACGGAATGAAGCACCGCCGCCAATGCTCGACGCGCTTCCCAACCTGATCGCCCGGATACGGGCGCGGATCGGAGCAAAGCTGCTTTTCTCGCTGCTGAGCCTCGTCGCGCTGTTCATTGTTCTTGGCTGGATCGGTATCCTCGCGCTTCAGAACTCCGATGCGCGCACCCAGGCACTCATCGAACTGCAGCGCCGCATCGCCGCCTACCAGTCCCTACAAGGCAATACGACGGCGCTGCAAGCAATCGTGACGAACGCATTTTTCGAGCCAAGCCCACAGAACCTAGACACCGCGCGGCGCCAGATCGGTCAGATTGCCTACGACTTCGATCGGGCGGAGTTCGTTTCCGCCGAGGACCGCGATCGGCTCGAAGGTATCCGCGAAGATTACAGCAAACTG
>CAVZRP010000001.1:0-320127 GCA_963777765.1 uncultured Alphaproteobacteria bacterium | reverse complement strand
AGCATCGCCAGGGGGCTGGCGCTGGAACTGGCCCGACGGCGTGCAGTGCCCGGAATGCCTGAGGCGATCCGCTGGCTTGGGCGTGACGGTTTGTTCGGCTTGCCGGGCTCGGTGCTGGTGGTGCTGATCGTGGCCGTTCTGTTCTGGATATCCATGCGCGCGACGGTCTGGGGGCGCTGGGTCTATGCCGTGGGCGGGCGGCCGGATGCGGCCTTGCGCATGGGAATCCCGGTTTCGGGCGTACTGATTTCCGCTTACGTCATTTCGGGCCTTTCGCGCCGGCATCGGGGCGGTCAGTTCTTGCGGGGCGCACCGATGCTGGTTGTCTCCGCTGTTCGGTAACCTGCTGGAGTTGGACACCATCGCCGCGGTGATCATCGGCGGCGCCTCCTTCTGGGTGGGCGCGGGCGTCTCGGCCATGCGCTGATCGGAGCCCTGATGATCGGGGTGATCCGCAACGCACTGAACCTTCTAAACGTCGGTATCTTCTATCAGCTGATCGTGATCGGCGTTGTCATCGTGATCGCGGTGGAAGCCGACGTGCTGCGCTCGCATTTGGAAGCGCGGGCGCGCCCAGCCGGCCGGGAACCGGCCATGACTCCGCTTCTGGCGCTCAAGGGGCAGTCAAGACCTTCGCCCGGTGCAGGCCCTGGCGGGTGTAGACCTTAGTTTGCGTCAAGGCGAGATCCTGGCCCTGCTGGGCGATAATGAGGCGGAAAATCAACGCTGATCAAATGCCTGAGCGGCGTTTACGCGCTGGATGCGGGGCAGTTGCGGATCGAGGGGGCGGCGGTCACGTTGCGCTCACCCTGCAGAGGCTCGTGCTGCGGGGATCGAGACGGTCTATCAGGATCTGGCGCTGTTCGACAATCTGACGCCCGGGCAGAACTTCTTTGCCGGGCGAGAGGTGGCAGGCCCGGCCTGGCTGCCGCGGCCGCTCCGTCTCCTGCGGCAGAGCCGGATGGATGTGGAGGCCGAGGCCTTGCTGGGGCGGCTGGTGTCACCCTGCCGCGGCTGGATGCCCTGGTGGCGATGATGTCGGTGGCCAGCGTCAGGCCATCGCCGTTGCCCGGGCGGCAATGTTCGCCCGCAAGGTCGTCATTCTGGACGAGCCGACGGCGGCACTTGGCCTGCGCGAAGCTGCTGAGGTGCTGCGGCTGATAGTGCGCTGCGCGATCAGGGCGCGGCGATCATCATGATCACCCACAACATGGATCACGTCATCGAACTGGCCGACCGCGCGCTGGTGCTTCGCCAGGGACGGAAGGTGGGCGAAGTCACGCCCGGCCCCGGCACGCGGCAGGAACTGGTCGCGATGATCGTGGCGTGACGCGCGGAAATTGCGGGAAGGTATGCGCCTCCCGCCAGACGCGCAAGGCTCTGCATGATGCCGGGCCTGAACAACGGGAGGTAAGACCGCATGCATATCCTGAAACGGCTGGCAGTCACAGTGGCACTGGCGGGCGGGGCCTTGCCCGCGATGGCCGAAGATGCACGTCAAGATCGGCTTCGTCACCAAGTTCCGGGTTGGAATTTGTTTCGACCATGGAGAACGCCGCCAAGGCCTGGGCCGAGGCCGATCCCGGGGTCGAGATAGTCTTTGGCCAAGGGGCGGCCAGCACCGATATCGAAGGCCAGATCGCGCTGATCGAATCGATGATCACCCAGGGCGTGCAGGGCATTGCCATCACTCCGGTCGATCCGACCGTCGCGGCGACGCTCGACAAGGCCGTGGCGTCGGAGATCAAGGTTGTTCTGCTGGACAATGACATCCCCGGCTGGACAGGGCAAGACTGCGCTCGCCACGACCAACAATCGCAACGCGGGCAAGTATCGCGGGGAATACCTGAAGGGCGTCCTGAAGGACGGCGACACCATCGGCATTCTGGAAGGCGCGTGCCGGGTGTGCCTGCGCTGGACGACCGTGTGACCGGCATGATGGAAGGACTGGGTGGTCTTGCCGTGACCGTGGTCGGCAAGGGGGCCACCAACTGCACCCAGGAACTCGGTGTCAGCGTCACGAACCTTCTGACCGCGAATCCGAACTCAAGGCGATCTATTCCGCCTGTGGCCCGGCGGCTGTCGGGGCAACGCAGGCCATCGAGAATGCCGGTATCGCCAATGCGGATATCGTGATGGTGGGCTTCGATGCCTGCTGCTGGCGAACTGGACAAGATCGTTTCCGGGCAAGAAGATGCCACGGTGGCGCAATACCCTGCGAAGATGGGTGAATTGGGCGTCTCGACGCTGGTGGCCGCGATCCGGCTTGAGGCGGTGGAAAGCCTTGTCGATACCGGCGCCGGTCTGGTGACGATCGACAATGTGAAAGACTTCCAGTACGCCTCTGCGCTGACCGACCGCGCTTCATTCCGGGCGGTCAGCGCTCTTCTTGCCACCGGAGCAGCCCATGAAAGCCGTCGCCTGCCTTGCACCCGGGCAGTTGAGCCTGATCGACCGCCCGGATCCTGCCCTTCCGGGCACCGGTGAGGCGCTGGTGGCGGTCGCGCACGTCGGCATCTGCGGCACTGACTATCACATCTTCGAGGGCAAGCACCCCTACCTCGCCTATCCGCGCGTGATGGGCCATGAGGTGTCGGGGACCGTCGTTGCGGTGGGCGTCGGGGTTGCAGTGTCACCTGGCACCGAGGTGATCGTGAACCCCTACATTGCCTGCGGCATCTGCATCGCGTGCCGACAGGGAAAACCGAACTGCTGTGTGACGATCTCGGTTCTGGGGGTTCACCGGGACGGGGCGATGTGCGGGCACATTCTGGTTCCGGCAGCGAACCTGTATCCGACAGACGGTTTGCCGCTGCGGCTTGCCGCAGCGGTCGAGTTTCTGGCCATCGGCGCCCATGCCGTGCGTCGGTCACTGGCCGGACCGGGGACGCCTGCCTTGGTCATCGGGGCGGGGCCGATCGGACTTGGCGCGGCAATTTTCGCGCAGATTGCCGGGCAGAACGTGGTGCTGACCGATACCAGTCGGGCGCGGCTGGAGATGGCCGAAGCCCTTGGGTTTGCAGTTGCGGAGCCCGAAAAGACATCGGGCGACGCGTTCGGCGTGGTTTACGATGCCACCGGAAATGCCGCTTCGATGCAGGCAGCTTTCGGCGGGTCGCTCATGGCGGGGCATTGGTGCTGGTGTCGGTTGTCACCGCTGACATCACCTTTTCTGACCCCGAGTTTCACAAGCGCGAGATGATGCTAGTCGGCAGCCGCAACGCGCTGGCTGAGGATTTTTCCCATGTGGCGGGGGCGATAAAGGCCGGGCTTGTTCCGATGGATCGGATTTTCACCCACCGCACCACGCTGGCCGATGCCCCGCGCGACATCGCCCGTTGGGCGACCGACAAGACCGGTCTGATCAAGGCCGTGATCGACATCTAGGCCCAGCATTCGATCTCGCATTGTCATGTGCGGACGAAAATGGACCACGCCGGTGCTGGTAGACACGTATGGTCTGCCCCCTGAAAACTGGTCCTCTCTGAGGTATGGCTTTCGAGCCATTTGGAGGATGCAGGAATTCCCCAGTACAACCACTAGCCGGAGAAGATCGTCGCCAAGCTCCGGTAGGTTGACATGTTGGTTTCCAAAGGCCGCTCGGTGGCCGAACCCGTGCGGTCGATCGGAGCGACGCAGTTCACCTACTATCGAGTCGCGCGCGGAGTTGGGTGGCCTCAACACCGACCAGGTGGAGCGGCTGAATGTGCTGGAGAATGTGCGGCTCCGGAAGGCAGTGTCGGACGTGACGCTCGAGAACTTTCCCTTCGTGATCGGCTGCAAGTCCAATCGTAGCCACTTGGAGAAGTCGCCCGGTGATAGACAGGATTTGCAGGTTGACCTAGGCTTCGAGGCAACCCGATTGAAGGCAAGCGCCGCATGCCAGAGCCTCGCACCCAGCGCCGTCTTGCAGCCATTCTTGCCGCCGATGTCGTGGGCTATTCGCGGCTGATGCAGCCGGACGAGGCCGGCACTCTGGCGGCGCTGAAAATGCGCTGGCGTGATGTGCTGTCGCCGGAGGTGGCGAGGCACCGGGGCCGGGTCGTCAAGGTAATAGGCGACGGAGTGGTGGTGGAGTTTGGCTCGGCGGTGGATGCGGTCGAGTGCGCAGTGGCGCTTCAAGCCGGGTTTGCCGGGGCAAACGACGGGGTGCCGGATGAGCGGAGGATATTACTTCCGTATCGGCATCAACCTGGGCGACGTCATCGTCGAGGGGGCAGACATCTATGGCGACGGGGTGAACGTTGCGGCGCGACTGGAGGGTATCGCCGAACCGGGCGCGCATCTGCATCTCGGCGCCGTGCGTGATTTGGTCCGCGACCCGACCGAGGTCGTGCTCGAGGATTTGGGCGAAAAGGCGCTGAAGAACATCGCCGAGCCGGTGCGGGTGTTCCGCATCGACGCGCCGGATCGAGCGGGGCTGCGCCAGCGCGACAGGACGCCCCCGCTGCCCGACAAGCCGTCGATCGCCGTGCTGCCGTTCACCAACATGAGCGGCGATGCCGAACAGGAATATTTCAGCGACGGCATGACCGAAGACCTGATCACCGATCTCTCGAAGATCTCGGCCCTGTTCGTGATCGCGCGCAACTCCACCTTCGCCTACAAGGGCCAGTCGGTCAAGGTGCAGGAGATCGGGCGCGAGCTCGGCGTGCGCTTCGTGCTCGAGGGCAGCATCCGAAGGCCGGCGATCGCGTGCGGATCACTGCGCAGCTCATCGATGCCGCAAGCGGCGGTCACCTGTGGGCCGAGCGGTTCGATCGCGATCTCACCGACATCTTCGCCACGCAGGACGAGGTCACGCTTCGCATAGTAGAAGCGCTTATCGGAAGATTGGTCGCGGCACCACAACGCAATCGTCCCAAGAACATCGAAGCCTATGACCTCTGCGTTCGGGGACGGCTTCTTGTTACGGGAACAGCAGGATCGCTTGAGGCGGAGAGGGAATCGGTCCTTCTTCTCGACCGGGCAATCGCTCTCGATCCCGAATATGCAGAGGCTTATCGGTGGCTCGGCTTCAATCACTGGTCTCTCTGGTCGCACTGTGGCGAACCAAAGGAGGATCACCGCGAGCTTGCGGTTTCCTGTGCGCGGCGGGCCGTCGCGCTTGATCCAAACGACGCAGGAAATCATTGGGTCTATGGCTACCTTCTTGCCTACGAGTGGCGGTGGTCGGACGTCGACATGCATTTCGCCAGAGCCGTTGAGCTTGACCCCAATCATGCCGATGCCTGGGCCGCGCTGACCGATCTTGAGGTCATGCGGGGGCGGCCCGCCCTTGCCTTGGAGCATATCGAGAAAGCCTTGCGTCTGGAGCCGCATCCTCTGGGGTGGTATTTGTGGGAACTGGGTCTGGCACAGTATGCCAACCGTCAATATGAAGATGCTGTCCGCACTCTTCGTCACAGAGTTCGACCTATCGCACCGGATCACGACGAATTCTCGCTGCAAGTCTTGCGCAGCTCGACAGGTTGGATGATGCGCAACATGAGGCGTCGCTCTATCTTAAGAACAACCCGAGGTTCACCATTTCGGCTTGGGCTGATAGCCAGCCGTTTGTGGACGAAGCTTCACTGCGCCACTTCGCCGATGGCTACCGAAAGGCCGGGCTTCCGGAATGAAAGAGCCCGCGTCCAGGATCGAGAGCCGTCAGGCAAGTTGGGAACGCGAAAGCGCACGAAGCGCAGCACCTCCGTCCGGAAACCCAAGTGCAGGAAGGTGAACCATGACGCTTGCGGTGATTGGAACGGGCTACGGTAGAACCGGCACGGACTCGATGCGCGAGGCCTTGAACATGCTCGGGTTCGGGCCCTGTCACCATATGTTTGAGGTGACGGACAATCCGGTGATGAAGGCCCGATGGCGCGCCTTCATGGACAGGGGCACGCCTGATTGGGCTGCGCTGTTCGAAGGATATCGGTCATGTGTGGACTGGCCCTCGGCACACTATTGGCGTGAACTCGTGGCGCACTACCCTGAGGCGCGAGTGGTCCTCACGTGGCGCGACCCCGAAAGTTGGTGGGCAAGCTATGAAGCCACGATCCTGCGGTTCGTCCAGACGACGCAAGATCGAGCTTCCGTGGCGGTCATGGTCATCGAAAAGGCCTTCGGCGACCATGCAGACGATCGCGCGCATATGATCGGCGCCTACGAGGCGCATGTGGTAGAGGTCATCGCCACAGTGCCGAAAGATCGCCTTCTGGTGCACAATCTGGGCGACGGCTGGGATCCCCTGTGCGCCCATCTTGGTGTTCCAGTCCCGGCGGAGCCCTATCCGGCCAGGAACACGACGGCCGACATTCAGAGCCGGGTATTGTCGCCGGGAGCCCCGTCATGACCGATCCCACCCCAAAAGAGATAGTCAATTTCTGGTTTCCCGAGGGCGATGCGCCGACGCAAGAGGAACATTTTCGCCTGTGGAACTGGCGTATGCGCGGCGGTGCGCATGACGAGGTGGTCGCGCGGTTCTCGGACCTGACCGAACGTGCGGCGGCGGGTGATCTGGACCACTGGGCCGAGACGCCGGTCGGGCGGTTGGCGTTGATACTGGTGCTCGAACAGTTCACCCGGGCGCGGCGCGGACTTCAAGAAAAGCGCTTCTGACACAAACCGTCTGAATGATAGTACGCCATCTCTGGGGACAGGCGCTTAAGCAAGACCAAAGGAAACTCTGACATGGCTGAGAAGGTAAGGTGGGGCATCCTGGCGACGGGCTGGATTGCGGACTTGTTCGTTCGTGATCTGTTGCTGACCAATCACCTTGTGACGGCTGTGGGGTCGCGCAAGCAGGAGAGTGCGCAGCGCTTCGCTAAGGATTTTGGCATTCAGACCGCACATGGCAGCTACGAGGCGCTGGTCGCGGACCCCAATGTAGACATCATCTACATTGCGACCCCGCATCCCCACCATATTGCCGCGGCAAAACTCGCGCTCAACGCGGGCAAACATATCCTTGTCGAGAAACCCTTTACGATCAACGCCGGCGAGGCTGCGGAGATTGTCAGCCTGGCCAGCGCAAAGGGTCTGGTCGTGCTCGAAGCGATGTGGACGCGATTTCTTCCGCATATGTGTCGCATCCGTGCGATCATTGCAGCGGGGACAATTGGCGAAATCCGTTCGATCACCGCCGATCATCGTCAGAAACTGCCGGATGACCCGAAACATCGTCTGAACTCTCTGGATCTTGGGGGTGGTGCGCTGCTCGATCTCGGGATCTATCCAATTTCCTTTACCTGGGACCTACTGGGCAAACCGACATCGATCATGGCGTCAGCGACGATCCGGGATACCGGTGCCGACGTGCAGGTCGCGACGATCTTCCACTATCGGTCGGGAGCTATCGCCACCACCCTGTCCTCAAGTGACAGTGCGGGGCCGAACCGGGCGAGCGTGGTAGGCACAAAGGGCCGGATTGAAATTGACCGGGTCTGGTATTCGCCCACAACCTTCCGGGTCTATGACAACGCCGACGTCCTCATCGAGGCCTATGACGGCCCGGTGCCCGGACGGGGCATGCAGTTTCAGGCCGAAGAGGTCGAGCGCCTGATTGCCGGCAGGTGTCGACGGGAGACATCATGCCGCCATCGCAATCTGTTGAAATCATGCGGACGCTGGACGAAGTGCGCGCACAGATCGGTGTTAGATACCCCAGCGAGCGATGACCGGAACCCAGTTCATAGCGAGATGAATTTTGCGTTTGGTGACAAACAGGAAAGCCTCTGCCGGTGCTTTCATACGAATTCGAACCAGTCTCTGTTTCGCTGACCACCTCATGTCAGGCCGCACTGAGCTGACAACACGCGGTGAGAGCGGCGGATCGACTGACCTTGAAGTTGCCCTGGTTTGAGAGGGAGCGCTCCGCGTTGAACAGGTTGTGGAAGGTGGTCTATTGCAAGCCCGACAGAGGCTAGAGGCGTTTCCGCCGCCCCGGATACCCTGCAGTCCTAGCTGTCCGAAAGATAGTCAGCCGACACGTAACCCGATACGGTTGGCGTTGCAGCGAGGGAGACCCGACACCAGAGCTGACCTACTTCGGTCACGCAATCGCGGCGCGTGAGAACTGTTCCATCAGGAAGTCCGACAACTACCTTGTAGCCAAGACCGGGACCCGCCCGCATCTTGAGCAGCTCGGTCGGTCCTGCGCCGTCGACTACGACACGCTCGCCGAGCGTGCCGGCGCAGCCGGCCAGCAAGAGGGTCGCGAGGACGCCGCGCAGAAGCAGGCCAGTCATGTCAGGATCCCTTTGGGTTTCAGTACGTCATCATTTCTCTTGCTGCAGGGCGAGAGACTTCCCCGGCGCAGGCCACTTATGAGCCGGAAGTAGGCCTGGAGAGCCGTTCCAGCAGGTTGTTAACTCGGAGACATGCCACATTCTCCCTCGGCGTGTCATCAGCCTGCACACACTGAGTTAGCCCGCGATTGCGGGGAGCGTGGAATGACCATCGGTGCGGATCGTGGCGACGACGGTTGCCAGAGCCACTGCGGGGGAGTTCGCGTTGACCGCTACGGCAAGCCTGAGCGCGCCACCGCTTTTGCCCGCCCGCTTCAACGCTGCAATTCCGTTCGGATTGCCCAGCTTGACGGAGTGTTATCTTCCGACACCCAACGCCTGCTGGTGCGACAACAATCACAGGCGCATTTGAGTGCCTGATGTGCGGATCACGTCGGCGTTTGCGATTGACTGTGGACCGCTTTGCAAAGGACGATAGCCTCGCCAGGCTCTGCAGGCATCGTGGAGGCGTGTCCTTCTGGGAAATAGCCTTTGTCTGATTACATTGCCATGCGTGAAGACGACAGATGCACTTACAGGTTCGGCGCGCTCGCTCCCGGAGTCCTAGGAATGAACCTTGCTCACTATCTTCGGCGCATCGGTTTCACGGATACCGTGAGTCCCACCTATCCCTGTTTTGCTGCGATACATCGGGCGCACGCATTGTCCGTTCCGTATGAGAATCTCGACGTGCAGCTCGGTCGACATCTGGATTTTGATCTCGAAAGAATATTCGACAAGATCGTGACGCGGTCCAGAGGGGGATGGTGCTATGAGACGCATCTCCTGTTCGAGTGGGCGCTGCGTGAGATCGGCTTCGACACCTTACAGGTCGTGGCAGGGATTTATCGCCGGGAGCACGGTGACGAGACCCTGGGGTGTCATACGGCGATACTCGTGCACCTGCATGAGACTTACCTCGCAGACCTGGGTCTGGGTGACTGCATTCGCGAACCGATCCCGCTGCTCGCAGGAACGTATACACAGGGACCTTTGAGTTTCCGCCTTGAGTTGCTGGATGACGGATACTGGCGCTTTCACAATCATGCCCTCGCCTATCCCTGCACCTTCGATTTTCGGGTCGCGCCTGCCGATTGGCTACAGATCGGGTTTCACAACAATCGCCAGCAGACCGACCCTGCCTCTACATTGGTGGCAAACCTGGTTTGCCAGATTATGAAACCAGAGTCTGTGACGTGTTTGACCGGCCGACTGCTCAGGGAAAAATCCCAAAGCGGCATGACGAAGCGACTCCTATCCGAAGACGAATTCGAGTTGGTCCTCAACACGACGTTCGGTTTGCAGGACAATGATTTCGGCTCGCTATGGCCGAGGGTTGCAGCACGCCATGAGGTCCTGTTTGGCGACCAGGCGGCGGCCCAGATTGATTTCCGAGGGTTCTGAGGCGCGCCTGCGACCGCTCGTGCGTCGCATACGCACTCGTCGGAAAGCAGGGCATCCATGCCGCCCCCTCACGATCCGCTGCGATAGTCGTCCGCGCAAAATTCCCAGGGTTTCGGACCGGTGGCGACCTGCACCGCAAGGCGCGATCGCGCCGAGGGGGTCAGCCCGAGTTCAGCCATCAGCCGGGTCATCAGTTCGACCTGCTTGTTGGAGATGGTGATCCAGGGCGAGACCTGAACATACCCTGCCGGCGTCTTCAGGAGTGGTGGCGTGGTGGCAAGCTTGCGCTCTGCCTCGACCCAGCGGCCATAGGCTTGACAGTAGGCGGCCAGAACCGCCCGGTCGATCTGCGTCAGCAGTCCGATCTGGTTCAGCGAGACGGCGAGGCGCCGCCATTCGGTCTTGGCCGTTGCGGAAAGATGCGCCGGACAGGTTGGCCGACCGGAGGGCGGCACCGGTTCGCGCCCGTTGACCGGGCGCTTGCCGGGATTGCCGCCAATCAGCTTCAGGCGGGTGGGCGTTGGCTTGCGGCCTCTCATGTCGTCACATCCACGAGGGGCAGGGCGCGCGGTCGACAGGCCGGATTGCCCCCGAGTTTGACAAGCCGTGGCGGCTCGTCATTCCGTTGCACGCCCCGCAAACCTTCAGAAACGCAGGGCTTTCCGTCATACGCACATGGGGATACCCGGTCGGCAATTTCGCGGGTGTGGTAGATGAGCTCCCACGCCGGTCCCCTCGCACAAAGGCCCCAGAGTTTGCCCTCCCCCCCGGCCTCGCTTCTCTGAGCAAACAGGTTACGCGGCATGGCGCATTGCCTCCATGTCCACATAACTCGCGCCGCTGACCGAAGCTGCGAAACGCAAGCTGCGCTGCGCGGTCTATCCCGGCGAGCATGCCGCGATCATCGGCCGCGCGATGTGGGACACACCCGACGTCCCAGCAACTATCACCGTGCACGTTCCGATCCAGTTCGTGCGGCGCGGCGGGCGCAAGGAAATGCAGATGCCGGAAGGGGCGGCGCTGCCGCGCCAGGCGGACAGTACGCTAGTCAAGGCGTTGGCGCGGGCGTTTCGCTGGAAGCGCATGTTGGAGTCGGGTGAGTTTGCCACGATCGCGGAGCTGGCGGAGCGTGAGGGGATCGCGTCGTGCTACATGACGCGAGTGCTGCGGCTGACGCTGCTTGCGCCGGAGATCGTCGAGGCGATCGTGGACGGGAACCAAGGGCCGGAGGTGTCGCTGGCGCGGATGTTGGAGCCGGTTCCGATGGTTTGGGAGAAGCAGAGCCAGCGGTTCATGCCGCGCTGACACGGGGCACTTTCGTTGCGGCTAGGGACGAGCGCGGGGCGACACCGGTCAAACTATCAGCGGGATGATCTCCGCCCACTGATGCGGGATCGAGTTCCAGATGACCGGTCGCGACGCCCGAACAATTGGCGACGGATGCGCCGACTGGAAAATACGGACGTTTCGGCCTTCCAGCAGCGGTCTGGCGCGCCCTGCCTTGCGTCCGACCAGCATGATCACTCTCAACTCTGGCAGGAGTGCCACCAATGCGTCGACAGCCGCGACCCCATCCCGCAGTTCGGCGGCGGTGATCCGGCGTGTGCCGTTCCACCACGGCACGATGTTCCATATGACGGTGAGCTGCCGCGGGATTCTGGCCTGCGCCATGAATCGGAACGTGGCCTCGGCCGTAGGATCATCGTTGTCGCGCGAGATGAAGCCGGAGCCGCGCCGTCTCAGACCAGACAGTGCGTCTGTCATTGGTCCGGGTTTTTCGAAGAGGAAGAGTGCCTTCGCCCTGACGCCACCATCGATCGGGTCGAAGTCCGGCACCGCGCCGCGCCCTTGCGCCCTGAGGGCACCAGCAAGGTCGTTCAGTGGTGCAACGTGAGGTTGCTGCACCAGTGCTCTGCGCTGTTCGCAGGCGAAGGGGACTGCAAGCGACCGAGGCTCTGAAGGGATATTCATCTTGATCCTTGAACCAGTCGATAGCATTTGCCAGCTAGCGGCAAAAGCAGCTTTTGGTCGCTCATGCTGCGGTCCGAAAGCTAGCAGGTCAAGGCACTGGCGCGAGCCTTCCGTTGGAAGTGGATGCTTGAGTCGGGCGAGTTCGCCACCATAGCCGACCTGGTTGAGTGATAGGGGATTGCGCCGTGTTACATGACGCGCGTTCTGCGACTGACGCTGCTTGCGCCCAACTCTGTCGAGAAGATCCTGGAAGGGACTTAAAGGCCACAGGTAACGCTGGCGCAAGTGTTGGAGCCGTTCCCGGTGGAGTGGGCTGAGCAGCTTGCTCAACTTGGCTGATCGACGCGAACGGCCCATTTCGACCGCACCCCTATGCTGGCTCAACGGTGTGATCGGCCCATAGCCGACACTCAGCTTCGGCCCGATGCCGCACCGCGGTTTCCCAGACCCGCCCTTCGTTTACTCGTGCAGCATCGGCGCGAGCTCGAGGTCCGACATGTGGACGAATCTCCCCTAGGACGATACGCCGTTCCGACTTCCACCAATCATTCACTGGGAACCGACTTGCTGCAGCAGGTTTTGGCATTCCTGCCATTCGGGGTCGGCGCGAAGTATCGCTTGAGGTCATCTTCTGTGCGTGGGAGCCGGCGCACGCGCATGTTTGACAATCGGCTTCACGCGGAGGCTTGTCGCTGCATCCAGCGAAGCAGCACTTCCAGGGCCCCGCGCCTCGGGTGCTCGGCCCGATAGACAAAGTAGAAGCCGTAGCCGGGCAGAACGATATCGCTGACTCGCAGAAGACGGCCATCGCGAAGCTCCCGTGCAACGAGCACGTCACTACACAGCCCAAGACCCTGTCCGGCCACGATCGCTTCGATCCCGTGGTGCTCTTCGTGGAATTTCAGTTGCGGTGGCCGGACGGCGCCGCTGATTCGGTGGCCTGCCGCTCGGGCCGCAGTCTCCCAGTGGCGCCAAGTGGGCGCACCGACGTCGGTCAGGGGCCAGCCGACCTCGACACGTGGCAGATCGAGGATCGCCTGAGGCTCGATCATCCCGACGCCTCCCTGAAGCATCGACGGTGCCGCAACGACGTGGAAAGTATCGCGAAGAAGCTCCACCGCGACTCCGTCTGTCGGGGACCGTCGGGCATAACGGATCGCAACGTCAACTTCGCCCGTGCGAAGGTTCAGCACCGTATCCGTTCCCACAAGGTCGAGCGTCGATCCCGGCGCTTCCGCTCGCCAGCTTTCCAGCCGCGGCAGCAGCCAGCGCGCGGCGAAGGCGCTGGTTGTCGTCACCCGAAGATGGCCGATCCGGCTGCCAGGGGTAAGGCGGGCAAGCTCGTCCGAAATCGACAGGAAAGCGTCCCGGACAACCGGCAGAAGCTGTGCGCCCGCAGTGGTGAGCTGCAAGGGCCTCGGCTGGCGCTGAAAAAGGGGCTGGCCGCAATAGCGTTCCAGTAGCCGTATCTGGTGGCTGACGGCTGTGGGTGTGACGGACAGTTCCTCGGCCGCCTTCCTGAAGCTCAGTAGGCGGGCTGCGGATTCAAAGGCCTGAAGCTCTCGAAGAGGCGGAAGGCGGTGCATGGGTCGAATTCTAGATGAATTGTAGTCACCTTGCCCCGAATTCTTTGCTGTTGCCCCGCATCGCATCGAGTCCGACCATTCCGGCATTCTGGAAGGAGATCATCATGCTGGACGGACAATCGGCATCGACCGCCGCAACCATGATCGAAAGGTTCGAACAACTCCGCCCTCTGCTGGCAGAGCAATCCGGGCGATTTGACGCGGATCGAAGGTTGTCGGACGAGGTGTTTGGTGCCTTGAGCGAAGCGGGGTTCTTCCGCCTTCTGCTGCCAGTTCAACTGGGCGGATGCGGGCTTTCGCCCCTCGACTTCATGACCGTGGTCGAGCACGCCGCAGCACTCGATGGGACAATCGGCTGGCTCGTCGGAAACGGAGGCGGCATTTCGCGCGCTGGCGGCTATCTGCCGTTAAAAGCCGCCCAGAAGGTGTTCGGGAAACCGTCGGCCTTCGTCGCCTCAAGCACAGGCGCGATTGGCAAAGCGGTCCCTGCCAAGTCTGGATACCGGATCACCGGCCGGTGGCCTTTTGCCAGCGGTGCGCCCCACGCCACGACCTTTGCCGCGCTTTGTGAGGTGGACGAAGGGAAGGGGTCGGCGAATGGGCGGATCGTTCTGGCGTTCTTGCCCCGTGAGGCCGTCAACCTGATCGACAACTGGCATGTGTCAGGGATGAGAGGCACCGGAAGCTGGGACTTCGATGCAGACAACGCGTTCCTGCCAGCCGAATTCGTTTGCGACTTTCAGCCAGTCCTACCCAGCCGGGCGTCGTCTATCGTCTTCCGGGCCGTTCCGCCTTTGTCTGGACGGTCGCCACTGTGCCGCTGGGGATCGCGAAGGGCGCAATCGACGCGCTCATCTCGGTCAGCTCCGGCCACCGTCGATCGGGCATCACCGTCCCATCGCGGAACGCGAACTGGTTCACGCAGAGATCGGGCGCTGCCTTGCGAAGTGCAGGGCGGCTGGCGCCTACATGCGGTCAGCCATGTCGGCCTTGTGCGCGTCCGTCGAAAGCGAGGGCTCTGATCTGGTTGCAGCCCGGATCAACTACCGGCTTGCCTGTTCTCACGCCGCTGAAGTCGCAGTGGGCGTCGTGCTGCGGGTGAACGATCTGATCGGAGCCCGGGCCCTTGCCGAGTCCCAGCCCTTCGAGAGGCGCGAACGCGACGTTCGCGCAGCTGCCAAGCACATCGCCATGAGTGCCGAGCAGTTTGTGATCGGCGGCCGCTACGCTCTTGGCGGCGATATCAGCGGCGCAAGCTTCTAACGATCAGCGCGCGCTCGTCCCGACGTATTCCCGCCGCGTCGGTCCGCTGTAGAGCTGCCGGGGCCGGCGATCTTCGGCGTCGGGTCCGCGATCATCTATTTCCACTGGCTGATCCAAGCGCACCGTCGCGTCTGATCGCGAGGAACGCCGTGGGGAAGCCCATCGCTTCAGGTAGCAGCCGACACTCCCCAATCGCGGGCATCTCTTGCATCCCGATTTTGAGCTGCAGCCGGCAATCTCCTTTGCAATCCCACCTTGTTTCGGTCCGTTCGGAACGTAGCACTCTATCCGCCTGCGCCGCTGGACTGCGCGATGGGCCGCGTTGTAATTTCGTGAGCTACGCCTAGCTACGACAACATGTCACCGCCCGCGTCCGCCACATCAGGAACCACACTACCCACGTTCGCGGGCAGGCCAGATATCTGCGTCATAGCCAACGCCAGATCGGGTGCGACCGCACGTGTGGGTGCCGCACTTGACCTCGCCATGACGGTGTTCGGCGACCGCGCCGAACTGCGCACGTTCACTGGCGACCCAGCACCCGTGGCCGAACAGGCCATTCGCGACGGCTTCGCGATCATCGTGGCGGCAGGTGGCGATGGTACCGTTGCGGGTATCGCCCATGCGCTGGCCGGAACGCCGGCGTTCATGGGGGTTCTGCCGATGGGCACCTTCAACTATTTCGCTCGCGGCCTGCATACGCCCGCCGATGCGATCGAGGCCGCAAACGCGATACTCGAGGGCGAGCCGCATGACATTGCCGTCGGCAGCGTGAACGGCAAGGTTTTCCTCAACAACGTGGCGCTCGGCCTTTACCCTGCCATCCTCGATGAGCGCGAGGCCGCCTATCAGCGCTGGGGCCGCAGCCGCATCATGGCCCACTGGTCCACCTTGCGCACCATCCTGCGATTGCAGCGACCGATGCGCGTGCGCATCGTCGCCGATGGCCAGGTGCAAATCCGCCGCTCGCCAATGATCTTCGTCGCGCGCTCTGCCTATCAGCTGGACCAGTTCGGGGTGGTGGGTGCCGAGGCGATCAGCGATGACCGTTTCGCGGTCTACATCGCACGACAGACCACACGGATGGGCCTGTTGAAGCTGGCCTGGCGGTTGATGCGGCCCGGCAAGGTGGACCTGTCGGATGATCTGGAATTACTGACACCTCAAACGCTCGTGATCGACCGACCCAAGCGGCGGCGCATCCGCATCGCCTATGATGGCGAGCGGGAGAAGATGATGCTGCCGCTGACATTTCGGATCGACCACAATGTTTTGTCCGTGATCCTGCCGCCAACCAAGGCAGCGGCGGTCAAAGGCAGCACATGACACGTATTCTGCACATCTCGGACCTCCATTTTGGTGCGGTCAACGCCCGGTTGCTGGAACCGTTACTGGAGTCTGGCGCGTCACCTGCAGCCGGACGCCGTGATCGTCTCAGGGGATCTGACCCAACGCGCGCGATCCGCGCAGTTCCGAGACGCCGCAGCATTTCTTGCCTGTTTCGGCCTGCCCATCCTAGCGGTTCCCGGGAACCACGACGCGCCGCTCTACAACCTGCCAGTGCGTCTCCTGTCGCCGTTTAGCCGATACCAGCAACGGGTGAATGCAGTGCTGGAACCCGTGCTGATCTTGCCCGGCGCCGTGCTGACAGGCGTGAACACTGCGAACCCGCTGGTCTGGAAAGCCGGCCGCTTTGGCTCCGCGTCGGCGAAGGCCTTGAGGCGGGCCTTCACCACCGCCCCGCCGGGTCTCATGCATATCGCCGTGATGCATCACGCCCCGGTGCCTGCCGCTGATGGCACCCCTGCCGACATACATGAGCCCACCGCCGTGCTGCGCGATCTGGTCGCCGCAGGCACCGATATCGTGCTTTCCGGCCACACCCATCTGCCACATGTCGGCGCGGCAGAAACGACTGCAAGCATCCTTTTCCTGCAAGTCGGGACCGCAGTATCGACCCGGCTCAAGACACGGTGGAACGATGTCAGCCTTGTCGAAACAGGCAATGATCGCGTTACCGTCCGACCCTTTCTCGCCGACGCCACGCATCAGTTTGAGCCCGGTCCCGTCCAGCACTTTCATCGCACGGACTCGCGCTGGCAAGAAGCAGATGGTCCATCCTCGGCGCCAGACCTAGCAGCGCAGTAGTGCTTAATCCGACATGCCCCAAGTCGGGTGCAGGTCAATGTCATGATCGGGCGCGCAGATATGCAGATCAAATATCGGTCGAGCGATTGTCGGTACCAAGTTTGGCGCCACAACAGTACAGATACTGTTCGACTTTGGTTCCATCTTGAGGCGCGTCCCTGAAAATCGAAGTGCTCGGCCCCTATCTTCCGAAAGTTGGTCTTTTCAATGGCCTTATAAGCTGAACACCAAATTCGCGCAGTCATCAGGTCCGGAGAATACCGGCCCAGAGACCGCGTTCGGGCCCTCTTGCGCGCCGGGCCAGTGCTCAGCCCCTCCCGCATAACCCTCGAAAACAACGGAAAAATCCGGCCGCAGCCGGATCGGGAGAACGCTTTCGCGAGGGCAAGTGGCGGAGACGAAGGGATTCGAACCCTCGAGACGGTTCCCCGTCTGCACCCTTAGCAGGGGTGTGCCTTCGACCACTCGGCCACATCTCCGCGAGGGGGTGTATCAGGCTCGGTAAATGAAAAACAAGACTTAATCGCCCAACAAGCTGTGAGTTCCGACAGTGGTGTTCACTATTGACAGCAATGGCAGGCTCTTACGGGCGCCTTGGGGTCTTGATTAGTTGAAGCAGTCAAGCCATCGGGTCGGACCGATGCTTCTGAAGCCTGGCGTTGGATGTCTCGGTCCGTAAGGTTATGCGCAAGCTGCGTCTGTATGAACCCTTCTGCTTGCCGCTGGCCTTTGTCCTATGACGTCCGGCGAAGGTGTGCCGGACACGGAAGAGGCCCAAGGTCTTCGAAAAAGGCGGTGAGATCGGCAGGCCGGGCAATCTTTGGTCATCCGTCGTTCCACCCGGAAGCTCTGAGCACGGAACTGGCCTGCGGACCGCAGCCGTAAGCCGGCGTTGGTGCGCTTCCGTGTGGCGGTGAAAATTCGACATAGGCTAGTCTGGGGCCAACCAAGTCGTCGCAATGACGGCGGCACGTTCGAAGTCCCAGCCCACGGCGCCCTTGCGACCCGGTTTGTAGGCGCTCGAGACGCATTGGCCGGGGAAGTCGAACCGGCCGGGTATCTTTGCGCCGAAGCGGGTCAGTTTGCGCGGCAGGTTGCGCCGCTCCTGCAATCTCGGTGCCAGCGGAGTGATGTCCCTCGTCCTGCGTCCTCTATCTGCCGCAGGCGGGTGTGTCCCGCCTGCAGTGAAGGGTGACCGATGTTCGAACCGCGCGATGACGATCCGCCGCCGCTGCCCTGGCGCCTGCGGCTTCTGCTGGCGCTGATCGGCGCCATCGGGGTGAAGCTCATGCTTCTCGACGGAGCTTAGATCCCCGGATTGCCGTTGCCGTCCAGGTGCCAGAGCCCGCGCAGCCCGGCTTCGGTGCCGACATAGGGCACGGTCGGCGGCGTGAAGTTGCTGATGTATTTCTCGATATTCCAGACCGCGTGTTCGTCCGATTTGCCGGTCCAGACAAAGGTGCCGGGGGTGTTGCCGAAGCTGTTCACCGCCAGCCCGTTCGTGCCTTCCGAACGCTTGTGAACCCCTGTCGTGCTGCCCGTGCCCGGCGCACCCGCGGCGACCAGCACCCCGTCGAGATAGAGGCGGCGCGACTGCGGCGTGCAGACCAGGGCGACGTGATGTTCCAGCCCGTCCGCGACGTTCGGGTTGCTGCCCTCGACCGATGTGGTCGTGGTGCCGCACCACAGGTCGCCCGACCCGTTGCTGCGCACGTTCCCCAGCAGTCGCCCGCTCGAATGCACCCCGATATACGCCTTGTTGTTCTGCCCGCAGATGATCCGCGTGGCCCCCGGCACCGCCGACAGGGTAAAGCGCGCTTCCAGCGTCCAGGTCGCGGTGGCGGGCAGGTTGTCGGTCGCACTCGCGGTCAGGCCGTAACCGCCCGTGATCCGCTGGCCGAAGCCCGTGGGGGCCGCCTCGTAAGTCGGCGAGGTCATCGTCAGCGTCACGCTTGGCGTGGCGGCGGGCGAAAGCGCCGGGGCCGTCACCGCCCGCGTCGTCGCCTGCAACTGCCGCCCCACGGTCCAGCCGTCGCTCGTGTTGTCATAGATCATGTCGGTCGCGCCATTGTCGGCGGGATCGGGCGAGGGCGCGAACCATACGTCCAGCGCCTGCGATGCGCCCGGATCGCTCGCCAGTTTCAGCGTGATCGTATTCGTGCCGATGGTGATCGGCGTGGTGCTGTCCAGCGTCAGGGCAGTCGCCGTCAGGCCGGTTGCAAAGACGCGGAAGCGCGTGGCGGGACTGCCGACGCCCGACAGGGCCGTGGCCCCGGACGGCAGCGACACGTCGAGCCGGATTTCCAGCGTGCTGATCCGCGTGGCGGCGGTGATCGTCGGGTTGACCTGCGCCTTGGTCGCGCGGCTGAACGCGCGGGCCAGCGCCACCGCCCCGGCCTGGCTCTGGTGAACCGTGTCGATCAGCGCCACGTCCGACGGCTGCACATAGGTGCCCGCGTTGGTGCGCAGCCAATCGACCTGCGCCTGCCGGATGCCCGCGATCTGTTCGTTCGTGCCCCAGGAAGTCGAGCTGCAATTCGGCATCGCGCACAGGATGCGGTCATAGCTGCTGCCGCGCACCGCGTTGTAAGACGTCATGTCGGCAAAGAGGTTGGTCAGGTGCGTCCTGTAGGTCAGGTGGCTCATGGCCCCCGTGCTGTCGGTATGTCCCTGGAACCAGATGAACTGCTCGAACCCGCCCACCGCCGACAGGATCGCGCGCAGCGCCGTGCTTTCCGACCCACCCGGCACATAGACCGAGATCGAGGTCGATCCCCGGCTGTGCCCGACCAGCGCGCAGGTCACGCCGAAATGCGCCACCTGGTCGTTCAGCAGAGTTGCCGCCCCCGCGCTGTCATAGTTGCCGCTGTCGGTCGGAAACTCCCATGTGGCGGTCGAATCGGATCGCTGACTGTCGGTATAGGTCGCATAGACGATCCCGTTCGGGCCGGGCGTGATCCCGAGGTCGGTCAGCGTCGTGGTCTGGCTGTCCATCTTGCCGAACATCCGCACGGCCAGCGATTGCCCCGACATGGCGATGACGCGCCCGACGCCGATGGTGTTGGCAAAGGTCTGCACCGTGGTTGAGGCGTTGCTGCGAAGCTGGATCTTCAACCAGCCCTGCCGCGCGGGAACGGCCCCGCAGGTGACGGTGCGGCTTCCGGCCAGCAGGCTCGACGCGGTGGCGGCGGTCCAGTCCTTGAGGACGGTATCATCCTCGGCGCGCAGCACCCGGTAGTCGATGCTGGTGGTATCGGCCGACAGCGTGACCGTCAGCGCGACGGAGCCGGTGCCCTTGTCCGCCTCGCCGCCCGTGGTCGTGGCGCGCTGCGTCACCGAATTGGCCGCTGGCCCGCTGATCGCGGTGATGGTGTTCGCGCCCGATGCCGCCCCCACGCTGCCCGAGGCCGCGCCGGTCAGCGCCAGATCGCCGGTGGCCGAGGCGCGGATCGCCACGGTGGCGGTGCCCGTGCCGGTGAGCGGGACGGTGCCCGTGGCCTGCGCCGCAACCCGGACGGTGCCCGAGGCCGCGCCCGACAGCGGCAAGGTGCCCGTGGCGCTGGCATTCGCCGCGCCTGCGGCAACCACGGCGGCGACCGCCGATCCGGTCAGCAGGATCGAGCCTGCCGCCGATGCGAGGATACGGACGGCAGCGGCGGCACTTCCGGTCAGCGGCAGGGTGCCGGTGATCCGCGTTCCGGTCGGAACACGCTCCCGCGTCTGACTGACCCTGCCGCCATTGCAACTCTGCCCCGGAAATGCCGCCCGCCTTGCCATGCTTATGCGCCGCCTGCGTTCAGGGTGAAGGCGCTGACGGTCACTTGCTGGCCCGCCGCGATGCTGGTGTTGTCCACCGTCATGTCGCCGCCGCCGCCCGTCGCGGTGATGCTGCCCTGCATGTGGCAGGTAGCGCCCTGCTTGATGCGGAAGTGGCCCGCGGTGCCCGCCGCGTCGGCGCTGGTGTCCTGCCACGTCCCGAGGATCGTCTTGGACCCCGACGCCGCCGCTGCCGCCCAATCGGACGGCAGGGCGATGGTCGCCAGCACCGTGCCCGTATCCGCCGCGGCACAGTTGGCCGGTGCCGCGCCAGAGCGGATTTCAAGCGTCGGCGCGGTGCCGATCGCCGTCTCGATCGCATCGAGCGAGGCATTGCGCGCCGCTGTCGAAAACTGAAAGGCCATGCGTCATTTCTCCATGGGGTCGATCCCGCCCGCGAAATGTGGCGACAGCAGCGTAAAGGCCGCGTTCCTACACCGCGCGCCCAGTCTCCCACGGGCGCAACGCAGGGCGGTGGACCTACCGGACTCAGCACACTAAGCTGTCGCGATGACGACGGACTTGATCATCTTCGATTGCGACGGCGTACTGATCGACAGCGAGGTCATCAGCGCCCGGATGCTTATCGCCGAGCTGAAGGGCTACGGCGTCGCGATGGACATGGCATTCGTAAGCCGCAATTTCCTTGGCCGAAGTTACCCCGTGGTGCTC
Source organism: uncultured Alphaproteobacteria bacterium (assembly GCA_963777765.1). Lineage (GTDB taxonomy): Bacteria > Pseudomonadota > Alphaproteobacteria > Rhodobacterales > Rhodobacteraceae > Aliitabrizicola. The sequence goes on along the minus strand of CAVZRP010000001.1, from coordinate 298,997 downwards.
AAGGAGGTTCGTGAACGCTGGGGGGTAGCGCTTCCCGACCGGTTCGAGGCCGACTATCGCGCGCGCCTTCTGAGCGCGTTCGAGCGCGAGTTGACGGTGATGCCGGGCGCGGTCGAGGTCATCGGCGCGCTCGGGCTGCCCTATTGCCTCGCCACGTCTTCCAGCCCCGAACGCCTTGCACGTTCGCTGGACCTCACCGGCCTCGCTCCGCTCTTCGAGGGCGTCAGCTTCACTGCCAGCGAAGTCGCGCGGGGCAAACCCGCGCCCGACCTCTTCCTCCACGCCGCCCGCCGCATGGGGGCCGCCCCGTCGAGCTGTCTTGTAATCGAAGACAGCCTGAACGGTCTGCGCGCTGGACTGGCCGCCGGTATGGAAGTGTGGCGTTTCACCGGAGGCAGCCATCTTGCTGGCCTCGACTTGACGCCGCCTGATGATGCCGTGCCTCATGCCACCATCGCGGCTCTGCCCGATCTTTTCACTCTGCGGCCCCAGTTCCGCTCCACGCTCCATCCGGCAGCGGAGTAGCACCATGAATCGCATGAACAGCCTGTCGGAATCCGAACCGAGCCAGACCGACGAAGCTGCGCGGGCAGGGTGGCTCTACTACGTCGGTGGCCTGACGCAGGACCAGATCGCACGCGAGCTTGGAGTCTCGCGTCAAAGGGCGCAGCGCCTTGTCAGCCGCGCGATGGCCGAAGGGTTGATCCATGTCCGCCTTGAGCACCGCATCGGTGCCTGCCTTGATTTGGAGCAGGCGCTCACCCGCCGTTTCCGCCTCACGCGCTGTCGTGTCGCCCCAAGTCTCGGCGCGGGCGTAGACCCGGTCTTTGCCATTGCCCCCGCTGCTGCAGCCGAGATCGAGCGCTTTCTGCGCATGACCGAGCCGCTGGTGATCGCCCTCGGCACGGGTCGCGCGCTGCGGGCAACGGTCGATGCGATCGGGTCCATTGCAGCCGAACATCACCGCCTCGTCTCGCTGATCGGCAACATCGCCCCCGACGGTTCGGCCAGCTTCTTCGACGTCATCATGCGCATTGCCGACAAGGTCCACGCTCCGCATTATCCGATGCCTGTCCCGGTCATCTCTTCCACCCCGGAAGAGAACGAGGCTTTTCACGCTCTGCGCCCGGTTCGCAAGGTGGTCGAACTGGCGCGTCGGGCAGATGTGGTCTTCGTGGGCGTCGGTCAGATGGGCAACGATGCCCCTCTGCTCGCTGACGGCTTTGTCACCCAGGACGAACTTGTCGCGATGCAGGCCGCCGGTGCCGTGGGCGAGGTTGCCGGCTGGGTCTACAACTCGAACGGAGAATACCTCGACCTCGGAACGAATCGCCGCGTCGGCGGCGTCCGCATCGATGCCGGTCGCAGCAATCCGGTCATCGGGATTGCCGCCGGTCCTTCCAAGGTGCCCGCCATCACGGCTGCACTGAAGTCCCGCATTCTCAATGGTGTGATTACCGATGAGGTTAGTGCGCGGGCGATCCTGGCCCACTCATGAGCCATTCCTGAGCAGAGTTAGAACGGAACTGCCACAAGACAGTTGACACAACGTCACCAATCATGAGTAATTGCCCATAAGGCGATGAAATGCTCAGTCGCCGACAAGGGAGGATACCGATGACACTGACGCTCCGCGCCCTCTTGGGCGCGACCGCTGCCATATGCCTTGGCACCGCGGTCTTTGCCGAGACAACCATCACCGTCGCTACGGTGAACAACGGCGACATGGTCCGGATGCAGGGGCTGATGGACGACTTCTACGCCAAGCACCCCGACATCAAGGTCGAATGGGTGACGCTTGAAGAGAACATCCTGAGGCAGAACGTGACGAACGACATCGCCACCGGAGGCGGTCAATACGACGTGATGACAATCGGCACCTACGAGGTTCCGATCTGGGGCAAGCAGAACTGGCTGGTCAGCCTGAACGACCTGCCCGCCGACTATGACATCGACGATCTGCTGCCGCCGATTCGGGCCGGGCTTTCGGTTGATGGCCAGTTGCTGGCCTCGCCGTTCTATGGCGAGTCCTCGTTCGTGAATTACCGCAAGGACCTGGCCGAGAAGGCCGGCGTCACAATCCCCGATGCGCCCACCTGGGACGACATCAAGAAGGCCGCTGCCGCGATGAACGATCCGGCCAACGGCATTTACGGCATCTGCCTGCGCGGCAAGGCCGGCTGGGGCGAGAACATGGCGTTCCTGACCACAATGGCCAACTCTTACGGCGCGCGGTGGTTCGACATGGACTGGAAGCCGCAATTCGACAGCCCGGAATGGAAGGCGACCCTTACAGACTATGTAGAGCTGCTCACCAAGTACGGCCCTCCCGGTGCCAGCGGTAACGGCTATAACGAAAACCTGACGCTGTCGCTGCAAGGCAAGTGTGCGATGCGGATGGACGCCACGGTTTCCGCCTCGGCGCTGACGGACCCCAAACAGTCGGAGTTTGCAGACAAGGTTGGCTTTGCTCTTGCGCCGGATGCCGGCAAAGGCAAGCGGGCCAACTGGCTCTGGGCATGGTCGCTTGCCATCCCGGCCTCGTCGCAAAAGCAGGACGCGGCCAAGACGTTCGTCAACTGGGCGACGAACAAGGACTACATGGCCCTCGTCGCCAGCAAAGAAGGCTGGGCCGCGGCACCTCCCGGCACACGGACCTCTCTCTACGCAAACCCCGAATATGCCAAGCTGCCGTTTGCGAAGCTGACGATCAACTCGATCAATGCGGCTGACCCGAGCCATCCGTCGGCGCAGGAAGTGCCCTATGTCGGCGTGCAATACGTCGCCATCCCGGAATTTGCGGGTATCGGGACGAGCGTGGGTGAAATCTTCTCGGCAGCGCTGGCCGGGCAGAAGTCTGTGGACGATGCGCTTGCTGAAGCTCAGACCCTGGTCACGGAAGAGATGACCTCGGCCGGCTACATCAAGTAACCAGTCGCCGCGTCAAAAGCATTGGGGACCGGCCCTTGCCGGGCCGGTCCCCCGTCGCAGTAGAGCGTTTCCGGGCACTGCCAAAAATTCCCGTCCGCAGGCAGTTTGACCGCGCGCTGAAGCCGCTTTTGGGAGAGCGCCGTCATGTCCACGACAAGCACCCGCGCCGCCGCCCGCCTGATGGTGGCACCTTCGGTCATCCTTCTGTTCATCTGGATGGTCGTGCCGCTGGCGATGACCCTGTGGTTTTCCTTCCGGCTTTACCGCCTCCTGACACCCGACCGAACCGGCTGGGTCGGCTTCAATAACTTCGCATGGTTCCTGAACTCGCCGGACTTCTGGACGGCAATCGTCAACACGCTACTGCTTGTCGTCGGCGTCCTGATCATCACTGTGGTGCTGGGTATCCTGATCGCCATCCTGATCGACCAGCCGATCTGGGGACAGGGCCCGCTTCGCATCCTGGTGATCTCGCCCTTCTTCGTGATGCCGCCTGTGGCCGCGTCGATCTGGGAAAACCTGTTCATGCATCCGCAGAATGGTCTCCTGGCGGCAGTCTCACGCGGCTTCGGCAGCGAACCGATCCTGTATCTGGAAAGCTATCCCATGGCCTCGATCATCTTCATCGTGTCCTGGGAATGGCTGCCCTTCGCCACGCTGATCCTGCTGACCGCGCTGCAATCCATGTCGTCCGAGCAGATGGAGGCCGCGGAAATGGATGGGGCATCGGCCCTGTCGCGGTTCCGCTATCTGGTGCTGCCGCACCTCAGCCGGTCAATCACCGTGGTGATCCTGATCCAGACGATCTTTCTTCTGGGCATCTTCGGCGAGATTTACACGACAACGCAGGGCGGTCCTGGCAACGCGTCCACAACGCTTCCGTTCATGATCTACAAGCAGGCGCTGATCGCCAAGGACATCGGCCGCGCCGCCGCCGGGGGCCTCATCGCAGTTGTCCTTGCCAACATCGTTGCCGTCTTTCTGATGCGCGGCATCGGCAAGAATCTGGACGCCTGAGGAGCATCGCACCATGGCCCGCGCCGTCACAACCAAACGCAAGATCGCCTATACCGCCGCCGCCTGGGCGGTGGGCCTGCTGATCTTCTTTCCCGTCCTCTGGACGATCCTCACCAGCTTCAAGACCGAAGTGAGCGCCGTCGCCTCGCCGCCCGAGTTTCTGGGGGCCGACTGGACGCTCCAGAACTATGCGGATGTCTGGGCGCGCTCCGACTATCCGCGGTTTTTCTGGAACTCCGTCTTCATCTCTATCGGCTCAACGCTTCTGGGTCTGGCCGTCGCGATCCCGGCAGCCTGGTCAATGGCTTTCGTACCGGCGAAGCGGACCAAGGATCTTCTGATGTGGATGCTGTCGACCAAGATGATGCCTGCGGTCGGTGTGCTGATACCGATGTATCTGCTGTTCCAGCGCGCAGGACTGTTCGACACCCGCATCGGCCTGATCCTTGCGCTGATGCTGATGAACCTGCCGATCATCATCTGGATGCTCTACACCTACTTCAAGGAAATCCCCGGCGAAATTCTTGAGGCCGCGCGAATGGACGGCGCCTCGCTCCCGAACGAGATCCTCTATGTGCTGACGCCGATGGCGGTGCCCGGGATAGCCTCGACGATGCTCCTGAACATCATCCTGGCCTGGAACGAGTCGTTCTGGACGATCACGCTGACGACGGTGAACGCCGCCCCGCTGTCGGCCTTCATCGCCAGCTTCTCGGCACCGCAGGGGCTGTTCTACGCAAAGCTGAGTGCCGCCAGTACGATGGCAATCGCGCCGATCCTGATCATTGGCTGGTTCAGCCAGAAGCAACTCGTCCGCGGCCTGACCTTCGGCGCGGTGAAATAGAGGAACCACCATGGGCAAGATTACCCTCCGCGACGTCCAGAAGCGCTTCGGCGAGGTGGCCGTCATCCCCTCGATCGACCTCGATATCGAGGATGGCGAATTCGTCGTCTTCGTCGGTCCCTCGGGCTGCGGCAAGTCCACGCTTCTGCGGTTGATCGCAGGGCTGGAGGACGTGTCGGGCGGCAAGATCGAGATCGACGGCACCAACGCCACCGAACTGCCGCCCGCCAAACGCGGCCTCGCGATGGTGTTCCAGAGCTATGCGCTCTACCCGCACATGTCGGTGCGCAAGAACATCGCGTTCCCGCTCAAGATGGCGGGCCTGCCTCAGGCCGAGATCGACCGCAAGGTCGACGGCGCAGCCAAGGTTCTGAACCTCACGAACTACATCGACCGCCGCCCCGGTCAGCTATCGGGCGGCCAGCGCCAGCGTGTCGCCATCGGCCGCGCCATCGTCCGCGAACCAAAGGCCTTCCTGTTCGATGAGCCGCTCTCGAACCTTGACGCCGCGCTCCGCGTCAACATGCGGCTCGAGATCAGCGAGCTGCACCAGACGCTGAAAACCACGATGGTCTACGTGACGCACGATCAGGTCGAAGCCATGACCATGGCGGACAAGATCGTGGTCCTGAATGCCGGCCGCATCGAACAGGTCGGAAGCCCGCTGGACCTCTACAATTTCCCCGCCAACGTCTTTGTCGCGGGGTTCATCGGCAGCCCCAAGATGAACTTGATCCACGGCGCCGAAGCCGCGAAGCATGGCGCCGCCACAATCGGCATCCGCCCCGAACACATCGACACGTCCACCGCGTCCGGAACCTGGAAGGGCACCGTCGGGATCTCGGAACACCTCGGCTCCGATACCTTCCTGCGCGTCCATGTCGAGGGCACGGACATGCTGACCGTTCGTACCGGCGGCGAGGTTGGCCTGCGCCACGGCGATACCGTCTACATGACGCCGCAGCCTGGAAAGATCCATCGCTTCGGGGCCGACGGAAAGGCAATGGCATGAGGCTTCAGGGCAAGACCGCCTTCATCACCGGGGCCGCGCGCGGCATCGGACTCGAATTCGCCCGCGCCTACCTGAAGGAAGGCGCGCAGGTCACCATCGCGGACATCAACCTGCCCGCTGCCCAGGCTTCTGCGGCAGCGCTGGGGAAGGGGGCCCATGCCGTCCATCTGGATGTCAGCAAGCAGGACAGCATAGACGGCGCGGTCGCCGAAGCGATCGACCGCATGGGCCGGATCGACATTCTTATCAACAACGCCGCGCTCTTCGATCTCGCCCCCATCGTCGAAATCACGCGAGCCAGCTACGATCGACTTTTCTCGATCAATGTCGCGGGCACACTCTTTACCCTGCAGGCCGTGGCGAAACACATGATCGCGCGTAGCGGGGGCGGCAAGATCATCAACATGGCCAGCCAGGCCGGTAGGAGGGGCGAGGCTCTGGTCGGTGTCTACTGCGCCACCAAGGCCGCCGTCATCAGCCTGACCCAGAGCGCGGGACTGAACCTGATCGCCCACGGCATCAACGTCAACGCAATCGCGCCCGGTGTGGTGGACGGCGAGCATTGGGACGGCGTCGATGCCCTCTTTGCCAAGTACGAGAATCTGCCCAGGGGCGAAAAGAAGAGGCAGGTCGGCGCCGCCGTTCCCTTCGGCCGCATGGGCACCGCCGCCGACCTTACCGGAATGGCGATCTTTCTCGCCTCGCCCGAGGCCGACTACATCGTCGCCCAGACGTACAACGTCGATGGCGGCCAATGGATGAGTTGAGATGAAAAAGCAATCGCCCGCCGTTGCCATGCCCGCCTACGACCGGAACCGCCTGACCCCCGGCATCGTGCACATCGGTCTCGGCAACTTCCACCGCGCCCATCAGGCCGTCTATCTCGACGACCTCTTCGCTAAGGGGCTTGGCCACGACTGGGCCATCCTCGGTGCAGGCGTGCGCGAGGGCGACGCGAGGATGCGCGATGCTCTCATGGCGCAGGATTGCCTGTCGACGGTGATCGAACTTGATCCCAAGGGGCACAAGGCCCGCCGTATCGGCGCGATGACCGGCTTCATCGAGGTGCAGCCCGACAACGCGGCCCTGATTGCCGCCATGACCGATCCGGCAATCCGCATCGTCTCGCTGACCGTTACCGAGGGCGGCTATTTCGTCGATCCCGCTACCGGGCGCTTCGACCCCACCGCAGCTGAGATAGTTGCCGATGCCAGTAAACCCGATCATCCCGCCACTGCCTTTGGTGCGATCCTTGCCGCATTGAAACTGCGTCGTGCCAAGGGCACCGCACCCTTCACCGTGATGTCCTGTGACAACCTTCCCGGCAACGGCCACGTCACGCAGGATGCCATCGCGGGGCTGGCCGAGCTGTCGGACCCGAAACTTGCCGACTGGGTTCGCGCCAACGTCGCCTTCCCCAATGGCATGGTCGACCGCATCACCCCCGCCACCGGCCCCCGCGAACGCGCGCTGGCCGAAAGCTTCGGCCTGAACGATCCGGTCCCCGTCACCTGCGAGCCCTTCCGCCAATGGGTGCTCGAGGATGACTTCCCCACCGGTCGCCCGCCGCTCGAGCAGGTCGGTGTTACCTTTACCCCCAACGTCCACGCCTATGAGGCGATGAAGATCCGCATCCTGAATGGCGGCCACGCGATCATCGCCTATCCCGGCGGTCTGATGGACATCGAACTCGTGCACGAGGCTATGGCACACCCCCTCATCTCGGGCTTTCTGAAAAAGGTCGAAGCGGACGAGATCATTCCTTTCGTGCCGCCGGTGCCGAACACCGATCTCTCCGCTTACTTCGCGCTCATCCACGACCGCTTCGCCAACCCGGAGATTGCGGACACCGTCCGCAGGCTTTGTCTCGACGGTTCCAATCGCCAGCCGAAGTTCATCCTGCCGTCGCTGCGGGACAACCTCGCCGCTGGAAAGCTGCCGAAGGGGCTGATCCTGGAATCGGCCCTCTGGTGCCGCTACTGTGCCGGAGTCACCGACAGCGGTGCTGTCATCGCTCCCAACGATCCGAACTGGGAGCGCCTGACCGCGGTCGCCAAGGCCGCGCGCAGCGATGCCTCCCGCTGGTTGGCGATGGAGGATATCTATGGCGCGACAGGTCGCGATCCCGCTGTCATCGCCGCGTTCACTGACGCGCTGAACGACCTCTGGGCGCGGGGGGCCAAAGCCGTGTTGACAGACTATCTGGCGTGATCCGCGAGGGTTGCCCGCGGTCTTCCGGGTCAGGCCTCGATGTGCCCTGACGTCAATCGCTTATCGCCCGACCGCCATGTGCCGCTTTTTTCGGCATGCCAGCTTAGCTCGTTGCGCTGAATCCTGCCAGATTCTCGCTCTGCCGGGTTGAGGCTCTTTCACTGTGCCTGTCGTGGTGCTAGTGGCAGATCATGCCGCAACTGCAAAGCCCGCTGATTTTTTCCCGCATCCGTCACATGCTCGTGACGCATTTTCACGCCTGCGCGAGGGTTTCGGGAATCGCATGGCAGCAATGACCAAATCGCAGTAGGTCGGCGCTGGCACCCGCGATGCTGAAATGCCATCTACACGCCGGAACCGACTGAAAACGAAAGAGACCATGGCCACCTCCGCCCTCCGTGCCGATCGACTGACCCGCCGGAGCCTCCTCGCGTCGCTTCCGGTTTCCGTGGCACTGTTGTGCACGACGGCGCTGCCGCGCATCAGCCTGGCGCAGGACGCAGCGGCCGCTGCTGCACCGCAGCAATTCTCCTTCGACCTGCTGTCGGCCGAAATGCAGGCCCTTGCGGCCAAGCCGTTCGAAGCGCCGGTCCATCAACCCAGCTTTCTGGACGAACTGAAATACGACGACTACCGTCTGATCAGCTTCCGCCCCGACCGTGCCCGCTGGGCGGACGAAGGCAGCTTCTTCCGGCTGCATGCCTTCTCGATGGGCTGGCTGTTCAAGGATCCGGTGCTGCTGTTCGAAGTCACGGGCGATCAGGCAGTGCCGATGCCGATCACGACCGATGATTTCCAGTATCTCAACGATCTGTCCACCCGCATCCCGGCCCATGCCGAAATGCCGGGCGTGGCGGGCTTTCGTCTGCACCACCCGCTGAACCGCCCCGATGTGTGGGACGAACTCGTGGCCTTCCTCGGTGCAAGCTACTTCCGCGCTCTCGGTCGGGGCAATGCCTACGGCCTGTCCGCCCGCGGTCTTGCCGTGAACTCCGGCCTCTCGATGGCCGAGGAGTTCCCCCGCTTCACCCGCTTCTATATCGAACGTCCCGGCGACTTCCGCGAGACGATCACCGTCTATGCCACGCTCGACAGCGAAAGTGTGACGGGTGCCTATCGCTTCGTCATCACGCCGGGCGAGGAAACGGTGATGGACGTCACGGCACGCCTCTTTTTCCGCAACGACGTCGAGCAGCTCGGCGTGGCGCCGTTGACCTCGATGTTCCTTTTCTCGGAAAAGAACCGTGGCGACTTCGACGACTTCCGCCCCAACGTGCACGACAGCGACGGTCTGCGCATCGAGCGGGCCGATGGCGACATCATCTGGCGCCCGCTGAACAATCCGGTCCGCTTGTCCGGTAGCTATCTGTCGGAGGTGAACCCCCGGAGTTTCGGCCTCCACCAGCGCGACCGCACTGTTCGACAGCTATCAGGATTCAAGCGCGCATTACGAGCGTCGCCCCTCGCTTGATGTCGAGCCGGTCGGCGACTGGGGCAAGGGCGCGGTGCGCCTCGTCGAAATTCCCACCGATCTCGAGGTCAACGACAACATCGTCGCGTTCTGGGTGCCCGATGGGCAGGTTCGCGCCGGCGAGACGCGGGAATTCGCCTATCGCCTGCGCTGGGGCGCGCTGCCGCATGACTCCGGCGATCCGCGTGCCTATGTGCTTGAGACGCGCTCGGGCGAGGGCGGCGTGTCGGGCGTCGAGAATACGCAAGGCACACGCAAATTCGTGGTCGATTTCAAGGGTGGCCTGCTGGGCACGCTTGCCGAGGGTGCCGAAGTCGAGGCCGTTACGTCCGTAACCGGCGGCGAAATCGTGACCCAGACACTCGCCCCGATCGCGGGAACCGATGTGTGGCGGCTGGTGTTGGATGTGTCAGCAGAACCGGGTGCGACCGTTGAACTCTCGGCCCATGTCGCGGGCTATGGTCGGAAACTGACTGAGCTTTGGCTTTATCAATGGGTGGTGGCGTGATGGAGCGGGCAATCCGTGACATGAATGACGAGATAGACAGTCTCGTCGAGCAGCTTGGGCGCCTGCCGGAGGCGCCTTTGGCGATGCCGAAGCAGCGGCTTGAGTCAGCGGCCCCGGCCATCGGCTGGTTGGCCGTCTGGTCGGGCGTGGCGGCGCGCACCTCGGTGACGCACGGCATAGCGGAAGCTAGTCCATGTCCGCGGTGGTCGAGGCGCGACAGAGCGATGGAGCGGTCCGTCGCTCCCGGCTCGCCACGTTCTGCATCAGCCTCGCCGCCGCCGCATCGGGCTTCCTGCTGTTCCTGCAATTCGGCGAGGCCGACGGGCTCGACTGGATCGACATCGTCCGCAGCATGCTGATCCTGATGTCGACCTTCTGGCTGGCCTGGGGCGCGGCGCAGGGTCTGCTGGGCCTGACCACCCGGCCCTCGGTCCGCTTGCGCAGCGATGGGCCGATCCGGGGTCGCACCGTCATCCTGGTGCCGGTCTACAACGAAGACCCGGTTACCACCTTTGCCCGCATCGCGGCGATGGACGCCTCGATGCGGGAACTGGCGACCGGCGCGAGCTTCGATTTCGCCATCCTGTCCGACACCCGCAACGAAGCCATCGCCGCGCGCGAGCGGCTGTGGTTCCTGCGCCTGGTGCAGGATCGCGACGGTCAGGGCCGCATCTTCTACCGCCGCCGCAGCGACAATACCGGGCGCAAGGCCGGCAACATCGAGGATTTCATCACGCGCTCGGGCGCGGCCTATGACTATGCGATGATCCTGGATGCCGACAGCCTGATGGAAGGCGCCACCATCGTCGAGATGGTCCGCCGGATGGAAGCCGAGCCCGAACTGGGCCTGCTGCAGAGCCTGCCGCGCGTCATCAATGCCCGGTCGCGCTTCGGCCGGACGATGCAGTTCTCCGCCAGCTTCTACTCGCCGATCTTCGCGCGCGGCCTGGCGATGATGCAGGGCCGCACAGGGCCCGTTCTGGGGCCACAACGCGCTGGTCCGGGTGCGGGCCTTCGCGGCAAGCTGCGGCCTGCCGGAGCTGGCCGGGCCAGCCGCCCTTCGGCGGCCACATCCTGAGCCACGACTATGTCGAGGCGGCGCTGCTGGCGCGGGCGGGCTGGACCGTGCGGCTGGACGACGATCTGGATGGCTCGTTCGAGGAAGGCCCCGAGAACATGATCGATCACGCCAAGCGCGACCGGCGCTGGTGCCAGGGCAACCTGCAGCATGCCCGGCTGGTCATCGCGCCGGGGCTGAAGGGCTGGAGCCGCTGGGTCTTCGTCCAGGGCATCCTCGCCTATATCGCGCCGCTGTTCTGGCTGGCCTTCATTCTGGCCAGCATCGCGGCGCAGTTCCTGTCCGCCGCCGCCCGACTACTTCCCCGAGGCGAACTGGCCCTTCCCGGTCTTTCCGGCGGACGAGACGGCCAAGGCCATCGGCCTGGCCGTCGGCATCTTCGGGCTGCTGCTGCTGCCGAAGCTGCTGATCGCGGTCGATGCGGCGGCCAGCGGGCGGGCGCCGCGGTTTCGGCGGCGGCCTGCGCGCCATCGCCTCGACGCTGGCGGAACTTCTGCTGTCGTCGGTCATGGCGCCGATGTTCCTGATGTACCAGACCCGGTCGGTGTTGCAGGTGCTGACCGGGCGCGACGGTGGCTGGCCGGCCAACAACCGCGGCGACGGGCGCCTGTCGATCGCCGAGGCCTGGGCCGCCAGCCGCTGGATCAGCACCGTCGGGGACTGTCGGCCTTTTGGCTGTCTATATGCTGGCGCCGGGCCTCGTGCTCTGGCTGCTGCCGGTCGCTCTTCCGATGATCCTTGCGCCGCTCGTGATTTCGTGGTTTTCGCAGGACAGCCGAAGCGGCCTGATGGCTGTTCCGTCCGAACTGCAACCCGGCGCCGATCATCGGCAGCCATGTCGAGATCCTGCGCGCCTGGCTGGGCGAGACGGCAAGACGCCGGACCCCGCCGACGCCCCTGCCGGAGCAGCACCGCCCCTTCATGCCTGACACCCCCGCGCTTCGGGCCACGGCGTCGCCCCGCGACCTGCGGCTCGACGTGTTTCGCGGCCTGGCGCTGGTGATGATCTTCATCAACCACGTGCCCGGCACGATCTACGAACACCTCACCACCCGCAACTTCGGCTTGTCCGACGCGGCCGAGGCTTTCGTGCTGATGTCCGGCGTCGCGGCGGGGATGGCCTATAGCCCCGATTTCCGCCAGTCGCCCTACTGGCCGGGCATCGCGCGCGTCTGGCACCGGGCCTGGACGCTGTATCTGGTGCATCTGACGCTCACGGTCTGGGCGCTTGCCATTGCGTCAGCAGCGGCGCTCTGGCTCGGTTCGACCCAATCCATTTCGATGAACGAGATCGACAAGCTGTTCGAGCGGCCGCTGGGGTTTCCTGATCGGCATGCCGATGCTGACGCACCAGATTGGGCTACGTGAACATCCTGCCGATGTATGCGGTGATGCTGTTCGCTGCTCCCGCGATGCTGTGGCTGGCGCTGCGCCGGCCCTGGTTGCTCATGGCGCTCTCGGTGGCCCTGTGGTTGGCGACCGGGCTGCTGGAATGGAACCTGCCGAACTTTCCCAACGAAGGCGGCTGGTTCTTCAACCCGCTGGCCTGGCAGATCATCTTCGTCATCGGCCTTCTGACTGGCGTTGCCCATCGCGAAGGGCGCAGGTTCGTGCCCATTCTGCGCCCGCTCCAGATCGTCGCGGGGCTGGTGCTCTTCAACGGCCTTCTGTGGAACATCTGGCCCGCCTATGGCGAGCGTATAAACACCGCGCTCTGGCAGGCGAGCGAGAATGGCCTGCACCGCTTCTTTGCCTTCGGTGACAAGACCTACGTCACCTGGCCCCGGCTGATCCACATCCTGTCGCTCGCCTATCTGCTTTCCTGCTTTGACTGGGTCCGTCGCGCCGCGGGCTCGCGTCCGGCGGCGCCTCTCGCCCTGCTGGGTCGCCATGCGCTGCCGGTGTTTGCCGTCGGCAGCCTGCTTGCCCTCACCGCCCAGGCCTTCAAGGACGTCACCCCGCCGGGTTTCTTGCTCGACACGGCGCTCATCGTCGGGGGCATCGGGCTGCAATACACGGTCGCGCTCCTCAAGGATCGCCTCTCGATCAAGCGCCGCCCGTCTCGCTTAGAATTGGTCTGACCGGCCTGCCACTCTCTGAAATTGCCTCATTGCTGTGCATCTGCGCCGATGGATGCCCGCTTTGCCCGCATTTCTCCGCCGCAACCGATGCGGGGCATCTCGCAGATGCAGAATAATTCACCAACCGCTCCGAACCCGCTCATCTGAGCGGACACGATCACTTGTCTGGTCGTGAGAATTGGGTGTGCGGCGGCGATCGTACTTGGCGGTCCGGCACCGCCGCACGGGTGCAACAACATGCTGCGATCGGTGAAGTAGGGTGCAATCGGCGGAAAGCAAACGCCCGGACCATCCCCTTACCCCAAAGACGCGGCGACCGACACGAGGGGACTGATCTGACATGAGCTACTTTACCAACCGCATCGCAGGCGCGATGCTGGCCACCACCCTGGCGGGCACGGCGGCCTTCGCCGAGGACGAGACGATCAAGGTCGGCGTCCTGCACTCGCTGTCGGGCACGATGGCGATTTCGGAAACCACGCTGAAAGACACCATGCTGATGCTGATCGAGGAGCAGAACGCCAAGGGCGGCCTTCTGGGCAAGCAGCTGGAAGCGGTCGTGGTCGACCCGGCCTCGGACTGGCCGCTGTTTGCCGAAAAGGCGCGCGAACTGCTGACCGTGTCGAAGGTCGACGTGATGTTCGGCTGCTGGACCTCGGTGTCAGCCGCAAGTCGGTGCTGCCGGTGATCGAGGAACTGAACGGCCTGCTGTTCTACCCGGTGCAGTACGAGGGCGAGGAATCGTCGAAGAACGTGTTCTACACCGGTGCCGCGCCGAACCAGCAGGCGATTCCGGCGGTGGACTACTACCTGGACGAACTTGGCGTGAAGAAGTTCGCGCTGCTGGGCACCGACTATGTCTATCCGCGCACCACGAACAACATCCTTGAAGCCTACCTGATCTCCAAGGGCATCCCGAAGGAAGACATCTTCGTCAACTACACCCCCTTCGGCCATTCGCGACTGGTCCAAGATCGTGGCCGACGTGGTGGCGCTGGGTGCCGACGGCAAGAAGGTCGGCGTGATCTCGACCATCAACGGCGACGCCAACATCGGCTTCTACAAGGAACTGGCCGCAGCCGGCGTCACGGCCGACACGATGCCCGTCGTCGCCTTCTCGGTCGGCGAAGAAGAGCTTTCGGGCCTCGATACCACCAACCTCGTCGGCCACCTGGCCGCCTGGAACTACTTCATGTCGGCCGACACCCCGGAAAACACGGCCTTCATCGCAGCAGTGGAAGGCCTTCATCAAGGACGACAAGCGCGTCACCAACGACCCGATGGAAGCCACTACATCGGCTTCAACATGTGGGTGAAGGCGGTCGAACAGGCGGGCACCACCGATGTCGATGCCGTGCGCGAGGCGATGATCGGGCAGAAGTTCCCGAACCTGACCGGCGGCATCGCCGAGATGCTGCCGAACCACCACCTGACCAAGCCGGTGCTGATCGGCGAGATCCGCGCCGATGGCCAGTTCGACATCATCAGCCAGACCGAGCCGGTCCCGGGCGACGCCTGGACCGACTTCCTGCCGGAATCGGCGGTGCTGGAGTCCGACTGGAAGGACCTGAAGTGCGGGATGTACAACACGGAGACCAAGACCTGCGTGCAGCTGAAGTCGAACTACTGATCTCACCCTGCGGGGGCCGCACGGCCCCCGCACCCCGTCCCTCCCGCCCAAGGCGCGCATGATGCGATCCCGTTTCGCGGCCCTCGCCGCCCTGCTGCTCTTGCCGTTGCCCTGCTGTCGCCACGGTGGCGCCCGCTCAGGATGCGGCGCAGGGCCCGCTGCCAGATCACTGATGCAGGCCAACCGCGACGCCAGATCGAAAAGCTCCGCGCCAGACGATCGGCCCGGTGATCGCCGCGCTGCGCGACAGCGGCGATCCATGCGCGCGCAGACCGTGCTGGAACATGGCTGGAGCGGAAGCCTCTGGGTCCGCAAGGCCGACGGCGCTTTTCGTCATCGCCCTGCCCGAAGGCGACGGCTTTGCCCTGACCGACATCGACACCGGCGAACCGCTCGGCCCGCTGCGAAATCCGACGTGACCGAGCTGAAGCCCAACGCCGGCGTGCGCGGCCTGATCGCCACCGCCCTGGTGCAGTTCCACCTTGTCCGACCCCGATCCGGCGAAGCGGCAGGCCGCGCTGACCTCCATCGCGCGCGACCCGACCGAAACGCCATCTGGACCCCCTGCGCGCCTCGATCGACGACGAAGACCGACCCTGCGCTCCGAAGGCGCAGAAGCAGCGGCTGGAGCGCCTGCTGACCCTGCGCTTCGACCCCGACGAAGCCGCCCGCGTCGCCGCCATCGACAGCTTCTGGCGATGTCGGCCTCGACCTGCGCGCCGCGCTGAACCCGCTCGTCGCCACCGCCCGCAAAGCCGTCCGCCGGGCGGCCTGCCGACAGGCGAAACATCGCCCGACAGCTGACCCCGGGCACGCCGACCTGACCGAGGCCGAGGCCTACGACCTTCTCGTCGGTCTCGGCGCGCTCCAGCCTGCCTGACGCCCGACGAACGGCGCGCGGCGCTGGTCGCCAATATCGTGGATGGCGCGGTCGGCGGCATCGCCGGTGGCCGATCTGAACACCGAAGCCGCCCGCGACCGCGCCTATACCGCGCTGGAAGTGGCGGGCACCGTGCCCACCGCCGCCACCGATGACGAGGTCACCGCCGCCCTTGCCGCCCACAGCTTCTACGAGGTCTACGCCGAGCCCGACGCCGCCGTCACCGACGCCGCCAACGCCGCCCTGCGCGCGATCGAGCGTCAAGCTCGCGCTCAAGCAGACCGCCGACCTTGCCCTCGACGCCCTGTCGCTGGCCTCGATCTACTTCCTCGCCGCCATCGGCCTTGCCATCACCTTCGGCGTGATGGGCGTGATCAACATGGCGCATGGCGAGTTCATCACCATGGGCGCCTATACCGGCTATGTCGTCCAGCTCTTCATCCCCGACTACACCGTCTCGATCCTGATCGCCCTGCCCCTCGCCTTTCGCCGTCACCTTCGCGGCCGGCGTGGCGATGGAGCGGCTGGTGATCCGCCACCTCTACAAGCGCCCGCTGGAAACGCTGCTGGCCACCTTCGGCATCTCCATCGCGCTGCAGCAGATTGCCAAGAACGTCTTCGGCACCCAGGCCCGGCCGCTGACCTCGCCCGGCTGGCTGGACGGCGCGCTGGTCTTCAACGACGTCGTCTCGATCAGCTACATCCGCATCGCGATCTTCGTGCTGGCGCTGATCTTCCTCGGCTTCTTCCTCTACCTCATGAAGCGCACCCGCCTGGGGCTGGAGGTCCGCGCCGTCACGCAGAACCCGCGCATGGCGGCCTCCATGGGCATCAACCCCGACCGCATCAACATGCTGACCTTCGGCCTCGGCTCCGGCATCGCGGGCATCGCCGGGGTCGCCATCGGCCTTTTCGCCAAGGTCACGTCCGAGCTTGGCGCAGGACTACATCGTGCAAAGCTTCATGACCGTGGTCGTCGGCGGCGTCGGCAACATCTGGGGCACGCTCGCCGGGCGCCACGATGATCGGCTGCCTGCAGAAGGTGATCGAGTTCCTGAACCCCTCGAACACCCTCGCCGCGCAGACCTACATGATCCTCTTCATCATCCTCTTCATCCAGTTCCGCCCGCGGGGCATCATCGCCCTCCGGGGCCGCGCGGCGGGGGATTGAGCCATGACCGAAAGCTTCTTCTTCTGTTTGCAAATATCCCACCGGGGGTCCGGGGGCTGAACCCCCCGGTTCCACCGCAAACACGGGCGCGGCGCATGACCCGTACAGCCTTGCCCGCCGCCACCCCTCGGTCCTGATCTTCTCGGCCTGCTCGCGGTCTTCACCCTTGCCGTCACCATCACGTCCGAAGCCTACGGGCCGGGCCTTGTCTCCACCTCCTTCGTCAAGACCCTGGGCAAGACGCTCTGCCTCTGCCTCGTCGCCCTGGCGATGGATCTGATCTGGGGCTACGCCGGCATCCTGTCGCCTCGGCCACATGGCCTTCTTCGCCCTTGGCGGCTACATGATCGGCATGTGGCTGATGTATGCCCGGACCGAGGAAATCGTCGTCGCCGCCCTCGCCAAGGCCGAGCTTGCCCGCCACGCCGGAGGAGATACGCAAGGCATCGCCACCCAGATCTTCGGCGTCGTCGGCTCGTCCGACCTGCCCGCCGATCTGGAGCTTTGCCCATTCTCTGCCGCTGCAATTGGCGCTGGTGCGTGCTGTCCCCGGCCTTCTGGCGCTGGTCTTCGGCTGGCTCGCCTTCCGCAGCCGCGTGACGGGCGTCTATCTGTCGATCCTGACGCAGGCGATGACGCTGGCGCTGTGCGCTGTACCTCTTCCAGAACGACTCCGGCCTGCGCGGCAACAACGGCCTGTCGGGCCTGCAGAACCTGCCCGGTGCCGATGCCATCCCGCAGGAGCCTGATCTCGATCTGGTTCTTCTGGGCCTCGGCGCTGGCGCTCGGCGCTGGGCTACCTGCTCTGCTACTGGATCGTCTCCGGCAAGTTCGGCTCGGTCATCCGCGCCATCCGCGATGACGAGGCGCGGGTGCGCTTCCTCGGCTACCCGGTCGAGGGCTACAAGCTGTTCGTCTTCACCCTGACCGCCGTGATCGCGGCGCTGGCCGGCGCGCTCTACTACCCGCAGGCCGGCATCATCAACCCGGCCGAACTGGCGCCCATCGCGTCGATCTACCTTGCCGTCTGGGTCGCCATCGGGGGCAGGGGCCGGCTGTACGGCGCGGTGATCGGCGCGGCCTTCGTGTCGCTTCGTCTCCAGCTGGTTCACCGGCGGGCGCGCGCCCGACGTCCCCCTCGGCTTCTACACGATCAACTGGGTGGACTGGTGGCTGGTCCTGCTGGGCCTGTCCTTCGTCGCCGTCACCCTCTTCGCGCCCAAGGGCATCGGCGGCCTGTTCGACTGGTTCGCAGGGTCTGCGCACGCCCGACCGCAAGGGCGCACCGCTTGGCCCCGACGACGGCGCCCTGCAGGAGAAGGAGGCGCTGGAATGACCGCACGCTTCTGGAGGTTTCCGGCGTCTCCGTCACCTTCGACGGCTTCCGCGCGATCAACAACCTGTCCTTCGACATCGGCCCGGCCGAGACTGCGCGCGATCATCGGCCCGAACGGCGCGGGCAAGACCACCTTCATGGACATCGTCACCGGCAAGACCCGGCCCGACGCGGGCACGCGTGACTCTGGGGCGAACGCTCCGTCTCGCTGCTCAAGATGTCGGAAAGCCAGATCGCCCGGCCGGCATCGGCCGCAAGTTCCAGCGCCCGACCGTGTTCGAGGACCAGACGGTCAGCGAGAACCTGATCCTGGCGCTGAAGCGCCCGCGCAGCCCGCTGGCGCGTGCTGTTCTGGCGCCCGTCGCCGGCCGACCATGCGCGCGTGTCGCGGAACTGGCCGACGAAGTCGGCCTTGCCGATCACTTGCACCGCAAGTCCGGCGAGCTGTCAGCCACGGCCAGAAGCAATGGCTGGAAATCGCGATGCTGCTGGCGCAGGAACCGCGCTTCTGCTGGTCGACGAACCCGCCGCCGGCATGACCCTGGCCGAACGCGAACACACCACCGCCGCTGCTGGTCGAGCTCGCGAAGACCCGCGCCGTGGTGGTGGTGGAGCATGACATGGATTTCGTCCGCCGCCTGAACTGCCGGGTGACCGTGCTGCACGAAGGCGCGGTGCTGGCCGAAGGCTCGCTGGATCACGTCACGAAGAACCCGCAGGTGATCGATGTCTATCTGGGGCGCGGCTGATGATCTGAAGACCGAGGACCTGACCCTGCACTACGGCGGCATCGCAGATCCTGCACGGCATCGACTTGGCGGCCGCGAAGCGGGCGAGGTGACCTGCATCATGGGCACCAACGGCGTGGGCAAGACCTCGCTCCTGAAGGCGATCTGGCGGCACCCATCCCCGGTCGGGCGGCACGCTGACGCTGGACGGCGAAAGCTCGGCCGGTTCCGCCCGCAGGACGATGGCGCGGCGCGGCCTCGGCTATCGTGCCGCAGGGGCGGATGATCTTTCCGCTGCTGACGGTGCGCGAGAACCTGGAAACCGCGCTTCGCCTGCCTGCCGAAATCCGAGCACCGCATCCCGGACGAGATCTTCGAGCTGTTCCCGGTGCTGAAGGACATGCAGCACCGCCGCGGCGGCGATCTGTCGGGCGGGCAGCAGCAGCAACTGGCCATCGCCCGCGCCATGATCATGAAGCCGAAGCTGCTGCTGCTGGACGAGCCGACCGAGGGCATCCAGCCCAACATCATCCAGCAGATCGGCCGGGTGATCGAATACCTGCGGGGCAAGGGCGACATGGCGATCGTCCTGGTCGAGCAGTATTTCGACTTCGCCTATAACCTCGCCGACCGCTTCTATGTCCTCAAGCGCGGCGCGGTGGCGATGGCGGGCACCAAGGCCGAGATTGCCGAGGCCACGCTGCGCGCGGCGGTGTCGGTCTGATCGCAGGCGCCCCGCAGGCCGGGGGTCGCCCCGGCATCCGGCGTATCGCCGCCTGAACCCGTCCACACCCATCCGCCTTCACCCTGCCGTCTGCATCGCCGTCTGATCCACCAGGAAGCGCTGCGACAGCGGGATTGCTGCCCCGCCCAGTTCGCGCGCCTGGGGGCCGACGGTGCCTTCGCGGATCATCGGCGGTGTGACCCCGGCAAGGTCCAGCCGCAAGAAGGCCGCCCGCGTCGCCTCGCACAAGCCGCGTCCGCACGACCGCGGGCATCCAGCCGTCGATCATCACCGTGTCGATCTCCACCAGCGTCGCGGCGCTCAGCGTGGCGCTGGCCAGCCCTTCGGCCGCCGTCTCGATCCAGCGCGCCAGCACCGCATCGCTCATCACCCACGGCCCCGGGCTTTCCCAGATCTGGTCCGCTCGCTCGCCCGCCGCGTCCAGCATGTCGGCCAGCGTCGACAGCGAGGCCACCGTCATCAGCCGCCGCATCCGCCCGTCCGGCCCGGGCACCGGCATCGGCCCGACGCCCGCCGCATTGCCGGTGCGGCCGGTGAAGAGCCGCCCGTTCAGCACCAGCCCGCCGCCGATGAAGAAGCCGATGTAGAAGTACAGGAAATCCTGCGGCCGCTCGCCCGTGCCGAAGACCAGTTCCGCGCCACAGGCGGCCGTCGCGTCGTTCTGCACAGTAGACCGGCATGTCGCACAGCGCCGACAAGCTCCGCCGCGATATCGCGGTCGCGCCAGGCGTCCAGCGCGCCCGGCGGCGCATCGATGTACTCGGACCCAGTTCCACAACTGGAACGGCATCGCGATGCCCAGCCCGCCGATCCGCGCCCGCAGCCCGAAGGGCAGGCGCGGACCGCAGCGCGGGCAAGGCCTCCTCCACGAAGCGCACCACGGCCTCGGGCGTCGGATAGCGGTAGGTCCGCCGCCGGAACCCGACCGGCTCGGCCCAGAAGGTTCGACCAGCACCAGATCGACCGACCGCCGCCCGATCTTCAGACCGAAGAAGAACGCGCCGTCCGCCGCCAGCGACATCGGCACCGAGGGCTGGCCGATCCGGCCCCGGATCGGCTCGCCGCGCAGCAGCAGTCCGTCCGCCTCCAGCGCTCCGCATGATGACCGAAACGGTCTGCGCCGAAAGTCCGGTGATCCGCGCGATATCCGATTTCGCCAGCGCCCCGTCGCGCCGCACGAGGGTCAGCACCAGCCGTTCGTTGTGGGCGCGCATCCCGCTCTGGTTGGACCCGCGCAGCGACGCGGCATCGGCCATAGGCCGCTCCGCTGCGGTTTCACTCCCCTGCGCCACGAATCCCTCCCCGGCCCGGACGAAGCCCGGGCACAGGCCAGATTAGGGCGCAGCCGGACTTCGTCTGTCAATAATAAATCACTGTGATTTAATTATCTTGACGCAGACCCGGGAATCGGTTTCATCTGTCGGCGCGTCGTGGGCCGCAGGGTCCGCAGCAGGCGGATCGCCGGGCAGGCGACCGCGTCATTCACTCGGGAGGACTACCGTGAAACACACCAATAAAGTCACCGGCCTCGTCCTGGGCGCCGCTACTGCCGCGCTGCTATCGGCGGCTCCGGCCTCGGCCGAAGCATCACCGCCTGCCTGATCACCAAGACCGACACCAACCCCTTCTTCGTCAAGATGAAGGAAGGCGCCGAAGCCAAGGCCGCCGAACTCGGCATGACCCTGAAGTCCTATGCCGGCAAGGTCGACGGCGACCATGACAGCCAGGTCGCGGCCATCGAAGCCTGCATCGCCGACGGCGCCAAGGGCATCCTGATCGCCGCCTCCGACACCAAGGCCATCGTCGACCAGGTGAAGAAGGCGCAGGCCGCCGGCATGCTCGTGATCGCGCTCGACACGCCGCTCGACCCGGCCGATGCGGCTGACGCGACCTTCGCCACCGACAACCTCGAAGCCGGCCAGCTGATCGGCGCCTGGGCCGCCGCCACGCTGGGCGACGAGGCCAAGAACGCCAAGATCGGCTTCCTCGACCTCGACTCCGTCGCAGCCGACCGTCGACGTGCTGCGCGACCAGGGCTTCATGATCGGCTTCGGCATCGACACGAAGGACCCCAACAAGATCGGCGACGAGGATGATCCGCGCATCGTCGGCCACGACGTGACCAACGGCAACGAAGAAGGCGGCCGCAAGGCGATGGAGAACCTTCTCCAGAAAGACCCCGACATCAACGTGATCCACACGATCAACGAACCCGCCGCCGTCGGCGCCTACCAGGCGCTCAAGGCCGTCGGCAAGGAAAACGACGTCCTGATCGTGTCGGTCGACGGCGGTTGCCCGGGCGTCGCCGTCGGTGAAGGACGGCGTGATCGGCGCCACCTCGCAGCAGTACCCGCTGCTGATGGCCGCGCTCGGCGTCGAGGCGATCGAGAAGTGGGCCGACGACGGCGAGAAGCCGGAGCCGACCGAAGGCAAGGCCTTCTTCGACACCGGCGTGGCGCTGGTCACCGACAAGCCGGCCGAAGGCGTCCCGTCGATCGACATCGCCAAGGGCACGGAGCTCTGCTGGGGCTGAGCCCGAGAGAATGATTGTGCAGAGGCCCCGGCCCCTGCATGATCCCGTTGGGGAGATGCCGAAGGGCGGCTTCGCGGCCGCCCTTTGCACAAGCGGCCGCGCGCAGGCGGCACGGGAACTGGCAACGGGGGGAACGGCATGGCCCAGCCACAGGAATTCGAGAAGGTTCTGACCGGAAGCGTGACCACGGTCGCGCATTTCGAGGAAAGGCGCACCGGGCTGCAACGGCTCCAGCACTTCCTGCACGGCAATCCCGGCGATGGTGCCGCTGATCGTGCTGGTGGCGCTCATCCTCTTCTTCGGCATCGCCAAGGGAGAGAAGTTCTTCTCGACCTACACGCTGACGCTGATCATGCAGCAGGTCGCGGTCGTGGGCATCCTCGCCGCGGCGCAGACCCTCGTGGTGCTGACCGCCGGCATCGACCTTGCCATCGGCGTCATCATGGTCTTCGCCTTCGTCATCATGGGCAACGTGGTGGTGAGCTACGGCATGCCCGCGATCGCTGGCCCTGATCGCGGGCTTCGCGCGTCGCCGGCTTCTGCGGCTTCGTCAACGGCTTCCTCGTCGCGCGGCTGCAGCTGCCGCCGTTCATCGTGACGCTGGGCACCTGGAACATCGTCATGGCGATCTGTCTGATCTATTCCGCCAACGAGACGATGCGCGAGGCCGACGTGACCGCCGCGACCCGCTTGGCTCCACATCTTCGGCATCAGCTTCAAGCTCGGCGGCGCGGTCATCACCCTCGGCGTCGTGGCGATGATCGTGCTCTATGTCGTGCTGTGGTACATGCTGAACTACACCGCCTTCGGCCGCCACATCTATGCCGTCGGCGACGACCCCGATGCCGCCGAACTGGCCGGCATTCGCACCGGCAAGGTGCTGATCGCCACCTACACGCTCGCCGGCGTCATCGCGGGCCTCGCGGCCTGGGTCTCGATCGGCCGCAACGGCTCGATCTCGCCCTCGACCGTCACGACCGACTTCAACCTGCAGGCCATCACCGCCGTCGGTGATCGGGGGCATCTCGCTGTTCGGCGGGCGCGGCTCGATCCTCGGCACGCTGTTCGGGGCGCTGATCGTGGGCGTGATGAGCATGGGCCTGAACATGCTGAACGCCGACCCGCAATGGAAGGTGCTGCTGACCGGCGTGCTCATCATCGGCGCCGTCGCGGTCGACCAGTGGATCCGCAAGGTATCGGGCTGAGGGAGGCCAACATGACCAACCCATTCTGACCGCACGCGGTCTGGTCAAGCGCTACGGCCGCGTCACCGCGCTCGACCATGCCGATTTCGACCTGATGCCGGGCGAGATCCTCGCCGTCATCGGCGACAACGGCGCGGGCAAGTCCACGCTGATCAAGGCGCTCTGCGGCGCGGTCGTGCCGGACGAAGGCGAGATCCGGCTCGACGGCCAGACCATCAGCTTCACCAACCCGATGGAGGCGCGCGACGCCGGCATCGAGACCGTGTACCAGAACCTCGCGCTGTCGCCGGCGCTCTCGATCGCCGACAACATGTTCATGGGCCGCGAGATCCGCAAACCCGGCATCATGGGGTCCATGTTCCGCCATGCTCGACCGCCGCGGCCATGGAAAAGCGCGCGCGCGACAAGCTGACCGAACTGGGTCTGATGACGATCCAGAACATCGACCAGGCGGTGGAGACCCTCTCGGGCGGCCAGCGTCAGGGCGTGGCGGTGGCGCGCGCCGCGGCCTTCGGGTCCAAGGTGGTGATCATGGACGAACCCACCGCGGCGCTGGGGGTGAAGGAAAGCCGCCGCGTGCTGGAACTGATCCTCGACGTGAAGCGGCGCGGCCTGCCGATCGTCCTGATCAGCCACAACATGCCGCACGTGTTCGAGGTGGCCGACCGCATCCACATCCACCGCCTCGGCCGGCGGCTCTGCGTCATCGACCCGAAGGACTACACCATGTCCGACGCGGTGGCCTTCATGACCGGTGCGAAGGAACCCCCGCGCGAGGCGGTCGCGGCCTGATGGACGCGCTGCTCGCGCGGATCGGGGCCCTTGCGGGGGCCTCGAGCGGTCGCATTATCGTGGCCATCGCCGGCGCTCCCGGCGCAGGCAAGTCCACGTTCGCCGAGGCGCTCGTCACCGGCTCGGCCCGCAGGCGGCCCTCGTCCCGATGGACGGCTTCCACCTCGACAACGCCATCCTCGACGTGCGCGACCGCCGTTTCCACAAGGGCTCGCCCGACACCTTCGACGTGGGCGGCCTTCGCTCCATCCTCCAGCGCCTCAAGGCCGGGGGCGAGGTCATCGTCCCCATCTTCGACCGCAGCCGAGACCTGTCCATCGGCTCCGCCCGCGTCGTCCCGCCCGAGGCCCGCATCATCGTCGCCGAAGGCAACTACCTGCTGCTGCGCGACCCGCCCTGGAACAGCCTCGCCCCGCTCTGGGATCTGACCGTCTTCCTCGATGTCCCCGAGGCCGAGCTTGAACGCCGCCTCATTGCCCGCTGGGATCACCACGGCCTGACCCCTGATGAAGGCCGCCGCCGCGCAGAAAGCAACGACATCCCCAACGCCCGCACCGTCTGCGCCCGTTCCGCCCCGGCCGACATTACCATCACCCCCGATGGCATGGACATTGCCTGAACAGCGGGGCAGGATTTCCGCATAGAACGTCCGATCCGGCCCGTTCAACCGACAGCGACATTCCGGAGCCTCCCCATGCCCAAGGGTTATTCGACCGCCCAGATCCTGCTGCACTGGATCATCGCCGCGCTGATCGGCCTGCAGTTCCTGTTCAACGATCCCGTCGGGTCCGCCTTCCGCCAGCTCTTGCGTGGCACCCCTCCTGCCTTCAGCTGGGCCGTGTGGGCCCATATCGCGGTCGGCATCGCGATCCTGCTGCTGGTGGTTTGGCGGCTCGCCCTGCGAGCCGCACGCGGCGCACCGCCCACGCCCGAGGGTGGCCCGGCCATCCTGCACCTCGGCGCAACGCTCGCCCACTGGGCGCTCTACGCGCTGATGCTCGCACTTCCCCTCAGCGGCCTTGTCGCCTGGTTCGGCGGCATCGGGGCGGCGGGCGAGGCGCATGAAGTGATGACCAACCTTTTGATCGGCATCGTCGCGCTGCACGTCCTCGGGGCCCTCTGGCACCAGTTCGGCCTCAAGGACCACCTGCTTCTGCGGATGATGCGGCCCGAACGGTAGCCGTTCGGCACCAGAAACGATCCGAAGCCGACACCTTGATCCCGATCAGGGCGCCGCCCGGCGCGATCGGTCAGTCCTTTTTCTGCAAAATGCCTGCGGAGGACCAGATGACCCGTCTGATGATGATCCTGTTTTCGATGGCTTCGACGACCCTGATGGGGGTCGGCATCGTTGTCGCGCTGACCATGGGGCTTGATACGCTCCAGCCCATCCTGATCGCGACCGCGCTTGGCTTTCTTGCGGCCATTCCGGTCAGCTGGCTTGTCGCTCGCCGCCTGTCCTGACCTCAGCCCAGAAAGACCCGCACCGTTTCCTCGAACTCGCGCGGTTTCTCGGCGTGCAGCCAGTGGCCCGCGCCGGGAATCTTCGCAAAGCGCGCTGCCGGAAACAGCCGCCTGGATCGCCTCGCGGTACTCCGGCCGGACGTAGTGCGACGCCGCCCGACAGGAACAGCGTCGGGCCGTCGAACCGTCCGCCGGGGTCGGGCCAGCCGACGATCTTCGGCATCTCCGCCTCCAGCACGTCGAGGTTCAGCCGCCAGCGCGGCGGCTGACCTTGAGGTCGAGCGATTGCAGGAAGAAGGCGCGCAGGGCCGGATCGGTCAATCCGCCGTGCCAGCGCCGCGATCCGCCTCGCCGCGCGTCGCACCTCCGGCCAGCGGAACGACCGCATCGCGGCGATGTGACGGCTCTGGTCATGGGCATAGGCCACCGGCGCAATGTCGGCCACGACCAGCCGTTCGCACCAGGTCGCCGCGGTCAGCGCCAGCATCATCGCGGCCTTGCCGCCCATCGAATGGCCCAGCACATCGGCGCGCCCACCGTGATGCGCGATCACGGCGGCCAGGTCTTCCGCCATCTCGGGATAGCCCTGCACCAGCAGGCGCGGGCTTTCGCCGTGGTTGCGCATGTCCACCGCCAGCACCTCGCGCCGGTCCGACAGGCGCCGGGCGATCACGCCCCAGTTGCGCGCCGAGCCGAACAGGCCATGCACGATCAACAGGGGCGGGGCGTCGGTCGCGGTTTGGGCGGGGTGGCTGGATCAGCGTGCAGCATGTCGCCTTCATAGCGCGCAACCGCCTGCGGCTGCCAGAGATGTTGAAGCCCGGCGTCGCGCCGCCTAGACTGTGGCGCGGAACTGCGGAGGCAGAGCATGAGCGCTGTGACGATCGAGCAGATGGCGAACCGGGTCGCCGCCCTGATGGAGGACGGCTTGCGTGTGCGCGGGCGCGGCCTGCCGGAGAAGCTGCGAGCGCGGCCGGCGGTCGCTGCCCCGCCGCGTTCGCGCCGAGGCGGAGCTTCTGAGCGCTGGCGGCGATGCAGGCGCAGAATCCCAAGCTGCTGCTGCAGATCGACGAGGCCGGCGTTGCCGAGGCCTATGACATCTGCGTCCGGCATCTGACCGCGGTGGACCGGGCCGGGCGCCGCCGCGCCGTGCTGATGGGCACTGGCAGCTCGGTCGCGTTCCGCCTGTTCGTGGTGGGCGTGGCTGGTGCTGGCCGTGCTCGCCTGGCGCGGCTTCCTGGCTAACGGTCCGGGCCCGGCCGCCGATGCGGCCGGGCGGCTGATCCGCGTCAGAGCGTCGGATAGATCGGGAAGCGGGCGCAGAGCGCCTCGACCTCGGCCTTCACCTTGGCCTCGACCGCGCCGTTGCCGTCCTCGCCATTGGCGGCCAGGCCGTCGACCACCTCGACGATCCAGTCGCCGATCTGGCGGAACTCGGCCTCGCCGAAGCCGCGCGTCGTGCCCGCCGGCGTGCCGAGGCGGACGCCGGAGGTGATCGTCGGCTTTTCGGTGTCGAAGGGGATGCCGTTCTTGTTGCAGGTGATGTGCGCGCGGCCGAGTGCCTTTTCGGTCGCGTTGCCCTTCACGCCCTTGGGGCGCAGGTCCACCAGCATCAGGTGGGTGTCGGTGCCGCCGGTGACGATGTCGAGCCCGCCCTTCATCAGCTGATCCGCCAGCGCCTGCGCGTTGCGGATCACCTGCGCCTGATAGATCTTGAACTCGGGGCGCAGCGCCTCGCCGAAGGCCACGGCCTTGGCGGCGATGACATGCATCAGCGGGCCGCCCTGGATGCCCGGGAAGATCGCCGAGTTGACCTTCTTCGCGATCGCCTCGTCATTGGTCAGGATCATGCCGCCGCGCGGGCCGCGCAGGGTCTTGTGGGTGGTCGTGGTGGCGACATGGGCATGCGGGAAGGGCGAGGGGTAAAGGCCCGCCGCCACGAGACCCGCGAAATGCGCCATGTCGACCAGCAGATAGGCGCCGACCTTGTCGGCAATCGCGCGCATCCGGGCGAAGTCGATGATGCGCGGAATGGCCGAGCCGCCGGCGATGATCATCTTCGGCTTGTGCTCGGCCGCCAGCGCGCTCGACCTGGTCGTAGTCGAGCAGCAGGTCCTGCTGGCGCACGCCGTACTGCACGGCGTGGAACCACTTGCCCGACTGGTTCGGGCGCCGCGCCATGGGTCAGGTGGCCGCCGGCATCCAGGCTCATGCCCAGGATGGTGTCGCCCGGCTTGATCAGCGCCTGGAACACGCCCTGGTTGGCCTGGCTGACCCGGAGTTCGGCTGCACGTTGGCAAAGGCCACGCCGAACAGCTCGCAGGCGCGCTCGATGGCCAGGTTTTCGGCCACGTCGACGAACTGGCAGCCGCCATAGTAGCGCTTGCCCGGATAGCCTTCGGCGTATTTGTTGGTCATCACCGAGCCCTGCGCCTCCATCACGGCGCGGCTGACGATGTTCTCGGAGGCGATCAGCTCGATCTCGTCGCGCTGGCGGCCAAGTTCGTCGGTGATCGCGCCGAACAGCTCGGGGTCGCGGGAGGCAAGGCTTTCGGTGAAGAAACCGGTGTCGCGGTGCGGGGCGTTCATGGGCGGCTCCTGTGCGGCGAAGACTGGTGACGGCGATCATTTAGAGCATAGGCGGCCGTCGCAGAAAGGCAGGAAAGCGACACGCCGCAGCCCGGGGCGAAATCCGCTGGCCCCGGAAATGCGCCGCGAAGCCGCAGCCGGGCTTGAGTTTGCCGCGTCGGCCCGCCAAGACTGGCGCCGCAGGGTCGGAGCCGGGAGGACGGCATGACGCGCCGGATCAGGTTCACGGCCAGCGCGGCGCCGGCGGCGCAGGCGGCGCTGGCGACGCTGACCGCGCGCATGGGCAGTGCCGCGCTCGACGAGGCCGAGGTGATCGTGGCGCTGGGCGGCGACGGGTTCATGCTGCAGACGCTGCACGACACCGCAGAGCGCTGGACCTGCCGGTCTACGGCATGAACTGCGGCACCATCGGCTTTCTGATGAACGCCTATTCGACCGAGGGCCTGCCCGAGCGGCTGGCGGCGGCGGAGGAGGCGGTGATCAACCCGCTGGCGATGCGGGCCGAAACGCGTCGGCGGGCAGGTCGAGCGAGGCGCTGGCGATCAACGAGGTCTCGCTGCTGCGCGCCGGGCCGCAGGCGGCCAAGCTGCGGATCAGCGTCGACGGGCGGGTGCGGCTGGCGGAACTGGTCTGCGACGGCGCGCTGGTCGGCACGCCGGCGGGATCGACCGCCTACAACTATTCGGCGCACGGGCCGATCCTGCCGATCGGGTCGGACGTGCTGGCGCTGACGGCGATGGCGGCGTTCCGGCCCCGGCGCTGGCGCGGCGCGCTGCTGCCGAAGACGGCCGTGGTGCGGTTCGACGTGCTGGAGCCGGAAAAGCGCCCGGTGATGGCCGATGCCGACAGCCGGCTCGGTGCGCGACGTGCTCTCGGTCGAGATCCGGTCGGAGCCGAGCGTCCGCCACCGCATCCTGTTCGACCCCGGCCACGGGCTGGAAGAACGGCTGATCGGCGAGCAGTTCGCCTGACCGCGGTACCTGGCGACGCCGGGTCGGTCTCCGCCAGGAGCAGTCCGACGCGCGGCTTCACCGCTCGGTTGCGCCCAGCCTTCGCATCTTGCGGTAGAGCGTCGAGGGCGAGACGTCCAGCACGCGCGCGGCCTTGGGGACCGAGCCGCCGATGCCGGGCGAGGGTCGCCTCGATCACCAGCCGCTTCGATCTCGGCCAGGGTCAGGCCGATCAGGCTGTCGAGCGTCGGCGCGGCCGGCCGCGGTGCGGCGGGCGCCTCGGCGGCGTGGTCCACGCCTGTCCACCAGATCGGGCGGGCAGCATGTCGGGCGTGACCCGGCCGCCCTCGTTCAGCACCACCACGTTGCGGATGACGTTCAGCAGCTGGCGCACGTTGCCCGGCCAGGGCAGCGCGCCGGAACAGCGCCGGCACCTGCGGCGCCAGCCCGTCGAAGTCGCGGCCCTCCTCGGCGGCAAAGCGGGCCAGGGCGGCCTCGGCGATCTCGATCACGTCCTCGCCGCGGTCGCGCAGCGGCGGCATGTGGATCGGCACGACGTAGAGCCGGTAGTACAGGTCCTCGCGGAACTGGCCGCGGCCGCACCGCGTCCAGCGGGTCGCGGTTGGTGGCGCAGACGATGCGCACATTCACCTTGCGCGGCCGCGTGGCCCCCACCGGCTGCACCGTCGAGGTCTGCAGGAAGCGCAGCAGCTTGGTCTGCAGCGCCGAGGCCATCTCGCAGATCTCGTCCAGGAACAGCGTGCCGCCATCCGCCGCCGCCGCCGCCCCCGGCTTGTCGGAAATCGCGCCGGTGAAGACTGCCCTTCATGTGGCCGAACACCTCGGATTCCAGCAGGTCCGGCGGGATCGCGCCGCAGTTCAGCGCGATGAACGGGCCCGAGGCGCGGGCGGACCCGTCATGGACCGCCAGGGCGCACAGCTCCTTGCCGGTGCCGCTTTCGCCGGTGATGAAGACCGTGGCCATCGACGCGGCGACCGAGCGGATCTTGGCGTAGACCACCTGCATCGCCTCGGACGAACCAAGGAACAGCCCCCCGGGCGGCTCCGCCCTGGCGGCGGTCCGGGCATTCATCGCGTCACCGGGGCGGAACAGCAGCGCATGCGCGGCAACTCTACGCCACGCATCCCCGCCCTCCAACCGCGATTTCAGCCGTAGTGTCCCACCGGCGTGCCGGCCAGCGCCGACATGTTCAGCAGGCCCCGCGCGGTGATCGAGGGCGTCACGATATGCGCCCGGTTGCCCATGCCCATCAGGATCGGCCCGACCTCCAGCCCGCCCGCCTTCATCTTCAGGATGTTGCGCACGCCCGAGGCCGCATCGGAATTGGCGAAGACCAGCACGTTCGCCGCCCCCTCGAAGCGCGACTTCGGGAAGATCCGGTCGCGCAGCGCTGGATCCAGCGCGGCGTCGATGTTCATCTCGCCCTCATAGGCGAAATCCGGCTCGCGCGCGTCCAGCAGTCTCCAGCGCCGCGCGCATCCGCTGCGCCGGTCGAGTTGTCGAGGTTGCCGAACTGCGACTGCGTGCAGAGCGCGATCTTCGGCTCCAGCCCGAAGCGGCGGACATGCCGCGCCGCGCCGATCGCGGTGTCCATGATCTGCTGCGGCGTGGGTTCGGGATGCACATGGGTGTCGGCGATGAACAGCGGCCCGTCCTCCAGGATCATCAGGCTCAGCGCGCCGACCGGATGCAGCCCGCCGCGCGCCAGAATCTGGCGCACATAGTCCAGATGCCACAGATACTGGCCGAAGGTGCCGCAGATCATGCTGTCGGCCTCGCCGCGATGCACCATCACGGCGGCGATGGCGGTGGTGTTGGTGCGCATCACCGCCCGCGCGATGTCGGGCGTCACGCCGCGCCGCGCCATCAGTTCGTGATAGCTGCCCCAGTAATCGCGATAGCGCGGGTCGTTTTCCGGGTTCACCAGCTGGAAATCCCGGTCCGGCCGGATCGGCAGGCCCGCCCGTTCGCAGCGCGCTGCCACCACCTCGGGGCGGCCGATCAGGATCGGCACGTCGGTCGTGTCCTCGAGCATCGCATGGGCGGCGCGCAGCACCCGCTCATCCTCGCCCTCGGCAAAGACGATCCGGCGCGTCGGCCGTGCTCGGCGGCCTCGAACACCGGCCGCATGATCAGCGCCGAGCGGAACACCGACCCGTCCAGCTTGCTGCCGATAGGCGTCCAGATCGGCGATCGGCCGGGTGGCCACGCCGGTTTCCATCGCGGCCTTGGCCACGGCACTGGCGACCACGCCCATCAGGCGCGGATCGAAGGGCTTGGGGATCAGGTAATCCGCGCCGAAGGTCATCTGCTCGCCCTGATAGGCGGCGGCGGCCTCGGCGCTGGTCGTGGCGCGGGCCAGTGCCGCGATGCCCGTCGATGCAGGCCAGCTGCATCGCGTCGTTGATCGTGCGTGGCCCCCACATCCAGCGCGCCGCGGAAGATGAAGGGGAAGCACAGCACGTTGTTGACCTGATTGGGAAAATCCGACCGCGCCCGGTGGCGATGATCGCATCCGGCGCCACGGCGCGCACGGCATCCGGCAGGATCTCCGGGGTCGGGTTGGCCAGCGCGAAGACGATCGGGCGCGGCGCCATCTTCGCCACCATCTCCGGCGTCAGCACGCCGGGGCCGGACAGGCCCAGGAACAGATCCGCCCCGTCGATCACCTCGGCCAGCGTGGCGGGCGTCGGTGCCCTGCGCATAGTCCGCCTTCTGCGGCGTCATCTCGGTCGGTCCGGCCCTCGTAGACCAGCCCGTGCAAGGTCGCAGAGCCAGACATTCTCGCGCCGCACGCCCAGCTTCAGCAGCATGTTCAGGCAGGCGATCCCCGCCGCCCCGCCGCCGGTCGAGACGACCTTGATCTCGTCGAACCGCTTGCCCGCCACATGCAGCGCATTGGTCGCCGCCGCCCCCACCACGATGGCCGTGCCGTGCTGGTCGTCGTGGAACACCGGGATGTTCATCCGCTCGCGGCACAGCTGTCTCGACGATGAAGCAGTCGGGCGCCTTGATGTCCTCCAGGTTGATCGCGCCAAAGGTCGGCTCCAGCGCGCAGACGATGTCGGCCAGCTTCACCGGGTCGGGCTCGTTCAGCTCGATGTCGAAACAGTCGATGTTGGCGAATTTCTTGAACAGAACGGCCTTGCCTTCCATCACCGGCTTGGACGCCAGCGCCCCGATATTGCCCAGCCCCAGCACGGCCGTGCCGTTGGTCACCACCGCCACCAGATTGCCGCGCGCGGTATAGCGGCTGGCCGTGGCCGGGTCGGCCTTGATCTCCAGGCAGGCCTCGGCCACGCCGGGCGAATAGGCGCGGCTCAGGTCGCGGCCGTTGGCCAGCGGCTTGGTCGCGCGGATTTCCAGCTTTCCGGGCTTGGGAAACTCGTGATAATCCAGCGCCGCCTGCCGCGACGTGTCGTTGCCGTGCCTCGTCCATCGACCCCTCCCGCCGGAATAGTTTAACGTTAAACTATTCTTTGAACACGCCCTCCGGTCTCACTGTGCTAAGGGCTTTCGCGGCAACTTGCAAATCCTTGATAACGGCTCTGCGCCACGCGCCTGTGTCACCGCCCGCCCGTCGGCGCGCCCGGCGCGTCTCTTGGCCTTCTCCGCCGACGGCTCTTTACATGGCGCGCGCGGCGGAAAGAATGGCGCCAACCCAGAAAGGCATCCCATGCCGAAATCCGCGCCCAGGTTCACCTGCCCACCACGGCCCTTGCCGCCGATCTCGGCTTCTTCAAGACGATTGGGCTGCGGCTGGACATGATCTATCCCCGCCGACAACCCCGCAGTCGCCGTCCTGTCGGGCCACGGCCTGCGGCTGCGGCTCGATGGGCGCCGATGCCCCGCCCGGCACCATCGGCATCCTGGCCGACGACCCGGTGCTGATCGCGGGCGGCGCCACTGAACTCACCGCGCCCGGTGGCACGCGGGTCGATGATCGAACCGCTCAATCCGCCGCTGGTCCTGCCGCCAACCGAACATGCCTTCGTCGTCCGCCGCCTTGCCGATCAGGCGCCCTGGGTCGATCGGACGCGCCGGGATGCAGTACCGCGATCTGGTGCCCTCGCGCCTCGGCGGCGCGATGATCGCCAGCCACATCCGCATCCCCGAGGGCGGGCCGGTGCCGGACATGGTGCATTTCCACAAGGTCGGCTTCCAGCTGATCTTCTGCATCAAGGGCTGGGTCGATGTGGTCTACGAGGATCAGGGCGACCCGATCCGCCTGTCTGCGGGCGACTGCTTCATCCAGCCCCCCGAAATCCGCCACCGCGTGCTGTTCGCCTCCGACGGCATCGAGGTGATCGAGATCGGCGTCCCCGCCGAGCATGTCACCGAGATCGACCACGACATGACCCTGCCCACCCCGCACCTGCGCCCCGAGCGCGAATGGCAGGGCCAGCGGTTCGTCCACAACGTCGGCGCCAGGGCCGAATGGCACCCGTCCGCATTCCCGGCTTCACCGCGCGCGACACCACGATCGCCGCCAACACCAAGGGCGTCGCCGGCGTGATCGTGCTCCGCCCCTCGGGCCTGCCGCCCCCTGGACGACGCACGATGGCGACATCCTGTTCACCTTCGTGATGTCAGGCGGCATGACGCTGGAGGGCGAGGGCAAGGACCCCTACCGCCTGTCCCCCGGCGATGCCTTCGTGATCCCGCCGGGGATGGCAGACCCGCTACCCTGAGCCGACCGACGATCTGGAACTTCTGGAGGTCGCGCTGCCGGGCCGTTTCCACACCAGCGTTCTCTGATCCGGCACGCGCCAGACGTGCCCCGGGCCCGGTCCGGAGTATGCACATCGTGAATGCAGGTTAATCCGGCTCGATTGTGAATGAAATCCCCGGGGGTGGCGGGTGTCGCACAGTGCGACACCCCGCTTGTATCGCACCCGTCCCATCCCAAACTCGGTCAAATCCACCGGAGGTCCCATGACCCTGCTCGCCGCCGCCACCCAGGTCCGCCAGAACGCCTATGCCCCCTATTCCCGCTTCAAGGTCGGCGCCGCGATCCGCGCCGCCTCCGGTGCGATCTATGTCGGCTGCAACGTCGAGAACGTGGCCTACCCCGAAGGCACCTGCGCCGAGGCCGGGGCGATCGCCGCCATGGTCGCCGCGGGCGAGACCGTGATCGCCGAGGTCCTGGTGATCGCCGACAGCCCCGATCCGGTTCCGCCCTGCGGCGGCTGCCGCCAGAAGATCGCCGAGTTTGCCGCGCAGGATGTCCCCGTCACCCTCTGCACCACCGACGGCAAGCCAGCCGTGACCATGACCGTGGCCGACCTGCTGCCCGGCGTCTTCACCGCCGCCCACATGGACCGGACGTGACCGGACGCCCGCGCGATCAATCGCCACGCTCCGCGACGGCGGCCAGCCCTCGGCCGAGGACCTCGACTGGTTCGCGCAGGGCCTCGCCTCCGGCGCGGTGACCGATGCGCAGGCCGGCGCCTTCGCCATGGCCGTGCTGCCTGCGCGGGCTGGGCGAGGCCGGGCCGCGTCGCCCTGACCCGCGCGATGCGCGATTCCGGCAAGGTGCTGCACTGGGATCTGCCCGGCCCGGTGCTCGACAAGCATTCGACCGGCGGCATCGGCGACTGCGTCTCGCTGCTGCTGGCCCCGGCGCTGGCGGCCTGCGGGGCCTATGTGCCGATGATCTCGGGCCGCGGCCTCGGCCATACCGGCGGCACGCTCGACAAGCTCGAGGCGATCCCCGGCTTCCGCACCGGCCTGTCCGAGGACCAGCTGCGCGCGCCAGTTGCGCGACATGCCCTGCGCCATCGTCTCGGCCAGCGACCGAGATCGCCCCCGCCGACCGCCGCCTCTACGCGATCCGCGATGTGACCGGCACGGTGGAAAGCATCGACCTGATCACCGCCTCGATCCTGTCCAAGAAGCTCGCGGCGGGGCTGGAGGGGCTGGTGCTCGACGTCAAGGTCGGCTCCGGCGCCTTCATGAAGACCATGGCGGAGGCCGAGGCGCTGGCCCGCGCGCTGGTCTCGACCGCGCAGGGCGCAGGCTGCATGACCACGGCGCTGATCACCGACATGAGCCAGCCGCTGGCCACCGCCGCCGGCAACGCGCTGGAGGTGATCGAGGTGATGGAGACGCTGACCGGCACCTCGGTCAACGCCGCGCTCTGGGATCTGACGGCGGCGCTGGGGGGCGAGGCGCTGGCGCTGGGCGGCCTTGCGGCCGATGCCGAGGATGGCGCGGGCCGGATCGACGCGGCGCTGGAAAGCGGCGCAGGCGGCCGAGATGTTCGGGCGCATGGTCGCGGCCCAGGGCGGCCCTGCCGATTTCGTCGACCGCTGGCCCGACCGGCTGCCCTCGGCCCCGATCCAGCGCGAAGTGCCGAGCCTGCGCGACGGGTTCGTGACCGCGATCGACGGCTTCGCTGCTGGGTCAGGCCGTCGTGCATCTGGGCGGGGGCCGCCTGCGCGACGGCGACCGGGTCAACCCGTCGGTCGGCCTGGCCGACCTGGCCGGCATCGGCGAGGAGATCGGTCGGGGCCTGCCGCTGGCCATCATCCATGCCGCGACCGAGGCCGATGCCGACGCCGCCGTGCGCGCGGTGCAGGCCGCCTATCGCCATGGGCGATCCCGCGCCCGAAGAACCGCCGCTGATCCATGCGAGGATCGCATGAGCCGGGCGTTCCTGATCGTGATGGACTCGGTCGGCTGCGGCGGCGCACCCGATGCCGCCGCCTTCGGCGACGAGGGCGCCAACACGCTTGGCCACATCGCCGCCGCCTGTGCGGCAGGCCGGGCGGACGACGGGCGCAGCGGGCCGCTGCGGATGCCGGTGCTGGACGGCTTGGGCCTGGGCGCGGCGATCCGGCTGGCGTCCGGTGCGACGCACGCCGGGCCTGGCGGCGATGCCGACGGGGCGCTGGGGGGCGGCGACCGAGGTGTCGCTGGGCAAGGACACGCCCTCGGGCCATTGGGAACTGGCGGGCGTGCCGGTGCCCTGGGACTGGACCTATTTTCCCGACACGACCCCGGCCTTTCCGGACGCGCTGGTGGCAGAGGTCTGCCGCCTTGCCGGTACCGACGGCATCCTTGGCAACTGCCATGCCTCGGGCGTGCCGATCATCGAGGAACTTGGGGCCGAGCACATGCGGACCGGCTGGCCGATCTGCTACACCTCGGCCGACTGCGTGTTCCAGATCGCCGCGCACGAAGAGTCGCTTCGGGCTGGACCGGCTGCTGACGCTGTGCGAGGCACTTGGCGCCGACGCTGCACGCGATGAAGGTCGGTCGGGTGATCGCGCGGCCCTTCGTCGGCCGGCCCGGCGGCTTTCAGCGCACCGCGCAACCGGCGCGACTTCGCCATCGCGCCGCCGGCGCCGACGCTGCTCGACTGGGTGCAGGACGCGGGGCGGGCGACCCATGCGATCGGCAAGATCGGCGACATCTTCTCGATGCAGGGCATCGGAACGCTGCACAAGGGCAAGATCGATGCCGAACTTTTCGAACATCTGATGAGCCTTGCGGACTGCGCTGAACCCGGTTCCTTGACCTTTGCCAACTTCGTCGAGTTCGACAGCCTCTATGGCCACCGCCGCGACGTGTCGGGCTATGCCCGCGCGCTGGAATGGTTCGACGCGCGGGCGGGAGAGTTTCTTGCGCGACTGCATCCCGGCGATCTCGCGGTCTTCACCGCCGATCACGGCAACGATCCGACCTGGCGCGGCACCGACCACACGCGCGAGCGGGTGCCGGTCCTGGTCGCAGGTCTGGGCGCGGGCAGCCTCGGGCATGATCGCCTTTGCCGATGTGGCCGCCACGATCGCCGCGCATCTCGGTGTGCCTGCCCACGGACCGGGGCGCGTTGCTGCATGAACCACGACCTGCCCAAGATCGAGCTTCACCTGCATCTGGAAGGTGCTGCGCCGCCCGCCTTCATCCGCGATCTGGCAAAGCGGCAAGCACATGGACCTCTCGGGCATCTTCATGCCGGACGGCGGCTACGCGATCACCGATTTCTGGCATTTCCTGAAGGTCTACGAAGCCGCGACTTCGGTCCTGAAGACGCCCGAGGACTACCACCGGCTGACGCTTGCCGTTCTTGAGGAAAGTGCCGAGAGCGGCGTGGTCTATTCCGAAACCTTCCTCTCGCCCGATTTCTGCGGCGGCCGCGATCTCGGCGCGTGGCGCGAGTATCTGCACGCGATCCGCGAAGCTGCAGAGCAGGCCGAGCGCGATATGGGCATCACACTGCGCGGAATCGTCACCTGCATCCGTCATTTCGGACCGGACAAAGCCCGCCAGACGGCGCTTTGTGCGGCCGAGACGGCAGGCGACTGGCTGGTGGGCTTCGGCATTGCGGGCGACGAGAAGATCGGCAGGCCGAAGGACTTTGCCTGGAGTTTCGATCTTGCACGCGAGGCGGGACTGCGCCTGACCGCCCATGCCGGAGAATGGGGCGGGCCGGAGAGTGTGCGCGACGCGCTGGCCGACCTGCGGCCCGAGCGGATCGGGCACGGCGTGCGCGCCATCGAGGATCTGGCGCTGGTCGATGAACTGGCCGAGAAGGGCGTGGTGCTGGAGGTCTGCCCTGGCTCGAACATCGCGCTCGGGATCTATCCAAGCTGGCGCAAGCACCCGATCGGGGAGTTGCTCGACCGTGGCGTGAAGGTGACGGTCTCGACCGACGACCCGCCCTTCTTCCAGACCACCATGGCGCGCGAGTATGATCGGCTGGCAGAGGCGTTCGACTGGGACGATGGCGTGTTTGCGAAGATCGCCCAGACCTCGCTTGACGCCGCCTTCTGTGACGACGAAACCCGCGCCCGTATCGCCAAGTTGCTGGAGGCCGCCCATGCTTGACCACCTGACCGTCGTGAGCCACCCGCTGGTGCAGCACAAGCTGACCATCATGCGCGACAAGGAGACCTCGACCGCCTCGTTCCGCCGCCTGTTGCGCGAGATCAGCCTGCTTCTGGCCTATGAGGTGACGCGCGAGTTGCCGATGACGACGAAGCGCATCGAGACGCCGCTGGAACCGATGGACGCGCCCACGATCGACGGCAAGAAACTGGCGCTGATCTCGATCCTGCGGGCGGGCAACGGGCTGCTGGACGGGATCCTGGAGCTGATCCCGGCGGCGCGGGTCGGATTCGTCGGGCTGTACCGCGATCCCGAGACCCTGAAGCCGGTGCAGTACTACTGCAAGCTGCCCGACCATCTGGAAGACCGCATCTGTATCGTCGTCGATCCGATGCTGGCGACCGGCAATTCCTCGGTCGCGGCGGTCGATCTGCTGAAGAACGCGGGAGCGAAGAACATACGCTTCCTGTGTCTGCTGGCAGCTCCCGAAGGTATCGCGCGCATGAAAGAGGCGCATCCGGACGTGCCCATCGTCACAGCGGCGGTAGACAGCCACCTGAACGACCATGGATATATAGTGCCGGGACTAGGGGATGCGGGTGACCGCATGTTCGGCACAAAATAGGCCGAATCTCCCTTTACTCCGACTCACCGCTTGGGCATGATTCGCGTCATTGGACAGCGGGGGCGAGATGCAGGTAGAACGGGCAGGTGCTGCGATCTTTGCCATGGTTCTCGGACTCGGCGCGGCCCATGCGCAAAGTGTTCGCGAGATCCCCTCACCAAGCGAAGCCCCTCCCGCCAGCTTTGTCGGTCCGCAATATGTCGACAGCCAGGGATGCGTGTTTGTGCGTGGCGGGTTGGACGGCGCCGTGATCTGGGTTCCACGCATGTCATCCCAACGCAAATTGCTGTGCGGCTATCCGCCCTCTCTTGCGGCAATCACGCTGCCTGAAAACGATCCATTGGTGGCGCCTGCGCCGGAAACCACCACCACGAGAAAGGCTGTCAAAGCTGCTCGCGATGATGATCCAAAGGTCGAACCAGCCGGCCTGCGGACCGGTGACAACGGGAAAAGCCCGGTCACGAAGCCTGTGGTGGCCGCACCCGTGGCGATCATACTGTCTCAGCCTGTGGCACATGCCCAACTCCGGCATCCGGTCGTGCCAAAGGGCTACAAGCTGGCATGGAAGGATGGCCGACTGAACCCTGATCGGGCACAGGGCACCGCGTTTGGCCAAGCGCAACAGGACATGATCTGGTCGCGTGACACTCCGATGCAGCTTTTGACCGCAGCAAGGACGACGAAAGAGGCGAAGGCCCAGCCCCGCAATTTGACCGTCGTGCGCTATGTGCAGGTGGGAAGCTTCGGTGATCGGACAAATGCCCGCGCCGCGTCAAAGCGCATCGCGGCGCTCGGTTTGCCGGTTGCGATGGGCGAGGTCAGCCATAGCGGGCAGCGGTTGCAGGTGGTGCTGGCCGGACCTTTCGATACTAAGGCAGACACAAATGCCGCGCTGAAACTGGCACGCAGCGGTGGATTTCCCGACGCAATCATCAGGTAGAAAACGGTCGAGCAGGACCAAACTCGCGCCCCCGTCGCCCTGCGTCGGGGGCGTCTTTCATTTTGGGTCGCAGATGCCCTGCAAGCTGACCCAATCCGAGTCTGGCAGCACGGGCGGGGTTGCCTTGCCCCGGAAAGGATCGGCCTCGATCAACGGGAGAACAGTCTCGCCGCTGGAGTCGACGGCGTAGGCATAGGGGGTGGAGGCGAGGGAGGTCGCCTCGAACGCCGCAAGCAATTCGCTCTCCGGCACGGGTTGCGGCGGGACACGCAGCATGGTTTCCGCATAGTCCGACAGCGCCCCTTCGGGAAGCGATCCCGTGGTCAGCAGGCGAAGTGTCGCGAGGAGGCCGACATGCGCCAGCACCGGCACCAGCGGGTCGCTGGCTGTGTTGCGCAGCTTCTCGGCAAGCAGATAGCCGGCGGCAACATCCGGACCGTCCTGCTGTTCCAACAGCTTGCGCGACAGAACCACGAAGCCTCCCGGCAGGGCGGTAGCCCCCGTCACGCCATCCCGCACGACCAGGATCGGCCCCCCTCCCGCACCCAGAACACGCTCAGCCAGGTGATCGGCCGCGAGTTGACCAAGCGGCGTCGTGCAGGGCATCCCGGTCAGGCGTGTGAGATCAGCCAGCACCATCTGCCCGATCTCGACTCGGCTCGACGGGGGAACCATGGCGGCCGTCCGCACGGCAACTGCGGGGGGAAGCCAGAAGACTGCGAGCAGGGTCAGCACCAAAGCCCCGCCGCCCAACAGCACACCGCGCAGCTTTCCCGGGCGCGGGCGTGCGTGGGCGATGGCGCCCCGCACCGTCTCGATCGCGCCGATCATGGTCGCATCCTCGACTTCAAGCATTTCGGCCAGCGCCCCGGCATCGGGGGCATAGAGGGCAGGAGACGAACCGGGGTTCAACCGGTGCACGGCGGCAAGCGACCAGTGCGACAGGGCGCTGCCCGTGCGCGGATCGCTCAGCACCAGCGATGCTTCGCCGAAAGCCACCACAACTTCGCGCCGCTGCGCCTCGGGCGCATCTCGCCAGAGGCCGGGGCTTTCAAGCTTCTGGTACTTTTTCAGCGCCGTCATGGGCGGGTTGGGCCTTGCCCTTGAAAGGTAATACCTGACGATAGCTTAGCCCGCGTGGCCCCACAATCGCCGTCGCAGACTCCGCGCAGCCATCCGCAGTTTGCTGACACGAATGTCGCTTTCCGGCATGCACGCAGTCGCGCGGCGGGCGAGGTGGGAACGGCTTGCCCATGGGAGGGGACATGCCGACCGAAGATCGCACGCTGGCTGCCGCAGGGCTGATCCTGATCTATGCCCTGGTCATCGGTTTCACCGACAATTTCGTGCGGGTGATCGCGGCCGAGGCCGGGTTATGGCAGTTTCATGCCACCCGCTCGGCCATGGCGCTGGTGTTGCTTGTCGTTCTGGCCGTTCCGCTGGGCTTGCGGCTGCGCCCTGTCCGGCCTGCGGGCGGTGGTCGCGCGCAGCGCCATCCATGGGTTTGCCATGCTCATCTATTTCGGCTCGCTCGCATTCCTGCCGGTCGCTCAAGTAGCGGCGGGGCTGTTCACCG
This sequence comes from uncultured Alphaproteobacteria bacterium, assembly GCA_963777765.1. Taxonomy (GTDB): domain Bacteria; phylum Pseudomonadota; class Alphaproteobacteria; order Rhodobacterales; family Rhodobacteraceae; genus Aliitabrizicola. The sequence goes on along the minus strand of CAVZRP010000001.1, from coordinate 257,826 downwards.
CGCCGATCTTCGTGCTGCTGATCTCGCGCTTCGCCTTTGGCCATCCCGATTGGTCCGGTTCGGATTATTGCGGTGGCGATGGGGTTTCTGGGTGTGCTGCTGGTGCTGGGGCCAAGTGCCGCGGGAGGCGCCTCGGCCGCGGCCCTGCTGCCGATCCTGTCCGGGGCGATGTATGCTCTGGGCAATATCGCGACGCGGGAATGGTGCGGGCAGGAAAGTGCCGAGACGCTGCTGGCGCGGGTTCTTCGCGGCATTGGGAGTGTTGGGGGTGATCGGGCTGGGGGTGCTGTGGCTGATGCCGCTGGGAGCGGCAGAAGGGGCGGCGGGGTTCATCCAGCGCGGGCTGGGTCTGGCCGACGGGCGATCTTCCTGTTCTGGACCTTCGTGCAGGCGGCGGGATCGCTGCTTGCGCGTCGGAATGATGATAAAGGCCTATCAGATGGCCGAGGCGAGCCGCGTTTCCGTGTTTGAATACATGCATCCTGCCCGCCTCGGCCCTTTGGGGATGGGTGCTGGGGCGAGGTGCTGACGCCGCTGGCGGTGACGGGGATGGTGCTGATCGCCGCTGCCGGCATCGTGATCGCGCTGAGGGCACGTCAGCGCGGTATCGCCGACCGCCTCGCGCCAGTGACGGCGGCAGAGACGACGTAGGTCTCGTTCCCGCCGATCTGGACCTGAGCGCCGTCCGTCAACGCCGTCCCATCCGGTCCCTTGCGGACCACCATCGTGGCCTTCTTGCCGCAATGGCAGATCGTGCGAACCTCGCGCATCTCGTCGGCCAGCGCGAGGAGCGCGGCAGAACCGGGAAACAGTTCGCCCCGGAAATCGACGCGCAGGCCGTAGCACATCACCGGCACGCCGAGATCATCGACGGCGCGGGCAAGTTGCCAGACCTGATCCTTGGACAGGAACTGCGCCTCGTCGATGAAGATGCAGGCGACGCGGACCCTGTGCGAGGCGCGCCTTCAATCTTGGCGAACAGTCCTCGCCGGGGCCGAAGGTATCCGCAGGCTCGCCGATGCCGATGCGGCTGGCGATGCGGCCGTCGCCCGCGCGGTTGTCGAACTGCGCGGTGATCAGATAGGTCTGCCATGCCGCCCTCGCGGTAGTTGTGCGAGGCTTGCAGGAGCGAGGTCGATTTGCCCGCGTTCATCGTGGAGTAGTGGAAATAGAGCTTGGCCATGCCGGGCTGTTACCCGAGGCAGGCTGCGGCATCAAGTCCGTGGCACCGCCGCCGCTGCGTGCAGCGGCGGCGGCTGACGCGTAACCGGCCTGGGGCCGGCACTTGTTACACTTCCGGAAAACTGCTCCGGACAACCATAAGATGGCCGCCAAGATTTGAAGGCGGGTTAACGCTGAGCGCCGCCGGACCCGGTCTTGCGCCCGGTGCCCTGGGCACGACGCGGGCCTTGCTGGCCGCCGCCGGGCCGCTGCGGGCGGGCCTGGCCGGAGGCGGCAGGCTTTGCGCCCCCCTGCGGGCCGCGATTGCCGCCGGGGCGCGAGGGCTTGCCTGCGGATTTCCCCATGACTTTCACGGCCTTGGGTGCCGCCATCCCTTCGGCCCATGGCGCGCCGCCGATGACCGGTATAACCGCTTTCATCTGCTTTTCGATGGCACGAAGCTCGTCCATCTCGGCGGGTGCACAGAACGCAACGGCTGTTCCTTCGGCACCTGCGCGGGCGGTGCGGCCGATCCGGTGAACGTAGTTCTCGGGCACGTTCGGCATGTCGTAGTTGTAGACGTGCCGCACGCCCGGAATGTCGATTCCGCGCGCCGCGACGTCGGTCGCCACCAGCACGTCGAGCGTGCCGTCACGGAATTCCTTGAGCGTGCGCTCGCGCTGTCCCTGGCTCTTGTTGCCGTGGATGGAGCCCGCCCTGAAGCCCCAGGAACAGAGCAGCTTCATCAGCTTTTCCGAGCCGTGCTTGGTGCGCCCGAACACGAGCGCCATTTCGCCCGGGTGCTGTTTCAGGAAGGATTTCCAGCAGCTTGGCCTTGTCGCCCTGCGGCGTGAAGTAGACACCCTGAACGATCTTCTCGATCGGCTTGCCGGGCGGGGCGACCTGCACCTTGACCGGATCGCGCAGGTAGGTCTGGGCGAGATCCTCGATCAGTTTCGGCATGGTGGCCGAGAACAGCATGGTCTGGCGGCGGAGCGGCAGGTGCTTGGCGATCTGGCGCAGCGAGTGGATGAAGCCCATGTCGAGCATATGGTCGGCCTCGTCCAGCACGAGGTAGCCGGCATGCTCCAGCGTCAGGGCCTTGCGCTCCAGCAGGTCGATCAGGCGGCCGGGGGTGGCGACGAGGATGTCGGCGCCGCGGGCGAGGCGTTCGGTCTGGCGGTTGAGCGACGCGCCGCCGACGACGGTTGCGACCTTGACAGCCGTGCCCTTGGTGAAAACCTCAAGGTTTTCAGCGATCTGGCTCACCAGTTCGCGGGTCGGCGCGAGGATCAGGGCGCGGATGGTGCGCGGGGCGGGCGGGTGGCCGATGTCGAGCAGGCGGTGCAGGAGCGGCAGGCCGAAGGCCGCCGTTTTGCCCGTGCCGGTCTGCGCCAGCCCCATCAGGTCGCGCCCCGCCATGATGTGCGGGATGGCCTGCACCTGGATCGGTGTAGGGGTGGTTATCGTTGTCTTTTCAAGGGCCTTGATGATCTTGGAAGAAAGCCCGAGGTCGGTGAAGGTGGTCATGTGTATCTTTCTGACAGACGGCATCAGGCCGCCGGAATGGGGTTCAGGCCGCAGGTTGCGGCAGGCATGAGGGCCGGCCATGGTATTGGCCGTGGCACCCCTGCGTGAAGGTGGGAACCTGGTGAATTCGTCCGGCCCTGGCCCCGTGCGCCGTGTTGACGATCGGGGCGGCTGCTCACGCGGCAGCGGGCGTTGGATGAGGGGGACATGAGGCCTTGGGAGCCATAAGTCAAGGATATGATTTCCGTATGAACGGCATATGATCTCTGTATGCAGACAATTTTAATCAGGATTGGCGAGCATTTGCAGGCGATCTGTGCCGGAGGAGCCATGCCTGACCTGTCGAAACTGAACGCCTCGCAAAAGGCGAACTACCATTACATGGCCGACGCGCTGCGTCGGCTGGAATGGGATCTGCACAACACCATCGAGGCCACCAGCCGCATTCCGCTGGAGTGGCACGAGATCGCGCGCGACCGCGCGCCGAAGCGCAAGACGCGGGTCACGCTGCTGATCGAGGAGGATGTGATGCGCTTCTTCAAGTCGATGGGGACGGGGCACGGGGCGCGGATGAACGAGGTTCTGCGGGTCTTCATGCACGGGCGGCTTGCGGGGGTGATCCGGGGGGCGGATACGATGGACTATTTCAAGCGCGGACGGGATGTGCATGACGGCGACCGCCCGCTTTGGGGCGATACCGGACGGGTCATGGACGGGGACGCGCCCCCGACGGCGGAGGAGAAGCGGGCGGAGGCGAAGGCACGGCTGCGCGAGGAGATGCGGCGGCGTCAGGTCGATGAATAGGGTGAGGCATGATGGTGGCCGCGGGGCGGGGAGGATGCGATGGGCGAGGATGAGGGGCGGCGGTTGAGTTCGCCCGTCTGTTTTGCGGGCGGGGATGAGGAGCAGGCGCGCGACGTGGCGCGCTGGCGCACGGCGGAGCGGTCAAGACTGAAGGCGGAGCGCATGGCGCTGACGGTCGCTGCGCGCGCGGAGGCGGGGGCCGCCATCGCCCGTCACCTCGACGCGGCCTGTGCGGGGCGGGCGGAGGCGGGGCAGGTGATCGGGGGCTACTGGCCGATCAAGGGCGAACCCGACCTGCGCGGCTGGCTGGACGGGATGCGGGCGCGTGGCGCGCTGATCGCCCTGCCGGTGATCGAGGAGCGCGCGGCGCCGCTGGTGTTCCGGCTCTGGCAGGCCGGGGCGGCGCTGGAACGGGTGGGCTTCGGGATACAGGAGCCGCCCGCGAGCGCGCCGCGCGTGGTGCCGGACGTGGCGCTCGCCCCGCTGGTGGGCTGGGACGCTGCGGGCTATCGGCTGGGCTACGGGGCCGGGTACTTCGACCGGACGCTGGCGGCCATGGCCGCGCGGCCGCTGGTGATCGGGGTCGGGTTCCAGTCGGCGCGGCTGGCCACGATCTTTCCGCAGGACCACGACATTCCGATGGACTGGATCGTGACGGAGGAAGGGGTGCAGGTGCGCGCGGGCGCGGGGCGGTTGGCGGGGTGAACCCCGCCCTACGGAGGGGTTGCGCCTTCGTTGGGGCGTGGGTGCGGCGGGGTGAACCCCGCCCTGCGGAGGGCGGGATCGGATTCAGGCCTTGGTGACTGCCGGGATCTTCCACGAGCCGTCGATGATCGAGGGCGGGCTTCTCGTCGGGCCAGTAGAGCCGCAGCATCAGGTGGAACTTGCCCTTGGGCGCGGGCAGCCAGTTGGCCTCCTTGTCCGCGCCGGGGCTTTCGTTCTGGATGTAGATGACCAGCGAGCCGTCGCGCCTCGTACTTCGGGTTGGTCCGCACGCTCATCGAATAGCGGTTGATCGGGTTGGCGACGAAGAACATGTTCTCGTCATACATGGTCAGCGACCAGAAGCCCTTGACCGGCGGCAGCTGGCCCTTGGGGAAGCGCATCGTGTACTTGTGCTCGCCGCTGTAGTCTCTCGAAGCAGGTCGGGCTTCAGCGAGGTCGGGTAGATCGCGTCCTGCGGGCGGTTGGCGCCGAGGCCGATGGCGGTGACGAGCGCGCGCTGGATGTAGTTGGTGCCGTAGATGCCGGCCTTGGTGGTGTAGGCCCAGCCGTTCTCGCGCGTCATGTCGCCGTCGGAGTCGACGAAGTGCAGCATGATGCGGCTCGTACGAGACCTCGGGCAGTGCGGCTTGTCCGATCCGCTGTCGATGCATGCTCGCGGTCGAAGTCCTTGCCGGCGATCGAGGCCGATGCGCGGCGAAGCGTTCCAGCGCGGGCGCGTCGGCGGCGGCGGGCGGGTTGCGCTTCATGAGATCGGCGAGCAGCGTGAAGTACTCGGCGCGCGGTCATGGCGTTCACCTGGTCGCGCATCGGCGTCTTCATGTCGATCGACGGATCGACCTTGCCTGCGGGCGGCGTGTAGTCGGCTTGCCCCAGGTGCTGAGCGGCTGCAGCTTGAACGCGTCCTGCAGCGCGTGGACGGCGGCATAATCCTCCGGCGTGCCGGTGCAGTAGATGCGGCCGAGGAGCCAGACCATCGCGGTGGGCGACTTCAGCTCGCGTCATGCCGTCCGGCACCGTGCCGGTCCAGCCGGGGCCGGTGATGAGGAAGGTCTTGGCCGCGCCGCCGGTGGTGCGCGCTGCCCGGCACCTCGAACACGTCCGTCCAGCCGCGAGAGAAGCGGCAGCAGGAAGTAGCGGTCGCCCATGTCGGGCTGGTCGAGCACCCAGGGCTCGTCGCCCACGTCGAAGAAGGCGGTGGTGTAGAGCGTGTCGGCGTTGGGCGCGGTGACGTCGCGGAACGTGGCGTCGGGATACTGGCGCAGCTTGATGATGCGTGCCCATCGGGCCCGCGCGTGCCCTTCGGGCTCGGCGACGTTGGTGACGATGCGGCGCGTCATCTCCATCGTGACGAGCGGATAGCCGTAGATGTAGGCGTCGGAGGCTGCGGAAAACTCCTCGGTGCCTTCGGCAAGTCCGAGGATCGCACTGTCGGATTGCGCGAGGCTTCCGTCAGTTGCAACGATGAGGGCGGCGAGGCTGATGCCGCTGAGGGCAAAGGCACGGCGGGTAAGGGTCACGTCAAACTCCTGTCGTCAAACCGGCGGCAAATTCTAGGAAAGGGAGCACGCCGATGCTTTACCCTTTTGCGCCAGAATTCCCGGTGGAGCCACAGGGGGCCGCAATCGGTCAACCGGGCGGGGCGGGCCTAGCCACATCGCGGAAACTGGGTTACTCTTCGACACAGATCCGGGGCGCTGAGACCCTGGGCGGACCGAGGCAGGCGACCGGGATCAACCCGGCGGACAGAGCAGACAGGCGATACCCATGACTGAGATGGTCTATGGCTCCATGCCCGCGAAGGTGGGTGAGCCGGTACTTCCGCGTTGGTGGCGCACGATCGACAAGTGGTCACTGACGTGCATCCTTGTCCTTTTCGGCATCGGGATGCTCCTGGGGCTTGCCGCCTCGGTCCCGCTGGCCACGCGCAACGGGCTGGACCCGTTCCACTACGTGCAGCGGCAGGGATTCTTCGGCGGCATGGCGATCGTTGCGATGCTGGGCACCTCGATGATGTCGCCGCAGATGGTGCGGCGGCTGGGGGTGCTGGGCTTCGTCGCGGCCTTTGTCGCACTGGCGCTGCTGCCGTTCTTCGGGACCGATTTCGGCAAGGGGGCGATGCGCTGGTTCTCGCTGGGATTCGCGTCGTTCCAGCCGTCGGAATTCCTCAAGCCGTTCTTCGTGATCGTCTGCGCCTGGCTGATCGCGGCGAGTCACGATCTGAACGGACCGCCGGGCAAGACGATCTCGTTCGTCTTTGCCATGGTGATCGTGGCATTCCTTGCGATGCAGCCGGATTTCGGGCAGGCGGCGCTGGTGCTGTTCGGCTGGGGGGTGATGTACTTCGTGGCGGGGGCGCCGTTCCTGCTGATCGTGATCGTGCTGGTGCTGGTGGGCGGCGGGGGCATGTTCGCCTATGGCGCGTCGGAGCATTTCGCGCGGCGGATCGACGGGTTCCTGACGCCGGATGTCGATCCGCGCACCCAGTTGGGCTATGCCGCGAACGCGATCCAGGAGGGCGGTTTCTTCGGCGTGGGCGTGGGCGAGGGACAGGTGAAGTGGTCGCTGCCCGATGCCCATACCGATTTCATCATCGCCGTGGCCGCCGAGGAATACGGGCTGATCCTGGTGCTGGTGATCATCGCCTTGTATGCGACCGTGACGGTGCGCTCGCTGCTGCGTCTGATGAAAGAGCGCGATCCGTTCATCCGGCTGGCGGGCACGGGGCTGGCCTGCATCTTCGGGGTGCAGGCGATGATCAACATGGGGGTGGCGGTGCGGTTGCTGCCGGCCAAGGGGATGACGCTGCCCTTCGTGAGCTACGGCGGTTCTTCCGTCATCGCGGCAGGGATAACGGTCGGGGCGCTTCTGGCGTTCACGCGGGCGCGGCCGCAGGGACAGATCGGCGACATCCTGTTCAAGCGGGGGCGCTGAGGTGGTGCGACCCCTGCTGCTGATCGCTGCCGGGGGGACCGGGGGGCACATGTTCCCCGCGCAGGCGCTGGCCGAGGCGATGCTGGCGCGGGGCTGGCGGGTGCGACTGTCGACCGATGCGCGCGGGGCGCGCTATGCGGGCGGGTTCCCGAAGGAAGTGCTGGTGGAGGAGGTGGCTTCGGCCACGTTCGCGCGCGGCGGGCTGGCGGCGAAGGCGCTGGTTCCGCTGCGGATCGCCGGGGGCGTTGCGGGGGCGGTGATGGCCTTGCGGCGCGACCGGCCCGCGGTGGTGGTGGGGTTCGGCGGCTATCCGACGATCCCGGCACTGGCGGCGGCGGTGATCCTGAAGCTGCCGCGCATGATCCACGAGCAGAACGGCGTTCTGGGCAAGGTGAACCTGCGGTTTGCCGGCCGCGTCGACGCGGTGGCCTGCGGGACATGGCCGACCGTGCTGCCCGAGGGGGTGGACGGCATCCATACCGGCAATCCGGTGCGGGCGGCGGTGCTGGAGCGCGCCGGTGCGGCCTATATCCCGCCGGGCGACTATCCGATGAGCCTGCTGGTGATCGGCGGATCGCAGGGGGCGAGGGTGCTGTCGCAGGTCGTGCCTGCGGCCGTGGGCCTGCTGCCCGAGAATATCCGGGCGCACCTGCGCGTGGCGCATCAGGCGCGGGACGAGGATGCGGTGGCGGCGCGTGCGGCCTATGACGCGGCGGGGGTGGATGTGGAGGTGCAGCCCTTCTTCACCGACATTCCGCGGCGGCTGAGCGAGGCGCAGCTTGTGATCTCGCGGTCGGGGGCGTCGTCGGTCGCGGATATCAGCGTGATCGGGCGGCCGTCGATCCTGATCCCCTACGCGGCGGCGACCGGGGACCATCAGACGGCGAACGCTCGGGGGCTGGTTGACGCCGGGGCAGCCATCCTGATTCCGGAAAAGCTGCTTGATCCTGCCGTGCTGGCGGGGCACATCGCTTCGGTCGTTGAAAACCCGGCGGGGGCGTTGCGCATGTCGCAGAACGCGCTGGGGCAGGGCCGGCCGGATGCGACGGAACGTCTGGTCGAGGTTGTGGAGCGGCTGGCAGCGAAAGAGGCGACATGAGCGCGGCGACGAAACTTCCCATGGAGCTTGGGCCGATCCACTTCGTCGGGATCGGCGGGATCGGCATGTCGGGCATCGCCGAGGTGCTGATGACGCTGGGCTACCGGGTGCAGGGCTCGGACGCGAAGGCAAGCAAGATCACCGACCGGCTGGTGGGTCTGGGCGCCGTGGTCTTCGAGGGGCAGCGGGCCGAGAACCTGGGCGAGGCGGCGGTGGTGGTGATCTCGTCCGCGATCAAGAAGGGCAACCCGGAGCTGGAAGAGGCGCGGCGGCGCAAGCTGCCGGTGGTGCGCCGGGCCGAGATGCTGGCCGAGCTGATGCGGCTGAAGTCGAACATCGCGATCGCCGGGACGCATGGCAAGACCACCACGACGACGATGGTGGCGACGCTGCTGGACAAGGGCGGGTTCGATCCGACGGTCATCAACGGAGGGGTGATCCACGCCTATGGCTCCAACGCCCGGGCAGGGGCGGGGGAGTGGATGGTGGTGGAGGCGGACGAGAGCGACGGCAGCTTCAACCGGCTGCCCGCGACCATCGCCATCGTGACCAATATCGACCCCGAGCATATGGAGCACTGGCACACCTTCGAGGCGCTGCGGCAGGGGTTCACGGATTTCGTCTCGAACGTGCCGTTCTACGGGCTGGCCGTGTGCTGCACCGACCATCCCGAGGTTCAGGCGCTGGTGGGCCGGGTGACGGACCGGCGGATCGTGACCTTCGGGTTCAACGCGCAGGCGGATGTGCGGGCGGTGAACCTGACCTACGACAAGGGTGTCGCGCATTTCGACGTGGCCTTGCAGGGCGAGGGCGAGGGCACGGTGATCGAGGGATGCTCGCTGCCGATGCCGGGGGATCACAACGTCTCGAACGCGCTGAGCGCGATTGCGGTGGCGCGGCATCTGGGGATGAAGAAAGAGGAGATCCGCGAGGCGCTGGCGTCCTTCGGCGGCGTGAACCGGCGCTTTACCAGGGTGGGCGAAGTGTTGGGCGGCGTAACCATCATCGACGACTACGGGCATCACCCGGTGGAGATCGCTGCGGTCCTCAAGGCTGCGCGGCAGGCGACACAGGGGCGGGTCATCGCGGTGCATCAGCCGCACCGCTATACGCGCCTGTCGAACCTGTTCGAGGATTTCTGCACCTGTTTCAACGAGGCCGATGTCGTGGCCATCGCCGATGTCTATGCGGCAGGCGAGGAGCCGATCGCGGGGGCATCGCGCGACGACCTGGTGGCGGGGCTGATCGCCCACGGCCATCGCCACGCACGGGCGATCCTGGATGAGGACGACCTGGCGCGGCTGGTGCGGGAGCAGGCCCGCCCGGGAGATATGGTGGTTTGCCTCGGCGCGGGCACCATCAGTGCCTGGGCCAATGCGTTGCCGCAGCGGCTGGGGGCGTGATCGCCGTGGCGAACCTATCCGAAAGAGTATTCGCCAGGGGCAGGGCTGCCAAGATATTGATTTGGTTGGAGGCGCCGCACGCATGTCTGTTCCGCTGACCCTTGCCTGCCTTTGGGCCGTGCTTGCGACGGTCGTGGCGCTGTTGCCGATGCGGTTGCAGATGGTTCCGGGTATGGCGCTGCTGCTTGCGGCGCCGGTGTTGCTGGTGTGGATCGGCTGGCTGCACGGGGTCGTCTGGGCGTTGGTTGCGGCACTGGGGTTCCTGTCGATGTTCCGCAGGCCCCTGATCTATTTCGGGCGCAAGGCGCTGGGCCTTCCGGTGGACGACCCGCGGGAGGGGAGGGCATGATCGAACCATTGATGCTCGCCTTCCTCTGGCTGATCCTGGCGAATGTGATCGCCATGTTTCCGTCGCGCGACCATCACTGGCGGGCGGCCTATGGCCTGATCGCGGTGGGTATTCCGCTGCTGGGTTGGGTGACCTATGTGGATGGGCCGCTCTGGGGCCTGCTGCTGCTGGCGGCGGGAGCGAGCGTGCTGCGCTGGCCGGTGATCTATTTCTGGCGGTGGATCAGGCCGAAGAAGGACGACGGGCGGGAACCGGCAGAGTAGGCGCAGGTTGCTGGTTGCCGCGCGTTGCGCTATCGGCGGGGAACCCTCGATGCCGGACAGACGATGACAGAGCTTCCCCCCGTGCGCGGCACGCTGACGCCCGACCGTTCGCTGGCCGACCTGACATGGCTGCGGGTGGGCGGACCTGCGGACTGGTTCTTCCAGCCTTTGGATGAGGCGGATCTTCGCGCTTTTCTTGGCTCGCTCGATCCTGCGGTTCCGGTGTTTCCCATGGGCGTGGGCAGCAACCTGATCGTGCGGGACGGCGGACTGCGCGCGGTGGTGATCCGGCTGGGGCGGGGGTTCAACGGGATTTCATGCGCGGGGGATCGCGTGGTGGCGGGTGCCGGGGCGCTGGATGCCCATGTGGCGCGCAAGGCGGCGGAAGCGGGCCTCGATCTGACCTTTCTGCGGACGATTCCGGGCAGCATCGGCGGCGCGGTGCGGATGAACGCCGGGTGCTACGGGTCTTACGTCAGCGATCATCTGGTGGAGGTCAGGGTTGTGACGCGTTCGGGCGAGGTGGAGACAGTCCCGGCAGCAGACCTGAACTTGCGGTATCGGCAGAGCAATTTGCCCGACGGAGCGGTGATCGTGCAGGCGACGTTCCGGGCGGCAACGGGGGAGCCTGCGGCGCTGGAGGCCCGCATGGCCGAGCAGATCGCCAGACGCGATGCCAGCCAGCCGACGAAGGAGCGGTCGGCAGGCTCCACCTTTCGCAACCCGGCGGGGTTTTCCAGCACGGGACGGGCGGATGACCGGCATGAGCTGAAGGCGTGGAAGGTCATCGACGAGGCGGGAATGCGCGGCGCACGGCGGGGCGGCGCGCAGATGAGCGAGATGCATTCCAACTTCCTGATCAATGCGGGCGGGGCAAGTGCCGCCGATCTGGAGGAATTGGGCGAAGAGGTGCGAAAAAGGGTTTTCGATCACAGCGGTTTGACATTAGAGTGGGAAATCATGCGCGTCGGCGAACCGGCGGCGTGATCCAAGAACAACGGGCCGCAAAAAGGCCCGATCAGAGGCGGTGGCGGGCATGTCGAGCAGGGCAGCCCCCAAGGTGGCGGTACTGATGGGTGGACTTTCCGCAGAGCGGGAGGTTTCGCTTGTCACAGGGCGTGAATGCGCTGCGGCACTGCGGGAGGCAGGATATGCACAGGTGATCGAGGTCGATTGCGGCCTCGACCTTGCCATGCGGCTGGACGACCTGAAGCCGGATGTCTGTTTCAACGCGCTGCATGGCCGCTGGGGCGAGGATGGCTGCGTGCAGGGCATCCTGGAATGGCTTCGCATTCCCTACACACATTCCGGCGTTCTGGCCTCGGCGCTGGCGATGGACAAGCAGCGCGCGAAAGAGGCCTATCGCGCCGCCGGTTTGCCGGTGGTGGACAGCGTCATCGTTCCGCGCGAGGCCGTGGAGGCGGGGCATGTGATGCCCGCGCCCTACGTGGTGAAGCCGAACAACGAGGGGTCGTCGGTCGGCGTCTACATCGTGCGCGAGGGGGCGAATGCGCCGCGTCTGGCCGAGACGATGCCCGAGACGGTGATGGTCGAGGCCTATGTGCCGGGTCGGGAACTGACGGTCAGCGTGCTGGGCGACCGGGCGCTGTGCGTGACCGACATCGTGACCGATGGCTGGTACGATTACGACGCAAAGTATCGCCCGGGCGGTTCGCGCCATGTGCTGCCCGCGCATGTGCCGTCGGTCATCGCGGAAGGCTGCCTCGACTATGCCTTGCGCGCCCATCGGGCCCTGGGGTGCCGCGGCCTGAGCCGGACCGATTTCCGCTGGGACGACGCGCGGGGCAGCGAGGGGCTGTTCCTGCTGGAAACGAACACCCAGCCGGGGATGACGCCGACCTCGCTCTCGCCCGAGCAGGCGGGACACGTGGGGATCGGCTTTCCCGAACTGTGCGCCTGGATCGTGGAGGATGCGTCATGCAACCGATAAGAGCGGCGGTGGCCCCGATCCGCGATCCGGCGCCAAGCCGGACGGCGTATCGTTTGCAGCGGTTGTGGCTGACGCCGGTCTTCCGGTCGTTGTTCCGGATCGGCCTGCCCGCCTTCGTGGTGATGTTCAGCGTGGGGCTGTATCTGTCGGACACCGGGCGGCGGGCGGAGTTGTCGGCTGTCTGGGCAGGAACCTGGGACAAGGTCGAGAAGCGGCCGGAGTTTCTGGTGAACCTGCTCGCGGTGGACGGCGCCTCGCCGGCGCTGGCAGAAGCGGTCCGGGCCAAGGTGGACCTCAGGTTCCCGCTGTCGTCCTTTGATATCGACATGGAGGCGCAGCGCGCCCGGATCGAAGAACTGGATGCGGTGGCGCGTGCGGAACTGCGGGTGCGGGCCGGGGGCGTGCTGCAGGTGACGATCACCGAGCGGGTGCCGGTCATCATCTGGCGGACGCCGGCGGAGCTTTCGCTGCTGGATGCCGGAGGGATGCGGGTTGCGCGCATCTTCGCGCGGAGCGACCGGTCCGACCTGCCGATCGTGGCGGGCGAAGGTGCAGACAAGGCGGTGGGCGAAGCGCTGGACCTGATCGCGGCGGCCGGGCCGATCGCGGCGCGGATGCGCGGGTTGGTGCGGCAGGGGGCGCGGCGCTGGGATGTGGTGCTGGATCGCGACCAGCGCATCCTGCTGCCCGAGGCGGGGGCGGTCGCCGCGCTGGAGCGGGTGATCGCGCTGGACAAGGCCGAACACCTGCTGGACCGCGACATCATTGCCGTGGACCTGCGAAACGAACGCCGGCCGGTGCTGCGGCTGTCGGCAGAGGCCCTTTTGAAGCTGCGCGAGCAGCGTGATCCCGTTGAAACCGGAGCGAGCAATCTATGACGGATCTTTACCAGTCTCAGCGGGCGATGCGGAACATGCGGCGGGTCGCCATGCAGCGCGGCGTGATCGCCGTGCTGGACATGGGGACATCCAAGATCGCCTGCCTGATCCTGCGTTTTGACGGTCCGGATCGCCTGCACGAGACGGATGGCGTGGGACCGATGGCGGGCCAGTCTTCGTTCCGCGTGATCGGGGCGGCGACGACGCGGTCCCGTGGCGTGCGGTTCGGCGAGATCAGCGTCATGAACGAGACGGAGCGCGCGATCCGCACCGCCGTGCAGGCGGCGCAGAAGATGGCGAACGTGCGGGTCGATCATGCCATCGTCTGCTTCTCGGGCGCCGAACCGCGCAGCTATGGCCTGGCGGGCGAGTGGGATTTGCAGGATAGCGTCGTGACCGAGCAGGACGTGGCGCGCGTGCTGTCGTCCTGCGACGTGCCGGACATCGGCGACGGGCGCGAGGTGCTGCACGCGCAGCCGGTGAACTTTGCGCTCGATCACCGCTCGGGGCTGGGCGATCCGCGCGGGCAGATCGGCAACCGGCTGGCCTGCGACCTGCACCTGCTGTCGGTCGAGGCGAGCGCGATCCAGAACCTGCTCTACTGCGTGAAACGCTGCGACCTGGAGTTGGCGGGGATCGCCTCGTCGGCCTATGTGGCGGGGATCTCGAGCCTGGTCGAGGACGAGCAGGAACTGGGTGCGGCCTGCATCGACATGGGCGGCGGATCGACGGGGCTGAGCATCTTCATCAAGAAGCACATGATCTACGCCGATGCCGTGCGGCTTGGCGGCGATCACGTGACCTCGGATATCTCGAAGGGGTTGCAGGTGGCCATCGCCACGGCCGAGCGGATCAAGACGCGACACGGGGGTGTTCATGCGACCGGCATGGACGACCGCGAGATGATCGAGATCGGCGGGGATTCCGGCGACTGGGAAAAGGACCGCCGGACAGTCAGCCGGACCGAACTGATCGGGATCATGCGGCCCCGGGTGGAGGAAGTGCTGGAAGAGGTGCGGGCGCGGCTGGATGCGGCCGGGTTCGACCACCTGCCGAGCCAGCAGATTGTTCTGACGGGGGGCGCGAGCCAGATCCCGGGGCTGGACGGGCTGGCCGCGCGAATCCTGGGCCAGCGGGTCCGCCTCGGCCGGCCGCTGCGGGTGCAGGGACTGCCGCAGGCGACGACGGGACCGGCCTTCGCCGCCGCCGTGGGGTTGTGCCTGTTCGCGGCGCACCCGCAGGACGAGTGGTGGGACTTCGACATTCCGACCGAACGCATCCCCGCGCGGTCGCTGAAAAGGGCCATCCGATGGTTCAGGGACAACTGGTAGACGCCACATATCGCGCCGATGGCGAAATCCCGCTGAGAGCGGGGTCTTTTTCCCCATATTTTGTGGGGCATTCGGTCTTTTTTTAGTGACCTTCGGCGTTCCTGTGGATAGAATCGCGGATAACCTGGGGACAACCCACCTGTGGCGCGAGCAGAGGCGCCTTCAAATTCTGCGCGGCCGGGGCAACGAGACATAGGGCGGACTGCAATGACATTGAATTTCGTGATGAATACCGAGCGGGAAGAGCTGAAGCCCCGGATTACGGTCTTTGGCGTCGGCGGTGCGGGCGGCAACGCCGTGAACAACATGATCGACCAGAACCTTGAGGGGGTCGAGTTCGTGGTGGCCAACACCGACGCGCAGGCGCTGATGCAGAGCCGCGCGAGTGCGACGATCCAGATGGGCGTACGGGTGACCGAGGGTCTGGGTGCGGGCGCGCGCCCGACCGTGGGTGCCGCGGCGGCCGAAGAATTGATCGAGCAGATCGTGGACCATCTGGCGGGCGCACACATGTGCTTCATCACTGCCGGGATGGGGGGCGGGACCGGAACCGGCGCCGCGCCGATCATCGCCCAGGCGGCGCGCGAACTTGGTGTGCTGACGGTGGGCGTCGTGACCAAGCCCTTCCAGTTCGAGGGCGCGAAGCGGATGCGGCAGGCCGAGGAAGGTGTCGAGGCGCTGCAGAAGGTGGTCGATACGCTGATCATCATTCCGAACCAGAACCTGTTCCGGCTGGCGAACGAAAAGACAACCTTCACCGAAGCCTTCGCGATGGCCGACGATGTGCTCTACCAGGGCGTCAAGGGCGTGACCGACCTGATGGTGCGCCCCGGCCTGATCAACCTCGACTTCGCAGACGTGCGCGCGGTGATGGACGAGATGGGCAAGGCGATGATGGGCACCGGCGAGGCGCGGGGCGAAGACCGGGCGGTGCAGGCCGCCGAAAAGGCCATCGCCAACCCGCTGCTTGACGAAATCAGCCTGCACGGTGCGAAGGGTGTGCTTATCAACATCACCGGCGGCTATGACCTGACGCTGTTCGAACTGGACGAGGCGGCGAACATCATCCGCGAGAAGGTCGATCCGGACGCGAACATCATCGTCGGCTCGACGCTGGACACCAGCATGGAGGGCGCGATCCGCGTGTCGGTGGTGGCAACGGGTATCGATGCCTCTGCGTCCAACCGGGCCGAAACGCCCGTGGCACGACGGTCCATGGCGAGTGTCACGGTTCCTGCCTATGCGACGCCCCCTGCGGCCCGCGAGCCGAAACCCGAGCCGCGCCGCGAGGCTGTGGTGCAGGAGGCTCCGGCTGACGAAGAGCCGACGCTGTTCGAAAGCATGCGCAAGAACGCGACCGAGGACGAGTTCTTCGAAGAACTGGACAGCAATGAAGTGCCGCCCCCGGCCTATCGGCCGCAGGCAAACCCCGCCGCCGACCCGGCATCGCGCCCCCAGGCTGCGATGACCGAGGACGATCCGACGGCCTTTGTTGCGCCCCGCGCGCGACAGATCGGCCAGCCTTCGCCCGAAGCCCTTGCGCGCCTGCAGGCCGCAGCGAGCAAGCTGCCGCTGCGCAATGCAACCGCCGCTTCGGCTCCGGCCGCTCGGCCCGCCGCAGCGGCGCCGCGCGCAGCGGAAAAACCGCGCTTCGGGATCGGCTCGCTCATCAACCGTATGGCAGGACATGCCGATCCGGCGACGGATCGTCCCGCCGCAGCGCAGCGTCAGCAGCCGCCGGTTACGGGCTATGATGAAGAACCTGAACTGAGCGCGGATGAAGAACGCATCGAAATCCCGGCCTTTTTGCGGCGTCAGGCCAACTGATCTTGCTGCAAAGCAGTAACAAAATGTTCACACTAGGCCCGGTTATCCGGGCCTTTTTATATTCAGTTACAAGAGATTAGCTGCGGTATGGCGGAATTCTGCCAGACCATCCGGCCGGTGTTACAGGTCGTCACAAAGAGTGAATTGTTCTTGCAGGGTCAGGCGCTTAGCTGAGGATGGCGAAAAAGGGCCCGACCCAACGGTGCCCGTGGCCGACTGAAACGACTTGAGGACCGCAGTGCAACATACGCTCAAATCCCCGGTGACCTTCACGGGTGTCGGCCTTCATACGGGCCGCATGGTGCGCATGGTTGTGCAGCCGGCGTCTGCCGATTACGGCATATGGTTCCGCCGCACCGACGTGATGCAGGGCGACGTCCTGGTTCCGGCGCGCTGGGATGCGGTGATCGCCTCCCGGCTGTGCACGCTGATCGGCAATGCCTCGGGTGTGACGGTGTCGACCGTCGAGCATATCATGGCGGCTCTGGCGGGCTGTGGCATCCACAATGCGCTGATCGAGATCGACGGACCTGAAGTGCCGATCCTTGACGGCAGTTCGGAGCAGTTCGTGGCGGCGTTCATCGCCCGCGGCCTGCGAGAGCAGCTGACTCCGGTGCGCGCGTTGCGCATCCTCAAGCCGGTCGAAGTGCGCGAGGGCGATGCCGTCGCCCGGCTGGACCCTGCCGAAATGCTGGAAATCGCCTTTGAGATCGACTTTGACGAAGCCGCGATCGGGCGTCAGGAAAAGAGCCTGACAATGGCGAACGGCGCCTTCGTGAGGGAGTTGTGCGACAGCCGTACCTTCTGCCGCCAGCAGGACGTGGATGACATGCGCGCCCGCGGGCTGGCCCTTGGCGGCACGCTGGACAATGCCGTGGTGTTTGAAGGCGACCGCGTCCTGAGCCCGGGCGGTTTGCGTTACCAGGACGAACCGGTGCGGCACAAGATGCTGGATGCCCTCGGCGATCTGTCGCTTGCGGGCGGGCCGATCCTGGGGCGCTACACGGGCATCCGTGCAGGTCACGCGCTGACCAATCGGTTGCTGCGCGCCCTGTTCGCGACGCCGGGCGCATGGGAAATGGTGGATTGCGGCCTGCAGGCGGGGCGGAAGCTTCCTGGTGCCGGGGTTGTCGCGGCCGATCTTCCGGCGCGTCTCTGACCCCTCCGTCAAAGCCCGCCGAAACGCGGAAAGGCGTTTTGCGCACCGGATTTTTCTGTGTTAGGACACGGGGCAACAAGGCGGGCGCAGGGATTTGCGTCCGGCAGACGGATCGGTCGAGGTGGAGTCTGATGGCAGGCGGAAGAACCGGGGCGCGCTGGCTTGGCACCGCCATGCTTGTCGCGTTTCTGGCAGGCTGCGGCGGCGGTCAGAGCACCGACGAGCAACTCGACAACCTGACCCCCGAGCAGATCTACCAGCGTGGCGAGTACGCGCTGGAAACCGAGCGGAAGCCGGACAGCGCCATCAAGTACTTCTCCGAGGTCGAGCGGCTTTACCCCTATTCCGAATGGGCCAAGCGTGCGCTGATCATGCAGGCCTTCTCGTACCATCAGGACGAGCAATATGAAGAGGCGCGGGCTGCGGCGCAGCGCTATCTCGACTTCTATCCGGATGACGAAGACGCGCCCTATGCGCAATATCTGCTGGCGCTGTCCTACTATGACCAGATCGATGAGGTCGGGCGCGACCAGGGCCTGACCTTCCAGGCGCTGCAGGGCATGCGTGAGGTCATCGAGAAGTATCCCGACAGCGACTATGCGAAGTCGGCCATGCTGAAGTTCGATCTGGCCTTCGACCATCTTGCGGCGAAGGAGATGGAGATCGGGCGCTACTACCTGAAGCGCGGCTACTACACGGCGGCGATCAACCGGTTCCGCGTGGTGGTGGAGCAATACCAGACGACGAGCCACACGCCCGAGGCGCTGATGCGCCTGGTCGAGTGCTATCTGGCCCTTGGCTTCACCAAGGAGGCGCAGACCGCAGGCGCGATCCTCGGCTACAACTACCAGTCGAGCCCGTTCTACGACGATGCCTACCGTCTGCTGACCGGCGCGGGCCTGAGCCCAGAGGCGCAGGAAGGCACCGGCTGGCTGAGCCAAGTCTACCGTCAGGTCGTTCGCGGCGAGTGGCTGTAGGCGGCGGGGCACGCCGATGCTGCGAAGCCTCGACATCCGCGATCTGCTGATCATCGATCGCCTGAGCGTCGGCTTCCAGCCGGGGCTCAACGTGCTGACGGGCGAGACGGGGGCGGGCAAGTCGATCCTCCTCGATGCGCTGGGGTTCGTGCTGGGCTGGCGCGGGCGGGCGGACATCGTCCGCGCGGGTGCGGCGCAGGGCGAGGTGACGGCGGTCTTCGACCTGGAGGCGGACCATCCGGCGCGGGCGGTGCTGGACGAGGCCGGGATCGACGGGTCTGAGGGCCTGATCCTGCGGCGGGTGACGACGGCCGATGGGCGCAAGACGGCCTGGATCAACGACCGCCGCGCGACCGGCGAGACGCTGCGGGCGCTGGCGGACACGCTGGTGGAACTGCACGGCCAGCAGGATGACAGCGGTCTGCTCAACCCGCGCGGCCATCGCGCGCTGCTTGACACCTTTGCAGGACTGGACACGGGTGCGCTGCGGGCCGCCTGGGCCGATGTCGGCGCGGCTCGGGCCGCGCTGGCAGAGGCCGAAGCGGCGCTTGCACGAATGCGGGCCGAGGAGGACTATCTGCGTCATGCCGTGGCCGAGCTGGACAAGCTTGACCCGCAGCCGGGCGAGGAGGCGGTGCTCGACGCCCGGCGGCGCATGATGCAGGGGGCCGAGAAGATCCGCGCGGATATCGTCCGGGCCCATGCGGCAGTCGGGGATGAGGGCGCGGAACGGCTGTTGCTCGACGCGCAGCGCTGGCTGGACGGGGTGACGGACCGGGCCGATGGCAGGCTCGATGCCCCGCTCGAGGCGCTGGCGCGCGTGCTGGCGGAGTTGGCCGAGGTTCAGGCGGGGGTGGAAGAGGCGGTGCGCGGGCTCGACTTCGATCCGGCGGAGCTGGAGGGGGTGGAGGAGCGGCTGTTCGCGATCCGGGGGCTGGCGCGCAAGCATGGCGTGCTGCCCGACGATCTGGGGGGCTTTGCGGCCGATCTGCGCGGCCGGCTGGCGGCACTCGATGGCGGGGCGCAGAGTCTGGCGACGATGACGCGCGCGGTGGACGCGGCAGAGGAGGCCTATGACGCACTGGCCGGCGCCGCGCGTGCGGCGCGGACCGGGGCGGCCGGGCGGCTCGATGCCGCGATGGCAGGCGAGCTGGCGCCGCTGAAGATGGAACGGGCGGTGTTCCGCACCGATCTGGCGGCGGGTGAGGCAGGACCGGAGGGCCGGGACCAGGTGACCTTCACGGTTGCGACCAACCCCGGCGCGCCGGCGGGGCCGCTCAACCGCATCGCATCGGGCGGGGAGATGTCGCGTTTCCTGCTCGCGCTGAAGGTCTGCCTGACGCGCGGCCAGGCGGGGCAGGTGCTGATCTTCGACGAAATCGACCGCGGCGTGGGCGGGGCCACGGCGGACGCTGTCGGGCGGCGGTTGAAGGCGCTGGCCGAAGGCGCGCAGGTGCTGGTCGTGACCCACTCGCCCCAGGTGGCAGCGCGCGGCGCGCATCACTGGCGGGTCGAGAAGCGGGTGGCGGATGGGATGACCACCTCGGTCGTGACCGCGCTGTCGCCCGACGACCGCGTGGACGAGATCGCGCGGATGCTGGCGGGCGACACCGTGACCGAGGCCGCCCGCGAGGCGGCGCGGGCCTTGCTGGCGGGGTAGAGCCCCGCAGCGCCGCCGGACCCGGGGTTTCACACCCCGTCGTCGATTGGTCCCCGGACCGATGGCGGACCGATCGACGCCCCCCGTGGGATATTTGTGAACAGAAGAAAGCAGGGGACCAGCGCAATGTCGCTGTGGCGGAGCCGTCCTGTGCCCCGGCGGTTGCGACCAGGCCGGACGAACACGAACGCCGGGAGAGGCGCGGTTCAGTTCGCCAGTGCCGAGAAGTGCAGCATTGCGGCCTGCCAGCCGTCGGCCCGGGCCAGCAGGACCGCGCTGAGCATGGCGGCGACGCGACCGGCGTCGCGACCCTCGGCATCGACGAGGCCGCTCAGGACGAAGCGCTGGCTGAGCAGCGCCGCTCCCGGCCCCATCGGGCGCAAGCGGCCCTTGCCGGTGACGAGGCGGGACTGGGCGAAGGCTCCGGAAAGTTCGGCCTCGAGTACCTCTGCGATGCGGGTGCGGCCTTCGCACCAGAGGCCGGTGATCGAGAGCATCTCGGCATCCTCGGCGCAGAGCGAGGCAAGGCCAGCCGCATCGCGCTGGCCCCAGAGCACCACGAAGGCGCGGGTGAATTCGTCGGGGCGGATCAGCATGGATTGGCTTTCGGCGCGGGGCGCGGTCAGATCTGCTCGACCGTGACCTTTTCGGGGTAGAAGGCGAGGTGATCCTTGATCGCGGCGACGTCGTCCTTCGGATGCTCGTAGGACCAGGCGGCGTTGTGGATCGTGCCGCTTTTCGTGACCAGCGAGTAGTAGCTGGCCTGGCCCTTCCAGGGGCAGGTGGAATGGTGCGGGCTGGGTTCCATCATCGCCATCGCGATGTCGGCGCGGGGGAAGTAGATGACCGGCGGATAGGGGTCTTCCGTCAGTTCGAGCGCGTTCTTCGTCTCGGCCAGCACCGCCCCGCCGGCGCGGATCGTCCAGGTGCCGGGTGCCTTGCGGATCTTGATGTGGTCGGCCATGCCGGTGTTCCCCTGTTCTGCCAGCGCCCAGAGTGGCCCGAGCGCGGTGCGTTTGTCAAAGCGGCTGGGTCGCCTGCGCCAGCCAGTCGCGGGCTTTGGCCGATACCCGGCCGGAGAGCTTGGCGAAGGTCTCGGCGTGATAGGCGTTCAGCCAGTCACGCTCGCCGGGCGAGAGGAGATCGGTGCGGACGAGGCGGCGGTCGAGGGGGACGAAGGTGAGCGTCTCGAAGCTGAGCTGGCGGCGGTCGTCGCCGCCGGGAAGTGGCGGGGCCTCCTGCACGACGATCAGGTTTTCGAGGCGGATGCCGAACGCACCCTCGCGATAGTAGCCGGGTTCGTTGGACAGGATCATGCCGGGTTCCAGCGGCACCTCGGAGATGCGGCTGAGACGCTGGGGGCCTTCGTGGACCGACAGGAAGGCGCCGACGCCATGGCCGGTGCCGTGGTCGTAGTCCTGCCCCGCCATCCAGAGGGCCGCGCGGGCGAGCGGGTCGAGATCTCGGCCCGCAAGACCATTGGGGAAGCGGATGCGCGAGATGGCGATCATGCCCTGGAGCACGCGGGTGTAGCATTGGCGCGCCTCGTCACCCGGATCGCCAAGGGCGACGGTGCGGGTGATGTCGGTGGTGCCGTCGACATATTGGCCGCCCGAGTCGACCAGCACGAGCGCATCCCAGCCGAGCCTGCGGTTCGTCTCCTCGGTCACGCGGTAATGCATGATCGCGCCGTGGGGGCCTGCGCCGCAGATCGTGTCGAAGCTGATGTCGTGCAGCGCGTTGGTGGCGCGGCGGAAGCCTTCGAGCGCGCGGACCACGTCGATTTCGGTGAGCGTGCCGGCGGGGGCGGTGTCGTCGAGCCAGCAGAGGAATTCGACCATCGCCCCTCCATCGCGCAGGTGCGCCTCGCGGGTGGCCGCGATCTCGGCCTCGGTCTTGCGGGCCTTCGGAAGGCGACAGGGATCTTCGCCCCAGGCGATCGGAGTTCCTGCGGCGTCGAGCCGGTAGCGCAGCGCGAGGGGCGCGCTCGTGCGGTCAAGGCGGACCGGGCCGGATAGCGCGTCGATGGCGTCGGGGAAGGCCTCCGGCGGGGCGAGGGTGACGCCGTGACCCAGATGGGCGCGGGTCTCGCCGTCGAATTTCGCCGGGTCGGCGAAAAGGCTGACGGTGGCGTCGTCGTGCAGGATGGCGAAGCCGTGGAGGATGGGGTTTCTGGGCACGTCGGACCCGCGAATGTTGAGCAACCAGCAGAGGCTGTCGGGGAGGGTCAGGATGCTGGCGCGCTGGCCTTCGGCGCGGAGTTGTGCGGCAAGGCGCTCGCGCTTGGAAGCGCTGGTTTCGCCTGCGAGGTGATCGGGATGGGAAAAGGCGCGGCCCCTGGGCGGTCCGGGCTGATCGGTCCAGATCGCATCGACAGGGTTGGTGTCGACGGGGCGCAGGGTAATGGCCGTTCCTTTCAGCGCCTCGGTCAGCTTCGCAATCTCGTCCTCGGTGTGCAGCCAGGGGTCGAAGCCGATGACGCCATCCGTCACATGGTCCTTGATCCAGTCGCCCGGTTTGATCTCGGGCCAGGGGACGGGCGTGAAGTGGGCGGCGTCGACCTGGGATTTCACCTGTGTGCGGTAGCGCCCGTCGATGAAGACGCCGGCGGCCTTGGGCAGGACGATGCAGAACCCGGCCGAACCGGTAAATCCGGTGAGCCATTGCAGGCGCTCGTCACGGGCGGCGACATATTCGCCCTGGTGAGCGTCGGCACGGGGAACCAGGACACCGACAAGACCCTCGCGCTTGAGCTCGGCGCGGAGCGCCGCGAGGCGGGCGGGGCCCGCGGCGGGGTTGGAGGTGGTCTCGAAGGTCTGGAACATGGTTCGGGTCGCCCTTGCCGTCGATGGCCTCGTTCGTATCGGAAGTAGCAGCCCGCGCTGTCGAAGCGCAAGGCGCGGGGATACGCCGGGCAGAAAGCACCGGGCGGTTTCCGGCAACCTCCGTCGCGGGGAGCTGTGCCCTGCGGCCCTATCGAGCCGCGATGCGGTTCATGCCGAGGGTGCGGGCGCGTTTGCGCGGGTCGCTGTCGAACAGGCTGGCGAGCTGTTCGGTCATGGCGCCCGCCAATTGCTCGACATCGGTGATGGTGACGGCCCGGTTATAGTAGCGGGTCACGTCATGGCCGATGCCGATGGCGATAAGTTCCACCTGCTTGCGCCGCTCGACCATGGCGATCACGTCGCGCAGGTGCTTTTCCAGGTAGTTGGCCGGATTGACCGACAGCGTGCTGTCATCGACCGGGGCACCGTCGGAAATCACCATCAGGATGCGCCGCGCCTCGGGACGGGCGGTCATCCGGCGGTGCGCCCATTCCAGTGCCTCGCCGTCGATGTTCTCTTTCAGCAGACCTTCCTTCATCATCAGGCCGAGGTTGGGCCTCGCCCGCCGCCACGGGGCGTCGGCGGATTTGTAGATGATGTGGCGCAGGTCGTTCAGTCGGCCTGGCTGCTGCGGGCGGCCCGAGGCGAGCCAGCTTTCGCGGCTTTGTCCGCCTTTCCACGCGCGCGTCGTGAAGCCGAGAATCTCCACCTTCACGTCGCAGCGCTCCAGCGTCCGGGCCAGCACGTCGGCGCAGATGGCGGCGATGGAGATCGGGCGGCCGCGCATCGAGCCGGAGTTATCGAGCAGGAGCGTGACGCAGGTATCGCGGAATTCGGTATCCTTCTCGACCTTGAAGGAAAGGGCCATCGTCGGATTGGCGACAACGCGGGCAAGGCGGCCTGCGTCGAGGATGCCCTCCTCGCGGTCAAACTCCCAGCTGCGGTTCTGCTGGGCCTGGAGACGGCGTTGCAGCTTGTTGGCGAGGCGCGAGACGGCACCCTTCAGCGGTTCGAGCTGCTGGTCGAGATAGGCGCGCAGGCGTTCGAGCTCGGCGGGTTCCGCCAGGTCTTCGGCCCGGATCTCCTCGTCGAAATCGGTGGTGAAGACGCTGTAATTCGGGTCGGCGTCGGAATAGGGGGCGGGGGGCGGGGGTTCCAGCGGGGCCTCGCCCTCGGGCAGTTCCGCCTCGTCGCCCTGCTCCATATCGGCGCTGTCTTCCATCGAGACCTGGGCCTGGGCGGCATCGTCCTGCTCGTCCTGGCTCTGCTCGGGGCTGGCCTCGCTGTCTTCGGACTGGTCCTGATCCTCGCCTGCCGAGTCGGGGCTTTCGGGATCCTGTTCGGCGTCGTCGCCGGCGTCATCCTGATCGTCCATGTCGGGGTCGTCGCCGAGCTGGTCGCCATAGCCTAGGTCGGAGATGACCTTGCGGGTGAGGCGCGCAAAGGCGGCCTGATCGGCCAGCACGTGATCGAGGTTTTCAAGCGTGCCGCCTGCCTGTTCCTCGATGAAGCCGCGCCAGAGGTCCATCACGTTGGCCGCGCCCCGCGGAAGCTCGCGTCCGGTGGCGAGGTGTCGCACGAGGTAGCCCGCGGCCGTGGCAAGCGGGGCGTCTGCACTCTGGGTGATCTGCGCGTAGCCCTTGCGGTCGGCCTCGTGCCCGATCTTAGCGTCGATGTTGCCCGCAGTCCCGGGCATGGCGCGGGCACCAACCGCCTCGCAGCGGGCCGTTTCCATCGCGTCGTAGATCTCGCGGGCCATCTGACCGGTGGGGGCGTAGCGGGAATCGGTCGCATCGTCGTGAAACTTGCGGCGCAGCGCGAAGGCGTCAGCGGTGCCGCGGGCAAGCAGCACCTCGTCGCGGGTCATGCGGCGGCTGACCTGTGGCAGTCGGACGCCGTCCTTGGTCATGCCGGGGGGATCGACCGAATAGGTGACGGTCATATCCGGATCATCGGCCATGACCTTGGTCGCCTCGGCCAAGGCCTTCTTGAACGGATCTGCGGGATTGTCGGTGGGCTTGCTCATGCAGATGATCCTAATGCGTCGAGCGTCCGCCTTCCAGTCGCAAGGTCGGCGAGGAGTGCGACATGCACGTCGAGCGCGTCGATCACCGGGAAGCCGGGATCGTGACCGTCGAAGGCGAGGTTCAGATCGGTCCCGGCCAGCACGATTGCTTCGGCGCCAAGGCTGTGGACCATCTCGCGGCCTGCGGCGAAGAAGGTCTCGCGGACGGAGTCGGGACAGTGCCCCTGCACCGCGACATCCTGGTAGAGCTGGCCGAGGTCGTCGATCCGCTCGTCGAGCGCCACGGCGCGGGTGCGGGTCAACTGGCCGTAAAGGCGCGTGCGCATGACGACACGGGTGCCGAGAAGCCCGACGGTGCCGATGCCCTGCTGAGCGAAGAACGCATCGAGCGGGGCCACGGCGGAGACGAGGGGGAGAGACGCGAGGGCCAGTGTCTCGTCATAGCAGAAATGGCCGCCGAGCGAGGTGATCGCGGCGCAGTCGGCGCCGGCCGCGCGCAGGCGGTCAATAAGGCGAGCGTAGACCAGGGCCTGCTCAGCGCGGCGATCGGCGAGGTTGTTGCGGATCAACTCGTGAATGTCGGCCTGAACGATGGTCAGGTCCAGCGGGTGCCCCGCCTCTGCCACGGCGCGGCAGAGCCGCTGGTAGTAGGCGATCGTCGCGGCGGGGCCGATGCCGCCGATGAGGCCGATATGCATGGATGCCTCCACCGTGAGGATGCCATCGCGTCATAGAGCAGCCGATGCGGGAAGCAAAGGGAGAGTGCCGACCCTGCACGGATGCACAGTTTTTCCAGGGCGTCGGGGGTGGGCAAGGCTGCCGGGTGGGTTATAATTGAACTCGACAGTTCAGTTTACTCAATCCAGCAGGATCGCATCATGGCCAGACCCCGTATCGCCCTTATCATCGGTTCGACGCGCAAGACCCGCTTCGCCGACAAACCCGCCCAGTGGATGCTGGCCCAGATGAAGGCCAGGGACGATCTGGACGTCGAACTGGTCGATCTTCGCGATTTCGATCTGCCGCTGTTCGACGAGGTTGCATCGAACGCGTGGGTGCCAAGCGCCGATCCGCGCGCCCTGGCCTGGCAGGCGAAGCTGGCAGAGTTCGACGGGTATGTGTTCGTCGTGGCCGAATACAACCGCTCCATCACCGGGGCGCTGAAGAACGCGCTGGACCAGGCCTATGTCGAGTGGGCGCGCAAGCCGATGGGTGCCATCGCCTATGGCTCGATGGGCGGGGCGCGGGCGCTGGAGCATCTGCGGACCATCGCGGTGGAGTTGCAGATGGTGCCGGTGCGCCATGCCGTGCACATCGGCGCTGCGGATTTCTTCAAGGTGCACCCGCTTGGGGCGAACGCGCCGATCAGCGAGATCGAGGGGAGCCTTGCGGCTTCGGCGAAGTCGACGCTGGACGATATCGTGTGGTGGGCAAACGCCACGATGGCGGCGAAGGCCAAGGGATAAGGCGCGGTCAGGGGTCAGCCGAGCAGCAGCGACCGGCACATCCCGATGAGTTCGTCCGACTGTCGCGCGGCCTGCGCGGCGGTCTTTTCATTCTGGCCAAAGCGGGCGCGCGCGAGCAGGTCTGCCTGCGCTGCCTTCGCCTCGACCCGCCAGCTTATCGCCCTGGCCTCGTCGTCCGGAGTGGCCAACGCTGCGACGAGCGACAGCAAGGCATCGCGTTGCAGGGCGGTCTGATCCGAAGCGGGGTCGGCGATGAGCCATTGATCTTCCATCAGGGCCGACAGGCGCCCGGCGCAGGTCGCAAAGAGATGCAGGTCGGCGTTCTGGGGAAAAGCGGACGAGGCCTGAAAGACGCCGGTCAGGCAGGATGTGATGGCGAACAGAAGAGTTCTCAAACCGCACATGATTGCATCATGATGCAGACAAAAATGCCTAGCAATACGGCGAAATGAAAACTTTTTCGGGGCTGGAGGGCGTGTCGTCCGTCAGCGCAGGGCGCGCGTCTCGGGCTGTGTCGCAGCGAAGCTGGCGCAGTCCTGCATCAGGGTTTCGTAGATGTCGCGGCTCTGTCTGTCTCCGCCATAGATGTAGGCCTCGACCATGAAGGACATGATCGGAACCTGCTGTGCGATGAAGGCGTCGATTGCGGCAGCGTCGCGGTTGGTCAGGCGGTGCGCGACGGCGCGGAACGCCTCGGCCAGTGCCACGTCCATCGGGTCTTGTTTCAGGAGTTTCGAATGCCGCGCATAGTCGTCCTGCCCCAGCCAGAGGGCGGCACATTGGGCGGCGGGATATTCTGCGGGGTCGTCGGCGGCTTCACAGGGAAGCGCCAGGGCTGCGGCGAGGACCAGCCCCGGCGCGGCCCCGTGCATCACCGCATCGCCATGCTGGCGGCGCTCTCGGGCAGTTCCTCGGCGAAGCAGCGCTGGTAGAACTCGGCGACGGTCTGGCGCTCAAGCTCGTCGCACTTGTTCAGGAACGTCAGGCGGAAGGCGTAGCCAACGTTGCGGAAGATCTCGGCGTTCTGGGCCCAGGTGATGACGGTGCGCGGGCTCATCACGGTGGACAGATCGCCGTTCATGAAGGCGGTGCGCGTCAGGTCCGCGACGGTCACCATCTGGCTGATGACCTTGCGGCCCTTCTCGGTGTTGTAGTGCGGGCTTTTCGCCAGCACGATCGCGGCTTCCGCGTCATGGCTGAGATAGTTCAGCGTTGCCACAAGGCTCCAGCGGTCCATCTGCGCCTGGTTGATCTGCTGGACGCCGTGGTAAAGGCCGGTCGTGTCGCCCAGACCGACGGTGTTCGACGTGGCGAACAGGCGGAAGCAGGGATGGGGCGTGATGATCTCGTTCTGGTCCAGCAGCGTCAGCTTGCCGTCATGTTCCAGCACGCGCTGGATCACGAACATCACGTCGGCCCGGCCCGCGTCGTATTCGTCGAACACGATGGCCACGGGGTTGCGCAGCGCCCAGGGCAGGATGCCCTCGTGGAACTCGGTCACCTGTTTGCCGTCGCGCAGCTTGATCGCGTCCTTGCCGATCAGGTCGATCCGGCTGATGTGGCTGTCAAGGTTCACGCGCACGCAGGGCCAGTTCAGCCGTGCCGCCACCTGCTCGATATGCGTCGATTTCCCCGTGCCGTGATAGCCCTGGATCATCACGCGGCGGTTGTAGGCGAAGCCCGCGAGGATGGCGAGCGTGGTGTCGGGATCGAACTTGTAGGTCGGGTCGATCTCGGGCACACGCTCGGAGCGTTCGGCAAAGCCCTTCACATGCATGTCGGTGTCGATGCCGAAGACATCGCGGACGGACGACCTCTTCCGTCGGCCGCATGTTTCTGTCCAGTACTCCGTCCATGGCCGCCTCGTCCCGCGCGTTGATCCGCCGCTTGATGGAACATAACGCGCGGGGGTGCAAGGGGAAGGCAGGGCGTCGCGGGGGGTAACGGCCGATCCCGTTCGCGTGATGCCGGCAACTGCCGGCGGCCACGGTGCGTAATATCTGGCATCACACGGCAGAACTATCTGCTCAGGAGGAGGATGCGATGATGACGCGACGCCATTTCGGGACGTTGGCGCTGGCCGGGGCGGGCCTGGCGTGGCGAGGATCGCCGGCGCGGGCCGAGACGTTCGAGGTGACACTGACCGAGGACGAGTGGCGTGCGAGGCTCTCACCCGAGGCCTATGCCGTTCTGCGCGAGGAGGACACGGAGCGTCCGTTCACCAGCCCGCTGGAGCGGGAAAAGCGCGTGGGTGTTTTTGCCTGTGCGGGATGCGAACTGCAGCTTTTCCCGTCATCCACCAAGTATGACAGCGGAACCGGCTGGCCCAGTTTCTGGCAGCCGCTGCCGGAAGCCGTCGCGACGAGGTCCGACCCGGGCTTGTTCGGAACGCGGACGGAAGTGCACTGCCGCCGGTGCGGCGGACATCTGGGGCATGTCTTCGAAGACGGGCCTGCCCCGACCGGCCTGCGCTACTGCATGAACGGCGTCGCGATGACATTCATCCCGGCCTGATCCGGCGCGGCCACGCGGGCGAAGGGGCCTACTCGCGGAAGAACCGCGATTCCTTGATCTGGTCCCAAGCCCAGACCACTTCCTGCAGGCGTTCTTCGTCGTCGCGGTTGCCGCCATTCATGTCGGGGTGCAGATCCTTCACCAGGCTCTTGTATTGCTTGCGTATCTCGGTTCGGGTCCAGGTGTCGCGGGCATCGAGGATCTCAAGCGCCTTGCGTTCGGTCGCGGGCAGCTTGCGGGTGGCATTGCCGGTTGGCTTTCCGGGGTTCTGGGTGGATTTGTCGCCGAGGATCGACATCGGGTCGTTGACGCCGAGTCGCGACCAGGCGCGGCCTTCGTCGGGGCGCTTGCCGAAGGGCTGCGTCTCGCGGCCCCAGAGCCTGTCCTTGTCCAGGAATTTCTGGAAGTCCTCGTCGGTCTGTCCCTGAAAGAAGTTCCACTTCAGATTGTATTCGCGCACGTGGTCACGACAGAACCAGAAGAACTCGTCCAGCAGGTCGGGCGACTTGGGCGCGCGGTACTGGCCGAGTTCCTTGCATCCGGGATGGTCGCAGGGGCGGTTCGCGGTGTCGAAGGCGCCGGACATGCCCCGACGGCCCGTCTTGCGCCGCTTTTTATCGGACGAGACGCGGATGTCGAATTCGAAGGGAGGGCGGTCTGCCATCGGGCTTGCCTTTCTGACTCGGACGCAAGAGTTTAGATGTTCCGACGCGGGATAGAAGGGGGCTGAGGCCGAAAATGCGGGTTGCCGACGAAATACATGACCGGCTTCAGGCGGCGTTCAGCCCAACCGCGCTAGAGGTGGTGAACGACAGCCACCGCCACGCGGGACATGCGGGCGACGACGGCTCGGGCGAGAGCCATTTCCGGGTGAAGATCGCAGCCCCTGTCTTTGCGCCGATGACGCGGATCGCCCGGCATCGCTCGGTTCATGCGGCGCTGGGGCCTGATCTGGTCCGACGCATCCACGCGCTGGCGCTGGACATCTCGGCTTGAGCTATTCGGCAGCTACGTCATCGTTGCGTGCCGGCCCAAGGGTCCGCGCGGAATGGAACGACTCGGTCGGGGACAGCAGCCGGGGCGGCGTGCCCTCGGAAGCGATTGCCGTCATTGCAGCAGGTGCCGGTGCCGGAGTTTCGGCGCCGCGCACGCCTGCCGCCTCGGCGACGCGGCGGAAAACGAGCATGTTCTGAAAGGCGGTCGTCTTGCCTGTCAGACCGACACGTTCCTCGCAGGGCAGCGTATCGGCGCGAAGGTATTCCCACCCATCGCGCCCGAGGTCGTTCATCACCTGCGTCAGGGCGTGGGCGAACCGATCGGCGGTCGTCTTGGCACCCCTCGTCTTCTCGCCCCGGCGTGGGGCAGGAATGACTTTGTATTCATAGACTGGCATTTGATGACTCTCGCTGAATTTCGGCGTGACCATAGCGGCAGAGTGCGGGCCTGTCCAAGGCCGGAAGGCAATCACCAGGCGGTGCGGCGGAGTGGCGCTGTTTCCGCAACGCCAAGGACGGCCAAGGGCGACGCATCACGGCTTCCGGATATGGGTGCGACAACCGGAAATGGGAGGGGAATGCCGCGGATTTGCGGAAAGAGTGTCGAGCCTTGCCTGCTGCCCACATCGCAGGCGGCGTTTCGGATGTCTGCCCCCGGAGGTCCGAGGCGCGAAACGCAGTGACGGGTCGCATTGCTTTGGTTGGTCTGGCCAGCCCGCCGGTGCGATTGCGAAAGCCACCGGCGGGAAGTTCTTGAAGAGAGTGTCGCCCGCAGCGTGGGAAGGCTCTGCAATGGCGCGACGACCTTCTGCCGTTCAGAGGCCAAGCTTGCGTGCGACGAGGTCATTCACCGTGGCGGGGTTTGCCTTTCCGCCGGTTGCCTTCAACACCTGTCCCGTGAACCATCCCGCGAGTTTCGGATTGGCCTTGGCCTTTTCGACCTGCGCGGGGTTCGACGCAATGATCTCATCCACGGCCTTCTCGATCGCGCCTGTGTCGGTGACCTGCTTCATCCCGCGCGCAGCGGCGATGGCTGCAGGGTCGCCGCCTTCGGACCAGAGAATTTCGAACAGATCCTTTGCCATCTTGCCACTGATCTCGCCGCTGGCGATCAGGTCGATCACACCGCCAAGTTGCCCGGCAGAAACCGGGCTGTCGGCGATGGCGCGGCCTTCCTTGTTCAGCCGACCGAAAAGCTCGTTGATGACCCAGTTCGCGGCTTGCTTGCCGTCGCGCCCCTGTGCCACGGCTTCGAAGAAACCGGAACTCTCAAGATCGGCGGTCAGCACGTTCGCATCGTAGTCGCTCAGGCCGAAGTCGCCCATGAAACGTGCCTTCTTGGCGTCGGGCAGTTCCGGCATCGTGTCGCGGATGTGGTCAACCCAGGACTGCTCGATCTCCAGTGGCAGCAGGTCGGGGTCCGGGAAGTAGCGATAATCGTGCGCCTCTTCCTTCGACCGCATGGAGCGTGTCTCGTTGCGATCCGGATCGTAAAGGCGGGTTTCCTGCACGACTGCGCCGCCATCTTCCAGAATGGCGATCTGCCGGCGCGCTTCGTAGTCGATGGCGAGTTGAATGAAGCGCATGGAGTTCATGTTCTTGATTTCGCAGCGCGTGCCGAGGTGGCCGAAATCCTGCGTGGCCTGGTACTTCTCGTACTGGCCGGGGCGGCAGACGGAGACGTTCACATCGGCGCGGAGGTTGCCGTTCTGCATGTTGCCGTCACAGGTGCCAAGATAGCGCAGGATCTGGCGCAGTTTGGCGACATAGGCCGCAGCCTCTTCGGGTCCGCGGATGTCGGGGCGGCTGACAATCTCCATCAGGGCGACGCCGGTTCGATTGAAATCGACGAAGGACATGGTGGGATCCATGTCGTGGATGCTCTTGCCGGCATCCTGTTCCAGATGGATGCGTTCTATCCGAACCCGCCGTGCGATGCCCGGCCCCATGTCGACCAGCACTTCGCCCTCGCCCACGATGGGATGATACAACTGGCTGATCTGGTATCCCTGCGGCAGATCGGGGTAGAAATAGTTCTTGCGATCGAAGGCCGAGCGCAGGTTGATCGCGGCTTTCAGGCCGAGTCCCGTGCGCACCGCCTGTTCGACACAGAACTCGTTGATGACGGGCAGCATCCCGGGCATGGCGGCGTCGACGAAGGCGACGTTTGAGTTCGGCTCGGCTCCAAAGCTTGTAGAGGCGCCCGAGAACAGCTTTGCATTCGACGAAACCTGGGCATGGATTTCCATCCCGATCACGAGTTCCCAGTCGTGCTTTGCCCCTGAAATCACTTTCGGTTTGGGCATCTCGTAGTGCAGATCAAGCATCGAAAACTCCTTGGCCCCGGATGGCCGATTGCGGGTCTTTCTAGGGGCTGCCCCCTGTCACGGCAAGAGGTTGGGGACAAAACGAGGCGCGCGGAAACCCGCCGATGCGAATCAAGCGGAGCGGGCGGATCACCGCCGACGATCGGCCCGCGACGCTCCGGAGGGTTGCGAGTCTTCACCGATGCGGCCATCAGCGAACGGTCGCAACAGGATGTGCGACGTCACGCAGGTAAGAGTTGATGACGGTTTCGGCAATCAGGGCAACGGTCGTGGGTATGGCGCTTGCGCTTCCGATGATGGGATGCGTCAACACGAGCGCGTCGTCCAAGGGCGAATTGCCTCCGATGCGCTGGGACCACCGTCCCGAGGCCACCATCTGGACGACCGAGGCGCTTGCCGCCGTCGATGCGCACCCCTCGAGCCTTCCCGATGTGATCCCTGCCGATATCTCGACCTGGTGTCCCGGTTATGCCGAAGCCAGCGAAGCGGAGCGCGAGGCGTTCTGGGTCGGGCTGATGTCGGCACTGGCCAAGCATGAGAGCACGTGGAATCCGCGTGCCTCGGGCGGTGGCGGGGCCTGGATCGGACTGTTGCAGATCTCGCCAGGTACGGCGCGGCAGTACGGCTGCGAGGCGCGGACTTCGGCCGCGCTGAAGGATGGTGCTGCGAACCTTGACTGTGCGGTGCGGATCGCCTCCGTGCAGGTGAAGCGCGATGGCATGGTCGCGGGCAATGGCGCCAGCGGAATGGGGCGCGACTGGGCGCCGTTCCGCAACAGCGCGAAGCGTGCCGACATGGCCGCCTGGACACGTGCGCAGAGCTATTGCCAGAAAAAGGATCGCTCGGTCATCTTCGGTGCGATGACGCCCCCAAGGGCCGCCAACTCCGCAGGCTGATCAGTCTTCCTCGCCCAGCATACGGCCTGTCATCTCGGCCAGGTCGCGGCTGATATCGGGGCGGGACCGTATCCGCATCAATTCGGCGCGGATCAGGTCTTGCCGGTCGGCATCGTAGCGTCCCCAGGTTTCGAAGGCCGTCGACATGCGGGCCGCTGTCTGCGGGTTCAGAGGGTCGAGACGGATCAGCCAGTCGGCGACGAGCCGGTAGGAGGCGCCACTCGCATGGTGGAAGCCCGCGTGATTGGCCGAGATCGCGCCGATGACCGAGCGGAAGCGGTTCGGGTTCTTCCAGTCGAACAGCGGATGTCGGGTCAGGCGGTCGGTGACGGCGGCGGTCAGATCGGGTGCCGCGTAGCCGATCTGAAGCGCGAACCACTTGTCCATCACGAGCCGGTCGTGATCCCATTGCGCTTCGAACGCGGCGAGTTCGGACTGGCCGCGACCGATGTCGAGCAGGCAGCCGAGCGTACCAACCTGTTCCGTCATGTTGTCGGCCGCGCGAAACGCGGCCCCGGCACGGGCCCCGTCATCGACGCGCGACTGCAATGACAGCAGCGCGAGGCGGAGGGCGCGGCGACCCGCAGCCCGCGCCTCAGGTGTGAAGGGGCCGGGTTCGGCAAGGCCGTCGATCAGGCGGGGCAGGGCGGGGGCGAGATAGTTTGCCAGTGCCTCGGCCACGCGGCGGCGGGCGGCATGGATACGGTCCGGGTCGGGCGTAATGCCCGCGTCATGCAGGGTCTGCGCCATGTCATCGTCGCCAGGCAGCCGCAGAGCCAGGGCGCGGAACGCGGGATCAAGGCTCGCGTCCTGGGCGACACGGGCCAGCGCATCAAGCCAGTCCGGGCCGGGCTGGGCATCC
This sequence comes from uncultured Alphaproteobacteria bacterium, assembly GCA_963777765.1. Classification (GTDB taxonomy): domain Bacteria; phylum Pseudomonadota; class Alphaproteobacteria; order Rhodobacterales; family Rhodobacteraceae; genus Aliitabrizicola. The sequence goes on along the minus strand of CAVZRP010000001.1, from coordinate 223,866 downwards.
TCGGTCACCATGCGGGTCATCACATCCTTGGCGAGCGCGCGTCCCGCCTCCCACTTGTTGAAGGGGTCGGTGTCGTGGGCGAGCAGGAAAGCCCGCTCTTCCGGGCTGCTTTGCCAGTCGAGGATGACCGGGGCCGAGAAGCCGCGCAGGATCGACGGAACAGGGCGGGAGGGCAGGTTGGGGAAACGGAAGATCTGCTTTGTCTCGGTCATCTCGAGTGTCCGGGTCGGCATCGCTTCGTCGCCGTTGGGACTTAACAGGCCGACCGCGATGGGAATGACCTTTGGCAGTTTTTCGGGCTGCCCCGGCGTGGGCGGGTTCACCTGTTCGAAGGCAAGGGAATAGGTGCCGTCCTGCCAGCTTTCGCTGACCTTCAGGCGCGGCGTTCCAGCCTCGGTGTACCAGCGTCTGAACTGCGACAGGTCGCGCCCGGTCGTATCCTCGAACACCTTCAGCCAGTCTTCGATGGTGGCCGCCTCGCCGTCATGGCGGGCGAAGTAGAGGTCGAGCGCACGCGCATAGTCGGCATCGCCGACCAGGCGCTTGAGCATCCCGATCACCTCGGCGCCCTTCTCGTAGACGGTGGCCGTATAGAAGTTGTTGATCTCCTGGTAGTGATCCGGGCGGACGGCATGGGCGAGGGGGCCGTTATCCTCGCGGAACTGGCGGGCGCGCAGTGTCAGCACATCCTCGATCCGCTTCACGGGGCCCGAGCGCATGTCCGAGGTGAATTGCTGGTCCCTGAAAACGGTCAGCCCTTCCTTGAGGCAAAGCTGGAACCAGTCGCGGCACGTGATGCGGTTGCCGGTCCAGTTGTGGAAGTATTCGTGCGCGATGATCGCCTCGATCCGGCCAAAGTCGTCGTCCGTTGCAGTCTCGGGCAGGGCGAGGACGTATTTGGAGTTGAAGATGTTCAACCCCTTGTTCTCCATTGCCCCCATGTTGAAGTCATCGACCGCAACGATGTTGAACACATCCAGGTCATACTCGCGCCCGTAGGTGGTTTCATCCCAGCGCATCGAACGTTTCAGCGCCTCCATCGCATAGGCGCATTTTCCCTCGTCGCCAGGGCGAACCCAGATGTTCAGCGCGACCTGGCGACCCGAGGCCGTGGTGAAGCTGTCGGGATGTGCGACGAGTTCGCCGGCGACGAGCGCGAACAGATACGCGGGTTTGGGCCAGGGGTCGTGCCATTCGGCCCAGCCCCGGCCCTGTGCCACGGGATTGCCGTTCGACAGCAGGACCGGCAGGTCACTTTCGATGCGAACGCGGAACGGCGCCATCACGTCGGGGCGGTCAGGGTAGAACGTGATCTTGCGGAAACCTTCCGCTTCGCACTGGGTGCAATACATGCCGTTCGACATGTAGAGGCCCTCCAGCGCGGTGTTGCCTTCGGGAGAACTCAGGACTTCCGTTTCCAGCGTGAAGCCGCCGTTTGGCAGCAGGTCCGCGGGAATGGTGAGTCCCGTTTCGTCGGGAACGAGAGGGAGCGTCTTGCCGTCGATCCGCGCGGTGACCAGTGTCAGTTGCTCGCCGTCGAATTCGAAGGTCATGCCTGCCAGGGCGCGCCGGATTGGGCGCGAGGCGCAGCCGGGCGAGAACCCGGGTTGCATCCGGGCGCAGGTGAAACGTGAGGTCGACCTCTTCCACGACATGGGTGAAGGGTCGGTAATCGGACAGGCGGATGGTTTCGGTCATGCAGGCACTCCTTGCGCGTTACCCTAGCCGTCGAACGGGCAGGCGCAAGGCGAGGGTTTACGAATCCCTTCGTCATGCTACATCCGTGTTCCATGAATGTTCTTGTCTGGTTCAAACGCGATCTTCGCACGAGCGATCACCCGGCGCTGGCGCTCGCGACCTGCCTGGGGCCGGTCCTGCCGCTCTACATCGTCGAGCCGGACTATTGGCGGCTGGCCGACACCTCGGCCCGGCAATGGGCCTTTGCGGCAGAGAGCCTGGTTGGTTTGCGCGAGGAACTGGGCGCGCTTGGTGCGCCGCTCGTGGTGCGGACAGGCGATGCGGTGGCGGTGCTCGATGCGCTCTGTCGTCAGCACCGGATCGGGCGGATCGTGAGCCATGAAGAGACAGGAAACCTGTGGACCTATGCGCGCGACCGCCGTGTCGCGGCCTGGGCGCGCGCGGCGGGGATCGAGTGGATCGAACTGCCGCAATCGGGTGTGGTTCGTCGGCTGAAAGGAAGGGATGGCTGGGCCGCAAGGCGCAACGGTTTCATGGCAGAGCCATTGGCGGCGATTCCCGTGCTTGCGCCCGTGCCGGAGGTGGAGCCTGGTCCGATTCCTTCGGCGCGCGGGTTGCGGCTGACCGACGACACGTGCCTGCACCGTCAGGCTGGCGGCAGAGCGCGCGGGCTCGACCTGCTCGACAGCTTCCTGAGCAGGCGGGGCGAGGCGTACCGCGCGGCGATGTCCTCGCCCGTGACGGGCGAGCGGACCTGTTCGCGCCTGTCGCCGCATTTCGCGATGGGCACGCTTTCGGTGCGCGAAGTTGTTCAGGCAACCGCCGCCCGGCAGGCAGAACGGCGCGGCGGGCGCTGGGGCGGGGCGCTGGCGAGTTTTCAGAGCCGCCTCGCCTGGCGCGACCACTTCATGCAGAAGCTGGAGGACCAGCCTTCGATCGAGACGCGATGCCTGCATCGGTCGGTGGAGGCGCTGCGGCTGCGCGAGCCGGATGCGGTGCGACTGGCGGCCTGGTCGGCGGGTGAAACGGGGCTGCCCTTTGTCGATGCCTGCATGCGTTACCTGACAGCGACGGGCTGGCTGAACTTCCGGATGCGGAGCATGGTGATGTCGGTCGCGTCCTATCACCTCTGGCTCGACTGGCGGGCGACTGGGCCGGTCCTTGCGCGGCTGTTCACCGATTACGAGCCGGGCATCCACTGGCCGCAGGTGCAGATGCAGTCCGGGACGACGGGGATCAACACGATCCGCATCTACAATCCGATCAAGCAGGGTCTGGATCAGGATCCGACGGGCGCGTTCACGCGGCGGTGGGTGCCGGAACTGGCGCCGGTGCCGGACCCCTTCCTGCAGGAGCCGTGGAAATGGACCGGGGCGCCGGGTCTGTTGGGGCGGCATTACCCCGAGCCGATCGTGGATGTGGCCGCCGCCGCGCGGGCCGCGCGCGACCGGGTCTGGGGGCTGCGCCGGGCACCGGGTTTTGCCGATGAGGCTGCGCGCGTGGTCGACCGTCACGCGAGCCGTGCCGACGGCACAGGGCGCTTCGTCAACGATCGGGCACCGTCCCGCCGCAGGCCCGGGCCTGTGGCGCAGATGAGCTTCGACCTCTGATGGCGAAGATGCGTCGCAAGGGCGACCTGCCCGTGAAGACCTGCGCGACCTGCGGGCGTCCCTTCACCTGGCGGAAGAAGTGGGAGAAGGTCTGGGACGAGGTCCGCCATTGCTCGGACCGGTGCCGGGGCGCATCTGCAAGGCCGCGCGCCAAAGGCTGAGGGCGGACGGGGGGCCGTCTGCCCCCCGCGCGCGTGCCGCGCGTCCCCCCGAGGATATTTGTGAACAGAAGAAGCAGGTCAGGTGGCGCTGCCGCCCACTGTCAGGCCACCGATCAGCATGGTCGGCTGGCCGACGCCGACCGGAACCCACTGCCCGGCCTTGCCGCAGTTGCCGATACCGGGGTCGAGCGCCAGATCGTTGCCGATGGCGCGCACCTGTTTCAGGGCAGTCGGCCCGTCGCCGATCAGGGTCGCGCCCTTGACCGGCGCGCCGATCCTGCCGTTCTGGACCCGGTAGGCCTCGGTGCAGCTGAACACGAACTTGCCGTTGGTGATATCCACCTGCCCGCCGCCGAAACCCACGGCGTAGATGCCGTCCTTGAGGTCGGCCAGCAGATCGGCCGGATCGGCCTCGCCCGCGAGCATGTAGGTGTTCGTCATGCGGGGCATCGGAATGTGCGCGAAGCTCTGACGCCGCCCGTTGCCGGTCGGGGCCACGCCCATCAGGCGGGCGTTCTGGCGGTCCTGCATGTAGCCGACCAGGATGCCATCCTCGATCAGCACGTTGCGGCCCGAGGGCGTACCCTCATCATCGACGCTGATCGAGCCGCGCCGGTCCGGGATCGTGCCGTCGTCGAGCACGGTCACTCCGGGCGCCGCGACACGCTGGCCCAAAAGGCCCGCGAACGAGGAGGTCTTCTTGCGGTTGAAGTCGCCCTCCAGTCCGTGCCCCACCGCCTCGTGCAGCAGGATACCGGGCCATCCGGGCCCAAGGAGCACATCCATCGTGCCTGCGGGTGCGGCGACGGCGCCAAGATTCACCACGGCAATCCGCAGGGCCTCGCGCGCCAGCGCCTGCCAGTGCGCGCGCTCCATCAGACGGGCAAGGCCGTAACGGCCACCGCCGCCCATCCCGCCCGACTCGCGCCGCCCGTTCTCTTCGACGATGACGGAGATGTTCATCCGCGCCATCGGTCGGATGTCGGACAGGCGCAGGCCTTCGGGGCGGAGGATTTCAACTTCCTGAATTCCGGCCGAGAGGGTGGCAGAGACCTGCACGACCCTCGGGTCGAGCGCCCGCGCGAAGGCGTCGATCTCGCGCAGGAGGTCGATCTTAACCGGGAATGCGGCGTCGCCCATCGGATCGGCATCGGTGTAAAGCTTCACGTTCGTGCCCTTGGGCGGGGCGGCCATCATGCCGCCGCCATCGCCCACGGCAAGGCGCGCCGTCTCGGAGGCACGGCGCAGCGCGCGTTCCGAAATCTCGGTGGCATGGGCATACCCGGCGACTTCACCCTTGACGGCACGCAGGCCGAAGCCCTCGGAGGCGTCGTAGCTGGCCGTCTTGATCCTGCCGTCATCCAGCACGATGGCCTCGGATCGACTGCGTTCCAGGAACAGCTCGCCATCCTCTGCACCGGCCGTTGCCTCGCGCAGAATGGCGAGGGCAGTCGCCTCGTCGAGATGTGTCTCGAAGGGACGGAAGGGGGCGTCGGTCATGGGGGTGTCCTTGATCTGGATCAGGCGGCGTCTCTTTGCCGCAATCGTTTTGCTTGTCGGCCACCGTCTAATATGGTTTCAGAGGGACGCGAAACAATGGGATTCCTGTGCATACCATGCCGGGGTCCGAACGGCGGTTCGAAAGCCGCGACGGGAACGGGATATGACAATGCGACTGACCTCACTTCTGGGCCTTGCCGCTGTATTTGCAACTGCCTTTGCCGCCCGGGCGCAGGAGGCGCTGGAGACGATCGGCCGCCCGGTCGACGGCCTGATGGGCTTCCAGCCCGCCGCCACCGAACTGGCGCGCGACATTCACAGCCTGGATCACATGCTTCTGGTCATCATCACAGTGATCTCCGTCTTCGTGACGGCGCTGCTGGTGTTGGTCATGGTCCGCTACAACCGCCGTGCCAACGCCAATCCCGCATCGTTCACGCACAACTCTCCCCTGGAAGTCGCCTGGACGGTCGTGCCCATCCTGATCCTGGTGTTCATCGGGGCGTTTTCGCTGCCCGTGCTGTTCAAGCAGCAGGAAATCCCGGTGGGTGACGTGAACATCAAGGTGACCGGCTACCAGTGGTACTGGGGCTACGAATATGTCGATGAAGGCGTGTCCTTCGAAAGCTTCCTCGTGGATGGCTCGACGAAGGTCGACGCGCTCGGGGATGACCAGCCGATGGGCACGCCCGAGGTGCTGGACGATGTCGCCGTGATGAAGCTCGAGGCGCTGGGATACACCCGCGACGACTTCCTGCTGGCCACCGATACCGCCGTGGTCGTGCCCGTCAACAAGACCATCGTGATGCAGGTCACCGGGGCGGATGTGATCCATTCCTGGACCATCCCAGCCTTTGGCGTGAAGCAGGACGCGGTACCGGGACGGCTCGGCCAGCTTTGGTTCAAGGCCGAGAAGGAAGGTATCTACTACGGCCAATGCTCGGAGCTTTGCGGCAAGAGCCACGCCTATATGCCGATCACGGTCAAGGTCGTGTCGGAAGACGCCTATGCCAAATGGCTTGAGGGCGCCAAGAACGGCAACGTCCAGCTTTCGTCGCTCGCCAAGCCGGTGACCGTGGCTGCGGCCGACTGAGCGGCAGGGGCGGCGATCCGCTGCCCCGACCCATCGGGAGATGATGATGACCAACGCCGAAGCCTTTGACCATTCGGCCACCTCCGGGACGGGCGAGGCGGGGTTTGGCGACTACGTCGCGCTTCTGAAGCCGCGCGTCATGTCGCTGGTGGTGTTCACCGCGCTGGTGGGGCTGCTGGTCGCACCGGTGCATGTCAACCCTGTCGTGGGCTTCGCCTCGATCCTGTTCATCGCGCTCGGGGCAGGCGCTTCGGGTGCGCTGAACATGTGGTGGGACGCCGACATCGACGCCGTGATGCGCCGGACCCGCAAGCGCCCGGTGCCTGCGGGCATCGTGACAGGGGGCGAAGCGCTTGGGCTTGGGCTGGCGCTCTCGGGCATCGCGGTGGTGATGCTCGGGCTGGCCGCCAATCTGTTCGCCGCGGGCCTTCTGGCGTTCACGATCTTCTTCTATGCCGTCGTCTATTCGATGTGGCTCAAACGCTCGACCCCGCAGAACATCGTGATTGGTGGTGCGGCCGGAGCCTTCCCCCCGATGATCGGCTGGGCCTGTGCGACAGGCGGCGTATCGCTGGAAAGTGCGCTGATGTTCGCATTGATCTTCATGTGGACGCCGCCGCATTTCTGGGCGCTGGCTCTGTTCATGAAGGAGGATTATTCGAACGCTGGCGTCCCGATGCTGACGGTCACCCATGGCCGCCGTGCGACGCGGGCACATATCCTTGTCTATACCATCCTGCTTGCCCCGGTGGCACTCGCCACCGCCTTCACCTCGATCGGCGGGCCGGTCTACCTTGCAGCGGCGATCGTGCTCAACGGGTGGTTCCTGATCGGCGCATGGCGCATCTGGCGGCGGGACGAGGCGATGGCCGAGGCGGACAACTACGCGGTCGAGAAGGGCGTGTTCCGCTTCTCGCTGTATTACCTTTTCCTGCATTTCGGTGCGCTTCTGGCCGAGGCTGCACTGCACGCCGTCGGCCTTGGGGGGTGGTGAGATGGCGTTCCGGCCCGACCACGAAATCTACAAGCGTCGCTTCGGGCGGAACCTCGGGGTGGGCCTCACGCTTGCTTTCTTCGTGCTGGTCGTGTTCGGACTGACGGTCGTAAAGGTCTCGGAGACCGGACCGATCGAAGGGTATGACCATGTGGTTCAACCGCACCTCGTGCCCGCTGCTGCGGAGGGCAACTGATGCGGCTACTGCCCGGGCTTGCGGGGGTGAACCGCACGGCGGCCAAGCTGGCCGGGGTGGCCGTCCTCATGGCCTCGCTCTCCTTCGCGGCGGTGCCGTTCTATGACTGGTTCTGCAGGACGACCGGTTTCGGCGGAACCACCGGCGTGGCGGCGCAGGCGCCCGACACGGTGCTGGACCGCACGGTGCGTGTGCGCTTCGACGCTTCGCTCGAAGCAGGGATGCCGTGGGAGTTCAAGCCGGTACAGCGCGAGATGACACTGCGGATCGGCGAAACCGGGATGGCCTTTTTCGAGGCTTTCAACCCGACCGACCGCACCATCGCAGGCACTGCCAGCTACAACGTGACCCCCGATGCCGCCGGCGGCTATTTCGACAAGATCGCCTGCTTCTGTTTCGAGATGCAGGTTCTGAAGCCCGGCGAGCGGGTTCAGATGCCGGTGACGTTCTTCGTCGATCCCTCGATGGTCGATGACGAAGAAGGCCGCTTCGTGAAGGAGATCACCCTGTCCTATACCTTCCACCAGACCGAATTGCCCGAAGAGCAGGCGGCCCTTGCCCCTGTCTCCCGCGCGCCGGTAAACTGAGACATCGACCGGTCGGCAAAGCCGGAAACAGACCAAGGAAACGCCAGATGGCCCACGCAAAGAACCACGATTACCACGTCCTGCCGCCGTCGATCTGGCCCTTCATCGGGGCGGTCGGAGCGATCCTCATGCTGTCTGGCCTGGTGCTGATGGTGTCGCCGAACGTGTCGGGGCCCTGGAAGCAGCCGTTCGTGTTCCTCGCCGGTCTCGCCTGCGCGCTTTACGTCATGTTTGCGTGGTGGTCGGATGTCATCAAGGAAAGCCATGCGGGCGATCATACACCGGTGGTCGTGATCGGCCTGCGGTACGGGTTCCTGCTGTTCATCCTGTCCGAGATCATGTTCTTTTCGGCCTGGTTCTGGACGTTCTTCAAGCACGCGCTTTACCCCATGGGACCGGACAGCCCGCTGGTGGACGGTGTCTGGCCACCTGCCGGTATCGAGACCTTCGACCCCTGGCACCTGCCGATCATCAACACGCTGATCCTGCTGTGTTCGGGGGCCGCCGCCACATGGGCCCACCACGCCCTGGTGCATGAGAACAATCGCAAGGACATGTTCAATGGGCTGCTGCTTGCAATCCTGCTGGGCGTGATGTTCACCATATTTCAGGCCTATGAATACAGCCATGCAGCTTTTGGCTTTGCCGGGAACATCTATGGCGCAAGCTTCTTCATGGCGACCGGGTTCCACGGTTTCCACGTGATCATCGGAACGATTTTTCTGACCGTCTGCCTGTTGCGCGTGCAGGCTGGCCATTTCACGCCCGAGCGGCACGTGGGCTTCGAAGCAGCAGCCTGGTACTGGCACTTCGTCGACGTGGTCTGGCTTTTCCTCTTCGCGGCCGTCTACATCTGGGGCCAATAAAGCGCGACAGATACCGGCAGCATGCGCGGAATCAGTTCTGTCGGAAGCGCGGGCCGAAAGGGCGCGCGCTTTCGTTTTGGAGATACCGAAGCATTGCGCAGGATGATCGCCCCGCTTCTGTTCGGCCTGATCGGTGCTTCGATCCTGATCGGGCTGGGGGTGTGGCAGGTGCAGCGGCTTGCCTGGAAAGAGCGTATCCTGTCCCAGATCGAGGCACGACTGGGGGACGCGCCTGTAGCGCTTCCCGAAGTGCCCGATCCCGTCGCTGACCGCTACCTTCCTGTCTCGGTGAGCGGGCAGTTCGTCGGCGAGCCGCTGTTCGTGCTGACGAGCGATCGCGATGCCGGCCCGGGCTACCGCGTGATCGAGCGCTTCGACACGATGGAGGGTCGGCGGATCATGGTCGACCGTGGGTTCCTGCCCGAAGATCAGCGCGAAGTGCCCCGGACGGCCCGTGAAATGACGGTGACGGGAACGCTGCACTGGCCGGACGAGACCGACAGTTTCACGCCCCAACCCGATGCGGCCCGCGGCATCTGGTTCGCCCGCGACGTGCCTTCGATGGCCGCTGCACTCGCGACCGAACCGGTGTTGATCGTCGCGCGGTCCGATACCGGAGACGGAATTGCACCAGTCCCGGTCGATACGACGGGCATTCCCAACAACCATCTGCAATATGCCATTACCTGGTTTAGCCTGGCGATCGTCTGGCTGGGGATGACAGTTCTGCTGCTCTGGCGTATCAGGCGTCCGACAGACTGAGGCGAGGCGACACATGCACTATATCTCCACCCGTGGCAGCGCACCTGTCCTTCGCTTCGACGAAGCGATGATGACGGGTCTGGCGCGTGATGGCGGACTGTATGTGCCGAATGTCGTTCCCGTCATGGGGGCGGATCAGATCGCCGCGCTGGCAGGACAGAGTTATGAAGAAGTCGCCTATCGTGTCATGCATCCGTTCCTCGGAGGCTGCTTCAAGGATGACGAGTTCCGCAAGCTGATCGCAAAGGCCTATGCGGGGTTTGGTCATGCCGCCAGGGCGCCGCTGGTGCAGCTTGGCCCGAACCACTTCCTGCTGGAGCTGTTCCACGGGCCGACGCTGGCGTTCAAGGACTTCGCCATGCAGCTGATCGGCCAGCTGTTCCAGGCGTCGCTCGCGAAGTCGGGCGAGCGTATCACCATCGTGGGCGCGACGTCGGGCGATACGGGTTCGGCGGCAATCGAAGCGTTCAGAGGGTTGAAGCACGTCGATGTGTTCATTCTCTATCCCCACGGTCGGGTGTCCGAGGTGCAGCGCCGCCAGATGACGACGGCGTCGGAAACGAACGTGCATGCGCTTGCGCTGGAGGGCGATTTTGACGATTGCCAAGCCCGCGTGAAAGACATGTTCAACGATTTCGACTTCCGCGACGGCGTCCGCCTCGCCGGGGTCAACAGCATCAACTGGGCGCGGGTGCTGGCACAGGTGGTCTACTACTTCACGTCAGCCGTCTCGCTGGGTGCGCCACACCGCAAGGTCAGCTTCACTGTGCCGACAGGGAATTTCGGCGATATCTTTGCGGGCTACATCGCGCGCAGCATGGGACTGCCCATCGACAAGCTGGTAATTGCGACGAACCAGAACGACATCCTCCATCGTGCGCTGTCGTCGGGCAGCTACACGACAGAGCGGGTGCGGCCTTCGATGAGCCCCTCGATGGACATTCAGGTGTCGTCGAATTTCGAGCGCGCACTGTTCGACGCCTATGGCCGCGACGGTGCCGCAGTGGCAGCGCTGATGGCCAAGCTGAAGGCGGGGGAGTTCCGGATCAGCGCGAATGCCATGGCATCCCTGCACGACACCTTCGCCTCGGGCCGCTGTTCCGAGGGTGAAACGGCGGAGACGATTCGCCGGACATACGCCGCGACCGGTGAAGTTCTGTGCCCGCACACGGCGGTAGGTGTGAAGGTGGCCGAAGAGCACTTGGGCATGGTTCCGATGATCACGCTGGCGACCGCCCACCCCGCCAAGTTCCCCGATGCAGTTGAAGCCGCGATGGGGTCGCGCCCACATCTGCCGCCCCGCTTGGCCGACCTCTATCATCGTGAAGAACGTCTGACGCGCGTTCCGAACGATCTTGCGGCGATTGAGGCCCTCATCCGCGAAAGGACCGGTCGTTGACCCTTCGCCTGACAACCCTTGCAAACGGATTCCGCATCATCACCGAGAATATGCCGGGCCTGAAATCGGCCTCGGTCGGCGTCTGGGTGACGGCGGGCGGCCGCCATGAGCGGCCCGAGCAGAACGGGATCGCACATTTCCTTGAGCACATGGCCTTCAAGGGCACGAAAAAGCGCACCGCGCTGCAGATTGCCGAGCAGATCGAGGATGTGGGCGGGTACATCAATGCCTATACAAGCCGCGAGATGACGGCCTATTACGCCCGCGTGCTGCAGGATGATGTGCCACTGGCACTGGACGTTATCGCCGACATCGTGCTGAACCCGGTCTTCGACAAGAAAGAGATCGAGGTCGAGCGCCATGTGATCCTGCAGGAGATCGGGCAGGCGCTGGACACGCCCGACGACGTGATCTTCGATTGGCTTCAAGAGGCAAGCTATCCGGATCAGGCCTTTGGCAGAACCATCCTTGGCCCCGCCGAGCGTGTGGCATCCTTCAAGCGCGATGACCTGACCCGCTTCGTGCGCGAGCATTACGGGCCGGATCAGATGATCCTGTCCGCAGCGGGTGGCGTGGACCATGACCGAGTGGTGGCAGAGGCGACCGCGATCTTCGGCGGGCTGAAGCCGGTTGGCAGCCCGCTCATCCAGCCTGCTGCGTTTGCCGGCGGTGAGCGGCGCGAAATCAAGGATCTGGAACAGGTCCACTTCGCTCTGGCGTTCGAGGCACCCGGCTATCGCTCTCCCGACGTCTATACCGCGCAAGTCTATGCGACGGCGCTCGGTGGCGGCATGTCCTCGCGCCTGTTCCAGAAGATCAGAGAGGAACGGGGTCTGTGCTATTCGATCTTCGCCCAATCCGCAGCTTATGAGGATACCGGGCAGATCACGCTGTACGCAGGAACGTCCGAGGCCGAGATCGGGGAACTGACCATCCTGACGCTGGACGAACTGAAGCGCTCGGCCGAGGACATGACGGAGTCCGAGGTCGCCCGCGCGCGCGCGCAACTCAAGGCTGGTTTGCTGATGGGTCTGGAAAGCCCTTCGGCCCGCGCCGAACGCTCGGCACGACTGCTGGCGATCTGGGGTCGCGTTCCGGACGTGGACGAGGCGGTGGAGAAGATCGACGCCGTCGGCCTTGCGAATGTATGCGCTTATGCGGGCCAGTTGACGCAGGCCAAATCGGCCCTCGCGCTCTATGGGCCGGTCACGGCAGCACCCGGCATCGACGACATCCGCGAGGGGCTGGCCGCCTGATGATCGGCCTTGCGCGCCGCGTCAGAATCGAGACGGAGCGGATGACGCTTCGCCTGCCGCAGCACTCTGATTTCCGTCCGTGGTCCGGGCTGCGCGCGTCAAGCCGCGACTTCCTTGCCCCGTGGGAGCCGCTGTGGTCTGCGGATCATCTCAGCCGCAAGGCGTTCACCAATCGTGTCTACTGGGCGAACCGGGCAACGTCGCAGGGCACCGCGCTGCCTCTGCTGCTGATCCGCCGCGCCGATCAGGCGTTGCTGGGTGCGATCACGCTGGACAATATCCGTCGCGGACCAAGTCAGGCGGGAACGCTGGGCTACTGGATCGGCCAGCCCTATGCCCGGCAAGGCTACATGCGCGAGGCAATCCTTGCCGTGGTGCACCACGCCTTCAGCGTGAGTGACCTGAGCCGGGTCGAGGCCGCATGTCTGCCCGAGAACGCCGCCTCGCGCGGTGTGCTGGAGAAATGCGGCTTCAAGTATGAGGGCGTGGCGCAGAGCTACCTTCAGATCGCCGGGCGTTGGCGCAACCATGTCCTCTTTGCGAACCTGCGCAGTGACCGGCGCGGGCGAACCGATGTCGGGTGAGGCAAGCCTTGCGTGATTGTGCGGTGACGGGCGGTCCCTTGCGCCGTAGGGTGTGCGATGCTGTTTCGTCACCCCAGGTGGTAGCGCTTGCATCGCCCTTCCTTGCCGCTAAGCAGGGCGGATGGAGGTCACCATGCTGAAATCCTGCCGATCCGGATTTCGTGGCCAGCCTGGCGCAGCATGTGCCCGAGGGCACTCTGTCGGCCCCGGAGCCACGCTACCTGACCGAACCAAGGGGGCGCTGGCTGGGTCAGGCCGGGACGGTCGCCCGCCCGCGCAACGTCGACGAAGTGGTGCAAATCGTGCGTGCCTGCGCGACTGCACGTGTTGGACTCGTGCCTTGGGGCGGAGGGACGGGGCTGGTCGGCGGACAGTTGATGCCCGATGGCCCGGCGCCTGTGCTTCTGTCGCTGGAACGGATGTCGGCGTTGCGGGCGATTTACCCCGAGGAGAACGTGCTGATCGTCGAGGCTGGAATGATCCTTGCGGATGTTCACCGCCATGCCCGGGCGTCCGGGCGGATCTTCCCGCTCTCCCTGGCGTCCGAAGGCACAGCGCGGATCGGGGGGAACCTATCCTCGAATGCGGGTGGGCTGAATGTTCTGCGCTATGGAAACGCCCGCGACCTTTGTCTCGGGCTCGAAGCCGTCCTTCCGGATGGTTCGGTGCTTCACGGCCTGAAGCGGCTGCGCAAGGACAATACCGGCTATGATCTGCGCCACCTGCTGATCGGGGCCGAGGGAACGCTCGGCGTGATCACGGCGGCCAGCCTGAAGCTGGTTCCGCCGCCGGCCCGCGAGGGGACGGCGCTGCTTGTCGTCGAAAGCCCCGCGGCTGCGCTGACACTGCTGTCCCGGGCACAGGCGCGGCTCGGGGGGCTGATCTCGGCCTTCGAGTTGATCGGCGGGATGGGGCTGCGGTTTCTGGATGAGGTGCTGCCCGATGTCAGGCAGCCCTTCGCGAACCGACCGGACTGGATGGTGCTGATCGAACTGGGTCTGCCGGAAGGGCTGGATCCTGTCGCTTCTCTGACGGCACTTTACGAGGACGGGGTGGTGGAGGGGCTGGTCACGGATGGCCTGATCGCTGTCTCCGAAGCGCAGCGGCAGGAGTTCTGGCTGATCCGCGAGATGATCCCCGAAGCGAACCGGCGTATCGGGGCAATCTCCAGTCACGACATCTCGCTGCCGCTTGGGGCCGTGCCCGCCTTCATCGCCGCAGCCGGTCCGGCCCTCGCACGGATTGGGGACTGGAGGATCAACTGCTTCGGGCATCTGGGTGACGGGAACCTCCATTACAATGTCTTCCCCCAGATCGGTCGGACGCGGGCCGAGCATGAGAACAGTCGCGAGGCGATCAAGATGCTGGTGCATGACATGGTCGATGCAATGGGTGGCTCGGTCAGCGCCGAGCACGGGATCGGACGGCTAAAGGTCGGCGATCTGGAAAAATACGGTGACCCGGCCAAACTGGCCGCGATGCGCGCCATCAAGGCCGCACTGGACCCGCATGGCATACTGAATCCCGGTGCGGTCCTGCGGGCCTAGGTGTGCCCCGCCGGGCTGAATCGGCGGGGACTTGGGAGTGTGGGGTTAAGTTGTGGTGCGACATTTGCCCGTGTTTTCAACATCGGACGGGCATGGATTAGACCGATTCCGTTTCGATACGGTTAGTGCCCCTCAAACGCGCAGAGTGTGTGCACGTCCATTCCCAGAGCCTCGAGTTTGCGGCGCCCTCCAAGGTCGGGCAGGTCCACGACGAAAGCGCAGCCGACGATCTCGGCCCCAAGCCGCTCGACCAGACGAATGCCTGCCTCGGCTGTACCGCCGGTCGCCAGCAAGTCATCGACAAGCAACACTTTCTCGCCCGCCAGCATGGCGTCGTCATGCACCTCGACCACGGCCTCCCCATATTCCAGCGTGTAACTCTGGGCTATGGTGCGGCCCGGCAGCTTGCCTTTCTTGCGGATCGGGACGAAGCCGCAGGACAACTGATGCGCGACGGCGCCGCCCAGGATGAAGCCCCGCGCCTCAAGTCCCGCGACCTTGTCGATCCGCATACCGGCGTAGGGCGTCAGCAACTGGTCGATGGCCATGCGGAACCCTCGCGCATCGGCGAAAAGGGTGGTCACGTCGCGGAACAGGATCCCTTCGTGCGGGAAATCGACGATGGTGCGGATATAGTCCTTGACGGTTTTCTGCATGGGACGGCCTTGATCTCAGGGGTTGGGCGGGTAGTGAAGCCGGAGGGACGTTGCATCCTGCCGCGTCAGCACCGTGACACTGTTCTGGCGCTGCGAAAAGATGGAGAGGCGCTCGTAGGCCGGGTTATCAATATCGTACATAAGGCCAAGGGATTGGGTAAGTTCTTCCAATACAACAGATTTTGTCTGTTGCAAGGGGAATCTCGGAGGAGATCAGGATCATGGCGCCCGTGATCCGGTCTGCGGCAGGGGGGATGAACAGAACCATTCCTGCAGGGGTGTCCTGTGCGCCCAGGCCCGTTGCGATCAGTGCCATGGCAGTCGGATTGCGGATCGACAGTCGGATCGGGGCGGGGCTGTTGTCCGCGACGCGGCGGAGGGTGATGGCTGCGCCCGCCGCGTTGATCTGGGCGATGGCGGCATCGAGGGCGGCGTTCACCTGTGCGGCGCGGGCCGGGAGGACCGGTTCGATGGCGGGTAGGACGGTGATCGTCAGATCCTGCGCCAGGTCGTCGGTCCAGCGTTTCGGCGGGGTGCGGCACCGGCCGCCCGGGGGGCGGCCGCAGGTGACGAGGCGGTAGAAATCGGCATCGCCCAGCAGGCCTGTGGTGCGGACGAAATCCTCGGCGCTTGCCGTCGTGGCCAACAGAAGAAGGGGCAAAAGGGTGCCCCGGAGGGTCATCCCAACACGCGCCCGGCGACGGCATCCAGCTTTGCGAGAAGGGCAGGGTCGCGCTTGTCCGAGGCGGTCATGATCGCAAAATCCAGTGCCCGGTCGCAGCCGTGCGGGCAGATGTTGCGGGTGGCGCCCAGGATGGCTGGGAGGCGAGCGACCATGTTTCTGGCCTTGGCGGCGTTTCCGGTCAGCACGGCGATGACCTGCGCCACGTCGACCGCGCCGTGGCTTTCGTGCCAGCAGTCATAGTCGGTGACCATCGCGACACTGGCGTAACACAACTCGGCCTCGCGGGCGAGTTTGGCCTCGGGCATGTTCGTCATGCCGATCACGTCACAGCCCCACGAGCGGTAGAGGCGGCTTTCGGCGAGGGTGGAGAACTGCGGGCCTTCCATGCAGAGGTAGGTTCCCTCGTCATGCACGGTGATCCCCTCGGCCCGGGCAGCCGCGGCACAGGCCGCGCCGAGGCGCGGGCACGTGGGGTGGGCCACGCTCACATGGGCCACGCAACCTGTTCCGAAGAAAGACTTTTCCCGGGCGAAGGTGCGGTCGATGAACTGGTCCACGATGACGAAATCGCCCGGCCGATACTGCTCGCGGAACGATCCGCAGGCGGAAACGGAGATGACATCGGTGCAGCCCAGGCGCTTCAGCGCGTCGATATTCGCGCGGTAGGGAACATCGGTCGGGGAATGCGCATGGCCGCGCCCGTGGCGGGGCAGGAAGGCCATCGGAACACCGTCGAGACGACCCACCAGCACCTCGTCCGAGGGTGCGCCCCAGGGGGTTCTGACCTTGACCCAGGAGGCGCCTTCGAGGCCGTCGATCTGGTAAAGACCCGATCCGCCGATGATGCCGATCATGGTCTGCATGGGGTTCTCCTGTCGGTTGCGACACCGAGATTAGGGGCGGTTCGGGGGATATGAAAGACATATGCTTTCCATATGACTTTCATATGCAGACAGAAAGAATCGGGAATTGGTCGCACGATCCGGCGATTGGTCCTTCGCCGGCAAGGCAAGGGCAGGCAGGGTGCTTGCTGGAAGCAGGTCGAACCCATAGCATCGGGGCAATGTGAGCTGAGGGTAGCCTGATGGCCGAGGAGCGGATCGAACGGCGGCTGGCAGCGATCCTTGCGGCAGATGTCGTCGGCTACAGCCGCCTGATGGAGGCCAACGAGGACGGCACGATGTCGGCGCTGAAGCGGCATCGTCGCGAGTTCTTCGACCCGGCCGTGGCGCGCCATGGCGGGCGCATCTTCAAGACGATGGGCGACGGGTTTCTGGTGGAGTTCGGATCGGTCCTGAGTGCCGCGCGCTGTGCGGTCGAGATTCAGCGCGGGATGCCCGAGCGGAACGACGGGGTGCCGGACGACCGGCATATCCTGTTCCGGATCGGGCTGAATGTGGGCGACCTGATCGTGGAAGGGGACGACTTCTACGGCGACGGGGTGAATCTTGCCGCGCGGCTTGAGGGGCTGGCGGGGCCGGGGGGCATCGCCTGTTCGGCGGCCGTGCGCCAGCAGATCGGGAACAGGCTGGAACTGGGGTTTGTCGACCAGGGCGAGAGGACGGTGAAGAACATCGCAGAGCCGGTGCGGGTGTACTTCGTCGATCTGGCGCAGGAACTGACCTCTGATCCGTCCGCGCCCGAGAAAAAGGTCGCCGCCCCAAGCGAGAAGCCCTCGGTCGCCGTGCTCCCCTTCGCCAACATGAGCAACGACCCGGATCAGGAGTTCTTCAGCGACGGGATCACCGAGGACATCATCACCGACCTTGCGAAGGTCTCGGGCCTGTTCGTGCTGGGGCGGAACACGGTGTTCACCTACAAGGGCCGTGCCGTGAACCTGGAGCAGGTCGCGCGGGAGTTGGGCGTGGGGTATCTGGTGGAAGGCTCGGTCCGCAAGTCGGGCAATCGCGTGCGGATCACGGCGCAGCTGATCGAGGGCGCCACGGGCGGGCATGTCTGGGCGGAGCGGTATGACCGCGACCTGACGGACATCTTCGCAGTGCAGGATGAGATCACCCAGGCGATTGTCGCGCAGTTGAAGGTGTGGCTGCTGCCGGAGGAGAGGGCCGCCATCGCGCAGGTGCCGACGACGGATATCGAAGCCTATACGAACTGCCTGCGCGGGATGGACCTTTACCGGATGCGCACCAAGTCGTCGCTTGGCCGGGCCATGCGCCTGTTCGACCGGGCCATCGACCTCGATCCGGGATTCGCGCGGGCCTATGCAGGCAAGGCGAACTGCATGGCCTTGCTGAAATCGGTCCACGGCACCGACATTCCCATCGAGGACATTCTTGCGGTGACGGATCGTGCGCTGGCGATCGACCCCGCGCTGGCGGATGCCTATGGGGCACGGGGTCAGGCGTTGGGTGTCGTGGACCGGCGCGAGGAGGCGGCGGAGAGTTTCGAACGGGCGCTGGCGCTCGATCCGAATTGCTTCGAGGCGCAACTGGAATACGGGCGGTTCCTGGTGTTCACGGGACACGCGGAAAGCGCCCTTCCGCACTATACCCGTGCCATGGAGATCACGCCCGAGGACTATCAGTCGCCCATGATGCTGGCGCAAGCGCTGGAAATCCTGGGCCGTTCGGATGAGGTCCGCGACATTGTCCGGATTGGAATTCGGCGCGCGGAAGAGGCGCTGCGCCAGCATCCGGAAAACTCGCATCCTGCACAGCTTCTGGCCACCTGTCTGGTGTTTGTGGGGGATCGCGACCGGGCAATGCACTGGTTGCGCCATGCGATGGAGGTCGATCCCGACGACAACCTGATGCTTTACAATGCGGCCTGCGCCTATGCGCTGTTGGGGGAGGCGGATCAGGCCTTTGACATTCTGGAGCGCTGGTTGCCGCAGGTGGCGCCGGACTCGCGGCTGTGGTTCGAGACGGACCCGGATCTGGTTGGTCTGCGCGACCATCCGCGTTACGTGGGGTTGGTCGCGCTGGCACGGTGAGGCGGTCAGAACACCGCGTGCTCGCCCCGGTCCACCGTCGTCTCGCCCCGGATCAGCCTGGCGTAGAAGTCGGCCAGCGTCTCGCGGCCTGTCTCGGGCGTTGCGTCCGCCTCGTAGCGACCTGTCGCGGGGTTCAAGACCAGCATGGATTCGGTCGCGTAGTAGCGGCCGATCCGGGCGAGTTCGGCCTTGGCCCGGGCCTTCGGGCTGATCCGTCCGGCAAGGGAGAGGCCGCCGATGATGGTATCGAGCAGCGCCACGGGGACGGAGCGGAACCTGGGCGCTTGTCCCAGCAGGCGGAACAGCGCCTCGCCCTGTTCGCGGGGGGTGATCGCGGGGCCGGGGCCGCCGATGGGCAGGATGCGGTTCTGGAGGGCCGGGTCGTCGAGGCAGCAGGCGAGGTAGGCGGCAAGGTCATCGTCGCTGATCGGCTTGCAGGCGGTGAGGGTGCCATCGCCAAAGATCAGGAAGGGCTTGCCCTGGCGGACACGCTCCACCTGACCCGAGAGGGATTTGAAGAAGGCGGTGGGGCGGACGATGGACCATGTGAGGCCGGAGGCCATCAGCTCCGCCTCGAACGCGAGTTTCGCCTGCTGGAAGGCGAGGAGCGGCTTCTGCACGCAGATTGCGGAGAGCAGCACCATCTGGCCGACGCCCGCCCGTTGCGCGGCGGCCAGGGCGAGCGACTGGGCGCGGTGGTCGATGGCCCAGGCATCCGCGGGTGCCCCGCTGCGCGAGGCGAGGCAGGAGACGAGGGCATCGAAGCGCTCGCCCCGGAGGATGTCCCGGTCGAGGGAGCCGCTGTCGGTCACGTCGCCGGGCCGATGCTCGATCCGGTCCGCCGGTTTCGGGGTGTCCGGTTTCGGGCGGACCGCGCAGACGACGGAATGTCCCCGCGCGGCGAGGGCGCGGGCCGTCGCCCGGCCGATGGTGCCGGTCGCGCCCATGAGCAGGATGCGGCGCGGGTTGGGGGAGGTGGCGGTGGATGGCATCAGGTTCGCGACCGGGCCTTGGGGGCGTGCCGTCCCACGCTACCTCGCCCGATCAGCCGGGCACAACCTCGGGCTGCTTCCAGCTTCCGTCCAGAACCGAAGGGTCGGGCAGGTAGATGCGCTGGACCACCATGAACGGACCGGCGGGTGCCGGCAGCCAGTTCTTCGCCTTGTCGCCCTCGGGCTGGGCGGCGGAGAGGTAGAGCGTCAGGCTGCCATCCTCGCCCAGAACGAGATCGGGCAGCATCGGCGAATTGATCAGGTAGCGGTTGATCGGGTTCGCCACCAGAAGCTGCTTGGGCAGGTCGTACATGGTCATCGACCAGAACGCCTTGGCGGGCGGGAACTGGCCCTTTTCGTAGCGGATCGTGTAGGACGTGCCGCCCGACAGCGGTGCGCCTGTGGAATCCTTGGAATAGAGCACATAGTAGGCTTCCTCCTTGGAGTTGCCGAGGATGCCGCCCTGTGCGCCCACGGCGCGGTTCAGGTAGTTGTTCTTCATGAATTCGCGCGTGCCGAACATGTCCGCCGACGAGGTGGACTTGGCGCGCGCGGCGTCGATTTCCGCCTGCCCGTCGGCGATGCCGCCCTTCAGCGCCTCGGCCATCTCGGGGGCGAGGGCGGCCACGTCGATGCTCAGGCCGGGGCCGATGCCGATGGTGGCGAAGCGGTCGCGCAGATCCTTTTCCACCGGCAGGACGGGGACGTAGTTCAGGATGAAGGAGAGCAGGTTGAAGCCTTCGATCGAGGTGCGTTCGTCGGCTGCGGGCAGCGGGTTGGGGAAGGCCACTGCGGGCGCGGGCGGCGGTGCGGCGGTGCCAGCGAAGGCCGAAAGAGGCTTGACCCCGTATTCGGCCTGGATCGCCCGGACCTTCTCGATGTCGGCGGGGTTGAAGAGTTGCGTGCGGTAGAGGGCGAGCACGAAGTCGGTTTCGGCGGGGATGACCTTGTCGATGCCTGACGGCGCCTCGCCCGCCCAGCCGGGGCCGGTGATCAGGAAGGTGCCGCCGTCGTTGCCGGTGGCGCGGGTGCCCAGATAGGCGAAGTTGTAGGTATAGGCATCGACGAGCTGCACCGAGTAGTAGCGGTCGGCCTCGATCTTCGGCAGCGTCAGCACCATGGGCTCGGCGCGCAGGTCGAGCCAGGCAAAGGAATAGGGCGTGTCCGAGTTCGGCGTCTGCACCGCCGTGTCCGCAGGCGTGAAGACGTTGGCCACGCTCTGGATGGTGTTCGGCGGCCCCTTGTAGTCGGGGTTGCCCTTGCCGACGAAATAGGCCCACTCGATGCGGTAGGCGTCGATCATCGGAAAGCCGTAGATGTAGGCCTCTTTCGCGATGGCCCGCGCCTCGTCCGGCGTGGCGGTGATGGCGGCGGGTGCGCGGGCCGGAAGGCCAACCGCAGCGGCAAGGGCGATTGCCGACGTGGTGATCGTTGTGAACTGGCGCCGGGTCAGGGTCATGTCATGTCCTCAAATATCCGCGGCCATTCGGCCAAATGTGGGTAAATCCTAGCGGCGGGATGCGCCGAGCGTTAGCCAAATTACGCCGTTGCATCGCGCACCTACCGCTCTCCCGGTCGCAACACCTCCAGCACCTCGCGCACCACGGCATAGTCGCGGTAGCCCATGCGGGCGACGGGATGGAAGCGGGTGACATCGAAGCGGCCCGCCACCACGCAGTCGTCGCGCAGGTGGATGCCGGTGACCTCGCCGATCACCAGAACGTTGTCGCGCCCGCGCAGGGCGATCTCCTGCACCACGGTGCATTCCAGGGCGGCAGGCGTGCCCGCGACACGGGGGCAGGGGATCGTCTCGCAGGGGATCTTCGGCAGGCCCGCGAGCGTGAATTCGTCGGTATCGCGGGGAACGGCGGCGGAGGTTTCGTTCATGCGGTGCAGCATCGCCTCTTCGACGATGTTCACGCAGAAGACACCCGTTTCGCGGATGTTGAGGAGCGAGTCCTTCACCCCGGTGGACGAGAACATGACCTGCGGCGGGGTGTAGGCGACGGCGTTGAAGAACGAATAGGGGGCGAGGTTGTCGCCGAACGGGCCGGTGGAGGACAGCCAGCCGATCGGGCGGGGGGTGACGATGGCGTTGAACGGGTTGTGGGGCAGGCCGTGGCCGTCCTTCGGGCGGTAGAACATCGCGCACCTCAGCTTGGGTTTGTGCCTGACCTAGCTGCGTGCTAGGCGCGCATCCAGTAGATTCGGCACGGAAAAGGCGCGGGCCCTTGTACAAGCTGGAAGAGGAGACCGAGGCCGACTGGTGGGAGGTCGAGGCGCTCTATGACCTCTGCTTCGCGCCGGGGCGCACGGCGCTGTCGTCGTACCGGCTGCGCGACGGGGTGCCGCCGGTGGCCGACGCTGTGCCTGGTGCTGCGGGACGGCGACGGCACGCTGGCCGCGGCGATCCGGCACTGGCCGGTGCGGGTCGGGGCCGCGCCGGTGCTGCTGCTGGGGCCGGTGGCCGTGCATCCGACGCGGCAGGGCGAGGGGCTGGGCGGCTACCTGATCCACGAATGCCTGGCCGAGGCGCGCAAGCTGGGCTGGAGCCGGGTGCTGCTGGTCGGCGACGCGCCCTATTACGGGCGGTTCGGGTTCCGCAAGCTGGCCGATGTGCAGATGCCGCCGCCCACCAACCCCGACCGCGTTCTGGGGTTCGCGCTGGTTCCGGGCGCCTGGGAGGGCGTGGCGGGGCCGGTGGAAAAGGCGGAACCGCCCTTCACCGCAGGCTGAGCCATTGCAGCGGGGACCGTGCAGCCCTACCTTCTTCGCCATGGACCAGACCCTGCCCGCAAAGCTCCCCGAGCGCGTCGACGATCCGGCACCCGAAATCGCGCGGCTCGCGCTGCGCTTTCGCCGGGCGAACGGGCCGGTGATCGCCCTGATGAACCGCCTGGGCGGCAGCATCGAGGACAAGCTCGAGGCGATGCCGGCCGAGATGCGAACGAAACTGAACGCGGTCACCCGCACGGCGCTGGAGCAGGGCTACCGGGTGGCGGCGACGGGCCGACATGCGCCCGACCTGGGGCCGCGCGGGCCGATGGCGCTTGCGGTGCTGACCGGGGCTGCGGGCGGCATGGGGGGGATTGCAACCTCGATTGCGGAGTTGCCGGTGACCATCACGGTGATCCTGCACGCGATCCGGCGCGCGGCGGCCGAAGAGGGGTTTGACCCCGACGACCCCGCGATCCGGCTGGAGGCGCTGCGCGTCTTTGCCGCCGGCAGCCCGGTGGCGCGCGATGACGGGGTGAACACGGCGTTTCTCGGCGCGCGCATGGCGGTGTCGGGTGCGGCGCTGCAGCGCGTCCTCACCGCCGCCGTGCCGAAGCTCGCGGCGGCGCTGGGGCAGAAGCTGATGGCACAGGCGGTGCCGGTGCTGGGCGCCGTCGCCGGAGCCGGGCTGAACGCGGCGTTCCTGGGCTACTACCGCGAGATGGCGCATGTGCGCTTCGGCCTGATGCGGCTGGCCGAGCGGCACGGGATCGAGCCGGTCCTCACGGCCTTTGGCAAGGCTGTGGAGCCTGAACGCATGTCCCGCGCAGAAACCCTCTGAATTCATCTTGGCGGAAATATCCCACGGGGGTGCGGGGGTGTGAAACCCCCGCTTGCACCCGTGCCACCCTCACTCCGGCAGGGTCGCGAGCCAGTCCATCACCGCCGGGCGCACCGATTGCGCGCCCGAGGCCATCGCTGCGTCGATCACGGCGCGCGCCTCGTGCAGGTCGACCCGGCGCAGCAGCGCCTTGACCGGGCCGACCGAGGCCGGGCGCATCGACAGGGTGCGAAAGCCGATGGCGGCAAGGGCCAGCGCCTCGATCGGGCGGCCGGCATCCTCGCCGCAGAACGACAGCGGCGTTCCGGTCTCGGCGCAGCGGGCGACGATCTGTTCGAGGAAGCTCAGGAACGACAGGTTCAGCGTGTCATAGCGGCGGCGGACCAGTTCGTTCTCGCGGTCGGCGGCGAAGAAGAACTGTTTCAGGTCATTGCCGCCGATCGAGATGAAATCGGTCAGGTCGAAGAACGCATTTCGGCGCGTAGGCGAGGCTGGGGGTTTCCAGCATCGCGCCGATCTCGACCGTTTCCGGCACCGGGTGGCCCAGCGACTTTCTCGCGGTGCGAGCTCGCGCAGGGCGTGGCCGCGGGCCGGCTGGAATTCGCTCATCTCGGTGATGAAGGGGAACATCACCGTCAGCGGGCGGCCGTTGGCGGCGCGGATCAGCGCCTGCAGCTGCATCCGCAGCACGCCGGGCTTGTCGAGGCCGACGCGGATCGCGCGCCAGCCCATCGCGGGGTTCGGCTCGTCCTGCGGCTTCATGTAGGGCAGGACCTTGTCCGACCCGATGTCGAGCGTGCGGAAGGCGACGCGGCGGCCCTTGGCGGCGTCCATCACGCGGGCGTAAAGGCTGGGCCAGTTCGGCGCGCTTGCGGCATCTTGGAGCGGACGAGGAATTGCAGTTCGGTGCGGAAGAGGCCCACGCCTTCGGCGCCCGAGCCTTCGAGGCTGGGCAGGTCGGCCATCAGCCCTGCGTTCATGTGCAGGCGCGATGGTGGTGCCGCATCGCGCGGCGGGCGGGCAGCGCGCTGAGCGAGGCGTAGCGCTTCTGCGCCTCGGCCTGCATGGCGATCTTGTCGCGGAAGGCGCGGGCGACGGTTTCCTCGGGGCGCAGGTGGACGATGCCCTGATCGCCGTCGACAAGGATCGGGTCGCCGTTCAGCGCCTCGGCCGTGATGCGCTCGGCGTTGATGACCAGCGGGATCGCCAGCGCGCGGGCGACGATGGCGGCGTGGCTGCCGACCGAGCCTTCCTCCAGCACCACGCCTCTTCAGCTTGCGGCCGTATTCCAGCAGTTCGCCGGGGCCGATGTTGCGGGCGACCAGGACCGGGTTGTCGGGCATCTCGGCCCCGGTGTCCTTGCCCTGGCCGGTCAGGATGCGCAGCAGGCGGTTCGACAGGTCGTCAAGGTCGTGCAGGCGTTCGCGCAGGTAGGCGTCGGGCACCTGTTCCATCCGGCTGCGGGCGGCGGATTGTTCCTTTTCCACCGCGGCTTCGGCCGAAAGGCCGCGCATGATGTCTTCCTCCATCCGGCGCAGCCAGCCGCGCGAATGGGCGAACATCCGGTAGGCTTCCAGCACCGCCTTCTGGTCCTTGTCGAGGCTGTCTCGCCGACAGCAGATCGTCGACCGAGACGCGCAGCTCGCCGCACGGCGGCGCGGATGCGGTCGATCTCGGTCAGGGGGTCGTCGGCGACCGGGTTGGTGACGACGACGCGGGGTTCGTGCAGCCAGACCCGGCCTTCGGCGGCGCCTTCCTGGCCGGAGGCGCCGCGGATACATCACGGGCTGCTTGTGCAGCGCCGCATCGCCGCCGCCGTCGCCGGTGAAGGCGCCAAGTTCGGTCATCTCGGCCAGCACCATGGCGACGACGTCGAGCGCGTAGATCTCGTCTTCGGAAAACTGGCGCGCGGTCTTGGACTGCACGACCAGCACGCCCAGCTTTTCGCCGACGCGCTGGATCGGCACGCCGAGGAAGGAGGAGTAACAGCTCCTCGCCGGTCTCGGGCATGTAGCGGAAGCCCTTTTCGGCGGGCGCGTTGGCGGTGTTGACCGGCTGGCCGGTGCGGGCGACGCGGCCGACGAGACCTTCGCCCAGCTTCATCCGGGTCTTGTGGACGGCTTCCGGCTTCAGCCCTTCGGTCGCGCAAAGCTCCAGCGTTTCGGGGTCGCGGAACAGGTAGATCGAGCAGACCTCGGTCCCGCATGCTGTCGGCGATCAGGTGGGTGATCCGGTCAAGCCGGTCCTGCCCGCGCCCGGCACGGCCAGCATGTCGCGCAGGCGGCGCAGAAGCTTGCGACTGTCGCTTTCGCTCCGTTCGGGCATGCCGCGTCCCGGCATTGTTTCCGCTCTTAGAGCACTATGGCGGCGCACAGCGGAACCGGGCATGCCGCCTGGGCGCCAGTTAGCATTCGCGATGCGGCGCTGCGAAGAGTCGGCAAGGCGGGCGTTTGGCGGGCGGTGACCGGGGTGGCCGGCGCAGTGCGGACGACGGACCGCCGCCGGTGATCAGGCCTTTTCCAGCTCGAACGTGTCGTGCAGGGCCTGCACGGCCAGTTCCATGTACTTGCGGTCGATCAGGACCGAGATCTTGATCTCGGACGTGGTGATGACCTTGATGTTCATGTTCTCGGCGGCCAGCGCCGCGAACATCGTGGCGGCGACGCCGGCCTGGCTGCGCATGCCGATGCCCACGACCGAGACCTTGGCGACGTCGGTGTCGGTGACCAGGTCGGCATAGACGAACGCCCGCCGCGCGGGCATCCTCGATCGCCTTCTTGCGCGCGGTCGACCTGGTTGGTCGGGCAGGAGAAGGTCATGTCGGTATAGGCGCGCTTGTCGCCGGGTCGTCCAGTTCCGAGATGTTCTGCACGATCATGTCGACGTTCACGCCCGCATCGGCCAGCGGGCCGAAGATCGCGGCGGCGACGCCGGGGCGGTCCTCGACCTTGAGCAGGGTCATCTTCGCCTCGTCGCGGCTGAATAGGCGACGCCGGAGACAACTTTCGATTCCATGATTTCATCCTCGTCGCAGACCAGGGTTCCAGAGTTTTCGTCGGTATCCTCGAACGAGGACAGCACGCGCAGCCGCACCTTGTAGCGCATCGCCAGTTCGACCGAGCGGGTCTGCAGGACCTTGGCGCCGAGCGAGGCCAGTTCCAGCATTTCCTCGAAGGCGATGCGGTCCAGCTTGCGGGCCTTGGGCGTGATGCGCGGGTCGGTGGTGTAGACGCCGTCGACGTCGGTGTAGATGTCGCAGCGTTCGGCGCCGAAGGCGGCGGCGAAGGCGACGGCGGTGGTGTCGGAGCCGCCGCGGCCAAGCGTGGTGATCCGGCCTTCGGCGCTGACGCCCTGGAAGCCCGCGACCACGGCGACCTTGAAGCCTTCGGCGAACTTGGCGTCGATGTTGTCGCGCGGGATGTCGACGAAGCGGGCCGAGGCATGGGCCGAGGTGGTGTTGATCGGCACCTGCCAGCCCTGCCAGGACGCGCGCGGGGACGTCCATTTCCTGCAGGCGCAGCGCCATCAGGCCGGCGGTCACGTTCTCGCCGGTGGAGACGACGGCATCATATTCGCGGGCGTCGTAGAGGGTCGAGGTGCTTTCGACCCAGCCGACCAGTTCGTTGGTCTTGCCGGACATGGCGCGAGACGATGACGATCACGTCATAGCCGCGCTCGACCTCGGCCGCGACCTTCTGCGCGGCGTTCTCGATGCGCGCGAGATCGGCCACCGAGGTGCCGCCGAATTTCATCACCAGAAGCGGCATGTCTCTCTCCTGTGGCGCCGGGTTTTGGACCGCCCGCTTCTTATGCGGCGGGGGTGGGGGTGCAAGGGGGGAGGGGGTGTCAGGGTTGTCTTGCCGGATTTGTCCCGCGACAAATCCGGCCGCGCCTGCCTGCCCGTGGCAGGCGCGTTGCCGCGCCCGCCCAGGCATGCGCGGCCGGATCCTCAGCGCCAAGTATGTGGAGAGCCCCTTGCCTGCGGTCTTGCGACCGCTGGCAATCGGATCGCGGAAACGCTCCACAGGAGCGTTTCCGGTCGATCCTCTGACCCCTCACGTCAGAACGAAATCCACGGGTTCCAGCGGCTTCGGCGGCTCCAGCCCCAGATGGGGGGCGAGGCTGATCTCGACGGTGCGGCAGATCGCGTCGAGCGGCAGGGCGTTGAGGGTGTCGCCGAAGGGATGGGCCAGTTCCTCGGTCACTTCCGCAAGGCCGAAGAAAACGTAAGCGACGATGCCCACGAAGACCGGTGTCATCCAGCCCGCGGGTTCGATCAGGGCGAGGGGGACCAGCAGGCAGTAGAGGTAGGACGTGCGGAAGATCAGCAGCGAATAGACATAGGGCAGCGGCGTGGTCGCGATGCGCTCGCATCCGGCCTGGTTCAGCGCGATGCTGCCAAGGCGGCCGGTGAGCGTGCGCGCGCCGAAGCCGTCGATCCTGCCCTTGCGGTGGGCGGTGGCGATCTCGGCCCCCATCAGGTCCAGCGCGGCGCAGGGCGGATGGGGTGTGCGGGCGATGTTGGCCAGCGCCACGCGCAGGGCGGCTTCGGTCGCGGCGTCGAGTGGCGCGCGGCGCAGGTTCAGCCGGTGCAGGTGCAGGAAGGCGAGCGACAGGTGCAACAGCCTGCGCCGGATCGCGTCATCGGGCACGAAGGCGTCCACCTCGCGCGCGAGGGTGCGCAGGTCGGCCACGAGACCGCCCCAGAGCCTGCGCGCCTCCCACCAGCGGTCGTAGGCGGCGTTGTTGCGAAAGCCGAGGAACAGCGACAGCGCCACGCCGAAGACGGCGAACGGCGTGGCGTTGACGTGCTTGAGCGGCAGCACGGTCTGGTCGAGCAGGACGAGCACCGTCGCGAAGGCCATCAGGCCCAGCACCGGCACGGCAATATGCGGCAGCACCGAGCCCTTGCACGGCGAACAGCAGTTGCAGCGGGCCGGGCTTGTCGCGAACGATCACAGCGCGCGCCAGCCGATGTCGCGGCGGCAGAAGCCGTCGGGCCAGTCGATGCGGTCGACCATCGCATAGGCGCGCGTCGCGCGCCTCGGCCAGGGTCGCGCCGCGGGCGGTGACGTTCAGCACGCGGCCGCCGGTCGCGATGATCTGGCCGTCGCGCGCGGCGGTGCCGGCGTGAAAGACCATGTGGCGGCTGTCTTCGGGCAGCTCGTCCAGCCCGCGGATCTGGCTGCCCTTGGCATAGGCGCCGGGATAGCCGTTGCGCGGCCATGACCACGGTCAGGGCGTGGTCGTCGGCCCAGTTCACCTGCGCCTCGGCCAGCCGGCCTTCGGCGCAGGCCAGCAGCAGGTCGAGCGCCTGCGCGCCAAGGCGCATCATCAGCACCTGGCATTCCGGGTCGCCGAAGCGGGCGTTGTATTCGACCAGGCGGGCGCGGCCGTCCTCGATCATCAGCCCGGCGTAGAGGACGCCCTGGTAGGGCGTGCCGCGCCGGGCCATCTCGGCGCATCGTGGGCAGGACGATCTCGGTCCATCGCCTGCGCCTGCGATGGCGTCGGTCAGGACCGGGGCGGGGGAATAGGCGCCCATGCCGCCGGTGTTGGGGCCGGTGTCGCCGTCGCCCACGCGCTTGTGGTCCTGCGCGGTGCCGATGGGCAGGGCGTTGGTGCCGTCGGTCAGGACGAAGAAGCTGGCCTCCTCGCCCGCCATGAACTCCTCGATCACCACCTCGGCCCCGGCCGCGCCGAACGCGCCGCCGAACATGTCGTCGATGGCGGCCAGGGCCTCGGCCAGCGGTCATGGCCACGATCACGCCCTTGCCGGCGGCCAGGCCGTCGGCCTTGACGACGATGGGCGCGCCCTTGCGCGCGGATGTAGGCGCGGGCGGGGGCGGCGTCGGTGAAGCGGGCCCAGGCGGCGGTGGGGGCGCCGCAGGCGTCGCAGATTTCCTTGGTGAAGGCCTTCGAGGCCTCCAGCTGCGCGGCGGCGGCGGAGGGGCCGAAGGTCAGGAGGCCGGCCGCGCGGGCGGCATCGGCGACGCCGGCGGCCAGCGGGGCCTCGGGGCCGACGATGACGAAGTCGATGGCGTTCTCCTCGCAGAAGGCGACGACCGCCGCGCCGTCGAGGATGTCGATGTCGGCGCATTCGGCCAGCATGCGCGATCCCGGCATTGCCGGGGGCGACGATCAGCCGGTCGCATCTTGGGGTTCTGCTTGCACCGCCCAGGCCAGCGCATGTTCGCGCCCGCCGGAGCCGAGGATGAGGATGTTCATGCGCGCCCCCGCTTGGCCTTTGCTGGCTTGCGTTCATAGGGTCAGGGCGCTGCGTTCACAGAGGCTTGCCCCGAAGGAAACCATGCGACCTGTTCGAAGACCCCGCCCCGCCGGGCAACCAGCCGGAATTCACCGTGTCCGAGCTTTCGGGCGCGGTGAAGCGGGTGATCGAGGGGGAGTTCGGCCTTGTCCGGGTGCGGGGCGAGGTCGGGCGGGTGTCGCGGCCGGCCTCGGGGCATCTCTACTTCGACCTGAAGGATGACCGCGCGGTGCTGGCCGCGATCAGCTGGAAGGGGCAGGTCGCGCGGATGCAGGTGCGGCCCGAGGAGGGGATGGAGGTCGTGGCCACCGGGCGGATGACCACCTTTCCCGGGCCAGTCGAAGTATCAGATGATCGTCGAGGATGTGGCGCCCGGCGGGCGCGGGCGCGCTGATGGCGATGCTGGAGAAGCGGAAGGCGGCGCTGGCGGCGGAGGGGCTGTTCGATGCGGCGCGGAAGAAGCCGATCCCCTATCTGCCGGGGGTGATCGGGGTCGTGACCTCGCCCTCGGGCGCGGTGATCCGCGACATCCTGCACCGGCTGCGCGACCGCTTTCCGCGCCATGTGCTGATCTGGCCGGTGGCGGTGCAGGGGCAGGCCTGCGCGGCGCGAGGTGGCGGCGGCGATCCGGGGGTTCAACGCGATTGCGCCGGGCGGGCCGATCCCGCGGCCCGATCTGATGATCGTGGCGCGGGGCGGCGGCTCGCTGGAGGACCTGTGGGGCTTCAACGAGGAGATCGTGGTGCGGGCGGCGGCGGAGAGCGCGCATCCCGCTGATCTCCGCGGTGGGGCACGAGACGGACACCACGCTGATCGACTTTGCCGCCGACCTGCGCGCGCCGACGCCGACGGCGGCGGCGGAACTGGCGGTGCCGGTGCGGCTGGAGCTGCTGGCGACGCTGGACGGGCTGGGGGCGCGGCTGAGCGCGGGCGCTGGCGCAGGGGGTGGCGCTGCGGCGGCAGCGGCTGCGCGATCTGGCGCGCGCCCTGCCGCGGGTGGAGACGCTGCTGGCCAGCGCCGCGGCAGCGGCTGGACGCGGCGGTCGGGGCGGCTGGGCGCGGGCGCTGGGGCTGGCGGTGGCGAAGAAGCGCGGCGGGTTCGACCGGGTGGCGGCGGCGGCTGCGGCCCGGACGGTGCTGCGCGGGCTGGCTGGCGCGGCGGCGGCGAGCGGCTGGCGGAGCTGGGGCGCGGGCTGGACGCGGGCTGGTGCGGCGCGGCTGGAGCGGCGGCGGACCGGCTGGAGGGGCTGGCCGCGCGGCTGGCCCCGGCGCTGCGCGCGGATGCTGGGCGATGCGGCGCGGCGGACGGTGCGAGGGGCGGGCGAGGCTGGCGCGGCTGGCGGCGCGGCTGGACGCGGCGCCGGCGCAGCGGCTGCGGCGGCTGGCGGACCGGCTGGAGGCGCTGGACCGGACGCGCGCCGACGCTGGGCTATGCCGAGACGCTGAAGCGCGGCTATGCGGTGGTGCGGGGCGACGGGGCGGTGGTGACCGGCGAAGGCGGCGGCGGAGCGGGCGGCGGCGCTGGAGATCGAGTTCCGCGATGGGCGGCTGGCGTTGGGGCCGAAGGCCGCGCGGAAGGCGGGCGGGCAAGGTGCCGGGCAGGGCAGGGGTCGCTGTTCTGACAGCTGGCAAGCCATAGCCGCGCAGGTGGTCCTGCCGCGTGGATCGGTCGCCAGACCGAACGGGGCACCGGCGGCCGCAGCTCGCGCTGGATATTTGGACCAAGATGAATTCAGCGGGACGGCAGCGGATTCAGACCCCCAGATCCGGCCCGGCGCAGGTCAGCGGCTCGGTGCTTTCCTGCACGGCGGCCAGTTCGGCGCCGTCGGGATCGCCGCTGAACTTCGCCCTCAGCCCGCCCGCGCCGCCGAATGAAGCGCCAGCAATGCGGGTGAGCCGTCGTGTTCGTAGACGAAGCAGATGTCGCCCGCCCAGTCTCGTACCAGTTGCCGCGGCGACATTCCTCGCCCTTGAAGGCCCAGAGCACGCGGCGGCCGGGCAGGTATTGCTCGGTGCCGTAGACCTCGCCGCCCAGGGCATAGGTCAGGGTCTTGCCGGTGGCATGGGCCTCGAACTCGCCGGCGGTCAGCGGGGCGTCGGCGGCGAGGGCCGGGGCGGCGCAGAGCAGGGCGAGTGCAGAAGCTGGGCGCATGCAGGCGCTCCGGTTGCGTGGGATCAGCCTGCCAGATCGCGCCCGGTCCGCGCCAGAGGGCGCACCTTCGCTTTCGCCGTGAGCGGGCCGTGAGCCGGTCGAGGCGCGGGTGCATCACGCCGGCGCCAGAGCGGCGGCACAAGGGCGATGTGGCCAGTCATCGGCAGGGGCCAGGGCAGGATCGGCGCGCTCGGGCGGCAGGCGCAGCGCCGGGTAGGGGCGCGCGGGATGGGCGTGATGGTCGGAATGGCGCGGGGCGTTCAGCATCATCGCCGCAGCTGAACCAGTGCGGCGGCGTTCCAGGAATGGCGGTCTGCCGACCGGCTCGAGCCTGCCATCGGGGCGGCGCGCGCGGGTCAGGCCGTAGTGCTGGACGTAGTCCGACAGCAGGAGCTGGCTTGCGCATGAAGGGCGAGGCCGACCCAGACCAGCAAGGCCCGCGGCACCCGCGTCAGATGGCAAGTGCCAGACCAGAGCCGCCCCGCCACCGCAGATAGATGGCATAGGGATGCAGCCCGTGCCCGGGCGCGCCGGCGCTCGGCCCGCAGACCGGCGCGAAACGAGCCGATCCAGGCGCGCGGGCGCGAAGCGGTAGAAGCCTTCGCCCGCGCCGCGCCGTGTTCGGATCGGCGGGCGTTGCGACATGGCGGTGATGCACCAGCCGGTGCGCCGAGGCGTGGTGGCCGAACAGCAGCGTCACGTAGACGGCGACACCGAGCGCCGGACAGGCGACGGTCGCCGCGATGGATCAGCTCATGCGCCGCGGGGTTGGACGATCTGGCCGAACCGCAGTCCGAAGGCGAGAAAGGCAGCGACTCGCTCGGCCCACGGTCAGGCCGCTGGGGCCGCGCGATCAGCCCAGACGCCGAGCGGCAGCAGCGGCGAGATGGGCGATGGCAAGCGCTACCAGCAGCGCGTCGGCGGCGGGAAACTCGGCCTCCTCCGGCGCACCGGTCAGGCGGGGCAGCAGGCGGTCGAGCAGGGCTGCGAAGACGGTCAGATAAGACCAGCGCCGCGAGCAGCCAGCCCGGCCCGGCCACGGCCCCCAGCGCCAGCATCGCGGCGGGGGCAGAGGCTGGCGGCGGCGAAGGCGGACAGCGGCAGGCGGTCGGGAGGGCGGGGGTCGCATTGTCATTGCCGGCGACTTTACCGGACAGCTGCGCGGCCACCGACAGGCGGCAGAGCCGCGGGCCGGGTCTTTCCGCTTTCGATCGGAAACGACTAGGTGATGGGCCGGAACCCCGATGGTCGGGCGAGGGCGGGCGATGTCCTTCTTCAAGAAGCTGCGCGACCGGATGTTCAAGTCCTCGGACAAGATCGGCGAGGGGCTGGACGACCTCGTCGAAGAGGCGGTTGCGACCGCTCCGGCCGCCGAAGCCCGCCGCCGACGCTCTTGCCGATGCCCCGCACCGAGGCGGCGCCCCGGTCGCTCCGGCCTCCTGGGCCGCCTGCTGGGCCAGCGGAGAGGAGCCGCGGCGCGTGCTGGACGACGCGATGCTGGAAAGCCTGGAGGAGCTGCTGATCCAGGCCGACATGGGCGTGGACACGGCGCTGCGGGTGACGGCGAACATCGCCGAGGGGCGGTTCGGGCAGCCGCGTCTCGACGCGCCGAGATCCGCGAGGCGCTGGCGGCCGAGATCGCGCGGATCATGGAGCCGGTGGCGCGGCCGATGCCGCTCTACCCGAAGAAGCCGCAGGTCGTGCTGGTGGTGGGCGTGAACGGGTCGGGCAAGACGACGACGATCGGCAAGCTGGCCAGCCAGTTCAAGGCGGCGGGCAAGACCGGTGGTGATCGCCGCGGGCGACACGTTCCGCGCGGCGGCGGTGGAGCAGTTGCAGATCTGGGGCCAGCGCGCGGGCGTGCCGGTGCTGACCGCGCCCGAAGGGTCGGACCCCGCGAGCCTCGCCTTCGACGCGCTGACGCAAGGCGCGAGGCGGAGGGTGCGGACCTTCTGATGATCGACACGGCGGGGCGGCTGCAGAACCGGCACGGACCTGATGGAGGAACTGGCCAAGATCGTCCGCGTGATCCGCAAGAAAGACCCCACGGCGCCGCACAACACGCTGCTGGTGCTGGATGCGACGACGGGGCAGAACGCGCTGCTGCAGGTCGAGATCTTCCGCAAGATCGCCGATGTGTCGGGGCTGGTGATGACCAAGCTGGACGGGACGGCCAAGGGCGGCGTGCTGGTGGCGCTGGCCGACAAGTTCGGGCTGCCGATCCATGCGATCGGCGTGGGCGAGCAGATCGACGATCTCGCCCCCTTCGACCCGGAGGAGTTCGCCCGGGCGCTGGTGGGTCTCGACGCCTGAACCCCTCGCTTCTTCTGTTCTCAAATATCCCGGGGGTGCGGGGGCAGAGCCCCCGCTTTGTGGCGGAGGACTTGGTGGCTGAGCGCAGGAAGATCAATCCCGATCCTGAAACTGGCGCTGGAGCTGGGGCCGATCCTCGTCTTCTTCGTCGGCTTCTCGCGGCTGAAGGGCGAGCATTTCGTCATCGGCGGGCGGGACTATGACGGCTTCATCGTGATGACGGCGCTGTTCATTCCGCTGATCATCGCTGACGACGGGCATCCTGTGGAAGCTGACGGGGAAGCTGTCGAAGATGCAGCTTGCCACGCTGGTGCTGGTGATCGTGTTCGGCGGGCTGTCGGTCTGGCTGAACGACGAGCGGTTCTTCAAGGTGAAGCCGACGATGATCTATGCGCTTTTCGCGGGCATCCTCGGCTTCGGGCTGTGGCGGGGCGAGAGTCCTACCTCAAGCTGGTCATGGACGAGGCGCTGCCGATGCAGGCCGAGGGCTGGATGATCCTGACGCGCCGGATCGCGCGGTTCTTCGCGGGGCTTGCAGTGGCGAACGAGGTGGTCTGGCGGACGATGAGCACCGAGGCCTG
The DNA here is from genome assembly GCA_963777765.1 of uncultured Alphaproteobacteria bacterium. Classification (GTDB taxonomy): domain Bacteria; phylum Pseudomonadota; class Alphaproteobacteria; order Rhodobacterales; family Rhodobacteraceae; genus Aliitabrizicola. The sequence goes on along the minus strand of CAVZRP010000001.1, from coordinate 189,457 downwards.
GGTGAACTTCAAGACCTTCGGCCTGACCATCGCGCTGTTCGCGTTCTTTATGACGCAGGGCAAGCTGATGGAGAAATACGGGATCGAGGAGGAGAAGAAGGACGGGTAGAGCGGTTCCGGAGATATCCCGAACGGTTCCGGGACACTGAGGGTCCGCGGATCGGACCGGAGAGCTGCCGCACGATCTTCCCTGACCGGCCCTGGTGTCGCCCGTTGCGATGTGCAGTCAAGCTATTGGTCAGGCGATGATTTTCCATTTTCGGCGCTGACTCGATGGGGGGTGGGCGCCGTGTCATCGCGATGCCGGGCGAAGGGCCGGGTTGAGAACGTGACGGTCGCCGTCGGGACGGCTGACGACGTCGGCAACCCAGATCTTCTCTGGCCTGCGCCAGACCTGCTCGCGGCAGATCGGGGCTGTCGCGCCGTCGCGCAGCCAGGCCGGGCCATTCGCCCATTGCGCGTCGGTCAACCCGCCGACGGGCAGCGCAATCGCCCCGGCCGACTTCCACTGGTTGAACACCCCCAATTCGATGCTGTCGGGCGGCGCGTCCAGCAGCGTCGGCTTTCCGACATGCGTCAGCCATGACATGAGCGTGGCGCGCGCCCCGGCGGATGGCGGGGCCGTTGCGGCAATCAGCGCGCGCCAGAAGGTCGCGCGGTCGCCGTCGATGGTTCGGCGCAGTCCGACGAAGCCGCGCAGGCTGTCTTCGCGATCACGGAAAACCGCTTCGATGGCGACATCGAGTGCTGCACCTGCGATCCAGGCTTCGAATGGTGCCGGGTTGGCAGAATCGAAGGCATGAGCCGTTTCCCACCGCCCTTCGGTTGCGAACTGGAAGCCTGATCTGACAAGTCCGGGTTCATCCAGAAAGGTCATGTGCAGCAGTCATGTGATGGCACGGTTCGCGCGCGTTATGGCTGGCAAGGTATATCACATACCAGCGCGAGCCGCCTGCGGAGACTTTCCTGCGGGTTGCAGCCGTCGAACCCGGACGGCGGCACATTCTTTCGGGTTCGGGTTCGGACCGCGTTGTCCGATGCCTGCCGGCTTCCCGATCCGAGGGCCGTCCGACCGATGCCATCACCCTGCCCGATTGCGCCCTCCCCTGCCTCTCGCAGGGCGGGTGCGCCATGTCACCGCTTGAACAGGATCTCCTGCGCCTTCCTGTCGTTGGCGGCGTTGCTGCGCTTGTCTTCGGCCACGGCCTTGCCGCGCTGGAAGGCGGGGCGGGCGGCGCAGGTTTCCAGCCAGCGGGCGAAGTGGGGTTTGTCGTCGAGCGTCTGCTGCTGGCCTTTCCAGTTCTGCACCCAGGGCCAGATGGCGAAGTCGGCGATGGACAGGTCGCCCGCCACGAATTCATTGCTCGCAAGCTGGCGGTCGAGCACGCTGTAAAGGCGACCGACCTCGCGCCGGTAGCGGTCCTTGGCGTAGGGCAGATCCTGCGGCGGGTCCATCGCGGGGGCGTAGCTGAGGAAGTGGTGCGCCTGCCCCGCCATCGGGCCGACGCCGCCCATCTGCCACATCAGCCATTGTTCGATGGTGGCCTGTTCGCGCGGGGTCTTGCCGTAGAACCGGCCGGTCTTGCGCCCCAGATATTGCAGGATCGCGCCGGATTCGAACAGCGAGATCGGCGCGCCGTCCGGCCCCTCGGGGTCGGTGATCGCGGGCATCCGGTTGTTCGGGGCGATCCTGAGGAAGTCCGGCTCGAACTGGTCGCCCGCGCCGATGTTCACCAGGTGGACGGTGTAGGGCAGGCCCATCTCCTCCAGCGCGATGGTGATCTTCCAGCCGTTCGGCGTGGGCCAGTAGTAGAGGTCGATGGGGGCGGGCATGGCGATTCCTGTCGGTTTGCCCCGACATCATGCCGTATTGCCGGGCAGGGGCAAGCCGGGCAGGTCGGACCAGTGCCGATCAGGCCGGGCTGCCAGGGCCGCACGAAGTTGGCCCAGGCCGAGGCGGCGCGCGAGAAGCGCGCGGTAGAGCGCGAAGAGGCCGGGGCGCAGGTAGGGTTGCCAGTGGCAGACACGGACCGAGGCGGGCCGCAGCGGATAGCCCAGGCGCGCTAGGGCCTGTTCGGTGGCGGGATCGTCGATCACAAGGTCGAGCCAGTTGCGGACGGGCTTGGACAGACCTTGCGCGACGCTGGTCTGGAACCCCGCCGACAGCAGGGTTTCCATGCAGAAATCGAACACCGCATTCGCGCGGCAGGTGATGTTGACGATGTCGGCCACCCGCCCGGCCGAGGTGGCGACGGCGGCCTCGGCATGGGGCCGCAGATCGGCCGGTGCGAGGAGAAGGAGCCTGCCGATGTCGCCGTCGTCAAGGTGGTGCAGCGCCGCGAGGGCGACGCGGGCGCCGAGTGAATGGGCCATGATGTCGATGGGCCGGTCAGGATCGAGCCGGCGCAGGAGGCGGACGAGGCCGGCCAGCGCCTGCCCCGTGGCCGGGGTGCGGGACTGCGCGGCCCAGAGCGTGCCGCGCGCGTTCCAGCCGAAGCCGAGGGCGAGTCCCGCTGCACCGCCCATGTGCAGATGGCGCGGCCAGCCGATCGCGCGGGGGAGGTCGCGGCGCGGGGTCAGCGACAGGATGTGGCGGTGCGGGCAATGGCGACCGGCCCCGGGGGAATAGCGGAAGCCGTGCAGCAGGATGACCACCGGCGCGCGCGGAGGCAGCGTGGCAAGCGCACCCTCCAGCGCCGCGCGGTCGATCAGCGCGGTTGTGCCCGTGGCGGAGACCGGCAGAAGCGGCATGGGAGGCGGCCCATATCTGGTGTATCGTTGCTCCTTCTACCCAAGGCCTGCGACAGGGGGGTGACTGCCGGGTTGCAGGGATATGACAGCGGCAAGGTCATCGGTTGACGGCGCCTGCGGCAGGCGTTATGCCGCCCGTCGTGGCGCTTTGTTACCGGATTGCGGGCCACGTTAAACATTCCGCTAAAGAGGTCAGGGTCATTCCGCCCCCGATGCCTCTTGGCCCGGGGGCTTTTTGTTGCGCGGGGCACCGCCCGCGAAGGGGACCGATCATGAGGAAGGACTGGCGATGACGAAGGACTGGAACCGCCGCACGCAACTGGTGCACGAGGGCAGCCGACGCAGCCAGTATGGCGAGATGGCCGAGGCGATCTTCCTGACGCAGGGCTTCGCCTATGACAGCGCGGAGGCTGCCGAGGCGCGGTTCATCCAGGCCGGGGCGGACGAGTTCATCTATGCCCGCTACGGCAACCCCACGACCCGCATGTTCGAGGAGCGGATCGCAGCCATCGAGGGGACGGAGGATGCCTTTGCCACGGCCAGCGGCATGGCGGCGGTGAACGGGGCGCTGGTGTCGATGCTGCGGGCAGGCGACCGGGTGGTGTCGAGCCGCGCGCTGTTCGGAAGCTGCCTCTACATCCTCGAAGAGGTGCTGCGGCGCTTCGGGGTGGAGGTCGTGTTCGTCGATGGCACCGATCTTGACCAGTGGCGCGCAGCGGTGACGCCGGGGACGAAGGCCGTGTTTTTCGAGTCGATGTCCAATCCCACGCTGGAAGTTATTGATATTGAGGCCGTATCCGAGATTGCCCATACGGCAGGGGCACTGGTGATCGTCGACAATGTCTTTGCCACGCCGATCTTTTCCCGCGCGGTGGAGCAGGGGGCGGATGTGGTGGTCTATTCCACCACCAAGCATATCGACGGGCAGGGCCGCGCCTTGGGTGGCGTGGTCTGCGGCACGACGCAGTTCATCCGCAAGGTGCTGGAACCCTACATGAAGCACACCGGCGGCTCGATGAGCCCGTTCACCGCCTGGATCATGCTGAACGGAATGGTCACGCTGGACCTGCGCTGCCGGGCCATGGCGGACGGTGCGCTGGCGATCGCGCAGGCGCTGGAGGGCGATGCGCGGCTGTCGCGCGTGATCTATCCCGGCCTGGCGAGCCATCCGCAGCATGAGCTGGTGGGGCGGCAGATGGGATCGGGGGGGACGCTGCTCGCCTTTGACATCAAGGGCGGCAAGGACGCCGCGTTCCGCTTCATGAATGCGCTGGAGATCATCAAGATTTCCAACAACCTCGGCGACGCCAAGACCATCGCCACCCATCCGGCGACGACGACGCATCAGCGGCTGCCCGACGACCAGAAGGTGAGCCTCGGCATCACGCCGGGGCTGATCCGGCTGTCGGTCGGGCTGGAGGATGCGGGCGATCTGATCCGCGACCTGCACGGGGCGCTGGCGGCCGTCTGACCGGCCGCCGCCGCGATCCTGCCGCCGAATGTTCCGGAAATCGGCCGGGACGCGCCAACTTGTTGCCCGGTCGCGCGTTCATCCTTTCAGCGTGATGTGCGCGAAGGGGTAATGATGGAACGGATGACGATGATCGCGGTCGGCGGGATGCTGGTGCTGGCGGTCTTGGGTGCGCTGGCCGTGCCCGAGGGCGCAGCCGCCGTGGGGCCCGCGAGTGCCGTGGGCTGGACCGAGGCACCGGTGCAGCGAAGCGCGACGTAGAAACACGATCGGACGCGCGAAGCCGAGGTCAACCCGCGACGGCAACGAGCCGTGCGCCGGCGCGGGTTTCACGGCGCCCGTGGCAACCAAACGAAGCCGCCGGAGAGACGGGCCGCTCCACCGAAGTCGGCCCCGGTTCGGGAACGAAAGGCGCGCACCCGACGGGTCCGCGCCATTTTTCTGCGCCGGAAGATTTGAAATATTTTATATAAAAATCATATATTTACCATGTCTCCATCCTGCCGTAGAACGACTTTGAAAATGCCGGATGGCCGTCATCCCCTCGCCCCGAAGCGGACCCATCTACCGGATCGGAAAGATGGAAACCCACAACCAAGGAGCGAAGATATGACCCTATCCCTCGGCTGCCGCAGGGCAGCACTGTCGGGCGCGTTGGCGGCGCTCTGCTCTGCCGTGCCCTTGTCGGCGAAACTGACGGCGGATGGCCTGTCACCTGGCGGCAGCGCAGCGGCACAGGAGATGCCCGACGATCCTTATGCGCCTCCGGGTGGCGGCCCCGGCCCGAGCGACCCAGGCCCCAGCGATCCTGGTCCGAGCGACCCCGGCCCGAGCGACCCCGGCCCCAGCGATCCTGCCCAGCGATCCCGGCCCGAGCGACCCCGGCCCGAGCGACCCCGGCCCGAGCGACCCCGGCCCGAGCGACCCCGGCCCTAGCGACCCCGGCCCCAGCGATCCCGGCCCCAGCGACCCCGGCCCGAGCGACCCGGGAGACACGGGCACGCATTTCGAGCCTGATCCTGAACCCGAGGCCGCAGCCCCCGAGACGGCCGAAAAACCGAAGGCCGACGCACAGGCGGTTGCCTCCGAAAGAACCGCAGACCGGGGGGGAAAGAACGATGACAGCCCCACCGGCTCCGGCATGTCCACCAAGTCGACTCCCGCGACGGAGCCTGTGACGGGGCAGAAGACGGCCAGGGAAGAAGCCAGGGAATTCGCCGAGGATCTGGAGTGCCGGTCTGCCTGCACGGCCAAGATCAAGAGCGATGGCGACGTGGAAGTGTCCATCGCGTCGAAGACCACCGAGGGTCAGGATGTCGAAACGACCGTGAAGCTGGACGATAAGACCGTTACAACCAAAGTGGCGGTCGATGAGAAGCCGGTTGCAGAGGCCGAGCAGACGTTCGAAACCCAAGAGGAGGCGCAAACGCAGGTCGCAGACATCACCCGGTCCCTGGAGGCTTCGCTCAGGATTTCCTATACATCCTGGGGTGAATTTATTGGTGATCCGGGGAATATTGATGCAGGGAATGAGGCGTTTGCGAAAGCCATGTCCGATATGCTGGACCTGTCATTCATCCCCGCACCCGTCTTTGACTGACAAGCCACACATCTGCAGTGACAACGGAAGAGCGCGCCGAAAGGGGCGCTCTTTTTTTGGGCGTGCCATCAGGTCGCCGCCGTCGCGGAATGTTTCGCAGATGCGCGGCGCAAGCTTGGGCTGGAGCCCTGCATGACGCATGAGGGAGGGTCGATGAGCCCCTTCATCGCCTGGCTCATGCGGAAGGGCTTGGTGACGCTGGACCTGCGCTGCCGCGCGATGGCGGACAGCGCGCGCGGGATCGTTCGGGCGCTGGAGGGCGATGCGCGGCTGTGGCCGGTGATCGGAACCCCGACCTGAACCGCGCGCCGGCCGCAGTCTGGCAGGCCGCCGCTTTCCTGCCGCGGAATGTCTCGGAAAGGACCGCGGTGCGTTACGATCCGGCCCTGCGCCGGGTGCAGTCTTTCGCCACGAGCAGGCGGAGGCTGTACCACGGAACGGATGACAATGATCGCGGTCGGCGGGATGGTGGCGCTGGCCTTGCTTGGCGCGCGGCTGGCGCCTGCCGGCGCGGCCCCGGTGGGGCCGGCGAGCGCTGCGGGCTGGACCGCCCCCGCGCTGCAGCTGAGCGAGGATCTCCGCACGGTCGAGGCGGGCTGAGCCACCGGGGCGCGTGGCCTTGCCGCCGCGATGCCTCAAATCTTCAGAAATTTTGTCCACCCCACGCCATCGGGCCGCCGCGAAAGGCCGCCATGCAGGGGGATGTGACGTCGACAAAACAACTGAGGGATGAGCACGAAACTCTCGACGACTTTCCGCACCGCGCTTCTGTCGGTCTCGCTGGCCGCGCTTTGCGCCGCAGTGCCGCTGTCGCCCCGCCTGTCGGTGCAGGGGCTGGTCATGGCCGGTGCCGCCTGGGCCGACGAGGTGCCCGGCGTGGAGGAACCCGATCCGGGCGTGGATGACGAGGACGTCTCGGACTGCTGCGATCCGAGCCCGGGTGAGCTGGCCGAGGCCGATTTCGACTACGAGGGCGCGATTTCGGATCTGGGCGACTCGCCCGATGCCGACACACCCGCCCGCTCGCGCGAGACGCGCGGCGCGGACGACAACCGCGACGGCGACGAGATGGGCGTGGGAACGAGCTTCGGTCGCGACGAGGACGAGGCCGAGACCGACTGACCGGCCTTGTCGGCGTGCCATCGCAGGGTTGCGCGCCGCAATGTCGCTTGCGCGGCAAAATATAGCGCAAATGCTTGGCGCGGGGTGACCCGCGCCCTACATGCTCGCTACCTGCGCCTGCAGGCACGAAAGGGCACCGCCATGAACATCCAGACCCCGATCACCGAACTGAAGCCGAGCCGCGACGAGGCCGAGGCGGCACTGGCCGTGCTGCGGCAATGGGCGGGCAAATCGTCGGATGCCGAGATCGCGACGCTGGATGCAAGCGTGGCGCTGCTGGTGCCCGGTGCGGAATATCCGGCCTACAGCCGCGACTACCCTGCGGCGTTCGAGGTGGACGAAGCCTACAAGGCGACGCTGCCCGATCTGCAGAACGGACCGGCCAGCCTGATCAAGGGAGCAAAGACGCAGATCCAGCATGTGGGGATCAGCAATTTCCGCCTGCCGATCCGTTATCACACGCGCGAGAACGGCGATCTGCTGCTGGAAACCAGCGTCACCGGCACGGTGAGCCTGGAGGCCGAGAAGAAGGGCATCAACATGAGCCGCATCATGCGGTCGTTCTATGCCCATGCCGAGCGCAGCTTCAGCTTCGAGGTGATCGAGGCGGCGCTGGACGACTACAAGCGCGATCTGGAAAGCTTCGATGCGCGCATCCAGATGCGGTTTTCCTTCCCGGTCCGGGTGCAGTCGCTGCGCTCGGGGCTGTCCGGCTGGCAGTATTATGACATCGCGCTGGAACTGGTGGACCGGGCCGGGGTGCGCAAGAAGATCATGCACCTCGACTACGTCTATTCCAGCACCTGCCCGTGCTCGCTGGAGCTTTCGGAACATGCCCGGCGCGAGCGGGGGCAACTGGCCACGCCGCACTCGCAGCGGTCGGTCGCGCGGATTTCGGTCGAGGTTGTGGGTGACGTCTGCCTGTGGTTCGAGGATCTGATCGAACTGGCGCGGTCGGGTGTGCCGACCGAGACGCAGGTGATGGTGAAGCGCGAGGACGAGCAGGCCTTTGCCGAGCTGAACGCCGCCAACCCGATCTTCGTGGAGGATGCCGCGCGCAGCTTCTGCGAGGCGTTGCAGCGGGACGGGCGCGTGGGCGATTTTCGCATCGTGGCCAGCCACCAGGAATCGCTGCACAGCCATGATGCGGTCAGCCTGCTGACGCAGGGCGAGACCTTTGCGGCGGAAAGCCTTGATCCGCGGCTGTTCGCGTCGCTGATCCACGCAGGGTAAGGCATGGCCGCGCCCCCCGCGCGCCTTGGCTTGACAGCCGAGGGCCGCGGGGCCAAGCCTGCGGGCATGATCGACCTGCGCCCCATCGGCTATATCGTTGGCCTGATGATCGCCGTGCTGGGCGTTCTGATGGTCATCCCGGCGATGGTGGATTGGCTGACGGTCACGGGCGATGTCTGGGTCTTTGTAAGCTGTGCGGTCATCACCTTCAGCATCGGGGCGATGATGGCGCTCGCGAGCCGCAATGCGGCAAGCGAGCCGCTGGGCATCCGTCAGGCCTTCCTTCTGACGCTGGCGATCTGGACGGTGATCCCGCTGTTCGGGGCGCTGCCCTTCATGCTGGGCGTGACCGAAGCGCGGTTCATAGACGCGTATTTCGAGGCGGTGTCGGGCATCACCACCACGGGGTCGAGCGTCCTTGTGGGGCTGGAGGAGCTGCCCGCGGGGATCAACCTGTGGCGGGGGATGCTGAACTGGCTGGGCGGGCTGGGTATCGCGGTCGTCGCGATGATCTTTCTGCCGGTGATGCGGGTGGGGGGGATGCAGTTCTTCCGCACCGAGGGCTTCGACACGCTGGGCAAGGTGCTGCCGCGCGCGACGGACATCGCCATGAACCTGCTGGGGGTCTATGCGGGGCTGACACTGGCCTGTGCGCTGACCTATCTGGCGGTGGGGATGACGCGCCTCGATGCTGCTGTCCATGCGATGGCGACCATTGCCACGGGCGGGTTTTCGCCGCGCGATGCGTCATTCGGAACCTATCCGGGGGCGGGGGAATACGCGGGGGCGCTGTTCATGGTGCTCGGCAGTCTGCCGTACATCCGGTATGTGCAGCTGGTGAACGGTCAGGCCGGGCCGATCTGGCTGGACAGCCAGATCAGGGCCTATCTGCGCTGGCTCGCCTATGCGGTTCTTTCGGTGACGGCCTGGCGCGTCTGGTCCACGGGCGGCGCGCTGGAGCCGACCTTTCGCGAGGCGCTGTTCAACCTGACCTCGATCATGTCGAGCACCGGCTTCTTCAGCGGCGACTTCGTCGCCTGGGGCGGGTATTCCATGGTCGTGGCCTTCGTGATCGGCGTGATCGGGGCCTGTTCGTCATCCAGTGCGGCGGGGCTGAGCGTGTTCCGCGTGCAGGTGACGCTGGCGGCGATCGGGGCACAGGTCCGGCTGATCGCCTCGCCCAGCCGCATTGTTGCCGTGAAGTATCAGGGGCGCCCGGTGTCGGACGAGGCGATGAACGGCGTCATCATGTATGTCTGCGCCTTTATCCTGCTGATCGGGGTGCTGAGCGTGGCGATGACGCTGGTAGGCGTGGATACGGAAAGCGCCCTGTTCGCGGCATGGACATCCCTTGGCAACATCGGCTTCGGATACGGGCCGCTGGTGCTGCGGACGGGCACGTTCATCGACTTTCCCGATGGGGCGAAGGGCCTGATGATCGTCGCGATGCTGATGGGCCGCCTGGGGCTGCTTGCGATCTTCGTTGTGGTGCTGCCGCGCTTCTGGATGCGCTGACGGGCCGGTCCGCCGACCGGCCCCGCGCCCCTATCCGTTCCAGCAGGAGACGAGCACCGACATCGCGCGGGCGCGCTGCATCAGGTCTTCAGGCGGCAGGGCGCCCGCCGGGGCGGCGGTCTGCGGCGTGATCCCCTGCGCCTGCAGAAGTGCTGCAATGCGGGGGCCGGGCAGGGCGAAGGACACGTCCTGCGGCAGCTTTCGGGCCGGGTCAGTGTCGCGCGGCAGGAGCATCCCCACGACCGACCCGGTTCCGTCGAGCACGGGGCCACCGGCATCGCCGGGTTCGGCAGGCAGGCTGAGGCGTTTCAGCCCCGGTTCGCCATTCAGGCCGGTCAGGGCCGCGACGACGCCGAAGGTCAGGGTGGGGGCGTCCAGCGCATCCTCGTAGGGGTAGCCTGCAACCGAAATCTCGGCACCCTCGCGCTCCGGCTCGGTCTGGAAGGCGGCGATGCCGGGCGGGGCAAGCGGGCGGTCGGGGGACAAGAGGACAAGGCCGGACGCCGTATCGTTCAGGCGGACGGTCATTGCCTGCTCGCCCTCGATGGTAAGGCGGGCGCAGGATTGCAGCACGTCGGCAGTTGTCAGTACGCTGCCCGTCGCATCGACGAAGAAGCCCGAGCGTGAAACGGTCGGGCGGCGCACCTCAAGTCCCGAGAGCATCCCCTGCTTCTGCGCGGCGCTCATCGGGGCAAGGCCGGGATCGAGCGCGCGGTCGCCCATGGGGCGGAAGCTTTTCTTCATCGCGTCGAGCACCCGGACCATCCTGGCGCTGTCCTTGACCGGCCAGACGAGGGTGTAGCCCTTCACAAGGCCGCCTTCGAGCTGGGCGAAGCTGTAGCTTTCGATGCTGTCATTGCGACCCGAAATCTCGAAGCTGCGTTCGCCCCGGCTGCGCTCGCCATTCGGGGGGACGATCTCAAGCGATTGCAGGCTGTCATACAGGCCGAAGAGCGTGCGTTCGTCGCCGGGCTGGCTGATGAGCAGGGCCTGCACGCCACTGCCGTTCTTTTCGCGGTAACGGACGAAGGGCGGCACATACTGGTCGAACTCGATCATCGCCAGCGGCAAGTCGATCTCGATGCCCGCCTCGGTCTCGGTCACGCGGTCGAGGCCAAGTTCGGCCATGGCCGAGCGATGGGCCGAGACGAGGGCGTTGCGCTGCAGGGTCGTCAGGATTCCGGTCGGTTCCGCGGCGTTCGCCTGTTGCCAGGCGGCCATGGCATTGCGGGTGCCGGGGCCGAAAGCGCCGTCGATGGCGGCGTCGTAGAAGCCGAACCATTGCAGCGCCGCCTGAAATTCCTGCCTTTCAGGCAACTCGAGCACGGCTTCCGCCGCGCGCGCCTCGGCCGGTGTCTCGGCAGGCGCGGGGTCCGGCGCGAGGGCGGCAAGCGCCTCCGGCGACGGATCGGCGGGATCGGTCGGCGCGGGATCGACAGGGATGACGCTGTCCGCCGTCCCGGTTGTCGGGGCTGTGGTTCCGGCGGGGGGCCAGAACGCCTCGCGGAACTCGCGCCCGAAGGCGATGTAGCTGTCGGACGGGATCAGGCGCTCCAGCTTCAGGTCGGCCATGCGGGTATCGGCCTCGGTGCGGGCATAGGGGCCCAGCAGGATGCCGTACCAGCCGGAGCGGAGCGCGTAGCCCTGCACGTCGGGAAAGGCCGATGACCAGGCGCGGGCGCGTTCCAGCGCCGCAGCAAGGGAGGGCTGCGCTTCGATCTGGACCCAGGCTCGATCCTGGGCTTTGGCGGCCAGCGGGGCCAGAAGAACGAATGTCAGGGCGAGAATTGCGACCAGCCCGGCGGGGCTGGCGGTCCGGCTTATCGTCACGTGGTCCCCGTTTGGTTCGCAGCTTCATCAAAATGTCGCGCGACCGTATCAGAGCATCCGGCGGATGCACGTCAATTCGGGTTGATCCGGGCGGGCCGCATTGACCCTGTGCGGCGGCTTGCCTATGGAGAGGGCGCTTCCGCAGGAGACGTCGTCCATGCCCGCCCCGCTTGCCCCCCCGCGCAGTTTCCAGGAGATCCTGATGCGGCTTCAGGCCTATTGGGCCGCCAAGGGCTGCGCGGTGCTGCAACCCTATGACATGGAGGTGGGTGCAGGCACCTTCCACCCCGCCACGACGCTGCGGGCGCTGGGGTCCAGGCCCTGGGCGGCGGCCTATGTCCAGCCGTCACGCCGCCCGACGGACGGGCGCTATGGCGAGAATCCGAACCGCCTGCAGCACTACTACCAGTACCAGGTGCTGATAAAGCCCTCGCCCCCGGACCTGCAGGAGTTGTACCTCGGCTCGCTGGAAGCCATGGGAATCGACATGGGCCTGCACGACATCCGCTTTGTCGAGGATGACTGGGAAAGCCCCACGCTGGGCGCCTGGGGGCTGGGATGGGAAGTGTGGTGCGACGGGATGGAGATCGGCCAGTTCACCTACTTCCAGCAGGTCGGCGGGCATGACTGCCGCCCCGTTTCGGGCGAGCTGACCTATGGTCTGGAGCGGACGGCGATGTATGTGCTGGGCGTGAACCATGTGATGGACATGCCGTTCAACGACCCGCAATCGCCGATCGCGCTGAGCTATGGCGACGTGTTCCGCCAGACCGAGCAGGAGTATTCGCGCTGGAACTTCGATCAGGCCGAGACCGGGATGCTGCTCCGGCACTTCGAGGATGCCGAGGCGGAATGCGGGCGCATCCTGTCGGCCGCGCAGCCCGACAAGGCGGGGCGAGTGATCGTGATGGCGCATCCGGCCTATGACCAGTGCATCAAGGCGAGCCACCTGTTCAACCTGCTCGACGCGCGCGGCGTCATCAGCGTGACGGAGCGGCAGGCCTATATCGGGCGGGTGCGGGCGCTGGCCAAGGCCTGTGCCGATGCGTTCCTGCTGACCGAAGCCGGCGGGGTGGCTTCGTGAATGGAAAGATCGTGGCGGGGGGCATCGTGCTGATCGGACTGGTCGCGGGGATCGCGATGTACTGGCTGCAGGTCTATGCGTTCTACGAGCCTGTCAGCTTCACGCCCGGCAACGAGATCACGCTGGTGCCGATCGACAGCGACGTGCCCGAGGCCATCGTGGCCGAGAACATCACGGGGATCGACGCGAATTCGTCGCCCCTGCGGTTCCGCGCCTGCTTCACGACGCCGCTGACACAGGCGACGCTGACCGAGACCTACCGGCTGTACCCCAGGCCCGTGCCGCTCACCGCGCCGGGCTGGTTCGATTGCTTCGATGCCGACGCCATCGGCGAGGCGCTGGAGCGGGGCGAGGCGCTGGCGTTCCTGTCCCGGCAGGAGGTGGCGGCGGGGGTGGACCGGGTGGTGGCGGTGTTCCCCGACGGTCGCGCCTATGCCTGGCACCAGTTGAACGACACGTTGAAAGAGTAGTCCCCCATGCCGGATGTCCTGATCGAGCTGTTCTCCGAGGAGATCCCCGCGCGGATGCAGGCGCGGGCGCGCGACGACCTGCGCAAGCTGGTCACCGACGGGCTGGTGGAGGCGGGGCTGACCTATGCCTCGGCGGGCGCGTTTTCCACGCCGCGCCGTCTGGCGCTGGCGATCGAGGGGCTGACGGCGGAAAGCCGGGCCGTGCGCGAGGAACGCAAGGGCCCGCGCGCCGATGCGCCGGCGGCGGCGCTGGAGGGGTTCCTGCGCTCCACCGGCCTGACGCGGGACCAGCTTGAGCTGCGGGACGAGAAGAAGGGCCAGGTGTTCTTCGCCGTGGTCGAGAAGCCGGGCCGTCTGGCGTCGGAGATTCTGGCCGAAGTGCTGGACCGGGTGATCCGCGACTTTCCCTGGCCGAAGTCGATGCGCTGGGGGGCGGGGTCGCTGCGCTGGGTGCGGCCCTTGCATTCGATCCTCTGCATCCTGAGCGACGAGGGCGGGGCGAGTGTGGTGCCGCTGGAGGTGGACGGGATCGTTGCGGGAAACGTCACACGCGGCCACCGCTTCATGGCACCGGGCGCGTTTTCGGTCACGTCTTTCGATGATTACCGGGCGAAGCTGAAGCGCGCCTTCGTGGTGCTGGATGCCGCCGAGCGCGAGGCGCATATCTGGGAGGATGCCACCCAGGCGGTGTTCGCGCAGGGGCTGGAGGTGGTGCCGGATGCGGCACTGCTGGCCGAGGTGGCGGGGCTGGTGGAATGGCCCGTGGTGCTGACGGGGCGCCATCGGAGCCGAGTTCCTGGACCTGCCGCCGGAGGTGCTCCAGACCTCGATGAAGGAGCATCAGAAGTTCTTCTCGGTGCGCAACCCGAAGACGGGACGGATCGAGACGTTCGTGACCGTGGCGAACCGCGAGACGGCAGACGGCGGGGCCACGATCCTTGCGGGAAACCAGAAGGTTCTGTCGGCGCGGCTGAGCGACGCCAAGTTCTTCTGGGAGAACGACCTGCGGGTGGTGAAAACCGTGGGGATGGAGGGCATGGCGGCGGGGCTCGCCGATGTGACCTTCCACAACAAGCTCGGCTCGCAGGCGGAACGCATCGCCCGGATCGAGGCGCTGGCGCGCGAGATCGCACCTCTCGTGGGCGCCTCGCCCGACCTCGCGGCGGAAGCGGCGCGGGTGGCGAAGGCCGACCTGCAATCGGCGATGGTGGGGGAGTTCCCCGAATTGCAGGGCGTGATGGGCGGCTACTACGCCCGGGCGGCAGGGTTGCCCGAGGCGGTGGCTGCGGCGTGCACGCGCCCACTACTCGCCGCTGGGGCCTTCGGACGACGTGCCAAGCGAACCCGTCTCGGTCGCCGTGGCGCTGGCGGACAAGATCGACACGCTGACGGGGTTCTATTTCATTGACGAGAGGCCGACGGGTTGCAAGGACCCGTTTGCGCTGCGGCGGGCGGCGTTGGGGGTGATCCGGTTGGTGGTGGGGAATGGGGTGCGGGTTGAGTTACTCGAACTCCTTCGCTTCTCTAGTATGTCTCATCACCTTGCTCGGCTCGAGGCTCATTGTCGACAAGGGATCGCTCCCAATTCCGTCTTGGCATGAGCGGTGTTCATCGAGACGTGCGGGCGCTCGCTTGACGCGGGCACTGCGTCAGCTACCTTTCAGTAAATCGAGCCATGTCTTGGCATGAAGGCCACGAGAACAAGCTTGCTTCGAACTGGAAACCGCAATCCAGAGATCGGTCGGTCCATACCTTGGGCAATTACAGATCACTTGCTTTGCCCGACCTCCTCGCCTTCCTCCACGACCGCCTCAAGGTCTACCTGCGCGATCAGGGCATCCGGCACGACGTGATCGACGCCTGTCTCGCCATGCCCGGCAATGACGACCTGACCCTGCTGGTCAAGCGGGCCGAGGCGCTGTCGGCAGTGCTGAAGACCGAGGACGGGGCGAACCTTCTCGCCGGCTTCAAGCGCGCGAACAACATCCTGACGCAGGCGGAGGCGAGGGACGGCGTCGAGTACTCCTACGGCGCGGACGTGAAGTTCGCGGAAACCGACGAGGAACGCGCGCTCTTCGCCGCCCTCGACCGGGCCGAAGCCGTCATCACCCCGGCCATGGCGGCAGAGGATTTCGCCACGGCGATGGCCGCGATGGCGGAGCTTCGCGGGCCGGTCGACGCCTTCTTTACCGCCGTGCAGGTGAACAGCGACAAGCAGGTAATCCGCCGCAACCGCCTGAACCTTCTCCACCGCATCCGCGCGATCTGCGGGCAGGTGGCCGATCTGACGAAGATCGAGGGCTGATCCTCATTCTTCTGTTCACAAATATCCCACGGGGGGTGCGGGGGGTGTGAAACCCCCCGCTGCGCGGTTTCCGCGAAGCCCGCCCGGCCCCGTGTCCGCCGACCGGCCCCCCGCTTCCGCCCGTGACGCTTGCGCGACGGGCATTTCACGGTCATGCTGCGCATGAACAAGGAATGCCGCAGTGCAGAAACACGACCCGATCCTCGATTACACCGAAGTCACGCCGACCGCCCGGATCGCGGCGGTGACGCATGGCTGGCGGGCGAAGTGCCTGCAACGCCTTGTGCGGCTGGAGTTGCCGGTGCCGGAAACGGTCGCGTTGCCCTCGGCCACCGTGCGGGGCATCGCGGCAGGGGGCAGCGTGAACTGCGAGGGAATTCTCGCGCTCTTCGGCGAGGCGCCGCTGGTGTCCGTCCGCCCCAGCCCCGAGAACCCGGATTGGGGCGGGCCTGCGACGGTGCTGAACATCGGGATGAACGCGGCGCGCCATGCGCGGCTCAAGCAGACGCACGGGGCCGAGGCCGCCGATACGCTGTGGCTGCGTTTCATCCAGAGCTATGCGATCCACGTGGCCCGCCTGGACCCCGACATGTTCGACGTGCCCGCCCCGTCGGCCGAGGCGATCCGCGATGCGCTGCGCGCCTACGAGGCCGAGATGGAGGAGCCGTTTCCGGAAGACCCGGCGCGGCAACTCTCCGAAGTGCTCCGCTCGATGGCGCGGGCGTGGGAGGGGACATCGGCCCGGCTGCTGCGGCAGGCCAAGGGTGCGCCCGAAAATGGCGGCCTCGGCCTTGTCGTGCAGGCGATGGCGCAAGGGATCGGGCAGGGCATTTCCGGCTCGGGCGTGATCCAGTTCGTCGATCCGGTGTCAGGCCAGCCGCAGGTGACGGGCCGGTATCTGGGCCAGAGCCAGGGGCGCGATGCGCTGGCGCGACCGGGGGCGATCTACCTGACGCGCGACAAGCGCGGCCCCTCGCTGGAGGATGTGGCGCCGGATGTCTTTGCCGAACTTCTGCGCTACGGCGTCAAATGCCGCGCCAAGCTGCGCGAAGAGATGCAGGTGGAGTTTACCATAGAGGATGGCCGTCTGGCGGTACTCGACGCGGTCAAGGTGCAGCGGTCGTCGCGCGCCGGGCTTCGGATCGCGGTGGCAATGGCCGAGGACGGGATCATCACGCGGGACGAGGCGATCCTGCGGGTCGAACCGCGGTCGCTGCCGGAACTGCTGCACCATCAGGTCGATCCCCGCGCCCCGCGCGACCGTTTCGTGAAGGGCATCGCGGCCTCGCCGGGGGCAGCGACGGGCCGGATCGTGTTCTCGTCGGATGCAGCGCAGGCGAGTGCGGCACGCGGCGAGCCCTGCATCCTGGTGCGGCGCGAGACGGCACCCGAGGATATCCGGGGGATGCATTCGGCGGTGGCGGTGCTGACGGAACGCGGCGGCATGACCAGCCATGCGGCGGTGATCGCGCGCGGGATCGGCCTGCCCTGCGTGGTGGGGGCCTCCGACCTGCGGCTGGACGGGCGCGAGCGGAAACTGGTCGCCCCGGATGGCCGGGTGTTCCGCGAAGGCGATATCATCACCATCGACGGCACGGCGGGCGAGGCGCTGGCGGGGGCGGCCGAAATGCTGGCCCCGGCGCTGGACGATGCCTTCCGCAAGCTTCTTGGCTGGGCCGATGCCGTGCGCGACATCGGGGTGCGGGCCAATGCCGATACGCCCGCCGACGCGCAGACCGCCCGGAACTTCGAGGCGCAGGGGATCGGTCTGTGCCGGACCGAGCACATGTTCTTCGAGGAAGACCGCCTGGTGGTGATGCGCGAGATGATCTTTGCCGACACGGCCAAGGATCGTGCGGCGGCGCTGGCGCGGCTGCTGCCGATGCAGCGCGAGGATTTCATCCAGTTGTTCGAGATCATGCAGGGTCTGCCCGTCTGCATCCGCCTGTTCGACCCGCCCCTGCACGAGTTCCTGCCCCATTCGCGCGAAGGCTTGCGCGAACTGGCCGAGGCGCTGGACATTCCCCTGTCGGAAGTGACCCGGCGGGCCGAGGCGTTGTCCGAGGTCAATCCGATGCTGGGGATGCGGGGGGTGCGGCTGGGGGTCGTGCTGCCCGAGATCTATGCGATGCAGGCGCAGGCGATCTTTGAGGCGACGGTCGAGGTCGGTCGGCGCGGCGCGCCCGTGGTGCCCGAGATCATGATCCCGCTGGTTTCCGCCCGGCGCGAGGTGGAACTGGTCAAGGCCCATGTCGATGCCGTGGCCGCGACCGTGCGGGCGCGGAGCGGGACCGATTTCGACTACAAGCTTGGCGTGATGGTGGAAACGCCGCGCGCGGCGCTGCGCGCGGGCGAGATCGCGCAACATGCCAGTTTCCTGTCCTTCGGCACCAACGACCTGACGCAGATGACCTACGGCCTGTCGCGCGACGACGCAGGCAAGTTCATGAACACCTATGTGCAGCAGGGCGTTTTTCCGGAAGACCCGTTTCAGACCCTTGATGTCGACGGCGTGGGCGAACTGCTTCTGATCGGGGCAGAGCGGGGAAGAAAGACCCGGTCGGACTTGACTTTGTCGATCTGCGGAGAGCACGGCGGCAACCCCGAATTGGTCGCCTTCTGCCGCCGGGCCGGGTTCGATTATGTCTCATGCTCGCCCTATCGTGTGCCGCAGGCGCGTCTGGCGGCAGCACATCTCGCGTTGCAGGATCGCAACAGCCCCCTCCAAAGCTGAGCTTTTTGGGGTTCACCGGGCAAATGCCCCGCAACCGGGGGTTTTGCACTTCATGTAACCTCGGCGGAACTTAGCGCAAGTAATTGATATTGCTGTTGCAATTGTGCCACCCTGTATTTACCCACAGGTTTTCATAAGATAAGTCCACAGGCTGTCGTCCACGGGTGGGGATATCCGGTCACGGGCGGCACGACGGAAACAGTACCGGGATACCTACATCATGCGCCTTCTAACCCTCGCTGCCGGGGGGATGATCGGGCTTTGCATACTGGCCGGAACCGCTCTTGCTGATGCTTCGCGCGGCTTTCCGACGCCCATTCTCGCCGGCTATTCGCCTTACGAAGACACCTCTGTCGCCCCCGCGCCGTCTCGTGACGTGATCACCCCCGAACAGTTGGGCGTGATGCGGAGCGTGCTGCGCGGACCGGACCCGGGTCCGGCCCCGCCGGTGCCGCGCTACGACCACGCCTGGGTCGATGCCCAGCCACACGCCACCGGGGACGCCGAGTGGGAATGCCTGGCCCAGGCGATCTATTTCGAGGCACGCGGCGAAAGCATCAAGGGCCAGTTCGCGGTGGCTGAGGTGATCCTGAACCGGGTCTCCTCACCCCTTTACCCGCGCACGGTCTGTCGGGTGGTGCACCAGGGCGGCTCGGGCGGGTGCCAGTTCTCGTTCACCTGCGATGGTCGCAAGGACCGCATCCGCGACCAGGATGCTTATGCCGTGGCGGGAAAGATCGCGCGGGTGATGCTGGATGGCGCCCCTCGGGCGCTGACCGACGGGGCCACGCATTTCCATACGCGCAACGTCCGGCCCAAATGGTCGCACCGGATGCCGCGCACGGCCTCCATCGGCCAGCACATGTTCTATCGGATTGCCAGCGGCGGCTGATGTCGCCGCTCTTGCGCGCCGTGCCGCGCGTGGGCTAAGGCCTGCGCGCGTCCGCGCCTAGACTGGACGCATCTCGGCTCCGGAGTGTCCATGACCAGTGATATCAGCCTTGCCTTCGCCCACCCCGAGGAGCGGGCCGAAGCCAGCGCCGGTGCCGACCCGCGCGACCGGATTTCCCTGCGCGACCATGTGGTGGAGGTCGAGATCGGGGCCTTCCAGCAGGAGCGTGGAACGCGCCAGCGCGTCCGCTTCGACGTGGTGGTCGAAGTTCGGCCCCATCCCGCGCCGGTGCAGGACGATGTGGACCGCATCCTGTCCTACGACCGGATCACCGAAGCGATCGCGGCGGAACTGGCCAGCGAGCGTCTGAACCTGCTCGAGACGCTGGCCGAGCGGATCGCGGAACGGATTCTCGCCGAACCGCAGGCCATGCGCGCCTTCGTCCGGATCGAGAAGCTGGACCGGGGACCGGGCGCGCTGGGGGTGGAGATCGTCCGTTCGCGCGCCGAGGTGCCGCTGCGCGGTGTTTCGGACGAGGCGCTGCATCCGGTGGTGGTGTTCTTCGACAATCCGGCGATCGCGTCGGTGGACCTGTCGGCGCGCCTCGATGCGGTGCTGGCGCAGGGGGCTCCGGTGATCCTGACGGTGGGCCTGCCGGACCTCGCGCGACCGGTGACGGGACACCGGCCCACGCAGCGGCGCGTGGATTTGCTGGCCATCGAGCAGAACGCCTGGGTGCTGGCCGCGCGCGATCCGCGCTGCGTGGTGGTGGCGACGCGGACCGAGATCGACTGGGCGATGAAGAACGGCCGCATGGTCGTCTGGGCGCCTTCGAAGCTCGTGCTCGATGCGGTCGATGGCCCGAAGGGCAGCGATCCCGTGGCCTTGGCCCTGTGGCTGGCCGAGAGCCTTGCCGCCGTCAAGCTGGTGATTCACGGAGATGTTTCGGTCCCGGCGGGAAGCCGCGTTCCGGTGGAGCGCGGCTGAGAGAAGCACTTGCCAGCGGCACCGGGGCAGGGCAGTCAGGCGGACCATGATCTACTACCGCCCTCTTGCGATGACAGGCGCCGCGCGGCCTGCGGGTGCCTTGCCGCTCGCGGGCGGATGGTGCTGGTTCACCCATGCCGAACGGCTGGAACGGGGCCGGGCGGGCCGGGTCGTGCCGGTGACGGAGATGCCTGCCGAGGTGATCGCCCGCCTGACCGCGCCGCGCGCGCCGCTGGCGGGGCTGGCGATGGACCGGCCCCGGATCATGGGCATCCTGAACGTGACACCCGACAGCTTTTCCGATGGCGGGCGGTTTCTGGCGCCCGAGGCGGCGCTGGCACAGGGGCGCGCGATGGTCGGGGCGGGGGCTGCCATTCTCGACATCGGCGGCGAAAGCACGCGGCCCGGCGCCGCGGAAGTGGCGGTGGCGGACGAGGTTGCGCGCACCGCGCCGGTGATTGCGGCGCTGGCCGGGGCCGGTGTGCCGCTGTCGATCGACACGCGCAAGGCGGCGGTGGCCGAGGCGGCGCTGGCAGCCGGAGCAGGAATTGTCAACGACGTGGCGGCATTGGGGTACGACCCGAAATTGGCCGGGGTGGTGGCGCATGCGGGCGTGCCCGTGGTGCTGATGCACGCGAAGGGCACACCCGCGACGATGCAGGACGACCCGGTCTATGGCGATGTCCTGCTGGACGTGTATGACGTCCTGGCCGAGCGGATTGCCTTTGCCGAGGCTGCAGGGATTGCGCGCGACCGGATCGTGGTCGATCCGGGCATCGGCTTTGGCAAGACGGTGGCGCATAACCTGGCGCTGCTGCGCGGCCTGTCGCTGTTCCACGGCCTCGGCTGCCCGATCCTGCTGGGCGCCTCGCGCAAGCGCTTCATCGGGACGGTAAGCGGAGAGGTGCAGGCGGACCTGCGCGTAGCAGGGTCGCTCTCGGTGGCCTTGACGGGGGTGGCGCAGGGGGTTCAGGTTCTGCGGGTCCACGATGTGAAGGATACACGGCAGGCGCTTGCCCTGTGGCAGGCGATAACGCTGGGAGACGGGGCATGAGCAGGACACTTTTCGGAACCGACGGGGTGCGTGGCACGGCCAACACCTATCCGATGACGGCGGAACTGGCGCTGCGGCTGGGCGCTGCGGTGGGGCGTTACTTCCAGACCGGCGGCGGCAAGGGTGCGCACCGGGTGGTGATCGGCAAGGACACCCGGCTGTCGGGCTACATGCTGGAAAACGCGCTGACGGCGGGTCTGACGAGTACGGGGATGAACGTGCTGCTGCTCGGCCCGGTGCCGACGCCTGCGGTGGGGTTCCTGACCCGGTCGATGCGGGCGGATCTGGGCGTGATGATCTCGGCCAGCCACAACCCTGCGGCGGACAACGGGATCAAGTTCTTCGGGCCGGACGGGTTCAAGCTGTCGGACGAGGCGGAGGCGGCGATCGAGGCGCTGCTCGACGGCGAGATGGCACTGGCGCCGCCAGACCGGATCGGGCGCGCCAAGCGGATCGACGACGGGCGGGCGCGCTACGTGGAGCGGGTGAAATCGACCTTTCCGCAAGGCTATACGCTGGACGGGCTGAAGGTGGTGATCGATTGCGCGAACGGTGCCGCCTATCGCGCGGCGCCCGAGGCGCTGTGGGAACTGGGGGCCGAGGTGATCCCGGTGGGCACCAGCCCGAACGGTCACAACATCAACGACCGGGTCGGCTCCACCCATGTCACCACGGCGGCCGAGGCGGTGGTGGCGCATGGCGCGCAGGTGGGTATCTGCCTGGACGGCGATGCGGACCGGGTGATGATCCTGGACGAAACGGGCCGCGTGGCCGACGGCGATCAGATCATGGCGCTGTTCGCCGCACGCTGGGCCGAGGAGGGGCGGCTGAACGGCGGCACGCTGGTCGCCAGCGTGATGTCGAACCTGGGGCTGGAGCGGTTCCTGACCGGCCGCGGCCTGCGGCTGGAGCGCGCGCCGGTGGGCGACCGCTACGTTGTCGAGGCGATGCGGAAGGGCGGTTGGAACCTGGGGGGCGAACAGTCGGGGCATATCGTGATGACCGACTACGCGACGACCGGGGACGGGCTGATCGCAGGGCTGCAGTTCCTGGCCGAGATGGCGCGGACCGGGCAACCCGCGAGCGCGCTGGTGCAGAGCTTCGAGACGGTGCCACAGATGCTGCAGAACGTCCGCTACGCTGCGGGACAGGAGCCGTTGAACGCGGCGGCGGTGCAGGCCGCCATCGCGGGGGCCGAGGCGCGGTTGAACGGGCGGGGGCGACTGCTGATCCGCAAATCGGGGACCGAGCCGCTGATCCGGGTGATGGCGGAATGCGAGGACGAGGCGATGCTGGTCGAGGTGGTGGACGGGATCGTGGCCGCGGTCAGGCAGGCGGTGTGACAGGGGCGGCGCGAAGCGGGGCGGCGTGACAAGGGCGCATCCGTGCGAGACGCCTGTGGTCGGGCCTGATCCGGCGGAATGGTCGGGGGCCTGCTGACCGGTTTCGGGCTGATCCCGCGGGTGCAGTTCCGGACAGGGCACGGCGCGACAGGCGTAGTGTCCGTGAAGCGCGGGCCCGGCCTGCACCGGGGCGCGGGTCGCCTCGGGCGGCGTGGAATTCCATCGGGAAGGCGTGGTTCGGGAACCTGTGACGCGGGCTGTGCATTGTCGAGGTGCAACCGCAAAGGAGGTTCCGATGGATTTCACCTGGATTGTCCCGCTTCTGTCGCTCATCACGCTGGGTGCCGTGGCACTGCTTGCGGCGGCGGGAAAGCTTGCCATTGTCGCGCGCCAGCATGACCCGAGCATCCCGCCCTCGACACTCGCCACCGACGGCCCGTTCGGCGGGGTTGGATTCCTGCGCCCCGTTGACCCGAACGCCCGGCAGAACTCGCGCATCGCGCCGGTGCTGGAGTAACCTCTTCGCCCCGTCAGATCGCCGTGAAGGCATTGTCCACGAACAGGTGCGTGCCGTTCACGAAGCTGGCCTCATCCGAGGCGAGGAACAGCGCCGCCTGCGCGACCTCTTCGGGTCTGCCGATCCGGCCCTGCGCGGCGGCCATGGCGGCTTCGGACACGTCGACACCGAGGGCCTGAAGATCGCGCACCTCGCGCAGGCCGTGCGGGGTTTCGATGAAGCCGGGGCAGACGGCGTTGCAGCGGATGCCCCGGTCGCGGAATTCCACCGCGATGGCGCGGGCGAACATGTGCACCGCACCCTTGGTGGTGTCATAGAGCACCTCCATCGGCGTGCCCGCGACCGCGCTGATCGACGAGGTGCAGACGATCGATCCGCCGCCCTGTGCAAGCATCCCCGGACAGCACGGCTTTCGTCATCAGGAACATCGACTTGACGTTGACGGCGTGGAGCCAGTCCCAGTCTTCCTCGGTGGTGTCGAGGAAGGGTTTGATGACGATGGTGCCGGCGTGGTTGAAGAGCACGTTGGCAGGGCCAAGGGCGCGGGTGGCGGCCTCGACAGCGGCTGCCACCTCGTCGGCTTTCGACACGTCGGCCTTGAGAGCGATTGCAGTGCCGCCCGCCGCCTCGATCCGGTGCGCGGTTTCGTCGGCGGCCACGATGTGCAGGTCGATGATCGCCACCTTGGCGCCTTCGGCCGCGAAGAGGGTCGAGGCGGCACCTCCCATGCCTGTCGCGCCGCCCGAGATGATTGCGGTCTTGCCTGCAAGCCGGTCTGCCATTGATCTGCCTCCCCCTGATCGGAGCACAGTTGCGCGGCGCGGGCAAAAAGAAAAGGGGGCCAGCCCCCTCGCCCCGGACCGGGTCCGGGGCTCACCCCCGGGATACTTCCGCCAAGATGAAATCGGGAGGGCCGTCGCCGGCGCAAGGCGGCCCCCCGAGCCGTTGCGGGAGCGGGTCAGTTCCGCTTCGCCGGGCCTGCTTGAATCCCAAATGGATCTGCCTGGCCTGCTGGCGTGACGGGAAGATCGCTCCGCGATGCTGCGGCGCAAATTTCGCTCAGCGAAGCGGCCATTCACGGTGGTTGGAGAGGCGGATCTTGTCGATCCGCGCGGGCGTGTTACCGATACCGTTGCCGCCTTCGCCGGTGACCGACCGAGGCAGGACTGGCAGGTCGGAATACCAAGGCGCGCGCCTCGGTCCCGTATTTGAACTGCGGTTTCATGTCTGAGCGGCGATCGAGCGCGCCGACCGATGGTCAGGGGCTGGCCGCAGTGGTTCCGACGCCGCTACAGAATGCGGCGTCGGCGCCCAGACGCTTGGCACCGCGTCAGGGCGTGCGGTTGGCGGCGATCGAGGCGCCCGCCGCAGCCCCTGCCACGGTCGCCACGGTCTTTCCCGTGCCGTTGCCGAACTGGTTCCCGACCACGCCGCCGATGACGGCCCCGGTCGCCACGTTGGCGGTCTTGTTGTCGACGCATCCCGACACCAGCGTGCCGGATGCGAGCAGTGCACCGATCAGAAAAGCTTTCGTTCTCATATGTCCGTCCCCCGACTGTATCTGTTTACGAATCGCACGGTCGGCACGAGCGGGCAAGAGCCTCGTGCCGACCGTCGTGGTATCAGTTCCGCGACCGGTCGACCATCTTGCCCTTGGAGATCCAGGGCATCATGGCGCGCAGCTTTTCGCCGACTTTCTCGATCTGGTGCTCGTCGTTGATGCGGCGGGTCGCCTTGAACATCGGCTGGCCGACGGCGTTTTCCTGCATGAAGTCGCGCACGAACTTGCCGGTCTGGATGTCTTTCAGGACCGCCTTCATCCGCGCCTTGGTCTCGTCATAGGGCAGGATGCGGGGGCCGGAGACATACTCGCCGTATTCGGCGGTGTTCGAGATCGAGTAGTTCATGTTGGCGATGCCGCCTTCGTAGATCAGGTCGACGATCAGCTTCACCTCGTGCAGGCACTCGAAATAGGCCATCTCGGGCTCATAGCCCGCCTCGACCAGCGTCTCGAAGCCCATGCGGATGAGTTCCACGAGGCCGCCGCAGAGCACGGCCTGCTCGCCGAAGAGGTCGGTTTCGCATTCCTGGCGGAAGTTGGTCTCGATGATTCCCGAGCGGCCGCCGCCGATGGCCGAGCAGTAGGACAGCCCGATCTCCAGCGCCTTGCCCGTCGCGTCGTTGTGGACCGCGACGAGGCACGGCACGCCGCCGCCCTTGACGTATTCGCCGCGCACGGTGTGGCCCGGGCCCTTGGGCGCCATCATGATGACGTCGATGCCGGGTTTGGGTTCGATCAGGCCGAAATGGACGTTCAGGCCATGGGCGAAGGCGATGGCGGAGCCGTCGCGCAGGTTGTCATGGACGTATTGCCTGTAGGTCGCGGCCTGCAGCTCGTCGGGCATGGTGAACATGATCAGGTCGCACCACTTGGCGGCCTCGGCGATGTCCATGACCTTGAGGCCTTCGGCCTCGGCCTTCTTCGCGCTGGGCGAGCCGGGGCGGAGCGCCACGACGAGGTTCTTGGCGCCCGAATCGCGCAGGTTGAGGGCATGGGCGTGGCCCTGACTGCCGTAGCCGAGGATGGCGACCTTCTTGTCCTTGATCAGGTTGATGTCGCAGTCACGATCGTAATAGACGCGCATGGCGTTCCCCTTTGCGGTGATGATCTGGTGCGCACCCTACAGAGCGCCGGGCGAGGTGCCGTGCAAAGTTTGACGATTTCCCGGGTTTCTGCGAAGGATCATGCGCGCTTGAGACAATATGCGGATGATTCATGCTTGACGATACCGACCGGCGCATCCTGCGCCATCTGCTCGCCGATCCGGGCCTCGGCACTGCGGAACTGGCGGAACGCGCCGGAGTCACGACCGCGACCTGCTGGCGGCGGCTGGAACGGCTGGAAACCTCGGGCGTCATCGGGGCGCGGGGGGCGGTGATCGACTGGCGCAAGCTGGGCTATGAGGTCGAGGTGTCGTTGCGCTTCACACTCGACAAGACCGACCCGCGGGCCTTCGACGAGTTCCTGGCGGGGGCGCGCGACGTGCCGGAGGTGGTGACGATCGAGACGTTTCTGGGCCGGGTGGACGTGCGCCTGACCGTCATCGCGCGGGACATGGCGCAATACCAGGAGGTCTATCGGCGCCGCATCCTGATGCTGCCGCATATCGCAGAGGTGGAGGCGCTGATGCTGGTGGCGACGATCAAGGACGAGGGGGGGTTGCCGCTGTGATCGACCTTGACGACATCGACCGCGCCCTGCTGCGGGCGCTGGTGGTGGATGCGACGGCAAGTGCGGTCGCGCTGGGCCGCCGCTTCGGACTGAGCCAGCCCGCCGCCTGGCGCCGGGTGCGGCGGTTGGAGGAGGCGGGGATCCTGGCGGGGCGCCGGATCGACGTGGACCGGGCGGCGCTTGGCTTTGGCGTGACGGTTTTCCTGGGGGTGAAGCTGGCCACGCGGGGGCGGGTGAGCCTGGAGGATTTCGAGCGGGCGGTGACGGCGATCCCGGAAGTGCAGGTGGTGCAGCACGTGCTGGGCCTGTTCGACTATCGCCTGCGGGTGGTGGCCCGCGACATCGCGGATTTCGAGCGCGTGCTGCGGCGGCGGATCATGACGCTGCCCGGGGTAGGACAGGTGGAGGCGAACGTGCTTCTGAGCGAGGAGCGGCGACCCGGTCCGATCGGCTAGGGGTGAGCCTGCTGAGGGCGGACCGGGGGCCAGCCCCCGGACCCCCGGGATATTTCTGCCAAGATGAAGGCACGAGAATGTTCTGGCCTCGGCACGGGACGGGACGATATTGAGGGAGAGGATGGTCCGAGGAGGTTTTCGATGCCCGCGCTGCTGCCTGATGTCGACCCGGACGGGTTGCAGGAATTCTCGGTGGTGTTCACCGACCGGTCGCTGAACCACATGTCGGGGAAGTTCCAGCAGGTGATGCGGGACATTTCGGCCCTGCTGAAGGAGGTCTATGCGGCCCATGCCGTGGCGGTCGTGCCGGGGGGCGGCACCTACGGCATGGAAGCGGTGGCCCGGCAGTTCGCGACAGGCAAGCGCGCGCTGATCGTGCGGAACGGGTGGTTCTCGTACCGCTGGACGCAGATTCTCGAGATGGGCGGGTTCGCCGCCGAGACCCGGGTGGTGATGGCGCGCAGCGCGGGCGGGCGGACGGGCTATGCACCGCCGCCGGTGGAGGAGGTTGTGGCGGCTATCCGCGAGATGCGCCCCGATGTGGTCTTTGCCCCGCATGTGGAGACGAGCGCGGGGATCATCCTGCCGGACAGTTATGTGACGACGGTGGCGGCTGCGGCGCATGAAGTGGGCGCGATTCTGGTGCTGGACTGCATCGCCTCGGGCTGTGTCTGGGTGGACATGGCGGCCACGGGCGTGGACGTGCTGATCTCGGCCCCGCAGAAGGGGTGGTCGGCCTCGCCGGCCGCGGGGCTGGTGATGCTGTCGGAGCGGGCGGAGGCGCTGCTGGCCGAGACGACGTCGAACTCCTTCGCGCTGGACCTGAAGAAGTGGCGCGCGATCATGGCGGCCTATGAGGCGGGCGGACATGCCTATCATGCGACCATGCCCACCGATGCGCTGACGGTCTTCCGTGACACGATGCTGGAGACGAAGGGCTATGGCTTCGGTCGCCTGAAGGAAGCGCAGTGGAAACTGGGTGACGGGGTCCGCGGGATGCTGGCCGCGAAGCAGGTGGCGAGCGTTGCGGCGGAAGGATTCGCCGCCCCGGGGGTGGTGGTGAGCTATACCGACGATCCGGATGTCCAGAACGGCAGGAAATTCGCGGCACAGGGCATGCAGATCGCGGCGGGCGTGCCGTTGCAGGTGGGCGAGGGGGCGGAATTCCGGACGTTCCGCATCGGCCTGTTCGGGTTGGACAAGCTTTACGACGTGCCAGGGACGCTGGGGCGGTTGCAGGCCGTGGTCGACCGGGTGTTGTAAGGGATACGGCTGGGCGGCGCGGGCAACCACGCAGCCTGCCGTCGGTTTGCCTTACCTGACGCCCAGCCCCGCCTTCATCAGCGTCTTGCGCACCGGCGCTACGGAATAGAGTGCGTTCAGGGCAGTGGCGCGCAGGTCGCGCCAGGCGGGGTCGGCCAGCATCGAGGCGCGGTTCAGGGCGTCGATGCCGGCGATGCGCGCCTGCACCTCCCAATGGCGCTTGCGGTGGTAGGCGTCGAGCATCGCAGGGTCTCCGATATGGTCGGGATCGGCCCGGGCAAGGTCGAGCAGTACCTTCAGGTCGGCGAGGCTCATGTTCAGCCCCTGCGCCCCGATGGGCGGCATCACATGGGCAGCTTCGGCCATCAGTGCGGTCCGTTCGCCCGCCATCCGCTCGGCCACCTGGCTGATGATCGGCCAGACCATGCGGCGGCTGGTCAGTTTCAGCGGGCCGAGAATCCCGCAGGAGCGGGCGGTCATGGACGCCTCGAACTCGGGCACGGGCAGGGCCGCGAGGCGCAACGCCTCGGGCCCGGTTTCCATCCAGACGATTGCGGAAGAGGGCAGACCGTCGCGGTCGGGCAGGGGGACGAGGGTGAAGGGGCCGCCGGAGCGATGGATTTCGGTCGAGACGTTGCGGTGCGGTTCAGGGTGGGTCACGGCGAAGGCGAGCGCCTTCTGTCCGTAGCGCGTGGTCTTCACCGGGATGCCGAGCGCCTGGCGGATGGTGGAATTGCGCCCGTCGGCAGCGATCACGAGGCGGGCCGAGACGCGGGTGCCGTCGGAAAGGGTGACGAGCGCCTCGCGGTCGCGGGTCAGCAGGTGCGAGGTGGCAAGACCCGGACGGAAATCGACATTTGGCAGCTCGGCAAGGCGCGCGACCATCTCGCGCCGCAGCAGCCAGTTCGGCAGGTTCCAACCGAAGGGCTGGTCGGAAATGTCGGCGGCGTCGAAATCCTTGATGATGCGCGGCTCTGGCGCGGGTCCGCCTGCGTCGATGATGCGCATGATCTGCAACGGGGCGGCGTGCGGCGCCAGCCGCTGCCACAGCCCCGCGGCCTGCAGCACGGCGATCGAGGGCTGCAGGAAGGCGGTGGTGCGCAGGTCGGCACCGTCCGCGTCGCGATCCGTGACCGGTGGGGCGGGATCGACGCAGATCACGCGGAAGCCTGCCGAGCCGAAGGCGGCGGCGGCGGCAAGGCCCGCGACGCCGCCGCCGGAGATCAGGATATCGGTGGTGAGGCGTGTCATCGCGCAGTTTCCCCTTCCTGCCACAGATAGGCTGCGACGGCGGCCGGGGCCAAGCGACAAAACGCCCCTTGCGTCAGCCCAGGGTGATGCAGATCAGGATGACGAACATCACCGGCACCATCGCCACCGCAGTCAGGGAGAGGGCAACGAGGCCCCAGGTCTTGACCGCGAGGATCACGAGCGTCAGCAGGATGACGAGGGCGTACCAGATGCTGTCGGGGTCGCGTGCGATATCCCGGGCGATCCAGCCGAGGACGGGAATTGCGTGGTGGCGGGGCGCGGGCAGGGCACGGGGCATCGGAGCTCTCCGGATCGTTCCGGGCGGAGATAGCGCTTCGCTTCGCCGGGGCAAGCGCGCAATATGCCGCAGCGCAGCATTCCCTAGGCGAGCCGGGCGAGGAACTCCGACAGGTCGGTGGCGTGATGGTGGATATGGGGGGCCGCCAGCGGTTCGGGTGCGATGTGGACGGTGCGCAGACCCATGGCGTGGGGAACGGCGAGGTTGCGGGCGTCATCCTCGAACATCGCGGCGCGGGTGGGCGTGAGGCCGTCGCGCGCGAACACGGTCTCGAAGGCAAGCTGGTCGGGCTTGGGGTGAAACGCCGCGTGTTCCACGCCATAGACCGCATCGAACAGGCCGCTCAGGCCGCGTGCGGCCAGCACGCGCTCGGCATAGGGCGCGCAGCCGTTGGTGTAGACGATCCGGCGCCCCGGCAGCGCCTTGATGCGGCGCGCGAGTGCGGGATCGGGGGTGAGGGCATCGAACGAGATGTCATGCACATCGGTCAGGTAGGGGCCAGGGTCGATCGAATGCTCGCGCATCAGCCCTGCGAGGGTGGTCCCGTGGGTTTCCCAGTAGTGCCGGCGCAGTCGGTTGGCCTCGGGCTGCGAGACGTTCAGGGCCTGCATGACCCAGGCCGTCATCCGCACCTCGATCTGGTCGAAAAGGCGGGCCGAGGGCGGGTAAAGCGTGTTGTCCAGATCGAAGACCCAGGTTTCGACATGGCGGAAGTGCTGCGCGATCATGCGGCAGCCCTATCCGCTGGCGGGGCCGGGATCAATCGGGTTGATCGACGGGCGAGGGCGTGCCTATCTCACGTCACATGACGGAGCGATGACATGAAAGACCAGAAGCCCGCGCAGAAGGACGCCTATACGCTGATCCTCGAGGCGATCGACGCAGGCGTCTACAAGCCGGGCGACCGGCTGGTGGAATCGGAGCTGGCAGAGCGGCTGGGCGTGTCGCGCACGCCGGTGCGCGAGGCGTTGCAGCGGCTGGAGACGCAGTCGATGCTGACGCGCGACGGGCGCAGCCTGATCGTGGCCTCGCTGGATCACAACCAGTTGTCGGAGCTTTACGTCGTGCGGACGGAGCTGGAAGGGCTGGCCGCCCGGCTGGCGGCGCGCCACGCGTCGGATGAGGAGATCCGGGTGCTTCAGGGGATGGTGGCCGATGACAAACGCCTCCTGGGGGGCGATCCCCGGGCGCTGTCGCGGGCCAACAAGCGTTTCCACCGGCAGATCCACCTGGCCTCGCACAACCGCTTTCTGATCCAGCAGCTCGACCTCGTGCATCGGTCGATGGCGCTGATGGCGACGACGAGTTTTGCCGCGGAAGGGCGGGACGAGGTGGCACTGGCCGAACATGACGCGATCGTGGCGGCGATTGCCGCGCGCGACGGGGATGCGGCCTACAAGGCGTTGCGGACGCATATCTCCAAGGCATTCGAGACGCGGCTGCGGGTGGATGCCGGGGAACTCAGGCTCCGCTGACCGTGTCGTGGCGGCCATGGCGGGTCTTGTCCCAGAAGAACGGTCTCCTCAGCACCTCGTAGAGCGCCTTCCAGGCGGCGAGCGAGGCAAGCGGGTGATAGAGGTGCAGCGCAAGCAGCCAGACCGGATGGATCGGCTGGCCCGACCGTTTCAGACCGATGTATCCCGCCGTCAGGCTGATTGCCTCGCTGAACAGGAACAGCCCGAACAGCCACAGGAACGCCTGTTGCGGCAGTGCGTCTCCGATCGGATGGGGCAGGCCGACGATCATCAGCCAGAAACTGAGCAGAACCGGCGCCAGCAGCGCATGGAGCAGGCTGCCGAGGATCAGCACCTGAAACCCCGCGAACCCGCGCGGGCCGAGGTCACGCCACAGCGCGCGCGGATCGCGCATGTGGACGCGCCAGGTCATCATGTAGCCCTTGATCCAGCGCGAGCGCTGGCGGACCCATGGCATGGCGTGGCAATTCGCCTCTTCCCGCGTGACGGTGGTGATCACCTCGGTCCGGTAGCCGCGCCGGTACAGGCGGATGCCCAGATCGGCATCCTCGGTGACGTTGTGTGCATCCCATCCGCCAAGGGCTTCCAGAGCTGCGCGGCGGAAGAACAGCGTGGTGCCGCCGAGCGGGATCGGGAGGCCAAGGCGCTGCAGGCCGGGCAACATCACGCGGAACCAGGTGGCGTATTCCAGCGCGAAACAGCGGGCGATCCAATTGGTCTTTGGATTGTAGAAATCGAGCACGCCTTGCAGGCAGGCGACGCGGGCGCTGCGCTGGTGAAAATGCTCCACCACGCTGCGGATCTGCGCCGGATCGGGCGCATCCTCGGCATCGTAGATGCCGATCAGGCTGCCCCGACAGAAATCGAGCGCATAGTTCAATGCGCGCGGCTTGGTGCGCAACGCGCCGTCGGGGACCGTGATGATCCGCATCCAGCCGGGCAGGTCGCTGGCATCAAGCGCCGCGCGGGTCAGCGTATCGCTCTCCTCCACCACCAGCAGCACGTCCAGCAGATCGCGCGGGTAGTCGAGCCGCCCGAGGCGACGGACAAGGCGTGGGGCGATGTCCGCCTCGCGCAGCAGCGCCACCATGATCGAGACGGTGGGCAGGCGCGCGACGGAGGCAGGCCGCACCGGGGCAGGCGGCGTCTTGCTCAGCACCGCGAGGAGCGCTGCGAGCTTCAGCATGACGCCGCCGAGCATGGCGATCAGGCCGAGCAGCGTGAGCGCGCCTTGCAACCCGAACGGAAACGAGGCGGACAGCGCAGCGAGGGCAAGGGCAGTCAGCAGGACGGGGCGGAGGGTCAGCCGGGTGGGCAGGGTGCGGCAGCTGTCCTGCGGCGCGGTGCGCGTTTCGGCGGCGCGGCGCATCTCCCGCCCCCGCAGGCGGGCCAGGCTGGCGTCTATCGACGTGTGGGGACAAAGGGCGAAACGCACGGGGCCGAAAAGCGCGGTCATCGCGGCCTTGTGGCGGATCGTGGCGGAAGGTGTGGCGGCAAGGATTATGGTTTCGCCGCCAAAGCTTCGCCAGGGGAGCAGCCCATCGCGCAAGCACCGCCCTGCGCCAAGCCTGTCGATGAGCAGGACGTCGGGCGCATCCGTCAACGGCTCGATGAAAGCCAGCCCGCGGGACAGGCCCTGCGCCTCGATCGTCGGTCCATGGGCGACAAAGCTGCGTGCCAGCAGCGGACCGGCCGTCTCTGCACGGGCCGATCCTTCGACGGTCGGCATGGCGAGGCGGAGAGGGGGCGAAGCGATGCCGCTGCCCGACAGAACCGGGACGAGATGCGGGCCTTTGGCGTGCGGTGGTTCTCGGCCCCGTCTTGCCTCGACCTGCTGGGCGGGACGCACACGCAACTCCGGCGAAGGGCTATGGACGGTCATGGCAATGCCTCCCGAGGCATCACCTTTCTTTGGTCATGATTAACAGGGGGTTAACGCCTGCGGCTGTATGGCTTTGCTTGGCCATCGCCGCGCAGCGGCCCAGCCACGCCGTCAGGCGGCGCGGCGTGCCTTCATGGCGTCGGCGAAGCGGTCGAACAGATAGTAGCTGTCCTGCGGTCCGGGGCTGGCCTCGGGGTGATACTGGACCGAGAAGACCGGGCGATCCGCCAGACGGATGCCGCAGTTCGATCCGTCGAACAGGCTGACATGGGTTTCGATGACACCGTGCGGCAGGGTCTGGCTGTCCACGGTGAAGCCGTGGTTCATCGACGTGATCTCCACCTTCCCGGTTTCGACGTCCTTCACCGGATGGTTCGCCCCGTGATGGCCGTGGTTCATCTTCACGGTGCTGGCCCCCAGCGCCAGCGCCAGCATCTGATGGCCAAGGCAGATGCCGAACAGCGGCAGATCGCGCTCCAGCACGCCCCGGATCATCGGGACAGCATAGGTGCCGGTCGCCGCCGGATCGCCGGGACCGTTCGACAGGAACACGCCCTCGGGATTGAGCGCCAGCACATCTTCGGCAGTCGCCGTGGCGGGCAAAACCGTGACCTCGCAGCCCGACGAGGCGAGGCAGCGCAGGATGTTCCGCTTGGCTCCATAGTCGATGGCGACGACGCGCAGGCCCGGCCCCTGCCGCGTCTGGTAGCCCTGCGGCCAGGCCCAGCGCATCTCGTTCCAACGGTAACTCTGCGCGCAGGTCACGTCGCGGGCAAGGTCAAGCCCCACGAGGCCGCGCCAGGCGCGGGCCCTGGCGACCAGCGCCGCGATATCGAACTTGCCCTCGGGATCGTGGGCAAGTGCCACATGGGGTGCCCCCTGCTGGCGGATCGCACGGGTCAGCCGGCGGGTATCGACGCCCCCCATGCCGATGCGGCGCTTCGAGGTCAGCCAGTCCACCAGATGGCCGGTCGAACGCCAGTTCGACGGTTCGGTGGATCCCATTTCACGATCAGCCCTGCGGCAACCGGATCGGCGGATTCGTCATCCTCGGCCGTAACGCCGACATTGCCGATATGCGGGAAGGTGAAGGTCACGACCTGCCCGGCATAGGACGGGTCCGTCATGATCTCCTGATAGCCGGTCATCGCGGTGTTGAAGACCAGTTCCGCCACCGTCTCGCCTGTGGCACCGAAGCCCTGGCCGTAGAACACCGTCCCGTCCGCAAGCGCGAGACAGGCCGTGGGGCGGGGGACATGCGGCTGGCTGGTGGCGGGCATGGCGCGACTCCCCTGATGCGGATAAACGGGCGATACTTACGGGGGTGCGGATGCCGGGTCAAGGCCACACGGGAAATGTCTTTTCCTTTCAGGACAATACCTTGGCGCAGGGGGGCTTGTTGCAGCCCGCTTCCGCTGCATGTATTGTCCGTGTTTCGGACAGCCATGGGGATGGGAACCGATGATGATGCGTGACCGGCTTCAGGCCGCCATGAAGGATGCCATGCGGGCGAAAGAGGCGGCGCGCCTTTCGACGCTGCGGCTGATCAACGCCGCGATCAAGGACCGCGACATCGCCATGCGCGGCGACGGTCAGGATCAGGGCGTGTCCGACGCCGAGATCCTGGGCATCCTCGGCAAGATGGTGAAGCAGCGGCAGGAAAGTGCGCGGGCCTATGAAGAGGGCGCGCGGCTGGAACTGGCCGAGAAGGAACTTGCCGAAATCAAGGTGATCGAAGAATTCCTGCCGCGCCAGCTTGAGGCGTCGGAAGTGACAGCCGCGATCGCGTCAGCGATCGCCGAGTCGGGCGCCACCAGCATCCGGGACATGGGCAAGGTCATGGCTGTGCTGAAGGGCAAGTATACGGGTCAGATGGATTTCGGCGCCGTAGGCCCCCGGATCAAGGACATGCTGGCCTGATATGCCGCGCCGGGCCGGCATTTGTCCGGCTGGTTTCGGGGCGGCAAGGCTGCACCGACACTCCCGCCCGCCGATCAAAAACCCCGGTTAGTCGCTTGACGCCGCCCGCCTTTGCCCCTAAACGCCCACGATGGAATTCGGGCGGCATGCCTCTGGCGGTGCCCTCTCATGTTTTACGACGAAGGAAAGCACCATGTCGCGTGTCTGCGAACTCAGCGGTAAAGGCCCCATGTCCGGCAACAAGGTCAGCCATGCCAACAACAAGACCCGGCGTCGTTTTCTGCCGAACCTGAACGAAGTCACGCTGATCTCGGACGTGCTCGGCCAGTCGTTCAAGCTGCGTATTTCGGCGGCGGCGCTTCGCTCGGTGGATCATCGTGGCGGGCTTGACGCCTTCCTTGCGAAAGCCAAGGTGGATGAGCTGTCGCTGACCGCCCAGAAGATCAAGAAAGAGATTGCCAAGGCCCAGGCCGCGGCCTGATCTTCGGCGGTCGGAAAAGACCTGGCCCGATTGAACTGGCCCCGTCCGAAAGGCGGGGCCTTTCGCGTTCCGAGACCGACCCGAGGCCGTCGATGATCCCCATCCTCTCGCTGCCCGATGCCCTTTCGCCCGACGATTGCGGGCGCGTCGTGGCGCTCGCACGCGACGCCAGCTTGCGCGACGCGGGCCTCGTGGGCGGCAGGAAGCACGACCTACGCCGAGCCGACCTTGCCTGGCTCGACGACATCCCCGGTGCGGCCTGGGTGATGGAGGCGATGACGGCACTCGTCGCCCGGGCCAACCGCGAGGCGTTCAGCTTCGATCTGACCGACTTTGCCGAAAGCGCGCAGGTCGCCCGGTACGAGGCCGCGCGCGAGGGGCATTTCGGCTGGCACTCCGACATCGGTGCAGGCGCATTGGCCGCAAGGCGCAAGCTGACGGTGGTGGTCCAGCTTTCGGACCCCGGCGACTACGAAGGCGGCGCGCTCGAGCTTTGGCCCGACAGCAGCACCCATACGGCCCTTGCGGCACAGGGAACCGCCACCATCTTTCCAAGCTTCCTGCTGCACCGCGTGACCCCGGTCACCCGGGGCACCCGCTGGTCGCTCACGCTCTGGGCCCACGGCCCCGCCTTCCGTTAGGGCGAACCGGGGAAACCGGTGCAGCGGCTTTGCCGCCAGATCGGCAGCGGCGATCCTTCGATCGCTTGACCCGACGCGCGGGATCAGCCCGAGCAGACGCTTTCGGCCGTCTCACCGAACGCCTTGTAGCGCTGCCAGAACGCCTCGTCCCCGCCCCGGTCCGAAATCCGCACCCTCTGCGCCTCGTCTGGATCGCCAAAGAGCCGTGCCGCCCGCTTCTGGTCGCCGCCGCGCAGCGTCATGTCGGCCGCCTGCTGGATGCAACTGCACATCGACCGCGTCGCCCCGCCCCGGTCCGACTGAAGGCAGGCCTTCTCGATCGGCCCCGCGACGGCCGCGACCGGCACGCAAACCACCACGACAACCGCCGCAAGGATCGCTGCTCTCATCTGACTGCCTCATGTCCCCGTGGGTTCACCCACTGATGTTCTGCCACGCAGTATGTCGATTCGGCGACGGCTTTTCAATTGGCCCCGCGCCCGGCGCGACACCCTGTCGCCAGCCCCGCTTGACCCCCTCGCGTTTCCTGCTCATATGCCCGCCATGACCCAGCTTTCCCTCATCCGCAATTTCTCCATCGTGGCCCATATCGACCACGGCAAATCCACCCTCGCCGACCGGCTGATCCAGTCGACCGGCACGGTCGCCGACCGCGACATGAAGGCCCAGCTGCTGGACAGCATGGATATCGAGCGCGAACGCGGCATCACCATCAAGGCCAACACCGTGCGGATCGAATATCCGGCCAAGGACGGCAAGACCTACATCCTGAACCTGATCGACACCCCCGGCCACGTCGACTTCGCCTATGAGGTCTCGCCGCTCCATGCGCGCCGTCGAAGGCTCGCTGCTGGTGGTCGATGCGTCGCCAGGGGGTCGAGGCGCAGACCCTCGCCAACGTCTATCAGGCGCTGGACGCGGGGCACGAGATCGTGCCGGTCCTGAACAAGATCGACCTGCCCGCCGCCGAACCCGACCGCATCAAGCAGCAGATCGAGGATGTGATCGGCCTCGACGCCTCGGACGCCATCCTGATCTCGGCCAAGTCCGGCCTCGGCATCCCCGACGTGCTGGAGGCCATCGTCACCCGCCTGCCCGCCCCCAAGGGCGACCGCGACGCGCCGCTGAAGGCGATGCTGGTCGACAGCTGGTATGACGCCTACCTCGGCGTCGTCGTCATGATCCGCGTCATGGACGGCGTGATGAAGAAGGGCGACCGCGTCCGCATGATGCAGACCAATGCGGTCTACGGCATCGACAAGCTGGCCGTCCTGAAACCCCAGATGGTCGATATCGACGAACTGGGGCCGGGCGAGATCGGCATCTTCACCGCCTCGATCAAGCAGGTCCGCGACACCCGCGTCGGCGACACCATCACCCACGAACGCAAAGGCTGCGATCAGCGCCGCTGCCCGGCTTCAAACCCGCGCAGCCGGTGGTGTTCTGCGGCCTCTTCCCGGTCGATGCCAACGATTTCGAGAACCTGCGCGACGCCATCGAGAAGCTGTCGCTGAACGACGCCTGCTTCACGTACCGAGATGGAAACCTCCGCCGCGCTCGGCTTCGGCTTCCGCTGCGGCTTCCTTGGCCTTCTGCACCTCGAAGTGATCCGCGACCGGCTGGAACGCGAATACGACATCGACCTGATCACCACCGCGCCCTCGGTCGTCTTCCACGCTCCACATGAAGGACGGCACGATGATGGAGCTGCACAACCCCGCCGACATGCCCGACCTGACGCTGGTCGACCATATCGACGAGCCGCGGATCAAGGCCACCATCATGGTGCCCGACGAATACCTCGGCGACATCCTGAAGCTCTGCCAGGACCGCCGCGGCATCCAGCTCGACCTGACCTACGCCGGCACCCGCGCGATGGTGGTCTATGACCTGCCGCTGGACGAGGTGGTGTTCGACTTCTACGACCGGCTGAAATCGGTGACCAAGGGCTATGCCATCTTCGACTACCAGATCACCGGAATACCGCGAGGATTACCTGGTGAAGATGTCGATCCTGGTGAACGACGAACCGGTCGACGCCCTGTCGATGATGGTCCACCGCGACCGCGCCGAGGCTGCGGGGCCGCGCGATGGTCGAAAAGCTGAAGGACCTGATCCCCCGCCACATGTTCAAGATCCCGATCCAGGCGGCCATCGGCGGCCGGGTGATCGCCCGCGAGACGCTGTCGCGCCATGCGCAAGGACGTGACCGCGAAGTGCTACGGCGGCGACGCGACGCGGAAGACGCAAGCTGCTGGACAAGCAGAAGGCCGGCAAGAAGAAGATGCGCCAGTTCGGCAAGGTGGAGATCCCGCAGGAGGCGTTTATCACTGCGTTGAAGATGGATGGGTGAGGGCCGAGCAAACAGGTGGTAGTTAAGAGATTATTCGAACGGCTGACTCCTGAAGATCGCATACTTCAGTCGAAGGCGATAATCAAAGAACTAACGTACAGGATTCAATTTATACTTCAACTACACGCGGCAAACGAAATTGTGAATTACTCGTCTGAACTGAGTAGCCAGATCGACCCATCACCTGCTGCCGCGGCGTTCACCATTCTACAAGACAGTTTGTTTCAGCATGAAGTTATAAAACTTCTGGCTATGTGGGATTAAGCCGAGGAGAATGCGGTTTCTATTCCTACAGTACTGAAATTGCTCGATCATCCAGAAGTGATCGATAAGATTTACTGGGAGGTCTTAAGTCACCATATTGACCGAGGTTTCCGACTACTGAATCCATCAAATGATCCAGCGATACAAGAAGCAATAAATGCTAGCCTACGAGAAAGTCAGAAGGCCTTTGCTTTGGAGCAGGCCGACAAGGCAAGAATGGCAATAAAGGCTTGCATGGACGCTGTAAGCCTTCTGGCTGACGGTGAACTTGCAGAAGGGCTGCTGAACCTACGCGACAGAGTTGCTCATTCAGTGACTTACACCCGTCGTGAGCTTCGTGGCAAGAATGCTCGAGCGAAGTATGGTCACGAGCGAGAAATTTTGGAGAGGACGATCTCAATAATTGAGGATCTGTATTGTTGGGTTAATGGCACTTCATTTGATATTGCGTCTGATTGTTTTGAGAGCGCACGCAACGATGCAAGCGATTTTTGGGGCAACTTGATTTTCCAGCGAGCGTAAGGCGCGGCTTGCACGCACCGTCCCGCGCAACGGTGCATGAATTACGCACCCTACATGGGGTGATGGTGGGGTAGGGCGGGGTTCACCCCGCCGTGCTGGCGTGTCAGCGGGGTGAACCCCGCCCTACGGGGGCTGAAGCAAGCCTGCGGCGCGCGCTCGCGCGCACCGTCCTGCGCCAAGGTGCGTGAGATCACGCACCCGACATCCCCTCTTGCCGGATTTGTCCCGCGACAAATCCGTCCGCGCCCGCCTGCCCTCGGCAGGCGCGGCCGGATTTACCAGCGTGACGCCAGCGGAAAGCCCCTTGCCCTTCGGCTTGCGCCTTCGGGCAACGGCCCGGCGGACCCTGCACTGCAGGGTCCGCTGATCGGGCCGGGCGCTCCACCTGGGGCGGAGTTCACCTCGGCAAACCGAGCGTCAGCCGACGCGCTCCATGCCGGGCGGGGCTCACCCCGCCAACCCGTGCGTCGGCGGGGTGAACCCCGCCCTACGGCCCCCGTCACATCCTGGTCGCATCCCCGTGCCACCCTGCCCCCGTACAGATGCGAGCCCTGCCCATGCCGTCCCGCCGTCTGCCGCGCCTCCGCCGCCGCCTCCGCCGCCGCCTCGCCCGTGCCGCGCGCGTCGTCCGGCGGATCGGCGCGCCGCGCGTGCATGGCATCACGCCTGACGTGCGCGCGCTGCTCGACGGTCCGCGCGGCGTGTTCTGACGGCGGCGGCAGGCGTCCGCCGGTGCCCCGGAACCGGCATTGCCCGCTGCGCGTTGCCGACGCACCATTCCCCCGTCGACTCGCCTCAACCCATTTTCAGCACGGAGCATCCCACATGGCCGACAAATCCGCCTTC
This sequence comes from uncultured Alphaproteobacteria bacterium, assembly GCA_963777765.1. Classification (GTDB taxonomy): domain Bacteria; phylum Pseudomonadota; class Alphaproteobacteria; order Rhodobacterales; family Rhodobacteraceae; genus Aliitabrizicola. The sequence goes on along the minus strand of CAVZRP010000001.1, from coordinate 149,666 downwards.
ACGTCCGAGGAATGGCGCCTGATCCTCGCAAGCCCGCTGCTGGCCGGAATGGCCGTGACGCTCGCAGACCCAAGCGGCATCCTCGGCACGCTCAAGGAAGGGTTCGCGGGCGCAAGCGCGCTGTTGACCGCGAAAAAGGATGCGGGTGCCAATGCCATCGCCCGCGCCATCGCCGCCGATTTCGACACGTCCGAGGGGCGGACGCTTGCGCGCGACGGCATCAAGGCCGACCTGAACGGCAAGACCCCCGCCGAATTGAAGACGCAGGCGCTGGAGGGGCTGCGCAAGGTCAACGCCATCCTCGCCGCCAAGGCCCCCGACGATGCGCCCGGCTTCCGCGCCTGGCTCAAAGAGATCGCCGCCAATGCCGCCGAGGCGTCCTCCGAGGGCGGCTTTCTCGGCTTCGGCGGCGTGAAGGTGTCCGAGGCTGAAAAGGCGACCCTGGCCGAGGTTGACGCCGCCCTCGCCTGACCTGTGGGCCAGACCTGCGGGGGCTTTCCGGCCCCCGCGCGTTTCGGCTCTGCCACGGCTTATCACACCTCTGCAACAGCGGACCACGCTGCAAAACCGGTTAACGGCCGGCATGAAAATAATGTTATATCAATGGCTTGGAAAAGTGTCTCGCTGTGCGACACTCCGCCCGTCTCATACCCCGACGGAACCGACCGCAGCCCGGAACGTTGCTCCTGTTCACCCCCCAGGCAGGAGGCTTCCCATGCCCGACACCACCGAAATCGAGGCTGCTTTCTGGCGCGCCCTGCGCGCCGACATGACCGTGATGCTGGGCCTCGACGGCCCGACCCCGGTCCTCCCCCGCCCGATGACCGCGCTGCCTAATAGCGATCAGGATCACGGCCCCCTCTGGTTTTTCACCTCGACCGAGAGCGAGCTTGCCCAGACCCTCACCGACCCCGGCGAAGCGACCTTCACCTTCGTCTCCTCCGGCCACGAGGTGTTTGCGACCGTGACCGGCACCCTCACCCCCGCCCACGACCGTGCGGTGATCGACCGCCTCTGGTCGCCCTTCATCGCCGCCTGGTACGAGGAGGGAAAGGATGACCCCAAGCTCGCCCTTCTCCGCTTCGACCCCGACTCGGCGGAGATCTGGCGCGACGGATCGAGCCTGCTGGCCGGTCTGAAGCTGCTGTTCGGCTCTGACCCAAAGAGAGATTATGCGGACAAGGTCGCCAAGGTCTCGCTCCGCTGAGCAAAAAGAAGCGCGGCGCATGGGGGGATGCGCCGCGCAAGGCTCTCTGACCGGAGGGATGTCGGTCAGTAGCCCGTCTTGGCCTCCTGCGCCTCGCTAGTGACCACGGCGCCTGCAGTCTGCATGTCACGCCCGGCCCCCTTTACAGTTTCACAGGCCGAAACTGCCATCACGGCGAGAAGGGGAAGAAGAACAAAGGGAATTCGCATCGGAACGTCTCCATAGGGATGTGGCGGGACAACGCGCCTCGCTCGAATTTGTTCCGTGCCGGTCGGCTTTTTCCGCTTCGGTTGAATGTTAACCACCGCTTAAGGCTCGCATGACATCGTCACCGGATGCGACTCCTGGTTCTCCTGGTTCTGCTGGCCGGATGTGACAGCCCGACACCGTCGATGATGGGGGCGGAGCGACATGAGGTGGCGCGAAACGGGCGCAACTACGTGGTGTATCAGACGAATGACGCGTTCGAGGTTATCCGCATGGGATATGCCCGCCGCGGCGAGCACATGCAGATACGCGCCGACATGATCGACATGATCCCGGTCGTCACGGGTTGCCGGATCGACGAGGCGTCGGTTCAGGGTGACAGCGGCGAAATTCGCGGCCGGTTGCGCTGCTAGGACACGCCCCGGCGTTCCCGGTGGTAGACGGGTCGTCACGGGACGGAGTCAAACTCCGTGCATTCCTTGTGGAAACAGCCTATGCTGCAACGCAGCAAGGGAGATTGTATTCTGGGCAAGGTCATCACCATCGCACAGCAGAAGGGCGGCTCCGGCAAGACGACGCTTGCGGTGAACCTTGCCGTCGCGTTCAGCCGGATGGGCCACAAAGTGGCCCTGCTCGACACCGATCCGCAGGGCAGCCTGGGGCGATGGTTCCTCGCGCGGCGCGAACGGATGGATGATCCGGGGATGGACCTCTCGACGGCGAGTGCCTGGGGCGTCTCCTATGAGTGTGAGAAACTCCGGAAAATCAATGATTTCGTGATCGTCGATACGCCGCCCAAGGTTGATGCCGACCTGCGGCCGGCCCTGCGCGAAGCAGACCTGATCCTCGTGCCTGTGGCGGCAAGCCATGTGGACCTTTGGGCGGTGGAGGGGGTGCTGGACCTTGCATCGCGCGAGCGCAAGCGCACCACGATCGTGCTGAACCGGACCAAGTCAGGCACCCGGCTGGGCGAAGAGGTGGCGGCCGCCGCAGCGGAGTTGGATACCGAGGTGGCCGCGTCACGGCTTGGGCAGCGTGTGGTTTTCGCCGAGACGCTGGGCACGGGACTTGGGGCTCAGGAACCGGGCAAGTCAGCCGCGTCGGCCGAGGTTCAGGCGCTGGCGGATGAAGTGATCTCGCGCCTTTAGCTTTTCGCAGGGCCCTTCACGATCAGCACCCAGAAGGCATAGAGGCCGACTGCGGCAAAGGCGATGGCCCAGCCCGGGTTTCCACCGACAAGTTCGACGACAGCCCAGGCAAGGGGCAGGAGCGCGGTTGCCCAGCGGCGCCAGACCTTGGCGAAGAAGGGGTGGTCGGGGTCCAGGAATTTTCGGTTCAATGGCGGCTCATTGGCTGAAGGACGCGGAAAGTTCGGCCTTCTTGGTGGCCTTGTCATAGACGCAGACCATCCGGTCCGCGCCCACCATTGAGGTGAGCGTGACGATGGCGACGCCGTAAGTCTGCGTACCGAAGGGGTTCACCTCGACGCTGACGGTGCCTTGGTCTTTCACGAGCGCAAGGCAGGCCTCACCGACAGCCGCACGGAACTCGACCCACGCCTCCTCGGACGAGGCGAAGGCGGGACTTGCAAGGCAGACGAAACAGACGAGGGCGCGCATCGAATTCTCCTTGGTCGCACCAAGATTCGCACAACATAGCGGGCGGCTGCAACCGCTGTCCTGTTGTATGGTGGAGTTTGGCGGTCTACGGTCATGTCAGGCAAAGAAAAAAGGAGTTTGCGCGATGGGGATAGAAAGTCTGTTGGCGATGTTGATCATCGGTGCGATTGCGGGCTGGCTGGCCGGCAAGATCGTCGCGGGATACGGCTTCGGGTTGCTGGGCAACATCGTGGTCGGCATCGTCGGGGCGGTTGTTGCAGGGTTCATCCTGCCGCGCATCGGGTTTTCGGTTGGGGGCGGGACGATAGCCGCGATCGTCAATTCCACGATCGGCGCGGTGATCCTTCTCGTGCTGATCCGCTTGGTGAAGCGCGCCTGATCGTCCGCGCGGGATTTTCGGCGCGATCTGTGGCAGGATGGTCCGAGGGGAGGACCATTCCATGCCAGATATAACCGCGAACTTCGACGGCCAGACGATCATCACGACCTTCGAGATGACGCCCGGCACGGCGGCCGACCTGATGGAAGCGCTTCAGGCGGCCTACGCCGACTTCATCCGCCACCAGCCGGGGTTCCTGGGGGCCGGACTGCACATGAACGACGCGCAAACGCGGATTGCCAACTACTCCAAGTGGAAGCGGCGCGAGGATTTCATGGCGATGTTGCGCACGCCCGAGATGCGGGAGCGGAACCGGCAGATCGCGGGGCTATGCTCGCGCTTCGAGCCGGTGATGTATGAGGTGGTCGGGGTGTATTGAGGGGGCGTCAGAACCAGTAGTCGTGCACCGTGCGTCCGTCCCGGGGCAGGTCATCAAAACTGTCAAGCCCGTCGAAATGGTCGATGGGAAGGTGGGAGACGGCGCCGGGGTGTTCCGCCAGCCGGATGTTCACGGCAATGCGGCGCCGACCGTCCGGCTCGGCCTGAAGCGCGCGCCAGAAGGCGACGCAGCCGCAGGTCGGACAGAAGTTGAAGCCGATCGTCTTGCCGCGGCTGTAGGCGACGGTGGGGCCTGCAACGGTGATCCGCTCATCGACCCAGTCATATATCCACAGCGCGCCGTAGCGCCGGCAGACGGTGCAGTTGCACGCGGTGGCCGATCCCGGATCGCCCGTGAAGGTCCAGGTGCAGGCACCGCAGTGGCACGACCCGACGAGCACCTGCGTCTCTGGCGAGACCGGAATTGGACCGCGGGCAGCGTCGCTCACCTCCGCCCCCGGTTCGAGCGTTTCCCGCCCCGCATTCCGCCGCGCCCTCCGGTGGAGCGGCCCCGCACCGCCACGGCGGCATCCACCGCCTCGTCCACCGCCGACTGCCGCGCAAGCGGATCGTCGGCGATCGCCAGTTCCACCGCCTCCAGCCGCTTGACCTCGTCGCGCAGGCGGGCGGCTTCTTCGAATTCCAGGTTCTCGGCGGCCTTGCGCATGGCGGTGCGCAGGGCATCGAGATGGGCGGCAAGGTTCGCGCCGACCATCGGCTTGTCGATCGTGGCGGTGACGCGGGCCATGATCGGTGTCGGCCTGGAAGATGCCCGACATCACGTCGTCGATGTTCTTGCGGATGGTCTGCGGCGTGATGCCGTGCTTCGTCGTTGTAGGCGACCTGCTTTTCGCGGCGGCGGTCGGTTTCGCCGATCGCGCGTTCCATGCTGCCGGTGATGCGGTCGGCATACATGATGACCCGGCCATCGACGTTGCGCGCCGCGCGGCCGATGGTCTGGATCAGCGAGGTTTCCGAGCGCAGGAAGCCTTCCTTGTCGGCATCGAGAATCGCCACCAGCCCGCATTCGGGGATATCCAGCCCCTCGCGCAGCAGGTTGATGCCGACCAGCACGTCGAAGGCCCCGAGCCGCAGGTCGCGCAGGATTTCGATCCGCTCGATGGTGTCGATGTCGGAGTGCATGTAGCGCACGCGGATGCCCTGTTCGTGCAGGTATTCGGTCAGGTCCTCGGCCATGCGCTTGGTCAGGGTGGTGACCAGGGTGCGCAGGCCGCGCAGCGCCACCTTGCGCACCTCGTCCAGCAGGTCGTCGACCTGCATTTCGACCGGGCGGATTTCGACCTGCGGATCGACAAGGCCGGTCGGGCGGATGACCTGTTCGGTGAAGACGCCGCCGGATCTGCTCCAGCTCCCACGCCGCCGGGGTGGCGCGAGACGAAGACCGATTGCGGCCGCATCGCGTCCCATTCCTCGAACTTCAGCGGGCGGTTGTCCATGCAGGAGGGCAGGCGGAAGCCGTGTTCGGCCAGCGTGAACTTGCGCCGGTAGTCGCCCTTGTACATGCCGCCGATCTGCGGGACGGAGACGTGGCGATTCGTCGGCGAAGACAATGGCATTGTCGGGGATGAATTCGAACAGCGTCGGCGGCGGCTCGCCGGGCGCGCGGCCGGTCAGATAGCGCGAGTAGTTCTCGATCCCGTTGCAGACGCCGGTCGCCTCGAGCATCTCGAGATCGAAATTGCACGCGCTGTTCCAGCCGCTGCGCCTCCAGCAGTTTGCCTTCGTTCACAAGCTGGTCGAGGCGCTGGCGCAGCTCGTGCTTGATGCCCTGGATCGCCTGCTGCATCGTCGGGCGCGGCGTGACGTAGTGGCTGTTGGCGTAGATGCGGATCTGCTTGAAATTGTCGGTCTTGGCGCCGGTCAGCGGGTCGAATTCGATGATCGCCTCCAGCTCCTCGCCGAAGAAGGAAAAGCGCCAGGCGCGGTCTTCGAGGTGGGCGGGCCAGACTTCGAGGCTGTCGCCGCGCACGCGGAAGGCGCCGCGCTGGAAGGCCTGGTCGTTGCGGCGGTACTGCTGGGCCACCAGTTCGGCGATCACCTGGCGCTGGTCGTAGCGTCTGGCCGACGACCAGATCCTGCGTCATCGCCGAATAGGTCTCGACCGAGCCGATGCCGTAGATGCAGGAGACCGAGGCGACGATGATCACGTCGTCGCGTTCCAGAAGCGCCCGGGTGGCCGAGTGGCGCATCCGGTCGATCTGTTCGTTGATCTGCGATTCCTTCTCGATATAGGTGTCGGTCCGCGGGCGACATAGGCTTCGGGCTGGTAGTAGTCGTAGTAGCTGACGAAGTACTCGACGGCGTTGTCGGGGAAGAAGCCCTTGAACTCGCCGTAAAGCTGCGCGGCGAGCGTCTTGTTCGGGCGCAAGGATGATCGCGGGGCGCTGGGTTTCCTCGATCACCTTGGCCATGGTGAAGGTCTTGCCGGTGCCGGTGGCGCCCAGCAGCACCTGGTTGCGTTCGCCCGCCAGCACGCCCTCGGTCAGTTCGGCGATGGCGGTGGGCTGGTCGCCCGCCGCCTGGAACGGCGTTTGCAGCACGAAGCGCCGCCCGCCTTCCAGCTTTGGTCGGGTCAGCACCTCGGGGCGGGCGGACAGGGCATTGGCGTTGTTGTGGGGCATCGGATGATTCCTTCCGTCGGAACAGATTTGATCCGTTTTTGTTCCCAGGCAAGGCCACTTGGGCGACCCTGTTGTTTCGTCGACCCGACAGGCGGTTGCGCTTGCAAATCCGGCCGGATTTCCGCAATAACGAGGGCGCCCAGCCCGGAGGTTCCATGTCCGCCCGCATCTATCAGCCCGCCCGCACCGCCATGCAGTCCGGCACCGCCAAGACGCAGGACTGGGTGCTGGAATTCGCGCCCGACAGCCGCGCGCGAGATTGACCCGCTGATGGGCTGGACATCGTCGTCCGACACCCAGCGCCAGGTCCGCCTGACGTTCGAAAGCCGCGAGGCCGCCGAGGCCTATGCGCGCGAGAACGGCATCGAGCTATGTGGTCACGGTGCCCAAGCCGCGCAAGCCCAACATCCGCCCGCGCGGCTATGGCGAGAATTTCGCGACCGACCGCAAGGGTGTCTGGACGCACTGATGATCACGATCGCTGCGGAAAGCCCGCTCGGCGCCGATCTGAGGTTGCTGATGGAGCGACATACCGCCGACATGCATGCCGACACGCCGCCCGAGAGCATCCACATGATGGACGCATCTCAACTGGCCGCGCCGGGCATCGAGTTCTTCGTGATGCGGGATATCGGCGTGCCCGTGGCGATGGGCGCGTTCAAGCGGATCGACGAGGGCCATGCCGAGATCAAGTCGATGCATGTGCTGGCCGAAGCACCGGGGGCAGGGGCTGTCCCGCCGGATGCTGGAGCACCTCGTGGCCGAGGCGCGTGCCGCAGGGTATCGGCGTCTGAGCCTGGAGACCGGTTCGCAGGCCATGTTCACCCCGGCCCGCACGCTGTACGCAAAGGCGGGGTTCGACGAGTGCCCGCCGTTCGAGGGTTATATGCTGGACCCGAATTCCGTCTACATGACGAAGGCGCTTTGAAGGCTTGCGCGAAAACCGCTCCTGCCGCAAAAGAGCGGCAGCGGCCCCGTAGCTCAACTGGATAGAGCAAGGACCTTCTAAGTCCGAGGTTGAGGGTTCGATTCCTTCCGGGGTCGCCAAACGCCAACGCGAAAATACGACGTATCGAACACTTGGCAAAACCCGGGGCATCGTATTTGATTCCGGCGCGCACCTGCGCCGTAAGAGGTAGAATTGACAACTCTCGCAAGACGACCCGTGGCCTCGCTCTGGATTGGCCGCCGGCTGCATTATCTGAACCAGTTGTGCCTGCTGAGCCACGTCCGGCAGGGGCATCCGACCACGCTTTACTGCACCGACGAGGTCAGCAATGTGCCTGCCGGGGTCACGGTGCGACCGGCATCGGAGATCATGTCGATCGACATGGATATCGTCCGGCAGACCTCGGAATCGTTCCTGTCGAACGTGTTCCGCTACAAGATGATCCAGACGACGGATGCGGTCTGGATCGATTGCGATGCCTTCTGCCACCGGCCGTTTCCCGACGAGATGAAATACATCTACGCCGGCCACGGGTTTCGCGGGGCGCTGAACTGCGGCGTCGTCTATCTGCCGCGAGACGGCGAACTGATCGGACGCTTGCTCGACTACTACGAGAACCTGCCCGGCCGCCCCTGCCTGGTTCAACAAGCAGCAGCGCAAGCGGCTGGACCAGCAGGATGCGACGCTGCCGCAGGCAGTCCGCATCTACAATGCCGAGCGGACCGCCTTCGGGCCGCAGGCGTTCACCTGGTTCGCGCAGCAGACCGGCGACTATGACAAGGCGCTGTCACCGGACGTTCTCTACCCGGTGCCATTCCAGCTGAACGATGTGTTCTTCGACCCCTATGGCCGGGTCGAGGGCCATTTCACCGACCACACGCTGTCGGTTCACCTCTATACCAACGGCACCAAGCCGTGGTGGCGCAAGAACCCGCCGTTGCCGAATTCCTACGCTGCGCGAATGTGTGCCGAGATCGGCGTTGATCCTGAAGGCGCGCTTGAGGAGTGAAAAGTCCGCGAGGGGTGAATTGATGCCGGACGCTGATCCACCGCTCTCGCCCGAGAAATCGAAGGCCGAGCAGAGGGCCGAGGCGGTGATCCGCCGCCACAAACGCAACCTGCGCAAGGCCTGGGCCGAGGGGTATCTGACCGGAATTACGGCGATGCTGAAGCCCGGTGATCTTGCCGTGGATTGCGGCGCCAACATGGGCCTGATCACGGCCCAGCTTGCCGCGACCGGGGCCGACGTGGTGGCCTTCGAGCCAGACCCCTTTGCCTTTTCCGTGCTGGTCGAGAAATTCGGCGCGTTCCCGAACGTCGAGCTGATCAACGCGGCAGTGGGCATCGGTACGGGCACGGTGCGCCTGATGCGGGCCGACAATTTTGGCACGAACCCGGTCGGCGCATCGGTCAAGAGCACAATCCTCGATGGCGGGCGAAAGATCGACGCCGAGAACATGATCGACGTGCCGCTGGTCGATTTCCCGGCCTTCCTGCGCGAACAGGCGGGGGCCGACGGCATCGCGTTCGTCAAGATGGATATCGAGGGTGCAGAGCTGGACATCCTCGAGGTCATGGACCGCGACGGCCTGTTCGCCCATGTCCGCTGCCTTGTGGCCGAAACGCATGAGCGCAAGTTCAGTCATCTGCGGCCACGCTACCGGGCGCTGCGGAGTGGTTTCGCGGAGCGGTATCCGGCAGCGAAGGTGAACCTCGACTGGATCTGAGATTGCGCGGCCGCCTCTTGCCGTGCTGCTAGAGAACCATGCCGGTGGTTGGCCCCATGTCGAGGCTCGGGAAGACCACGGTTTCAAGGGCCACCGCATCCAGCCCGAAAAGACTTCGCAGGGCATGGGCAGGGTAACGGCGCAGGTCGTCGGTAGGCATCAGGTCACGATCCTCCAAGAGATCCGTCGTCGACAGCCCTGGCCATGTGCCGTAGGCCCGTCCGCCCCGAAGTGCGCCACCGAAGGCCAGCATAACGCCGCCAGTGCCATGATCGGTGCCGCCTGACCCGTTTTCGCGCGCGGTGCGTCCGAACTCGGTCAGGGCAAGAACCAGCGTCGTACCCCAATCCCGGCCCAGCCCTGCTTTCAAGCTGGTGATCACGGACGAGAGGGCACCCAACCGTTCGGTCAGGGTATTGCCCTGACGCTGGTGCGTATCCCATCCTCCCAGAGAAAAAGCCGCAATTCGGGAGTGCGCCCGCAACCGCTCGGCGACATAGCCGCCAAGCATTGCCAAGGCCTGTGCCTCGCGTGGGATGCGCTCGTCATCGGTGAGCGTCGCAAGCTCCATGGCTTCGGCGAAGACCTGACCGGTCAGCGGATCGGCCCGATGAAGTTCGGACAGCAGCAGCCGCGCCTGCGAGGAAAGCCGGCTGTCATCCGCCGGATACCAATGGCCCGTGGGTGCGCTGCCGTCGAGGATCATCAACCGTTCCTGCCCGACCGACACCCCCGTTTCGGGCGTTGCCCGAGGGATCAGACCGATCGCGCGGTTGAGCCAGCCGTCGCGCGCGGGCGAAATCACACCCTGTTCGTCGCCCGAACCGTTTTCAAGCGCGTCCTGTGCCACGAAATGGCTGCGCCCCTGACGGTATGGCAGGGCCACGGCATGGGCAAAGGCGAACTCGCCCGCTGCCCACAGGGGATGGATCCCGGCCAGGGCAGGATGCAGACCGAAGAAGCCGTCGAGGGGCAGCGTATCCGGCACAGCCGACAGCAGCCTTGGCCGCAGCGCCGCATAGTCTGGGTCGCCGAGGGGACGGACCACATCCAGCCCATCCATCGCGCCGCGCAGCAGGATGACGACCAGACGATTCTCGCCCGGTGTGGCGGCAAAGGTGACCGGCGCGAAGAGCGGGCTGGCGGCACCGCAGCCGATCAGGAAAGACCTGCGTGACAGGAGCAGTCGCGTCATGTCTTACCTCCGCATGAAGTCCGGGGAGCCGAGCAGCACCGCCACCCCCTCCCACCGCTGCTCGGCGCCCTGGATCGAAGGGCGAAGGGCAGGTGTGGCGAGATCGCCCAATACGAGGTCGCTGAGCGCAACCGGGTCGGATCGGTCGCCCGCGGCACGGGCGAGGTCGGCCGCGAAATCGATCCGGGCGGCCATCATCGGTGCGGTCAGCCAGCCTTCGGCAACTTCTGGCCAACCATCGGGGCGGCGGGCGCGAAAGATGGGCTGACCCATGCGGGCCATCGCCTCGATCACGCCAAAACCCCGACGTTTGTGCAAGCCGGGGAGTTTCGTTTCCTGTCCCGTCAATCCCAAGGCACGGAAGCCCGCAGCCGCGTATTCCTGCGGGCTGCGCAGCTTGGCGAGCTGTGGATACCCGGCGGCAGGATGGGAGAGAAGCGCGCGGTAGATCGGTAACAGGCCACCGCCGGTGTCGAGGTAAGTCTGGGTCAGCGTGTCGACCAGGTCTTCGGGCGGATCGTCGGCGATGAAGTGGCGCGCGACCATGCTGCCGACAGACTTCGCCGTCTCGGGCCGAGCGGCCACGAGCTCAACCATTCGGTCAATCTCCGCCTCGGGGTCATCGTCGGAGAACCGCTCACCGAGAATGGTCTTGGTCCCCGGCGCGACTGCAGCCGGGTTGACCCCCTTGCCACGCTCGTTGTTGTGCATTCCGGCAAGAAGACGGGCAAGTTCGGTCACGTCAGCCTGATCATAGCCGTTGCCCATCGCGTGCAACTCCAGGAACTCGCGTGCAAGATTCTCGTTCAATCCGCGCCCCTTACGGATGGCGAGGCTCGAGCCGGGTCCGACCGAGGAATCCTGGTTCAGGTAGATCTGCATCGCCGGATGCCAGAGCGCGGTACGTAGCATATCGGCGAAACGGCCGGTCAGATGTGGCCGCACGACCTCATCGCGGAAGGGCTGAATATAGGTGCCCGCATTCGCGGCGACAGCTACGGTGAGGCGATTGGCCCACATGTTCACCAGCCGCTCGACAAAGCCGTTGGTGGCGGCGACAGGTAGGACAACGAAAGCCAGCATATCCTGTTCGAATATCCGTTTCAGTGTGCGCGATGCGGTGGGTTCGTCGGGGTCCATCGCCTTGCCTTCGCGGCGCCGGCGGTTCTGCACCTTGATCTGGCGGATCAGGTTCATTCGCTCTGCCGTTCCGGGGCGCTGCATCGCCGCAAGGGCAGGGTCTGGTGTCCGGAACTGGGTCAGAAGCCTTTCCGCGTCCACGCCCTCGCCGGGGCTCGGCTGCCCGGAGGCCGGTCCGTAGCCGAAGCGGATGTCTTCAAGGCGGCTCATTCATCTGCCTTGAGGTGCGGAAAGATCGGAGGCGTCAGCGATGCCACCTCGCTGATGGGGCGCGGTTTTGGAAATCTGCGCCATCCGTCGCACACCGGCGTGCTTTTCCAGCAGATCCTTGGCCAGACGGGACAAGCCCACTTCCTTGAGAATTTCCCATTGGCGGTAGTGGACGGTGAAGATCGGGCGGTCATCCGGCAGCGGCTCTCCGCGTGCGCGCCCGCCGAGGATGAAGTGCTGCTCGTCGGGCAGGATGTTCCAGTCGAGACCCGCCTTGCGGATTGCGATCGGCATGGACATCTGGTCGAGGTAAGGGCGTTTCTTCGGAAGGTCGGGGGCGTCATCGAGCATTCGGGCCACTTCCATCCAGACTTCGGGGAAGGTTTTGCCTTCCGCATTGCGGTGGCTCTCTGGAAACGAGAAAAGCCCGGAGGAGAAGTATGGGATACCCTCGGTGCCCCGTTTCTGCTTCATCAGCTTGAAGCGTTCCTCAGGGATTTCCATTCCGCAGATCGCGTAAATCTGATCCCAGATCGACTGGGGTGCCCAGTTCATCGACGCCGCCTTGGAAAGCGAGACGTGACCCTCTCGCGAGATGTTCTCGACCAGGTTGGGCCGGATGCAGAGCACGTCGGAATCCATGAAACAGGAAAACTCCGTGTCGCGCTTTTCCAGCGTGGCCAGCAGTTTGTTGCCGTGGGGATAGGGGGGATCAAACCGACCCTCGGTCACGAATGTGCGCAGGTCACAGCCAAGACGGTCGAGCACCAGGCGGACATCGCCTTGGACCGTGTCCAGCTTCTGTTCCGGGCAATAGCCGACCAGCGCCACCTGATCGCCGAACTGCTCGCGCAGCGACGGCGGCCAGGTAGCAGGCCATCAACTGATAGTCCGGGGGTTCGACGATGAAATAGACAGTCATGCGTGACGGCATCAGGTATCATCCTCATCCGGATGGACTTCGTCCTGACCAAGCGCCCGGAACGGTGCGCCGCGCTTGTCCTGGTAGGCTTCGAGCATTGCCTTGACCTCCGGTTGCGTTGGCAGATCGGGCTGGAAACCCTGCGGGATATAGGACAGCGCCTTGAGCCTGTCGAACAGCGCTGCGAAGTCGACCTCGCCGACCGAGCGGAAATCGACACGCGCTGCGTCCCCCGCCACCCAATCCCGACGCACCACGTCGATCACGTCGGGTGCCACATCGCAGAACGATCGGAACTGCAGATCGTAATCCGCAGCATTGGCCCTGGAGCGGCGCAGGATCATCGCGACCCGACCACCGGGCCGCAGGACATAGGCCGCCAGATGCAGGGCAGATCCATCAAGTGCGACGATCTGCCGGGCGGCCTTGTAACGGGCGATCTGGACCTCCAGCGGGTGTTTTTCCGGGTGGAAGATGTCATATCCCAGGCGCGCCAGATTCTCCTCGATCACCGTTTCCCCGAGGATTCCGCCTCTCTGCGCGTTCAACCGGGCCCGCGAAACGTAGAGTTTTTCCCCTCCCTCGGCGGCCACGGCGGCGTTCAGACGGCCTTGCATGAAGGCGCGGTAGGCGGGTGATCCGGCGTAGCGCTCCAGCCAGCCGAAACCGAGTTCGGGAACATAGAGCCGCTCTACCCGCAGCGCCGTGCCATAGGTGCGGATGGGTGTGTCGATCCCCAGCAGCCTGAAGAACCCGGCATGACCTTCGATTGCGCGCTCGACGGGGCCGACAGAGCCGCGGTAGGGCAGGTAGAGAATACTGTCGAGGCGCTCCTTCACGTGGTCGAGTGCCCAGAGGCGGGCCGTGGATTCCACGAGAAAATGGCCGAAATGACCCCTGAAATGGCCCGCAAAGAGATGTGTGCCCGGCAGGTCTCTGACTGTCTCGGTTGCCGAGAGTGTCGGTATCTCGGTGGTTTTACGTGCCCTGATCCAGGCGCGCGATACCTCGCACCAGCGTCCGTCGCCGTGCAACACGCCCGAGGCGAGTGGCTTGTCGCCGTCACGCTCGGGCAGCACGAGGGCGCCGGAAAGGCGCAGGATATGACCGGTAAAGGGGGCGCGAGGGGCGGGGTCATCTACCTTGATGATCTGATCGGGGATCGCCTCGGCTGCCACATGTTCGGGAGGCCCATCGAGCAGGCGTTTTGCAAAGCGGCGGTCGGGTGAGCCGGAGAGGATGGCACGTGCGGCTAACTGGGCGAGGCTTGCATGGTTCCGGCGCGTCGCTTCGGCCAGCAGACCCCGCTGCCAGATTTGCAGCGTGCGTCGGGCCCTGTAGGCGCGCCAGAAGTCTGAGGGATCGAAACGCCCGGCGGCGACATCCTCGATCAATGACTGCAACAGGCCGAGCGACTTGAGGTGGCGGATGGCCTTGTGGCCCAAGTGATCCAGCTTCACCTCGCGGACGTTCGGTCCGTGAATGCGTCGGGCATGGGCGCGATCCTCGGGCACGAACGGATCGTAGACCACATACACCATGGCCGCAGCAGGTACCGATGAGGCTGCATCGAGGAAATCGGGGGTCTGCCAGTCCCATTTCCGCTGGGCGTAGCGGAAGCGCTGTTCGAAGCGCGCGATCTTCTTCGACAAGGTTGTCTGCGGACTGAAGGCGAGGACGGTGGAGCCGGGCACCAGAACCGAATAGGCCAGCGCCGCATAGCCCCCCATTGACGAGCCGACGAAAACCACCCGCCGGAACGCGGAAAAGAACCCTGCATCCCGCAGGTCTGACAGCAGCAAAGGCGTATCGGCGTTGCGATACCAATCCTTCCGGCTTGCCATGATGCCAAGAATGGACAGGCCGGCCTTCGCTGACCTCGCCTGAAGCCATGGCTGTGGCGGGTCGTATTCGCCCACGGATGCAAGGTTGTCAAAGGTGACCAGCAGCACGTCGGACCGCCGGATGAACCAGGCGTCGACCAAACCACCCTTCAGCAGGAAGCTGTCTCGGCCTGCGGCATCTGCTGCCGATGTTATTTCGGGCGGCAGGGGCAACAGCGCGGGGACGGGGGCTCGCCCGGCGTCTTCGCGAACTGGCTCGCCCGAGCCTCGGTTCGGGCTGTCAGTTCCAGCGATAGACATGGGTTCCGACTTTCGACGACTGTTCATCCATCTGTGCCCATTCCACCCGCAGGACGCGCCCAAAGAGGCAGACACGTTCCCACCCGCAGATGTCTCTGTTCGTCTATGCTCTGAAACCACGTGGCGCCGATCAACTCTGCCTGGCGAAAAGAGCCATGCACGCTCCTGCAATGGGGGAATTCTGCCCATGTGTAGGTCGACAAACTCAAAGAATTCTTAATGGGCATTGACCTACCTTTCAGCATCGAGGGCACCGCAACCCGCGGGGTTCAACAATTCTATGACCGCAGCCGCCTGCCTTGTCACCGCCCCGGCAAAACTCGGAATCCGCGATGGTGCAAAAAGGTGAGGTTGTCTGCCGCGATGGGCGGGGGGCGTTGCGCTGCGGTGTTGCACCGCCCTAAGATCGTTCGGGGACGGCTCCGCCGACGATGCGGGGAAGGAACGGGGTAAAAAAGGCGTCGATGACGGAAATCACCACATGTGCCGAACGACCCAGGGGCGCGGCGGATCAGTTCGGTACCGTCGCGTTTCCGCTGAAGCGCCGCATCAGCCCGCATGGCCAGCGTCACCGCCGTGTCGATGATGAAGGACGAAGGCCCCTTCGTGCTGGAATGGATCGCGCATCATCTGGCGGTCGGGTTCACCGATCTGGTGGTCTATACCAACGATTGCTCCGATGGCACCGACGACATGCTGATCCGGCTGGAGGAGATGGGCCTGGCTGCATCACCGCCGCAACGTGATCCCCGAGGGCCTGCGCCCGCAACCCTCGGCGCTGAACTATGCGCAGGACGAGCCGCTGGTCGCAGCAGTCGGACTGGGTGATGGTGTTCGACGCCGACGAGTTCCTCTCGCATCCACTACGGCGATGGCACGCTGGACGACCTGATCGCTGCCGCCAAGGCGCAGGCGCCAACGGCATCGTCGTGACCTGGCGCATCTTCGGCTCGGGCGGGGTGGTGGACTGGTCGCCGCGCGCCGGTGACCGAGCAATACCTCTATGCCGCGCCGCCGATCTGGAACAAGGGCTGGGGCGTGAAGACGCTGTTCACCTTCGACCCGGACTACTGGAAGCTGGGCATCCACCGCCCCAAGATGAAGAACAAGTGGCTGGAGACCGATTTTCCCGACAGGGTGAAATGGCTGAACGGCTCCGGCCGCGCGATGGAGGATTACTTCAAGTTCCGCGGCTGGCGCTCGATCACCCGCACCGTCGGCTATGACTGGGTGCAGTTGAACCACTACGCGGTGAAATCCATCGACAGCTATGCGATCCGCAAGTTGCGCGGCAACGTCAACCTCAAGAAAGACAAGTACAATTCCGACTACTGGGCGCTGCAGGACCGCAACGAGGTGCGCGACGACACCATGCTGCGCTACTCGGCACGCCGGAACGAGATCATGGCGCATCTGCTGGCCGACCCGGTGCTGGGCGCTTTGCATACACGGGCCATCGAGATGGCCGAGGCGCGGCTGGCCGAGTTGAGGGGAACCGAGGCCTATCGCGACCTGGTCACGGAACTGGCGCAGGCCAGCACTGTGCCGCTCGATCAGATCGTTGCCAAACCGCCGCAGCCGCGCGACCGCGAAAAGATCGCGGCGAAGATGGGCGAGGTCGAGAAGTTTCGCACCGCCAAGGCGCGCGAAGAACGGAAGGCGGAAAGCCGGACGGCCTCCGCTGCGGCAATGATCTTGCAGCAGAAGGCCGCGGTTTCCGATCAGTTCGCGGGCGAATGGGTCGCCAACAGCGGCGTCCTATTGCCGCTCGATCCCGGCCTCTTCACGTTGAATGCGCTGGAACTGGTCGGCAAGGGCAAGCTTGATCGCGCGCTGGCCCGCCGCATCCCCCAGGTCATTCCAAGGGGTGATCGGGTGTTGGAGTTGGGGACTTCCATCGGGTTCCTCGGCGCGCGAATGGCCATCTCACGGCCCGATCTGGCGTTGACGCTGCAGGAGGCGGATGCCTGCCTGCGTGCGGCAACCATGACAATCCATGCCCGCAACGGGATTGTGCTGCCTGAAGCCGCGCTGGTCGCGGAGCCGGTCGCTGAGGCAGCCGAACTATCAGCCTTGTTGAACAACCATCGCCCGGACAGCCTGCTCGTGGCCCACTCGTGCCTGACCGCAGCGCAGCTGGCCGACGGCATCGAGCACTTCAGACCGCGCCGCATCTTCCTCTATGGGGAATTTCTCAAACACCTTCAGGATGATATCGAGGATCTTGACCGACGACTTGCTGACCTGACCTATCAGCTCAGCTACGGGTCCGAACCCACCCTGCTGCGTGGCTATGCCCTCGCCTCTGTCGATCCCTGACCGCTACGGCTGTCAGCCTTCCGAGGGCGCGCCCCCTTCGAACCGGTTGCCGTGGCGATAGTCGCAGGGGGCCTTCCTGCATTTCCAGATGCAGCCGCGTGCCTGTATAGGGATGTGCCCGGGCCAGATCCTCGTCGAAGTCGATCCCAAGTCCCGGACCTTCGGGCGGCAGGATGTAGCCATCTTCCCACTTGATCGTATGCCTGATGAGGGCAAGGTGGAAGGCACCGCCTGTCTGGATCGTCTCGGCCATCAGCAGGTTTGGGATCGATGCCGCCAGATGGATATTGGCAGCCCATTCGACAGGCCCTGCATAGAGATGGGGGGCAAGCTCGGCGTTGAAAACCTCGGCCATCCCGGCGATCTTCTTCGCTTCCCAGAAGTCCGCCGACACGACCGAGGGCCGGTTGCAGGATCTTCACCCCGCCCAGCCGCAGAAGGGCGCCGAACTCGGCCTTCGTCGTCAGCCGCTCGCCCGTTGCCAGCGGGATGCGGACATGGCGCGCGACTTCGGCGAACTCGTGCAGGTTGTCGGGCGGAATCGGTTCTTCATACCAGAGCGGGTTATAGGGTTCGAGCGCATGGCCAAGCCGGATTGCGCCGGGCGTGTTGAACTGCCCGTGCGTGCCGAAAAGCAAGTCGGCCTTGTCGCCCACCGCCTCGCGGATCTTCGCGCAGAATGCGACCGAGCGCGAGATGTCCGACATTGCGGGCTGATGGCCCGAACGGATCGTGTAGGGGCCGGCCGGGTCGAATTTCACGGCGGTAAAGCCCTGGCGCACGCAGCGCGCAGCCGCTTCGGCCGTCATGTCGGGGTTCACCCAGAACTCCGCCGCATCCTCGCCCGGTTCGGGATAGAGGTAGGTGTATGAGCGGACACGCTCGTTGATCCTGCCGCCCAGCAGCGCCCAGACGGGGCGGTTGCGCGCCTTGCCGAGGATGTCCCAGCAAGCGATCTCAAGCCCCGAAAAGGCCCCGATCACCGTCAGATCCGGGCGCTGGGTGAAGCCCGAGGAATAGACGCGCCGGAACATCAGTTCGATCTCTTCCGGCGAGGTGCCCTGCATGTGCCTCTCGAACACATCTTCGATGACCGCATTCATCGCTTTAGGGCCGACGGTGGAAGCGTAGCATTCGCCGTAGCCCGTGATGCCATCGTCGGTGGTGAGCTTCACGAAGGTCCAGTATCGTCCGCCCCAGCCGGGGGCAGGCGGTGCGACGGTGAAGATCTGCAGGTCGGTGAGGCGCATCGGGGCTGCCTTTCGGGATGACGGAAGCGGGCACGGACGTGTGTGGAAACGCTAGGCGGCGAAGTCTGTCGTTGCGCGTGGGTGTGCGACATCGGTTACCACGCGAGCGACCATGGTCCGAATGGGTTTCAAGGTCGGTGCGGCCCCGGTCAGTCTAGCCCGACGGGTCGCCGCCCACATGTCCGATCTCCTGCAGGAACGTCCCCAGTGTCGCGGCGAAGGCATCGGGCCGGTCCACGGGTGGCAGGTGTCCTGTGCGGCGCAGCAGGGCAAAGCGGTGGCCCCGGATCAGTTCGGCCGTCTCGCGCACGAGGTCGGGCGGTGTGGAGCCATCCTCACTGCCGGCGATCACGAGTGTGGGGAGCATCAGGGTTGCGGTGGTCGTGTAGAAATCCGTCCCCGCAATCGCGGACGCAGCACCGATCCAGCCTTCGACCGGGGTCGCCTCCAGCCGCTGGCGCCAGACAGCCGCTTCGGCCCCGTCGCGGAAGGGCCGAGGGAACCAGCGCGCCAGCGTCGCCTCGGAAACCGCTTGCATCCCGTCCTGGCGGACAGCGGCGATGCGTTGCGCCCAGACCGAGGGTGTGCCGATCTTTGCCGCCGTGTTCGACAACACCAACGCACGGATCAGGTCCGGCCGTTTGACCGCAAGGCCTTGCGCGATCAGCCCGCCGAGAGACAGGCCCACAAACACCGCATCGCGAACCGACAGCACATCGAGCGCGCTTTCGACGTCGCGGATCAGCGCGCCCATCGCATAGGGGGCGTCCGGCACATCCGACCCGCCATGTCCGCGCAGGTCCAGCCGGATCAGGCGAAGCCCCGGCGGAAGAAGCGGCAGAACGGTATCCCACAACCGCAGGTCGGTCCCGAGCGCGTGAGCGAACACGACAGGCGGCCCGGACCGGTCGCCTTCCTCCAGGTAATGCAGTCGCAGGTCATTCAGGAACAGACGCGGCATCGCCCTACCCGCCAAAGCGGTCAAGCGCGAGGCGAAATATGTCGGGGTCGACATTGCCGCCGGAGGCGACAGCGATCACGGCAGGGCCCGCCACCGCATCCCGATGGAAAAGTGCTGCGGCAAGTGCGACCGCGCCGCCCGGCTCCAGCACGATGCGAAGGCGCGAGAACGCGAGTGCCATGGCGCGCAGCGCCTCGTCATCCGTCACCACAAGGCCGGGGCCGCAGAGACGCCGCAGGATGGGGAATGTGATGTCCCCCGGTTGCGGTGTGATGATGGCATCGCAGAGCGATCCGGTCGCGCTGGCGTTGCGCACGATGCGCCCGGCGGCGAGCGACCTTGCGGTGTCGTCAAAGCCCGCAGGCTCCACCGGCCTTGCCCGCATCCCCGGCGCGCGCGCCTCAAGGGCGAGGGCGATGCCCGAGGTCAGCCCGCCGCCGCCGCAGCACACCAGAACGTCGGCTTCGGTTATGCCTTCCGCCGCGGCCTGTTCCGCGATTTCGATCCCCGTCGTTCCCTGACCGGCGATGACAAGCGGCTCGTCATAGGGCTTGACGAGGGTCAGCCCGCGCTCGGCTGCAAGTCGCGCGCCGATGGCATCGCGGTCCTCGGTTGCGCGGTCATAAAGGATCACCTCCGCCCCCAGCATTCGCGTATTCTCGATCTTGATCCGGGGTGCGTCGGCCGGCATCACGATGACCGCCGCGATGCCATGCTGCCGCGCGGCCAGCGCCACGCCCTGTGCATGATTGCCCGACGAGAAAGCGATCACGCCGCGCGCCATGATCTCTGGCGGCAATGCCGAGATGGCAGACCAAGCTCCGCGGAACTTGAAGCTTCCGGTATGTTGCAGACATTCGGCCTTCACCAGCACCCGTCGCCCTGCAAGGTCGTCGAGGAACGGCGACGAGATCAGGGGTGTATGGCGCACGTGCCCCGCCAGCCGCTGCCCCGCGGCTTCGATCATCGAGATACTGGTCATGTGTTGCAGGCCCTCAGGAATGCGCCGATGGCCCGAAGACTTTCGGGTTCGTCCAGGAAGGGGATATGCGCCCGGTCGGGTATCTCCGCATAGATCATGTCGGGCCTGCGTCGACGCATCTCGTCTGCGGTTGCAAGCGACAGCAGGTCGGAATTCGCCCCTCGGATGAGGGCGAGTGGAAGGCCACCGCAGGCATCGAAAAGCGGCCAGATATCCTGCTGAGGCGTGTCGAGGACCGAAAGGAACGCGTCGCGCAGCGCGGGGTCGTAGGTGATGCGCAGGCCATCGGCCGTCTCGCGATAATGGCGCTGCACGTCGGCCATCCAGCGTTCTGGGGGAACGTTCGCGAAGCCCGGCGAATGACGCGGCATGGCCGCGGCCAGCGCAGCATGGGTGGGGGCGGACGGATTGCGACCGACGTAATCGCGGATACGTTCCAGCCCTGCACGCTCGATCACCGGTCCTACGTCGTTCAGGCACAGGCCCAGCATGCGGTCCTTCGCGACCGCCGCCATGAACATCCCGATCAGACCTCCGCGCGAGGTGCCGAGGATCGCCGCTTGCCGAAGGCCGAGATGGTCGAGCAGCGCTAGCGCATCCCCCGCTTCTGTCGGAACCGTGTAGGTTGCGGCCCCGGTCCAGGCTGACGCCCCCCGCCCGCGATAATCCATCCGGATCAGCCGCACGGGTGGCAGATGGGGAACCAGATAGTCGAAGTCCGCCATCGTGCGGGTCAGCCCTGCCAGGCACAACAGGGGCAAGCCCTCTCCTTCGTCGCGAAAGGCGAGGCGCGCTCCGTCCGTAGCAGTGAACATGCGTTCGGTCATGGCTTCGCCCACAGCATGACCCGGATGCCGGGAACGGGCACGTCAGATACGGGCGGAGCGGCAGACCCTGTGCCTGAGCGACCCAAAACGATTTGATGGACATCGGCGCCTCCTGTTCTTGAAAGCTGTCACGGCTCGCCGCCGTCGGAAAGGGCCGAAACGCAAGTTGCCGACCCCGGCGAACGCTCGGGTGCCGCGGCAATCCAGCCGCTTGCCCGTCCCCGCGCCAGCGCCTAAACCCATCCGGCGATCACGGGGGCGAACGGCGGGCATGGCGCAGACGACAGAGCAGGGAGAAGAGCGCAAGCCTTCAAGGAAGGTCGGCGCGCTTCGGGGCCTTGTCCCCTTCCTTCAACCCTATCGCAGTCTGGTCGTCATGGCCGCGATGGCGTTGGTCCTGACGGCCGCGATAAGTCTCGTGCTTCCGATCGCGGTGCGCCGTGTCGTCGATGGCTTCGGCGCGAACAATGCCGCCCTGCTCGATCAGTATTTCACCGCGGCGCTTCTCATTGCGTCGTTGCTGGCCGTGGGGACGGGGCTGCGCTATTACCTCGTCACCCGATTGGGCGAGCGCGTGGTGGCCGACATCCGCCAGGCGCTCTTCGACCGGGTGGTCGGCCTGAGCCCCGCGTTCTTCGAGCGCATCATGACCGGCGAGGTTGTAAGCCGCCTGACGACCGACACCACGCTGATCCTCTCGCTGATCGGGTCGTCTGTGTCGGTCGCGCTGCGCAACCTGCTGATCCTTGTGGGTGGAATTGTGCTGATGTTCTTCACATCAGCCAAACTGACCGGCCTTGTGCTGTTGATCGTGCCCGCCGTCGTGGTGCCCATCGTCGTGCTGGGCCGCCGCCTGCGTTCACTCAGCCGCGAGAACCAGGACTGGATCGCGGCTTCGTCCGGCAGTGCGTCGGAGGCGCTGAGTTCGGTTCAGGCGGTACAGGCTTTCACGCACGAGCCGCAGACACGACGCGCTTTCGGGGTCGTGACCGAGAAATCGTACGCCTCCGCCCAGACCCGCATCGGCACGCGGGCGGTGATGACGGTGATCGTGATCTTCCTCACCTTCACCGGCATCGTCGGCGTCCTCTGGATCGGTGCGCGTGACGTGCGCTCAGGCATGATGAGCCCCGGCGAGTTGATCCAGTTCCTGATCTATGCCGTGATGGTCGCAGGCTCGGTCGGCGCGCTGTCGGAAATCTGGGGCGAGTTGCAGCGAGCAGCCGGGGCGACCGAACGGTTGCAGGAACTGCTGGCCACCGCAGACCCGGTGCAGGACCCGAGCCGCCCGGTGCCGCTGCCTCGTCCGGTGCGCGGCGAGATCGCGTTCGAGCGCGTCATCTTCCGCTACCCGGCCCGACCGGAGGCGTCGGCGCTGGACGGCGTCGATCTGGCCGTGTCGCCGGGCGAAACGGTCGCGCTGGTTGGTCCCTCGGGCGCGGGCAAGACGACGATCCTGCAATTGCTCCTGCGCTTTTACGATCCCGCAGTCGGGCCGCATCACCATCGACGGGATCGACATCGCGAGCATGGCGCGGGCAGATTTCCGCCGCGCGATCGCACTTGTGCCGCAGGACCCCGTCATCTTCGGCGACAGTGCGCGCGAGAATATCCGTTTCGGTCGCCCTGATGCCACCGATGCCGAGGTGGAGGACGCTGCCCGTGCCGCCGCCGCGCATGATTTCCTCGCGGCCTTGCCGCAGGGCTACGACACCTTCGTCGGCGAGCGCGGCGTGATGCTGTCGGGCGGGCAGAAGCAGCGCATCGCCATCGCCCGCGCGATTCTGCGAGACGCGCCGATCCTGCTGCTGGACGAGGCGACGAGCGCGCTTGATGCCGAAAGCGAGCGCGCCGTACAACAGGCGGTGGAGCGGCTGTCGGTCGGGCGCACCACGCTTGTCGTGGCCCACCGCCTTGCGACCGTGAAGAAGGCCCACCGGATCGTCGTTTTCGACAAGGGCCGCATCGTGGACACGGGGACGCATGACGAACTTGTGGCAGGTGGCGGCCTTTATGCCCGCCTTGCCCGCCTGCAATTCACCGACGGAGCAGCTCTGAAGCCAGAGGTGGCGTTTTCGGTTTGCCCCGTTCTTGCGGGATCGCGGGAAAATGCCCATGGTCATTCCAAAGACACCCGCCGGAGCAACGGCGAGGATCAGGGGAGAAGACGACGATGTCGACCTATGCCTCAGTTGCGGATCGAGATGCCATCGAGACCGAGGCGAAATGGGAAAGCCGCGACGTCGCCCGGACCATGCACGAATTCCTCAGGCGCGCCGCAGCCGCCCACGGCGACAGGCCGGCTGTGTCGTTCCAGCTTCTCTCTGGCCCAAGGGACAAGGCGCAGACGCTGACCTGGTCGGAGTTGAAAGGGCAGGTCACGCAGGCCGCGAACCTGTTTCGCAGCCTTGGCATCGGCGAGACCGATGTGGTCGCCTACGTCCTGCCGAATGCCCTTGAAACGGTGGTGACACTTCTTGGCGGCATGGTCGCGGGCATCGTCAATCCCGTCAATCCCTTGCTGGAACCCGAGCAGATCGCCGCGATCCTGCGCGAGACAAAGGCCAAGGTCGTCGTCACCCTGCGTGCCTTCCCCAAGACCGACGTGTCGCAGAAGGTGGCCGAAGCCGTGCGGCACGCCCCCGGCGTGACGACGGTGCTGGAGGTGGACCTGTGTCGCTATCTTACCCCGCCGAAGAAGTGGATCGTGCCGCTGGTCCGCCCGAAGACCGACGTCCAGCACAGGGCGGCGGTAAAAAGCTTCAACCGCGAGATCGCCCGCTGGCCTGCCGACCGGCTGGCCTTCATCGACGGGTCCGAAGACCGGGTCGCGGCCTATTTCCATACCGGCGGCACCACCGGTATGCCCAAGGTCGCGCAGCACCGCATTTCCGGCATGGTCTATAACGGCTGGCTCGGCCACAAGCTGCTGTTCCGCGAGACGGACGTGGTCATCTGTCCCCTGCCGCTATTTCACGTCTTGGCATCCTATCCGGTGCTGATGTCGATGATCGCCAGCGGCGCGCATGTGGTTTTCCCGACCCCGGCAGGGTATCGCGGCGAAGGGGTGCTCGACAACTTCTGGACGCTCGTCGAACGATGGAAGGTCACCTACCTCATCACCGTGCCGACGGCGCTTTCGGCGCTGATGCAGCGCCCGGTCAATGCCAATGTCTCAAGCCTGCGCGGAGCATTCTCCGGCTCGGCGCCGCTGCCCGTCGAACTGTTCAACCGGTTCGAGGCCGCGACCGGCGTCAAGATCATCGAGGGCTACGGGCTGACGGAGTGTACGTGCCTCGTCGCGGTCAATCCACCCGATGGCGTCAAGAAAATCGGCTCGGTCGGCATCCCTTTCCCGTATACCCATGTCCGTATCCTGCAGTTCGCCGCCGATGGCTCCGTCGCCAAGGAATGCGCGACGGACGAGGTTGGCGAGATCTGCGTGTCAAATCCGGGCGTCATTCCCGGCGCGACCTATACCGAGGTCGACAAGAACCACCGCCTCTTCGCCGAGGGTCGCTATCTGCGGACCGGCGATCTCGGGCGGCTCGACGCTGATGGATATCTCTACATTACCGGCCGCGCGAAAGACCTGATCATCCGGGGCGGCCACAACATCGACCCCGCCGAAATCGAGGAGGCGCTGGCGCGCCATGAGGCCGTGGCAATGGTCGGGGCGATCGGACAGCCGGATGCCTTTGCGGGGGAGTTGCCCTGCGCCTATGTCGAACTGATCAAGGGCAAATCGGCAAGCCCCGAGGCGCTGCTGGAGTTCGCCCGCGCGCAGATCCATGAACGGGCTGCCGTGCCCAAGCACATCGAGGTGCTTTCGGAGCTGCCGAAAACTGCAGTGGGCAAGGTCTTCAAGCCCGATCTTCGGCGCCTTGCCATCGCCCGCGTCTATGATGCGGCGCTGAAGGACGCGGGCCTCGATGTGCATGTCGTGGCGGTCGTCGAGGACAAGAAGCGCGGCCTTGTGGCGCGGCTTGGCCGCGAGAAGAGCGTCGACGAGGCCGCAGTAAGGAAAGTTCTGGGCGAGTTTTCCGGCGCGTGGGACTGGGCGGCCTGAACGCTCAAAGCGTCTCGGTATCGAGCCAGATCGTCACCGGACCGTCATTCACGAGGCTAACTGCCATATCGGCACCGAATTGACCGTTGGCCGTTGGAATGCCTTCTGCGCCCATCTTGCGGGTGAAGTGGTCGTAGAGCCGCTTCCCCTCGTCCGGTGCGGCTGCGGTCGAGAAGCCGGGGCGGTTGCCGCGCAGGTCGGCGGCCAACGTAAACTGGCTGACGATCAGCGCCGCGCCCTGCACGTCACGAACCGACAGGTTCATCTTGCCCGCCTCGTCCCGGAAGATGCGCAGCTTGGCGATCTTGGCGGCAAGCAGGTCCGCCTGGGTCTCGGTGTCGCCCTGCATGGCGCAGACAAGGATCAGCAGACCCGGCCCGATCTCACCCAGGGTTGCGCCGTCAACAGCGACCGATGCACGGCTGACGCGCTGGACGACGGCCCTCACAATTCGTGCGACCAGGGCGGATTGGCACCGGGGCGCGACACGGTGATCGCCGCGGCGCGGGTGCCGAGGCTGAGAGCCGCATCGAGCGCGTGGTCTGACAGGCCGGCAAGGCCGGTCTTGGTCAGCGCCCCCTCGGCGTGAAGAGCTGCGAGCACGCCAGCGTTGAAGGTATCCCCCGCGCCGACCGTATCGGCCACCGTGACCTTTGTCGCCGCGACGAACCGATCCTGCGTGGCAGTCACGGCCCGCGCGCCTTTCGCGCCTTCGGTGATGAAGACGACTTTCGGCCCGCGTCGCGAGCATGCCGCGGGCCAGCGTCGCCAGGTCGCCCGTGCCCTAGCAGCCAGTGCAGGTCTTCGTCCGACAGCTTCACGATGTCGGCTCGTGCCATCATCCGTTCGATCCGGGCGCGGTAGGTCGGCCTCATCGGTGATGAAGCCGGGGCGGATGTTGGGGTCGATCATCGTGACGCGGGCCGGCGCCTTCGCGGGCCTGCAGCGCGTCGTAGCTCGCTGGCGGCGGGGTCGTTCACCAGGCTGATGCCGCCGAAGAAAAGCGTGCCGATGCTGGCGGGCAAGTGCGGGCAGCTCGGCCACGCGACAGCATCCGTCCGGCGGTGTTCTCGTCATAGAAGGCATAGGTCGCCTGGCCGTTCACCAGCTTGACGAAGGCCAGCGTGGTGGGGCGGGGCGAGCGGGCGCAGAAGCGCGGTATCGACCTTGCGAGGCGGCCAGCGTCTGGTCGAGGATCTCGCCGAACAGGTCGGTCGAAAGGCCCGAGAAGAACCCCGAGGGCGCGCCGAGGCGGCCGAGCGCGATGGCCGTATTGAAGACCGCGCCGCCGGCATAGGGCGCGAAGGCAGGTTCGCCCAGTGTGCTGTCGCGGGGCAGCATGTCGATCAGGGCTTCGCCGCAGCTCAGGATCATCGGGCCCTCCCGTTCAGGGTCTGCGCAGCAATAGTCGCCGGCGTTGGCGCTGTCGGAGCAATGGCTTGATGCTGCGTCAACGATTTCCCGCCGGGCGGCGTCCAATATGGCAGTGTGTGAATTCCCGACATGCAAAGGAGGTCTTTCATG
This sequence comes from uncultured Alphaproteobacteria bacterium, assembly GCA_963777765.1. Classification (GTDB taxonomy): domain Bacteria; phylum Pseudomonadota; class Alphaproteobacteria; order Rhodobacterales; family Rhodobacteraceae; genus Aliitabrizicola. The sequence continues at coordinate 123,015 of CAVZRP010000001.1, read as the reverse complement.
GTCGAGAAATCCCCCTTTGAGCAGCTTTGGCCCTCGCTGTACGAGCCGTTCCGTGCGTTGGGCTCGCGCGTCGCGGACTGGGTGGCGCCGGCAGCCGAGGCGTCGACCAAGGATGGCAATTATCGGATTGCGATGGAATTGCCCGGCGTCGCCGAGGAGGACATGCACCTGACGGTCGAGGACGGGCTGGTGACGGTGCGCGGCGAGAAGAAGACGAGCCGCGAAGAAAAGGGCGAAACCTGGTACTTCAGCGAGCGTCAGTTCGGCAGCTTCAGCCGCAGTTTCCGCCTGCCGCCGGATGCCGACGAGGCCGGGGTGAAGGCGGATCTGAAGAACGGCGTGCTGACCGTGACAGGTGCCGAAGAAGGTGCCGGACGTTGCGGCGCCGCCGAAGCGGGTGCCGATCACCACGGGCTGACCCGTCAGGCCGTGAACCAGGGCGCGAGGTTGGCGCGGATCCGGTCCAGCGGGGTGGCGCCGGTCAGGTCGGGAACGAAGGTCTGGCCGGTGATCGCCTCGAAGGCGTCGATATAGACCTGCGCGGTGGCCGCGATCATCTCGGGCGGGATCTCGGGGATCGGGTCCTTGTAGGGATCGCAGCGCGCGGCGACCCAGGACGCGGATCACGTCCTTGTCGAAGCTGGGCGGGCGGGTGCCGTCATCGAAGGCGGCTCATAGCCGGAGGCGATCCAGTAGCGGCTGGAATCCGGCGTGTGGATCTCGTCGGCGAGCAGGATGCGGCCGGCTTCGTCGGTGCCGAATTCGTATTTGGTGTCGACCAGGATCAGGCCGCGCTCGGCGGCCATCTGCTGGCCGCGGGCGAAGAGAGCGAGGGCGATGGCGGAGACCTCATCCCACTGCGCGGGGGTCAGCAGGCCCTGTTCGCACGATCTGCGCGGCGGTCAGCGGCTCGTCATGGCCGCCGTCGAAGGCCTTGGAGGTGGGCGTGATGATCGGCGCGGGCAGGGGCTGGTTGTCGCGCAGGCCGTCGGGCAGGGTATGGCCGTACATCTGGCGGTGGCCCTGCTTGTAGAGCGTCAGGATCGAGGTGCCGGTGGTGCCGGCGAGGTAGCCGCGCACCACGATCTCGACCGGCAGGATGGTCAGGCGGCGGCCGATCACGACGTTGGGGTCGGGGTAGCGAGAACGTGGTTGGGGCAGATGTCGGCGGTCTGGTCGAACCAGAAGCGGGCGGTCTGGGTCAGCACCTGGCCCTTGAACGGGATCGCGGCCAGGATGCGGTCGAAGGCGCTGATCCGGTCGGAGGAGATCAGGATCCGGCGGGCGGGTTCGGTGGACGTGGCCGGGAGGTCGTAACAATCGCGGACCTTGCCGAAATAAGGGTTCGGAAGCTCGGGGATATGGGCCTCGGGGAGAACGCGGGTCAGGTCGGGCATGGGGGCCTCCGGCGGGATGGGGGTTCTATCGGGCCGGGGCGCGCCGGTGTCAACGGCGGTGTGAGACAGGGCAGGTGTCGCACAGTGAGACACTTTCTTAGGCGATTGATTTAATTCGATTTGTGCCGTGCGCGTTAAGGGTTTTTCCCGATTTTCGGGGGGATACGAAAGGCTTCCGGGCGCGGGATCGGGCGGTCGAAGGGTGCTGCGGGGATGGTGGCACCGGAGCGGGGCCGCGGGGCGGCGGGGTCTGCAGCGGTCTGCAGCGGTGTGCTGACAGTCCGGGCCGTCCCGGGCGATGTCGCCACGGCGCGACTCCGACGCGGGGGCGGCCGCGGGACATCTGATGCGCCTGTCGTCGGCGGGGTGTCTGATGTCGGCAAGCGCCGGGGGCCTTCTGCCCCCGGACCCCCGAGGATATTTCTGCCAAGATGAAATCAGGCCTGGACTGATACGCAGTTGCGTCGGAGGCGGGCCGGTCCGCGCCGGCGCGACGGGCCGGATGCCGACTGTTGCGGCCGGCGTGCCGACTGCTGTTCCCCAGAGCGCGGGGTGTGGTGGGCCTGCCCCCGTCTGGTCCTAGGTTTCAGGGATCTCAAGTCTGGTCAGTGCATCGACCCAATGGGCGCGGGCGGCCACCGCGTCAGCCGACGGGCCGAAGGGCATCCGGTGCATTTCCTGTGCGATCGTCCAGCCCGGCGTCGATGCGTTGAACAGAGTCAGGGCCTCCTCGGCGCGCTGGCGTTTCAGATTGCCATTCGCCGTATCGTTGTTGTCATCACATATCTTCGCCTGCTGGATCGCGATGGCGGCGATGAGAAGCTGGATGTCGTCTTCGTATTTTTCGTCCCCGGGCTTCCAGAACGTGCCTTCTGCCTCGGCCAGCGCCTGATCGTAGAGGGACGGATCAGCCTGGCCCCTGAAATAGAGGCTCCACGCCATGCTCCAGCGGTTCCAGTCAGTGATCCGGCGGGTTCGATCAAGCATCTCGTATGCCGCATCGGGCTGTCCGAGCCAGACAAGGATATCGGCCATTTCGTTGAAGAGAAGCGGGTTGTGATCTTCCTCCACGAGGTCGAGCGCCCTGACCCGGTGAAAATCCGCCTTCTCTGCATCGCCTGCGGCGAGATGCACGAAGGCCGCGACCCAGTGCGTGTCGTAGTCGAAAGGGTCGAGCTGGACCCCAAGGTCGGCAAAGGACACGGCGGACTGCCGCATGTCGTCATCCTGCCATCCTTCCAGCCATGTCAGAGCCCGGCCATAGGCGAGCCAAGACCAGGCGCGGGGCAGACCGACTTTCAACGAAAAGGCGGTCTCGAGGTCGGTGCCCGTATCCAGTTCGATGGCCTGCCGGAAGTGGCTTTCGCTTTCGGCCCATGTCGCGACCGTGATGGGTGTCTTGCGGACATGCACCCCTTGTCTGAAGCTCTCGAAGGCGGAAATGTTCGTTGTTCCTCGCATGACGTCGTCCCCCCGTTTCTGATGATGCTTTACTCCGGTAGTCCTGCCTTTCGCAGCCCGTCGAGCCAGTGCTCGGCATCGGCGTCGTTCCTGAAGGGTGATTTCTGGCGCTCTTTCGCGATGGTCCAGCCGGGGCGTTGCGGCCCGATCCTGCCGAGCGCGCTCCGGGCGATGGCGAGGGCGGCTGCCGCCGCTCCGGGGTCGTCGGCGGACTGCCGCAGGGCGGCGATCTGGCCGTGGCAGGCCGCCTCGATCAGCCGCGCATCCGCGCTTGGGTTCGAGAGCCGCTTGAGTTCGAGGAGTGCCTGATCGTAGTCGCGTCCGAGATAGTGCATCCAGGCGAGGTCGGCCCGATACCAGTCGGAAGACATGCGGGTTCATGCGCATGGCCTGCCTGTTCACCTCGAAGCCGCGGCGAATGTCACCGCAGTATACCAGCGCTTCGGCATATTCGGCCAGAAGATTGGCCTCGTTCCGGTTCATCGAGATCGCGACTTCGTATTCGTTCATCGCATGATCGAACTGGCGGGCGTTCAGCAGGTAATAGGCGAGAATCCAGCGCACGTGGTAATCGTCCGGGTCGATCCGCAAGGCTTCGCGCGCGTGTTCGCCTGCGGTATCGAGGGCGCTCTGGTCGGCCCAGGACTGCCGCCATTCCTGGATGTGGGTCAGCGCGAGCCAGGCCCAGCCACGGGCATAGCCGGGGTCGAGCCGGCACGACGCTTCGAGCCAGTGGCGGGCCTTGTCGAGGGTTTCGCGCGTCTCGTCGGTCAGCGAGTGCTGAAGCCAGTAGTAGGCACCGCGCATGAAGCTGTCATAGGCACCGGGCGAATCGCTGGGTGCGCGGATGGCGCGGGCGCGTTCCGTCGCCTCGACCTTCAGCGCCATGGCGCCCACGACATGCTCGATGATCTCGTCCTGCAGAACGAAGAGGTCCGCGGTGTCCCGCTCGAAGCGTTCTGCCCAGATGTGCTGGTCGCCCGGCGCGTCGATGAGCTGGACGTTGAGCCGGACGCGGGCGCCGGATTTCTGCACGCTGCCTTCCAGCACGTAATTCGCGCCAAGCTGCTTTCCGGCCTCGCGCACCCGAAGGGCGCGGTTCTTGTAGGCGAAGGCCGTGGTGGAGGAAATGACGGAGAGGCTGGAGAAGCGGGACAGTTCCGTCGTGATGTCGTTCGTCAGGCCGTGGCAGAAGTATTCCTGCTCGGCCTCGCCGCTGAGGTTGACGAAGGGCAGCACCAGAATGATCGGCTTGCGCCCGCCCTCGGTCGCGCTGACGGGGGGATAGAGCGAGTAGGGGCTTTCGGCGGACAGTCCCTTGACGCGGAAGACATGGACAGGCTCGGCAAGGTTCTTGAGGGGCAGCGATCCCATATCCTCGAACGCGAGATCGAGCTTGGCGTGGACATGGCGCCAGGCTTCTTCGGTCAACCAGACGCCGCCCGGCTCGGCGAGTTCCTGCAGCCGTGCCGCGATGTTCACGCCATCGCCGTAGAGGTCGCCCTCGACCACCATCACGTCGCACAGGTTGAGGCCGACGCGCATGACGAGCCGGCGTTCCAGGGGAAGCAGCTCTCCCGCTTCGTTGATGCGGGTCTGGATCGCGTAACCGCAGCTTACCGCGTTGACGGCACTGGCGAATTCCACCAGCACGCCATCGCCCATGTATTTGACGATCCGGCCCTGATGGGTCTGGACGAGGGGCGTGATCACGTCGCGGCGGTAGTCCTGCAGCAGGCGCATGACATGGCGCTCGTCCCGCTCCATCAGGCGGGAATAGCCGACGATGTCGGCAAAGAGCACAGCGGCCAGTTTGCGTTCCATCGGACCTCTGGGAAGGTAGACTTGGCTGAAGCGTAACGCTGTGTCCGCGTTGCGGCCATAGGCTTCGTGCGGGTGCTTCCGTGACGGCTGCCGCCGTGTTAGCGTTTGTGGGGCAAGTGCCCATCGAGGGGGTGGCCAATGTTCAATCCGACGGCCGTCGTGGCTGCCGCCTTCGGTGACCATCTCGCGGAAACCTACCTTCAGTACTTCGCCGGGCGAAAGGCCGACTATGCGGCCTATATCAACGGCTGCGCGCGGATGATGCTGGAGCGGCTGGGGAACTCGGACGCGCTGTATCACAATGCCGAACACACGATGATGGTCACACTGGTGGGCCAGCAGATCATCCGCGGGCAGCTTGTGACCCGCTCGATCAAGCCGGAGGACTGGCTGCACTACATCGTGGCGCTGCTCATCCACGACATCGGCTATTCGCGCGACATCCTGCCGGGCGACACCGAGACAGCGGTGGTCGTCAATGCCGAAGGCAAGACGGTCTGCCCGCCACGGGGCGCGTCGGATGGGTTTCTGGCCCCCTATCATGTGGAGCGCGGCAAGATCTATGCGCGGCTGCGCTTCGACCGCTCGACCCTGATCGACGCCGAGCGGATCGTGCGGTCGATCGAGTATACGCGCTTTCCGGTGCCGCCGGGGCCCGACTATGCCGATACCGAGAGCGAGCCTGCGCTGGTGCGGGCGGCGGACCTGATCGGGCAAATGGGCGATCCGTTCTATCACCGCAAGATCGCGGGGCTGTTTCATGAGTTCAGCGAGACGGGGCTGGCGGAGAAGCTGGGCTACTCCTCGCCCATGGACCTGATGGAGCAGTTCCCGAACTTCTTCTGGTCGCAGGTGCAGCCGCTGATCGGGCCGGCGCTGAAGCATCTGGAGCAGACGATGGAAGGCAAGCAGTGGGTGGCGCAGCTCTACAACCACGTCTTTCAGGCCCAGCACCGGGCGATCTGCCTGGGGCCGTTCACCGGGCCTGCGGGCGGGGTGAGGGTGTGAAGATCCTGATGGTCGTTGTGCATCCGCGTCCGTCCTCGCTGACGCATGCGGTGGCGCGGGCGTTTGCCGGGGCGGTGGTGGTGCCGGGGCACGAGGTCGTCTGGGCCGATCTGCATGCCGAGGGGTTCGATCCGGTTCTGCGCGAGGCGGATGAGCCGGACTGGGATGATCCCGCCAAGGTCTATTCGCCGCAGGTGCGGGCAGAGATGGCGCGGATCGAGGCGGCGGATGCGACGGTGATCGTCTTTCCGGTCTGGTGGTGGTCAATGCCTGCCATGCTGAAAGGATGGATCGACCGCGTCTGGAACAATGGCTGGGCCTATGGCGGCGCCACCTATCCGCATCGCAGGGTCTGGATGCTGGCGGTCGCAGGCGGCACGGCCGGGAGTTTTGCCAAGCGCGGCTATGACGCTGCGATGGTGACGCAGATCGAGACCGGGGTGCTTCGTTACTGCGGGGTGGAGGAGCCGCGTCTGGCCATGCTCTACGGCACGCTGGAGGGGGACGACGCGACAGCGGCGGTGGTGGCGGAGGCGGCGCGGCTTGGGGCGGCGTTCTGAGTGCCCTGCGTGGAGCGGCCAGGACCGAGGGGCGTGGCCGAAGAGCCGGCTTTCGGCGGCGGCGGGCCGGACGATGAAGGTTGCGGGACATCGCTGACAGGGCACGCGAGGCGGGCTGGGTCGATCTGTCGTCACTGATGGTCGGAGGGGACTTCGGCGACTGGCGTTTTTCCCTATGGTCTGAGCCTTTTGCCAGGCTGCGTCGCAGGCAGCGCCCCGGGCCTCTGCCGGTGCTTCGAGGCCGGAGACGGCACGGCGAAGCGGGAAACCGGCGTGAAACCGCGATGCGATGAGCACAACGCACCGGATTGTTCCGGGTCCGGCGCGGCAGGGTTGCCGTCGCGCCTCAATCGGGTAGCCTTGGGGCAACACGGCAAAGAAACGAGGGCGGGCATGCAGGCAACACGGCGGGCGGTACTGGCGGGACTGGGCGCGATCGGCCTGAGCGGCTGTGTCGGCGGGGGCGGCGGACCGGCGGTAAGCCGGGGGCCGGAGCCGGGGATGACGCCGGTTCCCGATGCGGGCTGGGATGCCTGGGTCGCGGGCTTCAAGGGGCGCGCGGCCGGACGGGGAATTTCGGGCGGCACGCTGGACATGGCATTCCGCGATGCGGGCTTCCTTCCGGGCGTGATCGAGAAGGACCGTAACCAGACCGAATTCACACGCTCGCTGGAGGACTACCTTGCCATCGCGGCCTCGGACGAGCGCGTGTCCAAGGGGCGCGCGGCACTGCGGACCTATGGCGGCGTGCTGTCCGAGATCGAGGCGCGGTTCGGGGTCGAGGCCAATGTCGTGGCGGCGGTCTGGGGGCTGGAAAGCTTCTATGGCGAGCGGCGGGGGAACGTCGAGGTGATCTCGGCCCTGTCCACGCTGGCTTATGAGGGGCGGCGGGGCGAGTTCTTTGAAGGGCAGCTGCTGGCTGCCCTGAAAATCCTGCAGAATGGCGACACGACTCCCGCCCGGATGACCGGAAGCTGGGCCGGCGCGATGGGGCACACGCAGTTCATCCCGACCTCCTACCTCGCCTATGCCGTCGATTTCCGGGGCGACGGGCGTCGGGACATCTGGGACAACGATCCGACCGATGCGCTGGCGTCCACTGCCAATTACTTCAACCGCTCGGGCTGGACGCATGGCCAGCCCTGGGGTGTGGAGGTGCAACTGCCCGCAGGGTTCAACACGGGCCAGACCGGGCGGGGGACGACGCGCAGCCCGTCGGACTGGGCCGCGCAGGGCGTGCGCGACATGAACGGGCGGCCGGTGCCGGATCACGGGGCTGCGTCAATCCTGATTCCCGCCGGGGCAGGTGGACCGGCCTTCATGGTGTTCCGCAACTTCACGGTCATCACCCGCTACAACAACGCGGAAAGCTATGTGATCGGGATCGGGCATCTGTCGGACCGGCTGGCCGGAGGGCCGCCGATCCAGGCGAGCTTCGGCCCGGACCGGAACGGCATGACCATCGCCGACCGTCAGGAGATGCAGCGGCGGCTGACGGCGGCAGGGTTCGATACAGGCGGGTCGGACGGCGTGATCGGGAAGAAGACCGAAGCCGCAATCAGCGGGTATCAGCAAAGCCGGGGGATGGCCGTTACGGGTGCGCCGTCGATGGAACTGTTGCTGGCGCTGCGGTAGGAGGCGGTGTGCTTGGCTGCAAGGCAGGGGCATGAGGCGGCGTCGATCCGGGTAGTTGTCCCGAAAAGAAACCAGCTTCGAGCTGGATCGAAACGGCCGAGCCGCCGGTGCCCTGCGGCGTGCATGGGGCGGAGGGCAACGGCCTTCGGTCGAGGGCGGGGCTTCGCGATGCCAGTCTTGGCTGGCGACGCCGATCCGTATCCGCAAGGGCAGCCGTCTCGGGTGGATCGCGGTTGAGAGTGGCCAGAATTGCCTATCCGCCGCTCGGGATGTTGTAGCGGATCGACGGGCCGCCATACTGGATCGTCCGGCCATAGTCGTAGGTCGGGCCGCCGAATTCGATGCTGCCGCCGTCGAACCGGATCGCACCGTTCTGTTCGGCCACATAGAGCGCGAGCCCGGCGACAAGGGCCGCGAGGAGCACGGCGAAGGCGATCTTCCAGATCGACCAGGGCCGTTCGCCCTGCACCTCGCCGGTCTGGCCGTTGACGAGGAAGCGATAGCTCTTGCCGTTGTACTTGTAGGCCGCCATCCAGACCGGCAGCAGGATGTGCTTGAAGGTCTCGGCCGAATAGCTCGGTGTCGACGCTGTCGATCCGCTGCTCGTCGCCGCCGATGTCGCGGCGCACGTCGCTGCGGATCACGGCCGCCATGCGCTGCCGTGCGCGGTCTCGTGGCCGTCGGCCAGCGGCGACGGTGTAGCCCTCGGCCTGAAATCCGGCGAGATAGTCGGGCTGGTAGGGCACCAGCGCCGACAGATCCCAGGGCGTCAGCTCGTCGCCAAGCGGCTGCGGGCAGGCTGGTCGAGGCCATGACCAGCACATCGTCGAAGCGGCGCGCGACGCGGCCCGAGGCGGGATACCAGCGGGTGTGGCGCACCTGTTCCTGGCGCGTGCTCCGGCCGGCCGTTGACGTTGCACGGTGACGGTGCGGGTTTCGTAGTAATAGATCGCCGCGCTGGCCGCGTATAGCGGCTGGCGGGTGTCGGCGTCGAAGGTCCAGTAGGGCACGTAGATGCCGTTCAGCGCGCGGCCCTTGCGGGCGTATTCCACAAGGCCGTTCGGGCGCGAACCAGAGGCGGCCCAGCCAGTCTGATCATCGCGCCGCGCGCCTCGGTCTTCGGTCAGCGCGAAGGGCACCAGCGCCTGCGGCTTGATCTGCCGCTGCGGTGCCGGTGTCGACGACCACGGGCGTGGCGCAGAACGGGCATTCGGTGGCGTGGGTCGCGCCGTCGAACTCGACCTGCGCGCCGCAGTTCGGGCAGGAGGTGGTGCGGACCTCTTCCATGGCCGCCGGCGGGCAGGTCGTCGCGCAGGCCCGCGCCAGATCAAGTCGTGCTCGCCAGCGCGCGGGCCGTGGACCACGGGGCCGCCTGCGGGATTGCCTGCACATGGCCGCAATGGTCGCAGATCAGCTGCGTCTGGCCCGGCGCAAAGCGCAGGTCGGCCCCGCAGCTGTCGCAGGGCCAGTGGTGTTCGTCGGTTCGGCCATGGGTCACGGCTCCGGGCGGCGGCGGCGGCGGCGGCATCTGCGCGAAGCAGCGCGGCAAGGTCGGTGTCGGCGGCCGGCTTCCAGCCGTCCTGCCCGGCGGTCCAGACCATGGTCGCGCGGGTCAGGCGTGCCCGCGGCGGCCATGCCGGCAAGGTCGGCCTCGGCGAAAGGGCCCGTGGTCGCGCCGTTCTCGGCCACGTGCCAGACGCTGTCGCCGGCGGGCGGCGGCGGTGGCGGCGGGGCGGCGGCGCGCCGGGCGCGGCGCCCCAGGGCCCCATGCTGCTGCGCCATGCCCATGCCCATGGCCGCGCCCATCCCGGCGCCCATCGCCGGCCCCGATGGCCGACGCCGGGCTGCGCCATGCGCCTCGGCGGCGTTGAACTGCATGTACTTGTTCAGATCGCCCGCGATGCCCGATCGAGGTGCGCTTGTCCAGCACCTTTTCCACCTCTTCGGGCAGGCGAGATGTTCTCGATGTAGAACTCCGGCAGCGACGAGGCCGTATTCGCGCGATCTGCGGCGCGATGGCGGTGGTGATCAGCTTGCCCAGATCGTGCGGTGTTCGCCGCCATGTCGAGCACCGGGATGCCCGACGTGGCCAGCACCTGGCTGACCTCCTGCACGATCACGTTGCGGATCTGGAAGCTGATCTCGTCCGAGGTGAACTCGCCATCGGTGCCGACGATCTCGGTCATGAACTTGCCGGGGTCGGTGACGCGCATCGAATAGGTGCCGAAGGCGCGCAGGCGCACCGGGCCGAATTCGGGGTCGCGGGCCATGATCGGGTTCTTGGTGCCCCATTTCTGGTCGTTGAAGCGGGTGGTGTTGACGAAATAGATCTCGGACTTGAACGGGCGACTGGAAGCCGTGGTCCCAGTGCTGCAGCGTGGTCAGGATCGGCATGTTGTTGGTTTCCAGCATGTAGAGCCCGGGGCCGAACACGTCGGCCAGCTGGCCTTCGTGGATGAAGACCGCCGCCTGGCCTTCGCGCACGGTCAGCTTGGCGCCGTACTTGATCGCGTTGCCGCGGCGCTCGAAGCGCCAGACCATCGTGTCGCGGGTGTCATCCAGTCCAGGAGATGACGTCGATGAATTCGCCTTTGAGGAAATCGAAGACCATGGCTTGCTCCTCCGCTAATCGGTCGGTGTCAGCTTTCGCCGCCCGTCAGGGCGGCTGGCAAGGGGATAGACGATGGGGCGGGCCTCGGCCTCGGTCATGCCGGGGCGCAGGCGCGGGGCTGTAAAGCATCTGCAGCATCAACTCGTCCATCGGCGTCAGCAGCGCGAATTCCTCGTCGTCGTTGAAGATCGACGGGCGGGCGCGTCGGGCTGTCGTTGGCAGGCCCAGGCCCTGCGCGATTTCCTCGTGGATGCAGGACAGGCGCAACAGGTCGGGATGTTCGGCCCGGATCACCGCGAAGGCGCGGGTGTAGGCGCCGCCGTTGCCCGTCGGACAGGGCGTAGACCAGGCAATAGGTCGATGCGCGGCATCTCGGTGATGCCGGCCACGTCGGCCGGCGACAGGTCCGGGCAGGGTGGCGCGGATCGCCGGGCCGAGCGCGTGGCGTTCATCCTCGGTCACGATGTAGATCGAAGAAATTCGGGGCTGGCGTCGGACAGCCGGATCGGATGGCCGGTGATCCGCGGCAGCCGCGCGAGGTAGCGAGGCGATGCGGGCGCGGTCGGTCGCCTGCCGGTCGGGCGGGACCGAGGCGCCGAAGCGCAGGCCGACGCGGACCGGCTGCTCCCAGCGGCGCAGGCGGCTTTGCGGTCGTCTGCGCGCACGAGGCCCGCCGTGGCCGCGGTGGTATTCGTCGTAAAGCGCGATGCGGATGAAGTTCTCGGCCAGCATCCGGTCGGTGAAGGGCGTGTCCGCGCCCGCCGCCGTCGGTGCGCAGCAGGCCCTGCGACAGCAGGTCGGCCTGCACCTGCGCATAGTGCTGCGCGCGCGGCCTCGCTCGCCGCCGAGGCGGGCGGACGGCGCAGGCTGGTCGGCCGCGGGTGCCACGGGCGGCGGCAAGGGCGCGTCGGGCACGAGCGGGGCACAGGCCGCAAGGCCCGCCAGCAGCACGAAAAGCGAGCGCCCGGATCAGGCGCGCGCAGGGGGCGGGCATGGTGGCGGCGGTGCCTCGCTCAGGCCTGCGGTGGCGGGCGGAGCGGGGCGTCGCGCGCGGGCGGCCGAGGCAGCGTGTCGCGCAGCTCCGCCTCCATCTTGACCAGTTCCACCTCGGCCGCGGCGCGCCGGGCCTTGCCTTCGTCGGCGATCTGCAAGGCTTTCCTCGATCGTGGCGATCAGCGTGGCATTGGCCTTCTTCACCGCCTCGATGTCGAAGACGCCGCGCTCCATCTCCTCGCGCACGACCGGTTGGCCTGCTGCAGGTTCTCGGCGTTGGCTTTCAGCAGTTCGTTGGTCAGGTCGTTGGCATCGCGCACCGCCTCGGCCGCCTCGCGCGACTGCGCTGGATCGTCACGGCCTGCGCCAGCTGGGTTTCCCACAGCGGCACGGTGTTGACCAGGGTCGAGTTGATCTTGGTCGACCAGCGACTTGTCGTTTTCCTGCACCAGCCGGATCGAGGGCAGCGACTGCATCGTCACCTGCCGCGTCAGCTTCAGGTCATGGACCCGGCGTTCCAGATCGTCGCGGGCCGCGCGCAGGTCGCGCAGTTCCTGCGCGCGCATCACCTGATCGGCCTCGGGCGGCGGCCTGCACCGCGGCCTCCTTGGCGGGGATCGTCGGTGGTGTCGAGCTCGGCCAGCTTGGCCTCGCCCGCGGCGATGTAGAGCGCCAGCTCGTCGTAGAAGGTCAGCGTCTTGCCATAAAGGAGGTCGAGCGACTTGATGTCCTTCAGCAGCTTGTGTTCGTGGCTCAGCAGGTTCGTCGGTGATCTTGTCGATCTGGGCCTGCACCTCCTCGATACTGCGCCACGAATTCGGCGAAGGGCGCGGCCGGCCCGGTCAGCCGTTCCCACCAGCTGCGCTCGCGCCGCACGTCCAGTTCCTCGACCGGAAAAGCCGCGGATGGTGGTGACGATCTTGCGCAGGGCGTCGCCCGCGGGGCCGACATCCTTGTTCTTCACGTCCGGCCAGCATCGCCTGGCTGATCACCTGCAATTCGGCCTGCGCGGCCGAGCCGAAGGAGATGATCGACTGGGTGTTGGTCAGGTCGAGCTCGGCCATGCGCTTGCGGATCGCCTCGGCCTTGCGGGGCGGGGGCGGCGTCCAGCGGCACGACCTCGGTCACCGGTTCGGGCAGCATGGTCGGCGGTGACTTTTTCGACGTCGGCCAGGGCGGCTTGCGGCTTCGGCGCGGATCGTCGTCGGACATGGATCAGTCTCCCTTGATGCGGGTCGGGGTGGCGGAAATGGGATCGGAAGGGTCGCGAGGCTTCGAGCTCAGACGGTCGCGCAGCACCTCGATTTCGACGTCCAGATCGGTGTGGTCGTTGGACAGCAGCGCCTTGGTGCGGTCTGGCGAAATGTGGTTTCCAGATCGGTCAGCAGCGCCTCGTAATCGGCGCGGGCCGTGGCGTCGCGGGTCTGGGCGTAGAGGTCGGCGAACTTCACCGTCGCGTCGCGCGCGCCCATCAGGTAGACCGACAGATACTTGCGCGCCGCCGTCAGATCGCCGCGGATCGCCCTCGATCGTGCGGAACAGGGTGCGGGCGGTGGCGGCGAAGCGGTCGACCCGCGCCTCAAGCGCGCGGTCGCTGGCGCGCAGGATCGCGTCCTTCATCGCCGGCGAGGTAGCGCTTCGGCCTCGTCCACGGCGCGGGCCACGCGGTCGGTCTGGAAGCTGTCGACCCCCTCCATGCCCTTGTCGGTCAGCGGGTCGGGGCCGAAGGCGCCGAGGTGCAGGACCGCCGCCGATCAGGCCGAAGAGGACGGGATAGATCAGGCCGGGCGCCGCGATCGAGCCCGCCGACGACCAGCGCCGCCCCGGTCAGCGACCGAGCCGAAGATCTTGCGCGGGAAGGCCGGGCGGCGGGCGACCTTGCGGGCGTCGTAGGCTTCCTGCGGCCAGGATGCCTTCGCGCGTCAGCCAGGCGGCAGCGATCAGCAGCGCGACGGCGGCGAGGCTCAGCGCAAGGCCGGCGGGATCGCCGGTGAAGGCGCGCGAGCACGAACAGCGACGGGGGCGGCGAACAGCAGGTTCGACCCGGCCGCCCGCGCGCGAGCGGCGCTTGCCCTGGAACGGGCCGGTCGGCGACGGCGGCTGCCGTCCTGCGGTGCGGCGGCCGACGGGGCTGTGCTTGCCGCCGTAGCGCTGCGGCCATCACATGCCCCCCCCGAGGCCGCCGACATAGACGATCAGCGCCAGCAGCAGGAAGAACGACAGGTTTCTGCAGCCCGGTGTCCGGACATCCGCCCCTCGCTGCGTCTGCGGATCGTTTCCAATTCACGACAGGACTATAGGCGAAGGCGAGACACCTTGCCAGCCGAGTGGCGGACAGCCGGCATTTCTGCCTATTTGCTGCGGCGCGGCGGCGGGCCGTTGCCGGGGCGTGCGCGGGTGCGGGTCGGTCCCGCTTGCGGCTTCGGCTTGGGCCGGGGCCGCGGAGCATGCCGCCGGCGCGGCGGCCGGCGCGGCGGCGCGGCGCGCGGTGTTTGCGCCGGGCTTGGCGCGGGCGCCGCGGCGTCTTGCGGCGCGGGTCTGCGGCGCCGGCTTCGCGAGGCCTTGCGACCGGGCGTTCGCGCGCCGGTTCGGGCGGGCGTTCGCGCCGGGCCGGCGTGCGGCGGCGGCCTTGGCGCGTGCGCGTGCCGGTCGGCCTCGTCCTCGGTCGCGCGGACAGCCCAAGCTGGTCGCGCAGCACCTTGCCGCGCACCTCTTCCACCTCGCCGGGCTGCATGTCGCTCAGCCGGAACGGGCCGTAGCTGACGCGGATCAGCCGGTTCACCGTCAGGTTGATCGCCGACATCGCGCGGCGGATCTCGCGGTTCTTGCCCTCGCGCAGGCCGACGGTCAGCCAGGCATTGGCGCCCTGCATCCGGTCGATCATGACGACCATCGGCTGGAAGCGCTCGCCCTCGACGGTGATGCCCTTGCGCAGCGGTTCCAGATCGGGGTCGGTCGGGTTGCCCTTGACCCGGACGCGGTACTTGCGCAGCCAGCCGGTCGAGGGCAGTTCCAGCCGGCGCTTCAACTCGCCGTCGTTGGTCAGCAGCAGCAGCCCTTCGGAATTGAGGTCGAGCCGGCCGACCGACATCACGCGGGGCATGTCCTCGGGCAGGTGGTCGAACACCGTGTCGCGGCCCTTTTCGTCGGAGGCGGAGGTCACCAGACCCTCGGGCTTGTAGTAGAGCCAGAGCCGCGCCGGTTCCGGCGCGCCGACGGGTTGGCCCGCGACGGTGATCTGGTCCGTGGCGGTGACGTTCAGCGCCGGGCTGGTGATGACCTTGCCGTTCACCGTGACCTGCGCCCAGTTCGATCATCCGCTCCGCCTCGCGCCGCGAGGCGACGCCGGCGCGGGACAGGACCTTGGCGATGCGGTCGCCTTCGGGGGTCTGCGGCGGCTTCGGCGGGGCTTCTCGGGGGCTCGGTCTGTCGGACATGCGGCGAACTTTCGGCGCGCGGGGGCGGCCGCCGGGGGTTTTCCGCCCCCGGACCCCCGAGGATATTTGAGCACAGATGAAGGGGCAAGGAGTGCTTGTCTTGACGGGTTGCGAGGGCATCACGGGCGGATGAGCAGTTTCGCAGTCATATGGAGATCGCGCTGGACGAAGCGCGGGCGGCCGGCGCGCGGGGCGAGGTGCCGGTGGGGGCGGTGGTCGTGTCGCCGGACGGGCGCGGTGGTGGCGCGGGCGGGCAACCGGACGCGCGAACTGGCGCGACCCGACGGCCCATGCCGAGATGCTGGCGATCCGGGCGGCCTGCGCGGCTGGCGGGGTCGGAGCGGCTGGCGGGGCATGATCTTTACGTGACGCTGGAGCCCTGCCCGATGTGCGCCGCGGCGATTTCGCGCGGCGCGGATCGGGCGGCTTTACTACGGCGCGGCGGATCCGAAATCGGGCGGCGTGGCGCAGGGGCGCGCGGGTCTTCGCGCATCCGCAATGCCACCATGTGCCCGAGGTCTATGACGGCATCGGCGCGGGCCGAGGCCGAGGCGCTGCTGAAGGAGTTCTTCGCCGGCGCGGCGGATGGTCTGACGGAGGCGGCCGGGTACGTGCGGAGTGACGCATCACGCGGATCGCGGTCGATTGCAGCCGGGTTCGGTCAGGCCTGTCGCGGATCGGCAGCAGGTCGATCATATGCGCCGCTCTCGCCGCGCCGCGGTGAAGTCGGCAATGCTGCGTCGACCTGTCGCGCGAGCGCGGTCCCGGCACTGGCGCGGTCAAGGCCGGACCCACGGCGATCCGCGTGGTGAGCTTCCGCCGGGCCGCTGATGGACTGACAGTCCGTCCGGCCAGCGAGGTCCATGTGGCGAATCCATCATGTCTGCGGGCAACTGTCGGGATCAGCATGCCGTGCGACGCGGGTCGCTGTCCGACCGCCGCGCGCCGATGCCGGATGCGTCAGCACGGGTCGATGCGATGCTGCGCTGGCGTGGACTGGCGCGGACGGCTGGCGCGCAGGTGCATGCGCGGGCGCCCTGTCGGACGGTATGCGCCGACATCGGGCTGGCGCGGCTGGCCAAGGCGATCCGCCGCTGGGCCGGATCGGTACGGTGCCCGGCAGCCGGTCAGAAGCCGATCGGCTCCAGCACCTCCGGTTCGATCACCTGCATGCCGGGCGGCAGGCCCGCGCGCAGCGCGTCGGCGTTCTGCGCCAGCAGCGGGAAGGTGCGGTAGTGGCAGGGGATCACGGTGCGTGAAGTTGAAATATTTCCGCGCCGCCCAGGCCGCGCGTTCCATGTCCATGGTGTAATGGCCGCCCGCCGACAGGATGCCGATGTCGGGCTGGTGAGTACTCGGCCATCCAGGCCATGTCGGCCATGATGTCGGTATCGCCCGAGAGATAGATCGTGTGGCCCTCGCCCGCGATCATGAAGCCCGCCTCGGCCGCCGGCAAGACCGGCCCGGCCATCGCTGCTGACCGAGGAGGAATGGCTGGCGTTGACCATCGTCACCTTGGCGCCGCCCAGGGTGACGGTGCCGCCCTTGTTGAAGCCGATGCGCCTCGACGCCGTCGCGCGCCTGATCCACCGGTGACCAGATCGTAGATGCCGACGAGGGGGATGCTCCGGTCTGCCTTGCAGATCGCGGCGGCGTCGGCGGCATGGTCGCCGTGGCCGTGGGTCAGCAGGACGTGGGTCGCGCCGTCGCAGTGCCTCGTCGCGGCGGTCGGCGGGGAACATCGGGTTGCCGGTCGAGCCAGGGGTCGATCAGCAGGACGGCGCTCCTCGATCTCGATGCGAAAGCCGGAATGGCCGAGCCAGGTGATTTTCATAGCGGTTGCCTCCTTTGGATGACTAGAGCGAGTTCTAGGCGGCTGGAGCGGAGAAGGAAATGGGCTGGCTGGAGCGGTGGACGGATATTGCGAGCGGCTGGGGCCGGGGTTCTGGGCCGAGCCGGTGAACGCGGTGACCAATGCGGCCTTTCTGGTCGCCGCGGGCGGTGATGTGGCGGCGGGCGCGGGGCGTGCCGCTGGCGCGGGTGATGGCGGCGGTGCTGGGGGTGATCGGGGTGGGGTCGTGGCTGTTTCACACCCATGCGAACCGGATGACCGTCGATGATGGATGTGGGGCCGATCCTGGGGTTCATCCTGATCTATGTGTTTGCGGCGAGCCGGGATTTTCTGGGGCTGAAGCCCTGGCAGGCGGGGCTGGCGGCGGCGGCGTTCGTGCCCTATGCGGCGCTGACGGTGCCGTTGTGGGGGCGGGTGCCGGGGCTGGGGTCTTCGGCGGGGTATGCGCCGGTTCCGGTGCTGATCCTGGTCTATGCCTGGCTCTTGCGGGGGCGGGCGCCGGAGACGGCGCGGGGGCTGGCGTCTGGGGGCGGCCCTGCTGGTCGTCTCGCTGGGGTTCCGGACGGTGGACGGGCCGCTCTGCGGGGCGTTTGCCGCTGGGGACGCATTTTCTGTGGCATGTCCTGAATGCGGTGATGCTGGCGAGGAATGATCGAGGTCTATCTGCGGCATCAGAGGGGCGTGTCACGCGTGCGACGTTTGATCGAGTCCTTTGAATTGGCGTGGTTTAATGGAAGTCGTCAACCTTCTGTTAATCCGGCGCATCGCCGGTCGCCGCATGGGGCGAAGGGCCTGCTCAGCCGTGCAGATTCGTGTCCAGAGCCAGACCGCGCCCAGCAGGACCGGCTGGTGCAGCAGGTAGACGGGCAGGCTGTGGCGCCCGGGCCAGGCCGAGGCGGCGCAGCCAGCGGGCCATCGGCGCGGCCGAGGGTCTGGCCAGAGGCCTGCGCGGTCGGCGGCCCCGGTCGGCGGCCATGCCGAGCGAGGAAGGGGGCGAGCCAGGGGAAGAGCGGCTCGAAATCCATCGACAGGCGGATGGGTGGGGGAGAGGCCGAGCCAGAGCGAGCCAGGGCGACGCCGAAGGCGGGGCTGGTCCAGACCCAGGGCAGGGCGAAGACGGCGGCGGCGACGGCGAGGGTGACAAGCGGCGGCAGCGCGCAGGACCAGCAGGCCGATCACGCTGCTGGCGGCGATGGCGTGGAGGATGCCGAAGTAGACGAAGCTGAGTCGGGCATCGTCGCGCATAGGTGCGCGGCCGCTGACGGCGAGGGCCGCGGCGGTCAGGACCGCGAGGCGGCGCAGGAAAGACGGCCAGCGGATGCCGTCGGCCATGCGCGAGCACGAGGCTGACGCCCGCGAGGAACAGGAAGCTGCCGGCCACCAGCCGCGCGAAGATCGCCCAGCCGCCGGGCATCGCCACGGTGCCGGGGGGCAGGTGCCCGAACAACTCGCAGGTCGTAGACCAGATGGAACAGCGCCATCCCGGCCAGGGCGGCGGTGCGGGCGAGCATCGACGGCGGCGATCCGGGGTGAGGTGTGGGCCAAGCTCCGGCGCTCCTTCGCGGTTGGCTGGATGCAGCATCGCGATGTTGCGGGCGGGGGCAAGGCGGCACGACGCAGGGCCAACGCGCTTGCAGCGGGGGCGGCGCCTCGGTAAACGGGGCCAATCGTTTTCGGAAGGGTTTTCTCCCCATGTCCATCGACATCGACACCGCCCGCAAGGTGGCGAAGCTGGCCCGCATCCGGGTCGAGGAGGCCGATCTGCCCGCGCTGGCGGGCGAGCTTTCGGGCATCCTGACCTTCATGGAACAGCTGAACGAGGTGGACGTGACCGGGCATCGAGCCGATGACCAGCGTCACGCCGATGCGGCTGAAGCGGCGGGCGGATGTGGTGACGGATGGCAACATCCAGGCGCAGATCCTGAAGAACGCGCCCGATGCGCGCGAGGGCTTCTTTGCGGTGCCGAAGGTGGTGGAATGAGCGCGAACCAGTTGACCATCGCCGCGGCGCGGGATGCGCTGCGCAAGGGCGAGATTTCGGCGGTCGATCTGACGATGGCCTGCCTGACGGCGATGGATGCGGGCGACGGGCTGAACGCCTTCGTCCACAAGACGCCCGAGATCGCGCTGGAGCAGGCGCGGGCGGCGGATGCGCGGCTGGCGGCGGGCGATGCCCCGTCGCTGTGCGGCATTCCGCTGGGGATCAAGGATCTGTTCTGCACCAAGGGCGTGCCGTCGCAGGCCGGCGTCGAACATCCTGAAGGGGTTCAAGCCGGAATACGAATCGACCGTCACCGCGCAGCTGTTCGAGGCGGGCGCGGTGATGCTGGGCAAGCTGAACATGGACGAATTCGCCATGGGGTCGTAGCAACGAGACCTCGTGCTACGGCAATGTGGTCAACCCGTGGCGGCGCGGCAACGAGCGAAACGCCGCTGACGCCGGGCGGGTCGTCGGGCGGCTCGGCGGCGGCGGTGGCGGCGGACCTGTGCCTTGGCGGCGACGGGCACGGATACCGGCGGGTCGATCCGCCAGCCGGCGGCCTTTACCGGGATCGTCGGGATCAAGCCGACCTATGGGCGGGTCAGCCGCTGGGGCATCGTGGCCTTTGCCTCGTCGCTGGATCAGGCCGGGCCGATGACCAAATCGGTGCGCGATGCGGCGATCATGCTGGCAGGCGATGGCGGGGCATGACCCGAAGGATTCGACCAGCGCCGATCTGGCCGGTGCCGGATTTCGAGGCGGCGCTGACCGGCGACATCCGCGGCAAGATGATCGGGATTCCCAAGGAATACCGGATGGACGGGATGCCGGCGGAGATCGAGGCGCTGTGGGCCGACGGGCATCGGCGATGCTGCGGATGCGGGGGCGGAGATCGTCGACATCTCGCTGCCGCACACGAAATACGCGCTGCCCGCCTATTACGTGATCGCGCCGGCCGAGGCGTCGTCGCAACCTCGCCCGCTATGACGGGGTGCGCTATGGCCACCGCGCCAAGCTGGCGCAGGGCGACGGCATCACCGAGATGTATGAAAAGACCCGCGCCGAAGGCTTCGGCCCGGAAGTGCAGCGCCGGGTGATGGTCGGCACCTATGTGCTGTCGGCGGGGTTCTACGACGCCTATTACAACCGCGCCCGCAAGGTGCGGGCGCTGATCAAGCGCGACTTCGAGCTGGTCTTCGCCGCAGGGGTCGATGCGATCCTGACGCCCGCCACGCCGTCGAGCGCCTTTGGGCTGGGCGAGATGGCGAATGCCGACCCGGTGCGAGATGTATCTGAACGACGTGTTCACCGTGACGGTGAACCTGGCCGGCCTGCCGGGGATCGCGGTGCCGGTGGGGCTGGACGCGCAAGGGGCTGCCGCTGGGGCTGCAACTGATCGGGCGGCCCTGGGAAGAGGGCGATCTGCTCAATCACGCCTATGTGCTGGAGCGGGCGGCGGGCTTTGTGGCCAAGCCGGAGAAATGGTGGTAATGGGCCGCGACTGACGGATGCGTTCGAGGATATGACGATGCGGTCTGCGCCCTGGTTGCACGTTGCTGCGTCTGGCGCTTGGCGGCCTGCGCGCCCGACAGTGCCGGAATCGGGCGTCGGGCTTCCAGGACTACAACAGCTATCTGCGCGAGCGCGACGGCCCAGCTGCACGGCGGCTGGCGCCGCCGGTCGCCGATGCCGCCGCGCCGGCGGCGGGTTCGACCCGGCGCGCGTGGGGGCGGCGATCGACGCGGCCGAAGGCAGTGGCGCGACCTTGCCGCGCGGTGCCGCCTGTCGGCCGCCTGATCGCGCGCCGGCAGCCGGCGGCGCTGGTCGGCGGCTCGGCCGACCGCTGGACGGCGAACCGGCCGCGCGGCGATGCGCCTGCCGGGATCGCAGGAGACAATCGGGCGAGATGGCGGCAGTGATCGCCGGCATCTCGGACGAGCAGGACTTCAACGCCGTGTCGTCGCGCGAGACGATCGAAAGCGACGCGGAGCGGATCGCGCGCAACCGCGGCGCAATATGTCAGGTGGTGCAGCCGACCGCCCTGCCGCAGCGGCCGGGCGACACCGGGCCGAACATCGTGCGAATTTGCGCTGGCCACCAACCAATGCGCCGGGCGTGCAGATCTACAAGCCGGTCGGCGATTCGGCTGTACGTCGGCCAGACGCGGCCTGCGCGAAGTATCGCCTCGCCCGATCAGGCGCAGGAGGCGTTCCTGGAGGCGGGCGGGCCGGAGCGTGACCGCAAGGGGCTTGACCCGGACGGCGACGGCTTTGCCTGCGCCTGGGACCCGCGCCCGTTCCGCACCGCGCTGCAGTGAGGCCGCTGCGGCCTGACGCATCCGTCGCCGAACTTCGGCGAGCGGCGGGGCGGGGCGCGGCCCGACCTGGTCGTGCTCCACTACACCGCGATGCCGATCTGCGCCGCGGCGCTGGAGCGGCTGTGCGACCCGGCGGCCGAAGTGTCGGCGCATTACCTGATCGACGAGGACGGCGACGGTGCTGGCGCTGGTGCCGGAGGAGGCGCGGGCCTGGCATGCCGGGGCGGGGGCCTGGGGCGGCGGTGACGGACGTGAACTCGCGCTCGATCGGGATCGAACTGGCCAACGACGGGGCGCAGCCCTTTGCCGAGCCGCAGATGGCGGCGCTGGAGCGCTGCTGGCGCGGCGTGATGGCGCGCTGGCGCATTCCGCCGGAGCGGGTGATCGCGCATTCCGACATGGCGCCGGGGCGCAAGGGCGATCCGGGCGCGCGGTTCGACTGGCGGCGGCTGGCGCTGGGCGGGGCTGTCGGTCTGGCCGGAGGGCGGGGGCGCCGGCGATCCGGCGGCGTTTGCGGCCGGCGGCGCGGGCCTTCGGCTATCCGGAGGTCGGCCGGAGGACCTGCTGCTGGCGGCGTTCCGGCTGCGGTTCCGGCCCTGGGCGACGGGGCCGCTGGACGCGGCGGATGCCGGCGATGGCCGGCGACCTGGCGCGGCGCTTTCCGGTTGACGCGGCGCGGGCGCGGCGCCTAAGCCTGCCGCCGCGCGGATGGCTGGATGACCGCGGGGGGTGCAAGCCCTGTCGAGGAAAGTCCGGACTCCATGAAGCAAGGGTGCCGGGTAACGCCCGGCGGGGGTAACCCGAGGGAAAGCGCCACAGAGAAGAGTCTGCCCCACCGGCCCGGCAACGGGTCCGGGGTGATGGTGAAACGGTGGGGTAAGAGCCCACCGCGGACCTGGCAACAGGGACGGCACGGCAAGCCCCACCCGGAGCAATGCCGAATAGGGGCCTCGCGCGGGCTGGTCCTCGGCGCAAGCCGGAGATACCGCCGCAGGGACGCTTCAGCCCAGAGGCCCGGGTTGGCAGCTTGAGCCCGTCGGTAACGGCGGGCCGCAGAGGAATGGTCATCCAGGGGGCGAAAGCCCCCGGACAGAATCCGGCTTACAGGCCATCCGCGCAAATCTTTTCCTTGCGAAGCGGAGCCGCCGGAGGCGGCATCCCCTTTGCCTCGGCGCTGCGCGGGCGCGCAGCCCCTCAGGGGCCTCCGGCGGGGATATTTTTTCAACGGAAGAAGACGGGGGCGGGCCGGCGTCCGGTTCAGGGGCCGCATTGGGCGCGCGCCGACAGGGTGACCCTGGCGCGGAGCTTTCGGCCGCCGGGGAACAGGGGAGTGCGGGCCGGCGCCGGGCGGTGCGTCCTGGGCTGGCGCGGGGACGCGTGACACCTTGGGAGTGCGGGGCGGGGCCGGTCCGGCAGGGTGTGCGGGCGCTTGCACGGGGCGGGCGGGGCGAGTTGCCGACCCGGCGGGTTCTCCGGGCGGGCGCTTCGCCGCATGGCGGTCGCAGGGATGGCCGGGGTGCGGCAGACGGGTGCGCGCCGGGCGGGTACTTTCGCTGTTGACTCCGCAGCCTGCCCCGCTAAAAGGCGGGCTTCAAGGATTTACCGGATCGCCGCTGCTGCGTGTCCGGATGCTGGAGAGACGACCATGGCGAAACCGGCGACGATCAAGATCCGTCTGAACTCGACGGCGGGCACCGGGCACTTCTATGTGACCAAGAAGAACGCCCGCACGATGACCGAAAAGATGGTCGTGAAGAAGTACGACCCCGTCAAGCGGGAGCATGTCGAATACAAGGAAGGCAAGATCAAGTAAGATCTGCCGACCGTTTGTCGAGGATTGCGGGCCGTTCCGAGAGGACGCGGCCCTTTTCTTTTGCCGCAGGCCGGCCCGTGGACTTGGCCGCATGCGCCGATCTGCTCGACCCTGCGCCTAGCGACTGCCGCGCCGATCTTGCGGCGGTCGATGCGCCTGCTGGCGCGCAGCTATCCGCGCCTTCTGGCGGCGGATTATCCGCCGTCGGTGCTTGGTGACGGCGCTGCCGCTGATTGCGCGGGCGCGGCCGGAACTGCTGGCGTCGGGCGCGCTACTGGCGTGGCGGTGGCTGCGGAAGGCGAGGTGGTGGGCGGCGGCGGCTGGTCGGGCGCGCCGGCGGCG
This sequence comes from uncultured Alphaproteobacteria bacterium, assembly GCA_963777765.1. Taxonomy (GTDB): domain Bacteria; phylum Pseudomonadota; class Alphaproteobacteria; order Rhodobacterales; family Rhodobacteraceae; genus Aliitabrizicola. The sequence goes on along the minus strand of CAVZRP010000001.1, from coordinate 99,784 downwards.
CCGGGCGCCGACGGCGGCGGCGAGTCGCCGCGCTGGGGCATGTGCGCCATGTCGTGACGCGCGGCGGCCCGGGTGCGGCAGGGGATCGGGCGGGCGCTGATGGGCGCGGGTGATGGCCGCAGGCGGCGGAGGCGGGGGTGCAGCGGCTCGATTGCCTGTCGACGCGGACGGCGGTGCCGTTCTATGCGGCGCTCGGGTTTCGGGCGCTGGGACCGGTCGAGGTGACGCTGCGGCCGGGGATCGGCTTTCCGGCGGTGCGGATGGAGTGCGATCTGGCACCTTCGGGTTGATCTGGCGCATGGCGCGGAGCGCGACGCGGGGCGGTTTGCTGGTCTTGGCAATCGGAGGCGACGTCATGGCGCGGACAGATCGAGCGGCATTTCATCGACCGGATCGGCTGGCTGCGCGCAGCGGTGCTGGGGGCGAATGACGGCATCGTCTCGACCGCGAGTCTGATCGTGGGGGTGGCGCGGCGGCGACGGGCGGCCGGAAATCCTGCGTCGCCGGGGCGGCGGGGCTGGCGGCGGGAGCACTGTCGATGGCGGCGGGGGAGTATGTCTCGGTCAGTTCGCAGGCCGATTCGGAAAAGGCAGATCTGGCGCGCGAGCGGGCCGAGCTGGCGACCGTGCCGGAGGCGGAACTGGCGGAGCTGACCGGGCTTTACGTCGCGCGGGGCGTGACGGCGGAGACGGCCCGGAAGGTGGCGGAGGAGTTGACGGCGCATGACGCGCTGGCGGCCCATGCGCGGGACGAACTGGGCCTTGCCGCGCATGTGACGGCTCAGCCGCTGGTCGCCGCTGTCGCCTCGGCCCTGTCGTTTGCCGGTGGGTGCGGCGCTGCCGCTGGGTGCGGCGATGCTGGCGCCGGAGGTCTGGCTGATCTGGGCCGTAACGGGGCTGTCGCTGGTGTTTCTTGCGGTGCTCGGGGCGCTGGGGGCCTGGGCAGGCGGGGCACCTCTGGGGCGGGCCGTGCTGCGCGTGACCTTCTGGGCGGGCGATCGCCATGGCCGTGACGGCGGGGGTGGGAAGATCTTCGGCGCGGTGGTGTGAGGGCCGGCGAAGCAAAAGGGCCGGTCCTGCGACCGGCCCCTGTCTGTTCAGCGATGATCCGGCGGGATCAGTCGCGGTTGCCCATGAACTGCAGCAGGAACATGAACAGGTTGATGAAGTCGAGGTACAGGTTCAGCGCGCCCATGATGGCCGACTTGCCAAGCCATTCCTGATCGCCCGCCTGCGCGTGCTGCAGGTAGGTGTTCTTGATGTTCTGCGTGTCATAGGCGGTCAGGCCCGCGAAGATCAGCACGCCGATGACCGAGATCGCGAACATCAGCGCCGAGGAGGCGAGGAAGATGTTCACGATCGAGCGCGACGATCAGGCCGATCAGGCCCATCATCAGGAAGGTGCCCATGCCGCGACAGGTCCGTCTTGGTGGTGTAGCCATACAGCGACAGGCCCGCGAAGGCGATCGCGGTGACGAAGAAGGTCTGCGCGATCGACACGCCGGTGAAGACCTGGAAGATCCAGGCCAGCGACAGACCCATCACCGCCGCGAAGGCGTAGAAGAACAGCTGCGCCGCCGCGGCCGACAGCCGGTTGATCAGCGCGCCGAAGGCGAAGACCATCGCCAGCGGCGCGAACATCACGATCCAGCCGAGGATGTTCGGCTGCAGCGTTTCCGGGTCGCGGAAGATCGACAGCAGCGCCGTCGCTGGTGCCGACGGCCCAGGCCACGCCGCCGGTCACCAGCATGGCCACGGACATCAGCCCGTAGACCTTGTTCATATGGGCGCGAAGCCCCTCGTCGATCTCGGCGGTCCGGGCGCCTGCGCCGACCGCTGCGGATCGTTTCATAGTCAGCCATGTGAAGCCTCCGATGTTGTCCCTGAGGGCGGCGCCGTGGAGGTACCGGCGCGACCTCTGCGGTGAATATCGGGAAGCTGTGACCCGGATTTCAAGGACTTCGCGCCGGAAATCCCGATGCGCGCCGATTGCTTTCGACTCAGCGCGCCAGTGCCGCGGGCACGTCCCAGAGCGGGCGGGCGGCCTCGGCCTCGGCCTCGTGCGCGGGTCAGGCCGATGTCGCGCAGCAGGCGGTCGTCGAGGCGGGCCAGGTGCGCGGCGCTGGCGCGCAGGCGGCGAAGCGCGAGGCGGCAGCGCGCAGACAGCACGGTCAGCGCTGCGGCGGCGGGCGGCGTGGGCACGGTGCGGCGTGATGCGAGGCGAACATGGTCGGTTCCTTTCAGTCGATTATCGTGCTTTGTGATGCGATTCGTCGTTGCATCAGCGTGCTTGATACGTATGCGCCAGATCGGTGACATTATGGAAATGAATGATTGTGACGACTATCATCAGGATCTGTGATATGACCCGCAACCTGGACCTGACCGCGCTGCGGTCCTTCGTGGCGGTCGCCGATGCGGGCGGGGTGACGCGGGCGGCGGGGTTCCTGAACCTGACGCAGTCGGCGGTGTCGATGCAGATCAAGCGGCTGGAGGACGTGCTGGGGCTGCGAGCTGCTGGACCGCGCGCCGCGCGCAAGGTGGCGCTGACGGCGGCGGGCGAGCAGCTGCTGGGCTATGCGCCGCCGGATGCTGGCCCTGAACGACGAGGTGCTTCGGGCGGCTGACGCATGACGCCTATGAGGGCGAGATCGTGCTGGGGGTGCCGCATGACATCGTCTATCCGGCGATCCCGCGGGTTCTGCAGCGGATGCCGCGGATTATCCGCGGATGAAGGTGAACCTGGTGTCGTCCTTCACGCGCGTGCTGAAGGAGCAGTTCGCGCGCGGCGAATGCGACATCATCCTGACCACCGAGGAATCGCTCGATCCGGGCGGCGAGACGCTGGTGCGAACTGCCGCTGGTCTGGGTCGGTGCGCCGGGCGGCAGTCGCCTGGAAGCAGCGGCCCGCTGCGGCTGGCCTTCGAGCACAACTGCATCTTCCGCCCGGGCGTGCAGGCGGCGCTGGATGCGGCGGGCATCGCCTGGGAGATGGCGGTGGAGTCGCGAAAGCACGCGGGCGATCGAGGCGAGCGTCAGCGCCGACCTTGCGGTGCATACCGTGCTCGCGGGATGCGAGGGGCCGTATCTGGAGCGGATCGACGCATGGCGGGGCGCTGCCCGAGCTGGCCGCGCAAGCGGATCAACCTGTACGTGGCCGATCCGGCGCACAGCCCGGTGGTCGAGGTGCTGGCCGGCCTGATCCGGCGCGCCTATGCGATGCGGCGCGAGTGCGCGCGAACTGCGCCTGAAGGCCGTGCTGAGTCCAGACCGCAGCGGTCACCACCACCTTGCCGGTGGCCGTGCGGGTGCGCAGCAGGTCGAGCGCCTTCGGCCAGCGCGTCAAGCGGCAGCGACGTGGCTGACATGGGGGTGCAGGCTGCCCTCGGCATGCCAGCGCAGCAGCGTGGCGAGGCTGTCGGTCAGCGCCTGCGGGGCGAAGGCCAGATAGCCGCCCCAGTAGAGGCCGATGCACCGTCAGGTTCTTGACCAGCAGCAGGTTGGCGGGGATCTGCGGCACCTCGCCGCTGGCGAAGCCGATGGCGAGCAGGCGGCCCTCGGGGCTGGTGGCGCGCAGCGCCTCGCAGGAAGGCGGGGCCGCCGACGGCGTCATAGACCACATCGACGCCGCCGAGCGCCTTGAGCGGCGTCGCGCAGGTCGGCGGTGTCGCTGTCGATCAGGATGTCGGCCCCGGCCGCGTGCGGCGATGGCGAGCCGGTCCGGCGCCGCGGGCCGAGGCGATGACCCGCGCGCCCATGCGCTTGCCGATCTCGACCGCGGTCAGCCCGACGCCGCCCGCCGCGCCGAGGACCAGCAGCGTCTCGCCCGGTTGCAGGCGGGCGCGTTGTGGTCAGCGCCAGATGCGAGGTGCCGTAGGCGATCTGGAAGGCCGGCGGCCTGGTCAAAGGTCATCGTCGTCGGGCAGGGGCAGGCAGCGGTCAGCGGGCACGCAGACGAATTCGGCGAGGCCGCCCGTGCCCGGCACGGCGGCAACGCGGGTGCCGGGGGCAGGGCCGGCTGACGCCGGGGCCGAGCGCCTCGACCATGCCCGGCAACTTCCATGCCCAGGGTGAAGGGCAGGGCCGGCGTATCCTGATACTTGCCCTCGACCATCAGCAGATCGGCAAAGTTGAGCCCGCAGGCCGCGACGCGCACGCAGCACCTCGCCCGGGCCGGGGACGGGACGGGGCATGTCGCGCAGGACCGGCGGCGTGGCCGAGTTGGCGTCGATCTGCCAGGCGCGCATCGGCATCCTCTGCATCTGCGAGTGCGCATCAGGTCTAGCGTGCTTCAGCACGGGACTCGACCAGAGCACGGTATCTTTGCATTATGCAAAGAATTCTGCGCCAGTATATTGCAAAATGCAATGCAATTTGCATATATCCTTATGGGCGAGTGGCCGGCGATCCAGGAACGCCTGACGCGCGATCTGGTGCGAGCCTGTTTGTGCATCTGTATAATTGGACATATCCAAAAAGACAGGTTTTCGAAGCGTTCGAGAATTTCTGTGGACAACCTGCGGTAGGCACGATTTTGGCACGAAAATTGCTTATAGATAGGCAGGGGACCAACGTAACTGTAACCGGAGATACATATGAAGCATCCTGTTGACGCCCATGTCGGCAAGCGTATCCGTCATCGCCGCTGGATGGTGGGCATGACCCAGCAGCAGCTGGCCGACAAGGTCGGCATCAAGTTCCAGCAGATCCAGAAATACGAAACCGGGATGAACCGGGTCAGCGCGTCGCGCCTTTGGGACATCGCCGATGCGCTGGGCGTCGGCATCACCTTCTTCTTCGAAGGGCTGGACGAGGCGCGCGAGGCCGCGGCGCGCGGCCGAGGGCGACATCCTGGCCGACAAGGAAGCGCTGGAACTGGTGCGGTCCTACTACGCGATCCCCGAAGCGCAGCGCCGCCGCCTGTTCGATCTGGCGCGCGTGCTGAGCGACGCCGCCGCCTGAACCGGACGCTGCCGCTTGACCCGTCCCGCCGCGCGCGTGTAGCGGCCGGGGCAGGTCAGAGGGGTGCGCGATGGCAGGACATGACCGATGGCAGAGGCGGCAGAGATCTGTCGCGACGGCCGCAGAACTGGCCGATGCGGCGCGGGTGGCGACGCTGCTGCATTTCCGCGCGCGCACGGTCTGTCTGCCGACAACAAGGAAGACGGCGCGGTTCGATCCGGTGACGGTGGCGGACCGGCTGTCCGAGGACCGGATGCGCGACGATTCTGGCGCGCCGGCGGCCGCAGGACGGCATCCTGGGCGAAGAATCGGCCCGCAGTGCCGGGCACCAGCGGGCTGACCTGGGTGCTGGACCCGATCGACGGCACGCGCGGCTATCTGTCGGGCACGCCGACCTGGGGCGTGCTGATCGCGGTGGCGGACGCAGAGCGGGCCGATCTATGGGCTGATCGACCAGCCCTATCATCGGCGAACGGTTCGAGGGCGGTCTTGGGCCGGGCCGAGGTGACCGGGCCGATGGGCGCGGTGCGCGCTGCGCACGCCGGGCGCCGCGGCCGCTGTCGGAGGCGATCCTGTTCTCCACCTTCCCCGAAGTCGGCACGCCCGAAGAGGGGGCCGCCTTCCGCCGGGTGGTGCCGCAGGTGCGGCTGACGCGCTACGGCATGGATTGCTATGCCTATGCGCTGATCGCGGCGGGGCAGATCGACCTGGTGATCGAGGCCGGGCTGCAGGCCTATGACGTGCAGGCCCCGATCGCGGTGATCGAGGCGGCGGGCGGCATCGTGACCGACTGGCAGGGGCGGCCCGTGCCATGCAGGGCGGGCGGGTGCTGGCGGCGGCGAACCGCGCAGGTTCATGCCGCGGCGCTGGCGGTGCTGAACGGCTGAGCGCTCGGCGCAGGGCGCGCGAATGATGCCTCCGGCGGACGCGGGGCAGTGGCTGCAGGGCGACTTGCCCTTGCGGCGCTGGCATCGCTAGGCTTGGCCGGAGCGCGGTCGCCGAGTCCTTTACCCCCTTCTGTCGGTCTGCGTTCCCGATCCACCGAAGGGGGTGGGCAAGGGGACATCATGCACGAGATTCTGATCCGCGGCGCCGAGTGCGTGGTGACGATGGACGCCGCGCGGCGCGAGATCGCCGGCGGCGATGTGCTGATCCGGGGCGGGGTGATTGCGGCCGTGGGGCAGGGGCTTGCGCACCGGCGGGCGAGGTGGTCGAGGCGCGGGGCTGCGTGGTGACGCCGGGCCTGGTGAACACGCACCACCACCTCTACCAGACGCTGACGCGCGCGGTGCCGGGCGGGCAGGATGCGCTGCTGTTCGGCTGGCTGCAAGACGCTTTACCCGATCTGGGCGCGGTTCGGGCCGGAGGAGATGTTCGTCTCGGCGCAGGTCGGGCTGGCGGAACTGGCGCTGTCGGGCTGCACGCTGACCTCGGACCACCTCTATCTGTTTCCCAACGGCGCGCGGCTGGACGACACGATCGCGGCGGCGCGCGAGGTGGGGCTGCGGTTCCATCCGACGCGCGGCGCGATGAGCATCGGCGAAAGCGCGGGCGGGCTGCCGCCGGACTGCCTGGTGGAGCGCGAGGCGGCGATCCTGGAGGACTGCATCCGGGTGGTGGATGCCTTCCACGACGCGCGCCGAGGGGGCGATGGTGCGGGTGGGGCTGGCGCCCTGTTCGCCCTTCTCGGTCAGCCGCGACCTGATGCGCGAGGCGGCGCTGCTGGCGCGCGACAAGGGGGTGATGCTGCACACCCATCTGGCCGAGAATGACGAGGATATCGCCTATTCGCCTGGCGCAGTTCGGCTGCCGTCCGGGGCAATATGCCGAGGATCTGGGCTGGACGGGCGACGACGTCTGGCACGCGCATTGCGTGAAGCTGGATGCGGTCGGAAATCGAGCTTTTCGCCCGGTCGGGGACCGGGGTGGCGCATTGCCCCTGTTCGAACTGCCGGCTTGGGCTCGGGCATCGCGCCGGTGCGGGCGATGCGGGATGCGGGGGTGAAGGTGGGGCTGGGGGTCGATGGATCGGCCTCGAACGACGCGGGCAACCTGATCGGCGAGGCGCGGCAGGCGATGCTGCTGCAGCGGGTGCGCCGGGGCGCCGATGCGATGAGCGCGCGCGAGGCGCTGGAGATCGCCACGCTGGGCGGGGCGCGGGTGCTGGGGCGGCGCGACTGCGGGTCGCTCGAGCCGGGCAAGCGGGCCGACATCGCGGTCTGGGACGTGTCGGGCATCGAGGCGGCGGGGGCCTGGGACCCGGTGGCGGCGCTGATCCTGTGCGGGCCGGCGCGGGTGCGCGACCTGTTCGTCGAGGGGCGGCAGGTGGTGCGGGGCGGGCAGATGGCGACGCATCGACCTGCCGCGCGTGGTGGAGCGGCAGAACCGCCTGGCGCGGGCGCTGATTGGGTGATAGCGGTTGCATCATGTCACACAATTACGAAACGCAGCGGCGCGAGACCTATGCCACCTTCAAGCAGGCGGGTTCGGTGAAGCTGCCTGCAATGGCTGTGGTGGATTTCTTCTTTTTCATCGAAGAGCTTGATGCGAGCTGGCCCGCGCTGGAAAAGGCGCTGAAGGCCGAAGGCTTCAAGCCGCGCCGCAAGGGCGACGGCGAAACGCTGATCGCCAGCATCGGGCCGATCCCGGTCACGCCCGAGGCGATCTGGGAGAAGGAGCGGACGGCGACGACCATCGCGCTGAAACATGACTTCTACCCGGACGGGTGGGAACTGGCGGACGACTGACGCCCGATCAGGGTGCGCGGAGCGACGGTGACGGCCGATCTGGCGCGCGCCCCGGGAACTCCTGCCGCGTCACGCCGCCCGCGCCTTTCCCCGATGTGCCCGCGCGGGACACAACCTTGCGCTAGTCGCCGATGATGTCACCCGATCCCCCAAGCTCGGCGGGAAAATCCTTCATCTTGGGAAGGCCGTCCTTCATCGGCAGGACGGTTTCGGCATAGTTGACATGCACCCCCGGTTTGAAGGCGACGGTCGGGAGCGTTGCGGCATATACATCCATCAGCTTCCAGTGCGGATGATAGGTCATCAGGTGGCCGCCGCATTTCGTGCAGAACTGCCGGTCGCTGCGCGGGGTCTTGTTGTAGGTGCCGACGAGCTCCTTCCCCCTGGTGACGGCGACGGTGCCCTCGGGCCAGAGGGTAAAGGCATTGACCGGGCCGGCCGACCAGGACCGGCACGAGGCGCAATGACAGTATCCCATCCCGACAGGATCGCCGGTGACGGTGACTTCGACAGCCCCGCAAAAGCAGGTGCCCTTGTGTGTGTTTGCCATTGCCAAGCCTCCCCCTGGGCAAGACGCCGAAGGGCCAACATGACCGCTCGGTCGCTGCTGGCCGGAGCTTAGCAGGTTAATTTCAGAAGGTCGCATCTGAAATTTACGTAGCGTCACCCGGATGTGGGTGCGATCACGCCATCGCCTTGCCGCCCACCCAGACCGCGCTGACCGCGCGGTCGTCGCCCATCATGATCGTCGGGAAACAGCGCCTGCCAGATGTCCTCGGCCCGCGCGCGTGGCCTGTTCGATGGCGGGGGTGGAGGCGAGGTCGATCACCACGAGATCGGCCTCCATCCCCGGGGCGATGTTGCCGATCGCGGTCTTCGGCATGCAGCGCGCGGGCGGAGCCTTGCGTGGCCAGCCACCAGAGCTGCGACGGGTGCAGCGCCTGGCCGCGCAGCTGCGCCACCTCATAGGCGGCGGCCATGGTGCGCAGCATCGAGAAGGACGACCCGCCGCCGGTATCGGTGGCCAGCCCGACGCGCAGGCTGGCGGGCAAGGCCCATGTCGAACAGGCCCGAGCCGATGAAGGTGTTCGAGGTCGGGCAGTGGACGAGGCTGGCCCCCGCCTCGATCAGCCGGTCGCGTCTCGCGCGCGGTCAGGTGGATGGCGTGGCCGTAGACGCGCGCCTTCGCGCAGCAGGCCCTGCGCCTCGTAGGTGTCGAGATAGTCGCGGGACTGCGGGAACAGGTCCTGCACCCAGGCGATCTCGTCGGTCTGTTCGGAGAGATGGGTCTGCATCAGGCAGTCGGGATATTCGCGCCAGAGCGCGCCCAGGGCCGCCAGCTGTTCGGGCGTGGAGGTGGGCGAGAAGCGCGGGGTGATGACGTAGGACAGCCGGTCCACCCCGTGCCATTTCTCCAGCAGGCGCCTTGCTGTCGTCATAGGCCGATTGCGCGGTGTCGCGCAGGCCCTCGGGGGCGTTGCGGTCCATGCAGGTCTTGCCGGCAAAGAGCCGCTGCCCGCGGGCCTGCGCGGCGGTGAAGATGGCGTCCACGCTGGCGGGGTGGATGGTGGCATAGGTGCAGACCGTGGTGGTGCCGTGGGCCAGCGCAGGTCGAGATAGCGGTTCGCGATCTCGGCGGCATAGGCGGGGTCGGCAAAGCGCATCTCCTCGGGGAAGGTGTAGCTGTTCAGCCAGTCGATCAGCCGCTTGCCCCAGGAGGCGATGATCGCGGTCTGCGGGTAGTGGACATGGGCATCGATGAAGCCGGCCGAGATCAGCGCCCGGCCATAGTCGGTGCACCCGGGCCTGCGGGTGGGCGGCGCGCAGGGCGGTCGGCCGGGCCGACGGCGGCGATGCGGCCGTCGCTCGATCAGCACCGCGCCGTGCGGCTCGTGCCGGGCCGCGTCCGGGCCCTCGACGAAGGGATCGCCGGCGAAGCGCAGCACCTGCCCCAGAAGAAGATCGGCCATCGCGCCCCTCGCCCTGCTTGCGCGCGTCAGCCTATGCGCTTTGTCGGCGCTGCGGTAAATTTCCGCCTGCGGCCCCTGTTTCTTTGAAACACCTTTCGGTAAGGTCGCGGCAATCGGAACGGGGGCGGCATGGCGGAGAGCGTGGCGGAGACGCGAAGCGGTCGAGGAGGAGCTGATGGGCCTCGACCGCGCGCGGGTCGACGGCGATCCTGGACGCGGTCGAGGCGGCGACGCCGCCAGCTGACCGACCTGCTGGAACCGCTGCACGCCGCCGACATCGCCGACCTTCTGGAACAGATCGGCCCGGCCGACCGGCGCGACCTGCTGGCGCTGTGGTCGGGCGAGATCGACGGCGAGATCCTGTCGGAAATCGACGATGTCGATCCGCGAAGAGGTGATCGAAAGCCTGCCGCGCGACGTGCTGGCCGAGGCGGTGCGCGAGCTGGAGACCGACGATGTCGTCGACATCCTGGAAGACCTGGAGCAGCCGCAGCAGGAGCATGATCCTCGAGCGCGCTGGAGGATGCCGACCGGGTCGCGGTCGAACAGGCGATGGCCTATCCGGAAGACTCCGCCGGGCGCCTGATGCAGCGCGAGGTGGTGGTGGCGCCCGAGCACTGGACGGTGGGCGAGGCGATCGACTTTCTGCGCGGCGCCGACCATCTGCCCGACCAGTTCTATCATGTCATCCTGGTCGATCCGCGGATGAAGCCGCAGGGCTATGTCACGCTGGGGCGGCATCCTGTCGTCGCGGCCGCGAGGTGCGCGCTGCGCGACATCGCCGAGGACAGCTTCCGCACCATCGAGGCGACCGAAGCCGGAAGCGGAGGTGGCCTATATCTTCAACCAGTATCACCTGATTTCCTGCCCGGTGGTGGATGCGGACGACCGGCTGGTGGGCGTCATCACCATCGACGACGCGATGAACGTGCTGGACGAAGAGCACGAGGAAGACATGCTGCGTCTGGCCGGCGTGGGCGACGAAGTCGAGCATGTCGGACGGCGCCGTTCGACACGGCGCGGCAGCGGCTGCCCTGGCTGGTGGTGAACCTGTTCACCGCGTCGATCTCGGCCTTCGTGATCTCGCGGTTCGAGGCGACCATCGCGGCGCATCGTCACGCTGGCGGCGCTGATGCCGATCGTGGCCTCGACCGGGGGGATCGCCGGCACGCAGTCGCTGGCGGTGGCGGTGCGGGCGCTGGCGACGCGCGATCTGACGCGCGTCCAACGCGCGGCGGGTGGTGCTGCGCGAACTGGGCGCCGGGGCTGCTGAACGGGCTGGCGCTGGCGGCTGATCCTGGGGGTGGCGGGCTGCGCTGATCTTCGGCGATCCGTGGCTCGGGGCTGGTGCTGGGGCTGGCGATGATCTGCAACCAGGTCGTGGCGGCGCTGGGCGGCGTGCTGGTGCCGCTGACGCTGGACCGGCTGGGGCTGGACCCGGCGCTGGCCTCGGGCACCTTCGTGACCACGCTGACCGATGTGATGGGCTTCCTCGCCTTCCTCGGCCTTGCGACGGTGATGCTGCTATGACGCTGACGCGATACAAGGCCGAGGCGCGCCGGGCGGCCTTTGCGGCGCGCAAGGCGGCCTTTGACGGCGGGGCAGGGGCAGGCGGCGGAACTGCTGGCGGATTTCCTGGCACCGCAGGCGGGCCGGGTGCTGGCGGGCTACATGCCGATGCGGACCGAGATCGACCCGCTGCCCGCGATGGCCGCGCATCAGGGGCCGGTCTGCGTGCCGGTGATCGCCGGGCCCGGCCTGCCGCTGCGGTTCCGCGAATGGACGCCGGGCTGCGCGATGGTGCGGGGCGCGTTCGGGGCGCTGATCCCGGCCGAGGGCGCCTGGCTGGAGCCGGAGGTGCTGATCGTGCCGCTGCTGGCCTTTGACGCGCGCGGCTATCCGGCTGGGCTATGGCGGCGGGTTCTACGACCGCACGCTGGAACGGCTGCGCGCGCGCCAGGCCGGTGCTGGCGGTGGGCTTTGCCTTCGCGGCGCAGGAAGTGGCCGAGGTGCCGATCGAGCCGACCGACCAGCGGCTGGATGCGATCGTGACCGAAGACGGGCTGATCCGACTGCGGGCCTGACCGGCTGTCTTTCATCTTGGTCACAAATATCCCACGGGGGTGCGGGGGTGTGAAACCCCCGCTGCTGCCGGCCGGACTCGCGCCTGCCCCTTGCCCTTTGCTGCCCCGCCGCCTATCCCGGCAGCATGAAACTCCTCTTCCTCGGCGATGTCATGGGCCGTGCCGGGCGCGCGGCGATCACCGACGCGGCTGCCCGCGCCTGCGCGCGGACTGGGGCCTCGATTTCGTCGTGGTCAACGGCGAGAACGCCTCGTCCGGGGCGGGGCTGACCGCCGGATCATGCCAAGGCTGCTGTTCGCCGCCGGGGCGGATTGCGTGACGCTGGGCGACCATGCCTTCGACCAGAAGGACATGCTGCAGCTTCATCGACAGCCGAACCGCGGCTGATCCGGCCGCTGAACTTCGCCAAGGCGGCGCCCGGGCGCGGGGCGCGGCTGTTTCGCGGCGCACGGGCGGGCGCAAGGTGCTGGTGGTGCAGGCGCTGGGGCAGGTGTTCATGAAGCGGCCCTTCGACGATCCGTTCTCGGCGGTCGAGGCGGTGCTGAAGGCGCATCCGCTGGGCGGGCTGGCGCAGGCCGACGATCGTCGACATCCATGCCGAGGCGACCAGCGAGAAGATGGCGATGGGGCATTGGTGCGACGGGCGGGCGAGCCTTGTCGTCGGCACCCACACCCATGTGCCGACCGGCGACGCGCAGATCCTGGCCGGGGGCACCGCCTATCAGACCGATGCCGGGATGTGCGGCGACTACGACTAGCGTGATCGGCATGGACAAGGCCGAGCCGCTGCGCCGCTTCATCACCGGCATGGCCAAGGCGCGGTTCGAGCCCGCGGCGGGCGAGGCGACGCTGTCGGGCGTCTATGTCGAGACCGACGACCGGACGGGCAAGGCGACGCGGTGCGGATGATCCGGTCGGGCGGGCGGCTGGAACCGGCGCTGCCATGACGTCGGGCCAGCGGCTGGGGTTCCTGGCGATGCTTCTGGGCCTCGGCATCGGCTGGGGCAGCACGCAGTCGCTGGGCAAGATCGCGGTTTCGACCGGGCATGGCCATTTCGGGCTGATCTTCTGGCAGCTGGTGGTCGGGGCGGCGGTGCTGGGTGCGGTGCAGCTGGTCCGTCGCAGGGCCTGTCCCGCTGACCTGGGCGGGCGCTGCGTTTTGCAGTGCTGATCGCGCTGATCGGGACGATCATTCCGAACACGACCTTCTACATTTCGGTCGCGCGATCTGCCTGCCGGGATCATGTCGATCCTGATTTCCACCGTGCCGCTCCTGGCCTTTCCGATCGCGCTGGTCGCTGGGGATGGACCGGTTCAGCCGGACGCGGCTGGTCGGCCTGCTCTGCGGGCTGCATGGGGGTGGCGCTGATCGCGCTGCCGCAGGCGGCGCTGCCGGCAGGCGGCGGGGCCGGTCTGGCTGCCGGTCGCGCTGGTCGGGCCGCTGTTCTACGCGGTCGAGGGGAACATCGTGGCACGCTGGGGCACGGCCGGGATGGACCCGGTGCAGGCGATGCTTCGCGGCGTCGGTCGTGGGGATGGTGCTGGTGCTGCCGCTCGTGCTGCTGTCGGACCAGTGGATCGATCCGATGGCAGCGTTCGGGCGGGCCGAGGTGGCACTGGTGCTGTCATCTGTCGTCAACACCTTGATGTATGTCGGGCTACGTCTGGCTGGCCGGCGCGGCGGGGGCGGTCTTCGCGGCGCAGATAGGCTATGTCGTGACCATCGGCCGGGGTCGGCTGGGCCATGCTGCTGCTGGGCGAGCGGTTCAGTCCGCTCGGTCTGGCTGGCGCGGCGCGATCCTGCTGGTGGGTCTGGCGCTGGTGCAGCCGCGTGCGAAGGCCTGCATAGCTTGATCTTCTGAAAATCCCGGCCTAAAGAGTCGTGTTTTTCCACGGACGGGCGGATGCTGGGAATAGAATTCTCCGAGACCACGGCCGCGCTGGTCGCCCTTGCCATCCTGGCCGGCATGTTCGTGATGTTCGTGCGCGAAACCTATCCGGTCGAGGTCACGGCGATCGGCGGGGCGGCGGTGATGATGGTGCTGGGCATCCTGCCGGTGCACGATGCGGTCTCGGTCCTCGCGAACCCGGCGCCCTGGACCATCGCGCTGATGTTCCTGGTGATGGGCGGGCTGGTGCGGACCGGGGCGGTCGAGATGGTGATCGGCATGGCCGAGGCGCATGTGGGCGACCGGCCGAAGACGACCATCGTGGTGCTGTTCGGCTTCGTCGCCATCGCCTCGGCCTTCATGAACAACACGCCGCTGGTGGCGGTGATGATCCCGGTGGTGATGCAGATCGCGCTGCAGATCGGCACCGCGCCGTCGAAGCTGCTGATCCCGCTGAGCTACATGACCGTGCTGGGCGGCATGATCACGCTGATCGGCACCTCGACCAACCTGCTGGTCGACGGGGTGGCGGTGAAGCAGGGACTGGCGCATTTCTCGCTGTTCGAGATCGCGCCGCTGGGCATTGCGGTGACGCTGGCGGGGGCCGCGTATCTTGCGCTGTTCGGCGAACCGGCTGCTGCCCGAGCGGCAGTCGATGGGCGACCTGCTCGGCAGACCGCAAACGCATGAAATACTTCACCGAAGTGGCGATCCCCGAGGATTCGTCGCTGATCGGCCAGCCGGTGCTGGACGTATCGCAGTTCAAGCGCGACGGCGTGCGGGTGATCGACGTGCTGCGCGGCGATGCCTCGCTGCGGCGCGATCTGGCGCCGGTCGTGCTGGCGGCGGGCGACCGGGTGGTGCTGCGCACCGAGATGTCGGAACTGCTGGGCCTGCAGAGCCAGCAAGGACATGCGATCTGGTCGACAAGCTGTCCTCGGTCGAGACCGAGACGGTCGAGGTGCTGATCACGCCGGGCTGCCGGCTGGTGGGGCGGTCGCTGGGCGAACTGCGGCTGCGGCGGCGCTACGGCGTCTATGTGCTGGCCGTGCACCGGCGCAACCAGAACATCGGGCGGCAGCTGGACGACCTGATCGTGCAGGTGGGCGACACGCTGCTGCTCGAGGGCGCGCCGAGGACATCCAGCGGCTGGCGGCGGACGTGGACCTGGTCGACATCAGCCGCCCGTCGAGAAGGCCTATCGCCGCGCACAAGGCGCCCATCGCGCTCGGCGGCGCTGGCTGTCGGTCGTGGTGCTGTCGGCGCTGGACGTGGCGCCGATCCTGGCGCTGGCGTTCCTTGCGGTGGCGGTGATCCTCGTCACGCGCTGCGTCGACGCGGACGAGGCGTTCGAGTTCGTCGACGGCCGGCTGATGGCGATGATCTTCGCGATGCTGGCGGTGGGCGAGGGGCTGGACCAGTCGGGCGCGGTCGAGCTGATCGTGAGCGCGGTCGGCGCCCTGGATGGAGGGGCTGTCGCCGTTCGCTGCTGATCCTGGCGGTCTACCTGCTCGGGCTGATCCTGACCGAGTTCCTGTCGAACAACGCGGTCGCGGTGATCTACACGCCGATCGCGATCGAGCTGGCGCAGTCGCTGGGCGTCGATCCGCGGCCGTTCGTGGTGGCGGTGATGTTCTCGGCCACCTCGCCTTCGCGACGCCGATCGGCTACCAGACGAACATGATGGTCTATGGGCCGGGCGGCTACAAGTTCCTCGACTTCACCCGGATCGGGATACCGCTGAACATCATCACCTGGTTGCTGTGCTCGCGCGCTGATCCCGCTGATCTGGCCGCTTCATCCCTGAGCCCGGCGCGGGGTTGCGGGGGAAGCGGGGGCTGGGATATAGGGGCGCGATCACGCGACGGACGATCGGAGACGGGTCATGGCAGGCCATTCGAAATGGGCGAACATCCAGCACCGCAAGGGCAAGCAGGACAAGTTGCGCTCGAAGATGTTCTCGAAGCTGGCGAAGGAAATCACCGTCGCGGCCAAGATGGGCGACCCCGATCCGGACAAGAACCCGCGCCTGCGGCTGGCGGTGAAGGCGGCCAAGGCCGTGTCGATGCCGAAGGACGTCATCGATCGCGCGATCAAGAAGTCGCAGATGGGCGATGCCGAGGACTACGCGGAAATCCGCTACGAGGGCTACGGCCCGAACGGGATCGCGATCATCGTCGAGGCGATGACCGACAACCTGAACCGCACCGCATCGCAACGTGCGCAGCTATTTCACCAAGGGCGGCGGCAACCTGGGCCAGACCGGATCGGTCAGCCTTCCTGTTCGACCGCGTGGGCGAAATCTCCTATCCGGCGAGCGCGGGCGATGCCGACACCGTGATGATGGCGGCGCTGGAGGCCGGGCGCCGACGACGTGGAATCCGACGAGGACGGCCACTGGATCTACTGCCAGGTCGAGGATCTGTCCGACGTGTCTGACGCGCTGGAGAAGGCGCTGGGCGAAGTCGACGGAATCGAAGCTGGTCTGGCGGCCGCAGACCCGGACCGAGGTCGATCTCGAGACCGCGCAGAAGCTGATGAGGCTGATCGACCTGCTGGAAGAGGATGACGACGTGCAGACGGTCACGCACAACTTCGACATCCCCGAAGAGGTCGCCGCGCAGCTTTGAGGGCTGTCTGATTTCCATATGCAAACCATGCAGCACCCGTATGCATACTGAAATAGTCGGAAATTCTGCGCCGGGGACGTGATCCGGCCTGTCTATCCGGCCATGTGGCCGAGCCGAAGCGATGGTGTTAATCTTCCCGTGAAGAGATGGTATGGGGGTTTTTGCGATTGCTGGCTTCCGCCTCTCCCCCTGACCTGATCCTGCGGCGGACCGGGCGCCGCGCCGAAACGCTTGCGGCGATGATGGCGCTTGTCGGATTCCTGATCCTGGCGGTGACCTGGAATGCACCGGTCTATGTCTATGGACCTGTCGCGCTGGTGATTGCGCTGCTTGGCTTGCTGCTGAAGCGCAACCCGATCTACGGGATGCATCTGACGCCGACCGAATGGCACTTGTTCCTGGACGGAGCCGAAAAGGTGGTTCCGCTCGATGCACTGGCCGCCGTGCGGTTCACCGAATGGACGGACGGTGCCCCTTCGGTTTCGCTGCGCTGGCGCGATGGGTCGGAGGAGGACATCCCCTCGCTCGGGCTGCCGCCTGCCGAAATCCTGGCCGAAGCCCTGGCCAAGCGGGGTGTCGCGGTGGAGCGCGGCTGAGGTCGGGTCAGCCTCTGTCCAGCCGGGCGAGAGATGTTCCCAGGACGGCGAGGAGGCGGGCGAAGAAGGCGGCGTCGGGGCTGTGCGCCTTTGGCCTGGGGTCGCCGTAGCGGGTGGCGAGACTGCGGCAGGCCGCCAGACGCTGAGGCGTGAGCGCGGCTTTGCCGAAGGGGCCAGCCTCGCGCAGGACGTACCAGTCGCCCACGAAATCGGTCAGCGGATAGGCGGCAAGGGTATCGCGGGGCAGGTCGGAGGCTGCGGCGCGGGCCTGTGCTGCGCTGGCGCGCGCCGGGTCATGGGCGAGGCAGGGCGCCCCTTCCATCAGTGCCGCAAGATCGAGGGCGGTGGCGGAAGGGATGGCGGCAACGATGGCCGGGGGCCAGTCGCGCGGCAGATCGCGCAGGGTCGCGCGGCGTCGGGTCTGGGCGAGGAGGAAGCGGCCGTAGTCGGGGGCAGACAGCATCTCGGGCGCCTCGGGACTTTCCGCGCGGTAGATGTCGAGTCAGGGTGGGATCGAGGGCGAGGCGGTCGAGCGAGACGGGTTCCACCTGCGGACCTGCGGGGGTGGCGCGGGCCAGGGCAAAGCCGGGGGGGAAGGCCACGAGCGAGGGAACGGCGATGTTGGTGAGCGGCCCTGACGGCGTGTCGCGCCGGGTGGTGCCGGCACAGTGGATGTGGCCGCCGAAGTGCATCCGGACCCCGGCGGCGGCAAGGGCGGTTGCGACATGCGGTGCGGGGCGGCGGCGCAGGGTTTCGGTTTCTCCGAACAGGGCGCGTTCGAGATCGTCGCGATCCTCGAACGGGTCGAGCGCGGGGTAGTGCGACAGGGTGAGCAGGCTTTTGCCCTGTGCCCGGGCGCGGGCTGTGACGCTGGCGATCCAGGGCAGGAGGAAGGGTTTCACGCGCAGCAGGGCCGTCCAGCCCGCGGCGGTCGGGTCGATGAAGGCGCGCTTCTGCCCTTCGCGCCAGTCGCCGTCGCGCGGCTCGAAGATGTTGGCGTCGATCAGGAGGAGCCAGAGACCGCGTTCCGGCTCCACCAGATAGGAGGCGTCCATCAGGCGGCGGGTGGTGTGGCCATCCGGCGAGCGGGCGTCGAACATGCGGTCGGAGGGGGCATCGGACGGACCGAAGGGGGATTCCCAGTGCAGGTAGTGCGGCTGGCGGAAGAGGCCGAAGGCGGCCATGGGCAAAAGCCCCTCGGGCTGGCCCAGGCAGCGGAGTTTCGGGGTAAGGGTGGGCGCGTGGCGGTCCAGCGCCGCGAGCGCGGGGTCGGAGGTTGCAAGCCCTGTGCCGGTGGGCGTCCGGAAGCGGGTGGCGGTGTGCTTGCCGAGCGGGCCGAACACGTCATGATTGCCGGGGATCGCGTAGAAGCCGAGATCGGTCGCAGCGTGGAGGCGGGCGGCGAGGCGGGCGGTCGTCTCGGCCTGCCCGTCATCGGTATAGTCGCCCAGAAGCACGACATGGCGGATGCGGCGGGCGCGGATTTCCGCAAGGGCGGCGTCGAAGGCCATGCCGCTTTCGTTGAACACGCGGGCGGCGCGGGCGGTGTCGTGCCAGCTTCGGATCGTCAGGCGCTGGCCGTTCGCGACGATGCCGGGCATGTCGTAGTCGCCGTGGATGTCATGGACATGCGCGTCGGCGATGATCGCGACGGGGATGCCCGCCTTCGTGGCTCACGCCTTCACGATCCGGGGCGAGACGATGCCGTGCCGGGCAAAGACATTGCGGGTGTCGATCAGCAGCGGCGACCAGTCGGCGAGGGCGGCATAGTCGATGGCGTCATGGTCGGTGGCGATGAGGACGGCATCGAAGGCGCTGACGGTGTCGCGGTTCAGCGGAACCGAGGGGCGGCCCTTGAGTGCGCCATACGCGCGGGTGGAGGGGATCTGCGGCACGAAAGGATCGTGATAGGACGCCTGCCCGCCGCGTTCCTCGATCAGTTCGATGAGCTTGAGGGACGGGCTCTCGCGGATGTCGGGGACGTTCTTCTTGTAGGCGAGGCCGATGACGAGGATGCGCGAGCGGCTGAGGGCGCGGCCAAGCTGGCGGTCCAGCGCCTCGGCGAGCCGGTTCACGACGTGGCGGGGCATGGCGGAATTGATCTCGCCCGCCAGTTCGATGAAGCGGGTGCTGAGTTCGTATTCGCGCGACTTCCAGGTGAGGTAGAACGGGTCGATCGGGATGCAGTGACCGCCGAGGCCGGGACCGGGGTAGAACGGCATGAAGCCGAAGGGCTTGGTCCTGGCGGCGTCGATCACTTCCCACACGTCGATGCCCATGGCCTCGTAGATCACCTTGAGTTCGTTCACGAGGGCGATGTTGACGGCGCGAAAGACGTTCTCGGTGATCTTCACGGCCTCGGCTGTGGCGGGGGTGGAGACGGGGACGACGGTCTTGACGACCGCGCCGTAGAACGCCTGCATCAATGCGCCGGCCGCAGGACCGTCGCCCGCCACGACCTTGGGGATGGAGGAGGTGTCGAAGGCGCGGTTGCCGGGGTCTTCGCGTTCGGGCGAGAAGCCGAGGAAGAAATCGGTGCCCGAGGTCAGGCCGGTGGCTTGAAGGATGGTCTTCACCGGGCCGTCGGTGGTGCCGGGGTAGGTGGTGCTTTCCAGCACGATCAACTGGCCGGGGCGGAGGCTGGCGGCGATGCTGTCGCAGGTGCGGGTGACGTAGGAGAGATCGGGTTCGCGGTGGCGGGTCAGGGGGGTGGGCACGCAGATCACGATCACGTCGCACCGGCCGAGCGAGGTGAAATCCGTGGTTGCGGTGAAGCGGCCTGCGGCGACCTCGGCGGCGAGGACGGCCTGGGGGACAGCCTCGATATAGCTGTCGGAGGCGGCGATGGCGGTGATCTTGGCGGGGTCCACGTCATATCCGGTGACGGGGAAGCCCGCGCGGGCCGTGGTGATGGCAAGGGGGAGGCCGACGTAGCCCAGGCCGATGACGCCGACGCGGGCGGTGCGGGCGGCGATCAGGGCGGCGAGCGGGGCGTCGGGGGTGGGGGGGGCCATGGGAGCGCTCCGCTGGGGTGATCCGGTTTCAGTCGGGCGATTTGGCGGGGCTGTCAAGGAGCGGCGGATTTTCCCACTCGCCACGGGCGCGGAAGTTGCCTAGCGTTCCGGGTGGGTTGGCGAGGGGCGGCGATGGGGAATGTACTTGGGTCGGTTGTGCTTGGGCTGGTTTTGATGACGCAGCACGCGCTGGCGGACAGTGCCGCGATGGTGCTGCGCGATGGGTTCGACGGCACGGATTTCTCGGACGAGGGCGGGCTTTACTACCGCGAGAACGCGGAACAGGCGGCGGGGCGGGTGGAGTTCCAGGACGAGGTGACGCGGGACGGCACGGGGCGGGCGCTGAAGCTTTCGGTCAATGCGCTGTGCGACCTGGCGGCGGAAGGCTGTTCCGAGCGGGCCGAGATCTGGGAGAAGACGGCGCTGCGGGTGCCCTATGAGACGGGGGTATGGTTCGGCTTTTCGGTGAAGTTCGGCGACCCCATTCCAAGCGACGACCACCGCTACCTGATCGCCCAGTGGAAGCGCGAGATCGGACCAGAGGCGGAGGGCGATTTCAGCCCGTTCCTCGCGTTCCGGATGACCAACGGCAAGCTGTTCGCGACGGTGGAGACGAACTACTACGCGCCGAGCGTGCCGGAGGACGGCGCGATCGTCGCGGACTGTGCCGCAGGGCAGACCCCGGCGTGGCTGCGGCCCGAGACGAACCAGATGCGGATGCTCGTGGCCGCGGACGAGACATTCACCGCGACGGACGATCCGCGCTTCAACGCCTGCACGGACCACACGGTGATCACGCCGCGCGGCGCGCCGATGCCGAAGCCTACGGATGGCTGGATCGACTTTGCGATCTACTCGAAGCCGGGGCCGGGCGGCGACGGGCGGATCGAGCTGTTCGCGAACGGGAAGTGGATCGTCTCGGTCACCGGCTACATCGGGCATAACGATCCGGGGCTGGGGGCGAACCAGTATTTCAAGTTCGGGCCCTATCGCGATGGCGCGCCGGAGGAGTGGGTGATGTACTACGACAACTTCATCCGCTCGCCCAACTGCGCCGACCTGCTGGACGCAGAGGCCTGCAAGATGCTGGGCCTCTGACACCCGGCGCGATGGACATCGCCTTTTACGCCCCGCTGAAATCGCCGGAGCACGCCGTGCCCTCGGGCGACCGGCGGATGGCGCGGATGCTGATGCGCTGTCTGAGGGAGGCGGGGCACCGGGTGTCGCTGGTATCGGATCTGCGCAGCTATCTGCGCGATCCGCAGGATGCGGTGGCGTGGGCGGCGATCGCGACGGATGCGGAGGGTGAGCGGGACCGGATTGTCGGGGAATGGCGCGCGGGGGTGCCTGATGCCTGGGTCTGTTACCATCCCTACTACAAGTCGCCGGACCTGCTGGGGCCGGATCTGTGCGCGCGGTTCGGGGTGCCTTACGTGACGGTGGAATCGTCGTATTCCGAGCGGCGCAATCTGGAGCTCTGGGCCGACACGCAGGCTCTGGTGCGCGAGGGGATGCGGCAGGCGGCTGTGAACATCTGCCTCACCGCGCGCGACCGGGCAGGGATACTTGCGGAGGTGCCGGAGGCACGGGTGGCGATGCTGCCGCCGTTCATCGACGCGGCGCCGTTCGCGGCCGCACCCATGCCGGAAGCGGGTCATCTGGTGACGGTGGCGATGATGCGGGCGGGGGACAAGCGCGAAAGCTTTCGCCATCTGGCGGCGGCGGTGCGGCTGTTGCCGGGGGCGTGGGTGCTGTCCGTCGCAGGCGACGGGCCGCTGCGCGGCGAGGTGGAGGCGCTGTTCGCGGGGTTGCCGGCGGGGCGTGTGCGGTGGCTGGGTCAGGTGGACGCGGCGGGGGTTGCGGGTCTGCTGTCGCGCGGGGCGGTCCTTGTCTGGCCGGGCTGCGGCGAGGCTTACGGGCTGGCCTATCTGGAGGCGCAGGCGGCGGGTTTGCCGGTGGTGGCGTTCCGCACGGCGGGCGTACCCGAGGTGGTGGCGGATGGCGAGACGGGGGTTCTGGTCGCGGATGGCGATGATGCCGGGTTCGCGGCGGCGGTGCGGCGGTTGCTGGAGGATGAGGGGCTGCGGCGTCGGATGGCGCTGGCCGCGCGGGCGCGGGTGCGGGCGGAGCATGGGGTGGAGGGGGCCGTCGAGCGGCTGGACGCGATCCTGCGGGCGGCGGTGTGATGGAGCGGCTGGTGCGGGCGCTGGACCGCTGCGCGGACGAGGGGCGGCCCGCGCGGTTCTGGCTGCGCGACGATGATGCCGTTGCGCCCTCGGCGGCGCTGGACCGGCTTCTGGCCGTGATGGAGGGGCTGCCGCTGACGCTGGCGGTGATCCCGGCCTTCAGCGGGGTGGAGTTGGCCGGGCGGCTGGCGGGCGAGGCGGCGGTGACGGTCGCGGTGCATGGCTGGGCGCATCGGAACCATGCGGGGGCAGGGGAAAAGACGCAGGAGCTGGGGGCGCATCGGCCCGTGGGGGTGGTGCTGGACGAGCTGGACCGGGGGTTCCGGCATCTGGCAGGGCTGCACGGGGAGCGGTTCGTGCCGCTGCTGGTGCCGCCGTGGAACCGGATCGCGCCGGAGGTGGCGGCGGGGCTGGCGGAACTTGGGTTCAGGGCGCTGTCGGTGTTCGGCCCGGAGAAGCCGGGGCCGATCCGGCAGGTCAATACCCAGGTCGACGTGATCGACTGGCGCGGCACACGCGGCGGGCGCGACGAGGGCGTACTGGTGGACGAGATCCTGGCGCGGATCGGGACGGGCGGGGCAGTCGGGCTGCTGACGCATCATCTGGTTCACGATGCGGCGGCGTGGGCGTTTCTTCAGCGGCTGGTGGCCGCGACGCGCGGGCATCCGGGGTGCCGCTGGGTGGGGGTGGGGGCGTTGATGGGGTGAGGGGGGCGAGTTCCTGGGTGTCTGAAGGCGTCGGGGAACAGTTGGGACTTCATCCCGGTCTTGATAGATTTGGGCGATCGGGCAGTTCCATCCGGAGTAACTGCGGAACCTGTCTGGCTTGCGCCGTCCATTGTGCAGATGACCGCTGCGGTGTATCTTCAGTCGATCAAAGCGCTGTGGTTGCCCGCTGAAACGGGAGGCAGACGATGATCGCAATCCAGAATGATGCGCCGTCCAAGCACATAGTCGATATCGTGACACTGGGCTTTACCGCCGATCCGATCGCGCGATGGCTCTATCCCGAGCCCCACACCTTTCTTGAGCACTGGCCGACCACAGTGAAATTGTTCGGAGGTGCTGCGCTTGACTGCAACACCGCCTTCCACGTGACCGACGGGGGTGCGGCGGCAATGTGGTTGCCGCCCGGCGCCCACCCCGATGGCGATGGCCTCATCGCTCACTTTGAAGGGGTGCTTTCGCGCCGTGTTCTTGAAGATGCCTACAAAGTCTTCGAAATCATGGAAAAATTCCATCCTGACGAAGCCTGTTGGCACCTGGCCTTCGTGGCGACTGATCCCGTATCCCGCCGGAAGGGGTATGGATCGGCACTTGTCGACCATATGCTTCCGCGCTGCGATGCGGAACACAGGATCGCCTATCTCGAGAATACCAATCCGGCCAACACCGCCTTGTACCAGCGGCTCGGCTTCCGGGTGATCGGCGAAATGCAAGCCGGGAGATCTCCGCCGATGTATGCGATGCGACGGGAACCTTGCTGACACGCCACTGCAAGCCTGGGGTGGGTTTTACCCTCTCTGGCTGCTTGACGAATGGACCGGTTCCAGTGAACTCCCGATCAGAGGATCGACCGGAAACGCTCCGGTGGAACGTTTCTGCGATCCGATTGCCGGAGCGCGCGAGCGCGATGGCAAGGGGTTCGTCCACACACCTGACGCTGCCAATCCGTCCGCGCCTGACCGGGCGGGCGCGGCAACGCGCCTGCCGGGGGCAGGCAGGCGCGGACGGATTTGTCGACGGACAAATCCGTCAAGAGAACACGTGGTGTGACGTGTCGGCACGTGCGGAACTGCTGATCCACCCCGCCCCTACCAGCTTTTCCACCCGATCAGCAGGCCCGCGCCCTGAACCTCGGCGCTGGCGCGGATCGCGGCGACCTCGGACGGGGGGGCGCCGCGTTTCAGGGTGGCGGCCACGAGCGTCGCGTCGGCGAGGGTGACGCTGCCCATGCGGGCCATGAGGGTGAAGATCAGCGGGCCGGTGGACCACCAGGCAGGGGCGCGGGGCATTTCGGCCAGCACGGCGGGAAGGGCAGCGGTGAGGCGCGCCAGCACCGGGTGGCCGGGCGGGGCGGCGATGAAGGAATTGGCCAGCAGCAGCGCGCCCGCGCCGGTGTTGCGGGGGATATCCTCGGCCATGGCGGTCAGGCCGAGGAGCGGCAGCAGATCGTGGAAGCCGATATCGTCGCGCGCCGGATACCAGTCACAGTCGAGGTAGATCCCGCCCTCGCGTTCGAGGATCGCGTAGCGGGCGACATCGACCGCGCCGGGGTAGTCGGCGCGGTCCATCATGTCGCGCCAGACCGGGTTCTGCATCAGGCCCAGCGCGGCAAGGTCCGCCTCGCGCCAGAGGCGATGGGCGTAGCCCTGGGCGCGGGCATGGATGGCCCAGGCGGCGGCGGCGGGGGGCGGGGGAAGCGGGCCGATCCAGATCTGGTGCAGGACGCGGGGCACGGGCCGACGATTCGCCGCCGTGATGGTGCGTTTCTCGGCGGTGGTGGCGCGGGTGAAGGACGCAAGGCGCTCGGGGTGGGGGACAAGGTGGAACTGATAGCCGATGCGGTGGATCAGGTCGCCCTCGGCCTTGGCGAGGCGCAGCATCGCGGCGTGCAGGCGGCGCGGCAGGCCAAGGGACGTGGTTTCCCCCAGCGCCCCGGCATCCGGATGATCGGCCAGAGCCGCGAGCAGGGTGCGCGCGCCCGCGTAGTCGCCCTCGTCGCGCAGACGGGCTGCGGCTTCAAGGGCTTCGGTGGCGCGCTGCCGGGCGGTCATGCGGGCGTTGCCTTTCTTCGGCACGGGTTGCGGCGGGGGCGGGCCGCAAGGTAACGGGGGTCGTGCAATCTGCGTAGACAGAGTTTTGGGGCTGCGCTACGGTCACGAAGCTTTGAACTGACATGTCACGCACGATGCAGGAGAGGTCCATTTTGGAACGAGGGGACCACGTCGGATGAGCGTGGGCAAGGACCTTCTCCGGATCGAGAATCTTCGGGTTTCGTTCCAGCTTGCCAGCGGGCAGCTTGATGCCGTGCGGGGGGCCAGCCTGCGCGTGCTGCCGGGCCGGGTGACGGCGCTGGTGGGCGAATCCGGGTCGGGCAAATCCATCCTGGCGCAGACGGTGATGGGGTTGCAGCCGCAGATGGCGACCGTGAGCGGCAAGGTGCTGTTCACCGATCCCGAGGGCGATGGCTCCACCCTCGACATGCTGACGCTGCCGCGCGACGGGCGGAAGATCCGCTCCATCCGCGGGCGGCGGATGGGGATGATCTTTCAGGAGCCGATGACCTCGTTCTCGCCCTTGCACACGGTGGGCAACCAGATCGAGGAGGCGTTGCGCATCCATACCGTGCTGAGCAAGCCCGAGCGGCGCGACCGCTGCGAGGAGATGCTGGGCATGGTCGGGTTCCAGGACCCGCGCAAGGTGTTCGACATGTATCCGTTCGAGCTTTCGGGCGGGATGCGGCAGCGCGCGATGATCGCGATGGCGCTGATCTGCGGCCCGGCGCTGCTGATCGCGGACGAGCCGACGACGGCGCTGGACGTGACGATCCAGGCGCAGATCCTGAAGCTGATGCGGGATCTGCAGCAGCAGTTCAACATGGCGATCCTGCTGATCACGCACGACCTGGGCGTGGTGGCCAACATCGCCGACGAGGTGGTGGTGATCTATCAGGGCGAGATCATGGAAGCGGGGCCGGTGGAACCGCTGTTCCGCAAGCCGCAGCACCCGTACCTGAAGGGCCTGATGCAGGCGGTGCCGCATTTCGGGATGAAGCCGGGCGACCGGCTGAAGCCGCTGCGCGACATCGCGGTGGATCACAACAGCCTGGTTCATGGCGTGGGCGCGCCCAAGGATGCGGCGACCGCGCCGGATGTGCTGCTGACGGTGCGCGACCTGAGCAAGACCTTTGCCACGCGGAAATCCGCCTGGGGATTCGGCGGCACGGCGGCAAAGGCCGTGCCCGCGGTGGATGGCGTCAGCTTCGACATCCGGCGGGGCGAGTGTCTCGGGCTGGTGGGCGAGAGCGGCAGCGGCAAGACGACGGTCAGCAAGATCCTGATGCGGGCGGTGACGCCCGATGCCGGGTCGGTCGTCTATGACGATGGCGGCGGGCCGATCGACGTGCTGGCGGCGCGTGGCGAGCAGTTGCAGGAACTGCGGACGGATATCCAGATGGTGTTCCAGGATCCGGTCTCGTCGCTCTCGCCGCGCATGACGGTGGGCAATATCCTGGCCGAGCCGTTCCAGATCCATCACCGGGGCAGCGCGAAGCAGCAGGCCGAGACGGTGTCATCGCTGCTGCGGGCGATCGGCCTCGACCAGTCGGCGCGGCTGCGCTATCCGCACAGCTTCTCGGGCGGGCAGCGGCAGCGGATCGGGATTGCGCGGGCGCTGGCGCTGGCGCCGAGCCTTCTGATCTGCGACGAGCCGGTATCGGCGCTGGACGTTTCGGTGCAGGCACAGATTCTTAATCTTCTCAAGGACTTGCAGAAAGACCTTGGACTGACCTACCTGTTCATTTCACACAACCTCGCCGTCGTGGACTACATGGCAGACCGGGTGGCGGTGATGTGGGCGGGGCGGATCGTGGAGATCGCCTCGCGCGAGGTCATCATGACGGCGCCGGTGCATCCCTATACCAAGGCGCTGCTCAGTGCGGTGCCGTTCCCCGATCTTGACCGGCAGCTTGATTTCGACAAGGCGGGCGAGACGAGCACGCTGGCCAGCGGCAACTGGCACGCGGCCTTCCGCGACGACGGGGCCCGCGACGGCCTGGCGCCTGCGGATCTGGGCGGGGGACATTTCGTGCTGGCCCGCAGAA
Organism: uncultured Alphaproteobacteria bacterium; assembly: GCA_963777765.1. Lineage (GTDB taxonomy): Bacteria > Pseudomonadota > Alphaproteobacteria > Rhodobacterales > Rhodobacteraceae > Aliitabrizicola. The sequence continues at coordinate 72,883 of CAVZRP010000001.1, read as the reverse complement.
GCGTCGATATCCGGGAGTTGCAGCCGTGATCACCCGCCGCACCGCGCTAGGATTGCTTGCCGCCTCGGTCGCGCTGCCACGGCCGGCGCTGGCCGCGCCGGAGCCGCCGCTGTTCGAGGCCGATGTCGCGTCCGGTGCGCTGCCGCCAATGGCCGACCGGCTGCCGCGCAACCCGCGCGTGATCCCGCTGGCGGCGATGGGGCGCAAGACCGGCACGCATGGCGGGTCGATCCGCATCCTGATCGGCGGGCAGCGGGATATCCGGCTGATGCCGATCAACGGCTATTCGCGGCTGGTGGGCTATGACGAGCATCTGAACCTGCAGCCCGATATTCTGGCCTCGGTCACGGTCGAGGATGACCGCGTCTTTACCTTCCAGCTGCGCGACCGCCACCGCTGGTCGGACGGAAGCCCGTACACGTCGGCGGATTTCGCCTACATGTGGAACGACGTCATCAACAACGAAGAGCTTTACAAGGGTGGCGCGCCGACCGACCTGCTGGCGGACGGGTCGCCGCCGCGCTTCGAGGTGATCGACCCGCTGACGGTGCGCTACAGCTGGGACGTGCCGATGCCGGACTTCCTGCCGAAGCTGGCTGCGCCCGCGCCGATCCTGCTGGCGCTGCCCTCGGCCTATATGAAGCAGTTCCACGCGAGCTATACCGACGAGGAGACGCTTGCGAAGCTGGTCGAAGAGCAGCGGGTCGATGACTGGGCCGACCTGCACACCAAGATGTCGCGGCAGAACCGGCCCGAGAACCCCGACCTGCCGACGCTGGAGCCGTGGCGGCCGCGCACCAAGCCACCGGCGGAGCAGTTCATCTTCGAGCGGAACCCTTACTTTCACCGCGTGGACGAGCGGGGCAACCAGTTGCCCTATGCCGACCGGGTGGTGCTGAACGTCTCGTCTTCGGAAATCATCACCGCCAAGACGGCGACGGGCGAAAGCGATCTGCAGGCGGCGGGGATTTCGTTCTCGGACTACACGCTGCTGAAGCATTCCGAACAGCTTTACGAGCAGAACGTGGCGCTGTGGCGCTTCACCAAGGGGTCGGCGGTGGCGCTGTTCCCCAACCTCAACTGCAACGACGAGGTCTGGCGCGGGCTGTTCCAGGACGTGCGGATGCGGCGCGCCATGTCGGTCTGCATCGACCGGGCCGAGATCAACAAGGTGATCTTCTTCGGGCTGGGCCGCGAAAGTGCAGATACCGTGCTTTCGGAAAGCCCGCTGTTCAAGCCTGAATACGCAAGTGCCTGGGCGCAGTACGATCCGGATCTGGCGAACCGGTTGCTGGACGAGGTGGGGCTGGACAAGAAAGACCTGTCCGGGCGGCGCATTCTGCCCGACGGGCGGGTGGCCGGGATCATCGTGGAGACGGCGGGCGAGAGCACGCTGGAGACGGATGTGCTTGAGCTGATCCGCGACCATTACTGGCAGGTCGGGTTGCCGCTTTACGTCCGCACGTCGCAGCGCGACATCTTCCGCAGCCGGGCACTGGCGGGCGATGTGCTGCTGGGTGTCTGGGGGGGACTCGACAACGGGGTGCCCACGGCGGACATGTCGCCCAGCCTGCTGGCCCCCACGTCCGAGGATCAGCTGCAATGGCCGATGTGGGGAATGCACTACGTGTCTGCCGAAACGCAGGGCAAGCCGCCGGAATTGCCCGAGGCGCAGGAACTGCTGGCCCTGCTGAACGATTGGCGGCAGACCAGCACGACCCAGGCGCGCAAGGATATCTGGGACCGGATGCTGGCGATCCGGGCCGATCAGGTCTTCAGCATCGGGACGGTCAACGGCACGCTGCAGCCCATCGTGCGGGCGCGGCGGTTGCAGAACGTGCCCGTGGACGGGCTTTGGGGATTTGATCCGACGAGTTTCTTCGGGGCCTACATGCCCGATACCTTCTTTTTCGAAGGGGGGGCCTGAGCAATGCTGCGGTATATCCTGTTCCGCCTGATGGCGATGATCCCGACGCTGTTCCTGATCTCGATACTGGTCTTCATCATCATCGAGCTTCCGCCGGGCGACTATTTCGAGAGCTATGTCAACGAGCTGAAGGCGCTGGGCGAGGATGCGGACCTGGCCGAGATCGAAGACCTGAAGGCGCGCTATGGCTTCGATCAGCCCGCGCCGATCCGCTATCTGCACTGGGTGGGAGGAATGCTGCAGGGCGATTTCGGGTATTCCTTCGAGTACCGGCTGCCCGTGAACGAAGTGGTCGGGGACCGTCTGTGGCTGACGGTGGTGCTGTCGGTCATGACGATCATCTTCACCTGGGCCATGGCCTTTCCCATCGGCATCTATTCGGCAACGCACCAGTACAGTTGGGGGGATTACGGACTCACCTTCCTTGGGCTTCTGGGGATCGCGGTCCCCAACTTCATGCTGGCGCTGGTGATGATGTACTTCGCCAACATCTGGTTCGGCGTGTCGATCGGCGGCATGATGGACCGCGAGTTCGTCGGCGAGGCCATGAGCTGGGCCAAGGCGCAGTCGATCCTGTCGCATATCTGGATACCCGTCGTCATCATCGGCACGGCGGGCACGGCGGGCATGGTGCGGCGGCTGCGGGCCAACCTGCTGGACGAGTTGCAGAAGCAATATGTCATCACCGCGCGGGCGAAGGGGCTGGCCCCCGGCAAGGTGCTGCGGAAATACCCGCTGCGGATGGCGCTGAACTTCTTCATCTCGGACATCGGCTCGATCCTGCCCGCGATCATCTCGGGCGCCGAGGTGACGGCGATCGTGCTGTCGCTGGAGACGACGGGGCCGATGCTGATCAAGGCGCTGCAGAGCCAGGACATGTACCTTGCCGGGTCTTTCCTGATGTTCCTTGCCTTCCTGACGGTGGTGGGGGTGCTGGTGTCCGACATTGCCCTTGCGCTGCTTGATCCGCGCATCCGGCTGGCCGGAGGCAGCACGAAGTGACCATCCGCACGCAATCAGGCCCGCTGCCAGACCCCGGCGCCCCGCAGGGGCACTACGTCTCGGGCGCACCGTTCGATCCCTATGCTGCGGAGCGCGCGGCAGATGCCCTGGGCGGGGTGGGGCAGGCGTCGCAGACGCGGCTGATGTGGTGGCGGTTCCGCCGGCACAGGATTGCCGTAATCTCGGGCATCTTCCTGATCTTCATGTATGCAACCACGCTGATCAGCGAGTTTCTGGCGCCCTACAACCTGCACACACGGCATATCGACAATATCTACGAGCCGCCGCAGCGGGTGCGCCTGTTCCACGAGGGCAGCCTTGTGGGACCGTTCGTCTATGGCCGGACGATGGAGCTGGACATGGACACGCTGCGGCGGGTCTACACCGACAACCGCGAGGACGTGCAGCGGCTGCGCTTCTTCTGCCGGGGCGATGACTACAAGTTCTGGGGGCTGGTCGAGGCGAACCTGCATCTGGTCTGCCCGGCCGAAGGCGGCACGATGTTTCTGCTGGGCACCGACAGGCTGGGGCGGGACGTGCTGTCGCGGATCATCTACGGGGCGCGGATCAGCCTGACCATCGGGATTTTCGGGGTCATCATAAGCTTCGTGCTGGGCATCATCATCGGCGGCATTGCAGGCTACCGGGGCGGGTGGTTCGACCTGCTGACCCAGCGGGTGATCGAGGTCTTGCAGTCGATCCCGTCGATCCCGCTGTGGATGGCGCTGGCGGCGATCATCCCGGTGACGTGGAGCCCGATCCTGGTCTACATGGGCATCACAGTGATCCTGGCGATGCTGGACTGGACGGGACTGGCGCGGGCGGTCCGATCCAAACTGCTGGGGCTGCGGGAAGAGGACTACGTGCTGGCGGCGCAACTGATGGGGGCCAGCGGCGGGCGGATCATCGGGCGCCACCTGATCCCCGGCTTCATGTCGCACCTGATCGCCAGCGCCACGCTGACCATTCCCGGCATGATCCTGGGCGAGACGGCGCTTTCGTTCCTGGGGATCGGTCTGCGTCCGCCGATCACCAGCTGGGGCATCTTGCTGACCGAGGCGCGAAGCGTCAGCATCATCGCGCTTTATCCCTGGCTCATGTTCCCGGTGATCCCGGTCGTACTTGTCGTTCTGGCTTTCAACTTCCTGGGCGACGGGCTACGGGACGCCGCCGATCCCTATAAGTGACCGGCACGGCCCTGCCGGGCCGTGATGTCAAAATGTATTCGTCAGGCGACGTGCAAGGTGCAGCCGATGACCCATCGCTTCGACAAGGCTCGCATCCTGATGTACAGCCACGATACGTTCGGGCTGGGCCATCTGCGGCGGTGCCGCACCATCGCGCATTCGCTGGTGGAGGATTACCGGGGGCTGAGCGTGCTGATCGTGTCGGGCTCGCAGATCGCGGGGGCCTTCGACTATCGCGCGCGGGTGGACTTCGTGAAGATCCCCAGCGTCATCAAGCTGCGCAATGGCGAATACACCTCGATGTCGTCGCATATGGATGTGAAGGACACGATCACCATGCGCCGGTCGATCATCCGCCACACCGCCGAAACCTTCGAGCCTGACATCTTCATCGTCGACAAGGAGCCGATGGGCCTGCGCGGCGAGATCGAAGAGACGCTGGCCGACCTGAAGGCGCGGGGCACGACGCTGGTGCTGGGCCTTCGCGACGTGATGGACGCACCGCATCTGCTGGACGCCGAGTGGAAGCGCAGCGAGATGATGGCCAAGATCGACAAGTATTACGACGAGATCTGGGTCTATGGGCCGCCGGATTTCTATGACCCTTTGACCGGGCTGGATGTGCCGGCCAGCGTGCGGATGAAGATGGAATTCGTGGGCTTCCTGCAACGCCGCGCGTTGCACGACGGGCTGTCGGTGAACCGGCTGCCGGGGGACTACATCCTTGTCACGACAGGTGGCGGCGGGGACGGGGCCGAACTGATCGACCAGGTGATGAACGCCTATCTGTTCGACCCGACGCTGACCCACAAGGCGCTGATCGTGCTGGGCCCCTACATGCCCGGAGAGCAGCGGGCCGAGTTCCTGCGCAAGGGCCTTTCGATCCCCGCGGTCGAGGTGATCGAATTCGACACCCGGATGGAGGAGCTGATCGCAAGCTCCAAGGCCGTGGTCGCCATGGGCGGCTACAACACCTATTGCGAGATCCTGTCCTTTGACAAACCGGCGCTGATCGTGCCGCGCACCCTGCCGCGCGAGGAACAGTTGCTGCGCGCGCGGCGGGCGGCCGAACTCGGCATGATCGACATGCTGCTGCCCGAGGAGGCTGCCGATCCGGCCCGCATGGCTGCAGCGCTGAAGGCGCTGCCGGGGCGCAACCTGCCCTCGCACGGCACGGCGGGGCTGGAACTGGAAGGGCTTGTCAACATCTCGCGCATCGTGGGCGAGGATCTGCGGATCAGGACGCGCAAGGTGGCCAGCGTCAGGAAGGCAAAGTGACGGGAGCCCGGCGGCGCCGGATCGCGGTGGTCGTGAAGGGCTATCCGCGCCTGTCCGAAACCTTCATCGCCCAGGAGTTGCGGGGGCTGGAGGAGGCGGGGCTGGACCTGGTCATCATCTCGTTGCGCCATCCGACGGACCGCAAGCGCCATCCGGTGCATGATGCGATCCGCGCGCCGGTGATCTATCTGCCGGAATATCTGTATCAGGAGCCGCTTCGGGTGCTGAAGGGTCTCTGGGTGGCACTTCGCAAGCCGGGCTTCGGTGTGATGTTCCGCGATTTCCTGCGCGACCTGCGGCGCGATCTGACGCCGAACCGTGTGCGCCGGTTGGGGCAGGCGGCCGTGCTGGTGCGGGAATGGCCGGAGGGGTGCGACTGGATCCATGCACATTTCATCCATACGCCGGGATCGGTCGCGGATTATGCCGGGCGCATCCTCGGGGTGCCGGTCAGCATTTCGGCCCATGCCAAGGACATCTGGACCCTGCCCGACTGGGAGCTTGCCGGGAAGCTGGACCGCGTGCGCTGGGCGGTGACCTGCACGCGGGGCGGATATGATCATCTGCGCGCGCTCGCGGCGGAGCCGGGGCGGGTTCATCTCAGCTACCACGGATTGAACCTGGAGGCTTTTTCGGCTGAACCGGGGGGGCGCCCGGCGCGGGACGGCTCGTCTGCTGCCGATCCCGTGACGATCCTGAGCGTGGGGCGGGCGGTGCCGAAGAAAGGCTATGACGTGCTGCTGCACGCGCTGGCACTGCTGCCGGCCGATCTGCACTGGCGGTTCGTGCATCTGGGCGGGGGCGAGGGGCGGGGTGCGTTGCAGGCGCTGGCGCAGAGCCTGGGGATTGCCGACCGTGTGGCATTCCGGGGCGCAATGGACCAGACCGAGGTTCTGGCCGCCTACCGCGCGGCGGACCTTTTCGCGCTGGCCTGCCGGGTGACGGCGGATGGCGACCGGGATGGGTTGCCGAACGTGCTGGTCGAGGCGGCGAGCCAGGGCCTTGCCTGCGTCAGCACTGCGATTTCGGCCATTCCCGAGGTGTTCACCGATGGCGAGACGGCGCTGCTGGTGCCGCCGGAGGATGCGGGCGCACTGGCGCGGGCACTGGAGCGGGCGATCCGCGCGCCCGCGCTGCGGGCGCGGCTGGGGAGGGCGGCGGAGGCGAAGGTGCGCGCGACGCTGGATTATCGCCGCAGCATCGAGCAGCTTGTGGGACTGTTCGGACAGGGGGTGGCATGAGCGGGCGGCGGGTGATGTTCTACGTCCAGCATCTGCTGGGGATCGGGCATCTGGCACGTGCGAGCCGGATCTCAAGGGCGCTGCTCGAAGCAGGGTTCGAGGTGACGCTCGTCACCGGCGGGCGCGCCGTGCCGGGCTTTCCGGGGGCGGACATTCCCAATGTGATCCTGCCTGGCATCGCGGTGCCGGATGGCGGGTTCAAGGGGCTGATCGACGATGACGGCAATCCCGTGGACGAGGCCTTCAAGGCCCGAAGGTGCAGGTTGCTGATCGAAACCTATCGGCGGCTGCGCCCCGATATCGTGATGCTCGAGGCCTTTCCCTTTGGCCGCAGGCAGGTGCGCTTTGAATTGCTGCCGCTGATTGCCGAGATCGAGGCGACGGTGCCGAGGCCGAAACTTGTAACCTCGCTGCGGGACATCCTGCAGCGGGTGGGCAAGCCCGGCCGGGATGAGGAAACTGTGGCGCTGGTGAACGCGCATTTCGACCGGGTGCTGGTGCATGGCGATCCGGTCTTTGCCGCGCTGGGCGACAGCTTTCCGCTGGCCGGGCAGATTGCCGACAGGATCACCTATACGGGCCTTGTCTGCGGCACGCCGCCGGGGGTGCCGGACGAGCGGTTCGACGTGGTCGTTTCGGCGGGGGGCGGTCGGGTGGGGGGCGCCCTGGTGCGGGCGGCAGTGGGTGCCGCGGCCCTGCTGCCCGAAACAGGGACATGGGCCGTCATCACCGGACCTAATCTTCCGGATGCAGAGTTCGACGAGCTTGCGGTGCTGGCCCCGGCGCATGTGCGGCTGATGCGGTTCCGGACGGATTTTACCGCGCTTCTGTCGGTGGCGGAACTGTCGATCTCGCAGGCCGGATACAATACGGTGGGCGACGTGTTGCAGGCGAACTGCCGCGCGCTGCTGATCCCCTACAGCAGCGACGGCGAAACCGAGCAGGGCGACCGGGCAGACCGGCTGGAACGGATCGGTCGGGCGGTTGTACTGCGGGAGGCTGCGCTGTCGCCCGGGTCGATGGCGGAGGCCGTCAAGCGCGCCCTTGCACAGCCGCTCTCTCGCAACATGCCGACGATTGAGACAGATGGTGCTTTTCGCACCGCAGAAATCCTGACAGACTTGTAACTTCGTCCGGGAGCGCCGACATCTAACTGAACGCATCGGTTCAGATGCCTGCCGCCCACGGCGCAAGACCGGATCAGAAGAAGTCAGGTATGGAACCGAGTTTCCAAAAATACATCTGGACCCACACGCGGCGTCAACAGCTTTGGATCCTGTTCATCGTCGCGATTTCGATGCTGCCCTATTACCTTGCGTTCGATTTGCCCAAGCAGATCGTCAACGGTCCGATCATGGGCACCGGGTTCGAGATGCCGGGGCAGACGCAGCTGTTCAACCCGACGACGCTGGACATTCCCTATTACGGCACGGTGAGTTTCATCGGCGGGATGGAGCTGGGGCGGTTGCAGACCCTGGTCGGGCTGAGCGCGGTGTTCCTGCTGCTGGTGATCGTCAACGGCCTGTTCAAGTACTACATCAACACCTACAAGGGCCGACTGGGCGAGCGCCTGCTTCGCCGTATCCGCTTTGAACTCGTCGACCGCATCCTGCGTTTTCGGCCGGCCTACTTCCGGCACGTGAAGGGCGCCGAGATGGCGAGCATGGTGAAGGACGAGGTCGAGCCGCTGGGCGGGTTCACCGGGGATGCCTTCGTGCAGCCGGCGTTGCTGGGGGGGCAGGCGCTGACGGCGCTGGCCTTCATCTTCGTGCAGAACATGTGGCTGGGCATGGTTGCCGCCTTCATGGCGGCGGTGCAGATCCTGATCATTCCGCCGCTGCGCCGCCGCCTGATCATCCTTGGGCGCGAGCGGCAGCTTTCGGCACGGCAGCTGGCAGGTCGGGTGAACGAGGTGGTGGAGGGGATCAACACGATCCACGCCAACGACACCTCGAACTACGAGCGGGCCGATTTCTCCGCCAGGCTCGGCCACATCTTCAGCATCCGCTACGAGATCTATCAGCGGAAGTTCATGGTGAAGTTCCTCAACAACTTCCTCGCGCAGCTGACGCCGTTCCTGTTCTATCTGATCGGCGGCTACTTCACGATCAGGGGCACGCTCGACGTGGGCCAGCTGATCGCCGTCATCAACGCCTACAAGGAGTTGCCGGGCCCGCTGAAGGAGCTGATCGACTGGGATCTGACGCGGCAGGACGTGCAGGTGAAATACGAGCAGGTGGTGGAGCAGTTCAGCAACAAGGAACTGCTCGATCCGCAACTGCATGTGCTGGACCCGGCCAACGCGCCGCCGATCACCCAGCCGCTGGTCGTTGCCAACCTGACGGTGGATGACGACAGCGGCGTGCGTACGCTGGACCATGTCTCGCTGAAGGTGGAGCGGGGCGAGACCGTGGCGATCGTGGGTGACAGCAACAGCGGGGCCGAGGCGGTGGCCGAAGTGCTCGCCCGGGTCGTCTGGCCGTCGAGCGGGAAAGTCTCGGCGGGCGAGGAGGACATCTTCCATCTGCCCGAGGCGCGGACGGGCCGACGGATCACCTATGCCTCGCCCGACACGTACTTCTTTTTCGGCACGCTGCGCGACAACCTGCTTTACGGGCTGAAGCACGCGCCGCTGACCGAAGTGGAGTATACCGGAAAGGCCGCGCGCAAACGGCGCTGGCAACTGACCGAGGCAGAGCTTTCCGGCAACCCCCGCTTCGATCTGGCTGCGGACTGGGTGGATCTGAGTGCGGCGAATGCCGTGAACGGGCAGGGGGGGCTGCAGGCGGGCATCCATTCCGTGCTGCAGGTGGTCGGACTGACCGAACAGGTCTATGAGTTTGCGGCATACTCGACGGTCGATGTCTCGAACGATCCGGAGTTCGCCGAGCAGATCGTGGCCCTGCGCCATGCCTTCCATGACGAGTTGCAGCGCAGCGGGTTGAAGAACCTCGTCGTGCCCTTTGCCTCGGGCAGCTACAACACCGAGGCGAGGGTGGTCGACAACATCCTGTTCGGCGTTTTCACCAATGTTCGGGACGAGGCGGGCCGGGCCGAAGGGACGGCCTACTTCAACCGCATGGTCGTGGAGACGGGCCTGGGCAAGATGCTCTACGAGATGGGTCTTTCGATCGCGGAGACCACGCTCGAGCTGTTTCAGGACCTGCCGCGCGATCACCCGTTCTTTGATCGCCTGAGCTACATGGAGGCCGACGACATCCCGAAGTTCCAGGCGATGCTCCAGCGCCTGCGCGGCAAGACGTTCGAACAGGCCAGCCCCGAGGACCGCATTGCGATCATCCGGCTGAGCTTCCTTTATGTCGAACCTCATCACCGCTTCGGTGTGCTGAACGACGACCTGATGAACAAGGTCGTCGAGGTGCGGGAAATCTTCCACGAGGGGATCCCGGCGCATCTGCAGGCGCTGTTCGAGCGCTATGATCCCGACCGTTACCTCGCCTCGGGAAGCCTGATCGACAACATCATCTTCGGGAAGGTCAACCTGCGGTTCAATGACGCAGAGAAGCAGGTGCGGGCGATCATCACGCGGCTGGTGGCGCTTCAGCCGGGGTTGGCTGCGCGCATTTTCGACGTGGGCCTGGACTACAACCTGGGCGGATCGGGACGGCGGCTGACGCTGGCGCAGCGCCAGAAACTGAACCTGGCCAGGGCTTTGTTGCGGAAATCCGACTACTATATATTCAATCGTCCCCTGTCCGGACTCGATCCGGGACAGCAGGAACAGGTGTTGATCCGTTCGCTGGAATTTCTTCGGGAACAAGCCGACGATCCGGCGGTTGTATGGGTGCTGTCGTCACGTAACTTTGCGAAATATTTTGACCGGCTGGTCCTTTTCAGAGACCGTACCATCCTGGAAGAGGAAGAAACGACTAAGACATTCGCGGCGAATCCTGATACCAATAGGAACGTCGTAGGGTTTTCGTGATCGCCTCGTGATATCAGACTGCTCGGGAGCAACTTTCCGATGATGCTGAAAGACGAATTCAACGTGCTGCGCGGCATCCCGCTTTTCGCCGGGATGGAGCCGTCGAAGCTGAAGCTTCTGGCATTCGCGTCGGACCGTCTGAACTATGATGCGGGCGAGACGATTTTCCAGCAGGGTGACGCCGCCGATTCTGCCTTTGTGATCCTTGCGGGCGAGGTCGAGGCGTTCCTGGAGACAGCGACCGGCAAGGTCAGCCTCGGTGTCGTCGGACCGCAGCAGGTGGTGGGCGAGGTCGCGATCCTGTCGAACTCGCCGCGGCTGGCGACCGTCGTCGCAAAGACCCCGGTCGAAACGCTGCGCATCACCAAGGACCATTTCCACAAGCTTCTCGCCTGCTGCCCCGGCACCATGGCCGAGATCATCCGCGTGCTGGGCGAGCGGATGGCGAAAGTCAGCTGACAGGTTCGAGTTGTGCCGCGGCGGCTTGTCTGACCAAACGGGTCAGAGGCGCAATGCGTGGCTGCTGCCACGCCCCATCGACGGCGTGTGCGACTTTCCGAGGGGTGCTTCCCGCCAGTCTGGCTGTAACCCATTTGCCCCGATCGGCGGCTCTCGATCATCCTACCCGTTTGACAGCGATGCTGCATGTGCATAGGCATGCGCGGGGGCTTTCGATCAAACAGGTGCCTGATTTCATGAAAATTGCGATGATTGGAACGGGGTATGTCGGCCTCGTCTCGGGGGTTTGCTTCTCCGATTTCGGGCATGATGTCATTTGCGTGGACAAGGATCCGGCGAAGATCGACAAGCTCAACCGTGGCGAAATCCCGATCTTCGAGCCGGGGCTGGACGTGCTGCTGGCGAAGAACGTCAAGGCAGGGCGGCTTTCCTTCACACTGGACATCGCGAAGGCGGTAGCGGGGGCGGATGCGGTCTTCATCGCGGTGGGCACCCCCACGCGGCGCGGCGACGGACATGCGGACCTGACCTATGTGATGGCGGCGGCGGCCGAGATCGGCGCGGCGCTGACCGGATATGCGGTGATCGTCACCAAATCGACCGTGCCCGTCGGGACCAACCGTCAGGTCGCGGCGGCGGTCGTGGCTGCCAACCCGAAGGCCGAATTCGATGTGGCCTCCAACCCCGAATTCCTGCGCGAGGGCGCCGCGATCGACGACTTCATGCGCCCCGACCGGGTGGTGGTAGGGGTCGAAACCGAGCGGGCGAAAGCGGTGATGGCGGACATCTACCGCCCGCTGTTCCTGCGGGATTTCCCGGTCGTCTACACCGGGCTCGAGTTGGCCGAGATGATCAAATACGCGGCCAATGCCTTCCTCGCCATCAAGATCACCTTCATCAACGAAATCGCGGCCCTGTGCGAAAAGGTCGGGGCGGATATCAAGTCGGTCTCCAAGGGCATCGGCCTTGACGGGCGGATCGGGAACAAGTTCCTCCATGCGGGGCCGGGCTATGGTGGGTCGTGCTTCCCCAAGGATACCAAGGCGCTGGCCCGGATCGGGCAGGAGCACGCGGTGCCGATGCAGATCACCGAGACGGTCATCAAGGTGAACGACGAGATCAAGCGACGCATGGTGGACAAGATCGTTGACCTTTGCGGCGGAGACGTGCGGGGCAAGACGGTTGCCGTGCTGGGCGTGACCTTCAAGCCAAATACCGACGACATGCGCGATGCCCCATCGCTCACCATCGTGCCGGCGCTGGTGGGCGGCGGGGCTTCGGTGCGCGTCGTTGATCCGGAGGGGCGGCGCGAGGGCGAGCGGCTGCTTCCCGGCGTTGCCTGGATGGACAATGCCTATGATGCGGCGGCGGGGGCGGATGCCGTGGTGATCCTGACCGAGTGGAACGAATTCCGGGCACTGGACCTGTCGCGGCTGGCCTCGGGAATGCACGGGGCACGGATGGCCGATCTGCGGAACATCTACTCTGCCGAACAGGCAAAGGCCGCAGGGTTTACCGACTACGCCGCCGTCGGGCGCTGAGGGTCAGACACGGCCCATCAGGGCGGCGAGGTGAAGCGCCGCCGTGCCTGCCCGCGTATCTCGGTGCAGGGCTTGCGCGCGAATTGCCTGAGCGCGCCTGGGCTGCGCGGGATGCAATGCCTCGGCCATCCGCTGCGCCTCGGGCGTGAGCAGGCCCGAGGCGGCGAGTGCTTTCCTGTGGGTTTCCATCCAGGTGCCGAAGTCGCCGCCGATCAGCGCGGTCAGCCGAAGCCACGCGGCACGCAGCCCGCCCGGCGCACCGAGGAGGTTGCGCCCGTGTTGGCGGTAGAGCGCCACGGGCAGCGGGTCGAGCAGGCAGCGGCCCCCGGCACCGGTGACAAGCTGGTAAAGCCACCAGTCGTGGAAAGCGATGCCGGATACGGGGCCCGCGCGGCGGACAAGGGCGCGGGCGGCGTCGTTCAGCACGATGGTATGGCCCGCGCAAAGGTTCTGCACCAGCGCATTGGCGAAGCCAGGGGCGATGCCCGGCGCGCGTGACCGACGGCGCACCGTCAGTTCCGCCGTGCAGTGCCAGCTTTCGGCGGCATAGAGAACGGGCAGGTCGGGCGGCCCGCCCGCCATCCGGCGCAGCGCACGGGAGAGTTTGCCCTTCAGCCACACATCGTCCTGATCGCAAAGCGCCACGGGGCCGCAGGGCAGGTCCGGGTGGCAGAGCATTGTCAGGAAGTTGGCTGCAGCGCCGCGGCCCGGCCCGTGCAGCAGGCAGATTTCGCGCGCCGGATGGGCACGGGCGAAGTCGCGCAGCAGCGCAGGCGTGTTGTCGGTCGATCCGTCGTCGCTGACCCACAGCCGCCAGTCGGCATGGGTCTGCGCCAGCAGGCTGGCGAGTTGCGCGGGCAGGTGATCCGCGCCGTTCAATGTCGCCATGAGGATTGTCACGCGTCCGGCCATGATGCCCCGATCCTTCGAATTGGCGGCATTTTTCCGCAGATTGGTAACCATCCAGTCAACGCATCTGTCCAGACTTCGCCCGGGCAACAGAAACGGGTGAGCGGGGCCGTGGCGTTCAGGTTGATCGAAACGTTCCGTGATGCACCGGACATCGTTCTGTCGGGCATCACCGATCTGGACCTGCGCGTCGTCGGGGGAACGCTTCACCTCTACGCAGTCACACGGCCAGGGGGCGGGCTGACATCCTATGTAATCGGCGACGCTATGCTGCTGACCGATCAGCAGGCGATGGCGGCAGTCGACGCGGTGCCGGCTTCGCCCCGGCTGACGACGACGACGCTGAACGGGGCCGAAGCGCTGATCGTGACCGGGGGAAGCGCCGCGCGCCTGTCGGGCTACGTGCTGGAAGCGGGGGGCGGCATCGGGGCGGCGATAAGCGTTTCGGGCAGCCCATCGGGGGCCGTGGCGGCGCTGGAAGCAGTGAAAACGGCGGGGACTCCTTTGTCTACTCGAGCCGGTTGGGTGATGGCGGCATCGGCATTTCGCGTCTGCTTGCCAACGGCGCGATGCAGGAGGTGGGCAGCGTCTCCCTTGGCGTCGGCTGGCAGGGCGTGGATATCGCTGATCTCGCGCAGGTCAGCCTCAAAGGGGAGACCTATCTGCTGGCGGTGTCGGTCCGGCAGGCGGCCGTCCTGTCGTTCCGGGTTGAGGCGGGGGGCACGCTGACGGCGACAGGCAGCCTTGGCGCGACCGGGGGCCTTGGCCTTGCCGCGCCATCGGTGATCGAGACGGTGCAGGTGGCGGGCGTCGATTACGCGCTGGTGGCCGGGTCCGGTTCGTCCTCGATCAGCGTCGTGCGGCTTGCGGCTGGGGGGGCGCTTTCGCTGGCCGATCACGTCATCGACAGCCTCGATACGCGGTTCCAGTCGGTGCAGGCGATGACAACGGTGGTGGTCGGCGACCGCACCTTCGTCTTTGCCGGTGGCGGTGATGACGGGATCACCGCATTCACCCTTCTGCCGGGCGGACGATTGCTGCTTGTCGGCACCGAGGTTCAATCCCTGGGTGGCGCGCTGGAGAACATCACCGCGCTGGCGGGGGTGGTGCGGGACGGGCAGATCGAGCTTTTCGCCGCGGGCGAAGGCAAAGGCATCACGCGGTTGATGTTCAGCCCCGGGGCGCTTGCGCCAATGATCCTTGGCGCGGACGCGGCCGAGCGGCTGGCGGGTGACGGGCGGGGCGACCTGATCGACGGGGCTGCGGGCAATGACACGATCACCGGCGCGGGTGGCGCGGATATCCTGATCGACGGCGCGGGCGTGGATATCCTGTCCGGTGGCGATGGTGCCGATACCTTCGTGCTGGTCCGCGATGGCGCGATTGATACCATCACGGATTTCGAACTGGGCACGGATGCGCTGGACCTGAGCGCCTGGGGACGCATCTATGCGGTCGAGGCGCTGGAAATCCTGTCGACGGTCAGCGGGGCCACGATCCGCTTCGGCAGCGAGACGCTGGTGCTGAACACCGCCGACGGGCGGAGCCTGACATCTGCGGATTTCACATCTGCCGGCCTCTTTCCGCTGACGCATGTGGCGGGTGACCCTGTGGCTGCGGGTCTTCGCGTCGAAGGGACATCGGGCAGCGACACGCAGACGGGCGGAGCGGGGGACGACACGCTGATCGGCTCGCTCGGGGCCGATCGGTTGGACGGTGGGGCGGGGTTCGACTTCGCCGATTATACCGATGCGCGGGGCAGCCAGCGGATCGACCTGCTGTCGGCCAAGCTGAACACGAACCTTGCCGCGGGAGACGTCCATGTCGGGATCGAGGGGCTGATCGGCGGGCTTGGACCAGACAACCTGCGCGGCACGACGGGCGACAACGTGCTGCGCGGTGGGGGCAACGTGGACTGGCTCTATGGTCGGCGGGGAAATGACGTGCTGGAGGGTGGGGTGGGGGACGACGTGCTGCTGGGGGGGGTCGGGCAGGACACTTTGATCGGCGGGGCCAACCGCGACCGGGCGCAGTATTCCGAAAGCCAGCAGGGATTAGTCGTGGATCTGCAATTCCCCGAAAGGAACACGGGCGAGGCGGTGGGCGATGCCTACGACGGGATCGAGGATCTGGCGGGGAGCAGTTTCGATGACGGCCTGTTCGGCGATGGCCTCGCCAACCGGCTCTTCGGGCGCGACGGGGCCGATGGGCTTGATGGGCGCAACGGGGCCGACTACCTGAACGGTGGGGCGGGACGCGATACGCTCGATGGCGGCGGCGGCAATGATACCCTGCGGGGGGGCACGCAAGGCGATACCTTCGTCTTCACGGGCGGGGCGGACGTGGTGGAGGATTTCCGCCGCGCGGATGGCGACCGGCTGCACCTGGATGACGCCGTCTTTGGACCGGGATGGGAGGTGGCCGATCTGGTAAGCGCCTTTGCTGACGTGCAGGGGGGACGCGTGGTGTTCGATTTCGGCTTCGGAACCTCCGTGACGCTGCAGGGTGTCGCGTCGCTGGCACAGATTGACGGATTGGTTTGGATCACCTGACCAGTCAGGCGCGCAGCAGCGCCTCATGCCGGGTAATCGCCTCGCCCAGATCGTCGAACCACAACACCCGGCCGCGGTCGATCAGCATCGCCGCATCGCACAACTCGCGAAGCTGGCCCATCGCATGGCTGACGACGATGGCCCCCGCACTGGCCATGCGGGCGCGGAAGAGGGCCGCGCTCTTGGCGCGGAAAGCGGCATCGCCCACCGCTGTCACCTCGTCCACGAGGTAGGTGTCAAAGGCGATGCCCATCGAGACGCCGAAGGCAAGACGCGCCTTCATGCCCGAGGAATAGGTGCGGAACGGCAGGTGAAAGGCGGAGCCGATCTCGGCGAAGTCGCGGGCGAATTCCACCAGGTCGTCGCTGTCCACACCGTAGATGCGGGCGATGAAGCGGGTGTTCTGCGCGCCCGACAGATCGCCATGGAACGACCCGGCAAAGCCCACCGGCCAGGAGACGCTGCCCGCCATGCGGACCCGCCCCGCGGTCGGTGCCATCGTGCCCGCGATCAGGCGCAGCAGCGTGGACTTGCCCGCACCGTTGCGGCCCAGAAGCGCGACGGACCGGCGGGGCGGAAGGTCCAGCGTGACGCGGTCGATCACCGGGTGGGCAGGACCGCGCAGGCGGAAGGTCTTGGTCAGGCCTTCGAGATGGATCATCGCACGGTCCTTGAGCGCATAGACCACCAGCACGACCGTGGTCCAGCTGAGGATCAGGAACAGCGTGACGGTGGCAAGGATCGTCTCGCGCTGCGGGAAGCGCGCGCTTTCGGCGCGGGTCGGGGTCACGTGGGCCGCCAGGTACCGCCCTTGCCGCCGCGCCTCGGCCACGGCTGCGTCATAGGCGGCGCGGGCGGCATGGTAGCTTTCGGTCGCAAATTCCAGATCGGTCTGGAGCCGGTCATAGTCGCCCACCACTGCCGCGAAAGCCGCGCCCTCGCCGCCCTCCGCGCCAAGACCCAGCTTCTGGCGCTCCGCGCCGATGCGGGCCTCGATCACCTGCACGCGGGCGCGGGCATTTTCCAGTCGGTGATCCGTGACGGGCATCGTGGGCGTCATCAGGTCGACCGCAGATCAGCGCCTCCGCCAGTTGTTCCTGCAGCTTGGCGAGCAGGCCGGTCTGGCCCAGCACATCCGCCGTGGGATCGACGATCTGGGTGCGGTTGCGGAACGCGGTCATCGAGCGACGGGCGGTCGTCAGCCGCGCCTCGGCCTCGGTCAGGTCGCGCCGCGCGTGGCGGATCGTATCTTCGCGCGCGATGTCGGACAGCGCATTGATCATGTCGCCCGATCGGGTGAAGATCGCCTGCGCGATGCGCTGGGCGTCGTCGGGGTCGAAGGCGAGGACCCGCACCTCGATCAGATGCGTGCTGCTGTCGTAGGACACGCGGACCATCCGTTCCCAGTGATCCAGCAGATCCTCGATCGTGCCGGGGGCGGCGTAGGCGAAGACCGGATCGCCCGTCGCCTTCGACCAGATCGCGCGCAGATCGAGTTCCGCATCTATCGCGGCGACGAGGCCGGGGCCGTGCATGTATTCGTAGAGGATATCCGTATCGGCTGAGCTTGACCCCGAAACGGCGGCAAGTCCGCCGAGCAGGTCCAGCGCAGAGGGCGCTTCCTGCTTGCGGACCGAAAAACCGACATAGGAGGCATACTGGTCAGCCGCCTTCGTCCAGAGATACCAGGCGGTGACGGCCGCGGGCAGCAGCACCAGCGCCACGAAGCTTGCCAGCAGCCCCCAGTGGCGCGGTCGCATCCGGCTCGCCTGTGCGGGCGGGCGGGTGGCCGTCTCCGGAGGAACCAGCGCCGGCGCCTGGGGCATCTGGCGCGGGGCGGCGGCGGGCAGGGCGGCGGCAAGGGGGAACTGCATCATCGTAAAGGCTTCCTAAAGATTTCGCTGAAACAGTTCGGAGAGATGAAACCTGGCCGCTTCGGCCGCTCGCCAGCCGAAGAGGATCGCCCGTGGCCGACATCGCCCCTGCCCCACAGCGACCAAGACAGACTGCGCGGCACGGTCTGGCCCCCCGCGCCATAGCTGCACTGGTGCTGCGCGAGATGGCCACGACCTACGGCCGCTCGCCCGGTGGCTACCTCTGGGCGGTGGTGGAGCCTGTGGCCGGAATCGCGCTGTTGTCCTTTGTCTTCGCGCTGGGTTTCCAGGCGCCGCCGCTCGGGCGGAACTTCGTGATGTTCCACGCGACCGGGCTCCTGCCCTTTCTGATCTTCACCACGATCTCCGGTCGGGTGGCGACGGCGATGCTGTTCTCTCGCAGCCTTCTGGCCTACCCGGCGGTAACCTTCGCCGATGCGATCCTTGCGCGTTTCCTGCTCAACACCGCAACGCAGGCACTGGTCGCTTATCTTGTTTTCGGCGGAATCCTCGCTCTGTTCGAAACGCGGACGGTCCTGTCCCCCGGCCCGATTGCCATGAGTTTTGCGCTGGTCGCGGCTCTTGCACTGGGCGTGGGCACCCTGAACTGTTGGCTGATGACCCGATTTTCCGTCTGGCAGACCATATGGTCGATCCTCACCCGGCCGCTTTTCCTGGTTTCCGGCGTGTTCTTCACTCTGGATGCTGTGCCCCAGCCCTATCGCGACTGGCTGTGGTGGAATCCGCTGAACCATATCGTCGGGCTTCTGCGGTCGGGCGTATATCCCGGATACCGGGCGGATTATGCCGAACCGCTCTATGTGCTTGGCGGGGCGCTGGTGCCGCTGATCCTGGGCTTGCTGATGTTGCGGCGCGAGGCGCGCGATCTGCTGCATGACTGACACGCCCTAGGCCCGGGCCATCCGTCGCGACAGCAGGTCGGCGTCACGCTCGGCAAAGGCCTCGATCCGGGCGCGCGATGTGTCCTGCCCGAAGGCATCGAGAAGCCTCGGCCAGCGCGGCTCGGTCCGCCCGTCGCCTGCGTTGTCGAACCGGTCGGTCAGGTGCAGATGCAGGCCATACCGCTCGGCCAGCGAGGTTTCCAGCGCGCGCAGGTCGTCGGTTCGGAACACTCCGTCGAGCAGGGCCAGACCATGGCGGGCCCGGGCCACCGCGTCGGTGCGCGGCAGGGCCCGGATCGTGCTTCCCCCGCGAAAGCGGCGCAGGGCGAAGTACTGGCAATAGAAGTTGTCATAGTGATCGCGCACGAAATCCTGCCACTGGGTGTCGCCACCGAAGAAGTAGTCGTCCGCGCTCCAGCGCAGCGCGCGGGCGCGCCCCTGGTTCTCGGGCAACTCAAGCTGGGCCTCCGTAAGCCGTTGCGCCTCGCGCCGCAGATAGAAGTAGAACGAGGCGATCCGTTCCTGCGGGTCGCGCAGCACGGTGAAGGTGAAGCGACCCTCGGGCAGCGTGTCGATCCGGTCCCAGTCGAGGTGCCCGGAGTACAGCGCGTAGCCGGGCGGAAACTGCGTCGCCCCCGGTTCCGCCGCAGTGTGCAGGCGGATCGGCGAGACGCGCGCAGCCCCGACGGCGGCTGCCAGCGCGTTGTGGATCGTCTGTCCCGCTGTCTTTGGCAGGTGAAGAAAGACGATCGGGTGGCGGATCAGGTCCATGGTCCGGGTTTCCTCAGGTCGATCGTGGTGGGGCTGAAGGCGGGTTCGTCTTCCATCCGGAAGACGCCCGTGACAAACGCCTCGGGCTTTGACGGATCGAGATGCGCCAGTTGCCACGGACCGAAGCGCCACCAGCGGCTTCGCAGCATGGGCGAAATCAGGTGCGGAGGAAGGCGGAATTTCTTGATGACCGCCGGGTTGCCCGCCACGACTGCAAACGGCGGCACGTCGCGGGCCACGACGGCCCCCTGCGCCACGACGGCACCATCGCCGATCGTCACGCCCGCCACGACCGTCGCGCCATGGCCGATCCAGACGTCGTTCCCGATTGTCGTCACCTGCAACCGCGTGGGCGGCTCGGCGGAGGCGATGGCGAAATCCTTCCAGGCCCGGGCGCCTTCGTAGCCGTTGCCCAGTTCGAACATGCTGCCATGAAGGTAGAAGGCGGGGCTGGTCGAGGCCCAGGTCATCGGGTGGTTTTGCCGCCCGATCTGCACCTCTTCGCCGAATGAACAATAGCGGCCGATGCGGGCGGCGGTGCAAAAGCCCGAGACCTGGTAGGAAAAGGCCCCCAGCTCCAGCGACTGACCGAACTGCGTCCACTTCAGGCTGGCAGGCGCTTCGATAATGCAGTGCTGCGGCAGGACGACCTGCGCCCCTTGTCCGGGGCGGCGCAGAACCTCGATGCCGGTCGCGCGCAGATCGGCGATGGAAAGCGTTCGGGTCGTCACGCGGGCACCTGCTCGGCGACCGTCCGCGCCGGGGCGACAAGCCGCGCCAGCAGCGCCTCGATATCGGGCACACCATCTTGCAGCGGGATCGTGCCACCACGGCCCGTCGCATGGGTCGCAGCGCGCACCGCCTCGGCCTGCGCGCCCAGATCGAAGCACCAGACCGGAAGGCCGGTCGCCAGCGCCTCATGCGTGGTGTAGGAGAACGTCTCGGGCCAGACCGAAGGGATCAGCCAGCGGTCGATGCCATAGTGCGCGACGAGCGCCGGAATATCCTCACGCCGGTAGGTGCCGTGAAGGCGCGTCCCCGGGGCCAGCGTGAAGGCAGGGATCGAGAGTCCCGATCAGCACCAGATCCGCCGTGCCCTCCTCGGCAAGACGACGGCTGAGGGCTGCGAGCACAGCCGCCCCCTTTGGCAATCCGATGTTGCCCAGCACGCCGATCACCGGTCGGGGCCCCCGACCGGGCGCGCAGCGCGGCACCTCGGCCAGCATGCGGTGCGGTTGCAGGCGGATCACGCGCCGGGCCTGCGGGAAACGCGCCAAGAACCAGCCGGTGACTGTCGCGCGAGAACACCGTCACGGCATCCGCCGCGGTGATCAGCCGCCCCCAGGCCTGCTGCCACATCGCCAGCGACCGATCCTTTGGGCAATGGGCTGGATCGGGATCAAGCGGGTCGGGAAGGCCGCGATGGTGGCCGTCGGAATCGGTCAGCGTGTAGGAGGGGCTGATCGGAAGGAAATCGTGGAACAGGACTTCGATCCGGTCGTCGGGGTCGCGCTTCAGCGCCAGCAGGCAGTCCGGCAGGCCCGCCGGATCGGCATCGCCGACGCCGCAGGAATAGACGATATCGCGCGCGGGCAAAGGCTGGAGCAGGCGCTGCACGAAGCCGAATTCGGATGTCGCCCCGCGCAGGACGCCATCGGGCAGGACCAGTTCGACCTGCCAGCGCAGCGCGCCTCCGACCCGTAGAACGATGGCCGCGCCCGCGCCATCCTGCGACAGGTCGCGGGAGAGCCGTGCCGTAAGGTAATCCTCGGCCCCTCCGCCCAGGCTGTGCGCCAGATACACCGGCACCCGCCCCCGAACCCTCATCGCTGCGAAGGCAATGCCAAGCATCAGTCGGGGGGTCATCAGCGGATCGGCCTGCAGGAACCCCTGGACCTCGGCATCGAAGCCCGGATGGCGTGCCGAGATCACCGCATTGTTCTGCGTCAACAGTCGCTGCTTCTCGGCCGAGCCGAAGGAGGTTCCGCCCCGATGCTCGACGAACAGCCCCCCCGGCAGCCAGGTGCCGCCCGCCCATCGCGCGCACCTTCCGGCACCAGTCGACCTCTTCGCCGTAACCCCGACCGAAGACGGTATCGAGCGAGGGCAACCGCGCCAGCCACTGCTTGCTGATCGCCATGCAGAAGCCGACGCCGGTGGGGCTGTCCGCCAGCGCGGCGTCGGGATGGAACTGCGCCGCGATCCGGTCGAGCGCGTCGGCCTCTCCCGGTCGCACGGGGTGCGACGGCAGGCCAGCGGCACGGTCAGGATTTCGGCATCGTTCGACATCGGTGTTACCGTCGCCACCCTGTCGTGGATGAGGAAGGGCCGCATCAGGCGCGAGGCCCAGCGCTCCGGCACGAAGGCGTCGGAGTTCAGCAGCACCACATCGTCGCCCCGCGCCGCTGCAACGGCGAGGCCCGCATTGACCGAACCGATGAAGCCCAGGTTGGCGGGATTCTCGATCAGCGTGATGCGGTCGGGCACGGATGCTTCCTGTGCCGCAACCCAGGTTCGCAGCCATGGCCGCAGACGGCGATCAGTCGAGGCATCCTCGATCAGCGACCAGGTGCCAGGGCAGGTCGGTATGGCGGAGGACACGGTCCAGCACCTCGGGCAGAAGGTCGAAGGCGTTGTAGATCGGGAGCACGATGGTGATACGCTGCAGGGCGAGGCCGGCAGGCTCCAGCCGCCTTCCCTCGGCCGCTCGGGCACTCTCCGGCAGGGCGGCGAGGCTATCGTTCAGAAACAAAAGGTGCTGCAGGCCCTGCGCTGGCGCGGGAGCATCCAGTCCCAGATTCCGCTTCACATGAGCGCGGCAGGACGGGTCACGCCCCAGCGCCCATCGGATCAGCGCGGGTGCGGCGCGCGCCAAGTCGCGCAGGAAGGCGGGGAGCAGCGCTGCATGTGCCACGGCAACCTGCATCCGCGGGGGCAGGGGCAGCGGATAGATCAGCCGCTGATCGGCGAAGGAAAGGCCAAGGACCGCCAGCCCCGGCATCGCGGGCAGGTCGAGCGAGAATCCCGGCGTCTTGTGGCGCAGTTGCGGATGCGCGCGCTCCACGTCGGGGCGAGCGTGGCTCGGCGCACGCTCCACCCGTGCCGTGCCCTGTCGCAGTGTGACGGCCTGCGCCGACGTCCACCCCTCGGCCACGATTCGTCCCTGCCCGAATCGCAGCCGGTCGATCTGGCCGACCATCTGCCCGGCCTCGTCCCACAGCGGTTGGCCCGGAACGGTCAGCGAGAGGTGAACCGCAGCATAGCGGCGAAACAGCGAGGCGATCCGGCGAAAGGGCATCTTGGCTCCTTCTGGAGGGGAGGATAGCGGGGCAGGCGCTGGGGTGAACGGAACAGTCCCTCTGACGAGGGTGGCGAGGGAATGTGGACAGGGCATCGACGGGCGAGGCGGCAGCGGGACGGGGCGTTTACCCTTTTTGTATCCGGCGTTTTTCTTAAGACATTGTTACCCATGCCAATCCGCATCCGGATCGCAGCCACCTGCCGTCCGACCTTTCGCAGGGGTTGCCGCTGTGCCACGCTGCCTGCGACCTGATGGCGGGGGAGAGAGCGGTTTTGGACAGACACATCCTTGTCACCGGCGGGGCGGGCTATATCGGCTCCCATGCCTGCAAGGCGCTTGCAGAAAGCGGTTTCGTGCCGGTCGTGTTCGACAATCTGTCGACCGGCTGGCGCGACGGCGGTGCAGTTCGGCCCGCTGGTCGAGGGCGATCTGATGGACCGCGCCACCATCGACGCGGCCTTCGCCGCATATAGCCCGGTCGCGGTGATGCATTTCGCCGCGCTGTCGCTGGTGGGCGAGTTGATGAAGGATCCGGGCCGCTACTGGCGGGTGAACGTGACCGGCGCGCTGAACCTGATCGAGGCGACGGTGGCGGCGGGGTGCCGGGCCTTCGTCTTTTCCTCGACCTGCGCGACCTATGGCGATCAGGACGGCGTGGTGCTGGACGAGGACGACGCCGCAGCGCCCGATCAACGCCTATGGCGGGTCGAAGCTGGCCATCGAGACAGATGCTGGCGAATTTCCGCGACAGCCACGGGCTGCAGCATCGTGATCTTCCGCTATTTCAACGTGGCCGGCGCCGATCCCGACGGGCGAGATCGGCGAGCAGCACCGCCCCGAGACCCACCTGATCCCGCTGATGCTGGACGCCGTCGCGGGCCAGCGCCCGGCGCTGACCGTGTTCGGCACCGACTACGACACGCCCGACGGCACCTGCATCCGCGACTATGTCCATGTGCTCGACCTGGCCGAGGCGCATGTGCTGGGGCTGCGCCGGCTTGCTGGACGGCAGAGGGCGCGCGTCTTCTGCCTTGGCACCGGGCCCGGCTTTTCGGTGCGCGAGGTCATCGAGCAAGCCGGCCACCGTCACCAACCGCGAGGTGCCGATCATCGAGGGCGCCGCGCCGCGCCGGGCGATGCGACCGCGCTCGTCTCCGGGTCGCGAGCGGGCCAGGTCCGACCTGGGCTGGGAGCCGCACCGCTCCACCCTGCCGCAGATGATCGGCGATGCCTGGCGCTGGTCGAACGGGCCGGGCTACGCCGAGTGATGCGGGTTTTCCTTCGCGGGGCGTCCCGCTAGGGTCGGGCGTGGCAACAGGGGAGGCTCGCGATGGTCCGCGCATTGGTGGTTGACAAGAACGAGGCGGGCGCGACATCGGCCTCGGTGCAGGAACTGGACGACAGCCGCCTTCCCGACGGCGATGTGACGGTCGCGGTCGAGTATTCCACGCTCAACTACAAGGACGGCCTCTGCCTCGGCTCGGGTGGGGGCCTCGTGCGAACCTGGCCACATGTGCCGGGGATTGATTTTGCCGGGACGGTCGAGCAGTCCTCGGACCCGCGCTATGCGCCCGGCGACAAGGTGGTGCTGACCGGCTGGCGCGTGGGCGAGACGCATTGGGGCGGCTACGCCACGCGCGCGCGGGTCAAGGCCGACTGGCTGGTGCCGCTGGTGCATGGGCTGACCACGCGGCAGGCGATGGCGGTGGGAACGGCGGGCTTCACCGCGATGCTGGCCGTGATCGCGCTGGAAAACCATGGGCTTGCCCCGGATCAGGGCGAAGTGCTGGTCACCGGCGCCTCGGGCGGCGTGGGGTCGGTCGCGACGGCGATCCTCGCGAAGCTGGGGTATCAGGTGGCCGCCGTGACGGGCCGCCCGGAGACCGAAGGTTACCTTCGCGACCTTGGCGCGAGCCGGATCGTGCCGCGCGCCGAGCTGGCCGAAACGGTGAAGCGCCCGCTCGAATCCGAGACGTGGGCGGGCTGCATCGACGCGGTCGGGGGTGCCATGCTGGCGCGTGTGCTGGGGCAATTGAAGATGAACGCCTCGGCAGCCGCCGTAGGGCTTGCGGGCGGTGCGGACCTGCCCGCCTCGACCGTGCCCTTCCTGTTGCGGGGCGTGAACCTCCTGGGCATCAACAGCGTCTTCGTCCCTTACGCCCCCCGCCTTGCGGCGTGGGAGCGACTGGCCCGCGACCTGCCGCTGGACAAGCTTGAGGCGACGATCCGCCCAGCGGGCCTGGGCGACCTGCCCGCGCTCGGGGCCGCGATCCTCAAGGGGCAGGTGCAGGGGCGCGTCGTAGTGGACGTCAACCGCTAGGAACCGACCCCGGGCTGCGACGTTCTGTCGGCCCGGCGCGAGCTGCGCCCGCTTGTATCGTAAGCATGCTTATATTATATCCCGCTCATGAAAATGGGAACCGACCGACTCGGCCTGCTTCTGCACGATGCCGCCCGCGCCATGCGCAAGCGCTTCGAACAGCGCACGGCCTCGCTCGGCCTCTCCTCCGCCCAGTGGCGCCTTCTCGCCATCGTCTCGCGCGAGGGGCGGGCGACGCAGGCCCGCCTCGCCGACATGCTCGAGATCGAGCCGATCAGCGTCTCGCGCCTGATCGACCGGATGGAGCAGGGGGGCTGGGTCACGCGCACCCACGATCCCGCCGACCGCCGCGTGCGTGTCGTCGTGCCGACCGACAAGACGCTGCAGCGCCTATGCCGAGATCCGGGCGACCGCGAACGAGGTCTATGACGAAGCCCTGCGCCGGTCTGGGCGCGCCCGAGCGTGCCGCCCTGATCGCCGGGCTGAACGCCATCATCAGCAATCTTTCGGCCACCGACACCAGCACGTGCGGCTGCCAACCCACCGAGGCCCAGGAATGAACGCGACGCCGTCCCCCAAGACCCTGTCCGCCCAAGCCGCGAAACCGGCGGAGCTGCCCGCGGCCGCGCCCCCGGCCGCCGCGGCACCGGCCCCCCGCCGCAAGCGGCGCGGGCTGATGCTGGCACTGCCGGTCGCGCTCGCCGTCGGCGCGGCAGGCTACTGGCTGACAGGCGGGCGTTATGAAAGCACCGAGAATGCCTATCTGCACCAGGCGCGGATCTCCATCGCCTCCAGCATCGCGGGCCGCGTCGTCTCGGTCGACATCACCGACAACGAGCAGGTGAAGGTCGGCCAACCGCTCTTCCAGGTGGACCCCGAACCCTACCGGCTCGCTTTGGCCGAGGCAGAAGCCGCGCTGAGCGACGCGCGGCTGTCGGTCGAGCAGCTGAAGCTCTCGTACCAGCGCGCCCGGTCCGAAGTGCGCGCTGGCGACCGACGACGCGAGCCTATCTCAAGTCGGAACTCGAGCGCCAGAAGGCCCTGTCCACGCGCGGCGTCGTCAACCGACACGGCGCTGGACGACGCCCGCCACGCGGCGCGGCAGGCCGACGAGCAACTGGGCCCTGGCGCAACAGAATGTCGCCATCGCGCTGGCGGCGCTGGGCGGCGACTGCCGACGGACCGACCGATGCCCATCCAACGGTGCAGGCGGCGCTCGTCGCGCGCGATCAGGCGGCCTATGACCTGGAGCTGACCACGGTGAAGGCCCCGGCGGACGGCGTGATCTATCAGGCGTCGTCCTTCAAGCCGGGCCAGATGGTCGCTGCGGGCAATGCGCTGTTCGCGCTGGTCGAGACCGGCGATGCCTGGGTCGAGGCGAACCTCAAGGAAACCCAGCTGGCGGGCGTCAAGGTCGGCCAGACCGGCCACGGTCACCTTCGATCATGGCTCCCGGCCGAGCCGGTGCAGGCCCGTGTCGAGGCCATCGGCGCAGGCACAGGGGCCGAGTTCTCGCTGCTGCCCGCGCAGAACGCGACCGGCAACTGGGTGAAGGTCACGCAGCGCGTGCCGGTGCGGCTGCAGTCTTGAGGATCCCGCGGCGCCTCGGCCTTTCGTCGGGGATCAGCGCCTCGGTCTCGGTCGACACCGGGCAGAGCCGCAGCCTGGGCGATCTCGTCCCTGCCGCCTTCGCAGGGCATTAGGCCGCAGCGCCATGGCCACCGCCGTGCCCGATCCGACCGACGGTCCCGCACAAGGGCCTGATCACGCTGGCGATCATGCTGGCCACGATCATGCAGGTGCTGGACACCACCATCGCCAACGTGGCGCTGCCGTCGATGACGGGCGATCTTGGCGCCATCGCAGGACACGATCACCTGGGTTCTGACCTCCTACATCGTCGCCTCGGCGATCATGACGCCGGTGACCGGCTGGCTGGCCGACCGGATCGGCAAGCGCGAGCTGTTCCTGGTCTCGATCGTCGGGTTCGTCGCCACCTCGATGGCCTGCGGCATGGCCTGGAGCCTGCCGAGCATGGTGGCGCTTCCGCCTGTTGCAGGGCGTGTTCGGCGCGGCCATCGTGCCGCTGTCGCAGACCTTCCTGCTCGACATCAACCCGCGCGAGAAGGCGGGGCAGGCGATGGCGATCTGGGGCGCCGGGATCATGGTCGGCCCGATCATCGGCCCGACGCTGGGCGGCTGGCTGACCGAAAGCTTCAACTGGCGCTGGGTGTTCCTCATCAACCTGCCGGTCGGCATCGTGGCCATTGCGGGCTGCGCGCTCTACCTGCCGCGCGCCCCGCGCCGCATCCGGCGCTTCGACTTCTTCGGCTTCGCCATGCTGTCCGTCGCCATCGGTGCGCTTGCAACTGATGCTGGACCGGGGCGGCGAGGTCGACTGGTTCGCCTCGGCCGAGATCTGGACCTACCTCTTCCTGACGATCAGCGGTTTCTGGGTCTTCGTGATCCACATCATCGGGGCGGAGAAGCCGTTCCTCGACCCGCGGATGTTCACCGACCGCAACTTCGTCGACCGGGCTGTGCTTCATCTTCGTCATCGGGATCATCCTGCTGGCCAGCCTTGCGCTGCTGCCGCCGATGCTGTCGCGCATCTTCGGCTATCCGACGATCACCACCGGCCTCGTGATGGGGCCGCGCGGGGTGGGCACGATGATCTCGATGCTGATCGTCGGCCGGCTGGTGCGCCATGTCGACGCGCGCTGGCTGGTGACGGTGGGCCTGTTGCTGACGGCGGCCTCGCTCTACCTGATGACCGGTTTCACGCCGCAGATGGACGCGAGCCCGATCATCTGGTCGGGGGTTCTGCAGGGGTTGGGCCTCGGGCTCGTGTTCGTGCCGCTGTCGACCATCGCCTTTTCGACCATCGACCCGGTCTTCCGCGCCGACGCCACCAGCCTGTTCAGCCTTGTGCGCAACATCGGCTCGTCGATCGGCATTTCCATCGTCTCGGTGCATGCTGACGCGCAACGTGCAGGTCAACCACGGCGAGCTGGGGGCCGCGATCTCGGCCTACAACCCGATGCTGTGGCAGGCATCGCCCGGGGCCGCCTCGGGCAACGCGGCGGCGCTCAGCCAGATGGACGAGCTGGTGAACGTGCAGGCGCTGATGATCTCCTACATCAACGATTTCAAGCTGATGATGATCGTCACGCTCTGCGCGCTGCCGCTGGTCCTTGCGCTGCGCAAGCCGACGCAGGCGGCTGCGGCGCCGATGGCGGTGCACGCGGACTGAGGGGCGTGTTCCCAGGATCGACGCGCCGTTCCTGACGGATTTGTCCGGCGACAAATCCCGCCGCGGCTGCCTGCCCGCGGAAGGCGCGTTGCCGCGCACGCCCAGGCAGCCGCGGCCGGATTGGCTGCGTCCCGCCAGTGGAGAGTCCCTTGCCTTCGCGTTTGCACGCTCCGGCAATCGGATCGCTGATACGCTCCACAGGAGCGTCTCCGGTCGATCCTCTGGCTCGCCAGTGAACCTCGACCACCGAAATTGCGTCGGGCGGGGTTCATCCGGCCACGCGCTCCACGCTCCTCTACCCCGCGTCGAGCATCCGGTCCGCGCTGGCCTCGAACAGGCTGCGCGCATAGGCCGTCGTCATCCGCCCCGCCGCCAGATCGGCCCGCGCCAGCGCCTCGACCGACCGGCCATGCTGCATCACGAGGATGCGGTCGCACATGTGGTCGATCACCGCCAGGTCATGGCTCACCATCAGGAAGGTCAGCCCCCGCTCGGCCCTGAGCCGTGCGAGCAGGTTCAGCGTCTCGGCCTGCACCGACGCATCCAGCGCCGACGTCGGCTCGTCCAGCAGCAGCACCTGCGGCTCCAGCATCAGCGCCCGCGCGATGGCCACGCGCTGCCGCTGCCCGCCGGACAGCTGGTGCGGATACCGGAAGCGGAAGCTTGTGGGCAGACCCACATCCACCAGCGCCTGCGCCACCCGTTGGTCCTCGTGGCCGATCCCGTGGATCACCAGCGGCTCTGACAGCGTGCGGTCGATGGTGTGGCGCGGATGCAGGCTCGCATAGGGGTCCTGGAACACCATCTGCGCCACCCGGCTGAAGGCACGCCCGCGCGGCTCGGGCAGAGCCTCGCCCGCGATGCGGATCTTGCCGCCCGACACCGGCGCCAGCCCGCAGATCGCCCGCAGGATCGTGGACTTGCCCGACCCGCTTTCGCCCACCAGCCCGAAGCTTTCGCGCGGCTCGACCGACAGGCTCACGTTCTCGACCGCGCGCACGTCGCGCCCCTTGGCGCGAAAGATGACGGTCAGGTTCTCGATCTCGATCAGCGCCACGTCACGCCTCCCGTGCCCAGGGTGCGTCGCGGTCCAGCGCCGGCAGCGGCCCGCGATCCCCGCCGATCCGTGGCAGACAGTTCAGAAGACCGCGCGTGTAAGGATGCTTCGCATGGGTCAGGTCGCGCGCCGCCAGTTCTTCGACGATCCGTCCCTTGAACATCACCAGGACCCGGTCGCAGAAGCGTGCCACCAGCCGCAGATCATGGCTGATGAAGAGCAGGCCCATCCCCCGGTCACGCACCAGCCCGTCGAGGATCGCCAGCACCTCGGCCTGCACCGTCACGTCCAGGGCACTCGTCGGCTCGTCCGCGATCAGGAGGTCCGGGTTCGGGATCAGCATCATCGCGATCATCACGCGCTGACCCATCCCCCCCGACAACTCGTGCGGATAGGCGTCCATCACGCGGACCGGATCGCGGATCTGCACCGCCTCCAGCGCCGCAATCGCCTTGGCCTGCGCTTCGGCCCGCCCCAGCCGGTCGCGCTGCCGCAATCCTTCGGTCAGTTGCGCTCCCACCTTCATCACCGGGTTAAGCGAGAACTTCGGATCCTGCATCACCATCGCGATGCGCGGTCCGCGCAGTGCGCGCATGTCCCGCTCGCTTGCCGTGGTCAGGTCGATGCCGTCGAAGGTCATCTCGGCGGCCCGTATGCGCCCCGGCGGCCGGATCAGCTTCAGCACCGAGCGCCCGGTCATCGTCTTGCCCGAGCCGCTTTCGCCCACGATCCCCAGCCGCTCCCGGTTCAGCGAGAACGACACCCCGCGCACGGCCTCCACCGGCCCTGCCTCGGTATCGAAGGTCACATGCAGATCGCGCACCGTCAGCAGCGTCATCGCCCGGAACTCCTCGGGTCCAGCACATCGCGCAGCCCGTCGCCCAGCAGGTTGAAACCCAGCGAGACGATAAAGATCGCAAGCCCCGGCATCGTCGCCACCCACCACTGTTCGAACAGGTATTTCCGCCCTGCCGAGATCATCATGCCCCATTCCGGCAGCGGCGGCTGCACGCCGAGGCCGAGAAACCCCAGACCTGCGGCGATCAGGATGACCCCCGCCATGTCGAG
Source organism: uncultured Alphaproteobacteria bacterium (assembly GCA_963777765.1). Taxonomy (GTDB): domain Bacteria; phylum Pseudomonadota; class Alphaproteobacteria; order Rhodobacterales; family Rhodobacteraceae; genus Aliitabrizicola. Next base: position 42,295 of record CAVZRP010000001.1, on the reverse strand, counting down.
CGTGACCCGGATGATGACCGACGGCAGGCACATCGGCACCACATGCCCCCAGATGATCCGTGCCGCCCCCGCGCCCTGCAACCGCACGGCGGCGATGTAGTCGGAGTTGCGGACCGTCAGCGTCTCGGCCCGGGCCACCCGCGCATAGGGCGGCCACGAGGTGACGGCGATGGCCAGCACCGCATTCACCATCCCCGGCCCCAGCACCGCCACCAGCGCCAGCGCGAGGATCAGTTTCGGGAAGGCGAGGAAGATGTCGGTGATCCGCATCAGGATACGGTCGGTCCATCCGCCAAAGTATCCCGCAACCGTCCCCACGATCAGCCCGAAGACGGGGGCCGTCAGCACCACCAGCACCACGATGTAGAAGGTGATGCGCGAGCCGTAGACGATGCGCGACCAGATATCGCGGCCGAACTCGTCCGTCCCCAGCCAGTTGCCCGGCGTGCCGGGGGGCAGCAGCCGGCGCGACAGATCCTGCGCGATGGGATCATGCGTGGCGATCAAAGGCGCAAAGGCCGCCATCAGCAGCAGCGCCGCGACGATCACCAGCCCCGCCATCGCCAGCGGATTGCGCCGCAGCCGCAGCCAGCCGAAATAGGTCTGCCCCAGCTTCGCCTGCCAGCGCGACTGCGGGTTGGCCTCGCGCAGCCAGACCGTCAGGGCGGCCATCAGCGCGCCCTCGGATCGACGAGGCGATAGAGCAGATCCGACAGCAGGTTCAATCCGATGAAGGCCGTGCCCACCACGATGGTTCCGCCCAGCACAGCGGGCATGTCGTTCACCAGCAGCGCGTTGGTGATGTAACTGCCCAGCCCCGGCCAGGCGAAGATCGTTTCGGTCAGCACCGAGCCTTCCAGAAGATAGGCATAAGACAGCGCGATCACCGTGATCAGCGGCACCAGCACGTTGCGCATCGCGTGGACCCAGATCACGCGCCGCTCGGGCATCCCCTTCACTCGCGCGGTCGTGATGTATTCCTGCCCCAGTTCGTTCATCATGAACGACCGCGTCATCCGGCTGATGTAAGCCATCGAAATATAGCCAAGCAGGCCCGCCGGCAGGACAATGTGGCTGAAGGCGTTCCAGAACATGTCCCACCGCCCGGCGAGCGCCGTATCGACCAGGATCAGCCCGGTTCGCTGCTCGATCTCGAATTCCAGCATCATGGCATATGCGGCGTCGAGCCGTCCGGGCCCGCTGACCCATCCCAATTGACCATAAAAGATCAGAAGGCCGACCAGTCCCAGCCAGAAGGCCGGCATCGAATACCCCATCAAGCCCGCCAGCCGTACGATCTGGTCGGCAAGCGAGCCGGGTCGCGCCGCGGCAAGAACCCCTGCCGGAACACCCACCAGCACACCGATGATCGTCGCCAGCGTCGCCAGCTCCAGCGTTGCGGGGAAGGCGCGCCTGACCTCGTCCAGCACGGGTTCCTTGGTGCGGATCGACGTGCCGAGATCGCCCTGCACGGCATCACCGACATAGATCGCGAACTGTTTCCAGATCGGCTGGTCGAGGCCCAGCTTGGTGCGCACCTCGTCCAGTTGCGCCTCGGTCGCGCGGTCGCCCAGGATCGACAGCGCGGGGTCGATGGGCACGACACGGCTGATGAAGAAGGTCACGGCCAGCAGGCCGATGAAGGTGGCGAGCAGCGACAGAAGCACACCTGCCACCTGCACGGTGATCGTGGCGACGCGCGACGTTTCTGCAGACGGGGAAAGGGTGTCGGTCATCCTGCGAAACGGGCGGCGCCGAACCCCGGCGCCGCCCCTTCGTTCACTTCGTCACAAGCCAGTAGGCCGCCGAGTCGATGGCGCCACCGGTATAGAAGCCCTCGACGTTCTTGCGCAGGCCGGTCTGGTAGCCGATCTGGAACATGACGATGAAGGGCGAGGTCTGGCGGTGCACCGTCTGGATCTCCTCGTACATCGCCTTGCGCTTGTCGGCATCGGCCTCCATCACCGCGGCTTCGGTCTGCGCGTGCAGCGGGCCCGGATCATAGGCGTTGCGCCAGGCAAGGCCGCCCGTCTGCGCGTCGTCCGAATTGTCGGCGTTCATCGCAAAGGCCGAGGCGTTGGTGTGCGGATCGGGATAGTCCGGCCCCCAGCTTTGCAGCGTGCCGTCGTGCTGGCGGGCGCGATAGCGCTTCAGCTGTTCGGCGCCTTCGCCCACGTTCAGCTCCACCGTGATCCCGGCCTGGCCGAACGTGTTCTGGATCGACTGCGCCATGTCCATCCGGTCCGACGCGTTGCGCACGTCCAGCACGACCTTCGGGTTCTGGATGCCCGACTCCGCCACCAGCGCCTTCGCCTTCTCGATGTCGAGGCTGAATAGGGCGTGTCGGTCAGCGCACCCAGATAGCCATTCGGCAGGAAGGCCTGATGCACCACCTCGGTGCCCTTCAGGAAGGTATCGACCATGCCCTGATAGTCGATCGCATAGCGCATCGCATCCAGGAGTTTCTCGTTCTTGTAGTTCTCGTTCTTCTGGTTGAAGGCGAGGTAGAATATCTGCCCGCCCACGTCGGACTGGATCTTGACATCGGCGTTGCCTTCCAGTCCGGCAATGTCGGTCGGCGTCAGTTCGCGTGCGATGTCGATATCGCCCTTCTCGATCTGAAGCCGCTGCGTTGCCGCCTCCGGCACGTGCTGCATGAACACGCGCGCCACCTTGGCATCGCCCCGCCAGTAGCCCGGACGCGCCTCAAGCACATACCCTTCGTTCGGCTTGAACGACTTCAGCACGAACGCCCCGGTCCCGGCTGAGTTGTTCTTCAGCCAGGCGTTGCCCATGTCGCCGTTCGCCTCGTTCGCCATGACCGTCTCCTTGTCGACGATCGAGGCAACACCGGCGGTCAGGATGTTGTAGAGGAAGGTCGGCGCATAGGCCTGGTCGGTCTTCATGATGACGGTGTCGCCGTCGGCCGTCACCATCTGGTCCACGTTCTCGGCCGTCCAGCCGAACTGGTTCAGGATGAAGGCCGGGGTCAGGTTCAGCTTGACCGCGCGCTGAAGCGAAAAGGCCGCATCCTCGGCCCGCACCGGATTGCCGGACGAGAAGGTGAGGCCCGATTTCATCTTGAAGGTAAAGGTCTTCCCGTCTTCAGAGGCGCCCCAGCTTTCGGCCAGCCCCGGCACCAGCACGCCGGGCTGTGTCGGGTCCAGCTCGATCAACCCGTCATAGGTGTTGTTCACCACGTCGAGGCCCGAGAATTCATAGGCCTCGTGCGGATCGAGCGATACGATGTCGTCGATCGCATCCGCGAGCACGAGCGTGTCGGCGGGCGTCTCTGCAAGCAACGCGCCGGGGGCGACGCTCAGCATCAGCGCGGCCATGGCGGCGGCTCCGAACCCTGTCAGCGTCCGTTCCATCTTCATGGTAGTCTCCCTGTCCTGATTTGTTGGAATGCTTTCCGCCAACGCGGCCGCAATCCTTGACCGATTGGGCAACTTCTGACTTCTGCTGTCAAGGAACCGCGTCTCATCCGCTGTGGATTTTGGCCTACGTCGTGCGATCTCGCCGACCCGGCCAGGGGAACGCCTCATTTCAGGAGACTGTGCATGACCCTTGCACCTGCCATCTTCGATGAGCTGAAACAGGCCGCAAACGTGCGCCTCTTCACCGTCACCGTTGTGGACCGAACCGCAGGCCTCGCCCGCCGCGCCTACAGCTCTCACCCCGTCGAGTACCCCGTCACCGGCACCAAGCCCATCGGCAATGACGCGTGGAGCCGACGCGTTCTGGGCCAGGGGCAAAGCTTCGTTGCCAACTCCACGCCAGAGTTCGCAACCTACTTCCCTGACCACGCGCTGATCAATGCGCTGGGATGCCATTCGGCCATGAACATCCCCGTGCTGCGTGACGGCACGGTGGCGGGCACCGTCAACCTGCTCGACGCCGAAGGCCACTTCACGCCCGCCCGTGCGGCGGAACTGGAGGCACTGGTCGCCGGGGCCGCCCCACGCCTGCTCGCCGCCTTCGCAACGATCCCGCTCGCGGCCTGATGCGTCAGGAAACGCTCGTCATGAACTGCCGTCTACGCGCCGTCAGCGAGTAACTTCACTGGTAGCCGATCCTCGGTGATGGCGCCGAACAGCCGTCGCGACGCGCCACCGTGCACCCCGATGCCAAGACGGCAACAGTCAATGGTAAATTGGCATTATTGTTTCGCTAAAGGGAAAAGTTCTTGGGTCATGATTCCATGATCGTCGAAACCAGAACCTGACAGTTGCGGCGAGTGCGAGGGAAGGTGAGGAGCTTTTGACCAGGGCGGAAGACGGGACCACCACTGCACCAAGCCCTTGGCCTGCCCCGTCGTCAGGCCCGGTTTTCAGCCTTGCGTGATCGCGGTCGCATATAAGGCAAGAACATCTTGAACGCTCAATGGTTTGCGGGTTTCGAGAAGTGCTCGCCCCGCGACCTGTTCGATGTGGTGCTCCATCAGTTCCGCAGCCCGGGCCTTGTCCCCTGCAATCAGCGCTTCGATGATCTGACGATGTTCATCAATGCCGCAGTCCACCGAATGGGGGCGGCCGTAGATCGTCAGCACCAGCGAACAGCGCGACACAGTCTCGGTAAGGTAGCGGATCAGCAGTTTGTTTCCTGTCATCTCGGCAAGGCGCAGGTGAAACTCTCCCGCAAGGCGTATGGCTTCACGTTCGTCGCGCGCACCGGCCAGTTCTTCCTGCTCCAGCATGCGGCGCAGTTCGGTGATCTGGGCGGGGCTCAGTTGTCCGGCCAGTTGCAGCACCACCATCCGTTCAAGTCCCCGCCGCACCACAAAGACATCGCGACCGTCGTCCAGCGACGGGTTGGCGACAAAGGCCCCCCGGTTCGGCAACAGATCAACCAGACCTTCGACCGACAGACGTAGCAGCGCCTCGCGCGCGATGGTGCGGCTGGTCCCGAAAGTGTCGCCGATCATATCCTCGGGCAGGCGCGCGCCCGGAGGGAGTTGCTGTTCGATAATGGCCTGACGCAGCGCCTCATGGACCTTTTCGGTGCGGGTTGGCGTTTTGGTGGCCTGGCCGGGTTTGCGGCGCTTGGGCTGTGTCGCCGCGGCGTTCAGATCGTCAGGCTTGGACACTCTGCACTTCTCCGGATGTATGCGATGGCATTGAACATCGCATGCACCGGCAAGGTCAACGTCTTTCGGTCGCCATCAGCTGCGCCCCGGGCAGGCGTGCGCCCGCTGCCTTCAGTTTCGGGGCATTGAAATGTGATGGCTTTCCGGAATGGCCTGTCACCAAACAGGTGCAGATTGAAATTTGCATACATAAAAATAATAATATTGCATGCAATCTTGACATGTCAGATCAACACATCTACGCTGGACGACCAGGGGAGTGAGAATGACATGACCGATTCTTCTGCTGTTTCCATCACAGCCGTCAGCAAGAGCTTTGGCCGCGGCGCCGCCGCCGTCCGGGTTCTGGAAGACGTCTCGGTCGAGATCGGCCGGCGTGAGTTTTTCACCCTGCTCGGCCCCTCGGGCTGCGGGAAAACCACACTCCTGCGGCTGATTGCCGGGTTTGAAACCGCTGATCGAGGGCAGAATTGCGATCGAGGGGCAGGATGTCACCCAAACCCCGCCGTATCGCCGCCCGGTCAATACGGTGTTTCAAAGCTATGCGCTTTTTCCGCATCTGACGGTCGAGCAGAACGTCGGCTTCGCGCTGGAAGAACAGCATCTGCCCGCCGACAAGATCCGCACCCGCGTCGGCGAGGCGCTGGAGATGGTTCGCATGCAATCCTTTGCGCGCCGCCGCCCGGCGGAACTGTCCGGCGGACAGCAGCAGCGGGTGGCTCTGGCGCGCGCTTTGGCCCCCCGTCCCAAGGTTCTGCTGCTGGACGAGCCACTTTCGGCGCTGGACCTGAAGCTGCGCAAGGAAATGCAGATCGAACTGAAACTGCTGCAGGCCGAAGCGGGGATCACCTTCCTGTTCGTCACCCATGATCAGGAAGAGGCGCTGACCCTGTCTGATCGCGTGGCAGTGATGCAGGGCGGGCGCATCCTGCAAATGGGCCCCCCGCGCGAGATTTATGAGGCGCCGACCCATCGCTTCGTTGCCGACTTCATCGGTGACATCAACCTGATCGAGGCCGAGGCCCTGCCGGGCAATGCAATCCGTCTGGCAGACGGCGCGGTGCTTTCTGTGCCGCATGACGCGCGGGGCAAGGTAACGCTGGCGATCCGGCCCGAACGCGCGCGCATCGTGACCGCCGGGGCCGGTCACTTGCAGGCGCAACTGGTGCATACCGCCTATCTTGGAACGGCCCTCCTGCACAAACTGACGCTGGCCGATGGCGGCACCTTCCTGCTGCGTCAATCCGATCTGGATGGCCCGCCGCCCGCAATGGGCAGCATGGTCGGGGTGAACCTGCCTGCCGAAAACCTGCGGGTGCTGGTGCAATGACCGACAGTCCCGCCCTGCGCCGCCTTGGTCTGCTGACGCCCGCGCTGGCGACGATCGCCGCGCTGATCGGTGTGCCGCTGGCCCTGATGTTCTGGATATCGCTTCTGCAAAAGGGCGGCAGCAGCGGGGTGGACTGGGCCTCGGTGCCGTCCCTGGGCAACTACATCCGGCTTGTCTGGGAAGAGGATTTCGACGGCACCATGATCGTCAACACCAGCTATCTGGTGATCCTGCTGCGCTCGGTCCTGCAGGCGGCGCTGACCACGGGGCTCTGCCTGCTGTTCGGCCTGCCGGTCGCCCTGTGGATGGCGGGCCTGTCGCGGGGCCAGCGCGACATCATGCTGCTGCTGATCACCATCCCGTTCTGGACCAACCTTCTGGTGCGGAACTATGCGTGGCTCATCATCCTGCGCGAGGATGGCTGGCTGTCGCAGGCCGTCAATTCCGTCTCGCCCATTGGGCCGATACAGTTGCTTTACAACGACGTGGCCGTTGCCATCGGCCTGACCTATTCCTTCCTGCCCTTCATGATCCTGCCGCTTTACACCGTGTTCGAGAAATTCGACTGGCGATTGCTGGAGGCCGCGCATGATCTGGGCGCACCCCGGTCGCGCGTCTTGCGCCGCGTGCTGATCCCGATCGCCATGCCGGGCATCGCGGCGGGGTCGCTTCTGGTGTTCATTCCCTGCCTGGGCGCCTTCGTGACCCCCGCCTTGCTTGGCGGCGGCAAGACGCTGATGCTGGGCAACATCATCCAGATGCAGTTCGGCGCCTCGCGCAACTGGCCCTTTGGCGCGGCGCTGTCGGTGGTGCTGCTGGCGCTGATGCTGGTCGTGATGGTCGCCATGGCGATCTGGCGCAATCGGAGGTTCCATGAACATTCGCCGCTTTCCCATGACGCGCGAGATTTCGCTGCTGGTGCTGGTCTACCTTTATGTGCCGGTGGTGGTGCTGGTCGGCTACAGCTTCAACGCTAACCGCACCGCGACCGTGTGGTCGCATGCGTCGCTTGATTGGTACGGGCGCATTCTGGTCAATCCGTCGATCCAGTCGGCCGCGCAAGAACTCGCTGCTGCTTGCGCTTTGCGCCGCAACGGCCGCGACGGTGATTGCCCTTCTGGCGGCGCTGGCGACATCGCGCGCCTTTCCACGCCGCGGCGCAGTCGAGGCCATGCTGAACATGCCGCTGATCCTGCCCGAGATCGTGATGGCGGTGGCAACGCTGATGCTGTTCGTCGCTTTGGGCGTGCAGCTTGGTCTGACCGCCATGATCCTGGCGCACACCGCCTTTTGCATCCCCTTTGCCTATCTGCCGATCCGCGCCCGGCTGGAGGGCATGAACCAGAGCTATGGCGAGGCAGCGCAAGACCTGTACGCCAACCGCTTTCGCAGCTTTCGCCGGGTGACACTGCCGCTCCTGTGGCCCGGCATCATGGCGGGTTTCACGCTGGCCTTCGTGACCAGCCTTGATGACTTCCTGACCTCGTTCTTCCTGTCGGGCCCCGGCACCACCACGCTGCCAGTCTATATCTTCTCGTCGATCAAGGCGGGCATCACGCCCGAGATCAACGCGATTTCAACGGTGATGCTGGTGATCTCGGTCCTGCTCGTCTCGCTTTCCTTCTTCCTTGGTCGCCTTCGGCGCTAAGGCAACAGTCAACCCAACAGGAGTAAGCCCATGAAGAAAACCATGATCGGTCTGGCGCTGGCGGCGATGACGGCGCTGCCCGTCCTTGCCCAAGACGCTGAAAAGACGCTCTATTTCTACAACTGGACGGATTACTACCCGGTTGACCTTCTGGCCAAGTTCGAGGCCGAAACCGGGATCAAGGTGATCCTTGACGGCTTTGACAGCAACGACACCCTGCTGGCCAAGCTGCAATCGGGCGGGGCGGCCTATGATGTGATCGTGCCATCGGACTATGTGATCCCCGGCATGATCAAGGACGGACTTCTGATGAAGATCGACACCAACACGATGTCGAACTACGTCCACATGAAAGACGCGTTCAAGAACCCCGATTTCGACCCGACGCATGAATACACCGCCCCCTATCTGTGGGGCGTCACCGGCCTTGCCTATGACAGCGCCGCCATCGGCGGAGGCTGAGATCGAGCACAGCTGGAAAGAGCTGTTCGAGCCGCGCCCCGAATTCGAAGGCAAGATTGCCGAACTTGACACCGCCAGCGACGTGATCCTTGCGGCCTCGCTCTACCTGGGCATCCCGCAATGCACCGAAAGCAATGACGACGCCAAGCGCATCCTTGAGCTGCTGGAGGCGCAAAAGCCCAAGCTGAAGATGTACTCCTCGGACAGCACGGTCGACCGCATGGCCTCGGGCGAGGTGGCGATGTATCACGTCTGGAATGGCGCGACCGCACGGGCCACGGCGCAGCGCGACACCATCCGCTTCATCTACCCCAAGGAAGGCACGCCGATGTTCCGCGACAACTTCGCGGTTCCGGCCAATGCGCCGCACCCGGAAAATGCCAAGATCTTCATCAACTGGATGATGGCGCCCGAGAATGCGGCGGCGGTATCGAACGCGATCGCCTATGCCAATGCGATCAAGTCGGATGAATTCCTGGACCCGAAATGGCGCGCGATGGATGCCATCAACATGCCCGAAGACTATGCGCCCCGGCTGGTTCCCACGATGGATTGCGGCCCCGCCGCGCGGGAACTGCGCGACAAGATCTGGACCCGCCTGAAAGGCTGACACCCCGTGCGGCCCCTGTTTCCGGGGGCCGCATCCCAAACCTGCGGAGCGGCACGATGACCACCTTTTCCAATCTGCGTGACATCGACGGCCAGACCGTCGGTATCCGTTGCCGCGACGGCCGCATCGCAGGCGATTGGCCCGGATATCACCGCGCCCGATGCGGTGGACGGCGCGGGCCGGCTGGTGCTGCCCGCCTTTGTCGAGCCGCATGTCCATCTGGACAAGACCCTGTGGGGAGAGGCGTGGCAGCCCGGCAAACGCGCCGCCAAGCTGCGCGACTACATTGAAAACGAGCGGCGCGTGCTGTCTGCCAACACCACCCCGCCGGAAGAGCGGGCCGGGCGTCTGCTGGGCCAGATGCTGGCCTATGGCACCACCGCCGTTCGCTCGCACATCGACGTGGCGCCCGGACATCGGGCTGACCCATGTCGAGGCGATGATGCGCCTGCGCGAGGTCTGGTCCGACCGGGTTGACCTGCAATTCGTGGCCTTCCCGCAGCAGGGCCTTCTGTGCCGCCCCGGCACTGCCGATCTGATCCGGTCCGCGATGGACATGGGGGTGGAAACCGTCGGTGGCCTTGATCCGGCGGGCATCGACGGCGATCCCGATGGCCAGTTGCGATTCATCTTTGATCTGGCCGTGGAAAAGGGTGCGGGCGTCGATATTCACCTGCATGACAAGGGTGATCTGGGCGCTTGGCAGGTCGAACGGATCGCCGACTATGCCGCCGCCACGGGTCTTGCGGGCAAGGTGATGATTTCCCATGCCTATTGTCTTGGCATGATCCCCGCCGCCCGGCTGGAGCGGATCGGCCGCAGGCTGGCCGACACCGGCATCTCGCTGATGACCTCGGCCCCCGCCGACGTTGCCGTGCCCCCGGTCGAGGAACTGACCGAGATGGGCGTCACCGTCTGCTGCGGATCGGATGGCATCCGGGACAGCTGGTCGCCCTTTGGCAACGGCGACATGCTGGAACGGGCCTTCCTGACCGCCTACCGCTTTGACTGGAACCGCGATGAGGATTTCGCTCGTGCCCTTGGCTGTGCCACCCATGCGGCGGCCAAGGCCATCGGCCTTCAGGACTATGGCCTTGCCGTCGGCAACCGCGCCGATTTCGTGATGATTGCCGCCAGTGGCGCAGGCGATGCCCTGTGCCGCCGCCCAGCCGACCGCCTTGTGGTGCGGCGCGGAAAACTGGTGGCCTGACAGGACAGACGAGATGGATTTCGATTTTACCGCGCTCGCCGCGCCCGACCGCTATCGCCTGCTGACCAACTTCATCGGCCCGCGGCCGATTGCACTGGTCGGCACCAGGTCCGCGGCAGGCCATAACAACGCCGCGCCGATGAGCTTTTTCAACGTCTTTTCACATGAACCTCCGCTCGTCGTTCTGGGCATCCAGACCCGTGGCAATGGCGATGAAAAGGATACCGTCGCCAACATCCGCCGTACGGGCGAATTCGTGGTGAACATGGTCGACATGACGCTGGCCGACGCGATGATCACCTGCAGCGTGAACTTTCCAACCGATGTCGATGAACTGGCCTTCGCTGGTCTGACGCCCGGTGCCCTGCCGCCAGATCGATGCAGCACGCATCGGTGAAAGCCCGTGTTCGTTCGAATGCCGGGTCGAGCGGATCCTTGAATACCCCTCTCGCGTGCTGATCGTGGGTCAGGTGCTGGACATGCATGTCGAAGACCGCTGCATGGACCCCGGCGGGCGCTATGTGAACCCTGACACCTATCAGCCGATCGCGCGGCTTCACGCCGACAACTACATCACCTCGGATCGGCAGTTTGAACTGAAAAAGCCCGAGGCATTGCTGCCCCATGAACTGGCGCAGGTGACACCGCGCTCGACGAAAGGTGCCGCCTGATGCGCATCCATGTGATCAACCCGAACTCGACCGCCGCGATGACACATATGATCGCCCAGGCCGCGCGCGCCGCGGCTTCCCCCGGTACCGAGATCGACGCCGAAACCGGCAGCCGGCACCCCCGCCTCGATCGAGGGGTATCGGGACGAAGCGATGGCCGTCCCCGCCCTGCTGTCCGCCATCATCGCGGCCGAGGCGCGCGGCGCTGTAGCGCATGTCATCGCCTGTTTCGACGATCCCGGCCTTGCCGCCGCGCGCGAGGTGGCCAAAGGTCCGGTGATCGGCATCTGTCAGGCTGCGTTGCAGGTGGCCATGACCCTTGCCGCGCGGTTCTCGGTGATCACGACCTTGCCCCGTTCGGTCCCCGTGATCGAGGATCTCGTGACGGCCTACGGCGCGGCCCATCGCTGCCGCAGAGTGCGGGCGGTGGACATGCCGGTTCTGGCGCTGGAGGCGAACCCGGCCAGCGCACGGGCGCGGCTCCTGGCCGAAACCCGAGAGGCCATCGAACAGGACGGGGCCGAGGCGATTGTGTTGGGTTGTGCCGGGATGGCTGACCTTTGCAGTTGGCTCTCCCAAAGTGCCGGTATCCCGGTGATTGACGGCGTCACCGCCGCCACCCGTCTGGCCGAGGCGATGGCGGGGGCGGGCTATCTGACCTCAAAATCCGGCGCCTATGCCTATCCGCGCGACAAATCCGTTGACATGGTCACAGGTGCCGCATGACGGGCCTTGACAGCCTGACGCTGGGCCAGCGACCCGAGGGACGCACAGCCCTGGCCGCCCGCTGGATCGTCGGGCATGTCGATGGTCGTCACAAACTGCTGGAAAATGCCGAGATTGTCTTGGACGAGGATCGCGTGATCCATGTCGGCGTGCCCTTCGCGGGCGAGGTAGCGCGGCGCATCGAACTTGGCGAAGTGCTTGTTTCACCGGGGTTTGTCGATCTTGACGCCCTGTCCGATCTTGATACCACCTTGCTGACCGTGGACAATGGACCCGGCTGGGCAACCGGCCGCGTCTGGCCGCAAGCCTATGTCGATCGCGGCCCCTATGAGATGTACACCCCCGACGAACTGGCATTCCAGAAGCGCTACGCGTTTGCCCAGCTTTTGCGCAACGGCATCACCACGGCGTTGCCCATCGCCTCGCTGTTTTACCGCGAATGGGGGGAAACCGTTGCGGAATTTGAAGCCGCCGCCGAAGCCGCAGCAGATCTGGGGCTGCGGGTCTGGCTTGGCCCGGCGTATCGGTCCGGGGGTATGGTCTGCACCGCACCTGGCGTGGTGGAGCCACGATTTGACGCGGCGCGCGGCATGCAGGGTCTTGCCGATGCGCTGGATTTTGCAGCCCGCGTGGGCGGCTGTCATGGCGGGCTTGTCCAGCCGATGCTGGCGCCTGACCGCGTTGAAACCTGCACGCTCGACCTGCTGCGCCGCACGATGGCGGCATCCAGGGACATGGAGTTGCCCGTACGTCTGCACATGGCGCAGGGCAAGATGGAACGGCGCACGGTTCAGGCCTTGCATGGCACAACGGGGCCGCAATGGCTTGCGAGACACGGTCTATTGCATGACCGCCTGATAGCACCCCATGCGGTCGAGGCCGAACCCGAGGATCTGGAGCATTACGCCCATCACGGCGTCACCATCGCGCATTGCCCCCTCGTCTATGCCCGCGAAGGCGAGATGCTGCGTTCGTTCCGGCGTTGCCGCGACATGGGCATCAATATCGGCATGGGCACCGATACGGCGCCGCCTGACATGGTGCTGAACATCGCGGTGGCCCTGATGATGGGCCGCGCCGCCACGGGCGATGATCGCGGCCTGACAACGGCCGAGGTGTTCAATGCCGCCACGATAGGGGGCGCCGATGCCCTGAAGCGCCCCGATCTGGGCCGACTGCAAGCGGGGTCAAAGGCCGATATTGCGGTTTTCGATATGGCAGACAGCCATTTCGCGCCGCGCATTGACCCGGTGCAAAGTCTCGTCCTTGGTGCAACCGGGCGGGTGACAACGGCGGTTTTCGTCGATGGCCGGTTGTCGATGCGCGACGGTCAGGTGGCGGGAATGGACATGCAGGCCGCTCGCCTGCAGGCGCAGGCACAGTTTGATCGACTCCTGGAAAAATACCCCGAACGGACCTGGGGACAGCCTGGTCTGCGGGCGATGTTTCCCCCTACCTATCCCTGACGTGTTGCTTCCGATCAAATTCAGGGCGGCTTGTCGGAAATCGGCACAATAGGCCAAGCGTAACGCCTTTGGTCTGCCAGAGGCCGAACATGTCGACGGGCCGCGATCGACGCAACGGGCGGAACGCAGTCCTTCAAGACAGAAGCACCGAACAAGGTCACACCAAGAAAACTGCTCCTGGACGAGGGGGAAATTCGATCCGCGCTCGCAGTCAACCAATGGCCGGATTGCCTGCACATGCGAGCAAGCCCGCAGGTCGGCCTTAATCAGGCGTCGCCTCCGAACGGATGCGCCTTTTCACCTCGCATCAAATCCCAGCATACCAATCATAGCCGATCTGATCCTCCCAGAACCCGCCTTTCCCCGCACCGATAGTGTCAAGGCTGGCCACGGCTTCGATCCGCATGATGTATTTGGCTTGCTTGTAGCCAAGCTGCCGCTCGACCCTCAGGCGCAAGGGTGCGCCATGGCCGACGGATAGTGTCTGGTCATTCATCGCATAGGCGAGGATGGTCTGGGGGTGGAGGGCATCAACGAGATCGATGCTTTCGTAATAGGCCTGCCCGTCGAAATCATCGGCGCAATGCAGCACCAGGTAACGGGCCGAGGGGTGCAGGGTGACCTGATTCAGCAGCGTGGCCAAGGGCAGGCCCGTCCATTTGCCGATGGCACTCCAGCCTTCCACGCAGTCATGCCTCGTGATCTGGGTGCGGGCGGGCATGGATTTGATCGCGGCCATGGTGAAGGTCTTTGGCGTGGCGACCAGACCATCGACCCGCAATTGCCAATTGGCAAAGCCGGTCGCGGCATGCCCCTGATAGTCAGCCGAGGCAGGCATGGTGTTGCCGTTGGTGCGGAAGTCGGGCGACAGGTCGGCTTCGGTAAATTCGGGGGCCAGGGCATTTCGGCCGATCAGACGGTGGGTCCGGTAAGACAGCTTTTCGCCGCAAGACAGGACAAGATCGCGGAACGAGGGGCTGAAGATCAGCCCGGCGGTGCCGCCCGCGATCACGGTGAAGCCAAGGCCGGTGAGCAGATTGCGACGGGTGATGAGGCTGGACATCAGACCTTCTCCCTGGGCAGGCGGTAACGGCCGGTGATCATGGACCGGATCTCGTTGAACGGGCCGGCAAGGATAACCATCAACAGGTGAACCAGGATGAACAGCACGATCCCGAGGGCGAACAGAAAGTGCAGCGAGCGGGCGGATTGGCGGCCACCGAACAGGTCGGGCAGCCAGGGCATTGAAGCATTCAGGTTGGGCGACATGGTGAAACCGGTCAGGATCATGCCGGGGATCAGAACGATCAAAACCGACAGATAGGCGCATTTTTGCAGCACATTGTAGCGTCGCGCTCGCTCACCAGTCGGAAATTGCAGCCTGGCGTGGTGTTTGATGTCGGTCCAAATGTGCGCGGGCTTCACCTCTTCCGGGGTGGGCAGAAGGTCGCGAAGAAGGTGGCGGTTCCACAGGCTGCGGATGAGGTAGGCCGCGATGCCCACCGCAAACACCCAGGCAAAGGTCAGGTGCCAACGGCGCGCAAGAGCGAGGTTGTAGCTTTGCGGCAGGGTCGCCCAATAGGGGAAGGCACGGTTTCGGATTTGGCCGTCAGGGTCTGTCCAGCGGCCCAGAATGCCCGTGGTGGTCAGGGTGACAGAACCAACCCGCAGATAGCCTGCTTCGTCTTGTGCCCCGATTTGCAGCCAGGAGTAGTCGTTGTTTGCGCCGTATTTGCCCCAGTAAAGCCTTGGATGCGCGTTGAAGATCATCAGCCCGCTCATCAGCATGATGACCATGGTCACCACATTGGTCCAATGCCACAGGCGGGTGGACAGGCGGTGCCGGTCCACCACGTCACCGCCTTTGAGTGCAGCCTGCGCCTCGGGGGGCATGAGATGGATGCTGGTCATGAAAGCTCCGTTCGGCCAAAGGGCGGAACCGGCGCCGGTACTGACCCGGCGCCAGGGCGCATCAGTTCATCATGTGCAGAGCGTCCATCGCCATCATGTCGGGATGATCGGTGCAGGCCTTCACCATGGCGGCCATCTGATCGTCGGTGCTCATCGCGCCTTCCGCGGCCATCGCAGTGTCGGTCTTGGTCGTGTCGGCCGTCATTGCGCCATCCGTGGCCATGGCGCCGGCTTCCATCGCAGCCATTGTCGCTGCCATCATGTCGTCATGGCCCATCGCCACATAGGCTTTGCAGGTCACATCCTGCGCCATGCCTTCGGCAAAGGCCGGGGCGGTCAAGGCAGTGGAAACGGCGAGGGCGAGGAGAATACGGTTCATAGAAGGCTCCATTTGTTTGCTGCAGGGGGGGTGAACCCGCTGCGCGACCGGCCCGTCATCGGACCGACTGCAAGCAAGGTGACTGATCGCGACCCTTGGCGGAAATGCCGCTTGCCAATGCTTTCGATGTGCACAGGCTATGGCAGGAACAAGATCCATGCCGAATATGTATGGAACCCATGCGTCACGGGGTCTTCATCTTGCGGTCGGGCTCGGGGATGATGAGGCCATGGACAAACCAGCCCAACTTGCCCCGAGACTGGAGTATTGCCGCAACCTGCCAGGTGCCTGGTTGGCGAGCTACGATGCGATGATTGCCCGGCTCAGGCAATCTGGTGCCACGGACGCCGCCCCGCAGCATGGCGACGTGATGGCCGATTTCGCCCTGCCCGATCCCAAGGGCAACTTCCAGAGGCTCAGCGATCTGCTCGTGGATGGGCCGGCCGTGCTGAGTTTCAACCGCGGCAGTTGGTGTCCGTATTGCGAGGCGGAAATCGGCGCCTGGGCCGAGCATCGCGACGATTTACAGCGTAAGGGCGTGCGGCTGATCATCGTGACGCCCGAGACCGGCGGGCGCATGATGGCTTTGGCGGAATTGGCGGGCGAGGGTGCGGTGGTGCTGTGCGATCTGAACATGGGCGTGGCACTGCGTAACGGTCTGGCCTTTCCGGTGGGGCGGCAAGTGCTGGATGATTTACGGGCCGATGGGCTTGATCTGGCCGAGGTGAACGGCACTGACAGCGCCTTTCTGCCCGTTCCTGCAACATTCCTGTTAGATCGGGACCGCGTTGTGCGTTTTGCCTTTGTCGACCCCGATTTTACGCACCGGGCCGAACCCAAGGATGTTCTGGCCGCTTTGGCGGCCCTGCGCTAGGCGTGCCAATCCCGGGCGCGGGCCGCGCGCAGGAAGGCATCCGCCGCGCACCCCCGGCGCCTGCCGGCAACCGCGCCCAGAACGATGTCAAGGCTGAGGTCGCGATCGGCCAGGGCGGTCAACGTTACGCCTTCGGCCTGCATCTGGCTCGGCAGGATGGCCAGACCAAGGTTGTGCAGGACCAGTCGCAAGGCGGCGGCGGGGCAGTCCACACGGTGGCGGAAGCTTAACTCGATGCCCGCCTCGGCGGCGGCCTTGCGCCACAGCGAAGTGCCGTCATCGGCACAGTCGATCCAGATTTCGCGCGCCATTTCGGCAAGGCAAGGCGGCTGCGCGCACTCCCGCGCGCTGCCCATTGCCAGGTGATAGCTTTGCGAAAAAAGGGGCCAGGTTTCCAGCCGCTCGGGCAGGGGATCGGGTAAGGCGATCAGCAACAGGTCCATGCCCCCCTTCAGTGACATCTCGACCAAGTGCTCTGATGTGCCCGTGCGCAGGTCAATCGACAGCCCCGGCAGCGCCGCAGACAAGGCGCCCAAAATCTCGTCCAGCAGAGGTGAGGCCACACCATGCGCCACACCGATCACCAGAGACGTCACCTCAGCCCTGCCGATGCTGCTGGCCAGCGAGCTTGCCGCCTCTGCCGCCTCGAAAGTCTGTTCCAGATGCGGCAGAACCATGCGGCCGAGTTCGGTCAGATGGGTCAGCGCACGTTCACGGTTGAACAGGAGACCGCCAAATTCGTCCTCCAGCTTCTGGATGGCGCGGGTCAGCGAGGGTTGGGTCACGTTGCACTGATCAGCGGCACGGGTGAAATTCAGCGTCCGGGCCACCGCAAGGAAATATCTGATCTGGTGCATTTCCATGGGTTTGCAGCCGTCCGGTTCAGGGTTGCGGTCAGGCTAACCTTCGCGTGGCGCGAATGTAATGCAATGCTCTTCACATCGCTTCACAGCTTTGCCAAACGCCCGCGCCTATTCAGCCCGCAACCGTTGCAATTCGGCCCTCAGCGTCATGATCTCCGCATCCTTGGCGGCTAAAGCGGCGGCCACGTCGGCCGCCTCGAACCGCTGCGGAATATGCTGCGGGCAGTTGGAATCCCACGCGGCAACCGTGAACAGGATCACCTGCTCGGCACGTGCCCTGTATCCCATCGGCAAAAGCCGGGCGGTCAGGTCGGCATCATCCTCGACCACGCGCGCCGTGCCCCAGATCTTGACGCGCCGCCGGTGGGCATAGTCGATCAGGAAGAGGTACGCCTTGGGGTTTTCGGCCAAGTTGCCCGAAGTTATGAACTGGCGGTTGCCGGCATAATCCACAAGGCCGATGGTCGCGCCGTCCAACACTTGCAAAAAACCCGCCGGGCCGCCGCGGTGCTGGATATAGGGCTGCCCCGCGGCTGTGGCGGTGCCCAGAAAGACGCTGGTCTGCGCCTGAATGAAGCCTTTCAGATCGTCGTCAATCTCGGTCCGCCAGCCGCCCCCTTCTTCCTGCGCGGCATAGGCGCGGCGCGAGCCCTTGCGGGACTGGATCGCCTTGACCGCGGGGGTGAAGGCAACATCGCTCGAATAGATCATCTGACTGCCTTTCAGAGTTCGAGGTCGGTAAGGCCGGGGTGGTCGTCGGGCCTGCGCCCCAACGGCCAATGGAATTTTCGGTCGCCCTCGCCGATGGCCAGATCGTTGATGCTGGCGTGGCGGCGCGCCATCAGGCCCTCGGCATCGAACTCCCAATTCTCGTTGCCATAACTGCGGAACCATTGGCCGTCCGTGTTCCTCCACTCATAGGCAAAACGCACGGCGATGCGGTTGTTCAGGGTGCCCCAGATTTCCTTGATCAGGCGATACTCCAGTTCCAGCGCCCATTTGCGGGTCAGGAAGGCCACGATTTCGGCCCGGCCCGACAGAAACGCGGTCCGGTTGCGCCATTGACTATCCTCTGTATAGGCCAGCGCGACCCGGGCAGGGTCGCGGGAGTTCCAGGCGTCTTCCGCCATGCGGGCCTTTTGCGCGGCGGTTTTCAAGGTAAAGGGCGGCAGGGGCGGACGGGACATGGCGGCACCGATGGATGTTGGGTGCCGCCCGGCTTGGGCGGCACCAGGGGGTTGGCTCAGGCGGCCAGCGCTTTGGCTACGGGGAAGTCCACGACGGTTTTCGCCACTTCGTTGATGTAGTTCGTCCAGGTGTTCAGCGCGACATGAAGAACAATCTCCACCACCTGTGCGTCGTCATATCCCGCCAGCTTGACCGCCCGCAGATCGTCATCGCTGACATGCCCGCGCGTCTTGGTGACTTTGGCCGCGAATTGCACGGCGGCGTCGGCCTTGGGGTCGTTGGAACGACCCATGCGATTGGCGAGGATTTCAGCCTCGTCCAGCTTGGCGAGGTTCTTGCCAAGGTAGCTGTGCGCCGACAGGCAGTAGGTGCAACCGTTGATCTCGGCCACCGCAAGGGCCACGCGTTCGCGGGTGGCGGCGGGAAGCGAGCCTTTGCCAAGGGCGGCCGACAGGCCCAGGTAGCCCTCCAGCGCCGCAGGGCTGTTCGAGACGACGCGGAACAGGTTCGGCACGACGCCAAGCTGCTTCCTGACCGCCTCCAAAAGCGGTTGCGAGGCGGCGGGGGCGTCAGCCGTCGTGGCGGGGGTGGCGATGCGGGTCATGTCTCTCTCCGGTTTCGGGCGGGCCATCGTGACCCGGTGATCAGGAGATATGGCCTTTCATTCTGTTTGGATATTCATCAAAGTCGGCAAGCTGGGTTCCGATTTTCGGAAGGAAAAGCGGATGGACCGTTTCGATGCCATGGCCGTTCTGCTGCATGTGGTCGAACAGGGAAGTCTTTCTGCGGCCGGGCGAAAGCTGGGCCTGCCCCTGACCACCATCAGCCGCAGGATTTCCGATCTGGAAGCGCACTTGGGCGCGCGCCTTCTGCTGCGCTCCAACCGCAGCGTCACGCTGACCGATGCGGGGGCGTCCTATGTGGCTGCCTGCAAGCGGATCCTTTCTGACGTGGTGGACGCTGAACAGGCTGCCTCGGGGGCCTATACCGCCGCGCGGGGGGAACTGACGGTCACGGCACCCGTCGTCTTCGGGCGGCTGCATGTCCTGCCCGTGGTGACAGAGTTCCTGCGGGCCTATCCTGACATAGACATCCGGCTGTCGTTGGCTGACCGGATGCTGCATCTGCAAGAGGACCATGTTGACCTTGCCATCCGCGTCGGCAGTCTGCCGGACAGCAGCCTGATGGCGGTAAAGGTCGGCCACGTCCGGCGCGTTGTCTGCGCCAGCCCGGCCTATCTCGCGACGCATGGCACGCCACTCACCCCTGATGAGCTGACGCGCCATGCCTGCATCACCTTCACCGGCCTCGGCAGCCTGGAGCGGTGGACCTTCAATACTCCGGACACTGAAGCGACAGTCGCGGTGCGGTCCCGGCTGACCGTCAACACGGCAGAAGCGGCGATCGACGCGGCTATTGCAGCGGTTGGCTTGACCCGGGTGCTGTCCTACCAGATCGTAAAGGCCGAAAGCGAAGGTTTGCTGCAAGCTGTGCTGGAAGCGTGGGAACCCGCCGCCGTGCCGGTCAGCATGGTCTATGACAGCCAGGGTGTTCTGCCGCTTAAGCTGCGCGCCTTCCTGGATTTTGCCGGACCCCGCCTGAAAGCCCGGCTGACAGGGATGACACGTTCAGACTGATCGCGTTGGCGTGCGGCGCAGAGATTTCCGGGCCAGCGCACAGCGATTTCCCCCGGAACGCCGGTGGGCGCCCGCCCTTCGTCCCGGCCCTGGGGCCGTGCGGCGCAATCAGCGCCACATGACGGCCGAATGAACCACAGCATCCATCTGTGTCAGGAAAAGTGCGCGGGACGTAGCGGCTGCTGACGGGGACGTTCGTATCCGTCGAAGCGGGCTCACGACGCTCTGTGGAAGCCGGGCGCAAGCATGACATGGATCAAGGCGCGGCACCCGGGTTAAATGCAATTCTGTTTACAGAGTTCGCGAAGTCTGCGGTTCTTAGGGCCAATGTTTGTTGATGAGCGGAACCGTCCGGAAGCTGATCGGGCGACTTTCACCCAGAACCTGATCCCCTGCAGACCCTGGCGAGGAATCCGCGAGCACAAAGTGAGGAGAACGCGATGATGAACGACTATGGCATGGGCTATGGTATGGGGTTCGGCTCGGTCTGGATGATCTTGATCCTGGTGCTCGTCGCCCTCTCCATTGCGGCGCTGGTCAAATATCTGCGCAGGTGAACGAGAGTCATTCCGATGGCCTGGACCACAGGCACCTGATTGGGAGCGTGGATACTCCAACGGGCGGCTGCCGCCCGTGTTTGGCTTTGGCGCTCAGATCGCAATCGACGTCGAGGCGACGGTGAAAAGATCCTGGATGTCGGGCTGCCGACCTGCCGCGCCTACGGCGTCTGCAACCTGCAAGTGGGTTTCCCGACCTTCCGCGGTGGCCGTCTGCAACGGAGCGCCACTGACGCTGGCTCTCGTGTCGTGGGATGATCTGTATCAATGCACGTGCGCGCGAGGTGTGCAGGATGGTAGCTCAGGTTCCTAGATGGAGGGTCAGAAATGAAACATGAATCAGCCTCTGCCGATGCCGTCCCAGCGGGGGAACCGCATCAGGATCATGCGCACAAGCCCACCTGGACCGAACAGATCGAGGTGAAAAGCGAGGAATTGGTTGGCCAAGTCAAGCGCCTGGCCGCCGAGGGTAAGGTCAAGCGTATCCGGGTCATCGAGCCTGACGGCGACATAGCGCTTGAGATGCCTCTGACGATTGGCGCAATCGCGGGCGGGGCTGTTCTGGTTGCCGCACCGCTGCTTGCCCTGCTCGGTGCCCTCGCCGCTTTCGTGACCAAGGTGAAGATCGAGATCGTGCGAAACGGCGAGCGGCCGGATGAGGGACCGAACGCCTGACCGGTGGCCGCGTCGCTCTTTCCGGTTTGCCCGGGTGCCGTTCCGTTCGAAGACCTATCAGCGCCCCGAACATCGGAGGCGGGCAGTGGAGGATATGCCGGTGCACATTTCGGCCAAATTGATCCTTTCCCTCATATTGGCGGCAAGCCCGGTGCTGGGGCAGGACGCAGTGCGCGGGAAGGAAACCTATCTGCGTTACTGCGCCACCTGCCACGGAATAGACGCTCGGGGGGGAGGCCCCACCGGGGCCGTCCTCACGCTTCGGCCGACCGACCTGACGCAGCTTTCGGCTGCAAACGGCGGCACCTTTCCAACCATCCGCGTGGTGATGCGGATCGACGGGCGCGAGCCGCTCGTCTCCCACGGCAGTCCGATGCCGATCTACGGTGAGTTCTTCGAGGGACGGGACGTGGCGATGAAGGCCCCCAACGGGATGCCGATCCTGACCAGTCAGCCGGTCGTCGATCTGGTCGTCTGGCTGCAAAGCATCCAGGACGGATGACGTTCCGGATCGCGTCTCGCGCACCCACCTGCGGCGTGCAACAGTCGTCGGCCCGGATACGGCCTGACGGTGTCTCGATCCCCTTCGGCCTGCACTACATGGCGGTGCCGATAGAGCCTTTGTTCAGATGGTGGGCCGCCTGTCAGCCTGTGAATCGAGTTGTCCGCATGCGCCGAGCGCATACGGTAGTTTCTCGCAACCCGACCGTGGCTGCACTTCTTGCCATGGCCATGGCCGTGGCCGTGGTTTCCGTTTCCGTTTCACCTGCCAAGGGCGAGCAACCGTCATCGAATTCCTCGGCAAGTCATTCACAGACAGACCTGGCAGGCGAAGACTACGACGGCTGTCTTGCCGAACTATCGGCGAAGAAAGTCCTGTTTGAACCTTTGGGCAGTGTTTCACTGGAAACGTGCCAGCTCGAAGGCGCCGTGAAGCTGCGCGGCGTTGCGACCGAGTTTGGCAGTGTCGGCATTTCAGGCGAGCCAACCCTGCTGTGCGGCTTTGCTAAACAGTTCGCGAGCTGGGTGCGGGATGTGGGCGCACCGCTGACCCTTGCCTATACCGGCCAAGGGCTGACGCAGATCGAGACCGGACCAGGATTGGTCTGTCGCACCCGCTACGGCAAGCCGGGCGAGAAGCCAAGCGAGCATGCCAAGGGCAATGCGCTCGACATCGCGTCGTTCGTGCTCGCAGACGAGACGCGCCTGCTGGTCAAGGACCAGCCCTCGGACACCGCAATGTCGCGCAATCTGATCCGCACATTGCGGACAACGGCCTGCGGCTATTTCACCACGATCCTCGGACCTGGCGCGAACTCCGCCCACGCCGAACACCTTCACTTCGATCTGGGCCTGCACGGCAAGACCACAAACTATCGCATCTGCGAATGATATCAGATTGAAGCACGATCAGCGCGCGCGGTGTCTCCCTCTCGACAGGAAATCTTGCCGTCGATCCGCTTCATCGCATGCCGCTACGACTGGTTCTTGGCGTCAAGCGCGTCGAGCAGGGCAAAGAACGCGTCCTCGTCCTGATCCTGCGCCAATGCCTCGAGCAGGAAGTCCGCCTGTGTTTTCGGCGCCAGCCCCCCGACGGGCGGATTGCTGTCCAGATTGGTCGGGAACGGATAGCCTTCGGCCGAGGCCGCAATCACGTTGGCAAGGTTCAGGCCCCGAGCGGCCCGCAGCACCGGATACAGCGCGCGCAGCATGCGGGTACGGTTCACCGTCTCCATCGCGCGACCAAAGGCCGAGGATACCTGCAGCAGGTTCACCATGCGGAACCGGTCTGCGGTGTGGTTGGTGCCCGCGCCATGCATCACCGCGGGGTTGAAGAACACCAGTCACCCTTTTCCAGCGGCAGTTGCACATAGTTGGCGGCAAAATGCGTCCTGAAACTCGGGTCGCGAGAAGGCGAGGTAGCCTTCGTAGAACTGCTGCGAGAACGGCAGCAGCATCGTCGGACCTGTCTCCACCGGCATATCGCAATGCGCGACCGCGCCCTGCAGCGTCAATGTGGGCGACACGGCATGGATATGGGCGGGAAACTGCGCCATCCGCGCCGCCGACATGAAGCCAAGGTGATAGTCGCGGTGCGGCGTCTGCGCGGCACCGCCCGGGTTTACCCGGTTGACCTGCGCCGTCATCTGCGAGGCGGGGCCGAGCCAGGCCTCGGCGGCCATCGCGATGCTGTGCGAACTGAAATAGGCGGCAAAGTTGGCCGGGTCGGCAAGACAATGCTTTTCGAGCGAGTTCCAGATGCGGTCATTCGCGCCGGGTTTGGCGAAATGGTCGCCGCCGCCCTTGGCCGCGCGCTTCTCGTCCGCGATGATCTGGTCGAACACCACCGCTGGCGCGGTCGATCACGGCATGATCCGCCAACCCCTGACGGATCACGATGATCCCTGCACCTTGTGCGAAGACATGCGCCCATTCCTCCATCACCGCCTGACGTGTGGCCGGATCGGCGGCGGCGGCATCGACCGCCGCGCCGTCATAGATCGGGATGTTGCGCAAGACCTGCGCAGCAAGCGGGCGTGTCGGCGGGGTCTGCCGTCTGGCCGACGATCTGACGAAACGTCTCGAAGTCGCCGCTGTCGGCGGTCAGCCAGACAGGGGTGCGCTTGGGGTTTGGGCGTCTGAATGTTCATCTGGGCCTCCTCCGGGGTTGGCCCAAGTAGTGCCGCAAATTCCTGCGTCGGGACAGTTGCCTTTCACCTCAAAAACACCTCAACTCTGGTGATGGCATCAAGGTTCACCAATCAAGGAGATCGCGCATCAGGCGGGGCTCAGCCTTGCCACCGTGGACCGGGTGCTGCATGGCCGCGACCATGTGCGGGCGCTAACGCGCGAACGTGTGAGGTCGCCGAACAGGAACTGGAACGTCAGCATGCTGCCAGCCAGTTGCGCGGGACCAAGGTGACGCTCGACATCGTGATGCAGGCGCCTGAGCGGTTTTCCTCCGCTGTGCGCACGGCGTTCGAGGCTGAACTGCCGCTGATCCGCCCCGCGACCTTTCGCGCCAGGTTTCATATGGCCGAAGTGATGGAAGAGCGCGAGATCGTCGCCCTGCTGCGGGCAATTGCGCGGCGCGGGACGCAAGGCATCGTGCTGAAAGCCCCCGCCACGCCGGGAATCGCAGCCTGCCTTGCCGATCTTGCCGCGCGGAAGATCCCTGTCGTGACCTATGTCACCGATGTCGCCGCGCTCGCTGCGGCTGGCCTATGTCGGGATGCAGAACGAACGGGCCGGGGCGACCGCCGCCTACCTTCTCAGCCGGATGGCCCCAAAGCATCCGTCGCGCGTGCTGATCACGCTGTCCAGCCGCGAGTTCGAGGGCGAGGATGCCCGCCGCACCGGATTTGCACGCTATCTGACGCAGACTGCGCCGCATCTGTCGATGACGACCGTTTCCGAAGGCTTCGGGCGTGAACCGGGCCACCGGCGCGCTGATCCGGCAGGCGCTGGAGGAACATGCGGACATCCGCTGCATCTATTCGATCGGCGGCGGCAACAAGGCCATTCTGGATGCCTTTGCCGCAGCGGGGCGGAGCATCGACGTTTTCGCGGCGCACGATCTCGACCGGACCAACACCGAGTTGCTGAAGTCCGGCCAGGTCAGCTTTGTAATCCATCACAGCTTCCGGCAGGACGCCCGTCAGGTTTCACTGCTTTTCAGCAAGCACTACCGCTTGATCGATCAGGACACCCAAGTCGAAGACACCGAGATCAGCATCGCCTGTCCGATCAATCTGACGTGACAGGCAACCTTTCTGCACCGGCATCTGTTAGCTCATGGGATCAGCGCTGCTCCGCAGCGACGTGGATAGTGAATTTAAGCAAACCAACTGCAAACGGCCCGATCTTGGCGTAGTCTTCTGCACTTGAAGGCGCACCCGTGGCCAAAAGCCACAATAAGACCCCAGTCAGCAGAAGAGCGAACCGACCCATGATCTCACCCCACGGCGCGGTGGCGAAGATACTCACGCAGAACCCTTGACGATTGCGTGTCAAGCACAAACGCGTTCAAAAATTCATGGCCTCTTGCAGCTCCTGTTCTACAGGATCCGATGAGAACTCCGTCCATGCACGGTTTCGGACGGTCCGGGGCGCTCAGCAGAAGTCCTGGCGCACACCGAACCGTCGATTGCAGCCAGCGTCGATCCGGATTGCATTGCGATTGCCGACATCAGCCCCTTGATGCCGACCTGTGCGATCATTCGTTCGCTGGCATAAGCCAGCACGTTCTTCGCCAGTTCCAAGCGCACATCCGGCAGCCGCCGGGCCAGGACATGGCGAGACCAAGTCCATGACTTGATTGTGCCAGACAGGTGCTCCACGATCCGAGAGACGGACGCCCATCCGGGCGGCCGCGCTGCCACCACGGGCGTTTGAGCCATCGACAAGATGTTCATTCGCCCGCCCGGAGACCCGTCGGTCATGCCCCGCGGTCCAGACGGACCGTAATGCCCCTGCAGTCAGATGTCTCGCTGAATTTGGGGCAATGGCATGACCCGCGAAACCTATATTTCAGCCAAGTCATTGATTAAATGGTGCTGCAAGAGAGGATTGAACTCTCGACCTCTCCCTTACCAAGGGAGTGCTCTACCACTGAGCTACTGCAGCGCCGGGGTGCCATGGCGTCACGGGCGGCTGATTAGACGCAATCGCCGGGCGTGCAAGGGGCTATCTGGCCGATTCGCGCCGCCTCATCTGGACCCCCGGACGTCGCCTGCGCTATGAAGGCTTGCATGACGGCGAGCCCCGAGCCACCCGCGGCACCTCGAGCGGCGAGGCAGCCCCAGGCGCCGCCACGCGCGCCGGGAAGACCGGCTGAAGGCGGCGCTGAAGGCCAACATGGCGCGGCGCAAGGCGCAGGCCCGGCAAGCGCGCGGCAGACGCATCCGAGCCCGGCGACGACCGGCAGGACAACACGACGAATGAGGGCAGGGCAGATGGATTCGATTCTGGTGCGGGGCAATGGCGCGCTGTACGGGGCAGATCCCGATCGCGGGGGCCAAGAACGCCTGCCTGACGCTGATGCCCGCGACGCTGCTGACCGACGAGCCGCTGACGCTGACCAACGCGCCGCGCCTGTCGGACATCCGCACCATGACGCAGCTTCTGCAATCGCTGGGGGCCGAGGTCGCCAGCCTGCAGGACGGCCTGGTGCTGGCGCTGTCCAGCCATGCGCATCACCAACCACACGGCCGACTACGACATCGTGCGCAAGATGCGCGCCTCGATCCTGGTGCTGGGGCCGATGCTGGCGCGCGACGGCCATGCCGTCGTCTCGCTGCCCGGCGGCTGCGCCATCGGCGCGCGGCCGGTGGACCTGCACCTGAAGGCGCTGGAGGCGATGGGGGCGGAGCTTGACCTGCGCGACGGCTATGTCCATGCCAAGGCGCCGCGGCGGGCGGCTGCAAGGGCGCGGTGGTCGAGTTTCCCGTTCGTCTCGGTCGGCGCCACCGAAAACGCGCTGATGGCGGCCACGCTGGCCAAGGGCACCACCGTCCTGAAGAACGCCGCGCGCGAGCCCGAGATCGTCGATCTCGCCCGCTGCCTGCGCCGCATGGGCGCGCAGATCGAGGGCGAGGGCACCGCGACCATCACCATCCAGGGCGTCGACCGCGCTGGGCGGGGCGACGCATCCGGTGGTCACCGACCGGATCGAGCTTGGCACCTACATGCTGGTCCCCGCGATCTGCGGCGGCGAGGTGGAATGCCTGGGCGGCACGCTCGACCTGGTCGGGGCCTTCTGCGAAAAGCTGGATGAGGCGGGGGTGTCGGTCGACGGAAACCAGCCGCGGGCCTGAAGGTGATCGCGCAAGAACGGCCGGGTCCGCGCGGTGGATGTGTGACCGAACCCTTCCCCGGCTTCCCGACCGACCTGCAGGCGCAGATGATGGCGCTGCTCTGCACCGCCGACGGGGTCTCGGTGCTGGAAGAGCAGATCTTCGAGAACCGCTTCATGCATGCGCCGGAACTGATCCGGATGGGCGCGAAGATCGACGTGCATGGCGGCACCGCCACCGTGACCGGGGTCGAGCAAGCTGAAGGGCGCGCCGGTGATGGCGACCGACCTGCGCGCCTCGGTCTCGCTGATCCTTGCCGGCGCTGGCGGCCGAGGGCGAAACCGTGGTCAGCCGGGTCTATCACCTGGACCGCGGCTATGAGCGGGTGGAAGAAAAGCTCGCGCGCCTGCGGCGCGCAGATCGAACGGATCGCAGGCGATGGCCGATGCGCGGTTCGAGGACGGCGGCGAGGCGCCGCTGCATCTGGTGGCGCAGGATGCCGAGGATCTGGCGGTCATCTCGGCCCTGGTGCAGGACGCCGTCTTTCCGATCACCGAGATGCGCTGGCGACCGCAAGCGCCGCCGCTTCGCGCTGCTGCTGAACCGCTTCCGCTGGGAAGACCGCGAGGCCGCCGAGCGCGCGGGCCGCCGCTATGAACGGGTGCAGTCGGTGCTGGTGGTGGACGATGTGCTGTCGGTGCAGACGCTAGGGCATCGACCGCGACGACCGCGATACTGGTGCTGTCGCTGCTGTCGGTCGACTTGGGAGCCGGGCGAGGACGGCACCGGCCGCCTGACCCTGACGCTGGCCGGCGATGGCGCCATCGCGCTGGAGGTCGAGGCGCTGGAGGTGACGCTGGAGACGTGACCCGGCCCTACCGCGCGCCCTCGGGCAAGGTGCCCGGGCACCCGAGCCTGAGCGCGGGTGGCACCGGCCGGGGGCTCAGGCCTCCGGACCCCCGGGACATTTTTTCCAAGATGAAGCATCGGAGACTTTCCCGGCCCACGGCGGCCGACGGCTGCCTCACTCGGTCGGGCTTGCAGGCCCGTCCGCTGCCTCGGCGCTTGAGCGCGCGCGCGCACCGCGCTAGATGCGGGCGGCCAAGGAGTGCTGCCGATGCCCGTCTTCCTCAACACCGCCGACCGCCGGTTTCGAGGCCGCCTTCGCCGCCCTTCTGGGCCAAAAGCGCGAGAGAGGCCGAGGATGTGGATCACGGCCGTCGCCGCGATCATCGCCGATGTCCGCGCGCGCGGCGACGCGGCCGTGATCGAGCTGACCGCCCGCTTCGACCGCCTGGCGCTGACGCCCGAAACCCTCGCCTTCTCCGCCGCCGAGATCGACGCCGAGATCGCCAAGGTCTCGCCCGAAGACCGCGCCGCGCTGGAACTCGCCGCCGACCGCATCCGCGCCTACCACGACCGCCAGAGGCCCGAGGACGCGCGCTGGACGGACGACCAGCGGCGCGACCCTCGGCTGGCGCTGGACGCCGGTTTCGGCGGCGGGGCTCTATGTGCCGGGCGGGCTCGCCTCCTACCCGTCCTCGGTGCTGATGAACGCCATCCCGGCCCGGGTGGCCGGGGTGGAGCGGCTGGTCATCGCCTGCCCGACGCCCGGACGGCGTGGTGAACCCGCTGGTCCTGCTGGCCGCCCGCATCGCCGGGGTCGACGTGATCTACCGCATCGGCGGCGCGCAGGCGATTGCGGCGCTGGCCTATGGCACCGAAACCATCGCGCCGGTCGACAAGATCACCGGCCCCGGCAACGCCTTTGTCGCCGCCGCCAAGCGCCGGGTCTTCGGCCGCGTCGGCATCGACATGATCGCCGGCCCGTCGGAAATCCTCGTCATCGCCGACGCCGACAACGACCCCGACTGGATCGCGCTCGACCTGCTCATCCAGGCCGAGCACGACGAAAGCGCGCAGTCGATCCTGATCACCGACGACGCCGCCTTCGGCCAGGCCGTCGCCGCGCGCCGTCGCAAGCCGCCTCGAAACCCTCGACCGCCGCGCCATCGCCGGGCGCCAGCTGGCGCGACAACGGCGCGGTCATCGTCACCCGCGACCTCGCCGAAGCCGCCGCCCTGTCCAACCGCGTCGCCCCCGAACACCTGGAGCTCTGCGTCGCCGACCCCGAGGCGCTGGCCGCAAGATCACCCATGCCGGCGCGATCTTCCTGGGCGCATGGACGCCCGAAGCCATCGGCGATTACGTCGGCGGGCCGAACCACGTGCTGCCCACCGCCCGCTCGGCGCGGTTTTCCAGCGGACTGTCGGTGATGGATTTCATGAAGCGCACCACCCTTGCCCGGATGACCCCCGCAGCCCTGCGCGCCATCGGCCCCGCCGCCGAACGCCTGGCCACCTCGCGAAAGCCTGCAGGCCCACGGGCTTTCGCGTGCGCGCCCGGCTGGACCGGCTGAACGCACCCCGCTTGCGACGGAACCGGAATGACGCATGAACCGCATCTGCCATATCGAGATCGACGAAAAGGGCCTCGCCCGCCCCACGCCCGAGATCGAGCAGGAACGCCGCGTCGCGATCTTCGACCTGCTGGAGGACAACTCCTTCGCCCTGCCGCATGCGCGACGGATCGCCCCGTCCCGCCCGGCCCCTACCGGCTGGGGCTGGCGATCCGCGAAGGCCGCCTGGTCTTCGACATCGCCACCGAAGCCGCGCGAAAGGTCGGCGAATTCCACCTGTCGCTCGGCCCGTTCCGGCAGGTGGTGAAGGACTACTTCCAGATCTGCGAAAGCTATTTCGAGGCGGTCAAGCGCCTGCCGCCCAGCCAGATCGAGGCCATCGACATGGCCCGGCGCGGCATCCACAACGAAGGCGCGCGCGGTGCTGCAGGAACGGCTCGACGGCAAGGCCGATGGTCGATATCGACACCGCGCGGCGCCTGTTCACCCTGATCTGCGTCCTGCACTGGGGCTGACGTGGCCGCAGATTTCCCCACCTCGGTGCTGTTCTGCTGCGACCACAACGCGGTCCGCTCGCCGATGGCCGAGGCGCTGATGAAGCAGCTCTACGGCCAGCGCGCCTATGTGCAGTCGGCGGGCGTCGCGCAACGACATGGAGATCGACGGCTTCTCCGTCGCCGTCTGCCAGGAGATGGGGATCGAACTGTCCCGCCACCGCTCGCGCACCTTCGAGGAGATGCAGGAATGGGGCGATGACCTGTCGCAGTTCGACCTGATCGTGGCGCTGTCGCCCGCCAGCCAGCGCACTGGCGCTGGAACTGACCCGCTTCAACCATCTTGAGGTCGAATACTGGCCGATCCTCGACCCGACCGGCCTGGGCGAAAGCCGCGACGCCAAGCTCGCCGCCTACCGCCAGGCCCGCGACCAGATCCGGGAACGGATGCTCGACCGGTTCGGCCCGCCGACCGAACCGGCAAAAGGCTAGGCGCACGGGCAGCGCCTTGCCGCCGACAGTCCGGCAGGACATGCCCATCCCTGGACAGCCGCGCGGCGAAAGGCATTTTCTCCTGCACACCCCCTGTGCAGTGCCTTTCTTCCCGCGCGCTCTTTCCCCTCCCCGCCGCAAGGACTAGGCTCTGTCTCCCCAACCCCGGTGCCCCATGCCGTCCATCGTTTCCGTCCGCAACCTGACCAAGACCTACAAGACCGGCTTTCAGGCGCTGAAATCCGTCAATCTCGAGATCGAGGAGGGCGAGATCCTCGCCCTGCTCGGCCCGAACGGCGCGGGCAAGACCACGCTCATCTCCACCATCTGCGGCATCGTCCAGCCGACGTCGGGCAGCGTCACCGTGGGCGGGCATGACGTGGTCCGCGACTTTCCGCGCGGCGCGCGACCTGATCGGCCTCGTCCCGCAGGAAATCTCGCTGGAGCCGTTCGAGAAGGTCTTCAACACGGTCAGCTTCTCGCGCGGGCTGTTCGGCAAGGCGCCCGATCCGGCCCATGTCGAACGCGTGCTGCGCCAGCTGTCGCTGTGGGACAAGAAGGACAGCGCCATCATGCCGCTGTCGGGCGGCATGAAGCGGCGGGTGCTGATCGCCAAGGCGCTGGCGCACGAGCCGCGCGTGCTGTTCCTCGACGAACCCACGGCGGGCGTCGACGTGGAACTGCGCCAGGACATGTGGTCGGTCGTGGCCGACCTGCAAGGCCGCAGGGCGTGACCATCATCCTGACCACCCATTACATCGAAGAGGCCGAGGCGATCGCCGACCGCGTCGGCGGTGATCAACAAGGGCGAAATCCTGCTGGTCGCAGGACAAGGCCGCCCTGATGCGCG
Source organism: uncultured Alphaproteobacteria bacterium (assembly GCA_963777765.1). Lineage (GTDB taxonomy): Bacteria > Pseudomonadota > Alphaproteobacteria > Rhodobacterales > Rhodobacteraceae > Aliitabrizicola. The sequence goes on along the minus strand of CAVZRP010000001.1, from coordinate 10,949 downwards.
CAGATGGGCCAGAAGCAGCTGCACGTCGATCTGGCCGAGCCCTGTCGCCGCGGTGCCTGACGCGCTGGCCGCCTACGCGCTGGAGCTTGGGCCGGACGGGCGCAGCCTGATCTACACCTACGACACCAAGGGCGAGCGGACCGGGCATCGTCACCCTGCTGGGCGACCTGCGGGCGGCGGGGTTGCAGATGACCGACCTTGCGACCCGGCAGAGCAGCCTCGAGGACATCTTCGTCGGGCTGGTGAGGGAACAGGCATGAACCTGCACGCCATCGGGTGATCTTCCGCGAGGAGATGGCCCGCTTCTTCCGCACCATCGTCGAATCGCTGATCTCTCCGGTCATCTCGACCTCGCTCTACTTCGTCGTCTTCGGCGCGGCCATCGGCAGCAAGATCGAGACCATCGACGGGGTCAGCTACGGCGCCTTCATCGTGCCGGGCCTGATCATGCTGACGGTGATCACGCAGTCGGTGTCGAACGCCTCGTTCGCAATCAACTTTCCCAAGTTCATCGGCACGATCTACGAGCTTCTCTCGGCCCCGGTCAGCTATCTGGAAATCGTCATCGGCTATGTCGGCGCGGCGGCGGTGAAATCGATCCTGATCGGCCTCGTGATCCTCGCCACGGCCTACCTCTTCGTCGACCTTCCCATCGCCCATCCCGTTGCCATGCTCGCGCTGCTGGCGCTGACCAGTGTCAGCTTCTCGCTCTTCGGGTTCATCATCGGCATCTGGGCCAAGGATTTCCAGCAGTTGCAACTGATCCCGCTGCTCGTGCTGACGCCGCTGATCTTCCTCGGCGGCAGCTTCTACAGCATCGACATGCTGCCCGGCATCTGGCGCACCATCGCGCTGTTCAACCCGGTGGTCTACCTCATGTCGGTGTTCCGCTGGTCGTTCTTCGACACCGCCGACGTGCCCGATCGGCGTCAGCCTGCTGGCGATCCTCGCCTTTACCGGGCTGTGCCTTGCCGCGGTCTGGTGGATCTTCCGCACCGGCTGGCGCCTCCGGCAATAGGGCAGGGGCCTCTTCAGGGGGCCGCGCTCTCCGCCAGCCAGCGGCTGAAGCGATAGATCCCGTCCGGCGCATAGAGGATGTCGGCCACCTTCAGGACGCCGGCCACCGGGACCAGAAGCAACTGGTCGCGCCACATCCCGTCCGCCGCGCCGGCCGGCACGTAGGTCAAAACCACCGATTCCGACGTGACCTCTTCGGGCGTGCAGCTGTCCGGGTAATCGGGAAAGGCCGTCAGCCGCAGCCCGTCGCCCAAGGGCGGCTTCTCGTCGGGATGCGCCGCACGGAACGCCGCGTCGGCCGCCCGCACTTTGGCGATGGCCGTCTGCAGTTCCGGCGTCATCAGGGCCTCGGCCCCGGCCTCGTCACCCGCCCGGACCGCCGCACAGAACGTGGCCGCCAGCGCCCCGGCCGCCGTCTCTTCCGCCCGGGCGGTCTGGGCCAGCAACAGGACAGACAGCGCAAAGGCGACTGGGTGGGACATGGCAGGCTCCGCGTCGTTCGTCCGCCTTGATACCGCCCGGGTCTATGGACGGCAATCGACCGCGTCCAGTGATGAAGGACAGGTCGCACAACTCAGACGGGCAGTCTTGCGTCGTAGCCTCTCCTCGCGGGTTCCGGGGGTGTACGACATCGTGAACCAAAGATTGACGGCATGCGTTTTATCTTTTCAAATCAAAAGGCGTTCCCCATGTCGCACTGTGCGACATCTGTCTTTTCCCCCGAGTTCTCGCCCCGTTCATTTTCCGCTTGAAAACCCGTCCCTACAGGCGCATTTAGCCCCCGGGCCCGCGCTTTGACGCGGGCGGAAGCATTTGGAGAGACCATGGCCAAGGAAGACACGCTCGAATTTCCCGGCGTCGTGAAGGAACTCCTGCCGAACGCGACATTCCGGGTCGAGCTGGACAACGGCCATGAACTCATCGCGACAATGGCAGGCAAGATGCGCAAGAACCGCATCCGCGTTCTGGCGGGCGACAAGGTGCAGGTCGAGATGACCCCTTACGATCTGTCGAAGGGCCGCATCAACTACCGGTTCAAGTGAACGTGTTCCGAAAGGCGACGTCCGGTTTTCGGTCCAAGACGCGCGGTCATCGCACGTGAAGCTGATCCTCGGTTCCGGCAGCCCCCGCCGCAGGGAGCTGCTGGCCCAGTTGGGCCTGATCCCCGACGCGATCCTTCCCCCTGACATCGACGAGGAGCCGCGCAAGGGCGAACTCCCTCGCCCGTATTGCGCCCGCCTTTCCCGCGAAAAGGCGATGGCCGTGCCGGGTGGTGAGGAGGACGTGATCCTCTGCGCCGACACCACCGTGGCCCTGGGCCGCCGGATCCTCGGCAAGCCTCGCGACGCGGGCGAGGCTGCGGCCTTCCTCGTCGCCCTCGGCGGCCGCCGTCACACCGTCATTACCTCGGTCGCCGTCCGCCGCGGCCCCCGGCTCTGGACCCGCGAGTCGGTCAGTGCCGTGAAGATGAAGCGCCTCTCCGACGCCGAACTGAACGCGTACCTCGCCTCGGGCGAGTGGGAAGGGAAGGCAGGCGGATATGCGATCCAGGGACTGGCAGGCGCCTTCATTCCCTGGATATCGGGCAGCTTCACCGGAATCGTGGGCCTGCCGCTCGCCGAAACCGCCGCCCTGCTTGCAGCAGCCGGTCTGAACCTCCGGGGCCAGCCGTGAAGGGCCGCGTCGTTGTCCTCGACCGGGTCCACGACCGCCGCGCCGCGGCGCTGATCGTCGACGGTCGGCTTGAGGATCTGCTGATCGACCCCGCCGAAGAGACGATCCGTACCGGCGCCATCTTCCGTGCTGTCGTCGACCGGCCCATGAAAGGGCAGGGAGGGGTCTTCGTGAAACTGCCACAGGGGAACGGCTTCCTGCGTCAGGTCTCGGGCCTTGTCCCCGGCCAGTCCATCCTCGTTCAGGTCAGCGGGGCTGCCGAACCAGGCAAGGCCGTGCCGGTCACCACGCGTCTGCTGTTCAAGAGCCGCTACTGCATCGTCACGCCCGGCGCACCTGGCAGGAACATCTCGCGCCGCATCCGGGACGAGCACGTTCGCGCCTTGCTTGACCAGCTTGCGACCGAAGCAATGGCAGGGGCCAGCGCCGATCTGGGTCTGATCCTGCGCTCGGCCTGCGACGGCGCGGAGGATGAGGAGGTTTCGGACGACATCCGAGCCATGCGCGACCTCGCCGAGGCTGTGTTGAACGACGTGACGGGTGGCCCTGAACTGCTGGCAGATGGCCCCGATGCGCATGAAACGGCTTGGCGTGACTGGGCCGACCCTGCACCCGACGAGGTCGCAGATGGGGACGGGTCATTCGCCGCCTTTGGCGTGCCTGATCTGATCGAGGCGCTGCACAGCCCCAAAGCAGTGCTGCCCGGTGGCGGCCACGCGATGATAGAACCCACCCGCGCCCTGGTGGCCGTGGACGTGAATACCGGAACCGACACCTCGCCCGCCGCCAGCCTCAAGGCGAACATCGCGCTTGCCCGCGACCTTCCCCGGCAGCTTCGCTTGCGGGGGCTGGGCGGGCAGGTCGTGATCGACTTCGCACCGATGCCCAAGAAGGACCGCGCGACGCTGGAACAGGTGCTGCGCGCGGCCTTCAAGGGCGAGGGTGCCGAGACGAGCCTTGCCGGTTGGACGACACTTGGCCTCTACGAACTGGTGCGCAAGCGCGACCGGATGCCCCTGGCCGAGGTGCTTCCATGACCTGCCCGATCTGCCGCAAGGCCGCTGATCCCAGGTATCGGCCCTTCTGCTCGCGCCGCTGCGCCGATGTCGATCTTGGACGCTGGCTGACGGGCAGCTACGCGATCCCCGGTCCCGAGATGGAGGATGACGATGATCCCGGCAGACCCCCGCCGGCAGGAAAGAACGACGAAGGTTAGGGTCACGTCCTTCTGCATCAAAAAATTCGGCCCAGCCTCTGGACAGCCTCTGCCACCTCGCATAAGACGCGGTTGTCGAGGAGCTACCCGCACTTGACCGGAGCCCAGATAGCTCAGTTGGTAGAGCAGCGGATTGAAAATCCGCGTGTCGCTGGTTCGATTCCGGCTCTGGGCACCAAAAATCAAGAAAATTCTAACAAAAATCATGCGCTTAGCTTATGTATGTTCTTTGTTATCCACCTTGGAGTCCACCTATTGCGGTATGCCTCCCCTGCCTTCTTACATTTCCCATTGCCAACCCAGCATGGCCGTTCAGCCGACGCTCCTGGAATCGCAACCGGCCGAGGCTGTGTGAAAACTCGGCGTTGTGATCGCTCTCGTCGAGGTCTCTCCCGCAAATCGAACAGAAGACCATTCAACGGGACGAGAGAGCGCGAATATCTCGGGTTTTCGGATCGACTGGCCCGGCGGCTAGAGTTTTCACACAGCCTCGGCCCTATGCGGACGTTCACCGGCAAGGTACGGTTGTCCGCAATCGGCTACCCGCCAAACAGCGAGCGGATCGCTCAACCAAGCGATCACAGCAACAATGAACGCTTGTCCCTCGTCATTCCAGCCCGATCTTCTTGGGCGGATACTTCTGGAACGTCGCGCCATGGGCCTTCATTTCGGCGCCCATCGTGGCCAGCCACGCGTTCATGCGGTGGCCGACGGTCATTTCCTCCTTCGGGTCGATGTAGAGGTTGAACAGCCAGGGCGCGGTGCCGACCGACTGCACCGTTGACATGTCGATCCACATGAACTTTTCAGCGGGCATCACGACCTTCTGGTGCATCTTGTACTCGCGCATCCGCATCGCGGCGAAGGTCGATCCCATCCAGAAATAGACGTTCTCGCGTTCCGACTGGCCGTCGTCGGCCAGCAGGAACGAGGTCTGGTCGACGCCGTCCATGTAGCGGTCCTGCGGCAACTTGTCGGCGGCACCCGCCAGCGTCAGCGACGTGTTGAACAGGTCCATCAGGTCGAACAGCCCGTCCGACACGCGGCCCGGTGCGATCATGCCCTTCCAGTAGGCGATGCCCGGCACCCGGACGCCGCCTTCCCAAGTCGTGCCCTTGGCACCGCGGAACGGCGTGTAACCGGCGTCGGGCCAGCCATCCATCTGCGGGCCGTTGTCCGAGGTGACGAAGATGAAGGTGTTGTCCAGCACGCCGGCCTTATCGAGCGCGGCCACGATGTCGCCGATGATCGCGTCAACCTCGACCATCGAGTCCTTGTAGGGGTATTTCGAGGCACTGGCGCCGGTGAATTCCTTCGACGGATAGTTGTCGGTATGGACCTTCATGAATGCGTGGTACAAAAAGAAGGGCTTGTCCTCTTTGGCCAGCTCGCCGATCCGCTTGACGGTCTGATCGCGCAGCCGAAGATCGGCCTCGGCGATATCCTCGATCCCTGTCGTCTTGAAGACCACCGTCGCGTCCGTGTCGCCCTTCTTGCCCGCAACAAGGTCGATATCGGTTCCCATGTCGTGGTAGGCGGCCAGCTTTTCGGGGTCGAGCACGAGGTCGGGATAGCGCGCAGGATCGAACTCCTGCGAGATCTCCTTCTGGGCGCTATAGAAGCCGTAGAACTCATCGAAGCCGACATCGAAGGGGCGCATCCCGGGCACTTCGCCGATGTGCCACTTGCCGATCAGCGCGGTGTTGTAGCCCGCCTCGCTCAGGATCGCCGCAACTGAGGTTTCGCCTTCCCAGGGGTTCACCGTGATCGTGTCGCCAGCAAGAATCGGGCGGGTCAAACCGGTCCGAACGGGCAGGCGCCCAGTCAGGATCGCCGACCGGGTGGGCGTGCAGGTCTGCTGCGAATAGGTCGACGTCAGTTTCAGCCCTTCAGCCGCCAGCCGGTCCATGTTGGGCGTCGCGGCCCCGATGGCCTCGCCGCCGCCAAAGGCGCCCGGATCGCCGTAGCCCATGTCATCGACCAACAGGATCACGATGTTCGGCTTCTTGCCGGTGCGCTTCTCGAACTCGGCCAGCTTGGCCGCCGCCGCCGCGTCCTGCTCGGGGCGCGGGATGGCGGGCTGCTGGTGGTCGGAAACGCGCGACCGCACGGGACAGGGCCGAGGTCTGGGCAAGAGCCGTCCAGTGACGCACAGGACCAAGGCCAGCTAGTGGCCGCGATCAGGTGCCGGTTCTGGGGTTATCATGGGTGATCTCCCTCGACGCGCTGCGGTCAGAAGTTGATGCTGAACGATGCCGCGATCACGTCGCTTTCGAAGCGGCGGCTGGCATCGAACTCGGTGAGGTACTTCAGCTTCAGCGACACCGACCGGTCGCCGACCTTGGTGCTGTAGGTGATGATCGGACCGATCCCGAACACCTGCGCCTCGAGCGAGGCGGCATTGGTCGCCGCTTTCAGCGACTCGGCCCCGGATCCGCTGTCCTCGCCAAGCTGCTTGTAGCCATAGCCGGTCAGGCCGAAGGCGAAGCCATTCTTCAGGTGCTGCATGACCGCCGCCTCCAGCACCGCCTCCGGGCGCGGTCTGGTAGTCGGTCGCCGTGTTCTTCGCCGAGATCGTGACACCGCCCGAGGCGCTGGCCTCGAACCCGGTCTTCGGGTTGAACCATGTGTAGGCGACCGTGGGCGTGATCGCCCAGCGGTTCTTGCCGAAGCTCAGCGCGTCGATGCTGCGGTCCGGAATGTTGACCGAGGCCTTTTCGTAATAGCCGGTCGGTGCGAAGATCGACGCGGCGTAGACCCAATGCGCATTTCCCGAGTGATAGCCGAGCGACGGCGTGAGGACGAGATCGCCGAAACCGGTCTTGTCGTTCTCGAAGCTCTGGTCCGGAAAACTCCCGAGGGCGCTGGAGAAGCCGAGCTGGCCCGACACCACCGGCACGGTCAGCGTGACGTAGGGTTGCCCGCCCCAGAGCGGCTCGGTGAAGGAATGGGTGAAGTTGAACTTCGCCACCGTCGCGCTGGTGGTCGCCTGGGTCACGACGATGCCGCCGATGGCGAGGTAGGGCACCTGCGCCGTCGAGATGGAACACGTCGACCGAGAAGTAGGTGCCCGGCGGCGGCGCGATCCCGGCGAAGGTATCGCGCGACCCCAGCAGGTAGGCGCCCGAGCCGCCCTCGACCGCCAGCGCGGCAGCGGGGATAAGGGCGGCGGCGACGGCGGGCAGCCCCGGCGCACAAGATCACGAAATGTCATCGAAAGATCTCCTTCAACCCGTCGGAAGCAGAAGCTTGACCGTCATGCCCACCGTGTCCGCCGGGGCGATCCCGTCGTCGTAGAAGTTGTGCTCGTAGTTCACCTGGAACTGGACTGGCGTCTTGCCGAAGCGCACCAGCTTTGCCAGCTTCACGCCCAGCGGGATCGAGGTGAACTTGTCCCGCTCCCAGTCGTAGACGAAGTTCATCTCGGACGTGCCGACCGACCAGCCGTTCCCCAGCGAGTAATTCACGATCGGCTGGAGGGTGGAGACGTTGACATCCGGTCCGTCGAACCGCTCGGCCACCGTGAACAGGTTCTGGTTGAACACGCCCCAGAGCAGCGGCCCCTGCTGGACGGTAAATCCCATCGCCGGGCCAAGCGCCCACTGGCCGCCCCCACGCCCTCGCTGCCTGTTGGCAGCAGCGCCACCGCGCCGACGCCGAACCTGCCCCAGGGCCGCGTGAAGGTGACAAGGTCGAACAGCGTCGTGTCGCTCAGGCCGGTTTCGCCCGAGGCGCTGTGGGTGACATAGGGCAGCGTCACACGGGCGATGTTGCTGAGCCCGCCGATCTCGAACGGGATCGCCGCCCGGAACTGAAGCAGGCTCGCCGAGCCGTCGGCGTTGTGCAGGTTCGGGCGTGTAGTAGCCCTGCAACTGGAACGACATCAGCGACGCCGTCGGATCGCTGGCCGCCTGGTCCAGCGACTGCTGGGCAGCGGCGGGGCAAGACAGCCCCAGCCCAAACTTGCCGCCGCGGTCCAGCAGGCGCGGCCCGCTGCGTGTCATTTCAGGTGCACCTTCATCTCGTTGACCGTGCCTTCGAAGGCGAAGGGCCGACGCTCGTCGTAGGCCAGCGCCACCGGCGAGCCGAGGTCGATGCCCACGTCGAAGGTTTCGGATGCGGTGAAGGCGGCGGGCACGGTGAGGGGAACCGTGCCGCGCCCGACCTCCACCTCGTCAACCCGAAGCACGACCTCGGCAGGCGCGCCCGGTTTGGCGATGGTTGTCTCGACGTCGATCCTGTGACGTCCCGGCGGCAATCGGTGCGACGCCGCGCGGATATCGGTGCGCTGCAGGATCAGCATGTTGTATTCATAGACGAGTTCGCCCTTGTCCATGTAGAGCGTCAGCCCGCCGCTGGCCCCGCCAAGCGCGTAGAGCACGCCCGACGCGGTCTCGGGCACATCGGCATCGATGCTGACAGCGTCGACTGGCGGCCAAGGCCCGGCGCGGTGAACTCGGGCATCCGCATCGAGGTTTCGTCGAAGGTCCACGAGGTATAGGGCGTCGCCACCCGGTCCTCGGGATGAATGCGCAACCAGAGCCCGCGCCAACCGGGAAGACCTTGTTCTCCTCGGCCACCTCGAGGAACCGCTCCTTCATCGCCGCCAGCCGCTCGGGCTCCTCGGCCGACAGGTCGTGCGCCTCGCTGAAGTCCTTGGTCGACGTTGTAGAGCGTCCATGGGTCCTTGTCGAATCCCACGCGGCATAGTCCACACCGGCCGTCGCCCAGGGCGTCAGCGGCCCGAAGGCGGCGGCGACCCAGCCGTCCTTGTAGAGCGCACGGCTGCCCGAGTTCTCGAAATACTGCTCGGTCTTGCGTCCGGGCGCCGTCGGATCGGCGAAGGTGTAGGCCAGGCTGACGCCGTCGATCGGGTCCTGCGGCTGGCCGTTCACCACCTGCGGCGGCGTGATGCCGAGGATCTCGTAGATCGTCGGCGCGATGTCGTTGACGTGGTGGAACTGCGAGCGCGGCACGCTGTCATGCGCGATCTTCGCGGGCCAGGAGACCACCATCGGGTTGCGCGTGCCGCCGAAATCGCGAGGCGATCAGCTTGGTGTACTTGAACGGCGTGTTGCCCGCCCAGGCGAACCCGCGTTGTACATGTTGTCGGTCCGGGGCGAGCCGAGCACGTCGAGCCCGCCGAGCCCCTCCAGCGCCTTGATCTGCTGCTCGACCGTGCTCGGGATGTTGTTCTGCGCCAGAAGTTCGCTGATCGTGCCGTTCTGGCCCTCGGCCGACGCGCCGTTGTCGCCGAAGATGTAGAAGACGAGCGTATTGTCGCGCTGTCCCTCGCGGTCAAGCTCGGCGATGATCCGGCCTGCCTGAACATCGGCATCCTCGACGAAGCCGGCGAAAAGCTCCATCAACCGCGTCTGGAACTTGCGCTGGTCCTGCGGAATGGCGTCCCACGGCAGGATGCCCTCGGGCGCGCGGCGTTGAGCATCGGTATCGGCCGGTATCCAGCCAAGCGCCTTCTGCCGTGCGTAAACCCGTTCGCGCATCGCATCCCAGCCGTCGTCGAACTTGCCCGCATAGGCGTCGGCATTTTCCTTGAAGATCTGGTGCGGCCCGTGCCCGGCGCCGGGCGCCCAATACATCAGGAACGGCTTGTCCGGCGCGAAACTGCGATGCTGGCGCAGCCAGGTGATCGCCTGATCCGCCAGATCGCGCGTCAGGTGGTAGGACGGGTCATGCGGCGGCTCGATGGTGTTGGTGTTCTCGACCAGCCGAGGTTCCCACTGCGACGTCTCGCCCGCAAGAAAGCCGTAGAAATGCTCGAAGCCATAGCCTGTCGGCCAGCGATCGAACGGACCCATCGCCGTCGTCTCAGTTGCCGGAGTGTTGTGCCATTTGCCGAACGCGGCGGTGGAGTAGCCGTAGTCCTTCAGCACTTCGGCGATCGTCGCCGAGGTCTTGGGGATCACCCCCACATAGCCGTCCCAATCCACCGCCCGCTCGGCGATCGTCCCAGACCCCACGCGATGCTGGTTCCGCCCTGTCAGCAGCGCGGCGCGGGTCGGCGAGCAAATCGCCGTCGTGTTGAAGTCGTTGAACGCGATGCCATCATTGGCAAGTTCGGTCAGCGTCGGAGTGCGAATGTCGCCGCCAAAGGTGTCGGCCTGCCCGAAGCCCACATCATCCATCAGAATGATGAGAATGTTCGGTGCATCGGCGGGCAGGTGGTTTGGCTCGGCGCGCCGCTTGTGGACCGATGTCGCCAAGTGTCGGGCCCGCCACGCTGGCCGAGGGGACCGGCGGAAACGGCAGGACTGTGCCGTCACTGGTCTGAGCGATGCCGCCCTGCGGCAGGAGGGCACTCAGACTGACTGCAATGGCAGAGAAAAAGTGCTTTGCTTTAAATGGCATTCTGCATCTCCGTCTGTCTCGCTGAGGGACGATCAATCGACAAGCATGACAGGCGGCGGCGCCCATGTGCCGTCGGGCAGGCCGCGATCGGGACCGTAAAGTCTCAGATTCAAGTAAAACCGGTCGGTTGGCGCGGGGAGCCAGTTTGCCTTGGCTTCCGCGCTTTCAGGTGCGTCGTGTTGAACGAAGATCGTCAACGATCCGTCAGCGGCACGCGTCAATCCACGCGTCCTGTCCCCGATGGAGTAGCGCTTGATCGGATTTTCGACAAACGAGCCATCCGCGATGTGATACATCGAGATCGACCAGAAGGCGTCGACCTTGGGTTCCTGCCCCTTTTCAAACCGGATGACATAGCGCTTCGATCCATCAAGCGGCGCGCCGGTGTTGTCCGTCCGGGCGTCCATGTAGATGGCCTCGGACGGCGCATTGCCCCCGGTATACCACTTGGCGAAAGCCGCACGGAACAGATAGTCGGTCCCCATGATCCCGGACTTGGGGCTCCACCGCCAGCCGTTCACGCCGACGCCTGCCGTTTGCGAACTGACATCCATCAGATGCAGAGCAAACTGGGCCCCTTTCGCAAGACCGCTGCGCTGTTCGTCGGTCAGGACGGAGGGATCAAAGACCGTTCCGTTCTGCGAAAAGCCAATCTGCGACAGGCTTGCGGCAA